>NZ_JBDGIT010000010.1:0-147938 GCF_057657265.1 Variovorax sp. Soil_C_17
TCAATAATGCAATCCTCGTCCTGCCCTGGAGGAATTTGAGTGTCCACGGGTGGGGGAGTTTGAAGTGTCGATCGGGGCCGGGCAGCGCGCCGCGATCGTGATGAGCCTGGTCCAGTCGGCAAAGCTCCAAGGGCACGATCCGTGGGCTTACCTCAACGATGTCCTGACCAGGCTGCCAACGCAGTTGAACAGCCGCATCGACGACCTTCTTCCCCACAACTGGCAATCCACGCGCTGAGGGTCGACTCGCATCGACCATCCGCGGCCGGCGGGGTGGGAGAACGGGACGCTTACTGGCTTGGCTCTGACGTCAAAGTTATCTGGCGTCAAGACGGCAGGTCCTCGAAATCCTGAAGCCAGCGACCGTTGTCTTGACCAAGACTAGGCGCCTCTCTTCGAATCGCCGGACGCTTGCCGTTGATCTTGTAGGGGGGAGCATGGACTGAAACCGAGCGTCCGTCGGGCGTCTCTTGTTTTACTAGCAAACCTGCATTCTGAACAAAAGGGTGCTCAACGAGGTCCGCTATATCGCAAACCGGTCCCGCGGTGATGTCACGCTCGGAGAAGAAGGTCAACGCCTCTTCCAACGAGAGACCCTCAAGGTACTCTTGAATTAGACCATCTAACGCATCCGCATTGCGAAGACGCGCCTCGTGCGTTGAGAACCTTGGATCTGATCGACCCTCGGGATAGCCTATCCCGTCAAAAAGGCGACCAAGGGTTCCTTCCATTGCTGCAGACAAGGCCACCCACTGCCTGTCTTTGGTGCGATAGACGTTCCGGGGCGCGTGTGTCGGCGAACGGCTGCCAGAGCGCTCAACGACGCTACCTGTCAACTCAAACTCGGCCGCTTGAGGCCCCAATATCGAGAATAGAGGCTCGAACAGTGATAGGTCGATCTCTTGCACGGACTTAGTCGAACTTGCACGCTGGCCGTGAAGCATAGCAAGGGCGAGGACGGCCCCATAGATTCCAGCCACAGAGTCGGCCATTGCAAACGGGGGCAGGACCGGAGGCCTATCGCTATACCCATTCATCGCCGCAAAGCCGCTCATAGCTTCAATCAACGAACCATAGCCGCCCTTCTTGGCAAACGCGCCTGTTTGCCCCCAGCCAGATATGCGAACAACGATCAGTCGGGGATTGATCAGTTGCAAGGTCTCTCTGCTTAGCCCCATCGCTTCAAGTGTGCCCGGGCGAAAGTTCTCGACTAGGATGTCCGCGCCCGCCAGTAGTGCGTGCAGTTGACGCATGCACTCAGGTCTTCTCAAATCAAGTTCAATGCTGTCCTTGTTTCTGCTGTAAACCATCCAGTAAGTGCTGATGCCTTCGCATTTCCAGGCTCTCAGTTCGTCTCCCTTGAATGGCGCCTCGACCTTGATGACGGTTGCGCCAAGATCGGAGAGGACGTGAGTCAGCATGTTGCCGGACACTAGCCTGGACAAGTCGATGACCTTGACGTCGCGTAGCGGCGCTCGCGCATCGGTTTCAAAGGGTTCATTTCGGCTCACCTTGCCTCCATTAAGACAGATCTTGTTTGACGCCTTCTTGTACGACACTACGAATCTCAAAAGTTATCGCGGGGCCACTCACGCACGCATAGCGATACTCCGTCGGTGGTCCGTCTCTAGTGTGGTGCGCTCGACTTCATTGCACTCACGCCCGTAGGCAGGTCACCTCCATCTAAGGATCGCTGACCAACGAGTTCGTCCGCACCGCGATGCGTCAAATCGCGCACGCCATTGTGGAGAGGACAGAAAGGCCGGTTTTCGAGACTGGCCCAGATGCATGCACGTATGCACGCAATGACGATCCGAGAATCCTGTCCCAAGGGCACGCTCCGCAGGGTGATCAACATGCCGATTCCATTCCGCACGATGCGACACGGCAGAACCCGTGTGATGTGCTCAAAGGTAGTGAACTCACATACTCGGACATACCAAAACCTCCAGGAAATGCTGCCCGCAACGCGTAACTCGAGTCTTTATCCGGCCGAGAATTGTGTCGGACGCAAAGCTTGATCGACCCGTTGACAAGTACAGAACAAAGTGACGTACTACACTAGCCGCTGATAGAGGTGCTTGACCCGACGCGTGCCGATTCCGACTCGACAAATCTGAGCGCCTGCAGGAGATAACCCCTGAATAGGTCGGGGTTCTCGCACATCGGGAAATGACCGAGCCCATCCATAGTTACAAAAAGGGATCCAGGAACTAGCTCGGAGAGTCTTGCGCCATCTTCCGGCGTAGCTGAGTAGTCGTAGGTGCCGGAAAGAAAAGCCACGGGGGTCTCGGCCGCGTCGATTCTTGGTGCCACCACCTCTCCGTCGAACTCATCGCTATAGAAAGCAAGGTCACCTGGATAGATGCCTGGGGCGCCTTGCGAGTAGATCCAACTAGCACGCCGACGATCGGCTTGCGGGCTTGTTGGGCTCATCAAGCCTCGCACGTAACTCGAATTGTGAAGCGAACCGTGTACTTCGACGTGATTCTGGAAAGGGTTCCGTCGGCCCTTGGACTGATATGGTGGTTCCACCGCAACAATACCGCTCACCAATTCCGGACAGTCTGCCGCTAGGACCATGGCCATTGCGGCGCCCATAGAGCCGCCGACAACGATAGCCTTCTCGCCAATGAGGTCCGTCAGAATTGTTGAACACCAGGCGCGATATATCTCAGTCGTCAATCGGTAGGGCTCTCCAGACCAGCTAAAAGGCGGCATGGAGCGGCCATGA
Source organism: Variovorax sp. Soil_C_17 (assembly GCF_057657265.1). NCBI lineage: Bacteria > Pseudomonadati > Pseudomonadota > Betaproteobacteria > Burkholderiales > Comamonadaceae > Variovorax > Variovorax sp. Soil_C_17. Next base: position 2,735 of record NZ_JBDGIT010000010.1, read on the forward strand.
AATGGAAGATCGACTGCAATCAGTCTGTATCGTTTTGCAAGTTCTACATCAGCTAGTTGCCCAAAGTACTGGCGACCGTCCGCTCCCGCCGTGTGGAGGAAAAGGACTGGCGTCCCTTCGCCCGCCTCCTCAAAGTACACGTCGCAATGGTTCCCGTTCATCGTGAGCCGGCGGTATCGCCCAACGATCTGGCCGACGTCCCGAACGTTGCCAGGTGCAGGTGCTGAGGGAGACTGGCACACGAGCTCGAAGAGACGCTCGAGCGCAGGTCGGGCTTGCGCCCAGAGCTTGGGATCACCGAGCAGTTGAAACTCTGGGTTGGCGAGTTGGAACGCAGTGAACGCGTGGTAGCGGGGGGGTGGAGGAACTTCAAGTGTGTTGGCCCAAGTCTCACTAGGCGCGATGAGCCGCAATTCAGCATCTCGGCTGTCGTCAATCCACGCCTTGCCGTCCAGAAATTTCAGTCGGAACTGGTGCGCTCCAACTTGAATGGAGATCGAAAGCGCTAGTCCAGGACAGAGTCTTGCGAGTTCTTTGTCCTCTAGGGCGGATGCGATTCGGCGATGGAGTTCCTTGGCTTGTTTAGACATTCCTCTTCCCTTTGAAGAGTTTCGCCGGATGAAGGGTCAGCGGGCCCTTCTTCCGACGTGGTGGTTATGCTGGTGCGGGTCCGAAGTCACCGCGCTCGTGGTTGGGCCAGCCGGTCGCCTCATCCTGCCGCCGGTGGTCTTCGTACTCTTGCCTTGCTGGGAGCTAGGCTGAAACTCGTTTGATTGACTGTGGCGCAAGAACTCAAGCGCAGTTCTTGACGCCATCTCGATGTGGTATTTGCAGGCGGCAGCCGCTCGCGGGCCGTTTCTTTCTTTGATGGCCGACACAATGTCCCTGACTTCTTGGACGGTGTGCGAGAGGCGCCCCGGTTGGGTCATGGATGTGATCCGCAGCAATGTCGCACGGTTGTGCAGTAGGGTCAGCATCTGACCAACGAACATGTTGCCGCTGCAGCTCATCATGCAGTCATAGAAATGAGTCTTGGCTTCGATCAGCGCAACCTTGTCATTTCTAGCTGCAGCCGATTCAAAGTCCGCCAATGCTGCCTCGAGCGAAGCGATGCCTTCTGGAGAGCCGCGCTCGGCACACTCTTGGCCGGCGAAGCTTTCAAGCAATGCGCGGACTTTGTACAACTGCTCGGCCTCAGAGTACGTAATCACGCTCACAACCGGCCCGCGATGCGGATACGTTGTGATCAATCCTTCGGCTTCCAACTGCCTCAACGCCTCCCGGATAGAAGTTCGACCAACGCCAATCGATTCGCAAAGTTCCCGTTCGACCAGACGTTGCCCAGGGCGAAACATGCCGGAGGCAATTGCTTTCCGGATCTTTTCCTCCACCGCCAAGCGCAACGTTGCGCTTTGCTTTGGAATATGAAGATCGACTTGGCTGGTTGAAGTGGTCATAGCAAATGCCTGTTAAGATCGGACAATCTTACAATGCACCTAAACCCCACCGCAGGGGGTGCCTTTTCCGGGACCTGATGCGACGCAGCTAGCTCCGATGACCAAGCGCAAAACTTCGGCGCTCGCGGCATCGATCTGCTTCAGGATCCTGTCGCCGAAATGCCCATCTGCTGAGTAGTCAGCGTCCGTCACGAACACGCCGGTCGGGACAACATTCGATTGAAAGAAGGCGAAGAGCGGGCGAAGCTGATGGTCGACCATCAAAGCGTGCTGAGGCGCCTTGCCCGTCGCTGCAACGATGACGGGGCGGCCTTTAAGTGCGTTCATGTCCAACACGTCGAACAAGTGCTTCAGAAGCCCTGCGTAGGACGCCTTATACACCGGCGACCCTACGATCAATGCTGAGCTTTGTTCAATCTCACTAAGTACTCGATCGAGTGAGCCTTGCGCATCCGAGCGCGCGTAGGTGCTTCCGAGGGTCGGGCCCGCATCAAGCAGATCGAAGCATGCGTATTGCTGGCCAAGCGCGGCGGCCGTCTTCGCTGCCAAGGCCTCAACCAAGTTAAACGTGCGCGATGGCCCCGTGAAATTGCCACTGATGCCAACGACTCTTGGCGTGCTCATGGGATGTTCCTCCGGGAGATGCTAGGAGACGAGGTGGTTCCCCACCGAGGAGCCGCCGTCGACCGTTAGGACGCTGCCCGTTGCAAAGCTAGATCGAGATGACGCCAGAAAGAGAATTGCCTCAGCAATCTCGACCGCTTCTCCCATTCGGTCCATGGCCGCTCGCGCATTGAATTGCTGCCTCAGGGCGGGGGGATCCGCCGCCTCCTGGAAAATCTTGCTGAAGTAGGGTGAATCGATGGTGCCCGGCGCAACGGCATTGATTCGGATGTTGTCCTTGGCGTGGTCAAGCGCCATCGCTCTTGTGAGGGCGGAGATTCCGCCTTTGGAGGCCACGTAAGCGGTGCGGTTCGCGATGGCAGATGTTGCGGTATAGGAGCTGGTGTTGACGATCGTCCCGCCTCCTTGGCGCTGCATCACCGGAACGACGTACTTGCAGCACAGGTAGACCCCCTTAAGGTTGACTGACATCAGTCGATCCCAGTCCTCCTCTTTAATGGTCACTACGTTGCCGGTGAAGCCGAACCCCGCGTTGTTTATCAGAACGTCTACGCGCCCCCACTTGCCCAGCGTGCTCTCGACCATCTGCGCCACCTGAGTCGATTGGGAAACGTCACAGGCAGCAGCCAAAGTCTTCGGGCCTAGGCGCTCAGCTTCCGCAGCAGCCTTGTCGAAGTTGAAGTCGGCAATAACGACGTTCGCACCATGTCGAACGAAGAGCTCGACCGTAGCGAGGCCAATGCCACTTGCGCCGCCCGTAACGATGCAAGTCTTGTTCAGCAAGTCCATTCCTACACTCCATTCTGGAAGCGACACAAGCAGACAATCTGCCAATACTTCCGGATGCTATTCGCAGCGCTGCTCTCTGTCAATCAGTCAAAGTGCCAGCGGCTTCGAAAGTCCACCTCTGAAGACCTGGTGGCCCATCTGGCAGGCAAAGCGTTCTTGCGAGCTGCTCCAAACCAGGCTTCCAGGCAGCCGCTATCAGTGAAAACCCGCATTAAATTTAGCCCGCTCCGACTTTGACAGTTGAGCAGATTGTCTGATAGCATTGCCACATGAACCTGAGGAGACGACGTGAAACTCAGTCTGGATAGCGGTTGCAGGACCGTGCGGCAAGCGCCGCTTTGGGGTCAAGGCCGGCACGCCCCTTCGATAGGGTCCAGTCAAGCCGGGTCTGGGGCGAACCGGCCATCGGCACTCCGCTGGCCTTGCTTTTCAGGCGGCCCGGACACCATCGGGAGCCCTCCTGATTGCATTGTTCAAACTTTCTGATCAAAGAAAGCGGGGACCGAAGCATGAGGCTTAGCAGCATCCAGGAGGCGGTGGCAACGATTCGCTCGGGCGGAATGGTGATCGTTACCGATAGCGAGAACCGCGAGAACGAGGGCGACATCGTCCTTGCAGCTCAGTTCGCTACACCGGAGAAGATTGCCTTCATCACGCGCCACTGCACGGGGATCATCTGTGCGCCCATGCCCGCGAATATTGCCGAAAGACTTGAGCTGCCCCTTATGGTGGAGAAGAACAGCGAGGCGATGAGGACTGCATTCACCGTCACGGTTGATGTTCTACAAGGAACCACAACTGGTGTTTCGGCGCACGATAGGGCGGCAACGCTCAGGGCCCTCGCCGATCCATCAACAACTTCGAAAGAGCTTGCCAGACCCGGACACATCTTTCCGCTGCGCGCTAGGAAGGGCGGCGTGCTCGAGCGAGCGGGTCACACCGAAGCATCAGTCGATCTATGCAAGCTCGCTGAGGTTTACCCAGTGGCGGTGATTTGCGAACTGGTCAACGAAGACGGAACGATGTCCCGTCTAGTAGACATCGATCTCGTCGCGCGTGCGTACGGGTTGCCCGTCATAACGATCGATGCATTGATCGCCTACCGAAAGCTGAAGTTATCCGTTTCCTCAACTCTTCAAGCGGAGCTTCAACAAGAACGTTGCGAAGCTTGAACTCAGTCTGCAAGTTTGCAATTGCAAGCACTTGCATTCCCAATCCCGCCGCTGTGCGGCACAACTCAAGGACTAACCACATGAGTGCCCAGATGAATACTGCTAACGACCGACCGCTGACAGAGAAGTTCAAGCGAGGTCTCGATACCCGTCGAGAGGTTCTTGGAACAGCTTATGTCAACGAGTCGATTCGCAAGGCGACGGATTTCAACTGGCCAATGCAGCAACTCGTGACCGAGTACTGCTGGGACGAAATCTGGAATAGGCCAGGACTCGAGAGAAAGCAGCGATCCGTCCTGAATCTTGGAATGATCACCGCCCTCAACCGCCCGCACGAGCTGAAGTTGCACGTTCGCGGAGCGATCAACAACGGGCTTACGAAGGAAGAGATTCGCGAAGTCTTCCTGCAGGCTGCGATCTACTGCGGGGTCCCGGCCGCAATCGACGCATTCCGCATCGCGCAGGAAGTTTTTGACGACATGAAGGTCTGACCACCAAGCAGGAGATGACGATGACCACAGTTGAAGCCTTCCGAGAAGCCGGCAATCCCATGTTCAACGACAACAAGCTGAAGCTGGGCGTATTTGGTACGAACTGCTCGAACGCATGTGCCATTACAACGGCCGAGTCAACGTTCGAGCCAACGTTCGAACACAACGTCAAGATCGCGCAGCAGCTCGAAGCGGCGGGATGGGAGTGCATGGTTCCGATCGCCCGCTGGCGCGGGTTTGGTGGCGAGACGAACTTTAATGGCGTGAACATGGATACGTTCACATGGGCTGCCGCACTCGCCGCGGTGACCTCCAAGCTGCAGTTCTTCTCCACAACGCACATCCCTACGCTGCACCCCATCGTTGCCACCAAGATGGCGACGACCATCGACCGGATCTCCAAGGGTCGCTATGGCCTAAATCTGGTGACCGGCTGGTTCACACCGGAGATGGAAATGTTCGGTCGTGAAATGATGGAACACGATACTCGCTACGACTACGCCGACGAGTGGCTAAATATCGTGAGCCAGCTGTGGCAGCGCAACGGCGTGAACTTCGACGGGAACTTCCTGAAGGTGAAGGACGCCTTCAGTGAGCCCAAACCATACAACAGTCAGGCTGGGCGCCCGGTGCTGATCTGCGCCGGGTCGTCGGGCAAGGGTTTGGAGTTCACGGCCAAGTACTGCGACTTCAACTTCGGATTCATGCAAGACATGGAGTCAGGCGCCGCATGGGTAAAGAAGGCGAAAAACCTCGCGCGAAATGAGTTCAAGCGCGAGCTCGGAACCTTTACTTCTTGCCCTGTGGTTGTCCGCGAGACCGAGAAAGAAGCGCTCGAGTACTACGACTACTTCGTCAAGCAGCGTGGAGACTGGATCGCATGCGAGAACATCTGCCAGGTTCTGCAAGTTCAGTCGCAGAACCATTCGGACGAAATGTACAAGAAATTCAAGGAGCGCTTTATCGCCGGCTGGGGTGGATGGCCGATCGTTGGGACGCCTGAACAGGTGACCGACAAGCTCGTTGAGCTGAGCAAAACCGGCGTTGACGGGGCGCTGCTGACGATGGTCGACTACAACGAGGAACTGCCGTTCTTCAATGAACGCGTAATGCCACTGCTCAAGCAAGAGGGGCTTCGCCGCTAATCAGCCTAGTCCGACGGCTATAGGAGTCGGTTCAAGCAATTCACCCATCTTGCGCGATGAGGCTCTGTCGAGAGCCGTGTCATCGCTGGGATGACTGTTGTCAGGGTTTTAAGAGGAGACAATCGTGAAAGTTTCGAAGTTCGTTGCATTTTTCTCGGCCTGCGTCTGCGGCTTGTTCGCTGTTTCCGCCTTCGGGCAAAGCGCGAGCGCTGTCAAGGATCTATCTGCGGACCAGCAGGCCGTGTACAAGATGGTTGACCCGCAGTTGCCTCTGGGGCCGAGCCAGTTAAAGGATTTCAAGCCAAAGAAGGGGCCGCCGTGGAAGATCGGCTACGCCTCGACGTACGCAGGAAACACGTGGCGCGCGGCGATTCTCGATGAGATGACGAAGGTGCTGCTGCCGAAGTACAAGCAGGCTGGTCTTATCTCCGAGTTGGTCGTCACTCAGTCCGACTTGAAGGACGCTGTCCAGATTCAGCAGATGCGCCAGATGATCGATGACGGTGTCGATGCGATCATCATCTGCTGCTCGAATGTCACAGCTATCAACAAGACGGTTGAGTATGCGCATTCAAAGGGCGTCGCTGTGTTTTCATTCTCGGGGTACGTCACTTCGCCGTACGCCATCAACGCGACAGAGAACAACATGCAGGGTGGCTACGAAACGGCGAAGTGGCTGGCAAAAGAAATGGGAGAAAAGGGCAATGCGCTTCTCGTATCTGGCATCCCGGGCTTTGCTTCGTCAGACAGCTTTGACGTCGGCGCCAAGGCCGCGTTGAAGGAGTATCCGAACATCAAGCTCGTTGGCAATGTCGCCGGCAAGTGGACGGACCAGGTTGCTCAAGTGGAAGTGCAGAAGTTCCTGGCAACAAATCCGGGAGCGATCAACGGCATCATCGTGCAGTCAGCGGCCGAGAACGGTGTTGTTAAGGCGGTTCAGCAATCGGGCCGCGAGATGATGCCCATCGTCCTCGGCGGCGAAGCTTCTGCTGCTTGCTACTGGCGCAAGAACCCGAAGTTCGTGAGTGCAAGTTTTCATATCTGGCCGCCCCGTTCGGAAGCTCGCTTCGTTTGGGACGTGATGATGCGCACATTGGAAGGGCAGGGCCCGAAGATCCAGTCGATTCTGCGTCCGGTAATTCCATACACGATCAGCGACGTGAATGCATCGCTCAAAGAGGACTGCGACGTGAATTCCGCCGACTGGTTGGAGCCAGCGAACAATGGCTGGTGGCCTACGCCGGTCGCTGACAGCTATTTCCATCGCCCGGCAGATCCACTCACTTGGCGCCCGGCCAAGTAGACGGCATACACATCCGGCCGGCATCCATGCTGCAGGCTGGAAAGTCCTCCGAAAAATGCTGAACGAGGGGTCGTCATGAGCTCACTCACATCCGTCACCATCAGGCTGAACAACGTCTCGAAGTCGTTTGGCGAGACCCGAGCGCTGACCTCGGTCAATTTCGAGGCCGTGGCCGGCGAGGTGCATGCCATCGTCGGCGAGAACGGCTGCGGTAAGAGCACGCTAGTCAAGATTATGTCTGGGGTGCTCTTGCCGGACGAGGGAAAGGTGACTGTTCTCGATACGACTCCGGGCAACCCGATCGAGTCGCGCGCAGTCGGAGTGGCGACCATCTTTCAAGAGGTTCTGGTGGCCGATGATGCTTCGGTCCTGGACAACTTGTATGTTGGTTGTGATCCGCTTCTCGGGCTGGCTCGGGCGAGCTCATCAAGATCGGTTGAGGCCGCCGTCCTTTTGGAGCGCTTCGTTGGCGCACCAGTCGACCTCGACGCGACCGTTGGCACCTTGCCGCTCAACATCAAGCAGTGGATTGTCATTGCGAGAGCTATTCTCCGGCGCCCCAAGATCCTGATTCTGGATGAGTCTTCCGCGGCTTTGGATCTGGATGCAACCAAACGCCTTCACACCGCAATTGACGAACTTCGAAGTGAGGGCTGCACGATTCTTATCGTCACACATCGGATCGCTGAGCTGGTGCGCATCGCGGATCGAGCCACAATTCTCCGCGATGGCCAGGTGGTGGGACTCCTCGACAAGAGAAACATCACTGAGGAAAAGCTTCTCGAGATGATGACTCCAGCCGACCGCAGTGTGGCGGCTGCTCCGACGATCGAACGAAGAAAGCGAAGCGCCAACATGCGGCCCATCGTGCAAGCGTATGGCATTCGCCTCGATGGTCAGTCCCGTGCATTCTCCTTCTCCCTTGAGACCGGGCAGATTGTGGGCGTCACAGGACTCGACGGGCAGGGACAGGATGACTTTGTGCGCGTGCTGGCTGGGCTCAAGGTGGCGCAAGGCGGTACGCCCAAAGTGAGCACCCATTCAGGCATACACGTGCTTGACGGATTGTCCTCCGCGGAGCGATTGGGCATTGCATATGTCTCGGGCGATCGCAAGCGCGAGGGCATCTTTCCCGATCAAAGCATTTTCGAGAACCTCGCCATTGGTATCTATTCACGCAATCTTCTGCCGTTTGGCGTGATCCGACGAGCTGGCTTGACTGAAGCGTTCCAGCGGGAGGTCGCTCGCTTGCGGACCAAAATCGGCAGGCCTTCGAACAAGATCACTTCGCTGTCCGGTGGAAATCAGCAGAAGGTGTTGATCGGACGCGCCTTTGCCCGAGATCCCGCAGTGATTGTGCTGAATGATCCGGCGCGAGGTGTAGACCTGGGAACAAAGCGCGACCTCTATGCTGAACTGCGCAACTTTGCAGATCACGGAGGGGCCGTCGTGTACCTCTCCAGTGAGATCGAAGAGTTTCGCGGTTTCGCGGATCGCGTCGACGTATTCGTGGGGCAGTCGCTCTTCAGATCTCTGGCCGGTCGCGACATCAACGAGGACAGCATGCTTGCTGCCATGTTCGGTCAGGACCAGAAGAATCAACTATCGTTCGATGAGGCGGTGGCGGCATGAAAAACCTCAGCTTGCTCGCAAGGTTAGCGAATCAGAGCCACTTGGCAGTACCAATCGTTTTGTTCGTCGTACTCGTTGCCCTGGCTGTCGCACGCAGCCCGACCCTCTTTAGCCAGACAGGTCTGGCGGGGGCGCTCAGCGTCGTGGCACCTCTCGTTCTGTGCACGCTGGCCCTGACCCCCATCGTCATGGTTGGTCGAGGATCGGTTGATCTCTCGATCGGGCCGCTGATGGGGTTGATCAACGTCACGTTGGTTGCTTGGCTGACCGATGGTGGTTTCACGAACCCACTGGCGATCTTCGGCTGGGCGATCACTCTCGGTGCTGGCTATCAATTCTTGCAAGCAATGGTGATCTTGTACGTGCGAGTGGCACCCATCATCGTCACTCTTTCCGGGTTTCTGGTGCTGACAGGCGTCAATCTCTTGATCATGCCGCGGGCAGGCGGGCTGGCGCCAGATTGGATGATGGCTTGGAGGACCGGGCAGGATCTTCTCTCGCCCGTCACATTCATTGTGTTGGCTGCCTTGGTGCTCTGGGCTTTTCTTTGGAGGAGTACGTTCTTCACGCACCTCCGGCTTACCGGGGCGGATGAGCGGATGGCCTACACATCCGGTGTTCATACGGTGAAGGTCCGAATCATCGCCCACGTCCTCGGCGGTGCTTTCGCCGGCCTTGCGGGTATCTGCTACACCGCTCTTGTTTCGTCCGGGGATCCGACGCAGGGCAGTACATACACGTTACAGGCCGTGACCGCGCTTGTTCTTGGCGGCGCAAGCTTGGCTGGAGGGCGAGGCGGCGCGGCAGGCTCAGTCCTCGGTGCTCTCAACATGTATCTCATCGCCAACCTGCTGGCTACATTCAATTTCGAGGCTAGCTCAGGAGCTGCGACCAAGCTCGCCTTCGGCGTCATTCTCATGGCGTCTCTGTTGGTCAACGTATTAACTGCCCGCCGCCCGGCGGGCAAGTAGGAGGACCGAAATGCTGGCAACCCAAACTTTGCCCAATTCCTCCGTGACGACGTCTGCATCGTTGCGGGACCTCATGCGCGAGAACCGATCCTTGACGGTCGGCGGGTCATTGCTGATTACCCTCCTGCTGGTTGGAGCTGCAACGGTGAGCGGCTTCCTGTCGGTGCAGAACGCGCGTTCCATACTGCTTCTAGCAGCTTTCCTCGGCCTGGCTTCAGTTGGCCAGACCTTGGTCGCTTTGCTGGGGGGTTTGGATCTTTCTATCCCGTTCGTCATTGGCTCGGCAAACATCCTGCTTCCCAGATTGATGAATGACGGCATTGCACCAGGCGTTGCGGTTCTCATCATTGTTGCGCTCGGTGTTGTTGCGGGAGGTGCCAATGGGCTGCTGAGCTTCCGACTGCAAGCACAGGCGTTGATCATGTCTCTCGGGGTCGGCTTTGCGCTGCAGGGGGCAGCGGAGATCTACACGTCGTTGGGCTCTTCGTTCGGCGGCACCAGCTTTGCTCCGGTGCCTGAGTGGCTGACGAACCTGGCCGCTTTCAATGGCCAGACTTTCGGGGTGCCCATCCCTCCTGTAGTCATCATCTGGCTGCTGTTGAGCGTGGTGCTTGGCTGGATCATTCGAAACACCTGGTTCGGACGGGGTATATACGCACTGGGAGGCAATCGTGTGGCCGCCTCCAGGCTGCGCATCTCCGAGAAGCGTACTTGGGTCGCGGTGCACGGCATATCGGGGGGGATGTCTGCTTTGACTGGCTGCCTGCTCCTGGGCTTCTCTGGTGGCGGCTTTGTCGGTGTCGGCGATCCCTACCTGTTTAGCACCGTAGCGGCAGTTGTAATTGGTGGAACTTCGCTGTTGGGTGGCTCGGGCGGCTATGGGCTGACTGTCCTTGGATCGCTCGTTCTCACCGTGCTTACCTCACTGCTGGTCGGGCTGGGGTTGAGCTTCGCCGGGCAACAGGCAGTCATCGGGCTCATCATTGTTCCGATGGTTGCCGTGTACGCGCGGATTTCACATATCCGATACCAGATATGAACTTAGCATTGCACGGCAAAGACGCGCGGCCTTTGGATGTTGGAGTGGCATCAAGGCTCCGTTAAGCGGCACGCTTCTGATTTTCGTCTCTGCTGGAACGAAGTCTGTTGATTAACTTGGAGGAAAGCGCGATGCTGACCGGTAGCTGTCATTGTGGGTCGGTTCAATATAAGGTGAAGGCCGTCGACGGAAATCTCTGGCATTGCTACTGCCAGACGTGTCGGAAGACGCATGCGGCGCAGCGAAATACTGCGGCGCGCGTGAATCGAGAGGACTTTGAGCTCTCCGCAGGCGCAGACAACCTCACTTCATATCAGTCCTGTCCTGGCAAGTTTCGACATTTTTGCTCCACCTGTGGCTCACACATCTATGCCGAGTATCCGGAACGTCCCTTTGTCGTACTGCGGACGGCCACGCTGGACAGCGATCCAGGCGTTCGCGCAGCAATGAGCGTTTGGATGTCTCACAACCTTCCTTGGCTAGACGACGAAGCGAACACGCCGCACTATGAAGAAGGTCCGCCGCCGGCTGCTTAGTCGCACCATTTCAGATTTGGCACGTGCCGCGCTCGACCGGCCAGAGAACCTTGAGTCAGGCGGTGAAGTGCCGCCCCGTTGCAACCTGTGAATGAGATCCTCCATGAACTCCAACTCGACCATCGCGGATAGCGCTCAGTCGATCAATCCGGCTACAGGCGAGCTGATCGCCCGATATCGTTTCGAGACAGCTGATGGGCTTGACCGGCTTCTTCAGAACGCTGCACAGGGCTTTAAGTTCTGGTCCGACATGCCAGTGCCTGCCCGGCTGAAGGTCCTCAAGAATATGGGAGCAGTCCTGCGGCGAGAGGCTCACGTGTTTGCAGAGACGGCAACAATCGAGATGGGCAAGCCTATTAGCCAAGCGCGTGCTGAAGTGGAAAAGTGCGCCACTCTGTGCGATTGGTATGCCGACCACGGTGCCGAGATGTTGGGCGATCGCGCAACTGCTGTCGGACAACAGGCCTATGTCTCCTACCTTCCGTTGGGCCCGGTTCTGGCGGTGATGCCCTGGAATTTTCCGTACTGGCAGGTCATGCGCGGCGCGGTGCCCATTCTGCTTGGGGGGAACGTGTATGTGCTCAAGCATGCCCCCAACGTATTGGGTTGTGCGTATCACATGCAACGGGCATGGCTGGATGCGGGCCTCCCTGAGGGGGCGTTCACCGTCGCCAATATCAACAACGATCTTGCATCCAGGGCGATACATGACCGAAGAATCGTAGCGGTTGCCGTGACTGGAAGCGTCGGTGCGGGCTCTGCCATCGCAGCGCAGGCCGGTGCGGCGTTGAAGAAAACGGTTCTTGAACTGGGGGGATCTGACCCATTCATTGTGCTAGCTGATGCGGATCTGGACCGAGCGGTGAAGGCTGCCGTGGTCGGTCGTTACCAGAACAATGGGCAAGTCTGCATTGCGGCCAAGCGGATCATTCTCGAAGAGCCGATCGCAGAAGAGTTCACCGACAGATTTGTCGGGGCTGTTTCGGAACTGCGCGTGGGAGATCCGCAAAGTGAGGATACCTACATCGGTCCAATGGCTCGCTACGACCTTCGTGAGGAACTTGACGTGCTGGTGCAAGGTAGCGTCAAGAGTGGCGCCAAAGTCCTGATTGGTGCGTCGAAGATCGATGGCGCCGGCAACTTCTACAGGCCGACGGTATTGGGGGATGTACGGCCGGGGATGTCAGTGTTCGACCGGGAGACATTCGGTCCGGTGGCGTCGTTGACGGTTGCAATGAGCGTAGATGACGCCGTCGACTTGGCGAACAACAGCGACTTTGGCTTGAGCGGTGCGATCTGGACGAAGAATAAGGAAATGGCCAGGCGGCTGGCTCGTCGCGTGGAGACGGGTGGGCTGTTCGTCAACGGATTCTCCGCGTCGGATCCCCGCGTCCCGATTGGAGGGGTGAAGAAGAGCGGATATGGACGAGAACTCTGGCACTACGGCGTCCATGAGTTTATGAACGCACAGACGGTCTGGTTCGATCGAACTTGAAGAAGTTATGACCCATCCCCGGCATGCGCCACCAAATCACTAAAGGAGATTCTTCATGAACGCAGTTCCATCCGAAGGCGAGCAAGTCATTTCCGACTTCAAGAAGGCAATGCGGCGCCTCGCATCGACTGTGACCATTATCAGTACCGCCGACGAAAACGGCCATCGTCATGGGATGACCGCTACCGCGGTAAATTCCCTCACGATGGATCCACCGTCGCTCCTCATCTGTGTGAACCATAGCGCGAGCATCCATGCTCCGCTCCTCGGACGCCAGAGATTCTGCGTGAACGTGTTGACGACGGAGCATGAGGATCTGGTTTCCGCGTTCAGCGGAAGATTGAAGGGAGATGCTCGTTTCGAGGTGGGAAGTTGGGCCACAGAGGACCAAGGCATGCCATATCTCGAGGGTGCTCAATGCAACCTCTTCTGCGATATTGACTCCGTGGTTCCATTCGCCACGCACTCGATCATCATCGGTCGCGTCTCGGCCGTTAGGGTAGAGGAGGGTATTAAGCCCTTGATCTTCGCCGACGGAAAGCTAGGGGCAACACAACTGCTCACTGGACACGTTCGTATCGCGTCGAACCTTTCGACCCTTACCCAATTCCTGCCTTCCGACCTGGCCTCATTCCTGAACAAGCATCCGCTCATCAAAGTCCATCTTGAAGAGAAGGTGAGTACTGAGGTGATCACTGCCGTGGAAGAAAATGCTTGCGATATCGGATTGATTGTGGAGGGTCCGCGGACGGCCGGACTTGAGGTCATTTCCTATCACAGCGACCGACTGGCGCTTGTGGTGCCTGAGGCGCATGCCCTTACAGGTAAAGGCTCGGTCAAGATCGCTGACACGCTGGATTTTGACTATGTCGGTCTCCGGACCGGCAGTCATATCAATCTACAGCTGCAGGCGGCGGCTGCTAAAGCGGACAAAGCCTGGAAGTGCCGAATGCAGGTCCACACGTACGACGCGTTGGCAGCTATGGTGCGCGCCGGCCTTGGCATCGGCATGATGCCGGTTTTTATGGCTCAGACATTTGCAAGGGCGATGGACATCAGGGTTCTTGAGATTGACGAGGAATGGGTCCATCGAAAGCACGCAATCGTCATGCGCTCATATGAGGGGCTGCAATCGGCGGGTAAGCGCCTGGTTGACCATTTAAAGCGTAGTTCCACTGTTTAGTCGATCTGCCATTTGTCATCGTCGGACTCCTCGTGAATTCTCCCGCGATCAATCGGCCGGCCTCCGGTGCGTACCTTGCGGGTCAGCACCTGGGTGCCAGCAAGGCCAACTTCAGAGATGCGAAACTGCGGCATCGTGACCTCATGCGTCAGTGTCACCGGCGATCGCGCCATGCGCGGACGCCGCGCCGGCTATTGCTTGCAATCCGTGGCGGCCCTTGTAGACACATTTGTCTGCTGCGCATGTGCGCATGAGTGATACAGCTGGTTCTTGCTACGCCTGGTGGATCTCTTTGCCCACGGCGATCGTGTGCTTGCGGACCGCCACATGGCTATCGTGGCCAGAGGTCGGAAGCAGCAGGTCCATGACTCTCTTGGCTTGCCGGTGGGGCATGATGGCGCTCAACGCGGCATGCAGCCATCGCAGCTCGCCAGTGCTGGCTTCGACAAGTGGTGCCTTCCGCGTTGACAAGTACGTCAATCTGTCGGCGCCGCAGGTGCGGAGCAACGGCTGTCGTGCAAAGCTGCCAGCCCTTGACACCCTCGAACTCGAGGACGATCGTGCATCGCATGGCAGCTCCAATGACGTACGTGCAAGGCACGATGCGCGATCCGAACGACGTCCGGGAGGGGGTTAACGGCCTCCTCAACAATCGCACTGCGACGTCAAACCACTTCCTAAGCCAAAGGAAAAGGCGGAGAACCCAATGTGGAGCAGCAGACCGGACTAGATTGTCAATACTTGCTGTCGTAACCAACTCGTGAACTTCATGACTCTGTCCCATTGCGCGTGAGCGCGAGGAAACACGAGATGGTGCGCGCGAACTGGCATACCTTTTCGATCTTCAAAGACTGGTACGAGGTCACCTCTTTTGAGGGCGGATTCGGCCGTTCTACTACTGTCCAACGCGATTCCTAAGCCTTGGATCGCTGCGTCCAGAACCATGAAAGTGCGATCAAAGGCAAGACTATAGCCTCGAGGGAACACCGGTACACCATTGGCTGCGAACCAGTGTGGCCACTGCACGAGAGTCAGCTCGGAAAGGATCAGGTCTTGGCCAATCAAATCCTCTGGCGTTCGTATGTTTAGCCTGGCCTTCAGGGTCGGACTGATCATGGGCAGAATTTCCTCCGAGAACAGCGTCTCTACGTGCATATCACGCCCGCGCACTTCTCCGTAGCAGATGTCTACGTCCGCCTCGCCCCGTGCGAAATCGACCTCCCCATGGGAGGCGTCGAGCTGAACGCGCATCTCCGGGTACTTGTCTCGGAACGAAGGAAGCCGCGGCATCAGCCAGAGGCTCGCAAACGTTGGCACGGCGTGGATACGCAATACTTCGGCGATCTCACCCGAGCGCACGTTCTGTGCTGCCGAGGCCAACAGCGTCAAAGCGCCGGTAATGTCGCGTTGGAATCGCTCGCCAAAGATCGTAAGCGTGAGACCGCGAGGCGAGCGGTCGAACAGTTGTCGTTCGACAAAGGATTCGAGGTTCGAGACCTGATGGCTGACGGCGGAAACCGTCAGGTTCAACTCCTCAGCAGCCTTGCTGATACTGCCAAGTCGCGCCACCGCGTCGAACGCAAGGAGCCCTTTGAAGGGGGGGATTTGCATAGGGGAACTACTGATTAGGACATTTTTCAACCCTGTTTGAACTGTACTGGCTTGTTCAGTGAAAGGGCCCCCGAGAAACTCCTAGCCACTACTTCGCAGGAGCTTCAGATGAACCTCATTCGACCCGGCAGGCCTCTTGGGTGCGATAGCCGTTAAGCCATGGACAAGACCAGCAACACCGCGGCGCCGACGCCGCAGCTGTTCAGATTGGAGGCCAGCGCCTACCGAATTCGCCGCTTCGCTCTTCGCATGGGAGAGGTCCAAGGTCAGGGCTACATCGGCCAAGCCTTGGGATGGGCGGACGTACTGGCCGTAGCCTATGCTCACGCCCTCAACTACCGTCCTGACGATCCGGATTGGGATGGCCGGGATCGCTTCCTGCTGTCACACGGCCACTACGCAATCGCGTTCTACGCGGCTCTGCTCGAAGGCGGGATCGTCGATGAAAGCGAGCTTGAGTCCTATGGAAGCGATGATAGCCGCCTCCCGATGTCCGGTATGGCGACCTATACGCCAGGCATGGAGATCTCGGGTGGCTCGTTGGGACACGGGCTGGCTATCGGCGTCGGCATCGCGCTGGCCTTGCGCCACAAGCGCAATGGGGCTTTCGTCTACAACTCCATGTCCGACGGTGAGCTCGACGAAGGATCAACTTGGGAGGCGGCGCTGGGTGCTGCTCATCATGGTCTATCAAATCTGATCTGTTTAGTCGACATCAACAACCAGCAAGCCGATGGACCCTCGAGCAAGGTGCTCGGCTTTGAACCACTATACGAAAAATGGGAAGCGTTCGGCTGGCATGTCCAACGTGTTGACGGCAACGATCTGCATGCCGTGATGAAGGCGTTTGACACCGCGCGCGAGCACACCGAAGCGAAGCCTCGGGCAATTTTGTTCGACACCCTGATGGGCAAGGGCGTACCTTTCCTCGAAGAACGCGAGAAGAACCATTTCATCCGTGTCGACCCACCAGAATGGCAGCAGGCCTTGCAAATTCTGGATCAATCGCAAGAAGGGAACCCTGCATGAACGCCGCTTCCGAGAAGAAGCCGCGTTTGACAACTTCGGCGATGATCGCCTCGATTGCGGGCGAAGGGCAGAAGGTAAAGGCTGCACCCTTTGGCAAGGCGCTTTCGGAGCTCGCTGCTAACAAGCAAGAGATCGTCGGAATGACGGCTGACCTCGCGAAGTACACGGACCTGCACCTCTTCGCACAGGCCTTCCCTGATCGATTCTTTCAGATGGGTATGGCCGAGCAATTGTTGATGGCTGCGGCCGGCGGCTTTGCCAAGGAGGGCTTGATCCCTTTCGCGACCACCTACGCTGCCTTCGGCACACGTCGGGCCTACGATTTCATCCATCAGGTGATCGCCGAAGAGAATTTGAACGTCAAGATTTGCTGCGCGCTGCCTGGCCTCACAACAGGTTACGGTCCAAGCCACGTCGCGACGGAGGACGTGGCAATGATGCGCGGGGTTCCTGGAATGACTGTCATCGATCCATGCGATGCGCTCGATATAGAGCAAGCAGTGCCGCAAATTGCCGCCCACAAGGGCCCGGTGTACATGCGGCTGCTTCGCGGCAACGTTCCGCTGGTGCTTGACGAGTACGACTACAAGTTTGAACTCGGAAAGGCGAAGGTGTTGCGTGGTGGTCGTGACGTGTTGATCATATCGGCCGGCATCATGACCATGCGTGCCCTCGAAGCCGCCAAGAGCCTGCAGAAGGACAGCATCGACGTGGCCGTATTGCACGTCCCCACGATCAAGCCCTTGGACGAGGCAACACTGCTCGAAGAGGGACGCCGGCAGGGACGCCTCGTTGTCGTCGCCGAGAACCATTCCGTCGTCGGAGGATTGGCCGAAGCAGTAGCGAGCGTCTTCCTGCGTTCTGGGCTCACGCCCAAGTTCCGTCAAATTTGCCTGCCAGATAAATTCCTAGATGCAGGCGCATTGCCTACGCTCCACGACCGGTACGGCATCTCCACGACAGCAGTGGTCGCATCTATCAAGGAGTGGCTGGCATGAACTCAAGAACGAAGGTCGGCCTCGTCGGCCTCGGCGCAATGGGAAGAGGCGTGGCAAGCAACATGCTCGCCAAGGGATACGACGTGGTGGGTACGGATGTCCGTGCCGAAGCCCTAGCTTGGCTCGGCGCCCAAGGCGGTACCCCCGCGCAGTCTCTCGCGGATCTGGCACGCCACGTGCAAATAGTCATCTGCTTCGTCGTGAACTCTGAGCAAACTGACGCGGTACTCTTTGGAGAGACCGGATTGGTCGGCCAGCTTCCACGCGGAGCCGTAGTCGTGGCATGCAGCACAATGGATCCGAACTATGTTCGCGAGCTTGCAGCCCGGCTTGAGAAGCACTCGATCGCGCTAGTCGATGCACCGGTGACAGGCGGCGCCGCTGGTGCTGAACGAGGCACACTGACCATTATGGGCTCAGGCCCGCGCAAAGCCTTCGATCTCGCGCTTCCTGTGTTGCAAACGTTCGGATCGCGGGTTCACTACTTGGGCGAAGCGGGCGCTGGCGCACAGATGAAGATTCTGAACCAGCTTCTATGTGGCGTTCACCTAGCCGCTGCTGGCGAAGCGCTGGCATTAGCCGAACGACAGGGTTTGCCGCTCGAACTGACACTTGAGATTCTTTGCAGCGGTGCAGCCGGCTCCTGGATGCTCGCCGATCGCGGCCCGCGCATGGTTTCAGGAGAGTTTGAGAAAGTTAAGTCGGCCGTCGACATTTTCGTCAAAGACATGTCGCTTGTGCTCGATGCAACCCGCGAGTCCCGCTTTCCCGCAGCGCTTGCACACGCTGCATATCTCGCCTTCCTCGGGACCACGGCCCGAGGTCTTGGAACACAGGACGACTCCGCCGTGATGACCCAGTATCAGACGGCATAGAGGATCGCATGAAAAACATTCAAAGCAACTACGCCGATCTCGGCGATGGCATCGTTCACTATCTCACAGCAGGCAAAGGCGAACCTCTTGTACTGCTTCATGGAATTCCGCAGACCTCGTACGAGTGGCGACACGTCATTCCCCTGCTTGCGGATCGCTTTCAGATTGTCGCTCCAGATCTGCGTGGCCTGGGCGACAGCTCCCGTGCCGAGAGTGGTTTCGATAAGAAGACCGTGGCCCACGACGTATGGCGTTTGGTGAACGATCATCTGAAGATTGACAGTTTCTACCTGGTGGGCCATGACTGGGGTGGTCCGACGGCTTTCGCGTTAACCACGGCCCATCAGGAGGCGGTGAGGCGCCTTGCCATCCTCGATGTGGCGATCCCGGGGGATGGAGCGGACTTCTCGCAGGGCGGCCGCCGCTGGCATCACGCGCTGTTCCGCACTCCCCACCTTCCGGAAGCGCTACTTCAAGACCGTGAGCACATCTACTTCGACTGGCTGTTCGACAACTACGGCTATCTGCCTACCAGCGTCACCGAAGCGGACCGCGCGGAGTACCTAAGAACATACCGCAAGCCGGGTGCGATGAGCGCCATGTTCGGCTATTACCGCGCGCTTCCCCAGGATGGGGAGGACAACAAGGCTTTCATCGCGACGAACGGCAAGCTGCGTCTGCCCATTCTCGCACTCGGAGGCGATAAGGCATTCGGTCGCGGAATGGAAACGCTCGAGTCCCTGCAGCGTGTCGCAGAGAACGTGCGTGGCGGCCTCGTACCCAATAGCGGGCACTGGGTCACCGAGGAGCAGCCCGAGTTCGTTGCCAACGAACTGCGCAAGTTCTTCTTGGAAGATCTGCGCTAGTCCTTTCACAACACGCGATCGTCAACGCGAGGAGACAACCAAATGGATCTGAAACGCCGTCAACTAATTAAGGGATGCTTGGCCAGCGGAGCCGGCGTCGCTTTCCCAGCAGCCGTCTTTGGGCAACCGCAGTTCAAGCTCAAGTTCGCCAACATCATGCCGCTCGACCATCCGTTGAATGTGCGCATGCGGGAGGCGAGTGCCACGATCAAAGAGAAGACCAATGGGCAGGTCGACATTCAAGTGTTCCCAGCCAGCCAACTCGGCAGCGATGCCGACATGCTGTCGCAGTTGCGCTCGGGAGGTATCGACTTCTTCGCGAACTCGGGGCTGATCTTGGCATCGCTCGTGCCAGTCGCGGCAATCAATGGCATCGGGTTCGCCTTTCCGGACTATCCCTCCGTCTGGAAGACCATGGATGGCGCGTTGGGCAGACACATCGTTGGAGCCATCGAGAAGGCAAACCTTATCGCCTTTGACCGCATGTGGGACAACGGCTTCCGGCAAACGTTGTCGGCGACGCACCCGATCCGCACACCAGCCGATCTCAAGGGCTTCAAGATTCGCGTTCCGCCGAGCCCGCTGTGGACGGCACTGTTCAAGGATCTCGGCGCATCTCCCGTGACCATTCCCTGGGGCGAAACGTACACGGCACTGCAGACAAAGGTCGCAGACGGCTTGGAGAATCCACTGGCGGGGATCTACTTCGCCAAGATGCAAGAGGTCGGAAAATCGATCTCGAGCACCAATCACATGTGGGATGGCTTCTGGTTCCTCGCCAATCGCAAGACGTTCCAGGCGCTACCGCAGCCCGCACAGGAGATTATTCGACAGACGGTGAATGCCGCGGCGCTCAAGCAGCGAGAAGACGTGGAGCGGCTGAACAAGGAGCTTCAGGCGAGTTTGTCGAAGAACGTGGAGTTCGTAACCGTCGATCCGGCTGCCTTCCGCAAGCGCTTGCTGGAATCGGGCTTCTACGCTGAATGGAAGAAGCGCATGGGCGATGAAGCGTGGGAGTTGCTCGAGTCCACCACGGGCAAGCTGGCCTGAGCGGGTGAAAGCGATTTCGGCTCGCCGATCTTCAGTTCGTCTACCTACTCAACGGGGGCAAATTCGGCCCCGTGGGAGCTATCGTGTCCAGCACTCTGAATACTATCGACGCTGACGCCGACGACGTGATTGGCGATCCAGCAGCCGGGGCGGGAATACACCCTCCGTACAGGGCGTCTCGATGGATGCTTCCGCTAGAGGTTGTCGCCGCATCGCTGATGGCGGGCATCGTTACACTGCTGCTTGTCGCCGTGGTCACACGGTACTTCCTCGCTACGCCTGTTGTCTGGATCGAGGAGGTCGTGGCGACTGCATTCGTGTGGCTTGCCATGCTCGGTGCTGCCATTGCGATGCATCGCCACGAGCACCTTCGACTCACGCTGTTCCTGGGGATGCTGCCCAAGCACCTGCAGACAGTTGTCCATGCTCTCGCTCTGGTTTGCATGGCGGCATTTCTGATCGCCGTGATTGGCCCTGCCTACGAGTACGCGAAGGAAGAGTGGGTTATTCGCACACCAGCATTGGAGATTCCCAGTACATTCCGCGTCTCTGCAATGGTGTTCGGCATTGGGGCGATGCTTGTCATCCTCGTCGCTAACGCGGTGCGGACGGTGCCTTTGCGGCACTTGGCTGCGTCTGCGCTGTTCGTCACTGCCATGGCAGGCATCATGTGGTGGCTTTCACCACAGTTTCAACAGCTGTCAACCGGCGCAAACATTGGGATCTTCCTTGCGATCCTGGTCGCACTATTACTGGCCGCCGGAGTACCTATCGGATTCTGCTTTGGCCTAGGAACTCTTTGCTACTTGGCGTTCTCATCGCACGTACCACTGATGGTGATCGTCTCGCGCATGGATGAAGGCATGTCCAGCATCATTCTGGTCTCCATCCCGGTATTTGTGCTGCTCGGCTGCATACTGGACGCAACCGGAATGGGCAAGGCGATCGTCGAATTTCTCAGCTCGCTTGTCGGACACATCAAGGCAGGCATGTCCTATGTACTATTCGGTTCGCTCTTCATAGTCTCGGGAATCTCAGGGTCAAAGACATCGGATATGGCGACTGTAGCGCCTGCGTTGTTCCCCGAAATGGAGCGCCGCGGCAACAAGCGAAGTGACATGGTGGCAATGCTCGCCACTGGAGCCGCGATGGCAGATACAGTACCGCCCAGCATCGTGCTGATCGTCCTTGGCGCAGTTGCGGGCGTCTCGATCGCTGGGCTGTTTCAGAGTGGCTTCGTGATCGCCATGGTGCTGCTGCTCGCGTTGCTTGTGCTCGCCCGATGGAAGGCGAGAAAGGAAGACATGAGTGGGGTCCGTCGCCCCTCGGCGCGAGTTATCGCAAAGCTGCTCCTGATCTCGGCACCCGCGCTCGTCCTGCCGTTCCTCATCCGAAGCACAGTGGGTGGCGGTGTTGCCACTGCCACGGAAGTGTCTTCCATTGCGGTCTTGTATGCCATGATCATCGGGCATGTGCTCTACGGCGGTGTCAAGGGTCAAAAGATCTACGAGATGCTAGTCGAGACGGCATCGCTGTCCGGGGCAATTCTGCTCATCTTGGGCACTGCCTCGGGTATGGCCTGGGCCGTTACCCGGAGTGGCGTCATCCAAGACCTGACTGCCGTCTTGACCACTATGCCGGGCGGCGCAATCGCCTTCATGGCTGTAACCGTGATCGTCTTCCTTGTCCTGGGCTGTCTTCTGGAGGGGCTGCCTGCTGTGCTGCTCTTGGCGCCAATCATGTACCCCATTGCAAGGAAACTGGGTATTCATGATATTCACTATGGCATGGTCATCGTGGCTGCGATGAATGTCGGATATATGACTCCCCCTATAGGCATCGGACTCTATATCGCGGCGCGAATCGGCGGCGCTTCGCCGGATGAGGTTACCAAGGCCATCTGGCCCTACCTGGCGGCACTGCTTGTTGGGATCGCGGTTATTGCCGGCGTTCCCTGGATCTCGACTGTGGCGCTGTAAAGCCCGAACTGACATAACCCCATGACCAAGTTGACCATGACATCCGCTCACCCTCTCCCGCTCGTGAAGAGAGTAGCGCCGAACACAGCCATTCCCTTGGCGCCAATGGCCAATGCAATTCGCTTCCTTGCCATCGATGCCATCGTAAGTGCTGGCGAGGGGCACCAAGGCGTGCCGTTAGGGATGGCGGAGATCGCAACCGCGCTTTGCACACGGCACCTTAAGTTCGATTCGGCGGACCCGACGTGGCCTGATCGTGACCGTCTCGTACTGTCGAACGGGCACGGCTCGATGCTGCTCTATGCACTGCTCTATCTAACGGGGTACGAGCAAATCGACCTCGATCAGATTCGAA
The DNA here is from genome assembly GCF_057657265.1 of Variovorax sp. Soil_C_17. NCBI lineage: Bacteria > Pseudomonadati > Pseudomonadota > Betaproteobacteria > Burkholderiales > Comamonadaceae > Variovorax > Variovorax sp. Soil_C_17. The sequence goes on from NZ_JBDGIT010000010.1 coordinate 25,335, forward strand.
GCTTCAGGCAATTCGGGTCGCGCTGCGAAGGGCATCCCGAACTCGATCCTGCGAGCGGGATCGAAGCGACGACCGGCCCCCTCGGTCAGGGTATCGCAAACGCGCTGGGCATGGCGATCGCTGAGGCGCACCTGAATGCTCGCTTCGGCAGTAGCATCGTCGACCATCGAACGTATGCCTTCGTAGGCGATGGTTGCCTACAGGAAGGAGTTGGGCAGGAGATGATCTCGCTGGCTGGACATCTTCGGCTTGGAAAGCTTACCCTGCTGTGGGATGACAATCACATCACCGATGACGGATCGACTGATCTGTCCATCAGCGAGGATGTCGCCGAACGGTTCCGTGTGGCCGGTTGGCACGTCGCCGAGGTCGATGGACACGATCTGGAGGCTGTAGCGGAGGCGATCGAGGCTGCCAAGGGGGATGCGCGACCGTCTCTTATTGCCTGCCGTACGGTCATCGCTAAGGGCATCGCACGTCTTCAAGGCCAGCGTGGCGGTCACAGCGGAAGGCTGCTTGCAGAAGATGCTGCTGCCGCGCGGGAGCTTCTTGAATGGCCGCATGCGCCTTTCGATGTGCCCGATGACGTGCTCAGCGCATGGCGATCTGCAGGCAGCCGCAACCGCGCCGAGCGGCAAGCCTGGGGCGATCGCGTAGCCGCATTGCACGCCGACGACCGAGCAGAGTTCGAGCGGATCCTGGCCGGCGACTTGCCCACCGGGTGGCGCGAAGTGCTCCTGGAGTACAAGCGCCAAGCGCTTGACCAGCAAACGCTTCCAAGCGGAATATTCATCTCTGCCGAGATCAACGACGCGCTTATCGAGGTCATGCCGGAGCGGATGGTGGCCTGCGCTGACCTTGAAGCACCGACCAACCATAAGCGTAGCCTTACCGCCTTTTCTGCTCAGGAGAGGTCAGGCGCCTACGTGCATTGCGGGGTGCGAGAACACGTGATGGGCGCAATGGCCAACGGTATGGCTGCACATGGCGGCATTGTCCCGCTGACTGTCACCTACCTCGCCTTTTCCGACTACGAGCGTCCCGCGATGCGGATGGCAGCGTTGATGAGACTTCCGGTTAAGTTCGTCTTTAGCCACGATTCGATCGGCATTGGGCGCAATGGTCCGACGCACCAGCCCGTGGAGATCTTGGCATCACTGCGGGCGATGCCGAACATGCTGGTGTTTCGTCCTGCGGATGCCATCGAGGCGGCAGAGTGCTGGGAGATCGCTTACGAACACAGCGAAGGCCCATCGACGCTCGTGTTTGCACGCCAGGCTCTACCACAAGTGCGGCGCACACATACCACTACGAACCTGTCGCGCAGCGGTGCCTATGTACTCATCGAAGCCGAAGGGGGTGCTCGCGCCGTCACCTTGCTGGCCACCGGTTCTGAAGTAGCTCTTGCGGTGGCAGCTCGTAACGTCTTGCAGCAATCCGGAATACCCGCGGCAGTGGTGTCGATGCCAAGTTGGGAGCTCTTCGCCGCTCAAGACGCTGAGTATCGCGCGACCGTGCTGGGAGTTGGCACAGTGCGTGTGGGTTGCGAAGCAGCGATGCGCTTCGGTTGGGATCAATGGCTGGGCGAGCGCGGCGGCTTCGTCGGAATGAAGGGCTTCGGAGCATCGGGATCCGCGGACGTTCTCTACCAGCACTTCGGAATTACAACGGCAGCGATCGTGAACGAAGCACTTCGCCTGCTGAAGATCAACCAGTGAATTGGGAACTCGGTATGCAACGCATCGTCTTCCTGGACCGAGCTTCTCCTGGACCGCAAACCACCCTGCGTCCGCCAGAGTTCGAGCGCCGCGCGTGATTGCGTACGTCAGGTATCGACCGTGCCGAACAGCCGGGCGACTGACTCGCGCAGCCATCGCACGGCGGGGTCCGTATGAAACCTCGGATGCCAGAACTGTCGAATCGGGACTGGTTTGATGCCAATCGGTAGCGCCACGATGCGCAGGTTCTCCAGCCGGGTGTAGTAGTCCGCGATTGATCGGGGCACCGTCGCAATCATGTCCGTTGCGGCAATGATCGACGGCAGCGAGAGGAAGTGAGCCGTCTTCAATTGAACCCTGCGCGTGTAGCCCTTCTCTTTGAGCAGCGCTTCGAAGAGTTCCTGGCTGCGGCCCACCGGATGCACGACGGCATGCGAAAGCTCCAGGAAGCGACGCATGCTGATGCGTGACGACCGCACCGTAGGATGATCCGCTCGCACCACGCATACGATGGTTTGCCTGAGGATCTGCTGCGTGTAGAGCGCAGGCCGCTCCAGATTTGGGAAGAGCCCGAACGCGAGGTCACATCGGCCGTCTTCCAGTGCGGCTTCGACGTCCGCCGTCGCAAACGGTTCGGAGCGAAGATTGCAGTGGGGCGCTTCCCGTTCCAGGTAGGCCATCAGTGGCGGCAGCAGTTGCAGTTCGCCGACGTCGGGCGTGGTGACGACGAAGTCGCGACGTGAGGTGGCTGGATCGAAAGCCGGCTCGTTCTGCGCATGAACGCTGAATTCGGACAACGCCCTGGCTGCGGCGTCGGCCAGCTCGGTGCCACGCGGCGTTGGCAGCATGCCGGTAGGGGACCGCACAAACAGCGGATCGTCGAGCGCCTTGCGCAGCCGACCCAGGGCAAGGCTTGTCGCAGGCTGGCTCAGGTCGAGAGTAGCGGCGGCCTTCTTGACGCTGCGCGTGCGGTGCAGAGCCACCAGCACGCGCAGCAGGTTCAGGTCGAAGTCCTTCATTTGTTCCACATCTCGACTTTAAGGGGCGCCATGTTGCCCGAATGCCAACGGCGTCCAGCGCCGCGAATGCCGGTCGCCAATCGCATTCGAGGGTGCAGGGAAACGAGCAGCTGGTTTGGCGCAGGGTTCACTATTTACGTGGCAAATGTTGATAGTAACCGGTGCTGTATTGCCTAAATTTTGACGCGGATCAATGCTTCGGGTCACGCTGGCTCGATTGAAGCTGCGCTACCTAGAAAAGAACGGAGACAAGACTTGAACATCCTCATCGTTGGCGGGGGCCCTGCGGGCCACTATTTCCCGCACCAGCTCGGCACGTCTTGCAGCGGTGCCGGGTTGCGGCGGGGCCGCAGTATGTCCCCCGCAGGCAGGGCAGCGAACCTATGACAGAAGGTCGTCGGGCCCTCGTCGTCGGCGGTGCCGGTGGCATCGGCAGCGATGTCTGTCGCAAGCTGGCATCGCAGGGCTATCGGGTCGTCGTGGCCGACTTCGATGTGGAAGGTGCGCGCAAAGTCCTGGATGGGCTGCACGGCAGCGGTCACGACATGGTGCGGCTGGACGTAACCCGCGCGGAGTCGGTGCATGCCGCCTTCCTCGGCATCGAGGCGAGAGGTCCCGCCGGCGTCTTGGTGGTCGCGTCGGGCGGGCCTGTGATTCATCTCGGCCAAGAGAGCCATGTCGCGACCTTGGGGATGGACGACTGGGATCGCACCATCGCCCTCAACCTCACCGGTGTGTTCTGTTGCGTCCGAACGTTCGCACAGCTGCGGCTGGCGGCGCCGATCGAGCATTCGCGCATCATCCTCATCGGGTCCGCTGCTGGCGAACTTGCCGGCAACGGCACGGACATCGCCTACGGGACCGCGAAAGCCGCGCTCCTCGGGCTGACGAGGCAGGCGGCATTCGAACTGGCGGCGGCGGGCATCACCGTCAACAACGTGGCCCCGGGGCCCGTCGGCACGCCCGAGTTCTTCCGCAATACCAACGAACAGGTCCGATCGGGCATTGCGTCGCTCGCCGCACTCAAGCGGCTCGCAACGCCGGAAGAGATCAGTGCGGGCGTCGCGTACATCGCCTCGCCCGAAGCGGCATGCATCACAGGTGCAACGCTCGCCATCAACGGAGGCATCCACATGCATTGAGTCCGACGCTGCGGATCGACGCAAGGCAGTCTTGAGAAAAAATGAGGAGACATCACGATGAGAATGGATTCAGCGCGGCATCGCCGCATCGCCGGAGCCCTGACCGCGGCGCTTTCCAGCGCCGGCGCATACGCCGTGGAACTCGACTTGCCCGACTCGGACTGGGCAGTTCGCTTCGACAACACGGTCAAGGGGAGCCTGATGTACCGCACGCAGCGGGCGGCCCCCACACTGGTCGACTCGTTCCGCCCGCTCGTGCCAGGGGTGCCGGCCTCAGCCTTCCCGCAAGCGCTGAACCTCAATGCGGGCAATGACAACTTTCGCGACCGCGGCCTTGTCTCCAAGCGGGTGGACCTGCTCTCCGAACTGGATGTGGTCTACCGCAAGGACTTCGGCTTTCGCCTGAGTGCTGCGTCCTGGTACGACGCAGCCTATGACGGCACGACCCAGGCCATGGATTCAATGAACGGCCAGACCCCGACGAACGAGTTCGCACGCAGCACGCGAAACCTGGCGGGCCGCAAAGCGGAACTGATGGATGCTTTCGTCTTCGGGAACTGGGATCTAGGCTCGGGACGCAAGTTGAGCCTGCGTCTGGGCCAGCACGCCCTGCAATACGGCGAGAGCCTCTTCTTCGGCGAGAACGGCATCGCGCGAGCGCAGGGCCCGATCGACGTCCACAAGCTGCTCAGCTCGCCGAACGCGCAGTTCAAGGAAAGCCTCAGGCCCGTGCCGCAGTTGTCCGGGCAGCTACAGATCACGCCCGAAGTGGCGGTGAGCGGCTACGTGCAGTTCGACTGGGAAGCCGATCGCCTGCCGCCCGCTGGGAGCTACTTCTCGGCGTCCAACCTCGTCTGGGGCAATCCGACGCTACCCCAGTTCCTGGGCATTCCAAGCGTTGGCAACTTCGCGCTGCAGCCCAGCGTGGATCGCAAACCGAGGGATTCCGGGCAGTTCGGCATGCAACTGAAGTGGCGCCTGGAAGACACCGACCTCGGCTTCTACGCAGCCCGCTACCACGACAAGAGCGGCCTGCTCTACTCGCAGTTGGACCCGAGAGGGGCTGCAGGTCAGCGTGGCACGCTGCCGGGCAACTGGTACTACCGGTTCCCCGAAGCGGTCAAGGTCTACGGTGTCAGCGCGACGCAGTCCATCGCAGACTTCAACTTCGCCGCCGAAGGGTCGATCCGCGATGGCATGCCTTTGCGCAGCCCGGGCGTGATCTACGGATTTTTTCCCGGCGAGCCCGAACCGAGATATGCAAAGGGTCGCACGGCGCACCTCAACCTGTCGACATTGGCGTCATTCGGCCCTAGCTTCATTGCACGCGAGTCGACCCTGCTCGCCGAGATCGCGTGGAACCGGGTTCTGCACATGAGCGACCCCGATGGTGCCATCGACAAGGGTCGCACGCGGGACGCCACGGCGCTGCAAGTGGTCTTCACGCCCACCTATCGCCAGATCGCCTCGGGGCTCGACCTGAGTGTTCCGATCGGCCTGCGCTACACGCTCGATGGCCGCTCGGCGGTAACCACCTGGGACGCCCGCGGGAACGGCAATGTGAGCATCGGGCTTGCGGGCAACTATCTCGGGGTGTGGCAGTTCGCACTGACGTACACCCGTTACATCGGCAAGGCCACACCGTTCATCGATTACTCGCCGACCTTGACAGGGGGCAGCCCTCAATTCGGTCAGGGCAATGCGGTCGCCGATCGAGACTTCGTCTCGCTCTCGCTAAGCCGCACATTCTGATCAAGGAGACGGTACATGATCTCGACAGACTCGAAGCGAGGCCGCATCGCGCTTTCGGTAGCGCATTGCGCGGGCATGCTGGACATGGTTGCGCTGCCGGTGTGGGTGGGCACGCTGATCGCAAACTACCGGTTCGACCCCCAGCAGGCCGGCCTGTTGGCTACACTGTTCCTGGTCGGAGCCGTCTCCGCCAGCCTGCTGCTCGCGTCGCGCTTCAATCGCCTGCCCAGGCGCGTCGTGGTGACGCTGTCGTTCCTGGTCAGTGCCATCGGCTTCGGCGTGGCCGCACTGGCGAGCGACTTCAGGACGCTGGCAGGGTTGCACCTGCTGTGCGGCATGGCCACCGGGGCGGCTCTGAGCGTCACGCACGGCACGGTGGCCCTTAGTGCCCATCCGCATCGCCTGTTCGCGACCGTCAACATGGCGCTCGGCGTCATTTCGATCTTCTATCTCGGTGTCGCGCCATGGCTTGTGGCGCAATGGGGCGGGGCGGCCCTCTTCGGCGTCTTCGGCGCTGCGATGGCGCTGGCCGCGCTCGTCTGCCTTTTCAGCTTTCCGCACACCGTGGCCGCCCCGACGGTCGCACCCGAAGCCGTGAAGGCTGATCGCCCCACAGCCGTGCCTGCTCCAGCGCGCTTCTCGGCAGCCGTGTGGTTCGGCATCGTGGGCGTTGCGCTGGTGGCGCTGGTGCAGGCCATGACCACCAGCTTCATCGAGCGCGTCGGCGTCGACCGCGGCTTCGGCCCGCAAGCAGTGGCCGCCGTACTGATTGCGCTGGGCGTGGTCAACCTTGTGCCTGCGCCGCTGGCGGTTCTGCTGCAACGGCACCTGCCGGCGCGCCGTGTGCTGCTGTGCGCGCCGGTCATCCAGGCTGCGCTGGCGATGACGGTGATGAACGCCACGGTCTTTCCCATCTTTGCCAGTTCAACCGCCGTGTTCGTGGCGGTCATCATCTTTTCGCACACCTTCGCCTTCGGGCTGCTCGCGCGTCTTGAGCAGACGGGTCGGGCGCTTGCAGCGACGCCGGCCATGCTGATGATCGGCGCGGCCATCGGCCCCGTGCTCGGCGGCACGCTGGTCAAGTTCCACGGCTACGCCGCGATCGGCGTCGCCGCAGTCGTGCTCGCCGCCTGCGCGTGCTGGTGCTTCTCGCGCCTGCCGGTGCAGACGGCGCCCGCAACACCGGGTATCCCGGCATGAACTCGCCGGCGCGCAGCGCCCCCATCCATACATTTCGTCGGCTTTGACCGACGTACGGAGACCTGCCATGAATCGACAACTCGCTACTGCCGCCGCTTGCCTGGCCGTGCTGATCGCACCCCCCGGGGTATCCGCTGGCGTGAGCGCAGAGGACGCCGCACGATTGAAGACCGAACTCACTCCCCTTGGCGCCGAGAAAGCCGGCAACAAGGACGGCACCATCCCCGCGTGGATCGGTGGCCACACGACACCCATTCCCGGCGACAAGCCGGGAGGCCGTCGCGGCGACCCCTTCAAGGACGAGAAGCCGCTCTACTCGATCACAGCCAAAACGCTCGATCAGTATGCCGACAAGCTGTCGGACGGCACGAAGGCGATGCTGAAGAAATATCCGGGGTCTTTCCGCGTCGACGTCTACAAGACACACCGCACGGCTGCTGCGCCGCAATGGGTGTACGACAACACGTTCAAGAATGCGACCCGGGCCAAGGTCAACGGCGATCAGATCGAAGGCGCTTACGGCGGGATTCCGTTCCCGATTCCGAAATCCGGGGCCGAAGTCATGTGGAATCACATCTTGCGCTGGCGCGGAACGTCCTGGCAGTTCCAGACGAATATGTACCAGCTCACTGCCGATGGAAAGGCCGTGCTGACGACGGAAGGCATCGGCGATTCGGTGGCCCCGTACTATCAGCCCGAGGGACCACCCGACAAGTGGAACGGTGACTTCTGGCTGGTCCGGGTAGTGAACTCGGGCCCTCCGATCCGCGCCGGCGAGGCCATCGTCGGCCGTGAGAACGTCGATTACGCCAAGTCGCAGAGTTGGGTGTACCTGACCGGCCAGCGGCGCGTGCGCAAGCTGCCCAACCCCTGCTGCGACACGCCGGCACCGGTGACGGCGGGCGTGATGTCGCTGGACGAGATCGAGGTCTTCACGGGGCGGCTCGAGCAGTTCGACTGGAAGCTGATCGGCAAGCGGGAGATGATCGTCCCGTACAACACCAACCGCCTGTTGCAGCCCACGACGGACGCCGAAGTGCTGGCGACCCACCATCTGGCACCGAACTTCATGCGCTGGGAACTCCATCGGGTCTGGGTCGTCGAGGCCACGTTGCGCGATGGCAAGCGGCACCAGGCTCGCAAGAGCCGCTACTACTGCGACGAGGACACCTGGACCTGCGTGCTGGGCGACCGCTGGGATGCCAATGGCCAGCTTTGGAAGCAGCTCTGGGCGAACACTTTTGTTGCCCCCGATCTCCCCGGCGTCCTCGTCGGCAGTTTTGGTTTCGATGATCTGCTGGCGGGCACTGCGTTCGTCGCCAATCTGTACAACCAGAAGAAGGCGCACTACTCGATCGTGCCGCAGTTCTCGGACGGCCATTTCACGCCGGATGGCCTGGCCGCTGGTGGGGGTGCACGCTGAATGACCGCGACGTTCAACTCTGATATTCACCGGGATCGCGCGAGCACCCTCGCCGCGACCGTGCGCAACGGGATCGTCTATGCCACGCCCAACGGCAGGGAGTTGCGAGGCGATTTCTACGCGCCCGCAGACCCGGGGCCTTTTCCTGTCGTCGTCGCCCTGCCGGGTGGCGGCTGGCTGGCCAGCGACCCGGGCGGATTGAGGCGCTGGGGCGAGTTCCTGGCGCGGAATGGCCTCGCCACGTTCGCGATCCAGTACCGCGTCTCGGCCACGGACAAGACCTTTCCCGATCCGGTTTGCGATGCCCTCGGTGCCATCCAGTTCGTTCGTGGCAGTGCGGCAGAACTTGGCGTCGACCCACAACGCATCGGCCTGCTCGGTGCGTCGGCCGGGGCGCATGTGGCAGCGCTGGCGGCGCTCGCCTGGGATGCGCCACAGTTCGCGAATCGCCCGCCGGCAAATGCCCATGCAGGTGTCGACGCACGCGTCAAATTGCTGGCGGGGATCTACGGCGTGTACGACATGCTGGCCCACTGGCAGTACGAGATCGCCGATTTCCCTCTTCCGAGCGGGCGCCGCTCCGAGTGCTTCATGGGCGGCTCTCCCTTTGCGGACCGCCAGCTGTACTTCGACGCGTCGCCCATCAGCCATGTTCGCCATGCGATGAACAAGCTGCCCGTCTTCGTCAGCTACGGGACGGCGGATGCGGTCGTGGACCCGCGCTCGCAGTCGGAGCCATTCCTGCGCGCCCTGCGACAAGCCGGGCATGTCGTGCGCGAATGCCCGGTCGAAGGTGCCGGCCACTTCTGGTTCAGCGAGGAGCACCCCGAGGAGCCACCAAGCTTCGCCGGCTTTCTGGCGCCGCACCTGCTGCGCTTCCTGGAGCGGTACCTCTAGAAAACTTTATCAACATGAGCCTGAAGGAGAAATGAATGACTCGAACACTGACTGGATTCGACGAGCAACTTCGTGCCATCACCCGCGAGCAGACCCCGATTGCGGTTGCAGATGGTCAGATGGAGGCTTATAGCGCCGCGCCCAGCAAAGGTGAGGGGGAGGGGCCGGGGGTGATCGTGGTGACGCACGTCTTCGGCATCGACCAGGACATGAAGGATGTCTGCGACGAATTGGCCGCACGCGGCTGCGTTGCGCTGGCGCCGAACTTCTTCTGGCGCGACCAGGATTCGGGCGTACTCGCGGAGGCGACGGATGTGCAGCGCGCCATCGGCCGCGCGATGCGCATCGACTTCCCGAGATCGATGGACGAACTGCGGCGGAGCATCGAGACGCTGAAACGTCACCCCCAATGCAACGGCAAGGTGCTGCTTCTGGGCTACTGCTTTGGCGGCCCCTATGCCTGGCGTGCGGCGTGCGACGGGCTGGGTGTCGATGCGTCGGTGTCTTTCCACGGCACCTTTGTGTCGAAGTACCTGAAGCCCGGCGACAAGCCGAGCTGTCCGGTGGCGTTCCACTACGGCGAGTGCGACCACCTCGCGCCGGCCGACGAGCTCGCCGCGGTGAAGGCGGTAGCCGATGCGAACGGCTGTTCTTTCGTGGTGCACCCGGACGCCGGCCACGCCTACATGATGCCCGCCAATTCGCACTACCACCAAGAAGCTGCGCGCAAGTCGTGGGATGCCGCGCTGCAGCTGATCAAGACCTTTCAAGCGTGATCCGACCACATCCAAGAAGAGAGAACCCCCAATGAGTACTACAACCCTGGATTCATCCTTGCGCCACGGCGCGCCCGCTGACCTCGACTTGGGACGGATGGTGGAAACCGAACGAGTGCATCGCCGCGTGTTCGTCGATTCCGATGTGTTCGAACTGGAGATGGACCGCATCTTCGGTCGGTCGTGGATCTATGTCGGACATGAGAGCCAGGTGCCCAATGCGGGCGACTACTTCACGACGCAGGTCGGTCGTCAGCCGGTGGTCATGACGCGGCATGCCGACGGCACGATCCATGTGCTCGAGAACCGCTGTCCTCACAAGGGAGCGATCGTGTGTCCGGAGCGGTCCGGACACACCAAGCGGCTCGTGTGCATGTACCACGGCTGGAGTTTCGACGCCGACGGCTCGCTCGCCTCGGTGCCGGTCCGCTCGGGCTACGACAACACCTGCTTCGACCCAACGAACCGGGCCAATGGCATGAAGCGCCTGCCGCGCATCGAAAACTACCGCGGATTCGTGTTCGCTTCGCTCGTTGCGGATGGCCCTGATCTCAAGACCTGGGCAGGCGAGGGGATGCGCGGCTTCGACAGCGTGGTCGACCGTGCCCCCGAGGGCCGGATCGAGGTCATCGGTGATTGCTTCCGGACCGTACAGAACAGCAACTGGAAGATCTTCATCGACAACATGAGCGACGGCATGCACACGTCGTTCGTGCACTACCAGACGGCGCGGGCGGCAAAGCGGACGCTCGAAAAGTTCAAGATCGAACACCCTGGAGGCCTGCAGGTGGCCACTTTGCTGGCGGGGGCACCCGACCAGATGGCGAAGACCGATCTCGTCGCCCATCCAAACGGACACTTCGACATGGCGGCCTTCGCCCCTGAGCCAAAGGGGCCGGACGCAGAGAAATACAAGGCGGAGATGATCGGCAGGCACGGTGAGGCGGGCGCACAGGCGATCCTCGGGCGAAACTTCCACAACGCCATGCTCTTCCCGACGGCGCTCATGCAGCCGTCGCTTCAGCAACTGCGGGTCATTCGTCCGCTGGCGGTCGACAAGACCCTGCTGGAAATCTGGGTCTTCCGGCTCAAAGGCGCGCCGGATAGCTTCACGAGCCGCGCCATCACGGCGGCCAACATCGGGAATTCACCTTCGAACCTGGTCGCTGCCGACGACTTCGAAGCCTACTACCGCGTCCATGCCGGGCTGAAGGGACCGGAGTCGGACTGGGTGCGCCTGAGCCGCGAAGCGAACCGCGACATCCCCGTTGGTTCCAGCATGAAAGGATCGTCCGGCAACTCCGAGGTCTGCATGCGCAACATGTACCAGGCGTGGAGTCAGTACATGACCGTCCGGTAAGGCGCATTGACCACGAACGAGACCATGAACATGCAGACCACTGTCCACGAATTGCGCCTCAGCCGAAGTGAAGCCGAGGACTTTCTCTATCGCCAGGCCGAATACATCGACACACGCGATTTCGCGTCGTGGATCGAGCTCTTCACACCCGATGCGACCTACTGGATCCCGGCACGGCCCGAGGACACCGATCCAAAGTCCCAACTGTCATTTCTGTACGACGACGTGCCGAGCATGGCGGCTCGCTGCGAACGTCTGCTTGATGCCGGAACCGGTGGGCAACAGCCGGGAACGCGCTGCAATCACGTCCTCAGCAATGTGCGCGTCGTCCCGGCGGATGCCAACGGTGTATTGGTTGTCAAGTCGCGCTTTCAAGTGACGCAGTTCCGGCGCGATGTCATGAGGTCGTACGTGGGCTCGTACACGCACCATCTCGTTGCGACGGACGACGGCATCAGGATCCGCTCGCAACGGGTGGATCTGATCGATTGCGATGGCATCCACGATGCGATCTTGCAGGTCTATCTGTAGCGGTTGACTAGCAGCACATGATTGGAGTTCAGCCATGATCCGTTGTCCCTTCGACGCGGCCGAACTGCGCCGTGGCGGCATGAAGCGCATGTGCGCTCTGGCCTTCCTGATCGCATGCGCAGCGGCGTCGGGCGCAGAGAAGGTGGGGGCGGCGCTGGAGCGGCCGGCTCTGATGGTTCGTGCGCCTGAGCGAACCGTGCTGCTCGGCGCGGCCCAGGCGGGGTCACGCTTGCTGGCTGTGGGTGAGCGCGGCGTCATCGTGCGATCGGACGACGCGGGCCGGAGCTGGGCGCAGGCTGCAACTCCAGTCAGCGTCACGCTCACCGCTGTCCGCTTCTCCGATGCGCAGCATGGCATCGCAGTAGGACACGGAGGCACGGTGCTCGTCACGGAAGACGGAGGCACCCATTGGGAGCGCCGTCTCGACGGCCGACGCATCCCTGAGCTGATGCTGGCCGATGCCCGCGCGCGCGGTGATGCGGTGGCACAGAAGGCCGCCGAGCAGATGCGCAAGGACGGGCCTGACAAACCGCTGCTCGATGTGCTGGCCCTCGACCCGTTGCACGCGCTGGTCGTCGGTGCCTACGGCATGGCACTTGCGACCGTAGACGGCGGCAAGCGTTGGGTGTCGTGGGGCGCGCGGCTGGACAACCCCGACGCCCTGCACCTGTACGCCGTTCGCCAGCGCGGCAGGCGCATCGTCATCGCCGGCGAACAGGGACTGGTGCTCAAGTCCGACGATGGCGGCCAGACCTTCCAGCGGCTGGCGACGCCATACAAGGGCAGCTTCTTCACGCTCGAACTCCCTAACGAGCACGAGATCGTGCTCGCCGGGCTGCGCGGCAACGTCTGGCGATCGACCGATGGCGGAAGCGCCTGGCAATCACTGCCGACGCCTATGCCGGTCTCCATCGTTGCCAGCCAGATGGCCGGCGACGGCACGCTGCTGCTGGCCAACCAGGCCGGCTTCGTACTGGCGCGCCGGGAGGGTGGTGCGCTCGTGCCGGTGAACCGCGTGCCGCTGCCGCCGCTCAACGGCCTGACCGCGCGTGCCGAAGGCGGGATGCTGGCCGTATCCATCCAGGGCGTGATGCCCGTTGATACCAAGCCATGACGCCTCACGATCTCGATCCAGGTTCCGGCTCGCTCATCGAGCGAGCACTGTTTAACCACCGGCTGGTAGTTGTCCTGCTGTGTGCACTGGTCACCGTGTTGCTCGGCTGGCAGGCCACGCGTCTGCAACTCAATGCCAGCTTCGAGAAGTCGATTCCGGCCGACCATCCCTACATCCACAACTTCCTGCGGTATCAGGACGACCTGAGTGGCCTGGGCAACGCGGTGCGCATCGCCGTCGCAATCCCCGGGCTTGCAGCGCCGGCCCGCCCCAAGCCGGGTGCGAGCCCTTCGGGCGCCGAGCCCGTAGGCGTCACGGGGCAGTCATCAGGCAGCATCTACGACGCGAAGTACCTGGATGCGCTGCGCCGCCTGAGCGACGAAGTCTTCCTGATCCCCGGGGTGGCACGCGTCCAGATGAAGTCGCTGTGGACGCCATCGACGCGCTGGGCCGGCGTCACCGAAGAGGGCCTCGAAGGCGGGACGGTCATCCCCGAGGGCTACGACGGTTCGGCTCAAAGCCTGGAGCAGCTGCGCGCCAACGTGGCGCGCTCGGGCGAGATCGGGCAATTGGTCGCGCTCGACGGCAGGTCCAGCGTGATCTACGTGCCCCTGCTGGCCAAGGATCCACAAGGGCGCCCCCTTGACTACGGTGCCTTGGCCGGGCGCTTGGAAGAGCTGCGCGTCAAGTATGAGCGCGAGGGTCTGGGGGTTCACATCACCGGGTTCACCAAGGTCGTGGGCGATCTCATCGACGGCGTGCGCGAGGTACTGGTGTTCTTCGCCGTCGCGGTGGCCATCGCTGCGGTCGCCGTGTACTGGTTTACGCGCTGCATCCGCTCCACCCTGCTGGTGGTCACCGCCTCTCTGGTGGCGGTGGTCTGGCAGCTCGGGCTGCTGCCCGTGATGGGCTATGCGCTGGACCCGTATTCGATCCTCGTCCCGTTCCTGGTGTTTGCGATCGGCATGAGCCACGGCGCGCAGAAGATGAACGGCATCATGCAGGACATCGGCCGCGGCTGCCCCAAGTTGGTGGCTGCGCGTTTCACGTTTCGCCGGTTGTTCCTGGCCGGGCTGACGGCGCTGCTGGCCGATGCGGTGGGGTTTGCGGTGCTCCTGGTGATCGACGTCCAGGCCATCCGCGAGCTGGCGATCGCGGCGTCCATCGGCGTGGGTGTGCTGATTGTCACCAACCTGATCCTGTTGCCGATCCTGTTGAGCTATACCGGCGTAAGTCCGGCCGCCGCCCGGCGCAGCCTGCGCTCCGAATCGGCCGAGCAGAAGCTGCTCTTGTGGCGCTGGCTGGATCGATTCACGCAGCGGCGTTGGGCTGTCGGCGCCCTCGTCACCGGTCTCCTGCTGGCATCTGCAGGTGTCGTGGTCTCGCAGCACCTTGCCATCGGCGACCTCGACCCGGGCGCGCCTGAGCTGCGCGCGGACAGCCGCTACAACCGCGATGTGGCCTTCATCAACGGTGCCTATGGCGCCTCCAGCGATGTGCTCGCTGTGATGGTCAAGACACCCGATGGCCAATGCTCGCAGTACGACACGCTCAACAAGGTCGACACGCTGGAGTGGCAGTTGCGCCAGCTCGATGGCGTGGAGTCCACCAGCACGTTGGCGCTGTTGAACCGCCGGGTGCTTGCCGGGCTGAACGAGGGCAACCCCAAGTGGTACGAGTTCCTGCCGAACCAGGACATGCTCAACACGGTAACGGCGCGCGCACCTCGCGGGCTGTACAACGAGGCGTGCTCGATGCTCACCGTCTATGTCTATCTGCGCGACCACAAGGCCGACACGCTGACCCGGGTGGTCGATCATGTCGAAGCCTTCGCGAAGGTGAATGACACGGCGGATGCGAAGTTCCTGCTCGCCGCCGGCTCGGCCGGTATCGAGGCGGCGACGAACATCGTCGTCAAGGACGCTTGGCGCACAATGCTGCTGCTGGTCTACGGCGCGGTGGTGGTGCTGAGCTTCATCACCTTCCGCTCGTGGCGTGCAGTGCTGGTGGCGGTGTTGCCGCTGATGCTGACCTCGGTGCTGGCCGAGGCGCTGATGGTCGCACTCGGCATGGGCGTGAAGGTCGCGACGCTGCCGGTGATCGCGCTCGGCGTGGGCATCGGCGTGGACTACGCGCTGTACATCCTGTCGGTCACGCTGGCGCAGTGGCGCGAGGGCAAGAGCCTCTCGGAGAGTTATTACCGCGCGCTGCTGTTCACTGGCAAGGTCGTGCTGTTGACCGGCGTCACGCTGGCCATCGGCGTCATCACCTGGGTTGCCAGCCCCATCAAGTTCCAGGCCGACATGGGCCTGCTGCTAGCCTTCATGTTCCTGTGGAACATGCTCGGTGCGTTAGTGCTAATCCCTGCGCTGGGTCATTTGCTGCTGAAGCCGCGGACGTCGTCGCGCGAAGACTCTGCTGCCTTCCTTGGTGCGATCCGAGCAAACTCCTGATGAAGCTCGAAACGACTTGCCCTTGTCCTGTGAGCGAGGGATTTGCGTGACCGCGTCATCTAAGGCGTTCCCGACCATCGCTGTCGTTGCAATGGCATCTGCATCGGAGCCGCGGCTGGCGCAAGCCCAAGTATGTCGTCTGCCAGCCTGGCATCGCGCGCCTCCATCGCTGGGGCAGTGACGATACGCCTCTGGAAGGTA
The DNA here is from genome assembly GCF_057657265.1 of Variovorax sp. Soil_C_17. Classification (NCBI taxonomy): domain Bacteria; kingdom Pseudomonadati; phylum Pseudomonadota; class Betaproteobacteria; order Burkholderiales; family Comamonadaceae; genus Variovorax; species Variovorax sp. Soil_C_17. Next base: position 40,921 of record NZ_JBDGIT010000010.1, read on the forward strand.
AACAGCAACGTTAACAAATCAATGGTTCACAACCTCACACCGGCGCCGTTGCTGGCCTTGAGAACCGTCAGTCAGTGCACGGAGAACGAGTGGACTCCGTGTCGAACGACAGTGTCGGCATGTACCTGTGCAGCATGGGATGCATCACCCATATCAACGTCTGGGTCGTGACCTCACAAAGTCCATGCGCGCATTTCACGCGCATGCCGTAAAACCATCGCGTAATGGATTCGCCGCTGCTGGGCCTGTCGCTGCGTGCATCGGCCATTGCCGCACGAAGAAGCGCGTGGATTCCTTCCTCTTCAAGCCCTGTCGTGCGAATGGACTTGATCAACGATTCCAAGTCGCCGGGGCGGACCCATTCGATGCATGAATACCCCGGTAGAGCCGAATGCTCAAACTGCGGCCACGATGATTCCGCATGCGGAGAAGTGCTCATAGAACCTGACTTTCTGGCACTGGAATGTTGGTCGTCGCTTCATCGACGTGCACGCTGCTCGAAATAGGCCTTGATCTCCCCCACGATACCGCGACGGAACGCCAAGACGCAAGCCATGAAGACCAACCCGATGATCACGGTGCTCCACGACCCGGCACCGGACAGATATTTCTGCAACGTCACGACGATACCGGCGCCCACGATCGGCCCAAAGAGCGTTCCCACCCCGCCGAGCAAGGCCATCAGCACCACCTCTCCGGATGCGTGCCAATGCACGTCCGCCAAAGTAGAAACCTGAAAAACAAGTGCCTTTGTGGAGCCCGCAAGACCAGCCAATCCCGAGGAGAGCACGAACGCAACCAGCTTGTAGTGGTTCACTCGATACCCCAGAGACGTGGCTCGTGCTTCGTTATCCCTGATGGCGGTGAGAACCTCGCCGAACGGTGAATTCACGACCCGTTGAACAAGTGCGAACCCCCCACAGGAGATGGCCAGGACCAGGTAGTACATCGCCGCGTCGTTGCTCAGGTCGATGAGACCGAACAAATGGCCACGAGGGATGTTCTGGATGCCGTCCTCGCCGCCGGTGAAGGGCGCCTGCAGTGCGACGAAATAGATCAGCTGCGCCAAAGCAAGCGTGACCATCGCGAAGTAGATTCCTGAGCGACGGATCGCGATTGCTCCCACCACAGTGCCGAGCACGACACCGACCAGTGCACCAACTGCAATTCCGGTCAGTGGCCCGACACCTAGGGTCGTGCAGAGGTAGGCAGTCGCATAGGACGCCCCCCCGAAAAACGCCGCGTGTCCAAAGGAAAGGAGGCCGGCGTAGCCGAGCAGTAGATTGAAGGCGCAGGCAAACAGGGCGTAGCACAGGATCTTCATGATGAAGACCGGGTAGACGACGCTCTGGAACGGAATCGCCAGCGCTAGCAGCAAGAGACACAGCCACCACGCATTGCCGCCACGCAGCATTGCTTGAGAGCCAGTTCTGGGGGCATTGATCGGTTGCGCTGCCGTCAGGGTTGAGTTCTTCATACTGGACCTCTCAGGCTGTCTTGCCGAACAATCCGGCCGGCTTGACCATCAGAACGATGGCCATGATGACAAAAATCGTGATTGCAGAAGCCTGCGGATAGATGACCTTGCTCAGGCCTTCAATGAGGCCGAGCGCCAGGCCGGTCAGGATTGCGCCGCCGATGGAACCCATGCCGCCGATGACGACGACTGCGAAGACGATGATGATGAGGTTTGACCCCATCAGCGGACTGACCTGGAACACGGGTGCAGCCAAGACGCCAGCAAATCCAGCCAGGAACACGCCGTAGCCGTAGGTCAGGGTGATGAGCAATGGAACGTTGACGCCGAAGGCTTTCAGCAGCTTGGGATTCTCGGTTCCTGCACGCATGTATGCGCCAAGTTTCGTCTTCTCGATGGCCAACCAAGTGGCAAAGCAGATGGCAGCGGAAGCTGCCACCACCCATAGGCGGTACTTCGGAAGAACAATCTGGAGCTGCTCGAGTCGCACGGGCCCGGCCAGTGCCGCGGGGACGGCATAGGACTGGCCGGCTGCGCCGTACCAGTGCGTGAACAACCCCTCGAGAACGAGTGCGAGCCCGAAGGTGAACAGGAGCCCGTACAGGTGATCGAGCCGGTACAGGCGCCGCAGCATCGTTCGCTCGATCACCATGCTGAAGGCCGCAACGACGAGAGGCGCGAGACCAAGTGCGAGCCAGTAGTTCACCACGAGGTCAGGCTGCCCGATCCACGGACCCAGTTGCGTCATGCCGATCCAGGCGACGAAGGCGCCGAGCATGTAAAGCGCCCCGTGTGCGAAGTTGATGACGTTCAGCAATCCAAAAATGATCGCCAGTCCTAGGCTCAATACCGCGTAGAACGAGCCGTTGATCAGCCCGATCAGCAGCTGAGCAATCAGCGCCTGAGGGCTCATGTTGAGCAATGCATCCATCGTGCGTGCCTCTTTGTCTCAAAATTTGTAATCGTTGGATCTCAGACGGCCAAAAGTTCGTCGAGAAGTTCTTTTTTGCTGGCGAGCTCGTCGCTTTGAATCGTCGCGATGACCCGGCCTCGCTCGATGACGTAGTGGCGATTCGCCAGCGGCGCAGCGAACCTGAAGTTCTGCTCGACCAAGACGATCGTGTACCCCTTGCTGCGCAATTCGAGGATCACCTCGCCCAGCTTTTGGACGATGACAGGAGCCAGACCTTCCGTGATCTCGTCGAGCAAGAGCAACTTCGCGCCGGTGCGAAGGATCCGTGCCATCGCAAGCATCTGCTGCTCGCCGCCGGATAGGCGTGTTCCGGGGCTTTTGGCGCGCAGCTTCAAGTTCGGAAACATGTCGTAGATCTCGTCGATCGACATCCCGTTCTGGTCCACGAGGGGAAGTAGCTTGAGGTTCTCTTCGGTGCTCAGACCAGCAAAGATCCCTCGCTCCTCTGGGCAATAGCCAACGCCGAGGTGCGCGATGCGGTGATCCGGCAGTCCCATGACGTCCTGACCACGGATCTCGACTTCGCCGATGCGACGGTCGGTCATCCCGAGAATGGCGCGAAGCGTGGTGGTTCGACCCGCTCCGTTGCGGCCTAGAAGGGTGACCACTTCCCCCTCGGCGACCTCGAAATCGATGCCGTGAAGGATGTGGGATTCGCCGTACCAGGCGTTCAGCCCACGTACGCGCAACATGGGGAGACGTTTGTTCATCGTCATCTCCTGATCAGTGGACCGCGGTCCCCATGTAGGCTTCGACGACACGCGGATCCTTCGAAACGTCGCCGTAGCACCCTTCTGCCAGGATGGCGCCTCGCTGAAGCACCGTGATTTGGTCTGCGATCCGGGAGACTACGTTCATGTTGTGCTCCACCATGAGGATGGTCCGATTGGCCGAGACGCGTTTGATCAGGTCGATAACCATGCCGACGTCCTCGTGGCCCATGCCCTGCGTGGGTTCATCCAGGAGCATCAGCTCGGGATCGAGCGCAAGCGTGGTCGCGATCTCCAGCGCACGCTTGCGGCCATAGGGCAGGGAGCTCGTCTGTTCGTTCGCGAACTGGACCAGCCCGACGTCCGACAGCAACGCCAACGCGCGATCGTTCAGCACGTCGAGCGAGCGGCGCGCACGCCAGAAGTGGAACGAATTCTTCAGCTCCCGCTGCAATGCGATCCGAACGTTCTGCAGTACCGTCATGTGGGGAAAGACCGCCGAGATCTGGAACGAGCGAACGATGCCCATTCGGGCCGTCTGCGCAGGGTCAGCCCGGGTGATGTCTCGCCCATTGAAGACGACGGTTCCTGCCGAAGGCGACAGGAACTTCGTCAGCAGGTTGAACATCGTGGTCTTTCCAGCGCCGTTCGGTCCGATCAGGGCGTGGATGTCCCCCCGACGGACCTTCAGCGACACGCCGTCCACTGCGACGAAGCCCTTGAACTCCTTGCGCAGTCCGGACGTCTCCAGCAAGACGTCTCGCGGTTGAGAGCCCATCACATACCTCCCATGCACAGGTACTTAATCTCCAGGTAGTCGTCGATGCCGTATTTGGACCCTTCGCGGCCAAGACCACTTTCCTTGACACCACCGAAGGGCGCGACTTCCGTGGAGATCAGGCCTTCGTTGATCCCGACCATGCCGAATTCGAGCGCCTCGGCCACGCGCCAGACGCGCCCGATGTCGCGGCCGTAGAAGTAGGAGGCCAGCCCGAACTTGGTGTCGTTAGCCAGAGCAATGGCTTCTTCCTCGGTCTTGAATCGAAACAGCGGCGCAACCGGTCCGAACGTCTCTTCCTTGAAGATGAGCATGTCCGGGTTGGCGTCTGCCAGGACGGTGGGGGCGTAGAAGTTGCCGCCCAGGCTTTCGCCGCCAACCAGCACGCGCGCACCACGCTGCTTGGCATCGTTGACGTGCTCTTCGACCTTGGCGACCGCGCCCATGTCGATCAGAGGACCGATGGCCGTGCCCGGCGCCGCGCCGTCACCCACCTGCAGTTCTGCAGCGGCCTTGGCGAGCCTTTGAGCGAAGGCCTCGTACACGCCGTCCTGGACCAGAAATCGATTCGTGCAGACACATGTCTGGCCGGCATTCCGGAACTTGGAGATCAGCGCCCCTTTCACCGCAGCATCAAGGTCGGCGTCGTCGAACACAATGAACGGCGCGTTACCACCCAGCTCCATGGATGTCTTCTTCACGGAAGATGCGCACTGCTGCAGCAGAACCTTGCCCACCTCCGTCGAGCCCGTGAAGCTGAGCTTTCGAACGTGGGGGTTGGAGGTCAGCTCGCCCCCGATGGGGCCGGCTGCTCCCGTCACGCACGACAGCACGCCCCTAGGCACGCCGGCGCGCTCGGCCAGGACGCACAGCGCCAAGGCCGAGAACGGCGTCAGGCTTGCCGGCTTCAGCACCATGGTGCAGCCCGCTGCCAGTGCGGGGGCAGCCTTGCGGGTGATCATGGCCGCCGGGAAGTTCCACGGCGTGATGGCGCCGCAAACGCCGATCGGCTGCTTGATCACCACGATCCGCTTGTCGGGAGCATGCCCGGGAATGGTGTCACCGTAGACGCGCTTGGCTTCCTCGGCGAACCACTCGACGAAGGAAGCGGCGTATGCAATCTCCCCTCGGCTTTCGGTCAGCGGTTTGCCCTGCTCAGCGGTCATCAGAGCAGCCAGATCGTCTTGGTTCTCCATGATGAGTTCGAACCAGCGGCGCAGGATGGCGGCGCGCTCTTTCCCCGTACGCTGGCGCCATCCGATGCCAGCGCTGTGCGCAGCATCGATCGCCCGGGAGGTCTCCTGCGACTTCATCCAGGGTACGGTCCCCAGGCTCGAACCGTCAGACGGGTTCGCGACGACGATAGTCTCGAAGTCGTCTGCGTCAACCCAGGCGCCGTCGATGTAGGCCTGATGTCGCCACAGCGACGGATCTTTCAATTGAAGGACTGTCATGGTGTTCTCGCCAAGTTCGGCTGGATGAATGTTTGGAACAGAGGAATCAGGCAGAGGTCACCGGTCCGATCGCTTCGCGGAGCTTGAATCGAAGGATCTTTCCGGAGCCCGTTCGAGGGATGGCGCTGACCTGGTTCACCGACTGGGGAACCTTGTAGGGAGAGATCAGCCGAGCGCAATGCGCCCGAATGGCCTCTCCATCGATCTCATGTCCTTCTCGTGCAACGACGCAAACGACCGGCACTTCGCCAAGGAACGGATGTGCGATGCCGATGGCGGCGCAGTCCAGGACGTCCGGGTGCGACAGCACTGCCTCTTCCACTTCGGCCGGCGCGATGTTTTGGCCCCCGCGGATGATCAGTTCCTTGAGCCGCCCGGTGATGGTCAGGTAGCCGTTGACATCGCTTCGAGCCAGGTCGCCGGTCTGGTACCAGCCGCTCACGATTGCCGAAGCCGTCTCCTCGGGCTTGTTCAGGTACCCCTGCATGACGTTGGGCCCACGCACGATCAACTGGCCTTCTTCCCCGTATGGAACGTCGACTCCCTGGTGGTCGACGATGCGAACGGCCACGCCAGGCAACGGTACCCCGCAGGAACCCATCATCCGAGGCACCTGGGGCGCGTTCATCGTCACCATCGTCGAGGTCTCGGTGATGCCGTAGCCGTCGAGCAGCGGACGGCCGAACGCCGCTTCGAAATCGCGGTTGAGTGCGGCTGGAAGAATGGCGCCCGCCGAGATGAAGTAACGGACGCCAGGCGCGAACGTCTCGCCTGCGGTACGGCCGCCTTCCAGCAGGTAGTGGAACACCGTCGGGACACCGGGCATGAGCGTGTATCGACCGGTGCGCAGCCTCGCCAGCACGTCCTGGGTCGAGAACTTCTCGAGCAGGAATTCCGTGGCGCCGGTCGCGAGCACTCCGATCACGCACAGGTTGAGTGCGTAGGAGTGGTACAGCGGCAGGGGGGCCAGCAGGACATCGTCGGCGCTGAGCCCTGCAATCGGCGCCCAGCACGCGGCGATGACCCACAGCATGCTGTGCTGCGAGAGCAGCACGCCTTTGGGACGCCCTGTCGTCCCGGAGGTGTAGACGATGAAAGAGGTTGCATGCAGGTCTGTGGGATCACGGGGCTCCGATCGCGCTGCGCTCTGCACGAGCAGCGCCAGCGACAGCTGATCGGTCGGGTCGTCGCTGCCTGCAAGGATGATGAGCCGCAGGTGAGGCAACCTGGGCCGGAGCTGCTCGATCAACGGGAGGTGGCTCGGCGAAACCACGATCGCTTTGCAGCGAGCGTCTTCCAGGCGGTAGTGCACTTCGTTCTCAGCCGCCTCATGGCTAATGGGCACGCTCACGCAGCCCGCTCTCGCGATGGCCACGCAGGAAAGGACCCAGTCCACTGAGTTGGGCAGCATGATCGCTACCGCATCTCCGGGATTGAGTCCGCGATCCTGGAAGTGGCCAGCGGCCGCCGCAGTCTTGGCGGCGAGCTCGCGGTACGTGACCGAGGCGCCATTGGCGTCTTCGAAAGCCAGCTTGGTGGGGCGATCCTGGGCGTGCCGGCGAACCAGCTCACTGATCGGCGCAATCAAATCGGTACGAATCATCTTTGTCTCCTATGCCAGGCCCGGCGCTCGGGGGGTCGCCGGGCAGCCAGGCTTAAACCATGCTGAACCCGCCGCTGATGCTGATGACCTGACCAGTGATCCAGCTCCCCTCGTCGGACGCCAGCAGCACCGCCATGGGCGCGACGTCTTTCGGCTGGCCAAGTCGGCGCAGCGGGTAGAGCTTGGTGAGCTTCTCCCGATTCGCCTTGATGAACTCGGGGTCGTGCGCGGTCTCGATGAGGCCCAAAGCCAGCGTGTTGGCCGTAAGGCCGGCGCGGGTCTCCCTGGCGATCGACTTCATCAACGCGACGTTGGCCGCGCGCGCAGCCGCGCCCAGAGCCAGACCAGACTCGCCAACGCGTGAGGAATCGCCGACGATGGTGATGATCCGGCCTTCACCCTTGCTCTGTTCGAGGTGCGGAAGGGCCGCGTGCGTGCAGTTCAGCGTGCCGTACAGGCACACGTCGATCTGCCGCTGCCATTCTTCCGGGGTGGTGTCGGCGAAGCGCTTGCGGATCACCAGGCCGGCGTTGTTGACCAAGATGTTCAGGCGGCCGAACTCGGCCACGGTCTGCGCCACCATTGCCTTGACTGCGTCCATCTTGGAGATGTCGCAACCGATGGCCAGGGCCTTGCCGCCGCGCTCACGGATCTCGGAGACAACGGATTCCGCAGCGGACTTCGAACCGTTGTAGTTGACGACGACGGCGGCGCCTTCGTTGGCGAGCCCAACAGCGATCTCGCGACCGACGTCTCGCGCACCGCCCGTGATCAGCGCGACCTTGCCTTCGAGTCCTAGTTTCATACATCTTCCTTAAGTTGAGTGAAGTTGGCCCGCGTTATCAGCCGGAATAGGCGTTCCGGCGTGGCGGGAAGTTCAGTAATCCCGACGCCAAGCGGCGCCAGGGCATCAGAGATGGCGTTGGCGATGGCCGCAGGGGCGCCGATCGTTCCTCCCTCACCCATCCCACGGAACCCGCCGAGGGTGTTGGGAGCGACCGCGGGCAGGTGGACAAGCTCCACATCCGGCACTTCGGGTGCCGAGGGGACCAGGTAGTCCACAAGGCTGGCCGTAAGCAACTGGCCGTCTGCGTCGTAGACCATTTCCTCGAGCAACGCAGCGCCAACGCCTTGGGCCAGTGCGCCCCGGGTCTGGCCCGTCACGATCAGTGGGTTGATGATGCGACCGCAATCCTCGGCGATGACGTAGCGCTGGATGTGGACGCCATAGGTCTTCGGATCCACCTCGACCTGGACCATGTGGGTCGCGGAGCTCGTCGTCCCCACCACCGGGTCATAGACGCGTGTGACGCACATCTCCTCACGAACGTCGGCGGGCACGCGGCCCATCTGCGAATACAGAGCTCTGGCGAGCTCGGGGAAGGTTATCCGCGCACCGCTCGACTTGGCACTGATCACCCCCTCAACGATGGTGAGGTCCTCGGGGGTGGTGTCCAGGAGGTGACTCGCCACGCGCAGCATCCGCGCACGCAGCTCACGAGCTGCCAGGATGCCGGCACCGCTGCTGATGACGGCCGTTCGGCTGGCATAGCTTCCGGTGCCATGCGGCACGGCCGCGCTGCTGCCAGTCACCACGCGCAGATCCTCGATGCGCGCGCCGAGTTCGTCGGCGAGCACTTGGCCCAGGGTCGTCTCGTGGCCCTGTCCGTGCGAAGCGCATCCGAAGGAGGCCGTCAACGCTCCGGTGGAGTCGAGTTGAATCACACAAGTGTCTGTACCGGTGTTGATCGGCATGCCCGGCGACGCCGAGATTCGCGAACCGATACCGGACAGCTCGGCGTAGCACGCGAAGCCGATGCCGACCCATCGTCCCTCGGCACGCGCCTGCGCCTGCGCACGGCGCGCCTCGTGGTAGTCGAAGCGCTCCATGGCGGCTTCCAGCCCTTCAATGAACGCAGAACGGTCCCAGACTATCCCCACAGCGGTCTTGTACGGAAACTCTTCCGGTTGGACCAGGTTACGGCGCCGAATCTCGCCCGGGTCGATGCCCAACTTGACGGAAGCCATGTCGAGCAGCCGTTCCATCACGAACGTCGAAGTCGGCCGGCCGACGCCGCGGTAGGGTCCGGTCGGCGCCTTCGGGGTCGTCACGCCCCGAACATGCCCGTGGTAGCACGGCACCTTATAGGGTCCAGGCAGGAAGCTGATGACCTGTACGGGCTCGATGCCCGCGGTCCACGGGTAGATCGAGTACGCGCCCACATCGCCGAGCACTTCGGCGCGAAGTCCCAGAATTTGGCCATCCTCGCTGATGGCCAGAGATGCGTTGACGCGCTCATCGAAAGCCTGGCTCGTGGACATCAGGTCCTCAAGTCGGTCGCCTGTCCACTTGACGGCCTTGCCCGTCTTGCGAGCCAGCACGCAGACCAGCATCTCCTCCTGGTACAGCGAGGTCTTGCCGCCGAAGCCTCCGCCAACGTCCGGTGCGATCACGGTCAGCCGGTTGCCCGGCATGTCCAACAGGTCCGCCAGGCCGTCCCGGATGATCCCGGGCACCTGGCTCGAGGTGTAGAGCGTCAAGGCATCGCGGCCACGCTCGACCTCCGCCATGTAGCATCGGCTCTCCATCGCCAGCGGGGCCTTGCGGTGGAAGCGAAAGCGGGCGCTGATGACGTGCGGGGCGTCGTTGAACGCCTCATCCACCTCGCCACGCACGAATGCCCGCTCGACCAGGACGTTGCTCTTCAGCGATTCATGCAGCAGCGGCGCATCCGGCTGAGCCGCGACCTCAGGGTCGGTGGCGACTGGCAGCGCCGAGTAGTCGACCTCGATGAGCTCTAGCGCATCCTCTGCGATGTAGCGGCTATCGGCGAGCACCGCCACAACCGGCTCGCCTACGAAATGGACAACGCCGTTGGCCAAGGGGTGGATCGGCGTCGGCTGGTAGCCGCTCATGCGGGAGGTAGCCAGGGCGGGCTTGATCAACCCGGCGATGTCCTGCCACACGAAGACCCCGCGCACCCCAGGCACGGCGCGCGCCGCGTCGGTGCGAATGGCTTCGATGCGCGCATGGGCCTGATCGCTTCGAAAAACGGCCATGTGCAAGGCATGCGCTGACGGCCTGTCATCCACGTACCGGCCGAGGCCGGTGAGCAGGCGGGCGTCTTCGACGCGCCGCAGTGGCTTACCGACCAGCTTGCCTTTTTGAAGCGCCCCAAGGTCGGGGGCATTGTCGATGTCGGGCTCACTCATACGAGTCCACCCCTTTGCGCATCGCGCTCCACTGCTGGTCGTCGTGACCGAAGACCACGGTGGCCCCAGCGCGCTCGATCCGCTGAATCTCCCGCAAGGAAACCGACGCCAAGTCGGCGTTCCAAGTGTTGCGTGGAATGATCTCCTGGTCGAGGTTCGCCCGGAGAGCCGCCGCGTCCGACGCCAACAGAAAGGCTCCGTCGCGGTCCAGCGACACGAGCGCTCCGATGGCTCCCGCCGTGTGCCCAGGCAGCGGCAAAAGGACCATGCGGCTGTCGCCGAAGAGATCGTGCTGCGCCTCGATCAGTTGGGTGGGCATGGGGTGCTGCCAATCGGCTGGGATGTAGCCGTTCTTGATCGCATCCGGACCTTGGGCAGCCTCGAGTTCCTTCTGGTGGCACACCAAGGTGGCACGCTTGAAGAACTCGTTGCAGCCGCAGTGGTCGGAGTGAAAATGGGAAGCCACCACCACGTCGATGTCTTGCGGGGTCATGCCCAAGGTCGCCAGCTCCGACACCACGTTGTCGTTCGGACCGCCAATGGGAACCATGGCCTTCGCCATCGGGCCCCACCGGGCTTCCGCGTCGGCCACGGTGCTAGGGTGGCAGCCGGTGTCAAACAGCACATTTCCCTGGGCGTGTCGAAGCAGGACGCTCGAGACCGGGAGCTCGATCGTTTCGCTTCGCTCCGCGTCCGGAAGGTAGACGCTCTTTCGCATCCGAAGACGCCCACCGCACAGAAGATGCATCTTCATCACTTCTCTCCCTGATCCCCGTCGGTGCCCGCAGCCTCGCGAAGCGCATGTTTGGCCGCTGCGCACACGCGGAGTGCTTCAACGATTCCCTGGTATCCGGTGCAGCGACACAGGTTTCCCGAGAGCACATCGCGGATCTCTTCATCGGACGCTAACGGGTACTTCTGAAGCGCATCCGTGCAGGTGGCCAACATTCCCGGCGTGCAGAAGCCGCACTGAAGCCCATGGCACTCTCGGAAAGCTTCCTGGATGGGGCTGAGCTGCTCGACGGTGCCCATGCCCTCCACGGTGGTGATCTCCGAGCCGTTCGCCCTTACAGCGAGCGTCAAGCAGGAGCGCACGCTGTCGCCGTCGACCATGACCGTGCATGCGCCGCAGATGCCGTGCTCGCAGCCCACGTGGGTTCCGGTCAGGCCAAGTGTGTGGCGCAAGAAATCCGAAAGCAGCAGACGAGGTTCAACGTTGCGTTCCTCGACCTGGCCGTTCACCACCATCCAGACGGGGTACAAAGGGATCACGCGCTCGCTCATGAGCTTTCTCCTACTGCGCGCTTCCAGGCCCGGCGCACAACTCGTTCCATCACGGCGCGGGCAAGGTGCCGGCGAAACTCGGGCGACGCCTGAAGGTCTTGACGTGGATCGAGCGAATCGCACGCCGCATCGATCGCATCGCCAAGAGTTCTCTCGTCCAGAGCGTGGCCGATCAGCGCTTCCTCAGCCTCGTGTCGCCGCAACGGCGTATCGCCCACACCCATCATGGCGACGCGTGCGTGGACGATCTCGCGGTCTTGCACGTCCAACATGACGCCGACGGCCGCCAGCGCGAAGTCGCCGGGCCGACGCGAGAACTCTTCGAAGGCCCATCCGTTGTGGTCCACGCCAGGCATCTCGATGCTTACGACGAGCTCGTCGTCCTCCAACGAACTGGTCAGCGGTGCCATGAAGAAGTCCTCGGACTCGATGGATCGTTCCCCGCGCACCGAGCGCGCGACGATCGTTGCGTCCAGAAGCCTGCTGAGCATCGGCAGTTCGGCCGCGGGATCGGCGTGCGAGAGGCTGCCCCCGATCGTGCCGCGGTTGCGGATTGCCAGATGGGCCACGTACTTCATCGTCTCCGGGATGACCGGGAAAACTCGCGCCACTTGTGGGGACGTCTCCATCACGCGGTGCCGCGTTAGAGCACCCACCGTGAGCCCCCCGTCGGCGCGGTCGCGGACATAGTCCAGGTCGATGAGGCGGCTGATGTCCACGATGATCTCTGGCCGAACGACGCGGAAGTTCAGCATCGGCGTCAGGCTCTGGCCACCGGCCATGACCTTGGCGTCGGACCCGCGCTCGGCGAGGATGCTCAAGGCCTCCTCGACCGTATCGGGACAGCAGTAATCGAACGGTGCCGGCTTCACTTTGCCCTCCCTCAGCGGCCCTTGAACTGTGGCGCGCGCTTCTCGCCGAAGGCAGCTCGACCTTCGCGGTAGTCCTCGCTGGCGGCGGCCGCCGCGATCAAGGCCTCGGCATGCACGAGATCGAGCGCCCCTGTTCCCATGGCCATGCCGTTTAGGAGTGCCTTCGCACCGGAGATCGTCAGCGGTGCGTTTTCTGCCAGCGACCGAGCGAAGACACGGGCATCGGCCATCGGATCCCCGACGCTGGAACCGCGCTTCTTGGCGCCTCCAATCAGTCGGTCGAGCCAACCTCTGGAGGTGAGCGCGGAGCCGGAGGCGACGTGGTCGACGAACCCGATCTGAAGCGCCCGTTCTGCGTTGAAGCGTTGCGCGCCGAACAGGATCTTTTTCGCCTCGGGCAAGCCCACCAGGGTCAGGAGCTTGCGGGTTCCTCTGACGCCGTAGATGATCGAAAGACGTGCGGCGGGGATGCCAAAAACGGCTTCTGTCGAGGCATAGCGAAAGTCGCAGGACATGGCCAGGTGGGCGCCGCCACCCAGGCAGTAGCCCTTGAGCACGGCAACGGTCGGCTTGGACACGTTGGCAATGGCGTCGCAGCAGGCATCGACCGCCACTTCGTACTCGGTGGCCTGCGCCGCGTTGCCCCGGACGGCCTCGAACTCAGCGATGTCCGCGCCGGCGCAAAAATCGCTCCCTGCGCCAGTGAGGATGATCGCGCGGACCTCCGGGTTGCGGGCTAGCGCGCCGAAGATGATGGGGATCGCCTGCCACATGGCGTAAGTCATCGCGTTGCGGCTGTCGGGCCGGTTGAGCGTAACCACGGCGATCTGATCGGAGATCCAGACCTTGATCAGTTCGGACGTCAGGACGTCCATTGCAGCGCTCGTGGGTGCCGCAGAAACAGGAGTCGCCATCGCGGCAACAGGAGCCTGTGGGCTGGCGGACTGGACCCTTGGCGCTACGGGAGCCATGGCAGGAACTGGCGCGGGGGGCGCAGGCGGTGGTGGCGATGCCGCAGCGCTCTCCGAGGCGTCAGGCTGGCCCAGGCCGGCCAGCGCCGACAGGTCGACGGCCGCCGGGGTTGCCACAGGGGTGCCGGTGGCCGCGCGCGACGTCACCTGCTTGCTGAACAACTCGAAGAAGTCGTCGGCGGACTTGCGCGCCGCCGCGTCAACCATTCGGGAGCCAAGTTGTGCGAGCTTGCCGCCGACCGTCGCCTTCACGGAGTAGCGCAACAGCGTCAGGTTGGCTTCGAGCGCATCAAGGTTCACCCCGATGTCCGCCTTCGCGAAGCCGGCCGCGCCACCGGAGCCCTCGCCGGTTAGCGTGTAGCTGCGCGGGGGCGCGATGTTGGAAAGAGTCACCTTCCCGGCAAAGCGCGCCTTGATCGGCCCGACTTTGGACACCACGGTCGCGGTCAGGGAGCCGTCGTCGGCCTTTTCCAGGGATTCGCAGCCTGGGATACTGGCCCGCAGGACCTCCGGGTCGTTCAGGGCCTCCCAAACGAGTTCTCGCGTTGCGCCCAGGCGGGCTTCGCCCAACATCTCCATTTTCTATGTCTCCTCTTGCTCTTCAGCTACAGACTTCGCACTTAACCCATCAGGGACTGCAGGACGCCGCGCACGTCTGCCGGGATCGGCGTCGGACGGTTGCTCGCCCGCTCGACATACACATGGACGAACTCGCCAACGGCGGACGCCGTTGCCTCATCGTTGCGGAACAGCGCAATCTCGTAGCGCACGCTGCTGTTGCCGCAATGGACCACCTTCAGGCCGACATCAACGGTGTCGGGAAACCCGATGGAGGAGAAGTAAGTGCAGCGGGTCTCAATGACCAGGCCGATCACCGGGCTGCTCGAAATGTCGAGAACGCCTCGCTCGATGAGGTATCGATTGACGGCGGTGTCGAAGAAGGCGTAGTACACGACGTTGTTGACGTGTCCATACGAGTCGTTGTCACCCCAACGCGTGTCGATTCGCATGAAATAGCGGTAGGCGTCGCGGGTCGTCGGTCGGACTTTTTCGCTCACAGTGCCTCCTCGTACAGGGCCACCGCGTCGGCTTCGGTGAGTTCACGCGGGTTATTGACGAGCAAGCGGGTCTGCTTCATAGCGTCGCTTGCCAGTTGAGGAATGTCGCCCTTGGTGATCCCGACGTCGCGCAGCCTGATCGGAAGGTTCAGCTCGGCCGTCAGCTCGCCCAGGTAGACAGCGAGGGCCGATGCCTTCTGCCGCGCGGTACCGCACACCTCCGGCATGATCACGTCGCAGATCTGCGCGTACTGCTCAGTCGCCGCGTCCAGGTTGAAGCGAATCACAGGCGCGAGGACCAGCGCATTCGACAGGCCGTGGGGCACGTGGAAGCGCGCGCCCACCGGATAGGCCAGTGCGTGCACGGCTGCCACCGGCGAGTTGGCGAAGGCGATGCCCGCCAGGCAGGCGCCCAGGAGCATGTCCTCTCTCGCTTTGACATTCTTCCCCTCACGGCAGGCCAAGTGCAGGCTGCCCGCGAGCAACCGCAACGCGTCGCGCGCGAGGCAGTCGGAGATCGGGTTCTTCAGGCGCCGGCTCGTGTAGGCCTCGATGGCGTGCACCATCGCGTCGATCCCGGTGGCCGCGGTGACATGAGGTGGCAGACCGAAGGTCAGCTCCGCATCGAGCAGAGCCACATCCGGAAGCAAGAGCGGAGAGACCACGCCCTTCTTTTCACCAGGACCCGTGGTCACGATGGAAATGGGGGTGACCTCCGATCCTGTGCCCGCTGTCGTTGGAACCAGGATCAGCGGCAAGCGCGGGCCTTTGGCTTGGTTCACGCCGTAAATCTGCGAAAGAGGCTCCTTGCTGCGGGCGAGCAGCGCCGCCAACTTCGCAGCATCGAGCGAGCTGCCGCCGCCAAAACCGATGACGCATTCGGCGTCGCATGCAGACGCCGCTGCCGCCGCATCGACGATCACCGACTCTGGCGGATCGGCGACGACGTCGGAGAAGACGTGGTGCGCGATACCGCAAGCGGTGAGGCCCCTTAAAGGGCTGTCCAGCATGCCTGCGGCAAGCAGACCCTGGTCCGTCACGACAAGCACGCTCTTGAAGCCCATCGCACGCACGCGTTCGCCGAGGCGCATGGCGCCGCCCCTCATGACGCTCAAGGACCGGGCTGTGTTGAAGTCAAAATCCTGCATGACTTGCATTATTAGACGGACTATTTGGATTTGCAAGAGGAGAATCGAGCGGTACGGGAAAACACTGCCGCGCTTAGACTGCGGCAACGCGGCGAACCCATGCCGACACCCGCTGACCTCCATTCGACCGATCCATGGCCATCCTGTCCGCACAGAGCGCCCGTTCTACATCTGCCCTCAAGCCCCCGCCTCCAGCACGCACAGTGAATGCGAATGGCGTGCCACGCGAGCGCAACTGCTCGGTAGGTCGAACCATCGATGTGATCGGTGACGGATGGAGTTTCATGGTCCTGCGCGAGTGCTATTTCGGCGTTCGCCGCTTTGAGCGCTTCAAAGACATGTTGGGTCTTCCGCGCACGACCCTGACGGATCGTCTGCGCAAGCTCACGGCGCTCGGGCTGCTCCGCCAGGTTGCGTACTCCGAGCGGCCGGTACGCTATGAGTACCAACTGACCCTTATGGGCATGGATCTGTACCCGGTCATGCTTGCGTTGATGACCTTCGGTGACCGCTGGCTCGCTGGACGCAAGGAAAAGCCCCTGCAGCTGATTCACAAGGTCTGTGGTCAGCCGTGCACGGCCGTTGTCGTGTGCTCCGCGTGCAAGGAGGAGATCCTCGCCCGCGAGGTCACGTACCGCGACGGCCCGGGCGCTGGCAGCAGCCCGGTGCCGGAGACGCGAACCAGTCGACGATCCACCGACCCCACTGCGTTGGAACGTCGCCGGCCCAGTTCGGTTGCACGAGCGCTGCAGGTCATCGGCGACCGTTGGAGCTTCATGATCATTCGTGAAGCCTTCTTTCGGGTACGTCGCTTCGATGATCTGCAGACGCGATTGGGCATCGCGCCTAACATCCTGGCGGACCGCTTGAACAGGCTAGTCGCTGACGGTGTCTTCCGACGCGTGAAGTACCAGGATGGTCCGGAGCGTTTTGAGTACCGCTTCACCGACAAGGGGCGCGACCTGTTCGGCCCTATGTTGGCGATGCTGCGTTGGGGGGACACGTGGCTTTCGGGGGGAGAGCCACCGTTGATCTTGACGCATACAACTTGCGGTAACGACTTTGAGCCGACCGTGGCGTGTGACCAGTGCCTGGAGGCCTTGAGTGCCTTTGAGATGCGCTATCGAATGAACTACCGCGACCCTGCGACCGCCTAGAGTGAAAAGCAAATCGGCCGCCAGTGAGGCGGCCGATTTCTTGCTTCTACTTCTTCACGAGCGGGCAAGAACTTTCCGACAGCGGCCGGAAGGCCACTTCAGCGGGGATCGTTGCCCGCAACTTGTAGTAGTCCCACGGGTACTTCGACTCCGACGGTTTCTTCACCTCGTACACGTACATGTCGTGGATCATCCGGCCGTCCTCGCGAATGCGGCCGTTGGTGGCGAAGAAGTCGTTGATCGGCATTGACTTCATCTTGGCCATCACCGCGCCGGACTCGTCCGTTCCTGCGGCCTGCACGGAATTCAGGTAGTGCATGGTCGAGGAGTAGTCTCCCGCGTCACCCATATGCGGCATCCGCTTCATGCGCTCGAAGAAGCGCTTGGACCATGCGCGGGTCTTCTCATCCCGATCCCAGTAGAAGGCGTCGGTCAGCAGCATGCCTTGGGCGGTTTCCAAACCCAGCGAGTGAACATCGGTCAGCCACACCAGCAAGCCGGCGATCGTCTGCTTGCCGCCGATGCCGAATTCATGCGCCGATTTGATCGCGTTCACGAATGACGCGCCGGAGCCGGCGATCGCCACCACCTTCGCCTTCGAGTCCTGGGCGCGCAGCAGGAACGACGAGTGGTCGCTGGTCTCCACGGGGTAGCGAACGTTGCCGACGACGCGGCCGTTGCGCGCCTTCAAGATGGCCGTGGTGTCTGCCTCCAACGCTTGGCCGAACGCGTAGTCGGCTGTGAGGAAAAACCACGTGTTGTCGCCCTTGTCGAGAAGCGCACGGGCGGTGCCGTTGGCCAAGGCGTACGTGTCATACGCGTAGTGGATGCTGTTTGGCGTGCACGAGTCGTTCGTCAGGCGCGAGCTGCCGGAACCATTGACGATCGCGATGCGATTGCGCTCCTTGGAAACGTTGGCAACGCCCAGTGCGATGGCCGAATTGATCAGGTTGGTGATCATGTCGACCTTCTGCGTGTCATACCACTCGCGCGTCTTGGCGAGGGCAACGTCGGGCTTGTTGAGGTGGTCGGCGGAAATCACCTCGATAGGCACGCCAAGGACCTTGCCCCCAAAGTCCTCGACAGCCATCTGCACGGCAGTCACGGAGCCCTTGCCCGATTCATGCGAGAACTGGCCGGACATGTCGGTCAGCACGCCGATCCGTACGACGTTGTCCGAGATCTTGGCCTGGGCCCAGGCGGTGGTGGAAAGCGCAGCTACGGCGACGGCCACGCTCGTGCGAACCATGCGGGAAATCTTCATAACGATCCTCTAGCTCAAGTTGAAAAAGAACAGGTGGGGTGGCGGCCCCAGAGATGATCCAGCAATGCAAGTTACTTGCATAGTCCAATATTGCAAGTCATGATCGGTGTTTTCCCCAGATGAGCTGGCGAAACTCCGCGCTGCCCTGCGCGTTTCTTGGCCTCTAAGGGGTGAGAGGGGTGGTTTAGGGGGGCGAAGACGGGGCTCTGCCGTGTCAAGAAAGAAGATTGGGCGAGCGCGCTCCCTGGCTCTATCGCAGGTGGGCCGCTCTACGGAAAGGCGGCGGCGGGGGTCGGTGTTTTACCCAGGTCATTCGCGATGGCCTGACGCATGAACCGGAAGGAGACATATGCCAGATCGACAACGTTTCGCCGAGGCAGGCGTGCGAAGCATTGCCGTTCAAGTCCCTGGCGCGGCAAGCCGGCTGGGGCGGGCTGCCGATGACGCTGGAGCGGCTTCCTGGCAACGAGGAAGTTGGAAGCGTGGTGGTTCCCCGCGCCGCAGTCGCGATGGTTCGCGGCGGAGAAGGCACACGGTGGATCACGTCGGCGGGGGCACTGAGGAACTTCGAAGCGCGCCGGGACTGTTGGCCACGTGCAAGGACGGCTACCGCGTTGATCGTGCCCGATGATGCGGGCACGCGGGCCAGGTCATCATGATCCACTCTCCCTCAGTGATCGTGGACCCACTGTTGGAAGGGAACCTGCCTGCCGTATCGGCAACTGTCTGCTACGACGAGCGACGCGTTTGCATGTGACTTTTGCTGATAGGTCCCAGACTTAATGTCGATTGCAAGAGCCGAGGATGCTGCCTAGGATTGCCTAGCGTTGGATGGCCGACGTCTCACCCTCGTGCAATTGGCGCGGGGTCCCGCACAACCAACCTGCAGATCGACGCAACCATGTCGGAACCATCTCCCCGAGAAGAATTTCGGGCCCGCTACTTTGTAGAGAGCTGGGAGCCCATTCAGAGGGCGGCCGAAGTCATTGCGGGCGAGCAATCCAGTGGAACCTTTCTGTCGCTGCCGGGCGAAACGGACGCGTTGAAGGAGCGCGCGCGTGCGCGTGTGACACGCGTCGACCCGCTGGAGGCGGTGCTGGAGCCTACGTTGCATAGTGCGTTTATCCAGAGACGCGGCTCGACCCAGGTGTACTACAGGGGCGAAGTGGAGATCGCGTTCCCGATCGCCAACGTTGGTGTCAACATTCCGACGTTGCTTGCCACTGTGGCGGGAAACCTCTTCGAACTGGGCGAGGTGACTGGTCTGCGGCTGCTCGACATCGAGATGCCATCGCACTATGCGGAGCAGTTTTCGGGCCCTCAGTTCGGCGTCGACGGGACGAGGAAGTTCGCTGGTGTCTTTGATCGGCCGATCATCGGAACGATCATCAAGCCGAGCATTGGACTATCGCCTGAAGAGACGGCGGACATGGTCGACGCGCTTTGCTCTGCGGACATCGACTTCATAAAGGACGACGAACTTCTCGCCGATCCCCCCTACGCACCTTTCGAGGCGCGTTTGAAGGCGGTGATGCCGGTCCTGCATCGGCATGCCGATCGGCTCGGTCGGATGCCGATGTATGCCATCAACATTTCAGGCGCAATGGACGACATGCTGCGTCGGCACGACGCAGTCGTTGGCGCCGGCGGCACGTGCGTGATGGTCAGCGCAAACTGGGTCGGATTCGCGGCCGTCGAGCATCTTCGCAAGCGGTGCGCGGTGCCGATCCATGCCCACAGGAACGGCTGGGGTGCGTTCACGCGGCATCCCCAACTTGGATTTTCCTTCGCTGCTTACCAGAAGCTCTGGCGCCTCGCGGGCATCGACCACCTTCACGTCAACGGTCCGAAGGGGAAGTTTTGGGAGCCCGACGCGTCTGTGATGGCTTCTGCACGATCCTGCCTTGCCACTTTCGGCGAGCTACGCGGCGTCATGCCGGTGTTTTCATCGGGCCAATGGGCGGGCCAGGCGCCCGAAATCTACGCTGAACTTGAAAGCGTTGATCTAATGCATTTGGCCGGCGGCGGGATCATTGGACATCCAGACGGAATCGCCGCCGGCGTTTCAAGCATGCGGCAGGGTTGGCAGGCGGCACTGTCTGGGGAGAGCCTTGAAAATTTCGCCAAGACGAAGCCCGAGTTGGGCAGGGCCATCTCAAAGTTCGGTAGGCAGTGAAATCGAACCGTGACGCACGCAGTCAGACCACCAACGTGTCAATCGATCAAACAGCGTCGTGACTGCGTAGAAGATAGCGTTGACGCCACTACGTCGACGGCGGCATCGGCGCCATTGCTCTGATGTACCAGCCGCTCAAGATACTTCGATGGAGATGCCCAAATGACGTTCTCACCTGAGCACCACTACGCAACAGTCGGTGATTCGAGGGTCCACTTCGTTACCGCAGGCCAAGGCCAGCCCTTGGTACTGCTGCACGGTTGGCCGCAAACCTGGTACGCCTGGCGGAAGGTGATGCCCGAGCTTGCGCGGACATACCGGGTGATTGCGCCAGACCTCCGTGGGCTAGGCGATTCGTCGCGTCCCGCAAGTGGTTTCGACATGCGCACGGTCTCGGGCGAGATCGCCACGCTGCTGCAGGACGTTCTCGGGCTTCAGGAGATCTACCTTGCGGGGCACGACTGGGGTGGTCCTGCAGCCTTCGCATTGGCCGCCTTCAATCCGGGCCTCGTGCGCAAGCTGGTGATGCTCGACGCCGCGGTGCCGGGTGACGGCAGCGGCACCTATTCGCAGGGTGGTCGCAGGTGGCACCATGCATTCCATCAGACCCTGGACCTGCCGGAGGCCATGATCACGGGGAGGGAGGATGTGTACTACCGCTACTTCTATCGCCAGTTCGGACACCGGCAGGATGCTATGTCTGAGGAGGACATCCAAGAGTACCTGCGGACTTATCGGGAAGTGGGTACGCTGCGTACAGGCTTGGCCTACTACCGTGCGGTGCCGCAAACGGTGCGGGACAACGAGGCGTTTCTGCGTGAACAGCGCCTGAGCATGCCGATCCTGGCATATGGCGGCGGCGAGGGGTTTGGGCGCGGCGAAGAAGGGTTTACCTCGTTGGAACGCGTCGGTCAGGACGTCAAGGGCGGCGTCATTCCCGATTGTGGGCACTGGGTCGCCGAGGAGCGGCCAGAGTTCGTCCTCAAAGAGATGAACGTGTTCCTGCGCGACTGAACCAGTTCAGCCGCAAGGCACATTGGGACATCGGGAGCCCGTAACAGCCTCGGCATCGGTACGTAGTCAGGCTTCCAGCCGCGCCTGTCGTGCGTGCCCGTTGCCGTGCATGGCGATCGCATCGTCCGCCTCGGATGCGTGCAACTCCTCGTCGAGCCATGCAGTGAGGACCTTGGTCTCGTGCCTCGCCGCTAGGTGCGGCGCGACCCAAAGTGTGAGTTTCCGTGGTCCGGGCACGAAGCCGAATGGCGCAACAAGTTTTCCCGAGCGCAAGTCGTCGAGCACAAGCATGCGCGGTACGGTTGCCACGCCAAGCCCGCAAGCAGCTGCCTGGATAAGCAAGTAGAAATGATCGTAGAAATCGCTCGGATCGAGCGCGGGACCGGCGTAGCCTGAGGCATTCGCCCAGTCCGGCCATGCGCTCGATCGTGTCTTGCTCGACATCAGGCGTGCACCAGCAAGATCGGACGGCGCCTTCAGCCGAATCGATCGCATGTACTCCGGCGAACAGACCGGGCCGATGGACTCGATCATCAGCTCTCGGATGTCGACTTCCTTTGGGGATTGGATCGTGCTGTTTCGGATCGCGACACCGATCTTGTCTCGCACGAAGTCGACTTGGTCGTAGTTCATGTTGAACTGCAACTTGATGTCGGGGTGCCGCGCGTTGAAGCGAGACATGCGCGGTATCAGCCAGTACATCATGATCGAAGACGAACATGAAAGCGTCAGCGGTCCAGGCTGAATCTGCTCGACGCTCGATTGAATCAAGCTGAATGCGGTCGACAGGTCGTCTGCCAAACGCATTCCCTCGGGCGTCGGATCCGTGGAGTGCGGTCCGCGGTTGAGGAGCACGACCCCCAGGCTCTCTTCGAGGGAGCGAATGTGGCGGCTCACAGCACCGTGCGTCACGCACAGCTCGTCTGCGGCGCTACTCATGCTTCGAAGGCGAGCGGTGGCCTCGAAGGCACGCAGGGCGTTCAAGGAGAGGCGTGGTGTCTGCATGACTGTGGCTAGAGATTCAGTGTGATCTAAGTTCACAGCACCGTCGATCGGCGAACGCAGGACTGCCGGGCATCCAGACCCTGTGCGCCCATTCTGCGAACGCCCTACGGGAAAACCCGAGGTAGCCGAGTCGCGACCTGGGCTGGACTGGTAGATGTGATTATAACTCACAAGGCGGCGAGATCAAATCGTTTGTCGTCGGTCGATTTACCACTTAATCTGCTCCCACGACGATCCAGAGGTTGAGGCAGCGAACCAGCGCGGGCCCAGCCTCTTCGGCACGAAGCCCGGTCCGGTGCCAGAGCCTTGTGATTCACAGGAGACGAGATGACTGAACCCAACGACCAAGGATTGCGCGCGTCCGCACGGCGCAGTGCGGTTGCCCCCGGCCACTACGCCGCTGCTGAGCGAAGCTGCTATGTGCTCTGACGTCACAAGCATTCATGAGACGGCGCAACAGACGCCGATGAGCAACATCGCAGGCGCGGCTGAAAAGCGAGTCGGACAAGTCGTCGAGGTTGCTGCGGCTCTGCTGGTCGCTGCAGAGATCGCTGTTTTGTCCTCTGGGGTCTTCTACCGCTACGTGTTGCACAAGCCGCTGGTTTGGTCCGACGAACTTGCGTCAATGTTGTTCCTCTGGCTCGCCATGTTGGGCTCAGCGGTCGCTTTCCGGCGGGGCGAGCACATGCGCATGACGGCCATCGTGAGCATGGTCTCGCCGACGGCGAGAGCGCTACTCGATGTGGTAGCAGTAGTCGCGGCGCTTGCCTTCTTGATCGTAATCTCGCCGTTTGCATACGAGTACGCCGTCGAGGAAACCTTCATCAGAACGCCCGCCATGGACATCCAAAACTCATGGCGGGCTGCCGCCATGGTCACTGGCTTTGGCCTCATGGCTCTCTTCGCTGTACTGCGGCTCATCCGCTTCGGCAACCTGAAGCTGGTCAGCGGCGCGCTCGTGTTGGTCTTGGCTGTCATCGGCGTACTGTGGCTCGCCCGGCCGATATTCCTGCAACTCGGCAATCTGAACCTTGTTCTGTTCTTCGTGCTCGGTGTCGCGGCGTGCGTGTTCTCAGGAGTACCAATAGCCTTCGCGTTCGGACTTGCAACGTTGGGCTACTTGACGCTGACCACGACCACGGGGCCGCTGGTCGTCGTCGGGCGCATCGATGAGGGCGTCAGCCATCTGATCTTGCTTGCGATTCCCCTGTTCGTCTTCCTCGGACAATTGATCGAGATGACCGGGATGGCAAGGGCGATGGTTGCCTTTCTAGCCAGCCTACTTGGGCATGTCCGGGGCGGTCTGCACTACGTGCTCGTCGGGGCGATGTACCTGGTCTCCGGCATTTCAGGCTCGAAGGCGGCGGACATGGCTGCGGTGGCGCCGGTACTGTTTCCCGAGATGAAGCAGCGGGGAACAAATGAAGGCGATCTTGTTGCCCTGCTTGCGGCGACGGGTGCCCAAACCGAGACGATTCCGCCGAGTATCGTGCTGATCACCATCGGCTCCGTGACCGGAGTCTCGATTGCGGCGCTTTTCACCGGCGGCATGGTTCCTGCACTCGTACTCGCCGCTGGATTGTGTGCTGTCGTATGGTGGCGGTGCCGGGGCGAGAACAAGGCTCATGTAAAGCGCGCCACAAAGCAAGAGATCGGCAAAGCCTTGCTTGTGGCCATTCCCGCGGTGGCGCTGCCCTTCATCATTCGGGCCGCGGTCATTGAAGGTGTCGCCACGGCCACCGAGGTTTCGACGATCGGCATCGGGTACTCCGTCGTTGCAGGCCTGCTGATCTACCGACAATTTGCCTGGAGGCGGATTGTTCCCATGCTGGTCGAGACTGCAAGCCTTTCCGGCGCCATCCTGCTTATCATCGGGACGGCAACGGCGATGGCCTGGGCGCTAACGCAGTCGGGCTTTTCGAGTGCGCTGAGCGCAAGCATGACCGGTCTTCCTGGAGGCGCAGCTACCTTCATGGCCGTGTCCATAGTCGCTTTCGTCATCCTGGGGAGTGTGCTGGAAGGGATTCCCGCGATCGTGCTGTTCGGGCCCTTGCTGTTTCCCGTGGCTCGCTCAGTGGGCGTCAATGAAGTGCACTATGCAATGGTCGTGGTCCTCGCGATGGGCATCGGCCTGTTCGCACCTCCGTTCGGCGTCGGGTACTACGCTGCCTGCGCGATCGGGCGCGTGAATCCGGACGCTGGCATGCGTCCTATCGTTGGCTACGTCATTGCAATGCTCTTTGGCCTGATCGTAGTTGCGATCTTTCCGTGGTTGTCTACCGGACTGCTCTAAGTTCGGCCCCTATAAGTCGACGCACCAGATTCTTAAAGAGGAGCACACATGAACCTTACTCGTCGCCAATTCACGACCGCTGGCGTAGCCGGAGCCGCTAGCCTCGGCCTGGGGGTGTTGCCGCGCTATGCGAGCGCGGCTGAGGTCACGCTGCGGTTTGGCTTCAACCTGGCAGAAACTCACCCTATCACGACTCGCGCCAAAGAGGCGGCGGCGAAGATCCTGCAGGAGTCCAATGGCCGACTCGACATTCGCGTCTTCCCCAACAACCAGCTCGGCAGCGACCAGGACATGTTCCAGCAGCTGCGCAGCGGCGCAATGCACCTATTCCTAAACTCCGGCATCAATGTCCTGTCGACCATGATTCCGTCTGCATCGGTCTATGGTCTGGGGTTCCTGTTCCCAGACCTTTCGGCGGTATGGCGCGCAATGGATGGCGACGTCGGCAATTACGTGCGCTCGCAGATCTCGAAAGCGGGGATGGTGCCACTGGACAAAATGTGGGACAACGGTTTCCGTCACATCACGACGAGTGCCAAGCCAATCACCACACCGGGCGACCTGGCCGGTCTGAAGATCCGCGTGCCGGTGGGTGCGCTTTGGACCTCGATGTTCAAGGCATTCGGCGCTGCACCGACGACGATCAACTTCAACGAGCTCTACTCGGCGCTGCAGACGAAAATCGTGGATGCCCAAGAGAACTCCCTCGCAAACATCATGACGGCGAAGCTCTTTGAGGTGCAAAAGTACCTTTCGCTCGTCAATCACATGTGGGACGGCTTCTTCTGCGTCGCAAATCGACGTGCATGGGAGGGGCTGCCCGCAGACCTTCGGGAGCTTGCTACCAAGCATCTCAACAATGCTGCCTTGCTGGAGCGCGAAGACATGGCCGGGAATGTCACGACGTACCTCGCGCAACTCAAGGAGAAGGGTTTGGTGGTCAACCAACCCCCGACGATGCAGTTCCGCGAAGCCCTGATGCAAGCCGGCTTCTACAAGGAATGGCGTGCCAAGTACGGAGAGGAGCTCTGGGCGCTGCTGGAGAAGTCTGCCGGCAAGCTTGGTTGAGACATCATCTTCGGTGCCCTGCGGCAGTGCCGACCCAGAGAGTTGCACAGCGACAGTTGTTGCCCCAGAGATACTCTGGGGCGCGGTCACTCGTCCAATGACTTGAATCGGCTCGTTCTCTCGATCGTCTCGCGCTGCCGCCCATGTGCATAGCAGGGTGGGCTTGTCACCGGAAGGGCATCGACAAGTGCCGCCGTGATCGAGTGGCTTCTCGACCTCATCGTGGTGCCACGTTCCTCTGGTCTTCGATTGAACTCGCCGAGCCAAATCTCTACGTCAACCTCCGCGTGCCAGTGGATGCGGAAGGTCGACAGGGCAACTACCGCGGGCCACGCCGTGAACCGCTTTACTTTGGAGAAGTCAAATGCCGCGTCCTCGAAATGCCAAGATTGTCGCGACGCTTGGCCCGGCCAGCGCTCATCGCGAGACGATTGCGGCTCTGGTGCGCGCCGGAGCTGACGTCTTCCGTTTGAACTTCAGTCATGGAACCCATGACGATCACAAACAGCGGCTTGAGTTGATTCGCTCCATCGAGAGCGATGTGGGTCGCCCGATCGGCGTGCTGCTCGATCTGCAAGGCCCAAAGTTGCGGGTGGGAGCTTTTGAGGAGGGCGCCGTAGACCTGGATGAAGGAGCCGCTTTCCGGCTGGACATGGAGATCGATAGGTGCGGCGATGCTTCACGCGTCAGCTTGCCGCATCCGGAGATCTTCGCTGCGCTGAAAGAAGGGGCCGAGTTGCTCCTTGACGACGGACGGCTGCGTCTGAAGGTGGAGCGGTGCGGTCCAGATTTTGCAGACACGCGGGTCATCACTGGAGGCAAGCTCTCGAATCGGAAGGGGGTGAATGTTCCAGGTGTCGTGCTGCCGCTATCAGCGCTGACGAAGAAGGATCACGAGGACCTGCAGTACGGGCTAAGCTTGGGCGTGGATTGGGTGGCCCTGTCATTCGTACAGTGCCCGGACGACATCGCCGAGGTGAAGGCGATCGTTCAAGGTCGAGCGGCAATCGTCGCGAAGATCGAGAAGCCAGCGGCCATCGAAACGCTGAATGGCATCTTGGCACAAGCGGATGCCGTGATGGTCGCGCGAGGCGATCTCGGGGTAGAGATGCTTGCAGAGCAGGTTCCGGCCATCCAGAAGTTCATCGTGCGCGCCTGCCGAAAGTTGGGCAAGCCAGTGATCGTCGCGACACAGATGCTCGAGTCCATGGTCACGTTACCGGTTCCCACGCGAGCAGAGGCCTCGGACGTCGCGACAGCAATCTACGACGGTGCCGACGCAGTGATGCTCTCAGCTGAATCAGCATCAGGCAGATACCCAGTGGAATCCGTTGCGATGATGAATCGAATCATCGCTCGCACGGAGGCGGACCCGCACTACCGCGACGCCATCGAGGCGTCGCATACCCCGCCTCCGGTCGATACGGCTGATACGGCTGATGCTATCGGATGGGCTGCGAGGTCGGTTGCGGGGCTCCTGGATGTGGCCTCGGTGGTTGCCTACACGGGTACTGGATCGTCGGCATTTCGTATGGCGCGCGAGCGCCCGCGCGCGCCGATCATTGGCATGACGCCGAAGCGGGCAACGGCGCGGCAACTTGCGCTCGCCTGGGGCGTGAATCCTGTTCTATGCCACGACGTGATGGGTGTTGACGAGATGACCGAGGTGGCTCGTCAGACAGCGCTCAAGCTCGGCTTTGCGCAACGTGGCCAGAGTATCGTGATTGCCGCTGGCATGCCGTTCGGCACACCTGGATCAACCAACCTGCTGCGAATTGCACAGGTGGATTGAGAAGCCTGTCGGAGCATTCACTCAATTCGAGCGGCATCTGCCGGATGCCGAAGTGCGCTGGCACCTGAGAGCGAACGAGACTGAGCTTCGCACCAGGTGGAACTAGTCAGACGCCTTTGACTTTAAATCACAGGCCTCAACACAAAAATCGTTTGTGGCTCAATGGACCGGCTTCTACACTGACCGCAGAACCGAGCCCCTACTCAGGAGACAAGACGCGTGCAGCCAATGACAACCACTGCAAGTTATCGTCCTCAGGTGCCGATCGCACTGCTGCCCGTAATTCGATCGTTCGGGATTGTCGCGGTGTTCTTGGTGATCTGCGTCGCTTTCGCAGTTTCGAGCGAATACTTCATGACGGTGGACAACTGGCGCAACCTATTGCGGCAGTCATCGATCAATGCGATCTTGGCCATTGGAGTCACGTTTGTCATCCTCGCGGGGGGAATCGATCTCTCGGTCGGTTCCGTCATGGCGCTGTGCGGCATGGTGGTTGGAAGCCTCGTCACGTCGTCCACGTTGCATGCGGGCTGGTTCGCCGGAAGCGTTGAGGCTGGCTCCATCCTGCAAACTGTTCCGATTGCGTGCACGATCGGATTGCTCGCCGGCGCTGTTCTGGGCGCACTCAACGGAGTGCTTGTCGCCGGCCTTGGTCTTCCGGCGTTCGTTGCGACGCTCGGCATGCTGAGCATGGCGCGTGGAATGACGCTGATTTACTCAGACGGCCGGCCGATTCCGAACTTGTCGCCGGACTTTCGCTGGCTAGGTGCTGGTGATGTCGTTGGCATCCCTGTACCTGTGCTCGTCCTCGTGATCGTCTTCGCGCTGTCGTACATCGCGCTCAAAGCAACCACTTGGGGGCGGTACATCTATGCCGTGGGAGGTAGCGAGAAGGCGGCGCGCACGTGTGGCGTGCCGACGCGCCTGATCATCGCATCGTCATACGTCGCTTGCGGTGTGCTCGCTGCACTCGCCGGCCTCATCCTGACCGCGCGAACCACGGCCGCGCTTCCTCAAGCCGGCGTGGGCTATGAGCTCGATGCAATTGCAGCGGTGGTTATCGGCGGAGCCAGTCTGGCAGGCGGCCGAGGATCGCTGGTCGGAACGCTCGTCGGTGCGCTCATCATCGGGACCATCAATAACGGTATGGATTTGTTGGGAGTGTCCTCCTATTACCAGCAGCTCTTGAAGGGGCTGATCATCGTCATCGCGGTTGCTGTCGACCGCACTCGCAAATAACCAGTCCGGAGACCACTATGAAAAGCACGTTTCGTCGAACCATTTTGAAGTCGCTCGCGATGTTGACCGTGAGCGCGGCTGCTGGCCTCGCCCAAGCGGCCGACAAGGTTTACACCATAGGCGCTGCCTCTTTCGGTGAAGCGGCCGAATACATGCACACGTGGACTTCCGAAATGAAGAACCACCCCTGGGTGAAGAGCGGCCGAGTCAAGCTCGTCATCTTTGACGGCAAGTTTGATCCGCTTGTGCAGGCCAACCAGGTCGACAGCATGATTACGCAGAAGTTTGACGCGATCGTGATCGCTCCGTTCGACCTCGATGCGTCGGCGCCCCCGATCGACAAGGCCGTTGCGGCTGGCATTCCGGTCATCGGCTCGGCCCTGAAGACGAAGTCCACGAAGCTGACCTCATCCATTATCGTGGACGACGTGGAGGGCGGGCGCCTGATCGCGGTTGAGCTCGCGAAGCGTCTTGGCGGAAAGGGCAACGTCGCGCTGCTGGAAGGTCCGATCGGGCAGTCGGCGCAGATCGAGCGGCGCCGCGGAGTTGACGCCGGCCTTAAGGCGTCGCCTGGGCTGAAGCTGCTCGTCCAGAAGTCGGGCAACTGGAGCCGCGCCGAGGGACAAGCTCTGATGGAGAACTGGCTCTCCGCACATCCAGGTCAGATCAACGGTGTGCTGGCTGAAAACGACGAGATGGCGCTCGGTGCCATCGAGGCGCTGAAAGCCAAGCGGGTTGACCTGTCCAAGGTACCCGTCATTGCGATCGACGGCATCCCCGACGGCAAGCGAGCGGTGGCCGACGGGAGCATGGCCATGACGCTTTACAAGTACGCGCGTGCCGAGGGTCAGGGTGCGCTGGACTTGGCGCTGCGAGCCCTGGTTGGCACCTCCTACCAGCCTCAGTCGGAGGTCTGGAAGGACCTCATGACGTGGGAGGGTGGCACTGCGAAGCTCTACACGGTGCCCTGGCTGATGCTCGATAAGAGCAACGTCGGCAAGTACATGAACTGAGCTGTTTGGGAGATCTGCTGAGCATGAACACGCTTGCCTCGAAGCGCCTGGCCCCAGGAGTCGAAGTCACATCGGTGGGCTTGGGGACATCTCCACTCGGTGGCTGTGGTGTCCCCGTCTCCTTCGCCCAGTTTGAAGAGATCGTTCTAGCCGCCTACGAACGGGGCGTGCGCTACTTCGACACAGCCCCGCTGTACGGGCTCGGCAAGTCCGAGCACTCGCTCGGTCACATCTTGCGGGTCCATGGGCTTCGAGACAACGTCGTGCTCAGTACCAAGGTCGGACGTGTGCTCAAGCCTGCCAGCCGGTCTGCGCGCGCCGAGACGCTCTACGCGATCAATTGGGTCGACCCGCTGCCATTCGTTGACGAATACGACTACACCTATGACGGCGTCATGCGATCGTTCGAGGATAGCCAGCAGCGGATCGGTGTTGACCAGATTGACGTGCTGCTGGTGCACGACATCGGTGAGGTTTGGTTCCGGAATGAGTACCCGCGCTACCTGAAACAGTTGCGCGACTCTGGATTCAAGGCACTCGACGAACTGCGGAGCACAGGCTCCGTAAAGGCCATCGGGCTTGGCGTCAACGAGACGGCCTCTGTCCTGGCAATCTCGGACGAGTTCAAGCTCGACTGTTCACTTGTGGCGGGCCGCTACACGCTGCTCAACCACGAGCCACTGCAGACCTTCTTTCCGGAGTGCGCGCGACGCGGCATTGCAATCATTGCGGGCGGCATCTTCAACTCGGGCATTCTTGCGGAGGGTAGCCGCGGTCCTGCGGCGACCCGAACGTATGACTACCAAGCGGCTCCAAGCTCGGTCATCGAGCGAGTGCAGAGGATCGAGGCGGTGTGCGCCGACCACGGTGTTGGGTTGGCCGCAGCGGCTCTGCAGTTCGTCTGCCGTCATCCGGCTGTCGCCACGGTAGTGGTTGGCGCGTTGAGCCGTACGCAGATCGATCAGAACCTGGATGCACTGAAGCAGCCGATTCCACAGAAGTTCTGGGGCGACTTGAAAACTCGAGGTCTGTTGCCCGAGAACGCACCGGTTTGAGGGGAGGACTCATGAAATACGTGAAACTTGGCCGATCTGGCTTAGAGGTTTCTCGGATCTGCTTGGGGTGCATGGGCTTTGGGGCACCCGATCGCGGCGCTCATCCCTGGACGCTTGACGAAGGGCAAAGCAGGCCGTTGATCCGCGCTGCACTTGAAAGGGGCATCAACTTCTTTGACACCGCCAACGCGTACTCGGACGGATCGTCGGAGGAGATTGTCGGAAGGGCACTTCGAGAGATGGCACCCCGCGACGAGGTTGTCATCGCTACCAAGGTTGCTTTCCCTTCGCGACATGCACCCAACATAGGTGGCTTGTCACGCAAGGCGATCATGTCGGAGATCGACACTAGCCTTCTGAGGCTGGGCGTCGACTACATTGATCTCTACCAGATTCATCGTTGGGACTACAAGACGCCGATCGAGGAAACGCTCGAAGCACTCCACGATGTCGTCAAGGCGGGCAAGGCCCGCTACATTGGTGCCTCATCGATGTTCGCCTGGCAGTTCCTGAAGGCCTTGTACATCGCCGACCGGCACGGTTGGACGCGGTTTATTTCCATGCAGGATCATGTGAGTCTGCTCAACCGTGAAGAAGAACGCGAGATGCTGCCGCTGTGCCAGTCCGAGGGGATCGGGGTCATGGCGTGGAGTCCTCTGGCGCGCGGCCGTCTGACCCGAGACTGGAACGAGAGCACTTACCGGACGCAGACTGACGAACCAGGCAAGCGCATGTACGGGAAGACCGACGAATGCGACAAAACAATTGTCGAGACCGTCGCAGCCATTGCCCAGCACCGGGGGGTGTCTCGCGCGCAAGTCGCGATGAGCTGGGTGCTGCGCCAAAGTGCTATCACAAGTCCGATCATTGGAGCGTCCAAGTTGGAGCATCTGGACGATGCCGTGGCGGCGCTCGACCTGGAACTCACTGCCGATGAGGTCTCGGCCCTCGAGCAGCCCTACGTGCCTCACCCAGTCGTTGGATTCGAATAAGGCGAGGCGACCAATGTCCGAGTCCGAGAAGGCTGCATCCGGGTTCCTTCTGGAAGCGGTAGGGGTCGCGAAGTCGTTCAATGGCGTGCCGGCGCTGCTAGACGGGCGGTTGCTCGTGCGTCCTGGTAACGTGCATGCTCTGTGTGGTGGCAATGGAGCAGGCAAGTCCACCTTCCTGAACATCGTGATGGGCTTGTTGCGGCGCGATGCAGGCACGATCCGATTGAAAGGTCACGAGGTTGATTTCCACTCCGCGGCCGATGCTCTAAGAAGCGGCATCGCGATCATCACTCAAGAGCTGGCACCCGTCCCGGAAATGACGGTGGCCGAGAACCTCTACCTTGGTCGTGAGCCTCGGCGCGCCGGACTCTTCGTCGACTTCGCCCAAATGCGCGCCGACGCGCAGGCATTGCTCGACCGGCTCCGCTTTGATGTGCCGGCAGGTGCGCGCATGGCCGATCTAAGCCTGGCCAAGATCCAGCTGGTGGAGATTGCGAAGGCCTTGAGTCATAACGCCGACGTCGTGATCATGGATGAGCCGACGTCGGCAATCGGCGAGCACGAAGCGCAGGTTCTGTTCGACGCCATTCGTAGCGTCACGGCACATGGGTCCTCCGTCATCTATGTGTCTCATCGGTTGACCGAGATCTTCGAGATCGCCGACGAATACACTGTATTCAGGGATGGACGGTGCGTTGAGACCGGGCGTATCGCTGACATCGACCGACGGAAGTTGGTCACGGCCATTCTCGGCCACGATGTCTCCAATCGAATAGCCACTTCAGCGCAGCGGACAGAATCTGCGATGCTCCGAACGACGAAGCTCTCGCTTGACGGAAGCTTCGAGAACGTGTCGGTCGATGTGGGTGCTGGCGAGATCGCTGGGATCTATGGCTTGCTCGGGTCGGGGCGGACGGAGTTCCTCGAGAGCGTTTACGGGCTGAGAAACCCGTCGGCGGGCAGTGTTGAGTTCTGTGGGAAGGTTCTGCCGGCAGGAAGACCAGGTGAATCGATCCGTCGGGGGATCGCCATGATCTCCGAAGACAGGAAGGAGTCCGGCCTGGTACTAAGCGCTTCAATTCGCCACAACATCAGTCTGTCGACGCTGCGATCATTGTCGACATTCGGGCTGATCGAGCGGCGCCGCGAGGAACGCATTGTCTCCGAGATGAGCACGAAGCTACGCGTCAAGGCCGCGTCGCTCAGCTTGGCGGTGGAGAATCTGAGTGGCGGCAATCAGCAGAAGGTCGTCTTCGCCCGATGTTTGGCCTCTCATCCCAAGCTGCTGATCTGCGACGAGCCGACGCGCGGCATCGACGAAGGAGCGAAGCAGGAGATCTATGCATTGCTGCGTGAGTTCGCTGTGAGCGGCGGCGCCGTGCTGATCGTGTCTTCGGAAGCGCCTGAGATTCTGGAGGTTTGCGACCGGATCGTCATCTTCAAGGACGGCCGTGTCAGCGGGTCGCTTGCGCGGGAAGAGGCGTCACAGCAGGTGATGCTCGACATGGCTGCCTGAGTCGAGGTGAATCCCGATGTTCGTATTTCACCGGCCCGGTCAGCTCCTGTAGGCCGCTCCTACGCCCGAGATTTCCAAGCCGCCGCTCGGCTGCTCGCCGGGACTTGCGAGCCGCACGGCACTCACACCGCGGTGATCTTTGCTCACATCCCTCTGCCAAATTGTCGTTTGGTTCGTCCGCGAGGCACGCCTACGATCGAGCTATTGTGAGAGCAGTGCTATTTTAGGAAACAACTCTGCTCACGCGAGCAGACTATCGAATGGAGACAACGATGGCATTCCTCGGAACGCGCCGCCTGGGCGCGACCACGGCAGAAGTAACCCGGCTTGGCTTCGGCACCGTGCCATTGAGCGGCTTCGGTGAACCTGCCAGTTACGAAAAGTTTGAACGTGTAGTACTCGAAGCCTTCACTCGCGGGATTCGCTATTTCGACTGTGCGCCGATGTATGGGCTGGGCCTGTCCGAGCACTTCCTCGGCCACGCGCTGCGAACGCACGGTCTGCGTGATCAAGTCAAAGTCAGCACAAAAGTAGGTCGCGTTTTGAAGCCTGCCAGCCGGGTAAAGAAGGTCGAGACCGTCTATGGCATCGAATGGCAGAACTGTCTTCCGTTCCTCGATCAGTACGACTATACCTACGACGGGATCATGAGATCGTTCGAGGACAGCCAGCAACGACTGGGCCTCGACCATATCGACGTTCTGTTCGTGCACGACGTCGGCACTGCGTGGCACGGTGATCAGAGCGAGTTCTACTGGGATCAGCTTCGCCAAAGCGGCTATAAGGCGCTCGACTCGCTGCGTAGCAGTGGGGCCGTCGACGCCATTGGACTAGGCGTCAACGAGACAGCTTCCGTGCTCGGCGTGGCCCGAGAATTTCGCCTCGACTGCTCCATGATCGCGGGGCGCTACACGCTGCTGAATCATGGCCCCCTGGAGCAAGACTTTCCGGAATTGCTGCGTCGCAATGTGTCGGTAATAGCCGCAGGCGTGTTCAATTCCGGAATTCTCGCGGGGGGAGCAGTTGGAACCTATGACTACCAGAACGCGCCAGCAGCGGTCATCCAGAGAGTCAAGGCGCTCGGGGACGTCTGCAAACAGTTTGAAGTCAGCCTTTCGTCGTTGGCGCTGCGATTCGTCTATGACCACCCGGCGGTCGCGTGTGTGGTCCAGGGAGCACGCAGTGGGGAGGAGGTTCGGCAGAACGTGGATGCTACATCCGCTGTCGTGCCTGCGGCGCTGTGGGCTGAACTCAAGCGACGCGAGTTGATTCCCGCGTCCGCGCCGGTAGCGGACGCCAGTGCATAAGGTTGCAGAGCTGGACCACTATCTCGGATCAAGGTCCGTGCTGGTGCGCACTTCGTCGAACGAAGAAGCACCGGCCAGCTACGCAGTAGCCGTTAGGTCGGCCTTCGATGCTCTGGTGGGTACGGCGGCGCAGATGTCGGCAGCGCTGCTGGCAGCGACGGCAGGGCTACGGGATAAATCGTCCGCAGAGGCGTTGATTTGTTCGGCGTACTCATTGCACGCCGAGGCAGTCGATCTCTTGCGTGCGGTTCATGTTCCGCCGAACGCCAAGCATTTTCACCAGCACATCGAGCACGCGGCCCAGCTGATTGGTCTCGCAGTCTCGTCGACGCGAAATACCGGCGTGCAAAGGGGCGTCGAAGCCGGCAAGCCTCTTGCTCAATTGCGGCGCGGGTGGAGCGAACTGAACAGGGCGACAGCGGCATTGCCTGGACTGAGCGTCCTCAATCTAGGGCACTGTTGCGGGGCCAATCCTTCGCTGCATGAGATTGGCTGGCTGGTTAAACGGTGAACAAACAGGAGTTAGTAGGCATGTGCATGTACTCGATCTGGGTTCTCGAATATGCGTGCGTCGAGCAGCATCCGTGGAGCGCCACACTCTACGGGTCGCACAATAGCGGCACAACGAGGCTTCCGTTCTGCTACGTGCTACTGAAAGGCGATGGCGTAGTTGCCATGGTCGATGTCGGGCACAACAACGTCGACTACAAGAAGTCTTTCGCCGAACAGATCGGTGTGTCCAACTGGCACTCGCCTCAAGAAGTTCTCTCGGAATGTGGCGTGGCTCCCAAGGACGTTACGCATGTTTTTATCACACATGCGCATTTCGACCATATGGGCGGGATCGATCTCTTTCCCAACGCCACCTTCTTTATCCAGGAGCGGGAGCTTGCCAGCTGGGTCAAGACCATGGCACTCAGCCGCAAGTTCCGCTCGCTTATGGGTGGTGTCGATCCTAGCGACATCCTACGGCTCGTCGATCTAGCGCGTGAGGGGCGTCTGGTTACGGTGGATGGGGCCCGGGAAAACGTCATTCCCCACGTCGATTTGCACCCGGCATTCGACACGCACACCGCTGGCTCTCAGTACGTGGTCGTTCGCAACAGCGGAGACGGGGAGTCTGGAGACACCTGGGTGCTGGCGGGAGACTTGGTCTACAAGCACGAGAATCTTCATGGTGGCGATGAGGCAGATCCCTTCTATATTCCGGTCGGATTCGCCACCGGCAGTCAGACCAACCTTGTGATGACTTCCGATGAGATGCTATGTCGCGTAGGCGGCGATATCAAACGCGTGATACCAGTGCACGAGAATCGGCTGAAGGACTTTTTTAGCTCTCGGCAAAGCAGATTCGGCCTCCAGGTCGTAGAGCTGTCTTTGCGCGAGGCCGACGTGACGGCCGTCTAGGCTAGGCAAGTGGTGAACCAACGCCATGGTGTGATTCGCGGCCAAACAGCGGTCATCGCCCTTGTGCCGGCACTTTCATGATACGCACATTCACTCTTGCGAACATCGACGCGGCGGCGAATCTGCTTCGCAAGGGCGGTTTGCTGGCCTATCCGACCGAGGCAGTCTTTGGTCTAGGATGCGATCCATTTGATGAGGTCGCCGTCGGTCGCCTGTCTCGACTGAAGCAGCGCGATTCAGCACAAGGATTCCTTCTCGTTGCGGCAACTGAGAAGCAATTGGATCCGTTTGTTGAGTGGTCGTCGCTGTCTCCAACGCGGTTGGATGAGGTGCGCGCGACGTGGCCGGGGCCGGTGACGTGGGTTCTCCCCAGAAGGCCCTGCGCGCCGGCCGCGATCGTTGGGGCCCATACCGGGATTGCGGTTCGGGTGACGTCACACAGTGGTACGGCGGCGCTCTGTCTGGCATTTGGGAAGGCGATCGTGTCTACGAGCGCAAATCTTCACGGGTCCGCTCCGGCGAAGACCGTTTGCGAAGTTGAACGGCAGTTCGGAGGATCAAACCTCGATGGCGTCTTGAGGGCGCCGATCGGTAGGTTGGGCAAACCCACGGAGATCCGAGATGCAATGACCGGTGCCGTTGTTCGCCATGGGACTTAAATGGAACAAGGGGTGGGCGAGGGTGCGGGGCGGCTATGACGCCATGATGGGCCACTTCTGTGGCGCTTGAAGCGTTCTACCGGTGAAACCCTTGGTGACACAGATGCAGCCGCAGGTCTCTAGAGCACAGTTTGCCACGATGGCAGTGCTGTTCAGCAATGGAGTCCTCTACGCCACCTGGGGCGTTTCCATGCCGGCCCTCAAGGCCAGGTTCGGCATCTCAGACGGCATCTTGGCCGTTGCGATGGCGGCGGTTGCGTTAGGAGGCATCCTGACGATGGCTCAGGCCGGTAGATGGATTGCCAACGAGGGCAGTGGCAGTGCATCCGTGAAGAGCGGAATTATCATGGCGGCTTCTGCCGCTCCGATTCTGCTGGTTCCCAACTACTACGCGTTGCTGCCGCTCTTGCTTGTCTACGGTATCGCCACGGCTGCGAACGATGTTGCCGCGAACTCCCAGGGCTCCTACCTGGAAAAGCAGGCCAATCGGTCGATGATTGGATCGCTCCACGCAAGCTTCAGTGTTGGTGGCTTGCTGGGCTCATTGTTAGCGAGTGCATGGTCGGCATCCGGGCTTCCGATCTCGTCCAGCTTCTGGGTGGTCGCTGCTCTGGTTCTCGTCGTACTGCTGATCTGTGCTCCGCATCTTCAGAACGAGCCACTCGAGTCGGCCGGAAAGGCCGAAGCCTCAGAGGTAGTCAAGATCGAAGAGCATCCCCGGGCTAGAAGCCGTCTGCGGCTTTTTGGGGCGTTGGCTTTCGCTGCGTTGGCCGTCGAGGGTGCGTTTTATGACTGGGCCGCGGTCTACATGAGGGAAGTTGTCAAGGCCCCAGCGTCGTGGGTCGGCTTCGGCTATGCAGCCTTTGCCGTCGGCATGTCGGTCGGTCGACTTTGTGGAGATAGGGTGAGAGATGCTTGCCCGCACCAGGCCGTGGTGGCGGCGAGTGGTGTTATCTGTATCTCCGGCCTTGCTTTCAGCTTGACGGTTAGCGTGCCGACATTCGTCGTTGCCGGGTTCTGGATTTCTGGTGTTGGTTTATCCAACTTCATCCCCCTACTTTTTTCTTCGGCAGGCCGACTTTCCCGCGATGCAGGGCTGCCGGTGTCGCAGGGGCTCGCGTTAACGACACGAATGGCCTACGTGGGTCTTCTCGCCGGGCCGCTTGTCATTGGTCCCGTCTCCCAGCAGATCGGTCTTCGAAACTCGCTCACCACCTTGAGCGTTGCCGTCGGTGCGATATGCCTAGGCTGGCTGTACATAAGTCACCTGAGTGGCGGCGTGCCTTGGGAGGTTACGACCCGGATGCAGCCCACGCGCCCATCGCAGTGACTGTTCGCTACGACGCCGAAGGTCGGCAGCGGGCGCGAGCTTGAATCTGTCTCCTTGCCCGCTTGCTAGACGACAGCGTTGGGCTTGCGAAGAAAACTCACACGACAAGCCGAAGAAATCGAGTGTATGACGTGCACTTCCCTCCTAGACTTCACATGAGAACAGCAAGAAGCGCTTGTCGAGCTGGTAATAGGATTTGGGTCAACCGGGTTTGCAGAGCAAAGGTCTGGTTGTACAGAGAAGACAACATGAAGTCCGAAAGCGATAGGCTTCATGTCCCCTGGGCTAAGGAGCGTAACGCGTGAACACAGCAGACACCAACGGCCTGGAGAGAGGCGACATCTTTCTCAATCTGGTCGACTTCAAGTGGCTCATGGCCGGCATGGGTTGGTGGGTGGACTTGTCGCGCCTGCAAAGCGATAGGGCCTACATCGACGAGTGCCTGCAGCGCGCCCAGAAGAGCGGCTCGGAGTTGCTGCGCGAGCGCAGCATCGAGTTGCTTGGCTTGCGGCCTGCCTCGGATGCGCACGCCCCGCGGCGATGCAATGCCAGTGACCGGTGGCAGATTGGTACATAGGTGATCGGCGCAGCACTAACGGCATTCCCCTTTCTGCCCTTCGGAACACCGGGTTTCACTTTTGGGATTCTTCATGCAGCAACACCGTATCGAGGCCGACTATCTTCTTGAGACGCCGGACGACCCGGCATTGGCGGCGGAAACCATCGCAGGCGAGCAATCGAGCGGCACATTCGTCCCCGTGCCAGGCGAGAGTCCCGAACTGCGTGAGCGCGCGGCTGCGCGCGTCGTCAAGCTGGAGGTTCTCGAAGAGATCTTCGGCGAGCGTTCCCTGCCGACCTCGAAATCAACGCCCGAGAAAGAGCGGCTTGTCCGCGCGAAGTTGACCTTGTCTTGGCCGCTAGCAACGCTTGGTCCGTCGCTGCCGAATCTTATGGCGACGGTCGCCGGCAATCTGTTCGAGCTTCGTCAGGTGAGCGGCCTTCGCATTCTGGACATTCGATTGCCCGAGCCTTTCGCGCAAGCGTACTCGGGACCCAAATTCGGAGCGGAAGGCACGAGGCGCCTGGCTGGTGTGCACGATAGGCCGCTGATTGGCACCATCATCAAGCCGAGCGTCGGTTTTTCCGCCGAGGAAACGGCCGCGTTGGTGGCGTTGTTGTGCTCGGCCGGGATCGACTTCATTAAGGACGACGAACTCCAAGCGGACGGACCCAACTGCCCGTTCGAAGAGCGTGTGGCCGCGGTGATGCGCGAGATCAACGCCTGCGCGGACCGCACAGGTAAGAAGCCGATGTACGCGTTCAACCTCACGGGGGACGTCGAGGAAATGAAGCGCCGGCACGACGTGCTACTCAAGCATGGCGCCACCTGCCTCATGGCGAGCATCAATTCCGTCGGGCTGGCCGGGATGATCGAGCTCGCCAAGTTCTCGCAGTTGCCGATCCACGCGCACCGCAATGGATGGGGCTACCTTTCGCGGCATCCCATGCTCGGTTGGTCTTTCGTTGCGTGGAGCAAGCTCTGGCGCCTGGCTGGGGCAGACCACATGCACGTTAACGGCCTGGCGAACAAGTTCTCTGAACCGGACGCGAGTGTCATCGAGGCAGCGCAGTCCTGCCAAACGCCCATGTTTCAGTCCAAGCCGTGCACGGTCATGCCGGTGTTCTCTTCGGGCCAAGGTGTCAAGCAGGCGCCGGCTACGTACGCGGCTCTGAACTCGACAGACCTGATCGTGACAGCCGGCGGCGGCATCCTGGCGCATCCGGACGGCCCTGGTGCCGGCGTGAACGCCTTGCGCCAAGCCTGGGAAGCCGCCTTGCAAGGTACGCCGCAGGCGGAATACGCGCGTACCCATCCCGCGCTGCGGACCGCAATGAAGGCGGCCGCATGACGTCAGTTCGCCCACTCCCCGACGGGCCCTTGGTCGCCTTCTACGGCGACGATTTCACCGGCTCCTCGGCGGCGATGGAGGTACTGGCTTTCGCGGGATTGGAGACGATCCTCTTCCTCGATGCGCCGACCCCCGAGCGACTTGCTCGATTTGCCGACTATCGAGCGATCGGAATCGCGGGCGTCGCGCGCTCGCGCCCGCCTGAGTGGATGGACTCGCACCTGCCGCCGATCTTCCTTCTACTCGGACAGGTCGGTGCCTCTGTCATTCACTACAAGGTGTGCTCTACATTCGACTCATCGCCGCACATCGGAAGCATCGGCCGCGCTGCCGAGATTGGCCAACGAGAGTATCCAGGCTGGATCCCGCTGGTGGTATCTGATCCGGGCATGGGACGCTTCCAGGCGTTCGGAAACCTGTTCGCGCATGCCAATGGGGTCGGCTACCGGCTCGATCGCCATCCGACGATGTCAGTCCACCCGACAACCCCGATGCACGAGGCCGACTTGGCACGGCATCTGGCAGATCAAACGAGCTTGCGAGTGGGTCTGGTCGACTTTGCGACCATGAAGCGCGGGGGTGCCGATGACTTGCTCAGGCAGGAGATGGAGCGCGGCGCCGCCATCATCTCGCTTGATGTGCTGGATGGAGAGACCCTGCGCGAGGCGGGTCGCCTCATCTGGGAGCGTGGCGCTCCGCGACAGTTCGCCCTCGGATCACAGGGCGTCGAGCAAGCGCTGGTGGCCTACTGGCGGGCGGCAGGGCTATTGCCTGCGGACGCGGCCGCAACCAGGTGCGCCGCGGTGGAGCGAATTGCCGCCGTGTCGGGTTCGGTGTCTCCCATCACCGCAGTGCAGATCAGCCAGGCCCAGGAGCAAGGTTTCGAGCTGATTCATCTGGATGCGACGCTGGCCGTCGACGAGGAGGGCTTTTCCACCGAAATTGCAAGAGTGACGCAGGCCGCTCTCGTCGCTCTAGAG
The DNA here is from genome assembly GCF_057657265.1 of Variovorax sp. Soil_C_17. Taxonomy (NCBI): domain Bacteria; kingdom Pseudomonadati; phylum Pseudomonadota; class Betaproteobacteria; order Burkholderiales; family Comamonadaceae; genus Variovorax; species Variovorax sp. Soil_C_17. The sequence continues at coordinate 81,639 of NZ_JBDGIT010000010.1, forward strand.
GCTGGCCTCGATCCGCTTGTTCACACCGCAGCCGGACCAGATGATCCCCGGGTCGCCGCTTTCCGCGCGGCAGTAGCCGCCAGCGGCCTGCCGATCGGCGAAGTAAACGACCGACTCGGGGCTGCGCTGGGGGACATCCTCAACGTCCTGGTTCGACGGGCGGGATTGCGCAGGGTCGTGATTTCCGGCGGAGACACATCCAGCCATGCCGCTTCTCGCATCGGGATTGACGCGCTCACAGCGATTGCGCCGCTCGCTCCGGGCGTCCCGCTGTGCCGCGCGCACTCCACGGACCCGGCGATCGACGGCTTGGAAATCGCCTTGAAGGGCGGCCAAACCGGCGCGCCCGACTTCTTCGCGGCGGTCCGGGACAAGCGGTGATCAGACCACATCAACCCTTAGAGGAATAGCAATGAGACTTCAAGGACAAGTCGCGCTGATTACTGGCGGCGCGCGCGGCATCGGTTTCGCGATCGCCACGGCATTGGCGCGCCAAGGCGCGACCATCGCCATCGCCGACATCAACCTGCAGGGCGCCAACGCGGCGGTAGCCAAACTCAGAGAGGGTGGTGCGCAAGCTCACGGCTTCGCAGTCGACGTCGCCGACGCCAGTTCTGTCCAGACGCTGCTCAAGGACCTGGTCGCCCATTTGGGGCGACTGGATATTCTTATCAACAATGCCGGCATCGGCGGCAATACGCCGTTCCTCGAGACGACGCTGGAGAACTGGAACCGCACGATCGCCATCAACCTCACGGGTGCATTCATCGTGGCGCAGAGCTGCGCAACGCAGATGGTTGCCCAGGGCGATGGCGGCAAGATCATCAACATCGCGTCGTTGTCTGGCCAGCGTGGCGGGAACGGACGGGCTGCCTACGGCGCTGCCAAGGCCGGCCTCGAATTGCTGACGAAGGTGATGGCGGTGGAGCTGTCGGAATACGGCATCAATGTGAACAACATTGCCCCGGGTGCCATCGAAACAGAGATGGCCGCCACCGCCCACGATGCTGCCACGCGAGCGGCCTACAACTACCTCATCCCGATGGTCCGCTACGGTACGCCCGAGGAGATCGGTGACGCCGCAGTCTTCCTTTGCTCCGACGAGGCGCGCTATGTCCAAGGTCACACGCTCAACGTCGACGGCGGCTTTCGGGCAGCTGGTCTAATGTTCGCCGGACGAAAGGCGCCAAAGGTGGCGACCTGACCTGCGACAGTGTGACGCGAAATTTTGACTGCTGCGGGTCGAACTGCGTCGTATGCCTCCAAAGTTGGCGTCCGCTACGCCTGCCGCCTGCTCGAGCCGCGAGATCACCTTCCAGGACCGCGGTTCGGTCAGCTCGCGAAGGTCGCACGTCTTCCCCAATTTCGGCCCGCGCTGCACCATGCGCGGCTCGAAGCGCCAGGACAGCACCTCAACGAAACGCTGCATACAAGCGGCTTTGCGTGCGCTCTGCAGGCCGAGGGGTGTCGATCATCGACATCGTGCAGCTATTCGTCGGGCTGTTCGATAGCAAAGTGCATTATTGAAGATCGACCTTCTGACGCTCGTCGACTCAAAGGTTCTTTCCCAGGAAGTCCAGCACGATGCGGTTGAAGGCCTCGGGATTGTCGCGATGCACGCCATGGCCGCTGTCGGCCACCTGCATCAACTGCGCACCCGGCAGAAGGCGGGACAGCGCCAGCGTGGTGGCGCGGTGGACATTCTGCGTGCGGGCTCCGTGCAGCAGCAGAGTCGGGATGGTCATCCGCTGCAGAGCGTCCTCGTCCACTGCGGGAAAGGGGTCGGAAGAAAGCAGCAAGGCCCGCATGGCTTCCGCGTTGCGCAGCCTGCGCTCCCGCCCCGCAGGCGTGCTGGCCTCGCCTGGGCCAGTACCGTTGATGCCGTCGGTGAGTAGCCGCACGCCGTGCTCGGGCTGTCCGCTCGCGAAGGCGTCGGCCGCGGGAGCCCAGACCTGGCGCAGGAAGCCCAGCCGCGCCGCGCGTCCACCCTCGCTGCGATCCGCGAGGGGCAGGATAGGCGGCTCGGTAAGGGCCAGCGCGCGGACCTTGTTGGGTTGTGTCAGGGCCAACTGCAACGCCGTGAGGGCGCCATAGGAGGTCCCGACCAGAATCGCTGGCGCTGCTTGCCACTGTGAGAGCAGGGCGCCGAGATCCTGCGCTTCGGCCACCGCGGAATGGCTGCGGCTATCGATGGTGTTTCGGTTGGGGCTGCTGTAGCGGCGGCTGTAGCTGATGCAGCGGAAATACGGGGTGAACTCTGCCCACTGAGGGGCCCATGAGGACCAATCCCCCATGCCCCCGTGCACGAAAACCAGGGGCTGACCGACGCCTTCCTCGATATGGTGGATCTCCACGCCGCCTGCGATCAGCGTGCGATGCAGCGGCCGGGAATGGATGTCGCCCATCACTCGACTTTGATGGTGGCCAGGCGCGGTTTCAGGCGCATCTCTTCCTTGACCAGGTACTGTTGGAAGTCCTGCGGGCTGCTTGGCTCTGAGGCAATGCTGCCGGCCTTGAACTCGGCCTCACGGTACTTGGCATCGGCCAGGATGTCCCGCACGGCCGCAGCCAAACGCGCAACCACCGGCACCGGCAGGTTCACCGGCGCGAACAGGCCTGTCCAGAGATCGGCCTGCACGCCGCGCACGGTCTTGCCCTCATTGACGGTGGGAATTTCAGGTGCTGTTGGGTCGCGTTGCTCCGAGATCACGCCCAAGGCCTTCAGCTTGCCTGCGCGAATCATCGGCAGCGCGCCGGTCAACGCAATGGTGCCTACTGACACCTGACCGCCGATGAGGTCGTTGAGAAGCGGCGCGCCGCCCTTGTAGATCACGGGGCTGACTGCAAAGCCGGCAGTGTCGGCCACGAGGGTGCCCCCCAGCGTCTGCATCATCGCCGCACCCGTGGCGCCGAGGAGCAAGGGTTCCTTGGCGCGCTTGGCCCAGGCGGCGAGCTCGTCCACGTTGTTCGCCGGCAGGCTGGGATGCGCCACCAGCACGGTGCTGTTGGTCGACAGCTTGGCAATGGGCGTGAAGTCGCGCAGGGTGTAGCCGGCCTTGAGCGCCGCAGGCCCGACCAGCAAGTCGTTGACCGAGCCGAGCAGCAGCGTGTAGCCATCGGGCGCTGCACGCTGGACCTTCTTGGCGCCGAGAGTGCCTGAGGCGCCGCCGACGTTGTCCACCACGACGGACTGGCTCAGCCGCTTGCCCAACTCGGCCGCCAGAGCCCGGCCGATCCGGTCAACGGAGGCTCCGGCCGGATAGGGAACGACCAGGGTGATCGGCTTGTCGGGATAGGACTGGGACCAGGCAGGACCGGCCACCAAGGCTGCCGCGAGAGTTGCCAGCGCGGCCCGGCGAGTTAGGAAGGGAGTCATGTGGCCAGTGTCGGCCTAGACGAAATAGGTGTCCAATCAATAATAAGGATCCGCAATTGGAGAATTCAATACCGGCATGGGAACCTCCGCCAGCACCCTCCGCAACCGGCTTCTGAGCCGTGCCCGCTTGCGCCACCTTCACGTCTTCGCCAAGGTGGCCGAGACCTTGACGGTGAAGCGCGCGGCCGAAGCGGTAGGCATCACCCAACCGTCGGCCACACAGGCTTTGGCCGAACTCGAAAAGCTGCTGGAGTGCGCGCTGTTCCTGCGGCATTCGCGGGGCATGTCGCTGACGCCGGCAGGAAAGCTGCTGCTGCCGCTCGCCCGGCGGGCCATTGGCCTTGTCGACGATGTCGCGACTCAGGCCGCGGCGCTGTCGCAAGGGGCAACCGAAGTCGTGCGCGTAGCAGCCATCTCCGCTGCCCTCGGGCGTTGTCTTGGTCGGGCCATCCCGGGCTTTGTGCGTGCATATCCGACGGTGCGCGTGCATCTTCAGGAGGCCGATGTTTCCCGCCAGGCTTCGCTCATCACCAGCGGCGATGTGGACTGCACCTTCTGCCGGGCACCAGGCCTGGTGCCCAGCGGCTGGGCCTTCACTTCGCTCTGGCCGGATCGCTTCGCGATCGTGGCTGGCCCTTCTCATCCCCTGGCCGGGAAGCGCCGCGTCTCAATGGCGCAGTTGCAGGCGGCCACCTGGATCGTGACACCCTCGTCCGTCGCGGCACGGGATGCGTTCGACGCATTCTTCGCCCACGTGCAACGGCCGATGAAGACCTACGGCGTGGTGACAGGCTCAGCTGCGATGATGTGGCAACTGCTCTCGCACGAGCCACTGCTCGCGTTGGTGCCTCACAGCGTGGTGCGAGTGTGGCTCGAAGCCGGTCTTCTCGCCGAACTGGCGTGGCCCGAGCGTCTTCCGTTTGGTGAGATCGGCATGTTGGTGCCGCAGCGGCCACACGGGGAGGCGCTGGAACAGTTCGAAAGGTATATGGTGCGGTTCGCCCAGTAACCGCAGATCTCTCCAACGGTCCTCGACCGAAGCTTGACCCCACCGCGGCTCCACGCGTGTTCTGGAGGGGTTGGGAGAATGGTACCGTCCGGGAAGCGATAGTTCGTTTCGCCACGATGTTGGAGGCCCACATGTCGTTCAGAAACATTCCTCCAGTTCAGTGTCTTGTCACGTTCGAGGCGCTTGCTCGACTGCGCAACGGCGGCCGAGCCGCTGATGAGCTGTGCGTCACGCCGAGTGCCATCAGCCATCGAGTCCGGCAACTCGAGGCACATGTAGGGTTCAAGTTGTTTGAACGCGGCGACTTCACGTTGACGTCAGAGGGCGCGCTCTATCTGGCGAACGTCCGGATCGGCCTTGCAGCACTCCAGCCCGGCACCAAGGACAATGAAAGCCGGCAAACGCAGTTGCGTGTGGCCGTGACTCCCTCGTTCGCGCGTACCTATGTGATGCCCCGGTTGGCGGGATTCCGGGCCGCCTATCCGGAGATCGAGCTGGTTTTGCAAGTGTCGATTCCGCTGCTCGATGTGACGGGAGAAGAAGCTGACCTGGAAGTTCGTTTTGGCGCTGGCAACTACCCCGATCGGGAATGGAGGCTTGTCTCCGGCGACGAGGTGACGCCGGCCTGCAGCCCCAGTTATCTGAGCGAGTACGGGCCGTTCGTTGGTTTCCATACAGCGGAGGAATTCCGGCGCGCACATCTCATCCGGAGCCCGCTCGAGCCATGGAGTACTTGGTTCGCAGCGTGCGGGATCTCGGTGTCGGAGCCCAATGTGGGTTCCCAGTTCAACGACCTGGGTCTTGTCTACGATGCGGCAGCCAGCGGGTTCGGTGTTGCGCTTGTCCGGCTGGGAATGGGCTCTGCATGGCTCGAAAGCGGAAGGCTCGCGCGCTTGTCGCCGCGTGCCGTTCCGTCCCCCAATGGGAACTATCTCTGCTGGCGGCCGCGCACGCTGGAGCGTTGGGAATGCGCGGCGTTTGCTGACTGGCTGACCCAAGACGGACCAGTCCTGACGCGCAAAATTTCTTCAAGATGATGAAGAAAAAGGATCAATCAGACATGGTTTTGAAGTCCTAAAGTTCGGGCGATCAGCGCAGCGCTGGCGCCGAGGATGGCAGGTCTCGATTTCGGAGACCTCGATGAATGCCCGAACTACCGGTACAGAGTACGAAGCGTTGCGACGCGCGCAGAGGCAGGATGGGATCGTCCGAGCCCTGAAGCGCCGGCTGCCGGCCCACGCGCTGATCTGGCAGCCCGAGGACACCACGCCCTACGAATGCGACGGCCTCACCGCCTACCGTCAGCGCCCGCTCGTGGTGGCCCTGCCCGAGACCGAGGCACAGGTGCAGGCCGTGCTCCAGGCCTGCCACGCGCTGGGCGTGCCGGTGGTGGCGCGCGGCGCGGGCGCGGGCCTCTCGGGCGGCGCGATGCCGCATGCGATGGGCGTGACGCTCTCGCTCGCCAAGTTCAACAACATCCTGAAGGTCGATCCGGTCAGCCGCACGGCTGTCGTCCAGTGCGGCGTGCGCAATCTCGCGATCAGCGAGGCGGCCGCGCCCTTCAACCTCTACTACGCGCCCGACCCGTCCAGCCAGATCGCCTGCACCATCGGCGGCAACGTGGCCGAGAACTCGGGCGGCGTGCATTGCCTCAAGTACGGCCTGACGCTGCACAACGTGCTGCGCGTGCGCGGCTTCACCGCCGAGGGCGAGCCGGTCGAGTTCGGCAGCGAGGCGCTGGACTGCGCCGGCCTGGACCTGCTGGCCCTGGTGGTGGGCAGCGAGGGCATGCTGGCCGTCACCACCGAGGTCACGGTCCGGCTGGTGCCGAAGCCGCAGCTCGCGCGCTGCATCATGGCCAGCTTCGACGACGTGCGCAAAGCCGGCGACGCCGTGGCCGCGGTGATCGCGGCCGGCATCATCCCCGCGGGCCTGGAGATGATGGACAAGCCCATGACCGCCGCCGTCGAGGACTTCGTGCGCGCCGGCTACGACCTCGAGGCCGAGGCGATCCTGCTGTGCGAATCCGACGGCACGCCGGAAGAGGTGGAAGAAGAGATCGCGCGCATGAGCGAGGTGCTGCGGACGGCGGGCGCCACCGCGATCTCGGTGAGCACCAGCGAGGAAGAGCGCCTGAAGTTCTGGAGCGGCCGCAAGAACGCCTTCCCCGCCTCGGGCCGCATCAGCCCCGACTACATGTGCCTGGACTCCACCATCCCGCGCAAGCGCCTGGCCGACATCCTGCTGGCGATCCAGCAGATGGAGAAGAAGTACGGCCTGCGCTGCTGCAACGTGTTCCACGCGGGCGACGGCAACCTGCATCCGCTGGTGCTCTTCGATGCCAACGACCCCGACGAGCTGCACCGCTGCGAGCTCTTCGGCGCCGACATCCTGGAGACCAGCGTCGCCATGGGCGGCACCGTGTCCGGCGAGCATGGCGTGGGCGTCGAGAAGCTCAACAGCATGTGCGTGCAGTTCACGGCCGAGGAGAACGAGCAGATGTTCGGCGTCAAGCGCGCCTTCGACCCGGCGGGGCTGCTCAACCCGGGCAAGACCATTCCCACGCTGCAGCGCTGCGCCGAGTACGGCAAGCAGGTGTTCCGCGCGGGACAACAGATGCGGTACGCCGATCTGCCGAGATTCTGAGCCCATGGACGCCACCCTCCGCCGCATCGCCGAGCGCATCCGCGCCGCTACCGCCGACCGCACGGTGCTTCGCATCCGCGGCGCCGGCACCAAGGATTTCTATGGCGAGCCGCCGAGCGGCGAGCCGCTCCCCACCACGGGCCTGACCGGCATCGTCAGCTATGAGCCCAGCGAGCTGGTCGTGACCGTCCGTGCCGGCACGCCCCTGGCCGAGCTCGAGGCCCTGCTCACCACGGAGGGCCAGTGCCTGCCCTTCGAGCCGCCGCGCTTCGGTGCCGGCGGCACGGTCGGCGGCATGGTGGCAGCCGGCCTAAGCGGCCCGGCCCGCGCCAGCGTCGGCGCGCTGCGCGACTATGTGCTCGGTGCGCAGTTGATCAACGGCCGCGGTCAGCTGCTCGCCTTCGGCGGCCAGGTCATGAAGAACGTCGCCGGCTACGACGTGTCGCGCGTGCTGACCGGCTCGCTGGGCGTCCTGGGCGTGATCACCGAAGTCAGCCTCAAGGTGCTGCCCGCGGCGCCGGCCGAGGCCACGCTGGTTTTCGATTGCCACCAGGCCGATGCGCTGCGACTGCTCAACGGCTGGGGCGGCCGGCCGCTGCCGCTCAACGCCAGCCGCTGGAGCCACGAGCAGGGCCGCGGCAGGCTCTGGCTGCGCCTGCGCGGCGCCGCCGCCGCGGTCGCGGCCGCCTGCGAAGGCCTGGGCGGCGAGCGGCAGGATGACGCCTCGGCCCGCGCCTGCTGGGACGCCTCGCGCCACCTGCGCCTGCCCTGGTTCGATGCGCGCCAGGGCCGCGAGCTCTGGCGCCTGTCGGTGCCGCAGATCGCGCCGGTGCTGGCGTTGGGGGCGCCGCCGCTGATCGAATGGCACGGCGGCCAGCGCTGGTATGCAGCGGCACCCCACGAGGGCGAGCGCCTGCGCGCCGCAGCCCGCAGCGCCGGCGGCCATGCCACGCTCTTCATGGCCGCTGCCGGCAGCACGACCCGGCGCTTCGACGCGCTGAGCCCGCCGCTCGCGCGCATACATGGCGCGCTGATGCGCGAATTCGATCCCCATGCCGTGTTCGACCGTGCACGGCTCCTTCCCTGAACCCCATGCAGACCGATCTCGCCCCCGAATTCCGCGACACGCCCGATGGCAAGGAGGCCGAGGCCATCCTGCGCAAGTGCGTGCACTGCGGCTTCTGCACAGCCACCTGCCCGACCTACCAGCTGCTCGGCGACGAACTCGACGGTCCGCGCGGGCGCATCTACCTGATCAAGCAGGTGCTCGAAGGCAAGGCCCCGACGCGCAGCACGCAGCTGCACCTGGACCGCTGCCTCACCTGCCGCAACTGCGAGAGCACCTGCCCGAGCGGCGTGCAGTACGGCCACCTGGTCGACATCGGCCGCAGGATCGTCGACGAGAAGGTGCCGCGGCCCGCGCTGGAAGGCGCGCTGCGCTGGACGCTGAAGGAGGCGCTGCCCTCGCCGCTCTTCGGCCCCGCGATGAAGCTGGGCCAATCGGTGCGCGGCCTGTTGCCGGCCAAGCTCAAGGCCAAGGTGCCGGCGCCGCAGCCCCCGGGCGAGTGGCCCACGCGCAGCCACGCGCGCAAGATGCTGATGCTCGCCGGCTGCGTGCAGCCTTCGATGGCCCCCAACATCAACAGCGCGACCGCGCGCGTGCTCGATGCTGCGGGCATCCAGACGGTGATCGCCCCTGCCGCCGGCTGCTGCGGCGCGGTGAAGTTCCACCTGAACGACCAGGATGGCGGCAAGGCCCAGATGCGCGCCAACATCGATGCGTGGTGGCCGCATGTGGAAAGCGGCGCGGTCGAGGCCATCGTGATGAACGCCTCCGGCTGCGGCGTCACAGTGCGCGAGTACGGCCACCTGCTGCGCGAGGAGCCCTCCTATGCGCAGAAGGCCGCGCGCATCAGCGCGCTGACACGCGACCTGAGCGAGCTGCTGCCCGGTCTCGTGCCCCTGCTTGAGGACCGTGTGAAGGCGCCACCGGGCGTCTTCGCCTACCACCCGCCCTGCACCCTGCAGCACGGACAGAAGCTTCGCGGCGGCGTTGAGGTGAGCCTGCGCGCGCTGGGCTTCGACATCCAAGTCGCGATGAGCGAATCGCACCTGTGCTGCGGCTCGGCCGGGACCTATTCGGTGCTGCAGCCGGAGCTGGCCTATCCGCTGCGCGACCGCAAGCTGGGTCACTTGGATGCACTCGGGCCGAGCGCGATCATGTCCGCCAACATCGGCTGCATCACCCATCTGCAAAGCGGCAGCGGACTGCCGGTGCGGCATTGGGTGGAGGTGCTGGACGAGGCGCTGACGTGAATGCCCGCGGCACAGCAGGAGCTCGCCGCTTGCGGTGGCGCCGGTGGAGATCCACGATGACCAGGCCCGGTGGCGATGTCCAATGCCGTGGAGAGTAGGGGCGTGCCGCGGCGCTGGCAGTGATGGATTCGTCGTTCGAGGATGCTGGGCGCCAAGGCTGGGCTGCACCTCAAGGTAGTCAAACGGCCTTGGCCGCAAGAGTCCTCCATTGCAATGTTGCGATGCTCGCGCGGTCAGGCAGGTGGGGCGGATCTCGATACGAGTGTCCGGGCAAAACAGAACCGGCTCACAGATAAGAAGCCGAATCAGGTCGGATGCCTTCGAAGGCCTTTTGCAGGAGCTGTCGGACCTCGTTGCGCTGTGTCGCACCAACATCGCGCGGGTTCCAGTACGGATTGCTCACGACAATGTCCGCAGCGAGGCCCAGGTCACCCTCCTTCATGCCTATGTCGCGAAGCGCCACCGGCGCCCCGTTGTCTCGTGCGAGGTCGAACAATCCTGCCGCAGCGCTGCACTGACCTTCCACTCCGAGTGCACGCTCGATGCGCGACATGGCTTCGGGCGCCGCCGCCGCGTTGAAGGCGACGGCCTGCGGCAGAACCGCCGTGTGCACCTCGGCGTGCGGCAGGTTGAAGCTGCCACCCCAAGGTGTGACATAGCTTGTGGTGAAGCGCCATTCCCACGTTGCCCAGCACTGCCCCACACAGCCAGGCGCCATAGAGTGCATCCCCGCGCGCCTCAAGGTCATCGCCTCGGCTGCGTATGCCCGGCAGCGCTTTGACCAGTGCGCGGATGCCTTCCTCGGCCATCAGGTCCATCACCGGGTTGCCGTCGCGTGCGTACAGACCTACCGCCGCGTGTGCGATCGCATTCATGCCACTCGTCACGCTGAGGGCAACAGGAAGCGTCAGCGTCAACTCCGGGTCGTAGATGACCGTGCGCGGCAAGACACGCGGATCCCTTCCGGTCTTTTTCAACCCGCCCTCGGTGATGCCATAGATCGGGGTCATCTCGCTGCCCGCGTAGGTCGTCGGGATCGCCAGAACAGGCAAGCCGCAGTCCAGTGCAATAGCCTTGCCCAAACCGGTGGTCGAACCACCGCCGATGGCAACGGCGCAATCGGCACCTAGGCGGCGCGCCTCATCGCGGCCTCGCGGGCGGTCTCGATGGGCACATGCATGATGGCGCGCGCAAAGACGCCTGCCGCACTGGCCCCAAGACGATCGGCCACACTCTGCGCTTGATCCATCTGCTCTGGCGTGGACAGCACCAGTGCGCGACGCGCACCGAGCAGATCGATTTCGCGCTCCAGATGTGCCAGGGCCCCGGTGCCGAATATCACCCGCGACGGCTGGCCGTTGTAGACAAAATCCTTCATGCGCTTCCTTCTGTGTCGTGTCCGGCCCGCCTCAGTCGGCCCAGACTTCGAAGTCCACTTGATGCCTGGCAATTCGGATGCCGTTCAGTGCATCGCGCACCCTCAGGTGCTCCGGATGTGACGCATACGCAGCCAGTGCTTCCCAGGACTCGAACGTGCTATCCAGCACAACATCACAGGCGTAGTCGACCGCGCTGGCATCCACGCCGACTTCCAGGTGCAGCAGCCCGGGAATGTGGCCCCGCAGACCGCGAAAGCACCTTTGCAGAAGCTCGATGTTTCCCCGCTTTTGCTCGGCTGTGGCGCCGCGCACGTCCCACATCACGATGTGCCGGATCATGACTCTACCTGGCCCAGTGGATTCAGCACGAAGTCGTACTCGACGAGGTAGGTGCCATCGGACTGCCGCGTCCAGTCTGCGATCAGCGACTGACGCACGCCGAACACCGCGTCCGAGTCCAGATACGGGTCGTCGCTGCGAAAAACATGCGTCGTCAGCGTCTCGTAGCCATGCGCCTTGATAAGAAAGTGAAGGTGTGCCGGCCGCCAGGGATGCCGGCTCGTCGCCTTGAGCAGGTCACCCACGGGACCGTCATGCGGAATGGCGTACGGCACCGCCAGGATGGAACGGAAGTGGTAGCGTCCTTCGCTGTCCGAATGCAGGATGCCGCGCGCCTGAGCATGGTCGATTTCCGCGTGCTGCACGTCGTACAGGCCGTCCTCGTCCGATTGCCACACGTCCATGTGCGCCTTGGCGACCGGTTCGCCGCCAATGCCGCGCACCGTGCCTCGCACGACGCAGGCGACGCCGCGCGCGCCGTTGGAAATGTCCGTGCCGAGTTCGTAGTGCGGAGCCCCTTCCACGTGGAAGGGACCGAAGACGGTCGCCTCGGTGCATCCGGCCGGCTTGTCGTTGTTCTGGGCGACCGTCAGCATCGACAGGCCCAGCACATCCGACAGCAGGATGAACTCCTGGCGCTTGTCGTCCGTGATGTGGCCGCATCGTGTCAGAAAGTCGATGCCTTTGAACCACTCGTCTTCGGTCAGTTCCACCTCGCGCGCGAAGGCATGCAAGTGCTTGACGAGGCTGTCCATGATGCGATTGAATCGCGCATCCGCCGTCTCCGTCTGCCGCGCAAGGACGGCTTCAGTGATCGTATGCTGGTTCAGATTGCGCATACGCGTTTCCTTCAGTCCAATTGCAGTTGAGTTCGCTGCGCGACACCGCCCCATTTGGCGAAGTCCTCCTGGCTGCGGCGTTGAGCTTCCTGTGCGCTGTTGGCCTCGACACGCAGGTCCATCTCAGCCAGGCGGGCCTTCATGGCCGGAGCTTGGAGCGCGGCGCGCACATCGCGCTGGATCTTGTCGACCGTCGAGGCAGGCAGGCTCGTGGGCGCCATCAAGGTCTCGAAGAAGGTCGCGTCGAAGCCAGGATGCCCGCTCTGGGCGACGGTCGGCACATCGGCCAGTAGAACCGAGCGCTCCTTGCCGGAGACGGCGATCGCCCGCAGCCGTCCGCTCTGGACATGGGGCAGAACGACCGAGGAAACGATGAAGCCGCAATCCACATGGCCCGCCATCACGTCCTGCGCCGCAGGTCCGGGTCCTTTGTAGGGAACATGGGTAAGCTTGGTGCCGGTCTTGGCCAGCAGCATCTCCATCGTCATGTGGCTGGGGGTTCCCGGTCCTCCGGACGCATACGGCCGCGTCGATGGAAGCTGAACGAATTTCGCGAAGGACGTGACGCCGGTGGCGGGATGGCATACCAGCGTCTGATTGAAGCTGGCGAAGTAGGTGACGGGCTTGAGCGAGGCTCGCAGGTCGAAGCCCAGATTCTTGTACAGGTGCGGATTGATGGTGAGGATGGTGTCTGGTCCGACGAGTAGGGTGTGGTCGTCCTTGGCGTGTGCGACCTCGGCGGCAGCCAGGTTGCCTCCGGCCCCTGGCTTGTTTTCGACCACGACCGGCTGGTTCCACGCCGCCTGCAGTGCCGGCTGGATCAGTCTGGCGATCACGTCACCGGGGGTGCCCGGCGGGAATGCCGCGACCAGGCGAACCGCCTTGGTGGGCCAGGTCTGCGCGTAGGCTGGGTGAACGAATGCCAAGGCCATCGCGATGGTCGAGAGGCCGCGAAGCAAAGCAATGGTAGCTTTCATTGCGAGGGTTCCTTAGGCGGATCGCCGGAAGTACTTGAAGTTTTGAAGGTGGAAGGCGGACCCGAGGGCATCTACCGGGCCGTCACGCGGGACAGCGCGCTTGCAGCGTCGCTTGCCGTCGTCCCGCGCCAGGCGACGATCTGGTCGGGCCGGATCAGCGCCAGCGGCGCTTCATAGAGCTCGCGAAGCGATGGCTGCGACAGCCGCACCACGCGCAAGTCCATCGCCAGTGCACGGGCCGCGGTTTCGAAGGCTTCGGTGGAAGGCGCATCGGGCCCCAGCGCCAGCAGGGTCCACTCGGCGTGGAACAGGTCGAACAGCGAGCGCCCATCGTCCAGCCAGGCATGCGGTGGCCGGCCGCCGGGGCTGGCGGTGGGCGTGTAGGCATTCGGCTCGTCAGGCGGCAGCGCAGCGCCGTCGCCGGCGATGATCGGCGAGTCGTCGTAGCGGCCGCCGAAAGTCACACCCGGGATGTTGAACTCGAGCCGGGCATGCTCGTCGAAGTGCCGCGCCGCCAGCTCGCGTTCGGCATCGCCCCGTGCAGAGGCTTCCTCCAACTCGGGCTTCGCGGCGAAGAGTCCCACCGAGTCGGCGAACCTGCGCGCGTAGCCCGTGTTCCGCTCGGCCAGCGGCTTGCGCTCGGCTTCGTAGCTGTCGAGCAGCGCCGGCGGCGCCTGGCCGCGGATGACGCTGGCCAGCTTCCAACCCAGATTGACCGCATCCTCGACCGCCGTGTTGTAGCCGAGCCCGCCGGTGGGCGTGAACAGATGGGCGGCGTCGCCGGCGATGAAGACGCGGCCCTTCCGGAAGCGCTGGGCCACCAGCGCGTGGCCGGCGAGCCAGGTGCCCATCGACAGGATTTCCATCGGCATATCGACGCCCACCGCTTCGGTGAAGACGCGACGCGCATCCGCCTCGGTCCAGCTGTCGGCGTCTTCTCCGGGCCGCAGCGCGGCATGGAAGGCGTATTCGCCCCTGCCGTCCACCGAGGCCATGAACGCGCGCCTCTCATGGTTGACGGCCACGTACATCCAGGCCTTGGGGTGGCGCAGCGCGGAGAGGAACTCCGGCGCCCTCAGGTAGATGGCGAACATCTTGCCGCCCATGAACTCGCGCTGGATGCCGGTGACGCCGCCCCACGCGATGCCCAGCTGTTGCCGCACGAAGCTGCGCGCGCCGTCGGCGCCGACCAGGAACTTCGCGGCCACGTCCTGCGCGGAGCCTCCTTCGTTCGGTCGCACCGTGGCGCTCACCGATGCACCGTCGTCGCGGAAGCGTTCCAGCCGCCAGCCATAGCGCACATCGGCGCACGGCCAGGCCTGCGCATGGCGGCGCAGGGTTTCCTCCACGAACTTCTGCGAGACGCGATGCGGCAGCTCGGCGGCGCTCCAGGACCCCGCCATCGACTTGATCCTGACGATGGCCTCGGCGGCGGTCGGCAGGCTGATGCGAGCCAGCTCATGCCTGGCAAAGCGCGTGAAGTAGGCGATGTCGGTTGGGTGGTCGGCCGGCAGGCCCAGGGCGCGAATCTCATGCGCGAAGCCGAGCCTGCGGAAATGCTCCATGGTGCGGGCCTGCGTCGCGTTGGCCTGCGGGTTGAAGGCCGTGCCGCGTTTGGCGTCGACCACCAGGCAGCGGATGCCGCGGCGCCCCAGCTCGTTGGCGAGCATCAGGCCGCAGGGGCCGCCGCCGGCGATCAGGACATCCGTTTCAATGAGGCGAGGGTGGCCGGCCGCAGGGCGGGGAGGGGAGATCATCTGTTGTCCTTCTTCACTTCAGGCATCAGTCGGCGCGAATGCCGCGCTCCCGGATCACGGCGCCCAGCCGCTTGAAGTCCGCCGTGCCCTTGTCGCCGAAGGCTGCGGACGTCAGGGGCTCCGGCACGTTGCCGAGGGCTTCGATGCGTGTCCGGACCGCCGGCGTCGCCAGCGCGCGGTTGACTTCGGCATGGACGCGCTGGACCACCGCTGGCGGCGTGCCCGCAGGGGCGTAGAGACCGAACACCGCATCGGCGTCGAAGCCCTTGAGCCCCAGTTCGTCGAGCGTCGGCACTTCCGGCATCTGGGGTGCCCGATGGAGGCTGGCCACCGCCAGCATGCGCAGCTTTCCGGTCTTGACGTGCTGGATGCTGATCCCCGGATCGAACAGGAAGTCGATCTGTCCGCCCAGCAGGTCCGTCAGCGCAGGCGCCGCGCCGCGGTACGGGATATGGACCGCGCTCGTTCCCGTCCGGCCCGTCATCATCTCCGCCGCGAGGTGAGGTGAGCTCCCGTTGCCGGGCGAGCCGAAGGAGCGCTTGCCGGGGTTTGCCTTCAGGTCGGAAATCAGACCCTTGAAGTCCTTGATCGGGCTGTCGGCGCGCAGCACCAGGTAGAACGGAACGCGTGCGACGGACGCGACCGGGATCAGGTCCTTCGCCGGATCGAATGGCATCTTCGCGTAGAGGTGCGGATTGATCGACACCATGCCGCCGGAACTCATCAGGAGCGTATAGCCGTCGTGCGGTGACTTGGCGACGAACTCGCCGCCGAGGTTGCCGCCGGCGCCGCCCTTATTCTCGACGAGCACCGGCTGCGCCAGCGCTTCCTGCAGCGGCGCGCCGATCACGCGGGCCAGCTGGTCGGCCGCGCCGCCGGGTGCGAAGTTGGCGACGATCTTGATGGGCTGCTTCGGCCAGTCCTGGGCCTGGGCGCTGCCGCATGCACCCAGCCCGAGCGCGAGTGCGAGTGCCGCGCTTGCCAACAACGATTTCATGAGCCCTGTCTCCTGCTATTCGGTCAGAACGGGTAGTGACGGTCGGTGGTCTGCACCGTGATCCACCGCAGTTCGGTGAAGGCATCGATGCCAGCCTTGCCGCCGAAGCGGCCGTAGCCCGAATCCTTCACCCCGCCGAACGGCATCTGCGCCTCGTCATGCACGGTCGGGCCGTTCACGTGGCAGATGCCGGAGTCGATCCGGTTGGCCACCGCCCAAGCGCGCGCCAGGTCGCGTCCGAACACGGCTGCGGAGAGCCCATACGGGTTGTCGTTGGCCACGCGCACCGCCTCGTCGACGCCATCGACGCGCACCACCGGTTTCACGGGACCGAAGCTCTCCTCGTGGTAGATGCGCATCTGCGGTGTCACATGGTCGAGCAGCGTCGCCGGCATCAGCGTGTTGTCGGCCTTGCCGCCACACGCGAGCTTCGCGCCCTTGGCAAGCGCATCGTCGATCAGCGCGTTGCAGCGCTCGACGGTACTCGCATCCACGACCGAGCCCAGCACCACCGGCCCCTTGCGCGGATCGCCCAGCGGCAGCTGCGTGGCCTTGGCAGCGAGCCTGTCGACGAAGGCGTCGGCGATGCGCCGGTCGACGACGATGCGCTCGGTGCTCATGCAGATCTGGCCGCTGTTGGCGAAGGCGCCGAAGGCCGCGCCGCTGACCGCGGCATCGAGGTCGGCGTCGTCCAGCACCACCAGCGGGGCCTTGCCGCCCAGTTCTAGCACGGCCGGCTTCAAGTACTTCGCGCAGGTCTGCGCGATCAGCTTGCCGACGCGGGTGGAGCCGGTGAAGTTCACCCGGCGCAGCGCAGGGTGGGCGACGATCGCCTCGACCACGTCTGCCGCGTCCGCCGGTGCGTTGGTCACGAAGTTGACGACGCCCGGCGGGAAGCCTGCATCCTTGAAGGCCTCGACGATCAGGCCGTGCGTGGCGGGGCTGAGTTCCGAGCCCTTGAACACCACCGTGTTGCCGCAGGCCAGCGGCGTGGCGATCGCGCGCACGCCGAGGATCACCGGTGCGTTCCACGGCGCGATGCCCAGCACCACCCCCGCAGGGCGGCGCACACCGAGCGCCAGGCTGCCGGGCACGTCCGAAGGAATGACCTCGCCGCCGACCTGGGTCGTCATGCCGGCGGCCTCCTGCAGCATGCCGGCTGCCAGGTGCACGTTGAAGCCGGCCCATGGCGCGGCAGCACCGGTTTCCGCTGCCATCGCCTCCGTCAGCGCCTGCGCCTTGGCCTCGATCGCGTGTGCCGCCTTCAACAGCAGCGCCCTGCGTTCGCCCGGGCCGGTGCGGGACCAGGCCGGGAATGCGGCTGCGGCGGCTTCGACCGCGGCCACGGCGTCGGCCGGGGTGGCGGCGGGTGCCGTGGTGGCCACCGCACTGTCGAGCGGGTTGCGGCGTTCGAAGGTGGCGCCGTTTTCAGCCTGCCGGGCCTCGCCGTTGATCAACATCGATATCGTGCCCATCGTCTGGTCTCCTTGTAGGTTGTGGATTCAAAAAAAGCGTTCAGGCCACTTCGACCTCGACCAGCATCGGTGCGGCCGCTCGCAGGGCCTGCATCAACGCCGGGCGCAACTGTTCGGCCGCCTCGACACGCAGCCCCTGCATGCCTTGCGCGGCCGCCAGCGCGACGAAATCGAGGTCGGGCAGGTCAGTGCCCGGCACATGCTCGTCGGGCCGGTAGCCGAAGATGCGGGCGAACTCGTACAAGGCTGCATAGCGGCGGTTCTTGAGGATCACGACTGTCACCGGCAGCGCCAACTGCGCTGCGCTCCACAGCGCCTGGATGGCATACATCGCCGAGCCATCGCCCACCAGGGCGATGACCCGCGCGCCCGGCTTGCCCAAGGCCACGCCCACCGCGGCCGGAAGCCCGAAGCCCAGGCCGCCGCTGCACATGGTGTAGAAGGTTTCCGACTCGAAGATCGGCAGATGGCCATGCATGATCGGCCGTGCACTGGGGGCTTCCTCGACCACGATGCTGTCGCGCGCGCGCAGATCGGTCAGCGTCTGCAGGACCCACGCGACGGGCAGGCGTTTGCCGGGCGGCGGTTCTGCCACGCGCGCCGGCCGCGGGTGCGGGCGTGGTGCGGGACGACGCGGCGGCGTGCTGCGTTCGAGCAGGTCGAGCAATCCCAGCCGGATGCTGCCGACCACGGAGCTGCCTGTCGGCGCCCAGGCGGCGACCTGAGGGTCGTCGGTCAACTGCACCAGCGCGCATCCTTCGGGGAGGTGCGGCCCGCGGCCCTCGACGTGGTAGGTGAAGGCGGGTGCGCCGAGCGCGAAGACCAGGTCGTGGCCGGCGAGCCGCTCGACGATGCGCTCGCGCATCGGCGGCAGAAAGCCTCCCCACAGCGGATGGTCCTCCGGGAAGCTGCAACGACCTGACATGGGGGCGACATACACGCGCGCGTTGTGCCGCTCGGCCAATTGGACTGCTTCGTTCCAGGCCTCGTCGCGGTCGACCGCGGCACCGACCACGAAGGCCGGGGAGCGGGCACCGTCCAGCGCCTCGGCAATGCGCCCTAGAAGATCCGGGTCCGCGCGCAGGTTGCGGCTGACCTCTCGCGGATCGACCGGCAGGGACTGGACGCCCCAGTCGTCCGACGGAATCGAGACCAGGACGGGGCCGCGCGGCGGCGTCATCGCGATGTAGTAGGCGCGCGCAATCGCCAGCGGGACGTCTTCGGCGCGGGCCGGCTCGACGCTCCACTTCACGTAGGGCTTCGGCAGTTCGCTTGCCTGCGTGGAACCCAGGAAAGGCTCGAAAGGCAGGATCGAACGTGCCTGCTGGCCGGCCGTGATCACCAGCGGCGTGCGATTGCGATAGGCCGTGAAGATGTTGCCCATCGCGTGCCCGACGCCGGCGGCCGAGTGCAGGTTCACGAAGGCCGCGTTGTGCGTTGCCTGCGCATACCCGTCCGCCATGCCCACGACCACCGACTCCTGCAGCCCGAGCACGTAGCGGAAATCTTCCGGGAAGTCGATGAACAGCGGCAGTTCCGTCGAACCGGGGTTGCCGAAGACGCGGGTCATGCCGAATGCGCGCAGCAGCCTGAAAACGGCGTCCCGCACGGTCAGGGTGCCGCCCGCCACGAGCGTCTCTTGCGCGGGCTCGACGCGTTGATCCATGAATGCTCCTTGATGAAGCACGCAGTCTTGCGCGCCCGGGCGTATCCATCAATACAATGGGTCGACTAGAAGAAAATAAGCATCATGCATAGTGAAAAGCTGGACATGAACCTGCTTCGCCTGTTCGAGGCGGTATACCGCCTGGGCAGCGTCAGCCTTGCGGCCGAAGCGCTGGGGCTGTCCCAGCCGGCCGCCAGCCAGGGCTTGACGCGTTTGCGGCTGGCCCTGGGTGATGCGCTGTTCGTGCGTGCCAACGGGCGCATGCGCCCGACCCTGCGGGCGGAGCGGCTGGCCGGCGTCGTGCAGCCGGCCGTGGCGGCCATCCACGAGGTGCTGCGGGACGAGGACACCTTCGACCCCTCACGCTCGCGGATGACCGTTCGAATGCACATGAACGACATCGGGGAGGCCCGGCTGCTGCCGGAACTGATGGCGGCCTTGCACCGCCAGGCACCCGGCGTGCGGGTGCACACCGCCCCGCTGCCGCATGGCGAGATCGCCGATGCGCTCGAAACGGGGGCCATCCATTTCGCGCTCGGTTTCCTGCCCTCGGTCAGCGGGACGGAGCGCGTCGAGCTGCTGCGCGACCGCTACGCGGTCGTGGTGCGGGCGGGGCATCCCATCGCCGGCGCCACGCAGGGGCGCACGACCCTCCAGGATCTGCGACGCCTGGAGTACGTGGCCGTGCGATCGCACTCGGAGACCCTGCGCATCTTGCAGCAACTCGGGCTCGATGGCAGGCTGGTCCTGACCTCGGCGCACTTTCTTGCGTTGCCGGCCATCATTGCGCGAACGGATTTCGCCGTCGTGATGCCCTATGCCATCGCGAGCAGGTTCATCGACCCGAAGCGTTATGCGGTGCTTCCGGCAGAGCTTCCCCGCAGCACCTTCACCGTGTCGATCCACTGGAGCCGCCGCTTCGAGTCGGATCCGGCTCACCGGTGGATGCGGGATCTGTTCGTCGGACTTTTCAAGGACAAGGGGAGCTGAGGGCCGGGTGATCCTGTGGCTACCGCGTATCAGCGCCGCCTTATGCTGAAGCGACGGAGGCATCCGGAAGGCAGATCTGGCGGAGTGTCGGCGCAACGCCCGAGCGCATCAGGAGGCTCGCAACCGCCTCTCCCAGGCCGCCGATCACCGAGTGGTTCTCCGCCACCACGACCAAGCGCCCCAGTCGGCGGATCTCTGAGGATGGTCCCCTCGTCGAGCGGATTGATCGTCGGGACGTGCAGCACGGCAACATCCACACCGTCACTCTCTGCAGTTGCTGGGCAATTTCCAGCGAGTGCATTGTCATGAAGCCGCTGGAGACACCAGGACGCTCTTTCCATCGCGAATCAGCTTGGCCTTGCCGAGCTCGAACTTGTAGTCGCAGCCGTCCAGAACGAGCGGAACGTTGCCGCGCGGCAGCCGCATATAGACGGGGCCCGCATGGTCGGCCATCTGCGCCACCGCCTGTTCGACGTCAAGCGCGTCGCAAGGGTCGATAATGGTCATGCCCGGGATGCTCCGCATCAATGCCAGATCCACGGTCGCCTGGTGGCTCGGCCTATATCGGGTGGCCAGGCCAGGCAGCGCGCAGCAGATCTTGACGTTGAGATTCTCCTCGGCGGTCACCTGGTGCACGAAGTCGTAGGTTCGGCGTGTGCCGAAGACGCCATATGTCGTCGCGAAGGGAATGAAGCCCTCCTTGGTCGTGCCGCCCCTGGCGAGGTCGGTCGTCATCCCGACGATCTCCGGCCGGTTGCGACCCAGTTCGACCATGGCCTTGCCGAACGGCGCCGCCGTGACACGTGGCCCTCGCTGGCGAGCGAGGCGATCATCGCGGAGGTGGTGAGCCTCGGCTTCTCTTGGGTAACGGCGGTCATCAGAGGGCCCCTTCCGTTTGGGTGCTGTCAACATGGGCGGTGGCTTGCTGCCATGCCGGCGGGTGGACGCGGATGAAGTGATTCTTGTCGCGCGTCTCCAGGAACGGGACGCCTTTGCCCATGAGGGTGTCGACGAGGATGACGCGGGGCTTGTCTTCCTTCAGCGCGCGCGGTATCGAAGGCGGCGACAACGGCCGGCAGGTCATTGCCGTCGACGCGTGCCAACCGAACGCGGTCCATTTGTCGACGAGTGGCTCGAAGCCCATGATCTTTCCGGACGGACCGTCGGCCTGCTGGTTGTTGATGTCGACCAGGCAGATCAGGTCGAGAGGCGATGGTGGACGATCCAGCCGTGGGCTCCTCGGTCAGCATCACGCCGAGTCGCGCTGCAGTGGACGCGGGTTACGCGCCCAACGACCCGCCGTCGGCATTTCCGGTGCCATTCAGCATCTGGCTGGCATGAGCGATTCCAAGGTGAGCGTTGCAATCAACAAGGATGACGAGGCTTACATCTTCAGTGTGGCCGACTACGGCCTTGTCGGAGATCTGTTTGATGTCATTCCCGAGTTGACCGGGGCGCTCTGACGGCCCTGGCAGCATTGGGTCCCGTCATGCCTGAACGGGAACCACCGCAAGTGACGAGATTGCATTTGCGATGACACGGGAGCCCTCTGCGTTGTAGAGCGTCGCGTGGGCGAACGCGACTTTCCCGCCCACCCGGTCCGCCCCCGCCACAACCAGGAAGTGGCCTTCCTGGCCTGCTGCCTGCATGTTGACGGTCAGGCTGATGGTGGCGCACGTGAAGCCGGGCTTCAGGCGTGAGAGGATCGTCATCGCCATGGCGAGATCCAGCATGCTTGCGAGCGTGCCGCCACCGACGACGCCATTGCCCTGAGTCGCGGTGCGCGGCGCGGTGAACCGCAGCACCAGTTGCTCCCCTCGCACCTCGACAAGCTGCGTCGAAAGGCTCGCCAGGGCGGGGTTGACGTCCAGCGGCACATGGCGGCGCCCGCTGGCGACTGCCTCCGCCACATACGCCCGGGTGGGGTTGTCTTCCTGCAGCCCGGAAGGCGTCTGAAGCGATTGCACGGGTCAAGCGCCCAGCAGCGTGCTGCGGGCGTGGTCTACCGCAGCCACCTCGTAGCCGAGGTCATCGATTATCCTGGCTGCCTTGGCGACCAGTTCAGCGTTGTCGCGCGCGAGTTTCCCGGGCGACACATACAGGTTGTCCTCGAGGCCGACCCGCACATGCCCGCCGAGGATCGCCGCGGTCGCCACCATCGGGAATTGGTCCGGCCCGATGCCGAAAGCACTCCACTTTGCTCCGGCGGGGAGAAGGCGCTGCATCTCGGCGACGACGGTCGGCGCCGCCGGTGCGCCCCAGGGAACCGAAAGGCACAGCTGAAAATAGGCACTGCTGGGAATTGCCCCGATGCCGATCAAGTGGCTGGCAAGGCGCACGTGGCCGAAGTCGAAGACCTCCAGCTCCATCGTGACGCCGGCCTGCGCGATCTGTGAGGCCATCTCGCGCAGATGCTGCGCGGTATTCACGAAGGCGGCCTCTCCGAAATTCATCGTGGCGACATCGAGACTGCAGATGTCTGGCTTGAGCTTCACCACGTGCGCCACGCGCTCTTGCGGGGTCATCAGCTCCGCATCCGGAATGGGCTCCACCCGAAACGGCGAGTCGGTCGGAACGGTCAGCATCGTGCCGGGGCCTGTCGTCAAGTTGATCAGCACGTCACAGCGTGATTCGCGGATGCGCTGCACCACCTCCTCGTAGTAGGCGAACTTCGTCGAAGACTTGCCGGTCCGCGGATCGCGCACATGGACGTGCACGACGGACGCGCCGGCACGGGCGGCATCGATTGCCTGGTCCGCGATCTCGCGCGGTGTCGCGGGTACCGCGGGATTCCTGGATCGCGTATCTCCGGCTCCCGTCAGGGCGCAGGAGATGATGACGGGAGGGCGTTTGCTCATGGTGTGACAGGTGAAGAGATGGTGGAAGCCGGACGCCGGACGCTGACCGCAACCCGGCATGGCATGGCATTGTTTGGCTTCGGGACGAGACGGGCCGTATCGTTGTAAAATAATACCGCCTCTTGGTGACCTTGGTCAACGGATGGGCCGCCAAGATCTACCCGTGCTTCGCTAGGGGTAAACACCAGGGAATCGAGGTAGAACCGAGACGTATAGTATCGAAACAATATCACGCCAACCTGGAGTCAAAGTGAAACTCGGAAGATTTGTGGTCCAAGGTCTCGACGGTCCCGTCCAGCGCATCTGCATGGTTCTGCCGGAGCAATCGCGCGTTGTCGACCTGCGGGCTGCGGAAGTTCTACGCCAGCAGGCGCGCGGCGCGAGCCGTGAGGCGGCGCTGCGCTACGCCTCGGTCGTGTTTCCGGAAAGCATGTCGGCCGCGATCGCTCTGGGACAGCAGTTCCTCGATACGGCGACGGAGGCGGCGCACCAGTACGGAGACGACGCTTCGTTGCCAATGGACGGCCTGCACTGGGCCCCTGCCTGCGACCCGTCGATCGTGCGTGACGGACTCACCTTCGTGAAGCACATTCGGCAGTTCCACGAGCGAATGAAGCTCACGCCCGCGCCTGCCTTGCTGCAGGTGCCCGGGTACTTCAAGGGCTCGCCCTGGACGGTCATAGGGCACGAAGCCGAAGTGCCGTGGCCCTTCCGCTGCGACAAGATGGACTATGAACTGGAGATCGGCTGGGTGATCGGACGCGGCGCCCACGACATCACGCCGGAGACTGCACGGTCGCACCTCTTCGGCGTCACGATCTTCAATGACTTCTCGGCGCGCGATCTGCAGGCCAACGAGTTCGCAATCGGGATGGGGCCCACCAAGAGCAAGGACTTCGCGTACGGAATCGGCCCCTGGATTACCACGATCGACGAGTTTCCCCGTCTCGACAACATACGCATGTCCGTACGCGTGAACGGCGAAACCTGGGGCGAGGGCGACAGCTCGGAATTGCTCTGGAGCATCGATGAACTGATCGCCTACGTATCGCTGGGCGATCACGTGCAGCCGGGAGACGTCATCGGATCGGGCACTATGGGCAACGGTTCGGCGCTGGAACTTGGCCGCAGCCTCAATCCGGGCGATGTGGTGGAACTGGAGGTCGCAGGCGTCGGGGTCTTGCGCAACCGCCTGGGTCAGCGTCAGCAGGGCACCTGGTGGCCCGAGCCGCGCAAGCCGTTCATGTGAGCAACGGGCAATGAAGTTCTCACTTGGCACCTTCTCTCGGGAGGACGGACGGCGTTTTGCCGGCCTCTGCCTCGGCGAACGCGTGCTGCGTCTCGAAGAGCTGCACGCAGAGGCGATGCGCTGCGGTGCGGGCTGGTCCGCCGGCGCTTCGGTTCTCGACCTGCTGCAGGGCTGGACCGAGAACCTCCCGGTGCTGCGCACCCTGGCGCAACGGTTTTCGCCCGAGCACCCGGCCGCCATGGCCATGTCCAGCCTCCGGGTGCATGCTCCTGTCGACCTGCCACGGCAGGTGCTCTGCACGGGGGCCAACTACCGCAAGCATGTGGTGGACCTCACGCTGGACATGGGCGTCGGTCCGCCAGGTCTCGAAGGAGAAGCGCTGCGCAGATGGGCCGAGGACATGATGGACGAGCGGCTGGCCAGCGGAGAACCCTATGTGTTCACGAAGCTGCCGTCGGCCATCACGGGTGCATTCGATCCGGTCGTGCTTCCCGCGACCACGCACCAGCCCGATTGGGAGGTGGAGCTCGCGGTGATCATCGGCCGGCGAGCCCGCAATGTGCGGCGCGAAGATGCGCTCGGCTATGTGGCCGGCTACTCGGTGGTGAACGACGTCTCGGCGCGCGACCTCATCGCGCGCACCGACTACAAGATGCTGGGCACGGATTGGTTGAGGTCCAAGTCGCCCCCCACCTTCATGCCATTCGGTCCGACCCTGGTGCCTGCGTGCTTCGTGCCGGACCCGCAGAGGCTGCGCATTGCGCTCAGGCTGAACGGGCAAACCATGCAGGACGAATCCACGGCGGACATGCTGTTCGACGTGGCGCGACAGATCGAATACATCAGCTCGCACGTCGAGCTCTGGCCCGGGGACCTCATCGCCACGGGTTCGCCCGCGGGCAATGGCACGCACTACAACCGTTTTCTGCGCGACGGCGATGTGATGGACTCCGAGATCGAAGGACTGGGCCGACAGCGCAACGTCTGCGTGGCGGAAGCGACAAGCCCAATGAGGCATGCCCGTTCGAAGGTGGGCGAGGAGATTTGACATGAAAAAAGCAAGCAAAGTTCTCGTGGTGGGCAGCGGCATCGGCGGCGCGACGGCGGCCTACACGTTGCGGCGTGCGGGGTTGGAGGTGCACTGCATCGACAGCAAATCCGAGACTCCAGCGACCGGCGCGGGCATCTGCCTTCTGCACAACACGATGCGAGCGCTGGCCACGATCGGGCTCGCCGAGCAATGCCTGGACAGCGGCATCGCTTTTGAGGTGTTCAAGCAGCATGACTTCACGGGCCGCCTGGTGGCTTCGAACCCGGCGCCCCTGGGATGCGGCATGCGACGGCCAGAACTGGCGCGCATCCTCGAGGGGGCGGCGGCGTCCGCCGGGGCGCTGCTCGAGAAGGGATTGACCGTCAGCGATCTCATTGATCGCAGCGACAAGGTGGAGGTCACCTTGTCCGACGGTCGACAGCAGGAATATGACCTGGTGGTGGCTGCGGATGGCGCCTATTCCAAACTGCGCGACCGCGTGTTCGGAGCCGAGTACAAGCCGCGCTTCGCCGGCCAGAGTGCGTGGCGCTTCAACGCGCCGCGGCCCGTCGAAGTGGATGGCTTCTGCCTGTATCGCTCGGCAGACGGCAAACGCACCGTCGGTGCGATCCCCACCTCCCGGGACACATGCTATCTGTTCTTTCTGGAGAACAGCGCGCAGCACCTGCATATGCCGGAGGGCGAACTCCACGTCCTGCTGCGTGAGCGGCTGGACGGCTTCTGCGCCCCTGTGATCCAGGATTCGCTCGCGCTGGTGTCCGAGCCCGCTCAGGTCCTGTTCCGGCCCTTCGACATCACGCTGGTGCCATCGCCATGGCACAGGAATCGGGTCGTGCTCCTTGGGGACGCAGCGCATTCGCCGACGCCCCAGATGACTTCGGGCGGTGGCATGGCGATCGAAGACGCGGTGGTGCTGGCCGAATGTGTCGACGCCTGCGACAGCATCCCGCAAGCGCTGCAGGCGCACTCGCAGCGACGCTTCGAGCGTGTCAAGGTGGTTTATGACGCCTCGCTGCAACTGTGCAACTACGAGCGCGACCCTGTGCCCGATCCCCACCAGACCGCCGCCTTGCTCCTCAAAACCTACCAGTACCTCGGCCAGCCGATGTGAGCATCCGGCGCCACCATTATCTCAACAGGAACGAACCACAGTGAATACGGAAACCATCGTCGACGGGAAGCGGGAGAAGGCGCCGACACAGTTGCGCCCCGTGCGTCGCATCGTCACGGGCGAGAACGCGCAGGGCAAATCGGTCTTCACCTCGGACGGACCAACACCGAACCACACGAGCGATCCTGGCTCCCCACCGGCCCATGTAGTCTGGGTCACGGGGGAGTCGGCCGCAGCCGGCGCCGAGCCGGCGCCGGCCGGCCACGCTTTCGGATTCCATTCGAGGGGGGGATCCCTCCTGCGAATCGTGGATTTCCCGCCCGACGCCAATTACGACACGTCGGCGCTGGCGCGCTTCCTGGACGATCACGGCGTTCGCGACCACGGGGACGCACGGCACTTCTGGTTTCACAAGACCGCCTCTCTGGACTACGCGATCGTGCTGGAGGGTGAGATCTATGCTCTCATGGACGAGGGCGAGACGCTCATGCGCTCGGGCGACGTCCTGATTCAACGCGCCACCAACCATAGCTGGTCGAATCGTTCCAGCAAGCCATGCCGCATGGCTTTCGTTCTGCTGGATCTCGAGCCCGGCGGGAAAGCTTGAGAACACCCGTGATGGTGCCATGCGGCGCGAGTGCCGCATCCGTCGGTCCTCAGCGCGATTGTGTAATGCCAGCCTGGCAAGTCCCGGATAATGAGCGTGTTGTTGTAGATTGCACAGTACCTTGCCTACCAAGACTTCTTCCAAAGGAACAGCGGCAAAGCCCAGCGCCCGTTCCTCCGTGCGCTCATCCGCTCGCGCCGACCCTGTCGGGGTCGGCGCGCTGCCCCCTCGCTCGCCTGGGCGAGCGCGTAGCGATGCTTCACGCGTTGCCATCCTGGATGCGACGCTCAAGCTGCTAGGCACGACGCCGCTGCAACAGATCTCCATCGAGTCGATCGCACGTGAGGCGGGTGTCGGCAAGGCCACGATCTATCGCTGGTGGAATTCGAAGGCTGCGGTGGTCATCGAGGCGTTTCTGCACACGCACCTAAGCCACACGCCCATGCCAAGGGTCGGCAGCCCGCGCGAGGCGCTGATCCGCCACATCCATCTGCTGATCGATGAGTACAACGGATGGTCGGGGCGGGTCGTCGCGCAGGTCCTGGCCGAGGGGCAAGGCGATCCGAACGTGTTGCGCGAGTTTCGCGAGCGCTTCTGGTACGGCCGGCGTGCGGTAGTGCGGGAAGTGCTCGAAGATGCACGCCGCCTCGGCGAGATCCGAAGCGACATGGACGCGGAACTGCAGATGGACATGCTCTACGCGCCAATCTACTTCCGGCTTCTCGTGGGGCACCTTCCGTTGGACAAGAAGTTCGCGGACACGCATTGCGCTGCAGTCATGCAGATGCTGGCACCGCCGGAAACGGGGGCTATCGCACCGCGCGCGCTGCGGCGTAAGACTGCGTGACCTGCGTCTGGGAACGTGGTGCTCAGTCCCGCGGCAAGACGGAGGGCTCGACCAGCTGCTCGTACGTGGTGTCTGCACCCGGCAGACCTGCTTTTCGGCGCTGCTCGATCAGCAACTCGACACCAACGCGATCCGGGCACAGCGAAGCCGGGATCGTCGACAGCATGGCTTCCACAGCCGGCGCGGGGAAGCCCTCGCGCGCGAGCGTCTGCCGCGCGGCATCCAGATCGGCGGCCATGCGCTGGCGAGCGCCGTCCAATGCGGCCAGCCAGCTTGACAGGGCTGGTCGAAGCCAATCCAACTTGCGCGCGCTGATGACCAGGCCTTGTCCCGGAAATGCGGGATACAGCGCTTGCACATTGGCAAGGCAACTCAGGCCCGCCTCGGATGCCATGAGGTCGTAAGGCGGTCCGAGCAAGGTGGCGTCGCCGCGACCGGCGACCAGCGCATCGTAGCGCTCCTTGACTCCACCCACCATTTCAAGTGCATAGGCGCCGGCGTCGATGCCTCGTTCGGTTAGCATGGCGCGAAGCGCCACGACAAAGCCGTTGCGTGGCGCATCCACCAGCAGGGTGGCGCCGCGCAAGTGCCTCAGCGCGGCCAAGCCCTTCCGCCCCACGAGCGTCAACGGGGTGGTGCGCTCCAACTGGGCGATCACACGGAGATCCTGCGGTCCCGCGCGCAAGTTCCAGTCCATCACGTTGTCAATGGCGGTGACGACCGCATCCACCCGGCCCGCAGCGAGGGCCTCGAACTGCGCCTCGGACGAGGGGTTGCGCTGCGCGTGCAGTGCAACGGATGACGTCAGCGCCCACGCGTTGGCAGCGACGACCAGGGGGGAGGGAACGAACCAGAGTAGGTGAAGCGTGTGCATGGGTCTTAGTTAGTCCCCGTGCGGGGCCTCGGCGGCGTCGATCATGGCAAGAATCCATCCCTGGGCATCGGTCTCAAGTTCTACTGGCGTCAGCGAGCTGCCCAAACAAGGGCCGGCTGTGCAGCGGCCCGTCGGAATGTCGAACTCTGCGGCGTGTCCGCTGCAAACAATGCGGGTGGCGTCGCGATTCAGATAGCCATCGCGCCGCCACGCCATGGCGCTGCCGGGCCAGTGCGGGCAGTCATTGCGGTAGCCGTACACCGACCCCTCGTGCTTTACCAGAAACATGGCGTCCCGGCCGGGGCGATCGAGCGCGAAGCCCCGGGCAGAATCCTCCTTCAGTTCATCGACGTGGCAAAGAGGTCGTTGGGGCATGGCTTATTCGGCCTTGGGCGGCGGACCGCCCGGCGCCCACTTCTCCCGCCAGTCGAACAGGAAGATCTGCGACATGTCGGTTTCAGCCGCCACCTCGCGCGGGACCCATCGGTCATCGTGAAGGTCCATGTCGGCGTCGTACTCGACGTGGCAACCCAACGGAGAGTTGAAGTACCAGAACCAGTTGGAGCCGAAGCGATGCCGGCCCGGTCCCCAGTAGGACTGGTAGCCCTTGTGCGCCAGGCTCCATCCGGCCGTCAGAAGCTCGCCCGGGCCACCCATGTGGAAGGTGAAATGCTCGCAACCCTGCATGTGCGGCGGCGTCTTGATCATGAAAAGCGTGTGATGCTCGATCGTGCCGGCAGGCCGCAGGAAGGGGCCCATGCCGATGAAGCGATCGCTGACCCGAAAGCCTAGTCGCTGTGTGTAGAAGGCTTCGGCCCGCTCGACATCGGGAACGAAGTAGACAACGTGGGACAAGGTTCGCGGCCGCGGTTGCTCGCCGGGTCCCGACGATGGCGAGACAGGTGTGTTGACCGGCCGATTCGGATCGCCCGGTGCGTTCACTCGCTCCGCGGGCAGATTGACAGGCTGTCGCCTGGACACCTTGAAACCAAGGACGAAGCCGACGTCATCGGTGCATTCGAGAGAACCATCAGGCAGTTGCTTCACCCTGCGGTCGCGTCCGAGTTCCTCGGCGATCGCGCGAAGCGTGTGTGCGTCGGTGACGCCGTACACCGTCTTTCGCAGCATGTTCGCCGTGTCCAGAGTCTTGGGGGGGAGAGTGGGATCGTCGGCTGCCTTGACGACGACGGCCGTGCCGTCCAGGGCCTCGTAACGCCCTCGCCCGCGTGGCAGGAGGCCGTAGTCGACAAGGAATTGTTCGGCGGCGGCGACGTCGGGAACACCGAATTCGAGCTCGTCGGGTCCGATGATGTTCATGAGGTCAACTTTCTCTGGTGATTCAATGGGGATGGCTCTCAGGTGGGGGTGGCCTCGGCGGTCGCCACCTTGCGCACCGTTCCTCGGCCTGCCTGCATGAAGCAGAGCGCGCCGATCGTCGCCACGAAAGCAACGGCCCAACCGATGCTGGTGTAGCCCAGGTTCTGGGCGACGACACCGCCGACGATCGGCCCTATGGCTGAGCCGGCCATGGTGATGACCGGAGTCGCTGCCACCGCTCGCGTGGAGGCGTCGTTGCGAGCGAGGAAGGCAAATACGAAAGTGTGGGTGAAGATCATCACCGCCGGGAACACCGCGGCCGCAAAGGCGTAGGAGCCAAACTGCGAGGACTGGGTGAGCGTCAGGCCCAGAAGGACTTGCAGTATGGGGCCCGCGACCATCACTGCCTGGGCGGACAACTTGCGCTCGAGCACGGCAGCGAGAACGCCCGGGAGCAGGTTCACGATGCCAACGGCGAGCAGCACGCCCATCACCATCTGCTTGCTGAAGCCGTGCGCATCGCCGACGCGCTCCATGTAGCTGAGCATCATCGAGTGGCTCAGCGTCATGAGGCTGGTGCCGACCATGGCGAACCAGACGCCGCGCGCGAGTGGCGCTTGCACGACCTGCCTGTTGACCCGAGAAGGCGCTGCTGGCCGCGCGGGAAATCCGATCGCTGCGGCCAGCGCTGCCACGAGCATGATCGAGCCGAGAACCACGAACAGCGCGGATCCGCCCTCGACGCTTACGAGCTGTGGCACGCCACCTAGGAAACCGAACGACAGTACGCTCAAAGCGGTGAATGCGATGGCGATCAGCCGGTGAGGATTGGCGCTCGCGCCGATGGTCGAATGGGTGATCGAGAGAGCGCATCCGACGCCCAGGCCGCCGATGACGTGCAGCAAAGCCATCGTTCCGTAATCCTTCGTCGTGGACAGGGCGAAGAAGGCCGCTGCGGCCACGCCAAAGGCCGCCGGGACCACCGCCGTTCCCCGGATGCGATTGACGCGCGGCGAGACAAGCAGGCTGCAAACGACGACCGCTGCCAGGAAGAATGTGACCAGTGATCCTGCGCGCTGCGGCTCGAAGCCAAACTGTCCGATCAGGACAATGCCCACCCAGACCGGCAGCGCGACGATGTCGATCATGCCTGCGCAGTGGCCCAACACGAGAGAGGTGCGGCCCTTCAGGCCATCAATCGATCTGTCCATGGTGTCTCCGGGGAAATGGATTTCAAGTTGCAATACGAGACGACTAGTCTCGCTACGTTCGAATGGTAGATCGATCACTGTGTGCCGATATGGGGGCAAACCCGAACGGAGGCGAGGAACGTGTCGCGCTTGCCTATGACAACGCAAAGTTCTTCCGGGCCGGGTTTTCCCGTGGTGCCGCCGATCGAGACGAGCTTATACAATACGGCCCGTATCGCAATAACTTCGACAACTCTCCCTTGTTGCAGAGCGCGCAGAAGCCCTGTTCGCCTTGGATATGGACCCCACCGAAAGGAATGCCGTGGCTCGCCACCTTCTCAAGAACCCGGATCTGCTCCGCGAAGCCGCGCTGATCGACGGAAAATGGATCACCGAGACAGCCCACGGCTATTCGGAACTGCGCAACCCCGCGACGAGCGAGGTTCTCGCGAGGCTGCCGCGCTGCAAGGAGGAGGAGACCACGCGGGCCATCGTGGCGGCCGACAAGGCTTTTCGCGCCTGGCGCCAGACCACCGCCAAGCACCGCTCGCAGGTGCTGATTCGCTGGTGGTCGTTGATCGTCGAGAACAAGGAAGACCTGGCGACGCTGATCACGCTGGAAGAGGGAAAGCCCCTGAGCGAAGCGCGTGGCGAGATCGACTACGCCGCAGGGTTCGTGCAGTGGTTTGCCGAGGAAGCCAAGCGCGTGCGCGGCGATGTGATCCCGGCGCCCCGGGAGACGCAGCGCATCGTCACGCTCAAGCAGCCGATCGGTGTGTGCGCGGCCATCACGCCGTGGAACTTCCCGGCTGCCATGATCACGCGCAAGGCCGGCCCGGCACTGGCAGCCGGCTGTTCGATGGTCGTGAAGCCGGCCAGCCAGACACCGCTCACCGCGCTGGCCCTCGGAGAACTCGCGCTGCGCGCGGGCATTCCCGCCGGGGTCTTCAACGTCGTTACGGGCGGCGACACGCGAGCCATTGGGAGCGTGTTGACCTCGCACCCCCTGGTGCGCAAAGTCACCTTTACCGGGTCGACCGAAGTCGGCCGGGTTCTGCTGCAGCAGTCCGCCTCGACGATCAAGAAGTGTTCGATGGAACTGGGCGGCAACGCGCCTTGCATCGTGTTCGACGACGCCGACATCGACACTGCAGTGGAAGGCATCCTCGTCGCGAAGTTCCGCAACACCGGCCAGTCGTGCATCGCCGCCAACCGCGTGATGGTGCAAGCCGGCATGTACGATGCGCTGGCCGTGCGGCTGGCGGAACGCGTGGGGCAACTCAAGGTCGGCAACGGGCTGGAGCCCGGCGTGCAGATCGGCCCGATGATCGACGCTGGCGCGGTGAGCAAGGTCGAGGAGCACGTCGGCAACGCCGTCGCCGGTGGTGCGCGCGTGCTGACTGGCGGCCGGCGCCACGTGCTCGGCGGTTGCTTCTATGAACCCACCGTGCTGGCGGATGTTGCGGCCGGCATGGCCGTGGCGGTGGAAGAGACCTTCGGCCCTGTGATGCCGCTCGTGCGCTTCGCGACGGACGAGGATGCGATCGCGATGGCCAACGATACCGAGTTCGGGCTCGCTGCCTACCTGTTCAGCAAGGACGCAGCGCGCATCTGGCGCGCGGCCGAATCGCTCGAGTCGGGCATGGTCGGCATCAACACGGGCCTGATCTCCAACGAGCTTGCCCCTTTCGGCGGCATCAAGCAAAGCGGGTTGGGCCGGGAAGGCTCGCACTATGGCATCGAGGAGTTCCTCGAGCTCAAGTACCTGTGCTGGGACGGCCTTCATCCTTCATTCGCCTGACAGACCACTGATACAAGAGCCCCATGAGCATCCATCCAGACAGTCCAGTATTCGTTTCCGGCGAGGTCGCCCGCCAGGTGTTCACCTGGAGCGATGCCATCGAAGCCCTGCGTGCTTCCTACCGGCTACCCGAGCACGCGGGCGCGACGCCGCCCCGAACCGTTGCCAACGTGGGCAAGGCGTGGCTGCGTACGCTGCCGGCCTTTCCGCCGGCGGGCCGTTACTTCGGAGCCAAGTTGATGGCCGCGGGCGTGCAGGGCGTGGCCGCGGGCATCGAGTATGTGATCGTGCTGTTCGACCGGGAGACGAGCCGCATCGCGGCTTTCCTGGACGCCAATGCCGTCACGGCCTTCCGCACGGCGGCGACGTCGGCGCTCGCGCTGGACGGACTTGCACCTGCCACGCCGGCGCGCCTTGCGGTGCTCGGCAGTGGCCTGGAAGCCTCCCATCACGCGAGGGCCTTCGCCGCGGTACGCGCCCTGACCGAAGTGGTGGTGTACAGCCCGACACCGGAGCGCCGGGAAGCGTTCGCGCAAGCCCTGACGCGCGACCTCGGCGTGCCTGCACGCGCGGCGGTCAGTGCGGGCGCGGCCGTGGATGGCGCCGACGTCGTGCTGGCGGCTGCGCGCTCCCAGGGGGAGAAGCCGATCCTTTTCGGCTCCTGGCTCAAGCCTCGCGCGACGGTCGTCTCCATCGGATCGACCATTCCACAGCAGCGGGAGATCGACGCCAGCGTTGTCGAACGCAGCGACCTGATCATCTGCGACAGCCTGGAAGAAGTGCTCACCGAAACCGGCGACATGATGGCGGCCAAGGCGGCGGGCCTGTCGTTCCGGGACAAATCCTTCAGCCTGAACGACCTGGTGAGCGGCGCTTGCGACGAACGTGTGCGTTCGGCCGACATCCGAATGTTCAAGTCGGTGGGCGGCGGGCTCCAGGACATCGTCGTCGCCGAACTCATCGTACGCAAGGCGCTGGAGGCCGGCCTGGCCACACCGCTGCCCATCCAGTTCGAATCCAAGCGCTAATGCGCAACCTCTGACACTACCGAAGGAGTACCTGATGACCCGATACCACCGCAAAGAAGCCCGCGAATGGGCGCGCGAGCACATGAACGGCGTCGCGAACGTGACGATCCCGACCATGACGTCCGATTTCAAACGCATCAACACGAAGGCCGCGCGGCACGACATCGAAACGGCGATCGGCCATGGCTTCGTCGGCACGCTCGCCTGTTCGGAGCACGCGATCACCCTGGCGCAGTACGCCGAGTTCACGAGAGCCATGGTGGAACAGGCGGCCGGGCGCATCATGGTGATTCACCATGCCATTTTCAACTCGCTCGAAGAGAACATCGAGGCGGTGAAGCTGGCCGAGGAGGCCGGCGCGGACCTCGTCCTGCTGGGCTATCCGCCCTTCTTCCATCCCAAGTCGCTCGAGGACGTCTACTCCTACACCAAGGCGCTCTGCGACTCGACCCGGCTGGGCGTGATCCTCTTCCCGGTCCCGGCCTGGGGATTCGGGAGCCTGCACCCCGCGGACATTCCGCTTCCTCTGCTGCGCCGCCTCGTGGACGAATGCCCGAACGTGGTGTCGATCAAGGCTGAAGGCGGCATGCCGCACATCATGTCGGCCATCGAGGTGCATCGCGAGTTCCACAAAGAGGTCGTGATCTCCTCACCGCTGGAATACGAGTACGTGCCACTGGCACAGGTGATCCCCATCCCCTTCTGCGGCACCAACTACTCGGCCTACTACGGACCATGGCTGCCTCGTGTTCACAAGCTGATCCAGGCCGGAAAGTACGACGAGGCCACCCAAGCCTGGTACAAGGTCGACCCGGCGCGCAAGGCCTTCGGCAGTGTGCCGATGGCGATGGGCGGGCTTATCAACAGGACCATCTGGAAGTACCAGGCTTGGCTGCAGGGCTACAACGGTGGCCCCATCCCGCAGCCGACGCCGCGACTCCATGGGCGCGACATGGCTGTCCTGCGCCGCGGTCTGGAGGCTGCCGGTCTGGCGCCGACGTCGGATCCAGATGAGGCCTTCTTCATCGGAAGAAATCCAGAATGAGGATGGTGCACGAAGCCCGCTTTCAGGCCACGAGGATGGGGCCATCGCGTTCGCGTCGCAGATTGCTTGCGGCCATGGCTTCACTGCCGACCCTGGCACTGGCCCAGGGTCGGGACGCGTACCCGTCGCGCTCGATCCGGATGGTTGTGCCCGTGCCGCCTGGCGGGCCCGCCGATCTGGCGGCGCGCGCGATTGCCGAGCGCCTTCGTGAGGAACTGGGCCAGCCGGTTGTCGTGGACAATCGCGCCGGCGCTTCGGGCGCCCTGGGCACGGCCAACGTGCTGCAAGCGTCCGCGGACGGCTATACCTTGTTGCTCTCGCTGCCATCGGCGCAGATCACAGCGCCGCTGATGGTAGAGAAGCCGCCCTACGATGGCGCCAAGGATTTCACTGCCATCGGCCAGTTTCTTCGGACGAGTGCGGTCCTGTTGGTGAACAAGTCGGTGCCGGTCCGCGACTTCCAGGGGCTGGTGAGCTACGTCAAGGCGCGGCCGGGTCAGTTGAACTACAGCTCCACGGGAATCGGCAGCAATCCGCACCTCGTGATGGAACTGGTCAAGCTGCGAACCGGCATGGACATGGTCCATGTTCCATACAAGGGTGGGGCAGCGATGTTGCAAGCCGCAGTCGGGGACGAGGTCCAGGCTCTCTTCGGAGAGATCAGCACTTCGATGCCGTGGATCCAGTCCGGTCGTCTCACGCCGCTCGGCATTGTTTCCAGCAAGCGTTCGCCTTTGCTGCCCGATGTGCCATCGCTGGTCGAGGAGAAGGTGCTTGAGGCGCCGGCCGACTTCTGGATGGGACTTGCAGGGCCGCCACGCATGTCGCCTGGCCTCGTGCAGCAGTTGAGCCAAGCCTTGGCGAAGGCCGTTGAACATCCCGAGATGAGGCAGTTCTTCGCGAAGACGGCCACCGAGCCGACCTTCTCCGACCCCAATGCGTTCCAGGCGTTGTGGCAGGCGGAACAGGGCCGCTGGGCGGAGGTCATCCGAGTTCGACGGATCCGTGCTGAGTAGCGCTTTGACGGCGCTCGAGATCTCGGTGAGGAACTCGGTTTGCTTGCTGCGATGAGCGTTTGGCCGAGGCGTTCGCAGATTCTCGGCCTAGGAATTGCTCCGAAAATCCAGATGAGCGCGATCTCCCCATCAGAGTCGCCTCCGGCTAGCTTTTCGAACTATGACGCCGACGAAGATCCGAATCTCCTGATCCGCAGAATTCTGGCACTTGTGAGGGTTTCGGTGAGTGCGAGATTGAGCGATATCAACGGACTGACGGAGTCCCAATGGAGGCCGTTACATTGGCTGTACACACGCGGCCCCTTGCGCGTGATCGAGTTGGCGCACTTTTGCGAAATCGATCCAGCCGGTATGACTCGATTGATTGATCGGCTGGAGCGTAAGGGGCTTTGCCGCAGATCGCGGTCACCGTCGGATCGGCGGGTTGTCGAGGTTTTTCTCACGGATGGAGGTCTGGATTCTGCTAGGCGGGTCACTCCTGTGCTTGAGCGCATCCAAGCTGAGTTGCTGACGGGTTTCGACAAGGAACAACAGGAGAACCTGCTTCGCCTGCTAGCTCGCTTGGCGAATAACGCGCGGGTTTCCGGACAAGCATTGACGCAGCCGCAGCGATTGATCATTGAAAGTTGAGACCGCTGTGTAGCAAAGGCTTCTTCGATAGAACGAGATGAAAAACAGAGTGAGTAGAGGCAAACTATGCCCGCCCAAATGGTGGGAGACGATGGCCGGTGCCCCTTGGCGTATTTCATCGTGTTGGCCGTATTGTTCGGGGTGCTTTTTCTCTTAAAGAAACTGACCACTGCCGGCTGAGAGAATGTCGCGGTCAGAGACCCGGCTCGAGACCGACAGTCTGTCGATCCGCCAAGGCGCTACGGGCCATGCACGAGTCGCCGGGATCAGTCCATATTCTGGCCTCTCGAGGATGAGTAGTTCAGGCAGGCAGATCGAGCTTCAGTCCTGACTGCTTGACTACGGGCACCCACTTCGCGCGTTCGGACTGGATGTACGCGCTGAACTCCGACGGGGTGCTGCCCACCGGCTCGCCTCCGTAGTCCCGGTATCGCTGCACGACTTCCGGCTTGCGAGCCACTGTCGCACAGGCAGCGGCCAACTTTGCAATGATCGGCTGGGGGGTCCCTGCCGGGGCGAGGAGGCCGAACCACGTGGAGGGCTCGTAGTTGCGGATGCCCAGCTCGTCGAATGTGGGCGTTTGAGGGAAGTCCGGGTGCCGCGTCCGCCCGGATATGGCAAGCGCCTTCAGCTTTCCCGCCTTCACGTTCGCCACGGCAGGCGACAGCGCGTCGAAGATGACGTGCACCTCGCCTCCCAGCAAGGCCGTATATGGGCTCGTCGTGTTGTAGGGAACGAACTTGAGGCTGGTGCCGGTGATGGAAGCAAACCATTCGCCGAGAAGGTGCTGGAAGGTTCCCACGCCCTGGGTGGCCGCGTTCAGCGAACCCGGTGTGGACTTCGCCAGGGCGACGAGTTCCGCGGCCGTCGATACCGGAACGCGCGGGTGGGCAAGCACCGAGCAGCGCAGGGTGGTCAGCTGACTGATCGGGTCGAAGTCCGTCGGCTTGTACGGCAGCTTCGTGTACAGCTCCTGCATGTAGCAAAGCGAGCTCGGAATTCCCATGAAGAGGGTGTAACCGTCGGGGGCCGAGCGCGCTGCGTAAGCAGTGCCGATGGTCGTCGTACCTCCGGGACGATTCTCGACAACGACGGATTGCCCCACTACCGCCGAGAGCCCGGCGGCCCAGTAGCGCGTGTCGGCGTCGAGCCCGGAGCCGGGCGGAAGGGCCACGATGATCCGGATCGGTTTGCTGGGATAGTCCTCGGCAAGTGCCGAGCCGGTTAGCCCGGCCATAAGCATTCCCGCACCTGCGTTCAGTACCTGTCGTCTATTGAGGGTCATGTCGTCTCCGTTGATACTGGCTGACTCGTACATAAATACTATACGAACCGTATTGAAAAATAGAGGTAGGTGAAAACCCAGCGCCAGCCCCGAAACGTGTCCACTGCATGGACAACCGGCCTTGTTCACCTCGCCTCGCGTGGATCATCTTGCAGAACCATGAAGTACGACGCGATCATCACGGGCTACGGGCCGACCGGCGCCACCCTGGCCAACCTACTTGCGCTGCGCGGCTGGCGCATCGCGGTCATCGAACAGTGGCCTCAGGTCTACGACAAGCCACGCGCAATCACCGCGGATCAGGAGTGCATGCGTGTATTCCAGGCCTGCGGCCTGGCGGAAGGCATTGCCGCGCATACATCGCCCCACCCGGGAACCGACTTCGTCGGCCTGGATGGCGAAGTGATCAAGCGCTTCTATCCGCAGCCGGGACTGAAGCAATTGGGCTGGGAGCCGAGCTTCATGTTCGTGCAGCCGCAGCTTGAGGAAAAGCTGCGCGCGGGGGTCGCTCGTTTCGATCATGTCGAAGTCCTGCTGGCCCACAGATTCTTGCGCTTCGATGAATCCCAGGGCGGGGTTCGCGTGCACGTGCGCAACCTTGAGCTGGATCGCGATCTCGAGCTCGGCGCAAAGTACCTGATTGCCTGCGATGGTGCCAGCAGTCCGGTGCGCAGGCAATTGGGCGGCGGGGTCGAGGATCTCGCTTTCGACGAGTGGTGGATCGTGATCGACGCGTGGCTCCGCGGTGGGGTCGACTTGCCGTCGCGGTGCGTCCAGTATTGCCGCCCCTCCCGGCCGGGAACTTACATTGTCGGCCCCGGCGACCTGCGGCGCTGGGAGATCAAGCTGTTGCCGGGCGAAGGGGCGGATGACTTCCACACCGAGGAATCCATCCGCCGCGTGCTGTCGGAGTTCGTCGACACGGAGTCGCTGGAACTGTACAGAACGGCTGTCTATCGGTTCCACGCCGTCGTGGCCGAGCAGTGGCGCCGCGGCCGCGTCTTCCTGGCGGGCGACGCGGCGCACCAGATGCCGCCTTTCCTGGGCCAGGGCCTGTGTGCTGGCGTGCGCGATGTCGTCAACCTGGCTTGGAAGCTGGACGCGGTCGAGCGTCTGCGGGCGGATCCGCGCCTGTTCGACACCTACGGCGTCGAACGCAAGCCGCATGTGCGCACCATCGTGAGCACCGCGAAGTCTTTCGGCCTGATCATCGGAGAGCTCGATGTGGAAGCGGCAAGATGCAGAGACGCGCGCCTGAAGGCAGAACTGGACAGCGGTAGGGCCGAGACGGTGCGGCAAAACTTCATTCCCGGTCTTGCCGGTGGCCTCGTAGCCACGGATGCCGAGGGCTTGCCTGCACCCGGTGCGGGCACGCTTTTCGTGCAGCCGCGAGTTCGCGTCGCGGGCTCGGCGCCGGCCGTGCCATCGGGCGATGTCCTGTTGGACGATGTGACCGGCGTGGGCTTCCTGCTGGCCGCGACCGAGGCCTGTGTGGCTGAATGGCTCGACGCAAAGACGCGCGAGGCCTGGCAGCGGCTGGACGGGAAGTGGGTGGTGATCGGCGACACGGACGGCGCCGTGCCACCGCAGGTCATCGTCGCGCTGGAGGAGGAGGAGGGAATCTTCCGGGACTTCATGGCGAAACACGGGGCTCGCGCCGTCGTGGTGCGTCCCGACGGTTACGTCTACGGGGTCGCCGCCGACCCCAGTGGCTTGCGCAGGCTCGTTCGGGCGCTGCATGAGCAGGTGTTCGATCCCGCGTGATCGGCAAAGCCATGGGCGCGGACTCGACCTCCAGCGAGATGATTGGACCGCTGCAGCGCGCCATCGCGGTGTTGTGCGCTCTCGCGAACGGAGGCCGGCTCGGCGCGTCGCTCACCGAGCTGTCTAAGGACCTGCGGCTGCCGCATTCCACGGTGCACCGCATCCTTGCGCAGATGGAGCGCCAAAGGCTCGTGGAACAGAACGAGGAATCGCGCAAGTACACGCTGGGTCCGCTTGCCTTCGAGCTGGGACTGGCCGCCGAGCGCCAGTTCGACATCCGCGGGCTTTGTCGCCCCATCCTCGAGCAACTCGCCATCGAGGCCGAGGACACCGTCTACCTGATCCAGCGCAGCGGCAACGACGCGGTATGCATCGACCGGCAGGAAGGTCCTTCACCGATCCGTGTGATGACGCTGGAGGTTGGCAGTCGCCGCCCCCTTGGTTTGGGTGCAGGCGGGCTGGCCATACTCGCGGCGCTGCCGAACCCGGAAATGGAAGACGTGTTGGTGGCCAACATGCCAGCGATCGAATCGCGTTGGCGTTTCCCGGAAGGCGCGTTGCGCGACTCGATCCAGAACGCACGGGAGAAAGGACACGCAGTCATCCGCAATCGCATCACTCTCGGCACGACGGCGGTCGGGCGGCACGTGAACGACTCGCTGGGCAGGCCGTTCGCCGCATTGAGTGTCGCTGCCGTCAACGCGCGCATGGACGCCGCCAGGACCCTGCACGTCGCATCGCTGCTCAACCGCGAAGCCCGGAAGATCGAGCGCCTGCTGCTTCGGGTGCGCCCTGTACTTTCCCAGTGAAGCATTTGTCCGCTCAGTGGAAATGGTCTGCCGCGGATCGGGAAAACGCTGACGCCCGCCGACGCTCCGTTCATTGACCGGGTAGAGAAACTGAGAAACGATACGCACCGTGTCAGATACAACTTTCCTTTCACCATGAACCTCGACTCACACGCCAACGCCCAGGCCGGGAACCAGGCCGACAGCTATCAGCCGGTCCGCCGCCTCGTCACGGGCGAAGATGCCGACCGCCGCTCCTACTTTGTGTTCGACGGACCGACACCCAATTCGGTGATCGATCCCGGTGTGCCCAAGGCGCAGGTCGTCTGGGCCACCGGCGAGGCGGCGGCCCCTGGGCCTGACCCGGCGCCGGCGGGTCACCGCTTCGGATTCCACTCTCCCGGCGGGTCGGTGTTCCGGATCGCCGAGTTCCCGCCGGACTCGCGGGCGGACCGATCGGGTCTGACCCGGTTCCTCGAGGAGCAAGGCGTGGGCGACCAGCGCCAGCCGCGCCACTTCTGGTTCCACAAGACCTGCACCCTGGACTACGCGATCTGCCTGGAAGGCGAGATCTACGCAATGCTCGACAAAGAGGAGCGCCTGATGCGCCCTGGCGATGTGCTCGTGCAGCGCGCCACCAACCACAGCTGGTCCAACCGCTCAGACAAGCTCTGCCGCATGGCCTTCATCCTGATCGACGTCGCCGAAGGCGCGAAGCCCTGAGTCGGCGCGCGATGTCCGAAGTCGTGTCCGATCACCGGAAACCGCGTCGGCGTTCTGAAGGTGGTCGCGAAGAATGGCGTTGCATATGAACAGAACATCCCTCGAAGGCCAGATTGCCGTCGTCACCGG
The DNA here is from genome assembly GCF_057657265.1 of Variovorax sp. Soil_C_17. Lineage (NCBI taxonomy): Bacteria > Pseudomonadati > Pseudomonadota > Betaproteobacteria > Burkholderiales > Comamonadaceae > Variovorax > Variovorax sp. Soil_C_17. The sequence continues at coordinate 122,718 of NZ_JBDGIT010000010.1, forward strand.
CGCCAGCAGCGGCATCGGCGCAGCTTGTGTGCGCCTGCTGGCCGCGGAGGGCGCTCGAGTGGTGATCGGCTACCACCGCGGCGTGGAAAGAGCTCAGTCCCTGCTGCGCGAGCTGCCTGGCGGCGGGCACATGGCCGTGGAAATCCCGCTGGAGGACACGCAGAGACACGCCGCCGCCCTGCGGCAGATCTCGGAGTCGGTTGCCGGGGTGAACATTCTCGTGAACTCCGCCGGCTACACGCAGCGCATCCCGCACGCGGATCTCGACGCGCTCACGCCGGAGCTGTTCAACGCGCTGCTCGTCGCCAATGCCGGCGGGCCTTACGCGGTCACGCGGGCGATGCTGCCGTTGTTGCGCGCCGCCGGCACCGCGCTGGTGGTCAACGTGTCGTCGGTCTCGGCCTTCACCGGCTCGGGCAGCAACATCGCCTATTGCGCTGCCAAGGCGGCGCTGGACACGATGACGCTGTCGCTGGCGCGTGCCTTGGGGCCCGCCGTGCGAGTTCTCAGCATTTCGCCCGCTGTCGTGAACACCGGCTTCGTGGAGGGGCGCAGCAGGTCCGAGCTGGAGAAGAAAGCGGCCCAGACGCCGCTCGGCCGCGTCGTCGCGCCCGAGGATGTCGCGAGCGCGGTGCTGGCCTGCGCGACGCATCTCCGCACGGCGACCGGCACGCGGATCGTAATCGACGGAGGCCACACGCTGTGAACCCGATGCTGATGGACGAGCGAACCTGCACGACGCACCCGGCAAGTGGCGCGAACTGAAGCCACAGCCGCTTTTTGAAAGGATGTCCCGATGTTGATCAAGGGCCTGCACCACGCGGCGTTCCGCTGCAAGGACGCGCGGGAGACCGTCGACTTCTACACGAAGATCCTCGAGCTGAGGTTCAGCCACGCCATGGGCGAGGACCATGTTCCCTCCACAGGGCAATACAGTCCCCATATCCACATCTTCTTCGAGATGGAGGACGGCAGCTGCATTGCCTTCTTCGAGTGCCCCCTGGACAAAGGGGAGCCGTCAGGGCGCGATAGCGAGACGCCTGGATGGATACAGCATTTTGCATTTCGGGTCAAGGACACGCAGACGCTCCTGCAGGCCAAGGCGGATCTCGAAGCCAAGGGCGTCCAGATCATCGGGCCGACCAACCACGATGACTTCCTGCTGTCGATCTACTTCTTCGACCCCTCGGGGCACCGCCTCGAGCTGAGCGCGATCACGTCCACCTCCGCGATGGATGCCGCCTTCCGGGAGGAGGCAATGCAAGTGCTCGAGCTCTGGGAGCAGACCCACGATTGGTCAGGGCGCCACTTGCTGTGGGGGTCGGCGCGAGGCTACCTGCGGGACACCCCCTCATCCCCGCAACGTTGAAGCTGCACTAAAGGAACATTCGCATGCAATCCAATGACTTGTCGCTCCTGAGCCCGGAGACGCGCCGCATCCTGGACACGCCCGGGAGCCTCTGGATCGCGGGGGAGAGGCACGAGGCCAGCCGGCATCTGCCGGTGATCGACCCGAGCAGCGGGCGGGATGTCGGCGCGATCGCCGATGCCGGCCCGGAACACGTCGATGCCGCCGTCGCGGCCGCCCGCGCGGCCTTCGAGCATGGGTCGTGGCGGCGCATGCCAGGGGCCGAACGCGAGGCGCGGCTTCGCCGCCTGGCCGACCTCATGCAGCGCGATGCGCAGGTACTGGCCGAACTTGAAACCGTCGACGTTGGCATGCCGATCTGGATGGCACGCGGCCTGGACGTGGCTGGCGCGGTGAGCGCGGTCCGGTTCATGGCGGGGCTTGCCGGCCGCACCTATGGCAAGACCGTCCCTGTGCAGACGCCCGATCCAGAGGCCGCGTACTTTGGCTACACCCGGCGCGAGCCATTGGGTGTGGTGGGCGCCATCATCCCCTGGAACGTCCCGCTGATGCTGGCCGTCTGGAAGCTCGCGCCTGCGCTCGCGGCCGGATGCACCATCGTGCTGAAGCCTTCCGAGGAGGCCAGCTGTTCGGTGCTGCACCTGGCGCGACTGGTCGCCGAGGCGGGATTCCCTGCGGGTGTGGTGAACGTCATAACCGGTCGGGGCACGACCACCGGCGCCGCTCTGGCGTCCCATCTCGGCGTCGACAAGATCACCTTCACCGGGTCGACGGCCACGGGCAAGGAGATCGCGCGCGCCGCCGCCGAGAACGTGAAGCAGACCACCCTCGAGCTCGGAGGAAAGTCTCCCCAGATCCTGTTCGGCGACGCAGATCTCGACAGGGCCATCCCGGCCATCGCCAACAGCGTTTTCCTCAACTCAGGGCAGGTCTGCGTGGCGGGTTCCCGGATGTACATCGAAAGCGGCATCTATGACGAGGCACTGGACCGGCTCGCCCGTCACGTGCGGGGCCTGCAGATCGGTTGCGGCCTCGACCTCCAATCGCAACTGGGTCCCTTGATCAGCGCCAGGCAGCAAGCGCGGGTTCTCGAGATCATCGACGAGGCCGCGGCTGCGGGCGTCGAGATGGTGACGGGCGAATACAAGGTGGATGCGCCGGGTTTCTACGTCCGGCCCACCGTTGCGGCTGTGACGGATCAGAGCACCGCCATCCTGCGCCAGGAAGTCTTTGGTCCCGTGCTGACGGCAACGCCGTTCAGCAGCCTCGACGAGGCGGTGGACTGGCCAACGACACCGAGCACGGCCTCGCCGCCATGGTCTGGACGCGCGATCTGGCGACGATGCATACCATCGTGCCGCGGCTGCAGTGCGGCAGGGTGGCCGTCAACACCGAGCCGATGCCGTACCACGCGCTGCCCGAAGGCGGTCGCAAGGCTTCCGGCTACGGGCGCGACCTGGGCGAGGAGTCCTTCGAGTCCTACCTGGACACCAAGTCCGTGCTGCTGCGCTACGCCTGAGCGCCGGGATCGACAAGCATGCAAACAAAGATCAATTTCCAGTCCGGTCCCAACACGCTCACTGGCGTCGTGCACATTCCCGACGAACTGCCGGCCGGTGAGCGGCGCCCAGCCATCATCGTCATCCACGGCTTCGGCGGTAACAAGGAAGGCCCCACCCACGTCGGCGAGTGCAATCTCTACGAGTCCCTTGGCTACGTGGCGCTGCGCTTCGACATGCGCGGCTGCGGCGAAAGCAATGGCCCGCGGGGGAGGGTGCTCTGCGTCGACCAGGTGCAGGACGCGTTGAACGCGCTCACCTGGCTCGCTCAGCAACCTTTTGTGCGGCCGGAGGCGATCGCATTGAGTGGCCAGAGCTTTGGCGGGGCGGTCGCCATCTACGCCGGCGCCGTGGATCCGCGGGTCGCGGCTGTCATCTCGATCGCGGGCTGGGGCAACGGCGCGCGCAAGCTGGAGTGGCAGAACCGCGCGCCGGGCGCTTGGCAGCGCCTGCTCGGCCTTCTCGAACGTGGCAGAACATTGCGGGAAACCAGCGGCGAGACCCTGATGCTGAACCGTTGGGACATCGTTCCCGTGCCGGAGCCCATCCGTCATCTGTTGCCGCCCAACTGCGTCATGGACTTCCCGGTGGATACGGCGCAGAGCATCTACGACTTCCGGCCGGAGGAGGTGGTGGATCGAATCGCCCCTCGCCCCTTTCTGATCGTGCATGGCGTCAACGACAGCGTAACCAGCGTTTCCGAGGCTTTGCATATCTTCAAGGCTTCTGCGGGTCACCCTGAACTTGCCATCCTCAAGGGAGACCACTTCCCCTTCGTCGAACCGGACTCTCTCTGGGACTCCCTGCTGACCAATTGGGTGGAGAAGAACTTGCCAATCGTCTCTGCCGCTCCTCCCTCGGTGTGACGAGATGGAGGCCAGGAGCCACGCACTTCGACGGCGTACAGCGCCTTAGTCCGGTGACGCGGGGCATGGCCTTCTCATTGCCATCAAAGTTCGCGTTTCATGGCAGCGTCGAAATTCGTGAAACACCAAGGCGGAGTAGGCGGTTGGCGATCTCAGGCCTTTGCCGCCGAATTCCAGCACGTCCGGACTCCAGGTAGTTCGCCGCGGGCAGCTTGCCCTCGCGGATACTGCTGGTGAAGTCAGTACAGGCTGAAGATCTTGGCACCAAGGATCAGCGTCAGGAACACGCTGGCGATCAAGACCCACTGAGCCGATCGGGCGGATCGCGAACGCTCCACGGCACCATGGGTTGAGTCGAGCATGATGAAGCGCAGCCCGGCGATGATGTGATGGAGAAATGCCCATGCCACGGCAAGAATCGTCAGTTTTCCCACCCAGCCCGGCATGACGCCGAATCCGACGTCGAAGCTCCGCTTGAATCTTTCGAACGAGGTTTCCGATTTGAGCGAAGCATCAAGGGCCCAAATGATCAGCGGCAGCATCGCAAACATCAGCACGCCGCTAACGCGATGCAGCAGTGAAACCCACGCTGGCGCTGGAAAGCGCTTCATGTAGTACAGCAGATCCTTCAAGGCGATATTGCGATGCGCGTGACGTTCCAGAGGGCTCATTGGCATGGGGGTCCCTTGAAAAGAATCAGAGATGATTGAAACCGGTTCTCAATCAATTCCAGGAGCAGGACTCTGGTATGCGATTTCCGGCAGAACAGCGTCTCGACTCACGCGCATTCGGGCGCGAGCTGATCCAGGACATGAATGATGCTGCCCACGAGCCTGTCCGAATATGGCTTCGAGGGATGCAGGACGTCTGCCATTTCCTGCGGAACGTATCTCACGGCACCCCAATCCACAAAGGGCACATGGAACTCGGAAGCTAGTCGCCGGATGGTCTGGTCCGCAGCGGCACGCCCCGGAATCGACACGGCTTGCTGGGAAAGCCCTGTCAAGATGACCTCTCTGCCTTCTCGGCGCAAGGTCCCGATCATCGGGCGCAGCGAGGGTTCCAGCGGGAGGCGCTGGATCGCGTCGTTGATTCCGTACGCGATCACTACGAATCGGCCGGTGCGGAGTTCGCTTTCAAAGGCTTTCGCTCGCTGTGTCGCCGTCTCGCCATTGCGTGAATGGTCCTGGACGGTGTAGTGGGGCCTCAGACGCTTGAGGGTTGCTGCGGGCGGCTCGTCCAGGCGAAAGTGGCCTCCGTAACCCCCGTGCATGATGGAGTCGCCGTATAGATCGACGCTGCAGGTGGCTGCTTCGGTGCGTGCCTTCGGCGGCGGCGATGCCTGAATGGCCGCGGGCGCCACGGGAGCGTTTGCGCCAGGGTGAACGGGTGTTTCGCGTACGGCGCATGCGGCAAGCGCCAGTAGCGCCGTGATCACGGCTGCGAGCTCTTGACGCATTTCTAGTTTTCCAGCATTTGATAGCCCCTGCCCCTGCCCCTGCAGCTCTGAAGCGACGATCGGCCATTCGGCCGCGTGCCGAGCTTTTGGCGAATGCTGCTGATCTGCATATCGAAGCGGCGGTCGAAGCGCGTTGGGGCCGGCCGAAGGCCTGTTGCGAGATGGTGTCTTTGCTGACGAGTTGGCCGGCGTGGCTTTCGGTGAGGTCGACATCGTCGTCGACGAGTCGAAGGCGGGGCATGGCAGATCTGCAGGGTGCGAGAGGTCGCGCGCCGGGACTTCGACGTCAGCCTTGCTTCCCGGTGCTCTCCACCCAGCCGCCGCCGAGCGTCTTGTAGAAGGTCACGAGGTTGGTCAGGCGCGAAAGGCGCGTGGTGATGAGGTTCTGCTGCGCGGTGTAGAGCGATCGCTGCGAATCCAGCACGCTCAGGTAGCTGTCCACGCCACGCCGGAAGCGCGCGTCCGAGAGGCGGTAGCTCTCTGCCGTGGCGTTCACCAGCGACTGCTGCGCTTCGAGCTGGCGGCCGAGCGTGCCGCGCTGTGCCAGCGCATCCGAGACCTCGCGGAACGCCGTCTGGATCGCCTTCTCATACTGCGCCACTGAGATGTCGCGGCCGACGGTGGCGATCTGGAGGTTGGCGCGGTTGGCGCCGCCGTCGAAGATCGGCAGCGTGATCTGCGGCGCGAAGCTCCAGCTGCCCGAGCCGCCCTTGAACAGGCCCGAGAGCTCGCTGCTCGACGTGCCCGCCGATGCCGTGAGGCTGATGCGCGGATAGAAGGCGGCGCGCGCCGCACTGATGTAGGCGTTGGCGGCCTTGAGGTCGCGCTCGGCTTGCAGGATGTCGGGGCGGCGCTGAAGCAACTCGGAGGGCAGCCCCGGCGGAATGCCGGCCAGCGGGCTCGCGGCCGCCGCGGCGCTGTCGGGCAGGGCACGCGGCAGCAGTTCGTCTGGCACCTCGGCGCCCACGAGCAGCATCAGCGCATTGCGGTCCCGCGCCACCTGGGCGGTGTAGCGCTCGACGTCGACGCGGGCGGTGTCGACGCTCGTCTGCGCCTGGCTCAGCGTGAGCGCCGAGGCCGCGCCCAGCTGGAAGCTGCGCTGGTTGAGGCGATAGGAATCGCTCTGGCTGCGCAAGGTGTCGCGCGCGAGCGTGAGCTGGTCCTGGCCGGCGGCCAGTGTGAGGTAGCTGGTCGCCACCTCGGCCACCAGGCTGATCTGGGTGCTGCGGCGCGCCTCGGCGGTAGAGAGGAACTGCTCCAGGGCCTGTGCGCTCAGGCTGCGGACGCGGCCGAACAGGTCGATCTCGTAGGCGCTGAAGCCCAGGGTCGCGCTGTACTGGTGCGCCGTGAGGGCCTCGCCTGTCGACGACAGGTCGGCCGGGGTGCGGCTGCCGCTGCCGCCGGCACTGGCGTTGACAGTGGGGAAGAGCGCCGCATCCTGCACCCGGTACTGGGCACGCGCCTTCTCGATGTTCAGCACCGCGACGCGCAGGTCGCGGTTGTTGGCGAGGCTCATCTCGATCACGCGCTGCAGCGACGGATCGGTGAAGACATCGCGCCAGCCGAGCTCGGCCACCGGCGTGGAGGCCGGGGCACCTGCATCGCCGGCGAAGGTCGCAGGGACCGGCGTTGCGGGCTGCTGGTACGCCGGCATCAGGCTGCAGCCTGTGAGGAAGGCTGCCAGCGCGAGCGGGGCGAGGGGAGTCGATGTGAAGCGGAACATGTCAGACACCTTGCGAAGTGGCCGGGGTCGTGTGAGGGAGGGAGGCCGCCGCGTGCGCCTCGGCCGGCTTGCGCTTGAACAGCCTGAGCACCACGACGAAGAAGAGCGGCACGAAGAAGATCGCGAGGACGGTGCCGGACAGCATGCCGCCGACCACCGCATTGCCCAGCGCATGCTGGGCCCCGGCGCCCGCGCCGCTGCCGAGCACCAGGGGCAGCACGCCCAGGATAAAGGCCAGGGAGGTCATCAGGATGGGGCGCAGCCGCAGGCGGGCGGCTTCCAGCGCCGATTCCACCAGGCTTCTGCCGCGCTCGTGCAGGTCCTTCGCGAACTCGACGATCAGGATGGCGTTCTTCGAGGCCAGGCCGATCGTGGTGAGCAGGCCCACCTGGAAGTACACGTCGTTCATCTTCCACGTCAGGATCGCGCCGATCAGCGCGCCCAGCACCCCGAGCGGCACCACGAGGATGACCGACAGGGGAATCGCCCAGCTCTCGTACAAGGCCGCAAGGCAGAGGAACACGATCAGGATCGACAGCGCATACAGCAGCCCGGTCTGGCCGCTCGATGCCTTCTCCTGGCGCGACAGGCCGGTCCATTCGTAGCCGATGCCGGCGGGCAACTTCGCCACCGCCGCCTCGACAATGGCCAGCGCCTCGCCGCTGGAGGCGCTGCCCGGCATCGCCATGCCCAGGATCTCCACCGAGGGGACGCCGTTGTAGCGCTCCAGCCGCGGCGAGCCGGAGGCCCAACTCGCCTTGGCGAAGGAGGTGAAGGGCACCATGGCGCCGGCGCTGTTGCGCACATACCAGCGGTCGATGTCCTCCGGCTGCATGCGGTACTGCGCATCGGCCTGCAGCATCACCTTCTTCACCCGGCCCTTGTCGATGAAGTCGTTGACGTAGCTGCTGCCCCAGGCGGCCGAGAAGGTGTCGTTGATGTCGGCCATCGAGAGGCCCTGGGCCTGCGCCTTGTGCGGATCGATCTCGAGCCTGAACTCGGGCGTGTCCTCCTGGCCGTTGGGCCGCACGGCCACCAGCCGCTTGTCCTTCGACAGTTCGCCCAGCAGCTGGTTGCGCGCCTGCATCAGAGCCTCGTGGCCGAGGTTGGCGCGGTCCTGCAGCATCAGGTCGAAGCCGGTCGCGTTGCCGAGCTCCGACACGGCCGGCGGCGCGAAGGCAAACACCTTCGCGTCGCGGATCGTCGCGAAGAAGGCGCCGGCCTTCGCCGCCGCGCCCGAGACGCTCAGCGCCTCGCCCTTGCGTTCGTCCCAGGGCTTGAGCTTGACGAAGGCGAAGCCGGTGTTCTGCCCGCTGCCCGCGAAGCTGAAGCCCGACACCGAGAACACGCCGGCCACCGCCTCCTTCTGGTCTTCCAGCAGGTGATGCTCGACCTGGCGGATCACCTGGTCGGTGCGTGCGCCGGCGGCGCCGGGAGGCAGCTGGACCAGCACGAACATCGTGCCCTGGTCCTCGTCGGGCAGGAAGCCAACCGGCAGCTTCATGAAGCCGAAGACCACTGCGGCCAGCAGCACCGCATAGACGGCCATGTAGCGCCAGCCCTTGCCTAGCATATGGCGCACCACGCCCTGGTAGCGGAGGTTGCCGCGGTCGAAGCTGCGGTTGAACCAGCCGAAGAAGCCGGTGGTCGCCATCGCATGTCCCTGGGCGACGGGCTTGAGCAGGGTCGCGCAGAGCGCCGGCGTCAGCACCAGCGCGACCAGCACCGACAGCGTCATCGCCGAGACGATCGTGATGGAGAACTGGCGGTAGATCACGCCGGTCGAGCCGCTGAAGAAGGCCATCGGCACGAACACCGCGGCCAGCACGAGCGCGACGCCGACCAGGGCGCCGGTGATCTGGCCCATCGACTTGCGTGTCGCTTCCTTCGGCGAGAGGCCTTCCTCCGTCATCACCCGCTCGACGTTCTCCACCACCACGATGGCGTCGTCGACCAGCAGGCCGATCGCCAGCACCATCGCGAACATGGTCAGCGTGTTGATGGTGAAGCCGAAGGCCGCGAGCACACCGAAGGTGCCCAGCAGCACCACCGGCACCGCGATGGTCGGGATCAGCGTGGCGCGGAAGTTCTGCAGGAAGAGATACATCACCAGGAACACCAGCACGACCGCCTCGATCAGCGTCTTGATGACCTCCTCGATCGAGATTCGTACGAAGGGCGTGGTGTCGTAGGGCTTCTGCACCTTCAGGCCGGGCGGGAAGAACTTCTCGAGCTCGGCCACGCGGGCGTCGATGCCCTTGACCGTGTCGAGCGCGTTGGCGCCCGTGGCCAGCTTGATGGCCAGGCCGGCGGCCGGCTTGCCGTTGTAGCGCCCGACCGTGTTGTAGGACTCGCTGCCGAGCTCGATGCGGGCGACGTCGCGCAGGCGGACCTGGGCGCCGTTGGTCTGCGTGCGCAGCAGGATGTCCTCGAACTCCTGCGCGGTCTTCAGGCGGGTCTGCGAGGTGATCGTTGCGTTGAGCTGCTGGTTGCCCGCCGCAGGCAGGCCGCCGAGCTGGCCGGCCGAGACCTGGGCGTTCTGCGCCTGGATGGCGGTCTTCACGTCCAGCGGCGTCAGGCTGAAGTTGGCAAGTTTGTCCGGGTCGAGCCAGACGCGCATGGCGTACTGCGAGCCGAAGAGGGTGGTGTCGCCCACGCCCTCGACGCGGCTGATCGCCTCCTGCACGTTCGCGGCCACATAGTCCGACAGGTCGGACCCGTTCATGCTGCCGTCCTCGGAGGTGAAGGCCAGCACATTCAGGAAGTTGGTGGCCGACTTCGTGACGGTGACGCCTTGCTGCTGCACCTCCTGCGGCAGCAGCGGCGTGGCCAGCGAGAGCTTGTTCTGCACCTGCACCTGGGCGGTGTCGGGGTCAGTGCCGTTCTCGAAGGTCAGCGTGATGGTGACTTGGCCTGACGACTCGCTGGTCGAGGCCATGTAGCTCAACCGGTCCAGCCCCTTCATCTTCTGCTCGATGACCTGGGTGACGGTGTCCTCCAGCGTCTTGGCGGAGGCGCCGGGATAGTTGGCGGTGATCGCGACGGCGGGCGGCGCGATGCTCGGGTACTGCGCGATCGGCAGCGTGAAGATGGACAGGGCCCCTGCCAGCATCACGATGATGGCGAGGACCCAGGCGAAGATGGGGCGGTCGATGAAGAAGCGTGCCATGACGGTCTCTCGCGGCTCAGTTCGCCGCGCTGCCGGGCGCGGGGGCCTTGGCCACTTCGGCGGCCGGCTTGGGCCGGGGGCTCCATGCGACCGTCTTCACCTCGACGCCCGGCGCCGCGCGCTGCTGGCCGTCGACCACCAGCTGGTCGCCGGCCTGCAGGCCGCTCTTCACCAGCCATTGATCGCCGATGGCACGCTCTGTCTCGAGCATGCGCCGCTGCAGCTTGTGCTGGGCATCCACCACGTAGGCCACCGGCTTGCCGGTGCTGTCGCGCGACACCGCCTGCTGCGGCACCAGGAGCGCCTGCTCTTTGACGCCTTCCTGCAGCACCGCACGCACGTACATGCCGGGCAGCAGGTCCGCGTTCGGGTTCGGGAACACCGCGCGCAGCGTGATGGCGCCGGTGTTCTGGTCCACCGTGACGTCCGAGAACTCCAGCTTGCCCTCGAGCGGGTAGGCGCTGCCGTCTTCCAGCAGCAGCCGCACCCGGGCGGCATGGGCGCCGCTCTTCTGGAGATCGCCGCGCGCCATGGCCTGCTTGAGCTGGAGCATCGCGGCGCTGGACTGCGTCACGTCCACGTAGATCGGATCGAGCTGCTGGATGGTGGCCAGCGCGGTCGCCTGGCTGGCCGTGACCAGCGCGCCGGGCGTGACCGTCGACTTGCCGATGCGTCCCGAGATCGGCGCGTCGATGCGCGCATAGGCCAGGTTGATACGGCTCGTCTCGACATTGGCGCGCGCCGAGGCGACATCGGCCTCGCCTTGCGCCAGAGAGGCAGCGGCATCGTCGTAGTCCTGCTGGCTCACCGCCTGGATGGCGACCAGTTCCTTGTAGCGCTCGGCCTTGAGCCGCGTGGTCTTCAGGCTGGCTTGCGCCTTGGCGAGCGCGGCGACGTTGCTGTCGTGGCTGGCCCGGTAGGTGGCGGGATCGATCTGGTAGAGCATTTCGCCGGCCTTCACGTCGCTGCCCTCGCGGAACTTGCGCGCCTTCACGATGCCACCGACCTGCGGCCGGACGTCGGCGATGAGGAAGGGCGTGGTGCGCCCGGGCAGCTCGGCCGTGATGGCCACGCGCTGCGGCTGCACCGTGACCACGCCGACCTCGGGCGTGCCCTGCGCCGGAGGCGGACCCCCGGGCGGCTTGCCGCACGCCACGAGCATGCAGGCGGACGCAAGGGCTGCCGCAAGGGTCAGACCGAAGGTGAAGGGGGGACGCATGGCGAATCTCCAGAAGGACGAGGGATGAGCTTAAATAAACGAACCGTACGGTACGGAAATGTAGCTTGACTCACGGGACGCGTCAATCAATAATGAACACATTGGTACAGATATGAGGAGGCAACCAGATGCGAGTCAAGACCGAAGCCAAGCGCGATGCCATCGTCCGGGCGGCGTCGGAGGTCTTCAGGGAAATGGGCTTCGAAGGCGCCTCCATGTCGGAGATCGCCGCGCGCGCGGGCGGGTCGAAGGCCACGCTGTACGGGTATTTCAGCTCCAAAGAGGAGCTCTTCGTCGCGGTCATCCATGGAGCGGCCGCGGCGCATTTCGATCCGATCTTCGAAGCACTCGCGAAGGACACCGACGACGACCTGGAGCGCGCCCTGCAGCGCTACGGCGAAAAGGTCCTGGCGGTGGTGTCCTCGCAGGAAATCACCGAGGCGATGAGGGCGGTGATCGCGGAGTCCGGGCGCAGCGGCATCGGACGGCTGTTCTTCGAAGGAGGGCCCAGCAGAGGCCTGGAGGAACTGGCTGCCTTCTTGGAACTGCAGATGCAGAGGGGCCGGTTGCGCAAGGCCGATCCGCGGGTGGCGGGGCGTCACCTGATGGCGTTGCTGGATTCGGAGTCGATGATGCCGCGCCTGCTGGGTATCGAAGGGCCGCTGACCCGAAAGGAACTGCGAGAGTCCACTCGCCGTGCTGTGCAGGTCTTTCTGGGCGGCTACGCACCAGCAAGCGACGGCGCCTCGTAGCCGGCAGGTGCAGCCACCATGAAAGTCGACATCGCGGCCAAGCTGTTTGTATTTGCTTTGCTTGCCTGTGCTGCCGTGGTCGTCGTGCAGGGAACCGCCGTCCGGCTCGTCTGGAGCGCGGTTTCTTGAGCTACCTCCAACAGCAGAGCGGTACGCGAATGCAGGAGGTGGTGCCGCGCCTGGAGGAGGCTTACGCCCCTCACGGCAGTTGAAATTTCCTGCGCTGCGACTTCAAGGCATGAATGGACCTGTTACTGCCCTTTCTGCGCGACCCTGGGGTCGATCCAGCACTCCGTGTGGCGTCATACCGGCGCGCTTGCGGGCTGGCGGTATGCGCGCGCAACTCGAGGCAACATCGTTGAGTGCCCCGCCAAGGTACTCGAGATATGCCGGCGAGACCCTCAGATGTCGAATCGCACGCCCTGCGCGAGCGGTAGGTCGCGTGAGTAGTTGATGGTGTTCGTTGCACGGCGCATGTAGGTTCTCCATGAGTCTGAGCCAGACTCGCGCCCCCCGCCGGTTTCCTTCTCACCCCCAAACGCGCCGCCGATCTCGGCCCCCGAGGTGCCTATGTTCACGTTGGCGATACCGCAGTCCGATCCCCGCGCGGACAAGAAAACCTCGGCCTCACGCATGTCAGTGCTGAAGATCGAGGACGACAGGCCCTGAGGCACGTCGTTCTGCAGGCGAAGCGCGTCCTCGAACTCGCGGTAGCCCATGACATACAGGATGGGAGCGAATGTCTCGCGCCGGACGGTCTCGGTCTGTGCGGGCATTTCGACGATAGCGGGACGCACATAGAAGGCACGGGGGTGTTGCTCCTGCAGCAGGCGCTCACCGCCGGTGACTCGACCACCCTCGCCGCGGGCTGCGCGTAGCGCGCTTTGCATGCCCTCGAAACTGGCGGCGTCGATCAGCGGGCCGACCAGCGTACCGCTCTCCAGCGGGTTGCCGACGGGCAGGCCGGCGTAGGCCTTCTTCAAGCGGGCCACCAGCGTTTCAATCACAGTTTCATGCACGATGAGCCTGCGTGTGGTCGTACAGCGCTGCCCACAAGTCCCGGCAGCGGCAAAGACGATGCCGCGCACCGCCAGGTCGAGATCGGCAGTCGGGGTGATGATCGCGGCGTTGTTGCCGCCGAGCTCCAACAGCGAACGGCCGAAGCGGCGGGCGACACGGGGGCCCAGTTCGCGGCCCATGCGGGTGCTGCCCGTGGCGGAGACGAGCGCTACCCGCTCGTCGTCCACCAGGGCCTCGCCCACATCCCGGCCGCCGATGATCACTTGCGACAGGTGCTGCGGGGCCGAGCCGAAACGCTTCGCTGCCTTCTCGAAGATGGCTTGGCACGCCAGCGCCGTCAGGGGCGTCTTCTCGGAAGGCTTCCATACGACGGCGTTGCCGCAAACGATCGCGAGCGCCGAATTCCATGACCACACAGCGGCGGGAAAGTTGAAAGCGCTGATCACGCCGACGACGCCGAGCGGATGCCACGTCTCCATCATCCTGTGGCCGGGCCGCTCGGAGGCGATCGTCAGCCCGTACAACTGGCGCGAAAGCCCGACGGCAAAGTCGCAGATGTCGATCATCTCCTGAACCTCGCCGAGACCCTCCGAGAGGATCTTGCCGGTCTCGATCGACACAAGCTTTGCGAGCGCTTCCTTATCCGCCCTCAGTTCTTCTCCCAACAGGCGAACGAGCTCACCGCGCTGTGGGGCGGGCAGGTCGCGCCAAACGACAGACGCGGTTTGCGCGCCGCCAATGGCCTCGGCGACCTGGCCTGCTGAATGCGTGGGGACCCGAGCGATCTCTGCGCCGTCAACGGGTGAGACAACTTGCAGGTCGCCGCCGCTTGCGGCAGCGGCCACGCCAAAGTGATCGAGAAGGGAGGTGGTGAGGGAGGCAGTCATGACGGAAATGGGACGTTGGCTGTGGGAGATTCGAAGCGCGTTCATCGGGGTTTCAGACCGGTCGTTGACGCGACGTGAATTTTTTCGCGCCCGCCGAGTACGCTCCCGATGCGAAGTTGGCAGCGTGGCCTAGGCGGGCGGCCGTGCAGGCCTTGGCGAATAGGTCGTCGCCCATCTCTTTCCACCAGGATTTGGTGATCGCCACCGATTCTCCTGACCACGTGGCGACCAGCTCGCAGATCTCTGCGATCCGCTCATCCAGACGTGCATCGTCAATGACCTCGTGGACGAGCCCCAGGCTCAACGAGTCCTCGGCGGAAAGGATCTCTGCGAGAAGAACCAGCTTTTTCATTGCAGCTTCGCCGATGATCGGCCACAGCAGCGCGCTACCGACGATGGCCGCAGACCCCACCTTGAATTCGGTCATGCCGAAGCGAGCGTGTGTCGAGGCGATTCGCAAGTCGGACATCAGCGCAATCTGCAGGCCCGCACCGGCTGCCACGCCGTTGATCCGGGCGATGACCGGTTTCTTGAGCGCCCGGAAGATGTCGTAGAGGTCCAGATAGCTGTCGATCCGGGCAGCGGAGCCCGCGGCATCCATCGCGGCACTTTCGTACTGATCCTGCCCAGCGCAGAAGGCCTTGCCGCGGCCGGTGATGACGATTGCCCGGACGGAAGGATCGGAATCTGCGGAAAGCAGCGCCGCCCGAAACAGCTCACGTTGCTCGCGATTGAAGGCGTTCAGGGCCTGTGGGCGATCAAGTGCGATTAGCGCAACAGCGGTGTCGATGGTCAGGGTGACGCACGGGTTCGTGGAAGCTATGTCGTTCATTTTCTCGTCTCGTCGGGTGATGGGTGCTAGCGGGCAGAAGCCTTGATCGGCCGTATCACGCGCTCCCATTTGGTCGCTTCATTCAGCAGCAGGTCGCTCGCCTGGACGGGGGTGCTGCGGACAACCTGGACGCCGAGTTGGGCGAAGCGGCGCTTGATCGCATCGTCGTCGAGGGCTTCATTGAGGGCCGTGTTCAAGACGGCGATCGCATCCTCGGGCGTTCCCTTCGGCACCAGCACGGCGTACACCGACGCGGCGATGAACTGCGGCAAACCTTGCTCCGCAAAGGTTGGCACGTCCGGCAGGATGGCCAGACGCTCGGCGCTGGAGACTCCGACCGCAGCGACGCGGCCCGTTGCGAGGTTGCTCAGGGCGGTCGGTGAAGTGGTCAGCATGATCTGGATCTCGCCAGATGCCAGATCGGCCATCGCGGGTGCGGACCCCTTGTACGGAACATGGAGAAGGTCAATCCCAGCCTGCTGCCTGAACCATTCGGTGACGATGTGCTCTGTGGACCCGTTGCCTGACGATCCGTAGGCGAGCTTTCCCGGCTGTTGCCTGGCCTGCGCGGCCAGCGCCGCATAGGAGTCGACCCCGCTTTTCTTCGACACCAGCATGACCAGCGGGAGTTCGCCGACGGCAGCCACCGGCTTGAAATCCTTGGCGATCTCGTACCCCACGGCTTCGGCGCCGAACATCTTTTCCGACATGACATAGGACGTCGTGGGCGCCATGAGCAATGTGTAGCCATCGGGCGGAGCTCGCTTCACGAACTGGGCGCCGATAGCGCCCGCTGCGCCCGCCTTGTTGTCGACCACGACAGACACCTTCAGCTTCTGCGACAGGCCTTGGGCAATGGTTCGGCCAACAACGTCGACGCCGCCTCCGGCAGGAAATCCCACAACCAGGGTCAGCGGCTTGTCGGGGAACGCTGCGTGCGCGACCGCGCAAAGCAGCAGTGCCGTAGAGGCCGTGACCGCTCGACGCCAGTAGTTCAGGTCTGCTCGAATCATGTTTTTCCTTTCGAATGAAGAAGAGGGAAAGCTGAGGAGAGTTCTGGCAAGCGGTGGGCTCTTAGCGTTTGGTGATGCGGAAGTCGGTCGCATCGACGTCCCAAACGCCCAGGACATTGCGGGAGAGGTCCTTCTTTTGAATCCTCTGCGTCGGCGTCTTCGGGAAGGCGTCGATGAATTCGATATACCGGGGAACCTGGAAGTAGGGCAGCCTCTGGCTGGACCACCGGATGAGATCCATCGGCTCGACGCGGGCTCCGTCGCGAACGCGCACGAAAAGCTTGAGCTCGTCTTCGCCCAGGTCGCTGGGGACGCCCACAAGCGCAACCTCGGCGATGGCATCGTGTTCCGCGAAAACCCTTTCAACATCCCATGCGGAGATGTTGATGCCCCTGCGCCGCAGCATGTCCTTCTTGCGCCCGGCGTAGAAGAGATGGCCATCGGCGTCGGCATGGGCCAGATCGCCGGTCAGGAACAACTCGCCGCGCCGCGCGGCGACGTCCGCTTGCGGATTCCGGAAGTAGCCCAGGAAGCCCAGGCGCGCATCCTGCGCGCGCACCGCGATTTCGCCCGTCTCGCCGGGCTTGACCAACGCGCCGCTGTCATCGAGCAGCGAGATCTCGTAGTACGACAGCGGCTTGCCGATGGACCCGGGCGTACCGTCGATATTTGCCGTGACGAAGGTGATCAGCTCGGACAGTCCGTACCCCTCGCGCATGGCGACGCCGAAGCGCTCGCTGAACTGATGCCAGACGGCCTCGGGGCAACCGCCCCCCCAGGCGATGCGCACGCCATGCTTCCTGTCGTCGGGACGTGCGGGTTGCTTCAGCAGCATCGGCAGCACGCTGCCCAGGTAGTGGACGTGCGTTGCCTTGTGCCGGCGCGCGTCATCCCAGAATCTGGAAGCGCTGAAATGCTCGAGCATTGCCAGCTGAAAACGACCGATCAACGCGGCGATCGCGACCGCAACGCCGGAGCCGTGGTGAAGCGCTTCCCAGAAAAGGAAGATGTCGCCCGGCCTGGCTTCGGTCAGCCGAAGAATGGCCATCGGGCCTGCGCGGAGGTGACGATCGGTCTTCAGTACGCCCTTGGGCGAACCCGTGGTGCCCGAGCTCGGGCTCAAGGCGATGATGTCGTCCGCGCGAACGCCCGTTGCCGCCTCGTGCTCGGCGCAGGAAGCGAATCGATCGAATTCGCCATCCTTGCCGTTGCGCCAGATGAGCTGGGGCAAGGTCGCGCCCAATCCTTCCAGCGCCGCGCCGTACGCGCAGTCGACCACCATGGCCTTCGGTTCGAGTTCGCTCAGGAGGTGCTCGAGCGACGCGCCCCTTAGATGCACGTTGATGGGCACTCTCACCATGCCTGTGCGGGCCAGCGCAAAGATCAGGTACAGATGCTCCGGGTGGCTGGGCAGCATTACCGCGACGCGATCCCCCGGAGACAACCCCTGGCCCTTGAGCAGGGCCGCCATCTGATTGACGCGGCGGTCCAGCATTCCAAGGCTGATGGACTCACCCTGAAACGTGCAATAGATCTCCTGCGGATAGCGGCTCGCGCGCCTGGCCAGAAGTTCGCTGATGGTTTCATCGCCGACCTGTTCCATGGCGACGCATTCAAAAAGGCTGCTTGGCGGAGACATCCGGGTCCCGATGAGAGTGACTTGATAAATTGCTATGCAATTGCACAAATTGATAAGCGATTGGCAAGAATCGGGCTTTGTCATCGCTCTGTCAAGAAGAATCGAGTGCGTGACGGGCGTAGCCAGCAACGCGGGCCCCGGGCGCCGGACGCCGAGGTCATTGACGGGCTTTAGGAAGGGGGAAACGTGGCGCCGGCTGGCGGCAACCAAGGCTCGTGCCCCTGCCGCGCTAGATCGACGCTTCGCGCGCCGCCTGTTCGAGCTTGGGCAGGATGAGCTGGCGCGCCTTCGCAATGTCGAAGCGCGTGTGCACGGTCGAGACGTTGATGGCCGCGACGATGCGTCCCGAATCGGTCACCGGCACGGAGATGGACACGCCGTCCTCACCGAAATTCTTCTCGGTGAAGGAATGCCCTTGCTCGGCGGCCTTGCGAAAGATGGCCAGCACGTCCGCGCGACTGCGCGCGCCAAAGCGCGCGCGTACGTCCGGCGCGAGCGCATCGAGCATGCTCGACAGGCGCTGCTCCGGAGCATCCGACAGAAGCACCTGCCCAGAAGACGAGGTGAGTGCCGGAAATCGGCTGCCCACTGGAAGGTTGATGGCAGTGATGTGCGCACTGGGGATGTTCTGTAGCACCACAACATCCTCCCCATCGAGTTCGACCCAAGAGATTGTCTCGAGTGTTTCCCTGGCAAGCCTTTGCAGCAGGGGATAGGCCAAGTCTCTTTGCGAATGATGGCGGTGGATGCCACGCACCAGCCCAAGTAGCTTCAGCGAGGGGAAGTACCTCTTTGACTCGGCGTCCTTGTTGACGTAGCCGAGCCAGTGCAGCGTGTAGACAAAGCGTTGTGCTGCGCTGCGCCCCATCTGCGTATTGGCGGCAATTTCCCCAATCGATAGCGGCACTGGATGCTCGTTGAAAAGTTCAAGCACACGCATGCCCTTGTCCATCGAGCCGATAAACAGGCGAGGATCGGGTTCGAGGTGACCGCCTTGGCGCTCCGAGGGGGCTGCATGGCCAGGCAGAGGGCGAGTCTTGGAAGTTTCCACAAGGGTTCGACTGCCGGCGGTTGGTCTGGCCGAGGTTCTCAATTCAAAATCCGCGGGTAGGACCGCTGCTTCCGTGAACTCGCCGCAAGTGTAGTGCAGGGGGGTGCCGACTGGGCCTCAAGCAGGCTCGAGTGTCGATCACATGAATTAGCTGCAGGCCTTGATGAGTCCGCCGTCAATTCTCATCGAGCAGCCTGCTCACTTTGCTGCCGAGCGCACTTTCTGCCCTGAAATACCCCACCACCGTCGCCACGCTCTGATGCCCGGTCATCGCCATCGTCTCGGGCAGCGGCATGTTCTGTTTGCCCGCCTCGGTGACGAAACCCGCTCTGAGCGAGTGCGCGCTGAAACGGCCTTCGATGCCCGCCAAGAGGCACCGCTCCTTGACGATGTCGCGCACGGCCGCGGGGGCGAGAGGCTCGCCCAGATGTCCGCCCTTGCGGATGCGCCGGAAGATCTTTCCCTCCTGAATGCCATGCGCCTTGAGCACCGCGAGCCATTCGGTCATGGCCGCTGCGGCGCTGCCCACCAGCGGTTTCACATCCTCGGGCCGCAAGTCCCCGCGCTGGTTGGTTTTGGAGTGGGTGAGCGTGTAGACGAATGATTCGGCGTTCACCCGCTGCAGGTTTTCCAGGGTGGCGGCGGCCACCTCGGAGCGGCGGCGCCCGCCGGTGGCCCAGGCAAACAGGAGGAGGGCGCGGTCGCGCTTTCCCCGCAGCGACTCGTCGCAGGTCGCCAAGAGCAGCTGCAGCGGATCCTTGGTGAGCGCGCGCTGGCGCTTCGGCCGCGCGCCGCGCTGGGCGTAGGCGCGGCGGGTGCGCGCGAGGAGCTCGCGCACCAAAGGATGCGCGCAGGGGTTGACGAGCTTTTGGCCGGACGTGGCGTGGCCGGGGCCTCCCGATCCGCCTGATCCGCCTGGCCCGCCGGGTGCGGGAGAGGGCGATGAACCCCCCGTCGATCCCGTGGTCCCGGCGGAGGCCATCTGATGCGCCTTGGACAGCACTGCGATGCGATGCACCAGGGTGTTCAAAGCCGGTGGACCGAGACGCGCCTTGTAACCGTTTCGGACCAGTGCCTGGTCGACGTCCGGCGGCAGTTCGCTCACCAGGTCGCCAGCCTTGCGTCGCTGCCTGGCCGAGGCTTGTTCGCGGTGGAGTGGCTGATCGGCTCCATCGGGAATGCCGTCGCCACCCGCGTTGCCGTCTTCGTGCCGGCGCGCCGCGTGGTCGACGATGAACTGGATTACCACCGGCACGGGCACCGGCAGCGCGAGCGCATGGCCGTAGCGCGCGGCATACCAGGCGCACCAGTAGCGCATCGCCGATCCATAGGACATGCGCGTGTTGACCGATTCGCCCTGGCGCAGCAGCGCGCGGGCGGCGTCTTCGGCGGTGGACGCGAGCCGCGTGGGATCGAGCGCGCCAAGGCGCTCGGCCAGGGTAGCCAGCGGGTGCTGCGCGGTCGCCGCCAGGTGGGTAGCCGAGCCATCATCAACCAGTTGGGGAGGCGGTGTAGTCATAGCGATAAGTTGTTCCAGTAATTCCATTTGCCTTGTCGTCGCCACTCGAAGGGCCAATGGAAGCTTCCACGCTGCCGTTGTCCCAAGCAAATCCGTTACGGCAATGGCAAGCAATCCATTTAACGGATCCTCGCCTCCAAGCGATCCCTTTGACGAACGTAGCGCAACGTCCATCCGGGCTCGCGACCTGACTGGTCAGTGCTCAGCTTCCTGCTTGCCGCCAAGACTTCCTCGGCTGCGACCGAGCGCGTCGGCGTCTCAGCGTCTCGGCGAAGGGTCGTCGGCTTGCCCATGCCTCAGCCATTTTCATTTCCACATTGCTGAATGAGCACCGCACTGGTCCACGTCGAAAGTCCAATGCGGAAACGCGAACTGCTTGGGAACGGGCAAAGGAATTACTAGAACCGCATGCTTTTAGGTTGTTCAAGCAATTCCATTGCCTTGTTTCAAGTCAACGGATCGCTGCCGCCGCTGGAGCGGCCCGCGGACGCACCCACGCTGAACATCCGTTCCAAGCAATTCTGTTGCGCTATGGACAAGCAATTCATTTGACGATCATCGCCTCAAAGCAATTCGTTTGACGAACATCGCCCATTGTCGGACGTGCGCGCTGAGTCGTTGCATCCGGCCTTGTCAAAGTGCTCTCCGCGCCTATTCCTAACGTCTTTCGTGAAAGGACAGGCCGATGCTCTCGTAGGCAGAAACTGAGAGGGGCAGCCCGTTGTGGCGAGCTGCCCCTTGGTACCTCAGAAGCTTTCCTGCTGGAATGCGCTGCCAAATGTAGCGCAGGGGAGGGCGCGTTTCCAGTTTCTGTAGCGCGAACGAGGCCGAAGAATGGCCATGCAGGCTTCGACCATCAAGACGGCGCGTGGGCGCCATCCGCTCAAGGCGTCGCAGGCGGTTCGTTCCGAGTTTCGGCGGCGAGGGCAACGGCCCGGCAACCTGACGTTCTTCTACGGCGCCAAGGTGGATCGTGATTGGGTCCTCAGAAGCTCTCTCGAGCTTGCCGCGGCGCTTGAGGCCGAGGCATCTCAGGAGATCAGCTGGTACAGCTGCGACCCCGACGACATCTGGTCCGAACTCTCGGCTGCGGGCTACAAGGGCGCCAAGCCGGACATGGTCCGGCAACAGCGCGCAGGGTCTCGGACCCTCCTCGAGGTGAGCTACAAGCACGCCGCACACGGCGAGCGAGCGCCGCAGCGCCGCGTCCAGGGTCACGCGACCGCGCTGGAATATACCTGGAGCAGCTATGGAGAAGAGGATGCCTTGCGCGATCAGGTCATGCTCATGAACTGGCTTGCCATCAATCCCGTCCTCCAGCAATTCCGTCGTCTCGATATGGGGGCGCTTCAGACTGAGATCGCGGGGCTGATCACTGCACGCCAGGGCGCCACCATGGCAGACGTGTACGCAGCCTTCAAGCTACAGAGGCCGCATGTCTTCGTCGCTTTGATGAGGGCCCATCAGCGCCGCCTGCTGACCGTCGAGATCGGCCAAAGACCCTTCAGCCTCGCGACACAGGTCCTTCCCTGGAGCGAGCCATGAGACGCAGCGCGACTCGTCAGCTCCGACTTGAGGAGCTTGACCTGGTACATGCAGCGACGCCGGATGTCACCCTGCTATCGCCCGATCAGAGGGCGCGCTACGACAGGCTGCGGGCAGCACTGGAGTTGTACTGGCAAGGATCTAAGCCCAAAGAGGTCGCACGCCTCTATGGCGTGAGCCGGCAGATGCTGGACTACTTCGAGGCGCGGTTCTTTCTTGAACATGAAGACGGGCGTCCCTACGGGTTTCGGGCGCTGGTGCGCGGCACCCGCATTCACGAGTTCAAACGTCAACGAGCATCGAACGTCGAGACCATCTTCGACGGCCTCGGCGCCGCCGGCAGCTTTCGGCAGTGCCTGGCTGGCTATCCTCGTGCCAAAAAAATTCTCGACGACGAAATCCGCAAACGAGAAGGTGAAGAACCCGAGTCGATCGCCTTGAGCCATGTACTGGTCCATCGCAGGTTCCTCGATGCGCTGCGCGAAAGCGGCGTCGCCGCCACGCAGTATCCGTTCTGTACGACGACGAGGGCATACGAGTCGGTGCGAACGTACGTGCTCAGCGAGATTCGCGCCCGGCGCAGCAAGGGCGCGCGAATCAGGCTGTTCGGCCAGGCGGCGAACGACGGGCTGGATGGGAGAAGCGGCAGGCGAGGGTGGCTGGAGCCGCAGTTGCCCTGCGATGTCGCCTGCTACGACGAGCAACTGCTGCCTGCCATTGGCACGGTGGCTTTTGAGTACGGAGGCGAGCGTCACGTGTTGCCGATGGAACGGCTATCCCTGTGCGTCCTGGTTTCCGTATGGCCCAAGTGCGTGTTGGCCTACCATCTTTCGCATCGATCGCGCGTGTCCTCGGCCGACTTCCTCGAGACGTTCAATCATCTGTTGACGCCCTGGCGGCCGCAGACCTTCAAGGCCGTGCCGACGTTGAGCTACAAGCATGGCGCAGGCTTTCCGAGCGGCGTGGTGCCTGGGTTCCTTGAGGGCCTGCGCATCGGCCTGCTCAGAATCGACAACGACCTGACGCACTATGCTGACTCCGTCTTGGTCTACCTGCGCGATCTCCTGGGCGCCACGATCGAGTTTGGCCAGGTGAGGCGGTGGATCACCCGTGCCGCCGTTGAGCAGGTGTTCGGGGAGTTCGAGCGCGAACTCACGAGACTGCCCTCGACCACGGGGAGTGGGCCCAACGATCGCCACGTCAGCAATCCGTCATTGAACGCCGTCAAATGGGAGATCACGCTTGAGGAGCTCAGGGAACTGATCGAGGTGATCGTCGCCAATCTGAACGGGCGGCCGCGAACAGAGCTCTATGGCGCGTCGCCGCTCGAGGCAGTCGCGAGGGACTGGGCAGGACGCGAGGACCTGGGCGCGGCCATTCCGGGGTATGCACCGACGGTCCTGACGCAGGTGCCGCTGCCGACCGCCATCTGCAAGGTGGTCGTTCGCGGCAACGAGAAGAAGGGCGAGCCACCCTACATCGAGCTGGACCATGCCCGGTACACAAGCGATCTGCTGCGCTGCGGCTGGCATCTGATCGGCAGTCCGATGATCGCGCTGCTCCAAAAGGATCACAGGCTCATCCAGCTCAGGCATCCCGACGGCTCGGCGTTGGGGGCCGTCCAGGTGACTGGTCATTGGGCGCGCAGCTTCCATGACCGGGCGACGCGGCAGGAGATCATTCGATTGAGGAAGCAGCATGCGCTCGAGTACGGCGGTCTGGACGACCCTGTTGAGGCCTTCAAGGAGCATAAGCTGGCGCAGATGAGTGCCCATGCGAGAAAGCATCCGGCAAAAGTCATGCGCGGCAGCAACAAGTACATCCCGATCGTCAGTACTGCGGCCGCCGAGGCGCCTAAGCCAAAGCCGCACGCCCGCGGGAGCGCGCGTGTACCGGAAGCCAGCACAACCTGGACCGAGGCGCGTCTTGCGGCGCAAAAGAAGGTCGAGCGATGAGGAGCGAGAGATGAGGGTCGAAGAATGATCGACGACCTGTCCTATCGGCAGGCGACGCAGGCT
This sequence comes from Variovorax sp. Soil_C_17, assembly GCF_057657265.1. Taxonomy (NCBI): domain Bacteria; kingdom Pseudomonadati; phylum Pseudomonadota; class Betaproteobacteria; order Burkholderiales; family Comamonadaceae; genus Variovorax; species Variovorax sp. Soil_C_17. The sequence goes on from NZ_JBDGIT010000010.1 coordinate 146,358, forward strand.
CGGCATCCGACGGTCAGGCGTTTCGGCTACTTGCTCAACACCACGACCATCGATTTGTCGAAGAACCTTTTGCTCAGCTGGGTGGAATTGGGCAAAAGTGGTCTCGCGTTCGCAGGTGCGTCGAGGGCAGGTAAGACCACGGCGCTGCGCGCCATTGCTGCAGCGCTACGCGCGGCCTTCCCGCACATCGTGTTTGTCTGCTTGAGCTCGGAGACGCAGTCGGCGACGGATCGCTACGAGCGCATGTTCACGGAGTTCATGCAGCAGCTGTACAAGGACAGCTCGGTGCGCCGGCGCACGGAGAACTGTCACGTGTTCGCGAACTATCTGATGACCTTGTGCCGCGACAGAGACGCATCGCATTGTGTCGTGATGATGGACGAGGCGCAGCGCCTGGCCGTGCATCAGTGGGAGGGCATGGCCATCGTCTGGAACCGCCTGGAGCTCAACGAGTTCGGCATGTGCGTCTTCTCGTTCGGCAACGAGGAATTGCGCAACAGGGCTAATCTCATCAAGGCCTCGGCCGCCTCCGAGGGAATCGGTGGGCGTATCTTCGTGAAGGTGCTGGACTTCGACGGCGTGCGCACGAAGGACGAACTCGCGTCGATCCTCGAACAGTACGACGAGCAACTGTGGTTTCCGAGCCCCAAATGGCCGTTCACGCGCTTCTTTGCCCAAGACGCGTTCGACCGCGGGTGGAAGCTGAGGGACGAAACCCAGCGCTTCTGGGACGCACTGTGCGCCTACTCGGGCGTTGGCGAGCACGGGGCGGGCAGGGGCTTTCGCATGCAATGGATCACCGATCCGATCCACTTCGTTCTCAAGGACTGTCTGAACGACCCGCAAAGCAGGCCGGGTGGGAAGCCCCTGAGGTGGTCGACGGCCATCGAACTGCTATGCCCGACGCAGATCTGCTAGGACGTTCAATCTGGTTGTGGCCGCAGTCGTACTGGCGCGAAAGCGAGAGTGCGTGGCTGACCGCTCACAAGTTCGGCTTTCTCAATGGCCTCGACAAGGTCGCGCTCGGCCGGGCGTTGGCAAGCGTGGACCCCTCGGGCCAGCAGGTGGCGAAATCCGCGCCGCGGCATCTGTTCAGGCGCATCGCGAGTGAGCGGAGGCTGGTATTGCGGCCAGGCGCACGAGAAGACACCTTGCGTGCGTTTACGCTGGAGGAACTCTTTGCCGAGCATCTGGACAAGGTGGTCCTCCCCGTTGTTCGCTTCTGCCCGGCGTGCATAGCCCAGTGGTTCCATGCGAGCATGTTTCAACTCGCCGGCGTTCGCAGGTGTCCTTTCCACAAAATGGAACTCAAGGCCGGATGCCCAGCCTGTGGGCATCCGATCCAAGAAGCGTTCAATCCAAGGTCATTTGCGCATCCGCTGCACTGTTGGCGCTGCGGGGCGCCGTTCTCTGGCAAAGCGCCGCGGTTCTGCGAGGTGTTCGGGCGGATCGAGACCGAGGCTGCGCGGCTCGCGGCATCGATTCAGGGCGAACTGCAGGAGCTCCCCGATCGACACTTCAAACTCCCCCACCCGTGGACACTCAAATTCCTCCAGGGCAGGACGAGGATTGCATTATTGA
>NZ_JBDGIT010000011.1:0-129834 GCF_057657265.1 Variovorax sp. Soil_C_17
TGTGAAAGTAGGTCATCGTCAGGCTCTTACAGCCCCAAAAAGCCCAACCAGTCATGGTTGGGCTTTTTGCTTTTTTGTAGTTGTTTTCCGCCGTGCCGCGAGCTATTTGGCGAATACTCGCGAACCTCGCTTATTCGCCGCAATAGCCCTCTGGGCACGCCGTGCCTCGACGCGATGCCGCCGGAGAAAGGCGAGCAATCTCGCCTCTGCTGAGTGAAGCCGGCGCAGACTTGCAGTCGTGGAGGTAAGTTCTTTCCAAATCTCGGTCATTGCACCTGAATCGGCTGCCAGCTTGGCGCCGAGCGCCAGCACCGCCGGATGAATGTAGGCCTTTTTGCAAACCGCCGGCGTATTGCCGAGTTGCTTGGCCACCGTACTGAGGATTTCCTTGGCGCTAAAGCGTGGGGCTGCCGAAACGCCCACCGAATCACTGCTGCAAGCAAGCCGCGTGAGCTCAAGGGCCTGCACCGTTCCGTGCCAGGTTCGGAAATCTTTGGCAGTGAAATTGTCTCCCGCGGCCTCGCGCAGGTAGTCGTTGACGTCGGTTGACGAAACGGTGCGCAGCTCGCCTTCCGAATCTTGATACTGAAACAGCTCCTGACCTGGCAACTGTTGGCACCGCCGAATCACGCGCGCGACTTTCGGATCGTCGATGCGCGCCTCATGCAACACACCGCTCTTACCCCGAAAGCGCAGCTTGAGCGAGGTCCCGCGAACATCCACATGCCGGTTGCGCAAGGTCGTGAGACCGTAGGAGCGATTGCTGCTCGCATACTCTTCGTTGCCCACGCGCAGGAAGGTGACGTCAAGGAGGCGTACGAGCGTCGCCAACACAGTCGCGCGTCCCGGGAGGGCCTCCCTCGCCCCTTTCCGGAGGTCTTGCGCCACACGTGCACGAATCTTCGGCAACGCGCGCCCGAACAGCTCGAGTCGCTCGAATTTGGTTTCGTCCTTCAACAGGCGCCATTCGGCGTGATAGCGATACTGCTTGCGGCCGCGTGCGTCGATTCCGGTTGCCTGCAAATGGCCGTTGGGCAAGGGACAGATCCAGACATCGGTGTATGCCGGTGGGATGGCCAACTGCCTGATGCGGGAAATCTCATCGACGTCGCGCACCCATTGGCCTTTGGCATCCCGGTAGCGAAAGCTGTTGCCATGCCGGGCACGCGTGAGGCCGGGCATTTCGGCATTCACATAGACGAGGCCGTTGGCGAGGGGCAGAGGTCGAGTATTGGCAGCGTCAGCCATGCACTTTGGGCGGATGGATCGCAAGGGTGCATTCTTCGGCGCGCCCCGGGGAGATGGCGGGCAGCCCGCACGGCTGTAGGACGCTGCAAGCGATACGGGTCCGATCCACGCCCTTGGATGACCGATCCACGCCTGCGGCTCGCATCTCGCACACGACACCGTCGCCTTGCGTGGTGAGCAGTAGCTACCGCAGTAAGCCACCTTTCCGGGTTGGGCGCTGAGAGAGGGCCTTCAATCTCCGGGCTGCCAGAGCGTCGGGTAGTGCGTAACGAAGCCCTCCGGTGTCGTCAGCAGTACCCCTTCGTAGTCGAAGCGCGGGGACTGGTACCAATACTCGGTCTCGCTGCGACGCTCGTAGTGCTGCTCCAGCGCGCTCAAGCCTTCGTCGTCGAGGTCGAGCCAGGCCGCCGGCGCCCCGGCGCTCTCGCCGACCTGGAGATTCAGGCGGCGCAGCGGCACCAGATTGGTGGCAGGCGTGAAGCCGAGGTCCAGGTCCGTGCAATGAGCCAAGCCCGGCACCCGCTGGTCATTGAGCAACCATTCGCCATTTGCGCCACGCGCGATCGCAAAGTCCACGGCCAGGCTCCCGATCCAGCCGCGCACACGTCCCCATTTCGCGTGCCATGCCTTGTCGCAATGTACGCGGTAGTCCAGTCGGGCAGGCTGGCCGTTCTCGCCGCGAAAGACGGCGGCCCCGTCGAGCTGCCACCCGTCGCCGTGCTTCTCCAGGCGGCAGGCATCATGGCCGGGCAGGTCGAGCCGGCGCCAGAACATGGTGGCTACGATTTGCATGAACCGGATGATGGCATCGATGCCCCCGCCGCACCAGTGCCCGGCCAGGAGCGTTCAAAATCCGGCCGTGACCACTGCTCCGATCCGCCGCATCGCCCACCTCGACATGGATGCGTTCTACGCCTCGGCGGAATTGCTGCGCTACCCGCAGCTCAAGGGGCTTCCGGTGGTGATCGGAGGTGGCCGCCGAAAGGTGGACGAGGCCATCCGCGCGCTTCCGGAAGGCAGCACCCTCGCCGACATTCCCGTCGAGGCCTTCCCGCTGCTCAAGGACTACGTGGGCCGCGGCGTGATCACCACCGCGACCTATCCGGCGCGCCCGTTCGGTGTCGGCTCCGCGATGGGGCTGATGAAGGCGGCGAAGCTCTGTCCGCAGGCCATCATCCTGCCAGTCGATTTCGACGAGTACCGCCGTTACTCGCGCATGTTCAAGAAGGTGATCACCGAGATCGCACCGGTGATGGAAGACCGCGGCGTCGACGAGGTATACATCGACTTCACCGAGGTGCCCGGCGGTCAGCGCGAGGGCGGGCGCGCGCTGGCGCGGCTGATCCAACGCTCGATTCTCGAGGCCACCGGGCTCACCTGCTCCATCGGCGTCGCGCCGAACAAGTTGCTGGCCAAGATGGCGAGCGAGTTCGAGAAGCCGAACGGGATCTCCGTGATTTACGAGCACGATCTGCAGACGCGCATCTGGCCACTTCCCTGCCGCAAGGTCAACGGCATCGGTCCCAAGGCCGACGAGAAGCTGCAGCGCTTCGGCATCCGCACCATCGGCGAACTCGCGGCCCGCGAGCGCGACTGGCTGATCCAGAACTTCGGCAAGGCCACCGGCGCCTGGATGCACGAGGTGGCATGGGGCCGCGACGAGCGTCCGGTGGTGACCGAGAGCGAGCCGGTGTCGATGAGCCGCGAGACCACCTTCGAGCGCGACTTGCACGCGGTGCGCGACCGCTCCGAGTTGGGCGCCATCTTCACGCACCTGTGCGAGAAGGTTGCGGAGGACCTGCAACGCAAGGGCTATGTGGGCAAAACCATCGGCATCAAGCTTCGCTACGACGACTTCAAGATCGCGACGCGCGACCAGACCATCGCGCAGTTCACCGCGGACGCGAAGACCATCCGCCAGGCAGCCGGACGCTGCCTCAAACGCGTGCCGCTGGAACGGCCGCTGCGCCTGCTGGGCGTGCGCGTCGGGGCGCTGGTAAAGGCGGGCAGCCCGGAGTCCCTGCTGGCGCCGGCGCACGGCGGACCCTCGGGACAATCGCGCGCCGCGACCGAGCTGGCGATGACCGCTTCGCTCTTCTAGACCTGCGGCTCGCCAGCCCTGTGCTTCTCCGTCCAGCTGAGCGGTTGCACCCGGGGCAGTCCTTCATGGCATTAGCGCTTGCCCGAGGGGTATTTCTGCCCAATCCGGGTCTGCAGGAAGTCCAGCAGCGCGCGCAAGGCCGCACTGTTGTGGCGGCGTTGCAGGTAAGCGGCCGAGAGCCACATGTCGTTGCGCACCCAGTCTTTCAGCACCGGCACCAGCTCGCCGTTGTCGATGTGCGCCTGAACCAGCAGTGCCGGCAGGTACAGCACACCGAAACCCATCAGCGCCGCCTCGATGAGCGGCCCGGCCTCGGAGGCGTCCATGCGGCTCTTCACCGGCACGTCCAGCGGCTGGCCGTCGACCTCGAAACGCCATTGCGGATGGGTGCCGAGCCGGGAATGGGTCAGCGCGTCGTGCTGCGCCAGCTCGGCCGGGTGCGACGGCGTGCCGTGCTTCTGCCAATAGCGCGGCGAGGCGCACACCACGAGCGTCAGCTGCGTCAACTTGCGCACGATGAGGTTGTCGTCCTCGATCGGGCCGACGCGCAGCGCGAGATCGATGGCCTCCTCGGCCATGTCGACCTGCCGGTTGCTCAGATGCAGGCTCAGGCTGACCTCGGGGTAGTAGCCCATGAACTGCGCCAGCAGCTTGGGGAGGTCGCCCTGGCCCATGCCGTGCGGCGCCGAGATCCGCAGCCGGCCGCGCGGCTGGCTCGCATGCTCCTGCAACTCGGCCTGGGTGAGCTCCACCATTTCCATCACCGGCTTGCTGCGCTCCAGCAGCAGCGCCCCGGCGTCGGTGAGACTGACGGAGCGGGTCGAGCGGTTGAGCAGGCGCACGCCGAAGCGGCTCTCCAGTTCGGCCACGTACTTGCTCACCGTGGCCTTCGACATATCCAGTCGGCTGGCGGCGCGGGAGAAGCTGCCGTAAGCGGCAACTTCACGGAAAGTGCGGATGAGGTCGAGGCTGTCCATGTCAGTCGCCGATTGTGCGGCGGCCCGGGATTTTCAGCCGATCAGCCCGTGTTCCGCAGCCCCGCGGCCACGCCGTTGATCGACATGTGGATGCCGCGCTGCAGGCGCTCGTCGTCCTGCTGGCCGGCGCGCCAGCGGCGCATCAGCTCGACCTGCAGATGGTGCAGGGGATCGATGTAGGGGAAGCGGTGGCGGATCGAGCGCTGCATCTCGACGTTGCCTTCCAGCCGCTGCTTCGCGCCGGTGATCAGCGCCAGCGCGTCGGAGGTGCGGTGCCATTCGGCATCGATCATCGAGAACACCTTCTGGCGCAGCTTGCGCTCCTCGACCAGCTCGGCATAGCGCGAGGCCAGGGCGAGGTCGCTCTTGGCCAGCACCATGTCCATGTTCGACAGCAGGGTGCTGAAGAAGGGCCATTGCGCATACATGCGCTGCAGCAGGGCCTGCCGCTCCTTGCGCGCCGAGGCGCCGCCGGCGGCAGCGAGGAACTGCTCGATCGCCGAGCCGAAGCCGTACCAGCCCGGCAGCGTGAGCCGGCACTGGCCCCAGCTGAAGCTCCAGGGCACGGCGCGCAGGTCCTCGATGCGGCGGCTGGGATTTCGCGAGGCCGGCCGCGAGCCGATGTTGAGCTCGGCGATCTCGCGGATCGGCGTGGCGCTGAAGAAGTAATCGCCGAAGCCCGGTGTGTCGTAGACCAGTGCGCGGTAAGCCGCCATGCTGGCCGCCGACAGCTCGGCGGCGGCGGCCATGAAGCTCGAAGGCGCGGGCTTGGCCGATGGCAGCAGCGTGGCCTCCAGCGTAGCGGCGACCAGCGTCTCGAGGTTGCGCCGGCCGATCTCGCGGTTGGCGTACTTGGAGCCGATGACCTCGCCCTGCTCGGTCAGGCGGATCTGGCCGCGCACCGTGCCGGGCGGCTGGGCCAGGATGGCTTGGTAGCTCGGACCGCCTCCGCGCCCCACCGTGCCGCCGCGCCCGTGAAACATGCGCAAGCGGATGGAGGTCCCTGATTTCTTGTTCAGCTCGTCGAAGAGGGCCACCAGCGCGGTGCCCGCCCGGTAGAGCTCCCAGTTGCTGGTGAAGATGCCGCCGTCCTTGTTGCTGTCGCTGTAGCCCAGCATCACATCCTGCTCGGCGCCCGAGCGCTGAATCAGAGCTTGGATGCCGGGCAGGGCGTAGAAGGCGCGCACGATGGGCGCGGCATTGCGCAGGTCTTCGATGGTTTCGAACAGCGGCACGACGATGAGATCGCAGGTGGCGTTGCCGTGCGCAGCGCCGGGCCGCCCCGAGCCGGCGCGCGCCCCGTCGCCGGGCAACGAGGACACTCCGGTGCCGAGCATCGGGGCGCCGTTGTTCAAAGTGCCACGCAGCAGGCCCACTTCCTTCTGCAGCAGCAGCGCCTCCAGCAGGTCGCTCACCGTCTCGGTGTGGCTGATGATGTAGTGGCGGATCGCCGCCGCGCCGTAGCGCGCGCGGGCGGTACGCGCGGCCGCGAAGATCGCGAGCTCGCTCTGCGCCAGCGGCGAATAGTCGGCGTCGGGCACGCGCAGGGGGCGAGCGTCGTCGAGCAGGCGCAGCAGCAGCGTCTGCTTGGCTTCCTCGGCCAGTGCCGCGTAGTCGGGCTCGATGCGCGCGGTCGCCAGCAGCTCGGCCACCACCGCCTCGTGCTTGTCCGAGCTCTGGCGCAGATCCACCGTCGCGAGATGGAATCCGAACACCTCGACCGCGCGGATCAGCGGAGCGAGCCGCTGCGCGACCATCGCGACGCCATGCTTGTCGAGGAGCGATTCCTGGATCACGCGCAGGTCGGCCAGGAATTCCTCCGCGTGGTGGTACGGGTTCTGGGGCGCGACCGCATGGCGCGCCGCCTCGCCGCCCGTGAGCTCGCGCAGCGTGGCCGCCAGGCGCGCATAGATGCCGGTGAGGGCGCGGCGGTAGGGCTCGTCCTGGCGGTGCTCGCTGTGGTCGGGCGAGCGCTCCGCCAGCGCCTGCATCTCCACCGACACATCGACCAGGGTGGCCGACAGCGACAGCTCGCCGCCGAGGAAGTGCACCTCCGTCAGGTAATAGCGCAGCGCGAGCTCCGCCTGGCGGCGCATTGCGTACTCGAGACTTTCGGCGCTGACGTTGGGGTTGCCGTCGCGATCGCCGCCGATCCACTGGCCCATGCGCAGGAAGGGCGCGATCTCCCGCTGTCCCAGCGCCTTTTCGAGGTCGGCGTAGACCCGCGGGATCTCGCGCAGGAAGGTGGCCTCGTAGTAGCTCAGCGCGTTCTCGATCTCGTCGGCCACGGTGAGCTTGGAGAAGCGCAGCAAGCGCGTCTGCCAGAGCTGGATCACGCGCGAGCGCATGCGGCTCTCGTTGTCGGCCAGCGCAACGGGCGTCAGCGCGTCCTTGGCGCCGGCGAAGGCGCGCTGGCGCAGCTTGATGTCGTCGCGCTCGGTGAGCAGCTGTGCGATGGCGCGCTCGGCATCCAGGATGCTCTTGCGCTGCACCTCGGTCGGGTGGGCGGTGAGCACCGGCGACACGTAGCTGTGCGCCAGCGACTCCACCACCGCCGCCGGCGCGATGCCGGCCTTGCGGATGCGTGCCAGCGCCAACTCGAGGCTGCCCGGGGCGGCGTTTTCGCCGGCGCGTTCGGCCTCGGTGCGGCGGCGGATCAGATGGCGGTCTTCGGCCAGGTTCGCCAAATGGCTGAAGTACGTGAAGGCGCGTATCACACGCACCGTCTCGGCCGCACTCAGGCCCTTGAGGAGGTTCTTGAGCGCGCGGTCTGCCGCATGGTCCGCATCGCGCCGGAAGGAGACCGACAGCGTGCGGATCTTCTCCACCAGCGCAAAGGCTTCCTCGCCCTCCTGCTCGCGGATCACATCGCCGAGGATGCGGCCGAGCAGGCGGATGTCGTCGATCAGCGGCTGCTCTTCGCTGCTGTCGCGGCGCCTGGATGCCGAAGCGGGGGCGGGGCTGCTTTTCATTGGAATATCTCCTCGTTCGGCCTGGTCTGCGCGGTCGTTGCTGCGTTGCAACAATGCTAGCATCTCCCCGATCCCCCACAGCAACGGAAACGGCCCTTGAGCAACATCGTGATCGCCACGCGCGAAAGCCGCCTGGCCCTCTGGCAGGCGGAGCACGTGCAGTCTTTGCTCCGGCAGCAAGGCCATACGGCCGACCTGCTCGGCATGACCACGCGGGGCGACCAGATCCTCGACCGCTCGCTCTCCAAGGTCGGCGGCAAGGGCCTGTTCGTGAAGGAACTCGAGCTTGCACTCGAGGAGGGCCGTGCCGACATCGCGGTGCATTCGCTCAAGGACGTGCCCATGGACCTGCCCGCCGGTTTCGCGCTGGCCTGCGTGCTGGAGCGCGAGGACCCGCGCGATGCGCTGGTGTCGCCGCGCCACGGTTCGCTCGCCGCCCTGCCGCAGGGCGCGGTCGTCGGCACCTCCAGCCTGCGCCGCGTGGTGCTGCTGCGCGCGCTGCGGCCCGATCTGCGCATCGAGCCTTTGCGCGGCAACCTCGATACCCGGCTGCGCAAGCTCGACGAGGGGCAGTACGACGCCATCGTGCTGGCGGCTGCCGGGCTCAAGCGCCTGGGCCTGGAACATCGCATCCGCGCCGTCTTCGAACCCGAGGCCATGCTGCCGGCCGCAGGACAGGGCGCGCTCGGCATCGAGGTGCGCGCCGACCGCAGCGACCTGATCGCCTTGCTGGCGCCGCTCGCGAGCCCCCGCGATCAGCTCGCCACCGCGGCCGAGCGCGCCGTGAGCCGGGCCATGGGTGGCAGCTGCTCGATGCCGCTCGCAGCCCACGCGCGCTGGGGGGCCGGCGACGAACTGCGCATCGATGCGGCCTGGGGCGATCCCGAAGGCGCGGCGCAGCTGGTCCGCGTCAACGCGCAAGCCGCGGTTGCCGATGCCGTGCAGGCCGCCGCGCTCGGCGACCACGCCGCCCGCCTCCTGCGCGAGGCCGGCGCGCACTGAATGAGATGCCGGCGCCCCGAGTGATCGTCACGCGCCCGACGCGCGAGGCGGCGCGCTGGGTGGAGGCGCTGCGCGCTGCCGGACTGGACGCACAAGCCTTGCCCCTGATTGCGATCGAGCCGGTTGCCGACGGCAAGGAGCTCCAGGCAGCACGCCAGCGCCTCGGCGACTACGCCGCGCTGATGTTCGTGAGCGCCGCAGCCGCCGAACACTTCTTCGACGATGCCCGCGCCCTTGCTGACGGCCTGCGTCCGCGCTGCTGGGCCACCGGCCCCGGCACCCTGCGCGCATTGCGACAGGCCGGGGTGCCGGCCTCCGCGATCGATGCGCCGGCCGAGGACGCGGAACAGTTCGATTCCGAGGCGCTGTGGGCCCGTGTGCATTCGCAGGTGCATGCCGGCGTTCGCGTGCTGATCGTGCGCGGCGGCGATGCGTCGGGACGGCCGGCCGGACGCGCCTGGCTGGCGCGCGAGATCGCCGCAGCCGGTGGCATTTGCGACACTGTGGTCGCCTATCGGCGGTTGCCCGCGCCGCTCGACCACGCCGCGCGCACATTGGCCGCAGAAGGCGCACGCGGCGAGGCCGTCTGGCTCTTCAGCAGCGCCGAAGCCATCGCCCATCTGCGCGCCGCGCTGCCCGCCACCGCGTGGACCTCGGCGCGTGCGATCGCCACCCACCCCCGCATCGCGCAAGCCGCGCGGGACGCGGGTTTCGGGGCGGTGCGGGTCTCTTCCCCGGCGCTGGCGGCGCTGATCGCGTCGATAGAATCCTTCGCATGAGCGACGCGTCCGTGTTGAACGAATCCCTGCAGGAACCGGCAGCGGCGCGCGCGCACGTGCCGGCGCCGCTGCAGGCGGCGCCGGTCCACGCCAACACGCTGTCGAAGGTCTTGCTCGGGCTCCTCGCAGGCGCCGCGATGCTGGCGCTGGTGGCGGTGCTGGTCCTCTGGCAGAAGGTCAGCGGTATGCAGGAGCAGCTGGCGCGGCAGAGTGCCGACGCGATGGCCCAATCCATGGAGGCCCGCACCCTGGCGCGCCAGGCGCAGGAGACGGTGCGAGACACGGCGGCGCGCCTGGCCCTCAACGAGACCCGGGTGGCGGAGGTGGCGTTGCAGCGCTCGCAGCTCGAGGAACTGATGCAGAGCCTCTCGCGATCGCGCGACGAGAACCTCGTGGTCGACATCGAGGCCGCGGTGCGCCTCGCGTTGCAGCAGGCGGAGGTCACGGGCAACGTCCAGCCGCTGCTGGCCGCGCTCAAGGCCGGCGACCAGCGCATCGCGCGCGCCGCCCAGCCGCGGCTGGCGCCCCTGCAGCGTTCGATTCAGCGCGATGCCGAGCGCCTGCAGGCCAGCGCCAGTGCCGAGAGCGGCGAGACCCTTCGCAAGCTCGACGACCTCGTGCGCATGGTGGACGAGCTGCCGCCGCTCAATGCGGTGGCCACGCGCGGTGGCGGCCTCAACCCCTGGCAGGCGGAGCCGGTGCCGGCCGACGCGCCCTGGTGGCAGCGTGCGCTGCTGATGGTGCGCAACGAGGCGCGTTCGCTGCTGCGCGTGGGCCGCATCGACCGCCCCGAGGCCGTGCTGCTGTCGCCGGACCAGACCTTCTTCCTGCGCGAGAACCTGAAGCTCCAACTGCTCAATGCGCGCCTGGCCCTGCTGTCCCGGCAGTTCGACACGGCGCGCAACGAGCTGGCTGCTGTGTCGGCCTCCCTCAATCGCTACTTCGACCCCGCCTCGCGACGCGTCCAGTCGGCGGCGACGCTGCTGCAGCAACTGCAGGCGCAAATCAAGACCAGCGAGACGCCGCGCATCGACGACACGCTGGCCGCGCTCGCGACGGCCGCGGCCGGACGCTAGGGGGCCAGGGCAGGGTATGCGCGCAGCACTCTGGTTCCTGGCCCTGTTCGGCATCGCCGCGGCGGTGGCGCTGTTCGCCGGCAACAACCAGGGCACCATCACCGTCTTCTGGCCGCCATGGCGGGTCGACCTCTCGCTCAATCTCACGCTGCTGATCCTGCTGCTGGCTTTCGGCCTCCTGCATGTGGCCTTGCGCGCCTTGTCGGCGCTGTTTTCTCTGCCGCGGCAGGCGCGGCAATGGCGCCTGCAGCAAAAGGAGCGGTCACTGCACGCAGCCCTGCTCGACGCCCTGGCGCAATTGCTGGCCGGGCGCTTCTCGCGCTCGCGCAAGGCGGCGCAGGCCGCCCTCGCGCAGGAGCGGACCCTGGCCGCCCTGGATGCAAACTTGCCGCAGGCACAGCAGATCCGCGTGCTGTCGCACCTGCTCGCCGCCGAAAGCGCCCAGGCCCTGCAGGACCGGCCCGCGCGCGATGCGCACCTGCAGCAGGCGCTCAACGAGAGCGCCGAGCGCGGCATGCTCGTCAGCCCCGAGACGCGCGAAGGCGTGCAACTGCGCGCGGCCCGGTGGGCGCTCGACGATCGCGATGCGCCTGCCGCCCTGGCGCGGCTGGAGGAACTGCCGCAGGGTGCCCAGCGCCGCACGCTGGCCTTGCGCCTGCGGCTCAAGGCAGCGCGCCAGGACCGGCGCACCCTGGAAGCGCTCGAGACCGCTCGCCTGCTGGCCAAGCATCGCGCCTTCTCCGATGCTGCCGCGCAGAGCATCGTGCGTGGGCTGGCGGCCGAACTGCTCTCGGGCGCGCACGACCCTAACCAATTGCTGAGGGCCTGGGGCGAGCTCGAGCCCGCCGAGCGCGAGATGCCCGAGGTCGCCATCCAGGCGGCGCAGCGCATGGTGGCGCTGCGGGGCGACCTCACGCTGGCGCGAGCCTGGCTCCTGCCAGTCTGGGAGCGCATGGTTGCGCAGCCCCGCAGCCTGGGCGAATCCCTGCGCGTGAAGCTGGTGCGAGCGCTCGAGGCCGGGCTCGATTCGGTCGATGCCGACTGGCTGGCCCGCATCGAATCCGCGCAGCGCAACGATCCCCGCGACGCCAATCTGCAGTACCTCGCCGGCATGGCCTGCATGAAGCGCCAGCTCTGGGGCAAGGCGCAACAACTGCTCACGCATGCCGGCCTCGGGTTACAAGATCCGGTCTTGCACCGCCGCGCCTGGCAGGCGCTCGCACTTCTGGCGGAAGCTCGCGACGACGCCGACCAGGCTTCCGCCGCCTGGAAGCGCGCCGCGCAGATCGAGACCTCCTGAGGGGCCTACATCGCCCTGGCAACCGCTATCTTTTTGATAGCTGAAGGCCCAATTCCCGCCTGAAATGCAACATGTAGGAGCTTGCTTACCCCATCCGCGCCCACACCCGTTTACTCTGCCTAACGCTCTAAGCCAAGAAACAATTTGAGCGGAGCGCTTTGCTGATGTACAGTCGTAACTGTTTGCAAAAGTATTCATTCAGGGTCATGACGCGGAGTCGGGTTTGAAACGTTTTCTATTACATGCCATTTTGTTTGCCTCGGCGGGGCTGCTGTTACAGGCCTGCGCGCCCTTGGCGCCGGGCTTTCGCTCGGCGGGCAACGATGCCGACCAGGCTGTCTCGCCATCGGGCTTTTCCACGGCGGACATCGATCCGCCGCCGCCCGGCGCGATCACCGAGATCACGCCCCAGCTGATCCGCGCCCAGCGTGCCGCCGTCGGCAACAACGTACCGCCCGAGGTGCGTGCGCTGGTGGGCGAGGCGCCGGTCTACAAGATCGGTCCGGGCGACGTGGTGAGCGTGGTGGTCTACGACCATCCGGAAATCGTGTTCAGCGGCATCCCGGCGACCACCGTGGCCGACCAGGCGAGCGTGTCGCCGGCGCCGGGCTTCATCGTGTCCAACACCGGCTTCATGAGCTTCCCCTACGTGGGCCAGCTCAAGGCCGAGGGCATGACGGTTCAAGAGCTCGAAGAAACGCTGATCAGGCGGCTGTCCCGCGTCTTCAAGAACCCGCAGCTGAGCGTGCGCGTCAACGCATTCCGCAGCAAGCGCACCTACGTCGAAGGCGAGGTGCGCCAACCTGGCCTGCAGATCTTCACCGACATTCCGATGACCCTGGCCGAGGCGATCAATCGCGCCGGCGGGTTCTCGGCCAACGGGGACCGCTCCGCCGTGAACCTGACGCGCGATGGCAAGACCTTCTCGCTCGACCTGATGTCCATGGCCGAGGCTGGCATCGATCCCACCCGCATCCCGCTGCGCTCGGGCGACCTGGTCCTGGTGCGCAGCCGCGACGAGCGCAAGGTCACGGTGATGGGCGAAGTGAACCTGCAGACGGGCGTGATGATGCGTAACGGCCGCCTGTCCCTGAACGATGCGCTGACCGAGGTGGGCGGCGTCAACCTGGGCACCGCCAATCCGCGCCAGATCTACGTGATCCGCAACGAGACCAACGGCTTGTCGATCTTCCACCTGGATGCCCGCACGCCGACGGCGATTGCGATGGCGGACGGCTTCGCGCTCAGGCCCAAGGACGTGGTCTACGTCGACCCGGTGCCGCTGGTGCAGTGGAACCGCGTGTTGAGTTTGATCCTCCCCACCGCCACCACCGCGACCTCCTATCGCGACCTGGGTTCGCGCAGCACCGGGAGCGGCAAATAGTGGCCATCCAGAACGTTCTTGTCGTTTGCGTCGGCAACATCTGCCGTAGCCCAATGGCCGAAGCGCTGATGGCGGCCGACCTGCCCGGCGTGCAGGTCGCGTCTGCCGGCTTGCAGGCGCTGGTCGGCCATCCGGCAGACCCTACCGCCTGCGAGCTGCTGGAAGAGCGCGGCATCGACATCGCAGAGCATCGGGCGCAGCAGCTCGATCTCGACCTGTGCCAGAGCGCCGACCTGATCCTGGTGATGGACCGCGAGCAACGGCGCGCGGTGCAGGAGCGCTATCTTTTCGCCGCCGGCAAGGTATTTCGCCTCTGCGAGTTCAGCGACGAGGACGTTCCCGATCCCTACCGCGCTGATCGCGACGCCTTCGAGCACTCGCTCCGGCTCATCGAAGGCGGCGCCAGGCAGTGGGCTCAACGCATTTCAAGAGTATCCAGTTGATGACTTCCTCAATCATTACCAAAACGAATCCCTCCCCGGCAAGCGCGGCGGACGAGGAAGACCTCGACCTCGGGCGTTACGTCGACGTCCTGGTCTCGAACAAGTGGCTGATCGCGGCGATCACGCTCGTCGTGTTCCTGATCGGCGCGACCTACGCCTTCCTGGAGCGTCCGGTCTACGAGTCCAACATGGTGATCCAGGTCGAGGACGTCGAACCCGGCGGCAAGGGCATCCTGGCCGAGGCAGGCGGCCTGGTGGACGTCAAGACGCCGGCAACCGCCGAGATCGAGATCATCCGTTCGCGCATGATCGCGGGCCAGGCGGTGGAGGCGACCAAGCTCTACATCGTCGCCGCGCCGCGTTACGTGCCCTACATCGGCGGGTGGCTGGCACGGCGCGCCAATGGCCTGTCGGATCCCGGCTTCCTCTGGCTGAACGGCTATGTGTCGGGCACGGAACGAATCCTGGTGTCGCAGTTCGACGTGCCGACCACGATGGAAGGCGGCCTGTTCACCGTGACCGCCGCGGGAAACAACCAGTACACGCTCGACTATCCGGGCATGCAGCAAATCAAGGGCACGGTCGGCGCGCCGCTCAAGGCCGACACGCCCGAGGGCCCGATCTCCCTGCAGATCGACGTCCTGGCCGGCAAGCCGGGGGCGCTGTTCAACCTGTACCGCTACGCGAAGCTGCCGACCACCATCGGGCTGCAGTCCAGCCTCAACCTCAGTGAGCGCGGCAAGAACTCCGGCATCGTCAACGTGATGCTGCAGGACACCGACCCCTTCAAGCTGACGCGGGTGCTCAATGCGGTGGGCGACCAGTACGTCAGGCAGAACATCGAGCGCAAGGCCGCGGAGGCGCAGAAGACCCTGGCCTTCCTGGACGTTCAGCTGCCTCTTTTCAAGAAGCAGCTGGAGGCTTCGGAAGAGGTCTACAACCGCTATCGCAACCAGAAGGGCACCGTGGCCTTCAGCGAGGAAGCCGCGCTGATCCTCGGCCAGTCGGTCGACCGGCAGACCAAGCTGCTGGACGCCCAGCAGCGCCGGCGCGAGCTCGAATCACGCTTCACCTCCGCGCACCCGGCGGTGCAAACCCTGGACAGCCAGATCTCGGCACTGAAGTCCGACATGGGCAGTATCCAGGAGCGCATCAAGGGCCTGCCTGCCATTCAGCAGGAGGCGGTGCGCATGGAGCGCGACGTCAAGGTGAACACGGAGCTCTACCAGTCGCTGCTCAACAACGCCCTGCAACTGCGCCTGGTAAAGGAAGGCAAGATCGGCAACGTCCGCGTCCTCGACGAGGCGGTGGTGCCCAGCCAGCCGGTCAAGCCGAACCGCAAGGTGATCATGGCCGCTGCGCTGGCGCTGGGCCTGTTCCTCGGCATCGTCGCGGCCTTCATCCGCAGCTCCTTCGTCGAGCAGCGCCTGCGCGATCCGCACGAGGTCGAGGCCGACACCGGCCTGCCGGTCTTCTCGACCATTCCGCTGAGCCCCTCGCAGTCCGCCATCGCCAAGCGCCGTCTCAGCGGTGCCACCGGCGTTCGCCTGCTGGCGATCGAGAACCCCGACGATCCGGCTGTGGAAAGCCTGCGCAGCCTGCGCACGGCGATGCAGTTCGCGATGCTGGAGTCGCCCAACAACCGGGTGCTGATCAGCGGGCCCACGCCGGGCGTCGGCAAGAGCTTCGTGACGGCGAACTTCGCCGCCCTGATGGCCGCCGCCGGCAAGCGGACGCTGCTGATCGACGCCGATCTGCGCCGCGGCCACACGCACCAGTACTTCGGCCTGCAGCGCCACGGCGGCCTGTCGGAGCTGATCGCGGGCAGCCTGACGGTGCAACAGACCGTGCATCGCCAGGTGGTTCCCAACCTCGACTTCCTCGCCACCGGCCAGCTGCCGCCGAACCCCGCGGAACTGCTGGTGTCGGACTCGTTCAAGACCACGCTGGAGCGCCTGTCCGAGCAGTACGACCTGGTCGTCATCGACACACCGCCGGTGCTGGTGGCGGCCGACACCTCCACCGTGGCGGTCCATGCGGGCACGGTGCTGCTGGTGGCGCGGGCCGACCAGTCCACCATGGGCGAGCTGAAGGAGAGCACGCGCCGGCTCGCCATGGGCGGCAAGGCCGCGACGGGTGTGCTGCTCAACGCGATGGACCTCGGGCGCCGCACTTTCGCGCCTTACAAGTACGGGCGCTATCGCTACACCAGTTACAACTACGAGAGCATCCTGCCCGAAGAGCAGTGAAGCAAAAAAAGCCGGGCTCGACCCGGCTTTTTCTTGCGTGACGGCGCAGACTCAGCGCCCTGCCGCGCAGGCGAGCAGATCGCGCTCGAACTGTGCCAGCACGGCTTCGCGATCGAAGCGCGCCTCGGCCACTTCGCGCGCCTTCAGGCCCAGCTCGCGCCGACGCTCGGGTTGCGTTGCCAGGGCGAGCACGGCGTCCGCGAAGGCCTTGGCATCGTCCGGCGCCACGGCGATGCCGCATTCCGCCGTCACCTGGCCGAGCTCGGTCTCGGGGCGCGCCCCGGCCACCACCGGCCTGCCGCTGCTGAGCATGCCGGTCAGCTTGGAGGGCATCACCAGGTCTGCCGCATCGGCGCGCTGGGGCAGCAAATGAATGTCCGCCAGGCCGAGGAAATCACCGAGCCGCTCGACCGGTTGCAGGTCCAGAAAACGCACGTTGGCCATCGATTCGCAGCGCTTGACCAGCTCGGCGCGGCCGGCGCCATTGCCGCAGAACACGAATTCCAGGCCGGGCTGATCCTTGAGCATCAAGGCCATTTCGGCCAGCAGCTCCAGGCCCTGCTTGGCGCCCATGTTGCCCGAGTACAGCGCCACCACCGCATCGGGGCGGATGCCCAACTCGGCGCGGTAGGGGCTCGTGCCTTGCAGCGGCTGGATCGCCGAGACGTCGGCCCAGTTGGGCAGCGAGACAAGCCGGGCGTCCTCGGTGCCCTTGCTGCGCGCGCGTTCGAGCATGCGCTGCGAGATGGTCGAGACGCGATCGAATCGGCGCATCAGCCAGCGCTCGGCCGCCGCGACGAAGGCACGCGTGCGCGCGCCCTTGAGCAGGCCCAGATCGAAAGCCGCGTCCACCTCGTAGTCCTGGATGTGCAGCCAGGCCTTGGCCGAGCGCAGCCGCGCGAAGGCCAGGGCCGCCGGCGTGCAGAAGAGCGGGGGCTCCGTCACCCACACCACGTCGGGCTTCCAGTGCCACTGGGCGAGCAGGGCCGGCACGCTGCTGGCGGCGAAGCTCGCCAGGTGCAGGAGACGCTTCATGCCCGTGACCTTGCGCGGCACCCACAGCGGCGTGCGCAGCACCTGGGCGCCCTGCCATTCGTGCCGGGTGTAGCGCCCGGCGTGGTGGCCGGGCCGAACCTTCCAGTCGGGGTAGTAGGGCGGGGCCGTCACCACGCGCACCTCGTGCCCATGGGCGGCGAGCCAAGCCACCATTTCCCCGGTGTACTTGCCGATGCCGGTCAGCTCCGGCGCGAAATTGATTCCATAGACGAGCACCTTCATGCGTTTACAGGCCCCTGTGCGATATGGGGGGCGTGCACGCGGATGATGTCCACCAGCTTTTCCGCCACCTGCTCCATGCGGAAGCGCTGTTCGAAGGAGCGCAGCGCGGCGGCGCGCATCGCGTCCAGCTCGGCCGGCGTGGCGGCCAGCCAGCGCTGCAGCAGGGCCGTGGTGCCTTCGAGCGTGTCGGACTCCACGAAGCCGGCGCGGTCCTCGGCGATCTCGCGCCAGATGTTGACCTTGTCGCTGATCAGCACGGGCCGGCTGCAGGCCATGGCCTCCACCACCGCGATGCCGAAGTTCTCCTGGTGGGAGGGCAGGCAGAACACCTCGCAGGCATGGAAGGCGCCCCACTTGAGGTCGCCCGACAGCATGCCCGGCCAGCTGATGCGCGCGGCCAGGCCCAGGCTCTGGGCGCGCGCCTGCAATTGGCGTGTGAGCGCTTCGTCGCCGGGGCCGGCCATCACCAGCTGGACCTCCGGCGACGTGGCCGCCACGCGCGCAAAAGCCTCGACCAGCAGGTCGCAGCCCTTTTTTTCGTGGATGCGGCCCAGGAACAGCAGCAGGCGCTTGTTCCGCAGCTCGGGATAGGCCGAGAGAAAGACCTCCGAGAGGCGCCCTGCATCGCGCGGCGGCGTGCTGGTGCCGTAGGAGCCCACCACCTCGCGGCAGCGATACAGCCAGAACGACTGCCGGGCCAGCAGGCGCTCTTCCTCGCAGGTGAAGACCACCGCGGACGCATCGCGCAGCACGCGGTATTCGCCCCAGGGCCAGTAGAGCCACTTCTTCAGGTGCTTGAGCGGGTAGCGGCGCTTGAACCACGGGTCCAGCATGCCGTGGCTGTAGACGAAGTAGGGCGTGCCCGAACCGTGCAGCGCGCGCCGGGCGGCGAAGCCGACGTACTGCCAAAGCCCGTTCACGATGACGGCGTCATAGGTGCGGGCATGCGCCTTCAGCCAGGGCAGCAGGCGCTCGTTGTAGCCGTAGCTGGAGACCGAGGGGCCGGTGGCGACCACCGGGCCCGGATAGGCGCTCACGCAGGGCGCCTCGGGGCTGTCCAGGCTCACGATGTCGCCCGTGTGGCCCATGGCCGCCAGTGCGTCGTGGATGCGCCGCACTCCCTCGATGACGCCTCCGCCCTGGGGATCGACGGAAGGGACCAGATGCAGGAGTCTCACAGTCGCGAGGCACGCGGCGGAAAGATCTCGAGCCTCGGGTACCGGAATACGAGGAGCGCGTAGGCGAGCATGAGCCCCAGCAGGGCATTGGCCGTCAACTGCCCGAGCGCGGGCCAGCTGACCACCGCCAGCGCGGTCGTCAGCCACACCAGCAGGGCGTAGGGAGAGTTGGTGGCGATCGAAATTTTCAAGCTGCGCGTCACGCCGAGCGCCAGCACCAGGTACTTCACGCCGATGTAGGCGAAGCCCAGCAGGCCGCCCTCCATCAGGATGCGGCCGCCTTCAGCCTCCGCGAGAGCGAAGACGTCGGCGGAGCCGGTGCGCACATAGGTGGCGAGATTGGAGCCGAAGCCCACGCCGTAGCCCAGCCAGGTGACGAGGTCGAGCACCCACGGCTCGCCGAACAGAACCGTGAGCACCCGTTCGGTGAAGTTTTCCGCTGCGGCAGCCTGCTCGAAGCGCGTCTGCGTGACGCCGATGGCGTCGCGGAAC
Organism: Variovorax sp. Soil_C_17; assembly: GCF_057657265.1. Lineage (NCBI taxonomy): Bacteria > Pseudomonadati > Pseudomonadota > Betaproteobacteria > Burkholderiales > Comamonadaceae > Variovorax > Variovorax sp. Soil_C_17. The sequence continues at coordinate 18,480 of NZ_JBDGIT010000011.1, forward strand.
ACGTAGGCGAAGAGGGCGGTCAGCAGGCCGATGACCACGACGGCCGCTGCCGCGCCCACTTTGTTGCGCGCCTTCGAGAAAAGCAGCCGGCCGACCAGATAGGCCGCCAGCAATCCCGCCGAGGTGATCGCGGCCGTTCTGGAGCCGCTCACCAGCGCGCCGGCCGCGAAGGCCGCGAACAGCGCGAGCGTGAACAGAAGCTGGAATTTCGTGCGCTTGCGTGCGGCCAGGAAGCCGAACACCAGGGGCGCCACCATGGTGAGGTAAGTGGCATAGCCCGATGTGAAGCTGAAGGTGCCGGTGGTGCGGACCACGCCCACCACCGCGACGAACACGGTTTCTTCGTCGCCGTCGATCTGGGTGTTGATGCGGGCGCCGGGTGGCGAGTAGTGCTGCACCACCGCCAGCGGCGCCAGCAAAAGCATGACGAGCGCGGCCGCCTTGAGGGCGGCCCGGTAGTCCGCCTCGTTCATGGAAGCCGCGGCCGCCACCGCGAACCACGTGTAGAGCAGCCAGAAGCGCAGGCCGATCACGAACACGACCGGCGTGCTCTGTCCGCCGACCAGCTGCAGCAGCCCCCAGCCCACCACCACGCAGGTCCAGGCCAGCATGGCGGCGGTGATCTTGCCGTGTCGCCTCAGGTGGCCGTGCCGCCAGGCGTAGACCACGAGCATCAGCGCCAGCATGTCGCGCAGCAGGATCAGGGGCAGGGTGGACGCCGACGACACCCATTTGCGTACCGAGCCCTCGAACACGATGATCAGGAAGACCGCGAGAAAGAGCTTTCCCGCGCGGCTCAGCGACGCCGCGCGGCTGGCTGCAGGTGCCTGCACTGTCGTGGGGGCGATCGCGCTCATAGGCTGACCTTCGCGCTATGCGCTGCCGTGCACATGCCTTCGAGTGGCCGGGCGGCGTTCATCGCGAGCTCGCGCAGCGCCGCCACGTGGGCGTCGATGCGATGCGGCTCGTACCACTTGCGCGCCTCGCGACCCACGCGTCGGGCATCGATGGTGGCCTCTTCGAGCGCGCCGAAGCCGCGCGCGTAGTGCACGTTGGCGGTCAGGCCGTCGTGCTGGCCGTAGTCCTTGGCCAACAGGATGGGGCAGACGGCATGCGCGCAATAGGCCGCGAAGATGCTGCTCTTGGACACGTAGTCCGCAGGATAGGCCAGTGCGCCATAGGCCGCCTCGGACAGCGCCGCGCTGACCTGCTCGGCGGCCAGCTTGCCGTGCGTCACCACGCCCTCGTGCACCATGCGTTGCGACAGCAGGCCTTCCGGCATGGCCGGACCGATGTCGTGGATCTCCAGGCCGTGGCGCTTCGCGCTGCGAAAGATCTCGCCGTCGGCCCACTCGTAGACCTGGGCCCGGATGCCGGCGCTGCCGAACACGACCACCCTGCGCCGGCGCTCGGTGTCGACCGCGTCGGGCTCCCCGACATTCGAGAACACGGGCAGCACGCGATGAGGCGTCGACTTCGACTGTGTCAGCAGCCAGCGGGCGGCGTCTTCGCGGTTCGTCAGCCAGAAGTCGCACGCGAGCAGCAGCTCGCGTGCGATGCGTTGCTGAACGCCGCTGAGCCAGAAGGCCGAGCCCCACGGCGGCCCGGTCGCGAAGAGCTCATGGAACACCACGCCGACGGCCTTGAACTGCGTGCGCAGGCCGCGGATCCGTCGGACCAGCCAAAGAGGAATGCCGCGCTTCTCGAAGCCGTAGCCGCTGAAATGCAGCAGCACGAAGTCGCCGGAGAGCGTGGCGGTGTCGGTGTCGTGTTTCAACTCCATCAGCGGCGCGTGGAGCGGATGGCCCACAGCGGACGCGTAGTCTCGCACACCGCCCGTGCCGGGCGGAATGAGGGAGAGCGAGGAAGCGTTCATGCAGCGCCGCGGCAGAAGCCGACTCCTCAGGAAGCTACGAGTTCTTCGCTGCGGAAGTCCTCGTAGGCGCGTGCCACGCCTTCGCGCAGGCTCGTCTCGGGCTTCCAGCCGAGCTCGCGGATGCGTGAGATGTCGAGCAGCTTGCGCGGGGTGCCGTCAGGCTTGCTGGTGTCGTAGCGGATCTCGCCCTGGTAGCCCACCACATCGCTCACCAGGCTGGCGAGTTCCGCGATCGAGAGGTCTTCGCCGGTGCCGACATTGATGTGGCTGGTGGTGACTTCAGTATGCGCCGCGTAGGCTTCGCGCGACAGGTCCATCACGTGCACGCAGGCGCGGGCCATGTCGTCGACGTAGAGGAACTCCCGCTTGGGCGAGCCGGTGCCCCAGATGACCACGGCGGGTGCATCGGCGAGCTTGGCTTCGTGGAAGCGCCGGATCATGGCCGGCAGCACGTGGCTGTTCTCCGGGTGGTAGTTGTCGCCCGGGCCGTAGAGGTTGGTGGGCATCACACTGCGGAAGTCGCAGCCGTACTGGCGGTTGTAGCTCTCGCACAGCTTGATGCCGGCGATCTTGGCGATGGCGTAGGGCTCGTTGGTCGGCTCCAGCTTGCCGGTCAGCAACGCATCTTCGGCCATCGGCTGGGCCGCGAGCCGTGGGTAGATGCAGCTCGACCCCAGGAAGAGCAGCTTGCTCACGCCGGTGCGCCATGCCTCGTGGATCACGTTCGCCTCGACCATCAGGTTGGAGTAGATGAACTCGGCCGGATAGCTGTTGTTGGCATGGATGCCGCCCACCTTGGCCGCGGCGACATACACCTCCTGCGGCTTCTCCTCGGCGAAGAACGCGCGCACCTGCGCCTGGTCCGTCAGGTCGAGCTCGGCATGGCTTCGGGTGATGAGCTTGCTGTAGCCCTGCTCGGCCAGGCAGCGCACGATCGCACTTCCGACCATGCCGCGGTGCCCCGCCACGAAAATCCGCTTTTGAAACTGGCTCATTGAAATAACGACTTTCCGCGCAGGATGGGGAGAGAGACCGGAACGTTCGAAGACGAAACGCTCAGGCCAGCTTCTTGACGGTCGCGCCGACTTCCGCGTCCTCGAAACGGACGATGTCGTCCTCGCCGAGGTAGCCGCCGGTCTGGACTTCGATCACCTCGAGCACCGTCTTGCCCGCATTTTCGAGCCGGTACTTCGCGCCCACGGGAATGTAGATCGACTCGTCTTCCTTGACCAGGCAGGCCTCGCCATTGCACAACACCCGGGCCGTGCCCTTCACGACCACCCAGTGCTCCGCGCGATGGTGGTGCATGCGCAGCGCCAGGCGAGCGCCGGGCTTGACCGTCAGACGCTTCACGGCGAACCGGTCGCCGTCGTCGACGCTGTCGTAGGCGCCCCAGGGGCGCGGGATGCGGCGGTGGCGCGTGGCCTGGCTGTGGCCTTGGGTGGTCAGCAGTGCGACCGCGTCCTTCACCTGTTCGGCGAACTCCGCGTGGGCGACCAGCAAGGCGTCCGGCGTGTCCACCACCAGCAGGTCCTTGGTGCCCAGCGCCACGACAGGGCGGTTGGGCGCGTAGACGAAGGTGTTGGTGGCGCCCATCGCGAAGCCCTGTCCGCTGATCCGGTTGCCGTGCTCGTCCGCCTCGTGCAGGTCGGCGACGGCATTCCAGCTGCCGACATCGCTCCAGCGGCCCTGGAAGGGGAGCACTGCGACCTTCTCGCATTTTTCGAGCACCGCGTAGTCGATGCTCTGGCTGCGGCAGCGGCCGAAGGCGGCGGCGTCCATGCGCAGGAAGTCGCCGTCGGCGTCGACGGAGGCGGTGGCCTCGCGGCAGCTTTGCAGGATGTCGGGTGCGTGCTGCTCCAGCGCCGCGATCAGCACCCGGGCCTGGACCAGCAGGATCCCGGCGTTCCAGAGATGGCCGCCCGCCAGCAGCAACTGCTCGGCGTGCGCTGCGACGGGCTTCTCCACGAAGGCAGCCACCACGTGGCCGGCGTCCTCGCCGAGCGAGGCCCCGAGCCGCTCGCCCTGGCGGATATAGCCATAGGCCGTGCTCGGAAAGCTGGGCTCGACGCCGAATGTCACGAGATGACCGGCGAGAGCAGCAGGCACGCCTTTGCGGATCGTCGCGACGAAGCGCTCCGCATCCGGAATGTGATGGTCGGCCGGCGCGAACAGCAGCAGCTGGTCGGGCTCGGACAGGAGGGCGACGGCGGCCATCGCCGCGGCGGTGTTGCGCGCCACGGGCTCGAGCAACTGCTGGCCGCGCACATCGGCGGCCTCGATGCTTTCCTGCACCAGGAAGCGGTGCTCCTCCGCGGCGACGCAAGTCACCTCGGGGCTCAGCAGCCGCAGGCGTTCCAGCGTCAGCACCAGCAGGTTCTTGTTGTCGATCAGCGGGACGAACTGCTTGGGCAAGGTCTTGCGCGACAGCGGCCACAGACGCGTGCCGCTGCCGCCGCAAAGGACGATCGGACGAATCATGCTCACCTCGACCCGTCGCCCGTGACCACCGTGCGCACCGTCTTCAACAGGATCTTGATGTCCAGCCAGAGCGACCAGTTGCTGACGTACTCGACGTCGAGCTCGACGCGCCGGGCATACGACAGCCTGTTGCGGCCGCTGACCTGCCACAGGCCGGTGATGCCGGGGCGCATTGCGCAGTAGTGCTCCCAGCCTTTGCCATAGAGGCTGCGCTGGCGCTCCATGCAGGGGCGAGGGCCCACGAGGCTCATGTCGCCCTTGAGCACATTCCAGAACTGCGGCAGTTCGTCCAGGCTCAGCTTGCGGATGAAAACGCCGATCGGCGTGATGCGCGGATCCTTCTCCAGCTTCTGGAAGGTGTCCCATTCGGTACGCGCCATGTCGTTGCGGCTCAGGAACTCGTCGAGCACATGCTCGGAGTTGCGCACCATCGAGCGGAACTTGTAGAAGCGAAAGCGCTGTCCATTGGCCCCAAGGCGGTGCTGCCAGAAGTGCACGGGGCGCCCCATGCTGATGCCGACGCAGAGCGCCACGAGCAGATAGAGGGGGCCGAAGAGAACGAAGAAGGTCAGCGCGCCCACGATGTCGATCGTGCGCTTCGCTGCGCGCTCCAGCGTGCTCAGCTTGCGCGGTTGCACGTACATGGGGGACGCCGAAGGGCCGCCGCCCCCGGGGGTGAAGCGTCGAACCACGTTGCCATGTGCGGTTGAGTCGGAACGAAACATTGAAAATACTCCCCCGGTACGGGTGTTTACTGCATCAAGCTCTCGCAGCGTTGCAGTGTAACGCTTTACTACTATTCGCAAGAATTTGAACACAAGACGAGCCGTTTGTCTTGTGAACAAAAGACGTACATCGCTCACCAAACGGTGTAATCTCCACCCTCTGTCGAGAGCTTGACCGCATTTTTGATGCGATGCAGCATTTCAAGCCAGAGTGTAGGTCTTTTGTATGACAACATGTTAACGCGCATTGACGTTTGCCTGTTGTTTACAAACGCCGATTCCGCGTTTCGTGACTCAGTTAACCGGTTTCTTGCTGTTGCACCGCAGCATGCATGGACTGTGCCGTCTTGAGCCAGAAAGAACTACACCGGCTTATGTAGGACAACGCCTGCAAATGCGTCTCCCCAAGCAGGGCTCGGCAACCCGGTCTTCCGACGCAACAAAGCAAAAAGGCCGCGCCAATTCTGGCGCGGCCTTCGTGTGTGCCGCTCTCGGCGAATGACGAGAGAGGAACGGAGGCGGCTCGCCTCCTGCGCAGGCCAGTCTTACTGGCGCCCGCCGATCTCGCGGCCAGGCTCTTCGAATGGCAGAACCAGATGGCCGAGGTCGCGACGCGTCTCGACCAGGATCAACGGGCCTTCGTCGACCACGATGGCCTGCGGCCGTTCGCGCGGCACGTGGACCGGCTGGGGTTCCGCCGCGATCGCCGCGCGGACCTCGGCCACCCGCTCCGCGTTGGAGTTCACCCATTGCAGGCCGGAGCCCACGGCAATCTGGGCAAGTTCGTCCAGCGGCAAATCGTAGGGCTGGACCTTCGGCAGCGCGCGCGAGCGCGGGGCCGGCGCCTCGACGACGATGGGAGCCGAGGGCGGCGGTGCCGTGGGCCTCTCGGCACGCGCCCTGGGCAGCGTATCGAGCTCCACGGTGCCGTTCGCGCCGGCCGCATCGAGCGGCTGCGCCGCGACAGCGTCGGCCTCGGCTTCTTCACCGCGCGGGGCGCGTTCGCGACGGTCGCGCCCATAGCGGTCACGCGAACGGCCGCGGCGCTCATCACCATCACGGCGCGGCGCACCTTCCCCGCTTGCTGCATCCGTGGCGCTCTCTGCAGCCAGGGGTGCTTCTTCCGTGGTGGAGCTTTCGGCGTTGCGTGGCGCTCCTTCGCCGCGACGTTCACGCCGGCCCTCGCCGCGGGGAGCGCGCTCCTCGCGGCCGCTGCGGGAGCCGCGCTCGGCCTCCGGTAGGACGGAATCGCTACCGGCGTCGCGCACGGTCTCGGCGCTGCGTTCGCCGCGGTCGCGGCGCTCACCGCGTCCGCGCGGCGCACGTTCCGCCGGGGCCACGACCTCATCGCCCGTGATGCCGCTCGGTGCAAGCGCTTGCGTGTCGAGCTGGACCTCGGCGTCGGCCGGCGTCTGGCGCGGCTCGCTGTCGCGCCGCTCGCCACGGCCGCGGCGCTCGCCGTCGCGCGGTGCGCGTGCCTCGCGGGGTTCCCGCGGCTCGCGGATCTGTGCGTCGTTGCGCGCTTCGCCGCGCGTTTCGCGTCCTTCTCGACGCTCGCCCTCGCGGCGCTCGCTGCCCTCCCGGCGCTCGCCGGTACGTCCACCGCGGCGTTCGCCATCACGGCCGCCTCGGCCTTCGCCGCGTGCGCCGCGGCGCTGTTCGCCTTCGCGCGCGGTGCGCGTTTCGCCGTCGCGACCGCCGCGGCCGCCTTCCCGGCGCGGCTTGGGCGCTTCGACGGGAATGACCGCCGGTGCAGGTGCAGGTGCAGGCGCCGGCGGCGTCGCGCCGAACAGGCGCTTGATAAAGCCGAAAAAGCCGGCCTCTGCCGGTTCCGGAGCCGCAGCGGGCCGCGGAGCGACGGGGGCGGGCGCTGCCACGGGCGGGTGCACCGCTTCGGGCTTGGGGGGCACCACCGGTGCGGGCGCATCGGGCAGCACGCCCTTGATCACCGGCGTCTGACGATTGGTGGGCTCCTGCGAGCGCCGCGTGACCGAAGTCGGGTCCTCGATCTCGTCGGCCATCTTGTAGCTGGCCTCGATGTGATCGAGGCGCGGGTCGTCGTGCTTCAGGCGCTCCAGCTTGTAGTTGGGCGTCTCCAGCGTCTTGTTGGGCACCATCAGCACGGTGACGCGCTGCTTGAGCTCGATCTTGGCGATCTCGGGGCGCTTTTCGTTGAGCAGGAAGGAGGCGACTTCGACCGGCACCTGCACGTGTACGGCGGCCGTGTTGTCCTTCATCGACTCTTCCTGAATGATGCGCAGGATCTGCAGCGCGCTCGATTCGGTGTCGCGGATGTGGCCCGAGCCGCCGCAGCGGGGGCAGGGGATCGATGAGCCTTCGGAGAGTGCGGGCTTGAGACGCTGTCGGCTCATCTCCATCAGGCCGAACTTGCTGATCGAGCCGAACTGCACGCGCGCGCGGTCCTGGCGCAGCGCGTCGCGCAGGCGGCTTTCGACTTCGCGGCGGTTCTTCGATTCGTCCATGTCGATGAAGTCGATGACGATCAGGCCGCCGAGATCTCGCAGGCGCATCTGGCGCGCCACCTCGTCGGCAGCCTCGAGGTTGGTGCGGGTGGCCGTCTCCTCGATGTCGCCGCCCTTGATGGCGCGCGCCGAGTTCACGTCGACCGAGACCAGCGCCTCGGTGTGGTCGATCACGATGGCACCGCCGCTGGGCAGCTGTACCGTGCGTGCATAGGCCGACTCGATCTGGTGCTCGATCTGGAAGCGGCTGAACAACGCGGCGTCATCGCGGTAGCGCTTCACGCGCGAGGCATGTTCCGGCATCACGTGCGCCATGAACTGCTGCGCCTGGTCGTAGATGTCGTCGGTGTCGATCAGGATGTCGCCGATGTCGTGATTGAAGTAGTCGCGGATCGCGCGGATCACCAGCGACGACTCCTGGTAGATCAGGAAGGCGCCCTTGCCGCCCTTGGCGGCGCCGTCGATCGCGGCCCAGAGCTTGAGCAGGTAGTTCAAGTCCCACTGCAGCTCGGGCGCCGAGCGGCCGATGCCCGCGGTGCGCGCGATGATGCTCATGCCCTTGGGGTATTCGAGCTGGTCCATCGCCTCCTTGAGCTCGGCGCGGTCGTCGCCCTCGATGCGCCGGCTGACGCCACCGCCGCGCGGGTTGTTGGGCATCAGCACCACGTAGCGGCCGGCCAGCGAGATGAAGGTGGTCAGGGCCGCGCCCTTGTTGCCCCGTTCTTCCTTCTCGACCTGGACCACCAGTTCCTGGCCTTCCTTGATCGCATCCTGGATGCGGGCCTGGCTGGCCGACACGCCCTCGGCGAAATTTTGCTTGGAGATTTCCTTGAACGGAAGGAAGCCGTGACGGTCCTCGCCGTAGTCGACGAAGCAGGCCTCCAGCGAAGGCTCGACGCGCGTCACCACCGCCTTGTAGATGTTGCCCTTGCGCTGCTCGCGCCCTTCGATCTCGATCTCGTAGTCGAGGAGCTTCTGCCCGTCGACGATGGCCAGGCGGCGTTCTTCTGCCTGCGTGGCGTTGATCAGCATCCGCTTCATGATGCGTTTCCTTTGTCGTGTCTTCGTTCTCACCGGTCCATGACGGACCCACGATGCACGGACGACGCTTCGCGAAACGAAGGAGGAATTGCCGCTTGACCCCGGCTGCCGGTCGGCGCGCGAGCGCGCGCAACCTGGATTGAGCGTCAGCTCAAGCGCAGCAAGGGTGGGGGCGCGTGGATGGGCGCGAGCCCGATGTGATGTTGACTTGCCATGTTTTCGATGGCAACTGGCGCGGTGGAGAAAGGCGCTACCGATGACTCAACGCCCGAGGGCACCGGCATCAGCCAGCGCAGGCAAAGTTGAATCAGCAGCATCAACACAAGGGACTCGCTTCGATCCGCCGGCAGCTTGTCGCCTGCCGGCTGGTATTCCGTATCGGTGTTTCGTGGGCGTCGGCTTGACTTGAACGTGGCGCCTGCCGCTTTGCACTCTTGCGCGTAGCCTGCAGATTCAACGCCCAAGCGGCATCGACCTCGCAGCGCTGCCGGCAGTGCTCTAAACTTCTGATTAATCAAGCACTTACAAGACCGCGCTGGTGAAAAACATTATAGGTGCGAAGCCAAGCCCCGCGGCAGCAGAAGTTCGCTTTCTGACGGTCGACGATGAATTCGCGGGTCAAAGGCTCGACAACTTCCTGTTCAGAGAGCTCAAGGGAGTCCCCAAGACCCATGTCTACCGGATCATCCGGTCGGGCGAGGTGCGCATCAACAAGGGCCGGGCGCAGGCCGAAACCCGCCTGGAGGCGGGCGACGTGCTGCGGCTGCCGCCGCTGCGGATGGCCGTCCGGACCGAAGGGGAGGGCCGCCCGCCGACTGCTCCGGCCCGCGAATTTCCCTTGTTATATGAAGACGACGTGCTGCTCGCGCTCGACAAGCCTGCCGGGGTGGCCGTTCATGGCGGCAGCGGCGTGAGCTCCGGCGTGATCGAGCAGCTGCGCACCGCGCGGCCCGCGGCGCGATTCCTGGAACTCGTGCACCGCCTGGATCGGGAGACCTCGGGCATCCTGCTGGTCGCCAAGAAGCGCAGCGCGCTGACGGGCCTGCAGGACCAGTTCCGCGAGCGCGAGACCGGCAAGACCTACCTGGCGCTGGTCGAGGGCGACTGGCCTGCCAACAAGAAGGTGCTCGACGCAGCGCTCGCACGCTACCTGCTGCCGGGCAAGCCGGGTTCGACGGAGCCGGGGGAGCGGCGCGTGCGCGTCGTCGCCAAGGACCACCCGGACGCGATGCGCGCCGTGACGCTGGTGAAGGTGCTGGCGCGCGTCTCGCTGCCGATCGAGCCGGCAGCCTTTTCGCTGCTCGCCGTCACCATCAAGACCGGCCGCACGCACCAGATCCGCGTCCACCTCGCATCCGGCGGCCATGCGATCGCCGGGGACGACAAGTACGGCGACTTCGAGCGCAATCGCGCGTTGCAGAAGCTCGGCCTCAAGCGCATGTTCCTGCATGCCTGGCGCCTCCAGTTCACTCACCCCGTAAGCGGCGAGCGCATGGCGCTGCAGGCCGAGCTGCCGCCCGAACTTCGGGCGCTGATGCCGCAGCCGGCGCTCGACGTGCTTGCCCTTCCTGCTCCTTCCCTTGCCCATGATTGACATCCGCCCACGCCGCTTCGACCTGATCGCCTTCGATTGGGACGGCACCCTCTATGACTCCACCCGGCTCATCGTGCGCTGCATCCAGGCCGCGGTGGTCGATGTCGGCGGCGCCAAGCCCAGCGAGAACGACGCCGCGTGGGTGATCGGCCTGGGCCTGGCCGAGGCGTTGGCCCGCGCCGCACCCGATGTGCCGCGCGAGAAATACGCCGAGCTCGGGGCCCGCTATCGCTATCACTATCTCAAGCATCAGGACGACCTCGTGCTGTTCGACGGCGTCCTTCCGATGCTCGACGCCCTCCATGCCCGAGGCCACAAGCTGGCTGTGGCCACCGGCAAGTCGCGGCGCGGCCTGGACGAGGCGCTGGCCACCGTCGCGCTTCGCGAGCGCTTCGACGCCTCCCGCACGGCGGACGAGACCTTCGGCAAGCCGCATCCGCGGATGCTGCTGGAGCTGATGGAAGAGACGGAAGTGCCGGCCGAGCGCACCCTGATGATCGGCGACACCACGCACGACCTGCAGCTCGCGATCAATGCCGGCTGCGCGAGCGTGGGGGTGAGCTACGGCGCGCATGAGCACGAGACCTTCGACCCCCTGCAGCCGCTGTACGTGGCGCATTCGGTGTCCGGTCTGACGCAGTGGCTTCTCGACAACGCATGAGAATTGCGGGATGAGCGAAAGCATTCCCCTGTGCAATGCTGCCGACCTGGTCGAGGGCGGCCGCGCCGTGCCTTTCGATGTGGCGTTTGGCGGCCAGACCTGCAGGGCCTTCGCAATCCGATTCGAAGGCCAGGTGCACGCCTATCTGAATCGCTGCAGTCACGTGGCGATGGAACTGGACTTCCAGCCGGATCGCTTCTTCGACGACAGCGGGCAATGGCTGCTGTGCGCGACCCATGGGGCGGTCTACAAGCCGGACACCGGCGAATGCGCCGGCGGCCCCTGCCGAGGGGGCCTCGTGAAGATCGCGTTGAGCGAACGGGACGGCGTGGTGCACTGGCATACTGCCTGGAACCTCCAACCCCTTGAATGAAATGCCCCCACGCTCATCACTTCGTGTATCGCTGCCCCCCGAGGGGTCGCTCAGCGCCTTTCGGGCGGCCGGGCGGGCGCTGACATGACCGACCCGCACCGCACGGAACCCGAGGGTTTCGAGCCATTCGAGCGCGCCGCCCCGGCGCGCAGCTCGAGGAACGATCCGACCCAGCAACCCGGCTGGGAGCGCACGACGCTCGAGAAGCTCGCCTTCGCCAGCCTGCGCGAGCAGCAGGCCGCACGGCGCTGGAAGACCTTCGTGCGGCTGAGCTGGCTCGCCTTCTTCATCTTCCTGGTCTGGCTCGCCGTCTCGAAGGGCACGCCAACCGCCGCCAAGACCACCGCGCACACGGCGGTCGTCGAAATCAAGGGCGAGATCGCCAACGGCGCCGATGCGAGCGCGGAGTTCGTCGTGGCGGCGATGAAGACCGCCTTCGAGGACGAGGGCGCCAAGGGCGTCGTGCTCTTGATCAATTCGCCCGGCGGAAGCCCGGTGCAGGCCGGCATCATCAACGACGAGATCCGCCGCCTGCGGGCCAAGCACAACAAGCCGGTATACGCGGTGGTCGAGGAGACCTGCGCCTCCGCGGCCTATTACATCGCCGCGGCGACCGACAGGGTCTTCGTCGACAAGGCCAGCATCGTCGGCAGCATCGGCGTGCTGATGGACGGCTTCGGCTTCACCGGGCTCATGGAGAAGGTCGGCGTGGAGCGCCGGCTGCTGACGGCCGGCGAGAACAAGGGCTTCCTGGACCCTTTCAGCCCGATGAGCGACGCCCAGCGCGCGCATGCTCAGCAGATGCTCGAGCAGATCCACGCGCAATTCATCGACGTGGTCAAGAAGGGCCGGGGCGATCGTCTGAAAACCGGCACGCCGGGCCTCTTCAGCGGCCTGTTCTGGAGCGGCCAGCAGGCCGTGGACCTGGGGCTGGCGGACCAGCTCGGCAATGTCGACTTCGTCGCGCGTGAAATCATCAAGGCCGAGGAAGTCATCGACTACACCCGCCGCGACAACGTGGCCGAAAAACTGGCCAAGAAGTTCGGTGCGGCACTGGGAGATGCTTCGGTGCGTGCGATGCGCAGCGTGCCGGCGCTGCGTTGATCAGGCCGGGTCCGCCCAGCGCGACGATGCCGCGAGCGCCACGGCGAAGGCCACCACCACATAGAGCGCCGCGGTCAGGGAACTGACCTCGGCGAGAAAGCCGATCACGGGCGGCCCCGCCATGAAGCCCAGGTAGGCCGCTGCCGACACTGCGGCAATGCCGCGTGCCGGCTCGACGCCCGGCACCCTCGCCGAGGCGGCGAAAAGGATGGGCACCACGTTGGCGAACCCCGCTCCCACGCCGGCGAACCCGGCCAGCGCCAGCCAGGGCGCGTCGGTCGACAGGACCAGCGTCATGGATGCGGCGGCCAGCAAGGCGCTGCCGCGCAGCAGCACGGCCGGCGCGAAGCGCGCCCGCATCGCGTCGCCGCCGAAGCGTGTCGCAGCCATCGCGGCCGAGAAGCTGGCATAGGCAAGGGCGGCCTGCTGCTGCGGGCTGCCCAGCTCCTGCTTGAGGTAGAGCACGCTCCAGTCATAGATCGCGCCCTCGGCGATCAGGCCGAGAGCGGCCAGCACGCCGAGGATCACAAGTGCGCCGCGAGGCAGTCGGAAGCCTTCGTTGCCCACGGCGAAAGCGGTGGCCTCCCTGGGCAGCATCCACTGGGCGGAAAGCACGACCGCGAGGGCCATTGCCACCGCGACAAGCGTCAGGTGCGACTGCGGTGCCACGCCGGCGGCCAGTGCGGCGCTGCCGGTCACCGCCCCGGCCATGCCGCCCAGGCTGAACATGCCGTGCATCCCGCTCATGAGCGGATGGCCGTTGCGCAGCTCGAGTTCTGCGGCTTCCGTGTTGATCGCCACATCGAACACGCTGGTGACGATGCCGAAGGCCGCCAGCAGTCCCAGCAGTGCGGCGTAGCCCGGCATGACCAGCAGGCCGGCCAGCAGCAGCGCGTAGACCGCACCGCAGAGACCGGCCGTGGCCCGCGCGCCGTAGCGCCCGATCCAGCGGCTCGCCTGGGTCAAGCCCAGCAGGGCGCCCACGCCGGCCGCGAGCATGGCCAAGCCGAGCTCCGCCTCCGTGACGCCGTAGTGGGCCTTTACCGTCGGGATATGGACGCCCCAGGTAGCAAAAATGAAACCCGACGCGAAGAACTGGGTACGCGAGGCCCAGCGCATGCGGGCGGACAGTTGCAGCACGGTGGCAGACATGGCTCTAGCGTCCGATCGCGAATACGGCCGGCATCCGGTCGTCGGTACCCGGCGGCCTGGCACGCCAGGCCTTGACCGTTTCGCTGCGGATGTCGGCGCTCGCGAGCGTGAGCCCGCGAGCCACCGCCAGGCGGGTGTTGTGCTGGAGGGTCTGCATCAAGGCTTGGAGCAGGGCCGCATTGCGGTAGGGCGTCTCGATGAAGAGTTGGGTCTGGCCGGTGCGCAGCGCGAGCGATTCGAGTTCGCGGATGCGCTGCGTGCGCGCGTCCGCGTCTTGCGGAAGGTAACCGACGAAGGCGAAATTCTGGCCGTTGAGCCCGCTGGCCGCGAGGGCGAGCAGCAGCGACACCGGCCCGATGAGAGGCATCACCGCGATGCCCAGCTCATGGGCGGCGCGCACCACGGAAGACCCGGGATCGGCGACGGCAGGCATGCCGGCCTCGCTGAGCAGTCCGATGTCGTTGCCGGCCAGCGCCGCGGCGAGCAGCGGCCGCGCGTCGAACTGGCCTGCTTGGTGGTCACCCTTCTTGTGCACCTCGCGCGGCAACTCCTGGATCTGCTGCGCCTGCAGCGGCGCGGCCAGCGGCACCACGCCATCGATGCGCTTGAGAAAGGCGCGGGCCGACTTTGCGTTCTCGCAGATCCAATGGGTGAGGCCCGCGGCGGCCTGCAGGGTGCCTAGCGGCATCACCTCCTGCAAAGGGGCCTGCGAGTCGCAGCCGAAATCCAGCGGCGCTGGGACCAGATAGAGCTTGCCCCGGCTCACAGGAGATCGACCCCGGCCGCGCGCAGCATGTTGGCCGTGCGGATCAGCGGCAGGCCCACGAGGGCTGTGGGATCGTCGCTGTCGATGGCATCCAGCAGCGCGATGCCGAGGCCTTCGCTTTTGGCGCTGCCGGCGCAGTCGTAGGGCTGCTCCGCGAGCAGATAGCTTTCGATGGCCGCATCGCTGTAGTTGCGGAACACGACGCGCACGGGCGCGAGCTCGCGCTGCGAGAAGCGGCTGGCCAGGCAGACCACGGCGACTGCGGTCTGGAACACGAGCGTCTGGCCGCGCATGCGTCGCAGCTGGGCGATCGCGCGGGCGTGGTCGCCGGGCTTGCCGAGCGGTTCCCCCGCAAGGTCGGCCACTTGGTCGGAACCGATCACCACGGCCTCGGGAAAGCGGCGGGCCACCGCCAGCGCCTTTTCGAGGGCCAGCCTTTCAGCCAGGGCGCGCGGCGTCTCGCCCGGCAACGGAGTTTCGTCGACCTCCGGCGGCTGAACATCGAAGGGCAGCCGAAGGCGGCCGAGGAGCTCGCGGCGGTAGCGCGAGGTCGAGGCAAGTATCACGGGGCGTTGCATGGCCCATGATTGTGCGTGAGCGGTTTAGACTGGCGCCGATGAGCAGAGAATTCACCCCCGGCAGGCTCGATGTGAGCCACTTCGCCGAGGCGGCCGCGACGCTTTCAGGCGCCGAGCCCCTCCAGGCCTATCCGCGCCTGAGCGCCGAGTTGGCCGGTCCGGCGGCCCATGCGCGCGTGCAGTGGGAGGCCGTCGGCGCTGAGCACGACGGGCAGGCCGGAACCCCGGTTCCCTGGCTTCATCTGACCGCGTCGACCATGGTGCCGCTGATCTGTCAACGCTGCCTGACGCCCGTCGATGTCGAACTGCAGGTCGATCGCTGGTTCAGATTCGTCGCGGATGAAGACACTGCAGCCGCCGAAGACGAGGAGTCCGAGGAGGATGTACTCGTCGTCAGCCGCGATTTCGACCTGCACGCCTTGATCGAGGACGAACTGCTGATGGAAATCCCCGTCACCCCGCGACATGAACAGTGCCCGGAGCCGGTGAAGATGTCGGCGGCGGATCCCGATTTCGAAGCCGCCGATGCCGCTCGCCCCAAGCCGTTCGCCGTACTCGGCACGCTGCGCTCCGACAAGCAGAAATAGGCCCCGAATTGCCAAACTGGCGTCGAGTGCCCGAATGGGGCTATAATCATGGGCTTCGCGCGCGCCGCCCTTTGCATGTGGCCAATGTACGGCAGGGGCCGTCAGGACTTCCGGTCGAGCGCGTGCCCGCCCACTCACCCGAACACTTTCAGGAGCCAGCATGGCTGTCCAGCAAAACAAAAAGTCGCCGTCCAAGCGCGGCATGCATCGTTCCCACAACGCATTGGGCACGCCGGGCCTGGCTGTCGAGCCGACCACCGGCGAGACGCACCTGCGGCACCACATCAGCCCGAACGGCTTCTACCGCGGCCGCAAGGTGCTCAAGACAAAGTCAGAAGCCTGATCTGCTGTTTCAAGGCTGAAGGCCCGAAGCTACTTTTGCTGTAGCGTCGGGCCTTTGTTTTGATGGCTACGCCTTCCGAATCCACTGCTTCCGCACCCTCCGCGATCACGCTGGCCGTCGATTGCATGGGGGGAGACCATGGGCCGCGCGTCACGCTCGCGGCTTGCCGGGCTTTTCTCGAGCGCCACGCCGAGGCCTCGCTGCTCCTTGTGGGTGCGCCGGCTGCGATGGCTGGCTTTTCGCATCCGCGTGCCCAGGTGATTGCGGCCAGCGAAGTGGTCGGCATGGACGACCCGATCGAGGTTGCGCTGCGGAAGAAAAAGGACTCGTCGATGCGGGTCGCGATCCAGCAGGTGAAGGACGGCGCGGCTCACGCGGCGGTCTCGGCCGGCAACACCGGCGCCCTCATGGCCATTGCGCGCTATCTGCTCAAGACCCTCGAGGGGATCGACCGGCCGGCCATCGCTCCGCAGCTTCCCAACAGCAAGGGCGGCGCCACCACGGTGCTCGATCTGGGCGCCAATGTGGACTGCGACGCCGAGGACCTGCTGCAGTTCGCGGTGCTGGGCTCCGCGCTGGTCTCTGCGCTGACCGGGAACGAGTCACCGTCGGTCGGTTTGCTCAATGTCGGCGAAGAAGCGATCAAGGGCAGCGAAACAATCAAGAAGGCCAGTCAATTGCTCCGCAAGGCAGCAAGTTCCGACGATCTGAATTTCTACGGCAACGTCGAAGGCAACGACATTTTCAAGGGTACGACGGACATCGTGGTTTGCGACGGCTTCGTTGGCAACATCACTTTGAAGGCCACGGAAGGTGTGGCATCGATGATCGTCGATTTCCTTCGAATCGAGTATTCGAGCAACATTTTCAGCAAATTTGCCGCGATCGTGTCCTATCCGGTGCTAAAGGCACTCAAGCGCCGATTGGACCACCGGCGGTACAACGGCGCTGCCCTGCTGGGACTGCGCGGACTCGTGTTCAAGAGCCACGGTTCTGCTGACGACGTGGCTTTCGGTCATGCGCTCGATCGCGCTTATGATGCCGCTCGCAACAACCTGCTCGATCGCGTGCGGGCCCGCATCGCCCACGCCGCGCCACTGCTCGCGCGGCAAGAGCCGGCGACGCCGGTCGACACGGCGGCACTCCACGTTTGATGACTCCTTTTTCTCGCATCACCGGCACCGGCGGTTACCTGCCGCCGCGTCGAGTGACCAATGACGACCTTGCCCGCGATCTGGCGGTGCGTGGCATCGAGACGTCCGATCAATGGATCGTCGAGCGAACCGGCATTCGCGCGCGCCATTTCGCGGCGCCCGAGGTGGCGAGCAGCGATCTGGGGCTGCAGGCAGCCAAGCAAGCGCTCGAAGCCGCGGGCCGCAGCGCCGCTGACATCGATCTCATCATCGTGGCGACCTCCACGCCCGACATGGTGTTTCCCTCGTCGGCCGCCATTCTTCAAAGCAAACTCGGCATTTCCGGCTGTCCCGCCTTCGATGTGCAAGCGGTATGCAGCGGCTTCGTCTACGCGTTGACCGTGGCGGACGCGATGATCCGTACCGGCAGCGCCAAGTGCGCGCTGGTCATCGGCGCGGAAGTGTTCTCGCGCATCCTCGATTTCAACGACCGCACCACCTGCGTGCTATTCGGCGATGGCGCCGGCGCGGTCGTGCTCGAGGCCAGTGCCGAGCCCGGCATCCTGGCGAGCGATCTGCATGCCGATGGCAAACACGTCGGCATTCTGTGCGTTCCGGGCCATGTCTCGGGTGGTGATGTGCTCGGCACGCCGTTGCTCCATATGGATGGACAGGCCGTGTTCAAGCTGGCCGTCCGCGTGCTGGAAGAGGCGGCGCGCGCCTGCCTGCAGAAGGCCGGCAAGACCGATGCGGACATCGATTGGCTGATCCCGCATCAGGCCAACATCCGCATCATGGAAGGCACGGCTCGCAAGCTGAAGCTCGCACTCGACAAGCTGGTCGTGACTGTCAACGAGCATGGCAATACGTCCGCCGCCTCCATCCCGCTGGCATTGGACGAGGCGGTGCGCTCGGGCAAGGTGAAGAAGGGCGACACGGTCATGCTCGAAGGCGTAGGCGGCGGCTTCACCTGGGGCGCGGTGCTATTGACTATGTAGTGCGACGACGCACCGCCCGTGGGCGGGCGGGGCGTGCAACGGAGACACAACAATGAAATCCTTCGCTTTCGTTTTTCCGGGCCAGGGCTCGCAGGCGGTCGGCATGCTCGACGCCTGGGGCGATCACCCGGTCGTGGCCGCGACGCTGCGCGAAGCATCCGACGCGCTGGACGAGGATGTCGCGCGCCTGATCCACGAAGGCCCGAAGGAAGCGCTGGCCCTCACGACCAATACGCAACCCGTGATGCTGGTCGCCGGCATCGCTGCCTGGCGTGCCTGGCTGGCCGAGGGCGGTTCCAAGCCGGCGCTGGTCGCCGGCCATTCGCTGGGCGAGTACTCCGCGCTCGTCGCTTCCGGTGTGCTGACGCTGGCGCAGGCCGCGCCGCTGGTGCGCTTTCGAGCCCAGGCGATGCAGCAGGCCGTGCCGGTGGGCGTGGGTGCGATGGCGGCAGTCCTGGGCATGGACGCGGAGAAGGTGAAGGCAGGCTGTGCCGAGGTGACGGCCGGCTTCGGCCCCGGCAGTGCCGAGGTCGTCGAGGCCGTGAACTTCAACGATCCGATGCAGACGGTGATCGCGGGCAGCAAGGCCGCGGTCGACAAGGCCTGCGAAGTGCTCAAGGCACAGGGTGCCAAGCGTGCGCTGCCCTTGCCGGTGTCGGCGCCCTTCCATTCTAGCCTGATGCGGCCGGCCGCCGAAGCCTTGCGCGAGCGCCTCGCGTCGGTGAGCTTCGCTGCGCCGCAGATTCCGATCCTCAACAACATCGACGTTGCGGTGGAAACCGATGCCGATCGGATCCGCGATGCCCTGGTGCGCCAGGCGGCGGGTCCTGTGCGCTGGGTCGAGAGCGTGCTGGCCCTGAAGGCGCGCGGCGTGGAAGTCATCGTCGAATGCGGTCCCGGCAAGGTGCTCGCCGGCATGGCCAAGCGCATTTCGCCCGAACTCTTCGCGGCCTCGGTGTACGACCCCGCCACGCGCGCGGAAACCCAGCAATTGCTCGGCGCCTGAGCGTCGGGCTTCGAACATCCATTTCCTATGAGCATTCCCAAATTCGAGGGCCAGGTTGCCCTGGTCACCGGCGCCTCGCGCGGCATCGGGGCAGCGATCGCGCTCGAGCTGGCCCAACGCGGCCTCCAGGTCATCGGCACCGGCACCACCGAGGAAGGCGCCAACAGGATCACGGCTGCGCTCGGAGCGTACGGCGGGAGAGGCCTGGCGCTCGATGTGAACGACGGGCCGGCGGTCGAGGCATTGATCGACCAGATCGTCAAGGCCTATGGCGCGATCCACGTACTGGTCAACAATGCGGGCATCACGCGCGACATGCTGGCCATGCGTCTCAAGGACGAGGACTGGGACGCCGTGCTCGACACCAATCTCAAGGCGGTCTTCCGCCTCTCGCGCGCGGCGATCCGCCCGATGATGAAGCAGCGCTACGGTCGCATCGTCAGCATCACCAGCGTCGTCGGTGCGTCGGGCAATGCAGGGCAGGCCAACTATGCCGCCGCCAAGGCCGGCGTCGCGGGCATGACCCGTGCCCTTGCACGCGAACTCGGCAGCCGCAACATCACGGTCAACTGCGTGGCGCCCGGCTTCATCGAGACCGACATGACCGCCAATCTGCCCGAAGCCCAGCAGCAGGCACTGCTGGCGCAGATTCCGCTCGGCCACCTCGGCAAGCCGGCCGACATTGCGCATGCCGTTGCCTACCTGGCGTCCCCGCAGGCGGCCTATGTGACCGGACAGGAGTTGCATGTCAATGGCGGCATGCATATGTGAAAGCAGGGCGCAATTCTTTTGCCCCGCCGATCCGGAGCCGGATGCCACAATCCGGCCGGCTAAAATCATTGATTACCTACAACCCTCAGAGGGAACCAAATGAGCGATATCGAAGCACGTGTCAAGAAAATCATTGCCGAGCAACTCGGCGTTGAAGAGTCCCAGGTCACCAACGAAAAGGCTTTTGTTGCCGATCTCGGTGCGGACTCGCTCGACACGGTCGAACTGGTGATGGCCCTCGAAGACGAATTCGGCATCGAGATCCCCGACGAAGACGCCGAGAAGATCACGACCGTCCAGAACGCCGTCGATTACGCCACCAAGAATCAAAAGGCCTGATATCGGCCGCACTGGGTTCCCGCATCGGCTCCGGCTGCCATGATGGCGCAAGCCGCCGGGCGGACTCAGTGGCTCCAGAAAGGTTTGCCGGCATGACCAAACGCCGCGTCGTCGTGACCGGGCTCGGTTGCATTGCCCCAGTCGGAAACACCGTTGCCGAGTCCTGGGCCAATCTGCTCGCCGGAAAGTCCGGTATCGACACCGTCACCAGCTTCGATGCGAGCGCGCTCGCATGCAGGTTCGCAGGCGAGGTGAGGGGCTTCGACATCACCCAGTACATCGCCGAGAAGGAAGCGCGCCACATGGACCGCTTCATCCATCTCGGACTGGCTGCCGCGATGCAGGCAGTGCAGGACAGCGGCCTGCCGACCGGCGATGCGCTGTCCCAGGAGGATGCCGTTCGTATCGGCTGCAACATCGGCTCGGGCATCGGGGGGCTTCCCATGATCGAGGCCACGCATGCCGAGCTGACCAGCCGGGGTCCGCGGCGCGTCTCTCCCTTCTTCGTGCCGGCGTCGATCATCAACATGATCTCCGGCCATGTGTCGATCAAGTACGGCTTCAAGGGGCCGAACATCGCGATCGTCACGGCCTGCACCACCGGCTTGCATGCCATCGGTACCTCCGCTCGGATGATCGAGTACGGCGATGCCGACGTGATGATCGCCGGCGGTGCCGAGTCCACGGTCTCGCCGCTCGGCATCGGCGGTTTCGCTGCTGCACGCGCGCTGTCCACCCGCAACGACGATCCAGCCACCGCCTCGCGCCCGTGGGACCGTGACCGCGACGGCTTCGTGCTAGGCGAGGGCGCCGGCGTGGTAGTGCTCGAGGAGTACGAGCGGGCCAAGGCGCGCGGTGCCAAGATTTACGCCGAAGTCGCCGGCTTCGGCATGAGCGCCGACGCCTTCCACATGACCGCGCCAGATGTCGACGGCCCCTGTCGTTCGATGGTGGCGGCGCTTAACAATGCCGGCGTCAATCCCGACCAGGTCCAGTACCTGAACGCGCATGGCACCTCGACGCCCTTGGGTGACCTCAACGAAACCAATGCGATCAAGAAGGCCTTCGGCGAGCAGGCCGGGAAGCTGGTGGTGAACTCGACAAAGTCGATGACAGGCCATCTGCTGGGCGGCGCCGGGGGCATCGAGTCCGTGTTCACCGTGCTGGCGGTTCACCATCAGAAAAGCCCGCCGACGATCAACATCTTCAATCAAGACCCGGAGTGCGATCTCGATTACTGCGCCAACGAGGCGCGCGATCTCAAGATCGAGGTCGCAGTCAAGAACAACTTCGGGTTCGGCGGCACCAACGGCACGCTCGTGTTCAAGCGCGCTTGAATTCCCAGTATCCATGCACGGCGCCCCGTCGGTGAGTTATCCGGTGGGGCGGTCGCGCATCGCCGGCCGGCTTTTTCTCCTGCTTTGGATCTGCGGCGCCTGCTGCGTGGTTGCGGCGTGCCTTCGGCTCGGCAAGGCTGACTGGCGCTTCGGCCTCCTGGTGATGAGCGTCCTTGGCGCTGGCGGAGCGGCCTGGGCGAGTTTGCTGCGCCCCGTCCCGCTCTCCTTGTTGAATTTCGACGGCCTGCGCTGGTCGATCCCCGGTGCGGCGAGCTTGCAGGCGGCCGACGCGAAGGTGGCCCTGGATGGGCAGTCCTGGCTGCTGGTTCGCCTGGCAGAGCCTCGGCACGCTGTCCGATGGGTCTGGCTGGAACGGCGCGTCCTGCCGCAGCGCTGGCAGGACTTGCGCCGTGCGGTATATTCGCGCCCCGTTCCGGCCGGCCAGGCCTTGACCGACCCCCGGTCCGCGCCCGCCGGCGCGCAACATCCTCTTTCATGACCGCCTCTCCACCGCCCGTGCCGCCCGACACCGGCTTGACCGACGCATCTCCCGCTGCGCCGAAGGCCGGAGAGGTCGACCTCCTGCTGGTCCAGCGCACGGTTGCGGGCGACCAGAAGGCCTTCGAACTGCTGGTCATCAAGTACCAGCGCAGGATCGAGCGGCTCATCGGCCGCATGGTGCGTGATGTCAACCTCGTGGAGGACATCGCCCAGGAGACCTTCATCCGCGCTTACCGTGCCCTGCACCAGTTCAGGGGAGAGGCGCAGTTCTACACCTGGCTCTACCGCATCGCCGTCAATACCGCCAAGAAGGCCCTGGTGGACATGAAACGCGATCCGACCGTGACGGAGAGCACGCTGCGTTCGTCTTCCGAGGACGAGGATGAAACTTACAGGCCCGGAAACGAACCAACCAGCGACGAGACGCCCGAATCCGTGCTGGCCGCTAACGAGATCGCGGCCGCCGTCGACGCAGCGATGGAAGCCCTGCCCGCAGAGCTGAGGCAGGCGGTCACGCTGCGCGAGATCGAAGGCATGAGCTACGAAGAGATCGCCGAGGTCATGAATTGTCCGATCGGCACGGTACGGTCGCGGATTTTTCGGGCGCGCGAAGCCATTTCGGCCAGGGTCAAGCCGTTGCTGGACAACCAGTCCGGCAAGCGTTGGTAAGCAGGTGAATGAGATGAAGCACACAACCACAGTCCATGAGCAGGTTTCCGCACTCGCCGACGGGCACCTGCGGGACGACGAGTTCGCTCAGGTGATCGACAAGGTCTGCAGCAGCGACGAGTTGCGGGCGACCTGGCATGCCTACCATGTGGTCGGGGATGTCTTGCGTTCCGGCGTCCATAGCGCATGCAGCGACAGCTCGCAGTTCCTCTCTCGACTCCAGCAACGGCTGGCGGCCGAGCCCTCCGCCCCGGTGCTCGCACCGGAAGCAGCGTCAATGCCTGTGCTGCGACGTGCCGAGGCGGCCAACGAGCCGGTGTTCCGGTGGAAACTCGTGGCCGGTGCGGCCTCGCTGGCGGCCGCTGCGGCCATCGGTTGGAATTGGGTCGGGGGCGTCGGTCCTCAGCCGTCGGCGCAACTGGCACAGCAGCAACAGCAACAGGGCTCAGGTTCCGTGCTTGCCGCCACGGCGTCTTCGCCGCAGGCCACTTCCGTACTGACCCCGATGCGGGTCGTGGTCGGAAATGGCAATCCGCAGGTCATGCTGCGCGATCCGCGCCTGGACCAGCTGCTCGAAGCACACCAGCAGGCGGGCGGCGCTTCGCAGATGCCTTCCGGCTTCCTGCGCAACGCGACCTTCGACGGCCCGGCTCGCTGATCCTTCGTTTGCAAACCTCCGCAATGACTGTGTCGATGCCGATGTCCGCGCGTGGTGCGGTGATTCTTGTTGCTGTGCTTTGCATGGCGCAGGTGGTCGTGGCCCAGACCCGGGCTTTGCCGTCTGCGACGGGGTCGATCAGTGCGTCAGGCGGCGAGGCACCGGCCTTGAGCGTGGTCGATTGGCTGCGGCGCATGCATGCCGCGTCCCGCCAGCGTTCCTACGCCGGGACTTTTGTCGTTTCTGCTGCAGGCGGGAACTTGTCGAGCGCCCGCATCTGGCACGTGTGCGAGGGCGATCTTCAGCTCGAGCGCGTCGAGGTGCTGTCCGGTCCGCCGCGCTCGACCTTCAGGCGCAATGATCACGTCGTGACCTTTCTGCCCGAGACGAAGATCGTCAAGAGCGAGAAGCGCGAGAACCTCGAACTGTTCCCGAACCTGCTCGGTGCACCCGACTCCGCCATCGGAAACTACTACGGTGCGCGGGTGGTGGGCAAAGATCGCGTCGCGGGCTTCGATGCCGACGTGGTGCAGCTGGAGCCGCGTGACGGCTTGCGCTTCGGCTATCGCGTCTGGAGCGAGCGGCGCTCTGGGCTCGTGGTGAAGTTGCAGACCCTGGACGGCGATAACCGCGTGATCGAACAGTCCGCGTTTTCCGAACTCCAGCTCGATGCACCGGTCAAAGCGCATGTTCTGGCGCAGATGATGAGCAGCACGGCCGGTTACAAGGTGGAGAAATCCGAGCTTCAGCGCAGCACGCCGGCCAAGGAGGGCTGGTCCCTCCGTACCCCGATCGCCGGCTTCAACCCGGTCAGCTGCTACAGGCGCGCGATGGGCGGCGCGGCGGCCGGTGGGCAAGGACACACGATGCAGTGGATATTCTCGGATGGCTTGGCAACCGTGTCGCTTTTCGTGGAGCCTTATGACGCGCAGCGCCAGCCTCGGGAGGTCCTTCTCGCGCTCGGCGCGACCTACACGCTGACACGCCGCTTGAAGGACAAGGATGGCGAATGGTGGCTGACCGCCGTCGGCGAGGTTCCGCCGCAGACGCTCGATGCGTTTGCGCAAAGCCTTGTGCGCGCGCGCTGAGCCGCCATATCCCATGTTTTCCAGTTTTCTCCAACGAAGGAAGCCGATGATGTTCAGAACCGAGAGGAACAGGATCCGTTCATTCCTCATGGCCGGCGCATTCATGCTCGCCTCCGGCGCCGCACTGTTGCCGGCCACACCTGCCAGTGCGCAGACACAAGCCCGTGTGCTGCCTGACTTCACCGATCTGGTGGATCAGGTCGGTCCGTCCGTGGTCAACATCCGCACGGTCGAGAAAGTGGCGGAGCGCGGTGGCAGCGGTGAGATGGACGAGGAAATGCAGGAGTTCTTCCGCCGCTTCTTCGGCCAGCCATTGCCCAACATCCCGCGGCAAGGGCCGCGCCCGAACAGGCCCCAGGGGCCGCAGGAAGAGGCGCGCCCGCGCGGCGTGGGTTCCGGCTTTATCCTGACCACCGACGGCTTCGTGATGACCAACGCCCACGTGGTCGACGGCGCCTCCGAAGTGTTGGTGACGTTGGTCGACAAGCGTGAATTCAAGGCCAAGATCATCGGCGCCGACAAGCGCACCGACGTTGCGGTCGTGAAGATCGACGCGACCGGGCTCCCTGCGGTCAAGGTCGGCGACATTTCCAAGCTGCGCGTTGGCGAGTGGGTGATGGCCATCGGCTCGCCGTTTGGCCTCGAGAACACTGTGACCGCCGGCATCGTGAGCGCAAAGCAGCGCGACACCGGCGACTACCTGCCCTTCATCCAGACCGACGTCGCCATCAATCCTGGCAACTCCGGCGGACCGCTCATCAACATGCGTGGCGAGGTGGTCGGGATCAACAGCCAGATCTATTCGCGTTCGGGCGGTTTCATGGGGATTTCCTTTTCCATTCCCATCGACGAGGCGATTCGCGTGAGCGAGCAGCTGCGCACGAACGGCCGCGTGTCGCGCGGGCGCATCGGCGTGCAGATCGATCAGGTGACGAAGGACGTCGCCGAATCCATCGGCCTTGGCAAGGCGCAGGGGGCACTCGTGCGAGGGGTGGAGACCGGCTCGCCGGGCGAGAAGGCCGGCATCGAGCCTGGCGACATCATCACGCGCTTCGACGGCAAGGCCATCGAGAAGCCCAGCGATCTTCCGCGTCTTGTGGGCAACACCAAGCCCGGCACCAAGAGCACCGTGACCGTGTTCCGCCGGGGCAATTCGCGCGACCTGACCGTGACGATCGCCGAGTTCGAGCCTGAAAAGCCGACGCAGACCTCGGAGCGCGAGGAGCAACCGGCCAGCAAGCCCTCCGCTTCGGCCGCCGCCAAATCGCTGGGCCTGACCGTCAGCGACCTCACCGCGGCGGAGAAGAAGGAGCTCAAGCTCAAGGGTGGCGTGAAGATCGATTCGGCGACCGATGCCGCGACCCGCGCTGGCCTGCGCGAGGGCGACATCGTGCTGGCGGTCAACAACACCGAAGTGAGCAACGCCAAGGAGTTCGAGTCAGCGCTGGTGAAGGCCGACAAGAACAAGCCCGTCAGCGTGCTTTTCCGTCGCGGCGAATGGGCGCAGTACGCCCTGATTCGGCCCGCACGCTGAACGCCGCGGACGTCAAGTGGCCCCATCCCGCAGTCGGGTTTGGGGCTTTTTTTCCATCTCTTTTTGGCGTTCTCGCAACCCGGAGCAAAAATTTTTTGATCTTCCAAATGCCTTTTTTGAGTTGGTGTGCACTGACTTCCAAGAAGGCTAATGACGGTTTTCGGTAGAATAGGGCCAACGCAGACCGCAGCTGGCGCATAAGCGGGCAAGCCTTCTCCACGATGCGAGATTCCTGCGTGCCGTCCACCGACGCTCCACAGATCGCCCACAAGTTGTTAAGGAACTGGTCCACCGATCCTGTTGATAAGTTGTTCATAAGTCCCATGTTGCTGACCTGCAACGACGGATCCGAGGCCCCGGCCCGGCTGTACGCGCCCCCCTTTTTGCCTACAATGAAGTTCCAACTACTGCAGTTGCCATTGCTTGTTGGTTCAGGGCGCGTCTCTTGGGGACGCGCCCTTTTTTCTTGCCTGTCGCCTGCTGCGCACGAGCCAATTCAAGTACTTAAGCGTTCCCGTTGATGAATCACATCAGAAACTTTTCGATCATTGCGCACATCGACCATGGCAAGTCGACGCTCGCAGACCGCTTGATCCAGCGCTGCGGAGGACTCGCCGAGCGCGAGATGGAAGCGCAGGTCCTCGACTCGATGGACATCGAGAAAGAGCGTGGGATAACCATCAAGGCGCAGACCGCCGCGCTGCACTACAAGGCACGCGATGGACAGGTCTACAACCTCAATCTGATCGACACGCCGGGTCACGTCGACTTCTCTTATGAAGTGAGTCGCTCGCTCTCTGCATGCGAAGGCGCATTGCTCGTTGTCGATGCGAGCCAGGGCGTCGAAGCACAAACGGTGGCCAACTGCTACACCGCGCTCGATCTCGGTGTCGAAGTGGTGCCGGTGCTCAACAAGATGGACCTGCCACAGGCCGACCCCGACAACGCGAAGGCAGAGATCGAGGACGTGATCGGCATCGACGCGGGCGATGCGATCCCCTGTTCCGCGAAGACCGGCATGGGCATCGACGAGATTCTCGAGGCCATCGTGGCCAAGGTGCCGGCGCCGCGCGGCAATCCCGATGCGGCCTTGCGCGCGATGATCATCGACAGCTGGTTCGACGCCTACGTGGGCGTGGTGATGCTGGTGCGCGTGGTCGACGGCCGCCTGGCGAAGGGCGACCGCATCAAGATGATGGCCTCCGGCGCGAGCTACAACGCGGACAGCCTGGGCGTCTTCACCCCAGCGACCGAACCGCGGCAGTCGCTCGAGGCCGGCGAGGTCGGCTTCATCATCGCCGGCATCAAGGAGCTGCAGGCCGCGAAGGTCGGCGACACCGTCACCCAGATCAAGACCGGCAGCGGCGGCGCGGCTGCCACTGCCACCGAGGCCTTGCCCGGCTTCAAGGAAATCCAGCCACAGGTGTTCGCCGGCCTGTACCCGACCGAGGCGAGCGAATACGACTCGCTGCGCGACGCGCTGGAGAAGCTCAAGCTCAACGACTCCTCGTTGCACTACGAGCCGGAGGTGTCCCAGGCGCTGGGCTTCGGCTTCCGCTGCGGCTTCCTGGGCCTGCTGCACATGGAGATCGTGCAGGAGCGGCTGGAGCGCGAGTTCGACCAGGACCTGATCACGACCGCCCCCAGCGTGGTCTACCAGGTCGTGAAGAACGACGGCGAGGTCATCATGGTCGAGAACCCGTCCAAGATGCCCGACGTCGGCCGCATGGCGGAGATCCGCGAGCCGATCGTGACGGTCCACCTCTACATGCCGCAGGAGTACGTGGGTTCGGTGATGACGCTGGCCAATCAGAAGCGCGGCGTGCAGATGAACATGGCCTACCACGGCCGCCAGGTCATGCTCACCTACGAGATGCCGTTGGGCGAGATCGTGCTGGACTTCTTCGACAAGCTGAAGTCGGTGAGCCGGGGCTATGCGTCGATGGACTACGAGTTCAAGGAGTACCGGGCCTCGGACGTGGTCAAGGTCGACATCCTGCTCAACGGCGACAAGGTCGACGCGCTGTCGATCATCGTGCATCGCAGCCAGAGCCAGTTCCGTGGCCGGGCGGTCGTTTCCAAGATGCGCGAGATCATCAGCCGCCAGATGTACGACGTCGCGATCCAGGCCGCCATCGGGGCCAACATCATTGCGCGTGAGACAATCAAGGCCCTGCGCAAGAACGTGCTCGCCAAGTGCTACGGCGGCGACATCACCCGCAAGCGCAAGCTGCTCGAGAAGCAGAAAGCGGGCAAGAAAAGAATGAAGCAGATCGGCTCGGTCGAGGTCCCGCAAGAGGCCTTTCTCGCCATCCTGCAGGTCGAAGACTAAGAACACGGCATCGATGGCATTTCTCACCTCCCTGATCCTTGCGGCTTTCGTTGGTTATATCGGTGCCTGGTACTTCGGTGCAGTCGAAGGCAATTTCGCGCTGCTGCTGTTTCTTGCAACCGTGGTCACCGGCCTGTATTGGCTGGCGGAGCGCTTCTACTTCTTGCCGCGGCGCCGAAAGGCGGCCGAGGCGCTGGAGGGCTCTCTCGCCCAGCGGCGCGAAGAACTGGCCCGCCAGGGCATCACGCAGGTCGACACCACCGACCCCAAGGTGCGAGAGCGCCTGCTCATGCAGCCCTGGTGGCTGGACTGGACGGCGGGCCTGTTCCCCGTGATCCTGGCGGTGTTCCTGCTGCGCTCTTTCCTCGTCGAGCCCTTCAAGATCCCCTCCGGCTCGATGATGCCCACGCTGCTGACCGGCGACCTGATCCTGGTCAACAAGTTCACCTACGGCCTGCGCCTGCCCGTCATCAACACGAAGATCAGCGAGGGCACGCCGCCGGCGCGCGGTGACGTGATGGTGTTCCGCTACCCGCCCAAGCCGAGCATGGACTACATCAAGCGCGTCATCGGCGTGCCTGGCGATGAGGTCGCCTATCTCAACAAGAAGCTCACCATCAACGGCCAGCCGGTCACCAAGCAGGCGGTGCCCGAGTATTTCGACGAGGAGGCGATGCGCTACCTCAAGCAGTATGCGGAGGACCTCGGCGGCAAGCGGCACATGTTGCTCAACGACGACGGCCGCCGCGCCGGCCTGTCGGAGGCCGAGATCATGGCGTTCCCGCATCAGGAAAATTGCCGCTACAGTGTCGAGGGCGTTGTGTGCAAGGTGCCGCCCGGGCACTACTTCATGATGGGCGACAACCGCGACAACTCGCTCGATTCGCGCTACTGGGGCTTCGTGCCGGACAAGAACATCGTAGGCAGGGCCTTCTTCGTCTGGATGAATTTCGGCGACCTGAAGCGCATCGGCGGATTCCAATAATCGGGGTTTGGAGGGAAAAGAGGGCATGAGTGCAAGTCAATCCAGGAGGCGCCAGCGTGGCATCTCCTTCATCGGGCTGTTGTTTGTCGCCATCGTGCTGGCCTGTGTCGGCGTGGTGGTGGCGCAGGTCATTCCGACGCTGATCGAATACCAGGCGATCAGCAAGGCGGCGAACAAGGCCAAGGAAGGCACGACGGTCCCCGAGGTACGGGCGATCTTCGATCGCGCCCAGGCCATCGACGACTTCCAGTCGGTCTCGGGCAAGGACCTCGACGTGAAGAAGGTCGGCGACAAGGTCGTCGTGTCCTTCGCCTACGAGCGCGAGATTCACCTGTTCGGCCCCGCCTACTTGACGCTCAAGTACGAAGGCCAATCGCGCTGAAATGGAAGCCCGCAGGATCGCAGCCCAGCCCTTGCATCGCCCTGTGGGGGGCGCGTGCCTGCCCCGTGGCGGCGCCGCGGCGGGCCGGCTGTGACCGGCGGCGACCTCGCCGCGCTGCAGGCGCGCATCCAGCATTCCTTTTCCGACCCGCGGCTGCTTCAGCGCGCGCTGACGCACCGCAGTTTCTCGGCCGACCACAACGAACGGCTCGAATTCCTGGGCGACTCGGTCCTCAACCTCGCGGTCGCCCATCTGCTCTATGAGCGGCTGTCGCAACTGCCCGAGGGCGACCTGTCCCGAGTGCGGGCCAACCTGGTCAAGCAGGACACCCTGCATCAGCTGGCGCTCAAGCTGGCGCTGTCCCCGCTGCTGCGGCTCGGCGAAGGGGAGGCGCGCTCCGGCGGGCCGAACCGCCCTTCGATCCTGGCCGACGCGCTCGAAGCGCTGATCGGCGCCGTCTACCTCGACGCCGGCTATGGCCCGGCGCAGGCGCTGGTGCGGCGGCTCTACGAGTCGGTGGCCATCACGCCGCGCATGGACGCCGTGGCCAAGGACCCGAAGACCGAATTGCAGGAATGGCTGCAGGGCCACAAAATGAAGCTGCCGGTCTACCGCGTGATCGGCACGCTGGGCGCGGCGCACAAGCAGACTTTCGATGTCGAATGCGAGGTGCCCGACCTGGGCTTGCGCGAACGCGGCATCGGCGGCTCGCGCCGCGCCGGCGAGCAGGCTGCGGCAGCCGCCATGTTGATCCGGCTCAAGGCGCGAGGCGGCGCGACAAAGGCATCCCCATGAACCATCCCATCGAATCCGATCCGCTCCCTCCCGAAGAGGGCGCGGCCCCGGACGCATCTCCCAACCAGCGCTGCGGCCTGGTCGCCATCGTCGGCAAGCCCAACGTGGGCAAGTCGACGCTCCTCAATGCGCTGGTCGGCCAGAAGATCAGCATCACCTCGCGCAAGGCGCAGACCACCCGGCACCGCATCACCGGCATGCGCACGCGGGGGGCGACGCAGTTCGTCTTCGTCGACACGCCGGGCTTCCAGACGTTGCATGCCAACGCGCTCAACCGCTCGCTCAACAAGACAGTCGTGGGTGCGGTCTCCGACGTGGACTTGATCCTCTTCGTGGTCGAGGCCGGCAGCTTCACCCCCGCCGACGAGCGCGTGCTGAAGCTGCTCGGCACCGGCATCCCGACCGTGATGATCGCCAACAAGCTCGACAACGTGCACCGCCGCAGCGAGCTGGCGCCCTGGCTGCAAGACATGCAGGGGCGACACGCCTTCGCCGAGTTCGTGCCGATGTCGGCCAAGAACCCCAAGGACATCGAGCGCCTGTTCGCGATCTGTGAAAAGTACCTGCCGGAGCAGGCCTGGTGGTATTCCGAGGACGAGCTCACCGACCGCAGCGAGCAGTTCCTCGCCAGCGAACTGGTGCGGGAAAAGCTGTTCCGCCTGACCGGCGACGAGCTCCCTTACACCTCGACGGTGGTGATCGACAAATTCCAGGAAGAGCCGCCCGCCCGCAAGGGCCAGAAGCGCCTGCTGCGCATCGCCGCCACCATCGTCGTGGAGCGCGACAGCCACAAGGCGATGGTGATCGGCGACAAGGGCGAGCGCATCAAGCGCATCGGCACCGAGACCCGCCAGGAGCTCGAGAAGCTCGCCGATGCGAAGGTCTTCATCGAACTGTGGGTCAAGGTGCGGTCGGGCTGGGCCGACGACGAGGCGCGGGTGCGCTCGTTCGGCTATGAATGAGCGCACTCGCCTGTGAATGGCCACCCACCGCGTTTCCCATGAACCGGCCTATGTGCTCCACCACTATGACTGGAGCGAGTCGAGCCTGATCCTGGAGGTGTTCACCCGCCACCATGGCCGTATCGCCCTGGTGGCCAAGGGGGCGAAGCGGCCCAGTTCCAATTTCAGGCCGGTACTGCTGCCCCTGCAGCCGCTGCAGCTCAACTACGGCGGCGACGCCGAGATCCGCACGCTCAAGGGGGCCGAGTGGATGGGCGGCCATGTGATGCCGACCGGCGAGGCCCTGCTCTCGGGCTACTACCTCAACGAATTGCTGCTGCGCCTGCTGGCGCGCGACGACGCGCACGAGGCGCTGTTCGACGGCTACGCCGTGGTGGTGCAGGTGCTGGCGGGCGACCACGGCGGGGCCCAGGCCGCCACCCAGGCGGCCGCGCTGCGCGCCTTCGAGCTCCTGCTCCTGCGCGAGGTGGGACTGCTGCCGGTGCTCGATGTCGAGACGCTGACGCTCGCGCCGCTGGACCCGCAGGCCCGCTATGCGCTCGTGCCCGAGGCCGGCCTGCGCCTGGCCGCCGAGGAAGAGTCCGCGCTCGTTGGCGCGGAATGGCAGGCGCTGCAACGCTCGTTGGAAGAGCGCGCACCGCTGGCCTCCACGCTGCGCCAGGCCGCCACGATGAGTGCCGGCGCCAGCAGCGCCCTGCGCACTCAGCTGCGCGCACTGCTCCACTACCATTGCGGTGTGAGCACCCTGCGCACGCGCCAGATGATGAAAGACTTGCAAGCCCTATGAGCACTTCCCTGTCGATCAACCTCAACAAGGTGGCGCTGGTGCGCAACACGCGCTCGCTGGGCATCCCCAGCGTGCTTTTTGCCGCCGCGCTGTGCCTGGATGCCGGCGCGCACGGCATCACGGTGCATCCCCGGCCTGACCAGCGCCACATCCGCCCGCAGGACGTTCAGGACCTGTCGGAGCTGCTGCGCAAGGACTGGCCCCAGGCCGAGTTCAACATCGAGGGCAATCCCTTCCACAATCTGATGGATTTCGTGCGCGAGCTTCGCCCGCACCAGGCCACCTTCGTCCCGGACGAGGTGGCCCAGTCGACCAGCGACCACGGCTGGACCTTCCCCGACGATGCCGATCGCCTGCGCCCTCTGATCGCCGAGGCGAAGGCGCTGGGCGTGCGCGTGAGCCTGTTCATGGACCCGGAGCCGGACATGATGGCCGCCGCCAAGGCGGTCGGCGCAGACCGCATCGAGCTCTACACCGAGGGCTACGCCGCCTCGCGCGGCACTTCCAGGGCGCAGACGGTGCTGGAGCTCTATGCGGAAGCAGCCCGCGCGGCCCAGGCGGCCGGCCTGGAAGTCAACGCCGGCCACGACCTGAGCCGCGACAACCTCACGGACTTCCTGCGGGCGGTGCGCGACGTGCGCGAGGTCTCGATCGGCCATGCCTTCGTCTCCGATTCCCTGGAACTGGGCTACGCCGCGGCCACGCGGGACTACCTTCGCTGTATTCGAGAGGCCGCGTGATCTACGGCATCGGCACCGACATCTGCGACATCCGCCGCATCGCCGCCACCTTCGAACGCCAGGGTGAGCGCTTTGCCCAGCGGGTGCTGAGCGACGCCGAGCTCGATGTCTGGCGCGCCCGCAGCGCCCGGTGGCCGAAGCGCGGCCTGCGCTACCTTGCCACGCGCTTTTCCGCCAAAGAGGCCTTCAGCAAGGCCATCGGCAAGGGCATGCGCATGCCGATGAGCTGGCGCCTGTGCGAGATCGCGAACCAGCGCAGCGGCAAACCCGTGATCGTGCTTCACGGCGTGCTGAAGGATTGGTTCGAGGCCGAAGGCCTGGTGGCGCACGTCACCGTGACCGACGAGACCGACTACGCGGCGAGCTTCGTCGTGGTCGAACGCAAGCCATGACAGACCTGAACCCCCTGCACGCCCCCTTGATCATCGATGTCGCGGGCACCGTGTTGAGTGCGGCCGACCGCCGCCGCCTCGCCGATCCGCTGGTGGGCGGGGTGATCCATTTCGCCCGCAACTGGCAGGACCGGTCCCAGATGGGCGCCCTCAACGCCGAGATCAAGGCGCTGCGGCCCGACATCCTGATCTGCGTCGACCATGAGGGAGGACGGGTGCAGCGCTTCCGCTCCGACGGCTTCACCCTGCTGCCCTCCATGCGCACGCTCGGCGAGCTGTGGACGCGCGATCCGCTGCGCGCCACCCAGGCAGCCGTTGCCTGCGGTCATGTGCTGGGCGCCGAGCTGCGCGCCTGCGGCGTCGACTTCAGCTTCACGCCCGTGCTCGACCTCGACTACGGTGAGAGCAGCGTGATCGGCGACCGCAGCTTCCACCGCGATCCCCGCGTTGTCGCGATGCTCGCGCGCAGCCTGGCGCATGGCCTGCTGCAGGCGGGCATGTCGAACTGCGGCAAGCATTTTCCCGGGCATGGATTCGTGCGCGCCGACTCGCACGTGGCGATCCCCGTGGACCGCCGCAGCCTCAAGGCGATCCTCGCGGAAGATGCGCGGCCCTACGACTGGCTGGGCGGCACGCTCGCGGCGGTGATGCCCGCCCATGTGATCTATCCGAAGGTCGACGCCCGTCCGGCCGGCTTCTCGCCGAAGTGGCTGCAGCAGATCCTGCGCGGCCGGCTGGGCTTCGAAGGCGCGGTGTTCAGCGACGACCTCAGCATGGAAGCCGCGCGCAGTGTCCAGGGCGAGCAGCTGAGCTACACCGATGCCGCGCTCGCCGCCCTCGAGGCGGGATGCGATCTCGCGCTGCTGTGCAACCAGAGCATCGGCGAGAGCACGGTGCTCGATGAAGTGCTCGATGGTTTCGCGGCTGCGCGCCGCGATGGCCGCTGGAAGCCGGAGGCGGCTCGCGAGGCGCGCCGGCGCCGGCTGCTGCCGCGGGGCGATGCGCTCGCCTGGGACGATCTCATGCGCGAGCCCGCCTACCGGCAGTCGGCCGCGACGCTGTCCAGACTCTGACGGCGTTCAGGCAGCGGCCGACCACAGTGCGGGGCCGCCGCTCTCCAGGTGCGTCAGGTAGAGGCGCAGGTCGAATTCGAGCTGGTGATAGTCCGGCTCCATATGGGTGCAGAGCTGGTAGAAGGCCTTGTCGTGCGCGCGCTCCTTCGTGTGCGCCAGCTCGTGCACCACGATCATGCGCAGCCATTCGATCGGCACTTCCTTGAAAAGGCTGGCCACGCGGATCTCGCGCTTCGCCTTCAGCTTGCTTCCCTGCACGCGCGAGATGGTCGTGTGGGTGCCGAGCGCGTTGCGGATCACGTGCAGCTTGTTGTCGAAGGCCACCTTGGCCAGCGGCTCGGCATTGCGCAGGAACTCGCTCTTCAGTCCACTCACGTAGTCGTAGAGCGCGCGGTCATTCCGGATGCCGTGCACGCCGCCGTGGCGCTTCAGCAGCCAGTCGCCGAGTCGGCCCTGCGCCATGAGCTGCTCGACCTGGGCGCGCAACGCCGCCGGGTAGGCGGCCAGGTATTTCATGCGGGTTGCGGCGTTCTCGCGCCGGCCGCAGCATAGGCCAGGCCGGAGGCCACGCCGCCGAAGAGATCGCCCTCGATGACCTCCGTGCCAGGGAAGGCCTGTCGCAGCGTGCTCTGGAAGGGGCGCAGCGCCGAGGAGCCACCCGTGAGGTAAATGGCATCGAGCTGGTCCTCGCGCAGGCCTGCCCGGCCGACGCAGTCGCGCGCACACGCGACCACGCTGTCGAGCAGTGCCGAAAGCAGACGTTCCATGTCGCCGGCCCTGAGCAACGCGCTCAGCTTCGGTTCCGCGAACGACAGGTCGATCGCGACGTCGTTCTTCGTCATCGACGTCCCGATCTTGGCTTCCTCCACCTCGCTGGCGATGCGGTGGCCCTGCCGGTCCGCCAGCACCGTCATGAGCCGGTCGTGCAGTCGCGTGTCGAGGTAGTTGATCCGCAGTTCCTGCACCTGCCGGAGCGCCTTCGGCGCATAGAGCCAGTTGATCAGGTGCCACGATGACAGGTCGAAGAAGGTCCTGCTCGGCACCTCGCGGCCTTGCGGGCCGATGTGCCGGCATCCGAACTGCGGCATCACGCATTCGACGCTGAGGCGCTGGTCGAAGTCGGTGCCGCCGATGTGCACGCCCGTGGTGGCCAGCACGTCGCCGGCGCGTTCTGTCTTCGCCATGCGTTCGGGGCCCAGGCGCACCACCGTGAAGTCGGAGGTGCCGCCGCCGATGTCGACGATCAGCACCAGCGATTCGCGGGCGACGCGGCGCTCGTAGTCGAAAGCGGCGGCGATCGGTTCGTACTGGAAGTCGACGTTGCCCAGGCCGGCATTCAGTGCGGCCCGGCGCAGCGTGGCCTCGGCTTCGCGGTCGCGCTCCGGATCGTCGTCCACGAAATGCACCGGACGGCCGATGACGACGTGCGCGGGCCGGACGCCGAGCTGACGATGGGCGCGTGCCGCAAGCTCCGACAGGAAGAGGGCGATGATGTCCTCGAAGCTGACCCGCTGGTGGCCGATTTCGGTCTGGTCCTGCATCAGCGAGCTGCCCAGCAGGCTCTTGAGCGATCGCATCAGCCGGCCTTCCGTGCCCGCCAGGTACAGCGCGATGGCATCGCGCCCGAAATGCGTGCTGCGATCCTCGGTGTTGAAGAAGACCGCGGTCGGGATGGTCGTCGCCGCTCCTTCCAGCGGCAGCATGCGCGCCAGCTCGCGCCCCGCCACGCACGCGACTGCGGAATTGGAGGTTCCGAAGTCGATGCCGAGGACGGGGGCCGGAGTGCTCAAGATTCCCGGCGCAGTGCAGGAAAGAGGATCACGTCGCGGATGCTGGGGGAATCGGTCAACAGCATCATCAGCCGGTCGATGCCGATGCCGCAGCCGCCGGTGGGCGGCATGCCGTATTCGAGCGCACGCACGAAGTCGTGGTCGTAGAACATCGCCTCGTCGTCGCCGCTGTCCTTGGCCGAGACCTGGGCGTTGAAGCGCGCGGCCTGGTCCTCGGCGTCGTTGAGCTCGCTGAAGCCATTGCCGAACTCGCGGCCGGTGATGTAGAGCTCGAAACGCTCCGTCACTTCGGGGCGCTCGTCGTTGGCACGTGCCAGCGGCGAGATCTCGGTCGGGTGCTCCATGATGAAGGTCGGCTGCCAGAGCTTTTCCTCCACCGTTTCCTCGAAGTACATCACCTGCAGGCTGGCCAGGCTGCGCTGCGAAAGCTTGTCTTTTTCCTCGTTCAGGCCGAGCTTGTGCAGGGCGTCGCGCAGCCACGCGGCATCGTCGGCATTCGCGCCGGCTTCGGTGTGCCGGGCGATCGCTTCGCGGATGGTGAGCCGCTCGAAGGGCTGGCTCAGGTCCACCGGCTTGCCCTGGTAGTCCAGCTGGAGCTTGCCGACGCTCTTCTGAGCGATGGTGCGGATCAGCGTCTCGGTGAAGTCCATCAGGTCGCGGTAGTTCCAGTAGGCCGCGTAGAACTCCATCATCGTGAACTCGGGGTTGTGCCGCACCGAAATGCCCTCGTTGCGGTAGCTCCGGTTGATCTCGAACACGCGCTCGAAGCCGCCGACGATCAGCCGCTTCAGGTAAAGCTCCGGCGCGATGCGCAGGAACATCTCCTGGTCCAGCGCGTTGTGGTGCGTCTTGAAGGGCTTGGCGTTGGCGCCGCCGGGAATGGGGTGCAGCATCGGCGTCTCGACCTCGAGGAAGTCGTTGGCCACCATGAACTCGCGCAGTGCGCTCACGGCGCGGCTGCGTGCGGTGAAGCGCTCGCGCGCCGTCTCGTCGGTGATCAGGTCGACGTAGCGCTGCCGGTACTTCTGCTCCTGGTCGGCCATGCCGTGGAACTTGTCGGGCAGCGGCCGCAGGCTCTTGGTGAGCATACGCAGCTTCGTGACCTTGACGGAGAGCTCGCCGGTCTTGGTCTTGAAGGCGGTGCCTTCGGCGCCGACGATGTCGCCCAGGTCCCAGCGCTTGAACTCGGCATAGGCCTCTTCACCGACGGCATCGCGCGTGACGTAGAGCTGAATGCGGCCGCTGGCGTCCTGCACGGTGGCGAAGCTGGCCTTGCCCATGACACGCTTGAGCATCATGCGCCCGGCTACGCTGACGGCGATCGGCGTGGCTTCCAGTGCATCGGGTTCCGTTTCGCCGTGAGCGGCGAGCAGCGCTGCCGCGCGGTCGGCGGGCTTGAAGTCGTTCGGGAAGGCGACGCCCTTGCCCTCGGCCTGCGCGGCGCGTAGCGTCTTCAGCTTTTCGCGCCGTTCGGCGATGAGCTGGTTGTCGTCGGGAGCGGGAGCGTGGGAGGGGAGAGCGTCGGACATGAGGGGAGAAGTTGGGGCACAGGCGAATCGCGCGCAACCCGCGATTTTAGCCGGCGGTGCTCTCGAGTCCCCTGTGGGCTACTTGGTGATGCCGGTGCGCGCGAGCAGGTCGCCCACCAGCTCCAGGCGCATCAAAGGGCTTTCGAGCTCCATGAGCCGCTGCTTGAGTTCCACCGGCACAGGCAACAGCTCGCACCAGCGATTGGCCACCCAGCCGCAGTCGTCGAAGCGGAAGGGCGCCTGGACCGGCAGTCGAATCTGCTCGCCGCCTTCCATGCGGCGGCGTTCTTCAAGAGTGTCCACCAGGCGGCGCAGGGCATCGGAAACGGCTCGCAGATCATCGGGCACCTCGAGCGCAACGTCATCGGGCAAGGCGTCGGCCTCTGCGGTCCACAGCCCATGCTTTTGCAACTCGCTGGAGCGCAGGCGGAAGCGCTGCGTGCCGAGACAGGCGATCTGCATCAGCCCGACCTGCGGCACATCGAACTCGCGGATCTCGGCGAGCGTGCCGACCTCGGCGAAGCGCTCCGCCTCCCCGCCCGGGCGCCGGACTTCCGTGCCTTGGGTCAGGCTGACGACACCGAAGGGCGTGCCGGTCTTGTGGCATTTGCCGATCATGTCGAGGTAGCGCACTTCGAAGATGCGCAGGGGCAGGAAGCCGCCGGGGAAGAGCACGGTGCCCAGCGGGAAGAGAGGCAGGGGCTGCGGGAGGGGTTGTGTCGTCATCGAGGAACCTTGCGTGGCTATCATCGCATTCCGTCCACGACAGCGCGCCATGTTCTACCAGATCCCTTCGTTTCTCCTCGACGTGATCGTCGGCCTCGTCGGCGGGGCATGCCTGCTGCGCCTGTACATGCAGTACCACCGCGTGCCCTTCGGCAACCCGCTGGGGCGCTTCGTGTTCGCAATCACCGACTGGATCGTGCTGCCGCTGCGGCGGATCGTGCCCTCGGTCAAGCGCTGGGACCTGGCGAGCGCCGTCGCCGCCTGGCTGCTGGTCATGCTCAAGTTCCTGGTGCTGTGGGCGCTGATGGGGGCGCTCGAGCGCTGGGCCATCCTGCCGCTGGTGTCGCTCATCGGCCTGCTGCAGCTGACGGTGTCGGGCCTCAC
Source organism: Variovorax sp. Soil_C_17 (assembly GCF_057657265.1). NCBI lineage: Bacteria > Pseudomonadati > Pseudomonadota > Betaproteobacteria > Burkholderiales > Comamonadaceae > Variovorax > Variovorax sp. Soil_C_17. The sequence goes on from NZ_JBDGIT010000011.1 coordinate 57,155, forward strand.
GGCGCTGCTGATCGTCTACGCCATTCTTTCGTGGGTGCCGAATGCGTCGTCGATGCTCCACGACCTGATTGCGCGCCTGGCCGAGCCGCTGGTGCGGCCGCTGCGTCGCTTCATCCCGCTGGTGGGCGGCGTGGACCTGTCGCCGCTCGCCGCCATCGTGCTGCTGCAGGTGGGCGCCATCGTGCTGGGCAGCGTGATGGCAACGGTGTTCGGATTGGGCCGCTAGTTGCGGCCTGCGCGCTTCAGATGACCGCGTCTGCCGGCTGACGCAGCAGCATCGCCAGCGTGTTGGCGACCGTCTTGCGCAGCTCGCGACGATCACAGATGAAGTCGATCGCGCCCTTGGTCTGGAGGAACTCGGCGCGCTGGAAGCCCTCGGGCAGGGTCACGCGCACGGTCGATTCGATCACGCGCGGGCCGGCGAAGCCGATCAGCGCCTTGGGCTCGGCGATCACCACGTCACCCACGAAGGCGAAGCCGGCGCTCACGCCGCCCATGGTCGGGTCGGTCAGCACGCTGATGTAGGGCAGGCCCTTCTTGGCCAGGCGCGTGAGCGCGGCGTTGGTCTTGGCCATCTGCATCAGCGACAGCAGGCCTTCCTGCATGCGCGCGCCGCCGGTGGCGGTGAAGCAGATGAAAGGCACCTTCTGCTCGATCGCGGTCTCGACGCCGCGCACGAAGCGCTCGCCGACCACGCTGCCCATGCTGCCGCCCATGAAGTCGAATTCGAAGCAGGCCACCACGACGTTGATGCTGTGGACCGAGCCGCCCACCACCACCAGCGCGTCGGTCTCGCCGGTATTCTCCAGTGCCTCCTTGAGCCGCTCGGGGTACTTGCGGCTGTCCTTGAACTTGAGGGCGTCGACCGGCAGGACTTCCTGACCCACTTCGTAGCGGCCCTCGGGGTCCAGGAAGGCGTCGATTCGCGCTCGCGCGCCGATGCGGTGGTGGTGGCCGCAGCTCGGGCACACGTTCTGGTTGTGCTCCAGGTCGGTCTTGTAGAGCACGGTGTCGCAGCTTGGGCACTTGATCCAGAGGCCCTCGGGCATCTGGCGGCGCTCGCTCGGGTCGGTGGGCGCAATCTTGGGCGGAAGCAGTTTTTCAAGCCAGCTCATGGGGGCTCCAGTTCGAAGTTCTCGCGAAGGAGGCCTTCGCGGCGGGTAGCTCCCCTCTCCCGCCCGCGGGAGAGGGGTTGTGAGGGCAAACCGGCTGATTATCGACCAGCCGCGTTCTTGGCGGTCGCGGCCGGCAGCGCATCCAGGGCTTCCCGAATCTCGGCCAGGAATTCGCGCACCAGCGGCACCACTTGCTCACGCGGCTGCGCGTCGATCAGCTGGATGATGCGGGTGCCGATCACGACGGCGTCGGCCGTCGAGCCCACCGCCTGCGCGCTGCGCGCATCGCGAATGCCGAAGCCCACGCCCACGGGCAGCTTCACGTGCTCGCGGATGCGCGGGACCATCCGGCCGACGGCCTCGGTGTCGAGGTGCCCGGCGCCAGTCACGCCCTTGAGCGAGACGTAGTAGACGTAGCCCGTGGCGATGCGGCCCACCTGCGCCATGCGCTCTGCGGTGCTGGTGGGGGCCAGCAGAAAGATCAGGTCGATGCCGTGCGCCTGCAAGCCGGCGGCGAAGTCCTCGCATTCCTCGGGCGGATAGTCGACCACCAAGAGCCCGTCGACGCCCGCGGCGGCCGCGTCGCGGATGAAGCTGCCCTTGCCGTGCACGCCGTCGTAGCGCTCGATCGGGTTGGCGTAGCCCATGAGCACGACCGGGGTCGCGTCGTCCGTGCGGCGGAAGGTGCTCACCATGGCCAGCACCTGCTTCATGCCGATGCCAAGCGCCAGTGCCGCTTCGCCGGCGGCCTGGATCACGGGGCCGTCGGCCATGGGGTCGGAGAAGGGCACGCCGAGCTCGATCACGTCGGCACCCGCTTCCACCATGCCGTGCATCAGCTCGGGCGTGATGTCGGCGTAGGGGAAGCCGGCCGTCACGTAGGGAATCAGCGCCCTGCGGCCGTGCTCGCGAAGGCGCTCGAAGGTGGCGGCGATGCGGCTTGCTGGACCTGCGCCTTCGGCTGCGGTGCCATGAGCCTTCGGAGCGGCCGTGCGGCTCACTGGAGTACCTTCGCCTTCGGCTACGGTGCTTTTCGCCTTGGGAGCGGCCTGGCGGCTCATGCCCGGCCTCCTTTCACGCTGAGGCCGCGCATCGACGGCCGGTCGTAGAAGTCCACGCCCGACAGGTCGGCCACGGTGCCGATGTCCTTGTCGCCGCGGCCCGAGAGGTTGACCAGGATCGACTGGTCGGGGCGCATGGTTTTCGCGAGCTTCATCGCATAGGCCACAGCATGGCTGGATTCGAGCGCGGGGATGATGCCCTCGGCGCGGCACAGGTAGTGAAAGGCCTCCAGCGCCTCGGCGTCGGTGACGCCCACGTATTCTGCGCGGCCGATGTCGGCCAGGTAGGCGTGCTCGGGTCCCACGCCGGGATAGTCGAGGCCGGCGCTGATGCTGTGCGTCTCGGTCAGCTGTCCGTCCTCGTTCTGCAGCAAGTACGTGCGGTTGCCATGCAACACGCCGGGGCTCCCACGCAGGATCGAAGCTGCGTGCTTGCCGCTGTCCAATCCTTCGCCGGCTGCTTCGACGCCGACGAGCCGCGTGCGGGCGAAGGGGATGTAGGGATGAAAGATGCCCATCGCGTTGCTGCCGCCGCCCACGCAGGCCACCACCACGTCCGGCTGCCGGCCTTCCGCCTCGCCGGTGATCCCCTGCGCCGCCAACATGGCCGGCATCTGCGCGATGCACTCGTCGCCGATCACACGCTGGAAGTCGCGCACCATCATCGGATAAGGGTGCGGACCCGCGACCGTGCCGATGATGTAGAAGGTGTTCTCGACATTGGTGACCCAGTCGCGCATCGCCTCGTTGAGCGCATCCTTCAGCGTCTTGCTGCCCGATTCCACCGGGACCACGGTCGCGCCCAGCAGGTTCATGCGGTAGACGTTGGGGCTCTGGCGCTTCACGTCCTGGCTGCCCATGTAGACCACGCATTCGAGTCCGTAGCGCGCGCAGATGGTGGCGGTGGCCACGCCATGCTGGCCAGCCCCGGTTTCGGCGATCACGCGCGGCTTGCCCATGCGCCGGGCCAGCATTGCCTGGCCGATGGTGTTGTTGACTTTGTGCGCACCCGTGTGGTTCAGGTCCTCGCGCTTCAGGTAGATCTGGGCACCGCCCATTTCGCGGCTGGTGCGCGCGGCGTGATAGATCGGCGAGGGGCGGCCCACGAAATGGGCGAGCTCGTAGCGGAATTCGGCCTGGAACTCGGGGTCGTCCTTGTATTTCGCATAGGCCTCGCGCAATTCGTTGATCGCGTGGGTCAGCGTCTCGCTGGCGAAGGTGCCGCCATAGATGCCGAAATGGCCGCTGGCGTCGGGTTGGTTGTAGCTGTTCATGGTCTCGATCGATGGGCGGGCCGCCCGGACGATCGAACCGGGCGGCGCGCTATGTCAATGCATCGGCCGCCCGCACGGCGGCCACGAATTCGCGGATCTTCGCGGCGTCCTTGATGCCTTTGGCGGCCTCGACGCCGGAGCTCACGTCAACGGCCAGCGATTTCGCGGCCGTGCGCAACCGGCGAATGCCATCGCCCACGTTTGCAGGTGCGAGCCCACCACTCAAGACGAGGTGAGCGTCGACGCCGTGTGGAAGAAGTGACCAATCGAATGCCTTGCCGCCACCGCCATAGGCTTCGACGTGGGCGTCGAGCAGGATGGCCTGGGCGCGAGAGTAATCGGAGGCATATTTTACGAGGTCGAAGCCGGCCCCGGCTGCACCGAGTGGAATGCGGGCTGCACGCATGTAGCGGTGGGCGCCCCTGCCGCTCGCTTCCCAGCATTGCTCGGGCGATTCGTCGCCGTGAAACTGGGCGATGGCGCCGGGCACGCCTTGCAACGCCGCCAGGGCTGCGGCCGGCGGCTCATTGACGAACAGCAGGACCGGTGTGATGAAAGGCGGCAGGCGCGAGGCCAGCTCGCGTGCGCGTTCCGCGGTCACGGCACGCGGGCTGGCCGGATAGAGCACGAAGCCCACCGCGTCCGCACCGGCTTCGACCGCGGCATCCACGTCCTGCTCGCGCGTGAGCCCGCAGATCTTGATGCGTGTGCGTGCGTTGGAGGGCGCGGCAGTCATGGCGGGCCATCATACGCAGCGCCTCCGGCCTGCAAGGTGGCTTCCGGCGGAAGACCCCATCCGGCGTCGTAGAGCGGTCCCAGGAAGTAGAGGCCGTTGGGCGAGAAGGTGGGCGCCGCCACCAGCCGGCTGCGGGCCTCCAGCACTTCCTGCATCCATGCCGGCGGTGCCTTGCCATGACCGATGCGCACCAGGCAGCCCATGATGTTGCGGATCATGTGGTGCAGGAAGGCATCGGCCTCGAATTCGAAGTGCCAGCGGCAGCGATCGTTCTCGCCCCGGCGCGTGATCTCGATGCGCCGCAGGTCCTTGACCGGCGACAGCGCCTGGCAAGCCGAGGCCCGGAAGGAGCTGAAGTCGTGCCGGCCCAGCAGCATGGCGGCGGCCGTCCGCATCGCGTCGCCGTCGAGCGGGTGGATGGACCAGCCGACCCGGCCCGCGTCCAGGCTCGGGCGCACCGGCGACTGCGACAGCACGTAGAGATAGCGCCGCGTCAATGCGCTGGCGCGGCAGTGGAACTGGTCGGGCACGGGCTGTGCCCATTGCACCGCGATGTCGTCCGGCAGGTAGCGGTTGGTGCCGCGCACCCACGAGAAAGGCTCGCGCTCGACCGAGGTATCGAAGTGCACCACCTGCATCACCGCGTGCACGCCGGCATCGGTGCGGCCTGCGCAAAGGGTGGAGATGGGCTGGTCGGCGAAACGGCCGAGAGCGTCCTCCAGCTTGTCCTGCACGGTGCGGCCCGAGAGCTGGCTCTGCCAGCCGTCGTAGGCTTGGCCGTGATAGCGAACGCCGAGGGCCAGCCTCACCGGGAGATCGGCGACGAATGGCCGCTCAGCGCAGCTCGACGAGCAGCTGCTTGGCTTCGGCCTTGACCTCGTCCGAAGCTTCGGCGGCCACTTCCTCGACCAGCGAGCGGGCGCCTTCGACATCGCCCAGCGCCTTCAGCTCGCGCGCCAGCGACAGCTTGACGGCGTGGGGGCTTTCGCCGCTTTCCTCGGCCTGCGGCTCCAAGCGGCCGCGCTCCGTGTCGGCGGGGGCGCGCAACCCGGCCATCGAGCTCATGTCGAACTCGATGAAGCCGGAGTCGCCCGGCAGGCCGGCGCGCAACGTGGCCGGCTGCGCCATGTCTTCGTCCGAGACCAGCGGTGCACGCACCGTGGTCGGCTCGAGGGCGCCCGGAGCGGTGTCGAAATCGTTGTGCAGGTCGAGCTTGGCGGACGGAGCGGTGGGGCCCGAATGGCTTCCGTTCGTGTGCGCCACGCGTGGCTGCGGCTGGGCAGGCGCGGGTACCTGGATTTGCGTCGGCGGCAGGCTGGCGCCGACGTTGGCGGGCGCGAGCGGTGCCGGCTTGCTGAGGTCAAGGTCGAAGTCCAGCGGGGCAACCGAGGGCACGAAGGCCGGCGGCGGTGCGGCCACCACCGGGGCGGGCTTTGGGGCAGCCACCGCCGGCGCTGGCGTCGCTGCCGTCGCGGCAGCCAGGGTGCCGGCAAAGGCTGCAGCTTCCGCGGGCGTCACGTTCCGGCCGTTCGACTCGTACAGCGGATTGCCGGGGTCCAGGTCCTTGCCCATCTCCACCACGCGGTTCCAGTCGGCTCCGGTGCCACCGGTCAGCTTGTGCACGTCCGATGCCAGCGCCTCGTAGGCGCGAAGATCGCGCCGCTTGGCGTGGATTTCGAGCAGCTTGAGGTGGATGGCGGTGCGTTCAGGGTTGACGCGCAGCGCCTCGCGCAGGATTTCCTCGGCCTGCAGGTCGCGGCCGTAGGCCAGGTAGACATCGGCCTCAGCCACCGGGTCGACATCGCCGGCGTCGAGCTGGCTCGGCGAGTAGGACAGCGAGGAAACGATCGAATTGCCGCGGTTCTTGGTGTCCACCGACTCGCCGCCACTGGCGCCGAAGAAGGAGTCCTTGGGGATGCGGCTTTCAAGGAACACGCTCTCGCCGGCGTCGCGGCGCTTGCGGCCCAGGACGCGGTAGAGCAGGAAGCCGACCAGCAGCGCGATCAGCGCGGCCCCGCCGAGGATCAGCGGGTTGGCGAGCAGTTCGTCGAAGAAGCCGGGTGCCGGGGCAGGCACGGGAGCGGGAGCTTTGGCCGCTGCGGCCGGGGCTGGTGCAGGCGCCGCGGCCGGTGCGGCGGCAACTGCTTCGGGCGCGGACGTCGGCGCAGCGCCAGCCGCTGCGGGTGCATCGGCAGCCGCGGTGGCTGCTGGTGCCATCGCTGCGGGAAGGGCTGGTGCAGCGGGATTCGCTGCCGGCGCTGCGGCGGGTGCCGCGGTGCTGCCTGCTGGGGTGGGCGCCGGACTGGCCGGGGCTGCAACTGCTGCCGGTGCCGTGCTTCCGGCGCCGGTCGCCGGCGGGCTGCCGCTCGCGGCTTGCAGCTTGTTCAGTTCATCGATGTTCTTCGACAGTTCGGCAACGCGCGTGCTGCTTTCCTGGGCCTGTCGGCTTCGAGCCAACTGCTCCTCGGTCCGGCCCGCACCCCCTTGGGTGACGCGCAGCTTGTCGGCCGCAGCGTTGGCGGCGTTGCGATCCTCGACGTTGGCCTGCAGCTTGCCCTTGGCCTGACGGTCGGCATTGGCGACCTGCGAGGCAGGTGCGTTCTCGGCCAGGCGGCGGCGGTAGTCGCCGAAATCCCGACTCTGCGCCGTGACGGTGCGCTTTGCCTCTTCGCTCGGGATGGCTGCGGCCTGCGACGCGTTCGGCACATCGACGACGGCGCCTGCCTTGATGCGGTTGACGTTGCCGCCGATGAAAGCGTTGGGATTGGCGCGCAGCAGGGCCACCAGCATCTGGTCGAGGGACACATCGGCAGATTTGTAGGCGCCTGCGATCTTGCTTGCGGTATCGCCAGGCTGAACCGTGACCTGTTGCTCGCCAGACCCTGACCCCGAACCCGTGCGCACGCTGCGTTCGCTCGCCGCCGGGTCGGCCGGGGCAGCCGAAACGGCTGGCGCAGTCCCGCGGCGCGAGGGCGTCGGCGTGACGGCCGGGGCACTGCGCGGCTCAGGGGCGGCGCTGATTTGTGGGGCGGTGGGGGCGATCGGCGCAGCCGCCGTGGCCGTGCGGCTCCTTGGCGGGTCCAGCAGCACCGTGTAGTCGCGCACGACACGGCCGGAGTTCCAGTTGGCCTCGACCAGCAGGTCGATGAAAGGCTCGCTGAGCGAGCGATTGCTGGTCAGCCGCACCACGTAGCGGCCGTCGGCGCGGCGCTGCAGGCTGGTCCGCACGTCGGCCAGAACCGCGTTGTAAGGGACGCCGGCCGCATTGAAGGCATCGACCCGTGCAATGTTGACCTTCAGGCCATCGGCTTCGGCCGGCGCGATTTCCGTGACCTCGATTTCGGCCCGCAAAGGCTCGCCCAGCGCCGATTGCACGTTGAGCCGGCCGAGGGCCAGCGCCGCGGCGTCGAAGCTCACCAATCCCAGGGCCAAAGCTACCGCCGTGCTGAGAAGAGAGAGTTGACCGCGGGCGGGAAGGCGCGAGGTCGGGCAAATGGCCGAGAGTCGGGCCGCAGGCAACGGATGTCGTGTCATGCTGGTAGAGGGCAATTGGGGCCCGAAAGTGTAAGAGGACGTTAACATCATCGCCCCGCACTGACAAGGCGACAGGCCTTATCTACCCAGTGCGTGCCAACTTCGGCGCCATTTCTGCGTTGCGGCATCGCAACGTCGAGCGTCCGGAGAGCGCCCGACGCCGCATCAGGCCTCCAGCAGGATGCGCAGCATGCGCCGCAGCGGCTCTGCGGCTCCCCAGAGCAACTGGTCGCCGATGGTGAAGGCGCCGACGTATTCCGGGCCCATCGCCAGCTTGCGCAAGCGGCCGACCGGGATGTTCATGGTGCCGGTCACCGCGACCGGCGTCAGGTCCTGCAGCGTGGCTTCGCGGGTGTTCGGCACGACCTTGGCCCAGGCGTTGTCGGCGGCGATCAGCGCCTCGATGTCCGCCAGCGGCACGTCCTTCTTGAGCTTGAAGGTCAGCGCCTGGCTGTGGCAGCGCATTGCGCCGACGCGCACGCAGAAGCCATCGACCGGCGTGGCAGCGGTGCCGAAGGCGGCGCCCTGGCCGAGAATCTTGTTGGTCTCGGCGCCGGCCTTCCACTCTTCCTTGCTTGTACCGTCGCCCAGGTCCTTGTCGATCCAGGGAATCAGGCTGCCGCCCAGCGGAACGCCGAAGTTGGCGGTCTCGGCGGCGCTCAAGGACTGCTGGCGGGCCAGCACCTTGCGGTCGATCTCGAGGATGGCCGACTTCGGGTCGTCCAGCAGGGCGCGCACTTCGGCGTTCAGGCTGCCGAACTGCGTGAGCAGCTCGCGCATGTGCTGCGCACCGCCGCCGGAGGCAGCCTGGTAGGTCATGCTGGTCATCCACTCGACCAGGCCGGCCTTGTAGAGGGCGCCCACGCCCATCAGCATGCAGCTGACGGTGCAGTTGCCGCCGATCCAGTTCTTGCCGCCCTTGGCGAGCGCCTTCTGGATCACCGGCAGGTTGACCGGGTCGAGCACGATGATCGCGTCATCGTTCATGCGCAGGGTGGAAGCAGCGTCGATCCAGTGGCCGTTCCAGCCGGCGGCGCGCAGCTTGGCGAACACGGCCGAGGTGTAGTCGCCGCCCTGGGCGGTGACGACGATGTCGCACTTCTTGAGCGCTTCGATGTCGTGCGCGTCCTTCAGGGCGGTCTCGTTCTTCGCCATGGCCGGAGCCTTGCCGCCGGCGTTGGAGGTGGAGAAGAACAGCGGCTCGATCAGTTGGAAGTCGCCTTCGGCCTGCATGCGGTCCATCAGGACCGAGCCGACCATGCCGCGCCAGCCGACGAGGCCGACCAGAGGTTGAGTTGCGTTCGCCATTTTCAGTTTGCCCTTGTGAAAAAAAGAAAGTCGTCTTTTCTTGCGCCCGGCTCGTCGAGCCGGGGAAGGGCGTGACGAAACGGGCTGCGGTTAGCCGGTAATCGTCTTTTTGGTGATGGCTGCCACCACGGCGTCGCCCATCTCGCGCGTGCCGACCCGGGTCGTGCCCTCCGACCAGATGTCTGCCGTCCGCAGGCCCCGCGCCAGCACGTGCTTGACCGCCGACTCGATCCGGTCGGCAGCCTCGGCTTGGTTCAGGGAGAAGCGGAGCATCATGGCAGCGGACAGGATTGTAGCCAAAGGATTGGCAACCCCCTTGCCGGCAATGTCGGGCGCGCTGCCGTGGCTGGGCTCGTACAGGCCCTGGTTGCTGGCATTGAGCGAGGCCGAGGGCAGCATGCCGATCGAGCCGGTCAGCATGGCCGCCTCGTCGGAGAGGATGTCGCCGAACATGTTGCCGGTGACCACCACGTCGAACTTTTTGGGCGCCTTGACCAGCTGCATCGCGGCGTTGTCCACATACATATGGTCGAGTTCGACGTCGGGGTATTCCTTGCCCACTTCGGTCACCACGTCCTTCCAGAGCTGGAAGGTCTCGAGCACGTTGGCTTTGTCCACGCTGGTCACCCGCTTGCTGCGCTTGCGCGCGGCCTGGAAGGCGACATGGGCGATGCGCTCGATTTCGGGGCGCGAGTAGCGCATGGTGTCGAAGGCTTCCTCGGCGCCCGGGAAATGGCCGTCGGATGCCGTGCGGCGGCCGCGCGGCTGGCCGAAGTAGATGTCGCCGGTGAGCTCGCGGATGATCAGGATGTCCAGGCCCGAGATCAGCTCGGGCTTGAGACTGGAGGCGCCGACCAGCTGCTCGTAGCAGATGGCCGGACGGAAGTTGGCGAAAAGGCCCAGGTTCTTGCGCAGGCCCAGGATGGCCTGTTCAGGCCGCAGCGAGCGCTCCAGGCGGTCGTATTTCCAGTCGCCCACGGCGCCGAACAGCACCGCGTCGGCCTCCTTCGCCAGCTTGAGCGTGGTGTCGGGCAGCGGATGGCCGTGCGCCTCGTAGGCCGCGCCGCCGACCAGGGCCGATTCCATCTCGTACGAGAGCTCGAGGACGTCGAGCACGCGAATGGCCTCGGCGACGATTTCGGTGCCGATGCCGTCACCGGGAAGAACTGCGATTTTCATGAGGTCGTTCTGAAGAGATGAAGAAAAAAGTCAGGCGATCAGCTGGTGTGCCAGCCAGGGCTTCTTGGCCAGGCGCTCGGCCTCGAAGGCCTGGATCTTGTCCTTGTGCCGCAGTGTCAGGCCGATGTCGTCCAGCCCGTTGATCAGGCAGTACTTGCGAAAAGCCTGCACCTCGAAGGCGATCTCGCTGCCGTCGGGCTTGACCACGACCTGGCGCTCGAGGTCGACGGTCAGGCTGTAGCCCGGAAAGGCGAAGGTCTCGTCGAAGAGCTGGGCCACCTGCGATTCGGACAGCACGATCGGCAGCAGACCGTTCTTGAAACTGTTGTTGAAGAAGATGTCGGCGTAGCTCGGCGCAATGATGGCGCGAAAGCCGTACTGGTCGAGCGCCCAGGGCGCGTGCTCGCGCGAGGAGCCGCAGCCGAAGTTCTGGCGCGCCAGCAGGATGGAGGCGCCCGCATAGCGCGGCTGGTTGAGGACGAAGTCGGGATTGGGCTTGCGCGAGGCCGGATCCTGGCCGGGCTCGCCCGGATCGAGGTAGCGCCACGCATCGAACAGGTTGGGGCCGAATCCGGTCTTCCTGATCGACTTCAGGAACTGCTTGGGAATGATGGCGTCGGTGTCGACGTTCTCGCGGTCCATGGGCGCCACGAGGCCCTTGTGCACGGTGAACTTCTGCATGGTGATGTCTCCTTGGCGTTCAGGCGAATTGGCGGACGTCGACGAAATGGCCGTGCACCGCGGCGGCCGCGGCCATCGCCGGGCTCACCAGGTGGGTGCGGCCGCCGGCGCCTTGCCGTCCTTCGAAGTTGCGGTTGCTGGTCGAGGCGCAGCGTTCGCCGGGCTCCAGCCGGTCGGCGTTCATCGCCAGGCACATCGAGCAGCCGGGCTCGCGCCACTCGAAGCCCGCGGCCTTGAAGATCTGGTCGAGGCCTTCGCGCTCGGCCTGTTCCTTCACCATGCCGGAGCCGGGCACGACCATCGCCAGCTTGACGTTCTTCGCGACCTTCCGGCCCAGCTTCCTGACCATTGCGGCGGCCTCGCGCATGTCCTCGATGCGGCTGTTGGTGCACGAGCCGATGAACACCTTGTCGACGAAGATGTCGTTCAGCGGCTTGTTCGGCTCCAGGCCCATGTAGCTCAGGGCGCGCTCGATGGCACCGCGCTTGTTGGCGTCCTTCTCCTTGTCGGGGTCCGGCACGCGCCCGTCCACCGGCAGCACCATCTCGGGCGAAGTGCCCCAGGTGACTTGCGGCTTGATCTGCGCGGCATCCAGCTCGACGACCGTGTCGAAATGCGCGCCCGGGTCGGACTGCAGCGTCTTCCAGTACTCGACGGCCTGATCCCACTCGACGCCGGTGGGCGCCAGCGGCCGGCCCTTGACATAGGCGATGGTCTTCTCGTCCACAGCCACCAGCCCGGCCCGTGCCCCGGCCTCGATCGCCATGTTGCACACGGTCATGCGCCCTTCCATGCTGAGGTCGCGGATGGCCGAGCCGGCGAACTCGATGGTGTAGCCGGTGCCGCCGGCGGTGCCGATCCGGCCGATGATGGCCAGCACGATGTCCTTGGCGGTGCAGCCGGGGGCGAGCGTGCCATCGACCTTCACGAGCAGGTTCTTCGCCTTCTTGGCCAGGAGCGTTTGCGTGGCCATCACATGCTCGACCTCGCTGGTGCCGATGCCATGCGCGAGCGCGCCGAAGGCGCCGTGCGTGGAGGTGTGCGAATCGCCGCAGACCACCGTCATGCCCGGCAGCGTGGCGCCCGACTCGGGCCCGATCACGTGCACGATGCCCTGGCGCTTGCTCAGGAAGGGGAAGAAGGCGGCGGCGCCGAACTCCTCGATGTTGCTGTCCAGCGTGGTGATCTGTTCCTTGCTGATCGGATCCTCGATGCCCTCGTAGCCGCGCTCCCAGTGGGTGGTAGGCGTGTTGTGGTCGGCGGTCGCGACCACCGAGCTGATGCGCCACAGCTTGCGACCCGCCTCGCGCAGCCCCTCGAAGGCCTGGGGGCTGGTCACCTCGTGGACCAGGTGGCGGTCGATGTACAGGATCGAGGTGCCGTCTTCCTCGGTGTGGACGACATGTTCGTCCCAGAGCTTGTCGTAGAGCGTGCGTGCCATGGTGATGGTCTCTTTCGTGGGGAGGGAAATTGTCTGCCGACCCGGGCCTCAGGCGGCCAGCGGATCGGCGGCCGAGTCCGGCGCCTGCAGGTGCTTGACCAGCATGCGCGCCGCGACCGGCAGCGTGGAGAAGTCGCGCGCCACCAGCCGGATCTCGCGCGCGGCCCAGGCATCGAGGAGCGCAATGCTGCGCAGGCCGCGGCCGATGCCGCCCTGCATCAGCTCGAACGCGCGCAACGGCATCACGCCGATGCCCAGGCCGTTCTCGATCATGCGGCACATGGCATCCAGGCCGGTCACGTGGATGCGCAGCTTGATGCTGCGGCCGGCCCTCAGCGCCGCCTGGTGCATCGCGACATAGATCGAGCTGTTGGTGTGGAGGCCGACGTGGTCGAAGGCGAGCGAGTCCGCAAAGTCGATCCCGCGGCGCTTCGTGAGCGGATGGCCGGCCGGCGCGATCAGCACCAGCGTGTCGTGGCGATAGAGCAGGCTTTGAAGTTCGTTCGCACCTTCGGGCATATGGCAGATGCCCAGGTCGGCCGCGCCCTCGTGCACTGCGCGGACCACCTCGCTGCTCAGGTGCTCCTCGAGGTCGATCTTGACCGCGTCGTGCTCGCGCGTGAAAGCGCCCAGGTCCTCGGGCAGGAACTGGACGATGGCCGAGATGTTGGCATGCACGCGCACATGGCCGCGGATGCCTTCGGCGTACTCGCTGAGCTCGCCCTGCATCTTCTCGAGGCTGTAGAGCACCGAGCGCGCGTGGTGCAACAGGCTTTCGCCCGCCGGCGTCAGGTCGACGCCCCGCGCGTGGCGGTAGAGCAGGGGGGTGCCGAGGGTGGCTTCCAGGTCCGACAGCCGCTTGCTGATGGCGGATGCGGCAATGAATTCGCGCTCTGCCGCGCGGCCGATGCTGCCAAGCTCGCAAACGGCCACGAACAACTGCAGCGACGTCAGGTCGATGCGGCGGGCGAAGCTGCGATCGGATGAGGACATGAGGGGCTCTGGCATCTCATATGGAGATGGAGGCCCCTATTGTCCCTCTGTTTTTAACGGTGAGTCATCGCGAACTGCGATGACATGATTGCCGGTGTGCGATGGTCGTACGGGGCTCTTATTGCCGCTTCTTGCCCGCGTCTTCCATCTTTTCACCCGCCTTCTGCACGTCCTGGCCCGCACCCTTCCACGTGTTGCAGCCATGCAGCGGAACAGCGAGGGTGAAAGCAACGGCGATCAATGCGGCAAGCCTCTTCATAACGTACTCCTTCGTTTAAAAGTGCTACGCAGCGTGCGCCTGCCACTTGTCCGTGTGTGTCAGCCAAAACGCAGAAAAGCTGCCCGAGGGCAGCTTTCCGCTGTGAGCGCCGCAAGCGATCAGCGCTTGGCGATGGGTTGCACGTCGCGCTTGGGCGAGCCCTCGAAGAGCTGGCGCGGGCGGCCGATCTTGTACTCCGGGTCGCCGATCATCTCGTTGAGCTGCGCGATCCAGCCCACCGTCCGCGCCAGCGCGAAGATGGCGGTGAACAGCGGCACCGGAATGCCGATCGCGCGCTGCACGATGCCCGAGTAGAAGTCCACGTTCGGGTAGAGCTTGCGCGAGACGAAGTACTCGTCCTCGAGGGCGATCTTCTCGAGCGCCATGGCCAGCTTGAACAGTGGATCGCTCTCCAGCCCCAGCTCGCCCAGCACCTCGCGGCAGGTTTCCTGCATCAGCTTGGCGCGCGGGTCGTAGTTTTTGTAGACGCGGTGCCCGAAGCCCATCAGCTTGACGTTGGAGTTCTTGTCCTTGACCTGCTTGATGAACTCGCCGATCTTGTCGACGCCACCGGCCTTCTGGATGTCGTAGAGCATGTTGAGCGCCGCCTCGTTGGCGCCGCCGTGGGCCGGGCCCCAGAGGCAGGCCACGCCGGCCGCAATCGCCGCGAAGGGGTTGGTGCCCGAGGAGCCGCACAGGCGCACGGTCGAGGTCGAGGCGTTCTGCTCGTGGTCGGCGTGCAGGATGAAGATTCGGTCGAGCGCGCGCTCCAGCACCGGGCTGACCTTGTACTCCTCGCACGGCGTCGCGAACATCATGTGCAGGAAATTGCCCGCATAGCTCAGATTGTTCTTCGGGTACATGTACGGCTGGCCGATGGTGTACTTGTAAGCCATGGCCACCAGCGTCGGCATTTTCGCGATCAGGCGAATCGCCGCGATTTCGCGGTGCTTCGGATTCGTGATGTCCGTGCTGTCGTGATAGAAGGCCGACAGCGCACCGACCAGACCCGTCATGATGGCCATCGGATGCGCGTCGCGGCGGAAGCCCCGCAGGAAGAACTGCATCTGCTCGTTGACCATGGTGTGGTTGCTCACGAGCTTGGTGAAGCCGGCCTTTTCGCCTTCGTTCGGCAGCTCGCCGTACAGCAGCAGGTGGCAGGTCTCGAGGAAGTCGCAGTTGGTCGCGAGCTGCTCGATCGGGTAGCCGCGGTAAAGCAGCTCACCCTTGTCGCCGTCGATGTAGGTGATGGCCGACTCGCATGAGGCGGTCGACATGAAGCCCGGGTCGTAGGTGAACATGCCGGTCTGCGCATAGAGCTTGCGGATGTCGATCACGTCCGGGCCCATGGTGCCCTTGTAGATCGGCAGCTCGACGTTCTGTCCGCCGTTGCTGAACGACAGGGTGGCTTTGGTGTCGGATGCTTTCATTGCGAGGTCTTTCAAAAAATAAATCAGGAAGAGAGGGATTGCGCGCCCTCGGTGCGCATCAGCTGCAACAGCTCAATCACTTCGGCGCCGGCCCAGTCGGGCTCGGGCTCCTTCCTTCGAAGCAAGAGGTCGAGCAGATCGTTGTCCGACAGGTCCATCAATGTCTCCAATGCCTGCGCCTGTCCGCAGGTCAGACCTTGCTCATGCCGCTCGAAGAACCGGGCGATGAACAGGTCGTTTTCGAGCAAGCCGCGCCGGCAGCGCCACTTGAGCTTGCTCAGCGCGCGTTCGCTGATCGGCTGGCTCGGGTCGGCGGCGGATTGCATCGGGTCACCCGTTGACTAGATGGCGCGGCGCACCATCAATTCCTTGATCTTGCCGATGGCCTTGGTCGGGTTCAGGCTCTTCGGGCACACGTCCACGCAGTTCATGATGGTGTGGCAGCGGAACAGGCGGTACGGGTCTTCGAGGTTGTCCAGGCGCTCGGCCGTGGCTTCGTCGCGGCTGTCGGCAATGAAGCGGTAGGCCTGCAGCAGGCCGGCCGGGCCGACGAACTTGTCGGGGTTCCACCAGAAACTCGGGCAGCTGGTCGAGCAGCTCGCGCACAGAATGCACTCGTACAGGCCGTTGAGCTCGTCGCGCTCTTCGGGCGACTGCAGGCGCTCCTTCTCCGGCGGCACCGTGTCGTTCTGGAGGTAGGGCTTGATCGAGTTGTACTGCTTGAAGAACTGCGTCATGTCCACGATCAGGTCGCGGATGACCGGCAGGCCGGGCAGGGGCTTCAACACCACCGTGCCCTTGAGCGTGTTCATGTTGGTCAGGCAGGCCAGGCCGTTCTTGCCGTTGATGTTCATCGCGTCCGAGCCGCAGACGCCTTCGCGGCAGGAGCGGCGGAAGGACAGCGACGGGTCCTGCGCCTTGAGCTTCATCAGGGCGTCGAGCAGCATGCGCTCGTGGCCGTCGAGCTCGACCTCCACCGTTTGCATGTAGGGCTTGGCGTCCTTGTCCGGGTCGTAACGGTAGATCTGGAATGTGCGCTTCATCGTGAAAACCTTGTGGTGTGTTCTTAGAACGTACGGACCTTGGGCGGGACCGAATCGACCGTCAGCGGCTTGAGCTTGACGGGCTTGTACGACAGGCGGTTGCCCTCGCTGTACCACAGCGTGTGCTTCATCCAGTTCGCGTCGTCGCGGCCCAGCGGCGCGACCGGGTCATCGGACGGGCGCTCGTAGTCCTCGACCGTGTGGGCGCCGCGGCATTCCTTGCGCGCGGCGGCCGAGACCATCGTGGCCTGCGCCACCTCGATCAGGTTGTCGACCTCCAGCGCCTCGATGCGCGCGGTGTTGAAGACGCGCGACTTGTCCTTGAGCGTGACGTTGGCGACGCGCTCGCGCACCGCGGCAATCTTGACCACGCCCTCGTCCATCGAGGCCTGGGTGCGGAAGACGGCGGCGTGCTTCTGCATCGTCGAGCGGATCTCGCCCGCCACGTCCTGCGCGTACTCGCCGGAGGTCGAGGCTTCGAGCTGGTTCAGGCGCTCGAGCGTGCGGTCGGCAGCGTCGGCCGGCAGCGGCTTGTGCTCGCGGTTCTTGTCGTTGAACTCGACGATGTGGTTGCCCGCCGCGCGGCCGAACACCAGCAGGTCGAGCAGCGAGTTGGTGCCCAGGCGATTCGCGCCATGCACGCTCACGCAGGAGCATTCGCCCACCGCATAGAGGCCGTTGATGACGGCGCTGTTGTCCTCGCCCTTCTGCACCACGACCTGACCGTGGATGTTGGTCGGAATGCCGCCCATCTGATAGTGGATGGTGGGCACCACCGGAATCGGCTCCTTGGTGATGTCGACGTTGGCGAAATTGACGCCGATCTCGTACACCGAAGGCAGGCGCTTGTGGATGGTTTCTGCGCCCAGATGGTCCATCTTGAGCAGCACGTAGTCCTTGTTCGGGCCGCAGCCGCGGCCTTCCTTGATCTCCTGGTCCATCGAGCGCGAGACGAAGTCGCGCGGCGCAAGGTCCTTCAGCGTCGGTGCGTAGCGCTCCATGAAGCGCTCGCCGTTGCTGTTGATCAGGATTGCGCCTTCGCCGCGGCAGCCTTCGGTCAGCAGCACGCCTGCACCGGCCACGCCGGTCGGGTGGAACTGCCAGAACTCCATGTCCTGCAGCGGAATGCCCGAGCGTGCCGCCATGCCCAGGCCGTCGCCGGTGTTGATGAAGGCATTGGTCGATGCGCCGAAGATGCGGCCCGCGCCGCCGGTCGCCAGCAGCACGGTCTTGGCCTGCAGGATGTGCAGGTCGCCGGTTTCCATCTCGAGCGCCGTCACGCCGACCACGTCGCCATCGGCGTCGCGGATCAGGTCGAGCGCCATCCACTCGACGAAGAACTGCGTGCGTGCTTCCACGTTCTTTTGGTAGAGCGTGTGCAGCATCGCGTGACCGGTGCGGTCGGCCGCCGCGCAGGCACGCTGCACCGGCTTCTCGCCGTAGTTGGCCGTGTGGCCGCCGAACGGCCGCTGGTAGATGGTGCCGTCCGGGTTGCGGTCGAAAGGCATGCCGAAGTGCTCGAGCTCGTAGACCACCTTCGGGGCCTCGCGGCACATGAACTCGATCGCGTCCTGGTCGCCGAGCCAGTCGGAGCCCTTGATCGTGTCGTAGAAGTGGTAGTGCCAGTTGTCCTCGCTCATGTTGCCGAGCGAGGCGCCCACGCCGCCCTGCGCGGCGACGGTGTGCGAGCGGGTGGGGAAGACCTTCGACAGCACGGCCACGTTGAGGCCCGCACGCGCCAGTTGCAGCGAAGCGCGCATGCCGGAGCCGCCGGCGCCGACGATGACGACGTCGAACTTGCGCTTGGTGATTTGTTCTTTGGTATAGGACATTCAGGTCTCCTGCCGAGTCGCCTCAAGGGAGACCTGCGCCCCGTCAGTGGGCAGCGAATACACGGAGTGATGAGCGTGGGGATTCATATTCTTCAAATTCTCCAGAGCACTTGAATGGCCCAACCCGCGCACGCCACAAGCCAGACGATCGTGAAAACCTGCAAGACGAGACGGATGCCGACCGGCTGGACGTAGTCCATCCAGATGTCGCGCATGCCGACCCACACGTGATAGAGCAGCGAGGCGATCACCACGAAGGTGAGTACCTTCATCCACTGCGAGGCGAAGATGCCGGCCCACACGTCATAGCCGACCGGCCCGCGCGTGAAGAGCAGCTGCGCCAGCAGGACGACGGTGAAGAGCGCCATCAGGGCGCCGGTGATGCGCTGGCTGAGCCAGTCGCGCAGACCGTAGTGCGCGCCGACGACGATGCGCTTGGAGCCGTAGTTCACAGACATCTCGTGCTCCCTCTCAGTACAGACCAAAAAGCTTTGCGCCGAGCACGAGCGTCAGCAGGATGCTGAGGGCCAGCGTGGCGATGGCCGAGCTGTGGCCGAATTCCTTGCTCACCGCGGCGTGGCTCACGTCCATCCAGAGATGGCGCAGGCCGGCGATGAAGTGGTGCAGGTAGGCCCAGATCAGCGCCAGCGCCACCAGCTTGAGGAACCAGCCCGGAACGAAACCAAGGCCGCTGTTGAAGGCGGCCTTGAAGCGGGCATAGGAGTACTCGGAGGACACGGAAGTGTCGAACATCCAGATCACGAAGGGCATCAGCAGGAACATCAGCGCGCCGCTCACCCGGTGCAGGATCGACACGAGGCCGGCCGGTGGAAGCCGGTAGGTGGTCAGATCGGTGAAGGCATTGATGTTGCGGAACTCGCGCCGCTGTGGTCGGGGTGGTGTGGCCAGCTCTGTCATGGGGACTTTCAGAATTATTAGAGGGGCGGCTTGCTCTTTGGCGGAAATGCAAACAACTCAAAATTCTATTGCAACGCACCATCGGGCCGCTGACGCCGAAATGTCAACGCAGCCTTGCGCTCGGATGCTATCGAGATGCGGCCGTGATGGGGCCGCGATGGGGCTGCGGCGCGGGCGCGCTCAGCCGAGTTCATTGCGGTAGTGGTGTGTGTCGGTGCGGTAGAGGCCGCGGCGCAGCTCCATCGGGGTGTCGTGGTAGGTGTGAGCGACGCGCTCCACGCTCAGCAAAGGGGTGGCGGTCGTCACCGCCAGAAGTGCCGCCTGCGCTTCGTCGGGCAGCACGGCGCGGATCTTCTCTT
Organism: Variovorax sp. Soil_C_17; assembly: GCF_057657265.1. Lineage (NCBI taxonomy): Bacteria > Pseudomonadati > Pseudomonadota > Betaproteobacteria > Burkholderiales > Comamonadaceae > Variovorax > Variovorax sp. Soil_C_17. Next base: position 76,318 of record NZ_JBDGIT010000011.1, read on the forward strand.
CGGCGCGCACCATGCGCACGCCGAACTCGGTCTCGAACATGGCGTACATCGGGCCGTGCCAGGCGTTCAGGCGCTCGGCCGTCAATCCCTTGAAGGGCGTGCCGGGCAGCCAGAGGTCTTCCAGGATGGTGGGCGTGCCGCGATAGGCGAGCACGCGCCGCACCTGCAGCACCGCGTCGCCGGTGCGCAGCGCGAGCAGGCGCGCGATGTCGGCGCTGGCGCGCAGCCGCTTGCAGTCGACGATCTCGCGCTCGGCCGGCCCCTCGCTGTCGGCGTCGCCGCTGTCGGGCACCAGCTTCAGGAAGCGGTACTGCACGTGCTGCTCGGCATGGGTGGCGACGAAGGTGCCCTTGCCCTGGCGGCGCACCACCAGGTTCTCGGCCGCCAGCTCGTCGATCGCCTTGCGGACCGTGCCCTGGCTCACGCGAAAGCGCGCGGCCAGCTCGAACTCGCTCGGGATCGGCTCGCCCGGCTTCCATTCGCCCGCGTGCAGACTCTGCAGGATCAAGGACTTGATCTGCTGGTAGAGCGGGCTGAACGAGGGCGTCGCCGGCTCGGCAAGAGCGGTGATGGTGGTGGTCATGGCAGGGCTGAGCGCGCAATCGCGGCGCGTTCCGGCCGACATCTTATATAAGACACAAGACTGGCGCCATCGAAAGTGCAAATCGGCATAAAATCCGAGCCGGCCTATGCGACCGGGCGCATCGCCCGGCCCTACCTCCGCGGCCGCAACCGCGACCGCGCACCGTTTTCACCTTTCCTGGAGTTTTCCCATGAGCAAAAAGCCTGTTCGCGTTGCCGTCACCGGCGCCGCCGGCCAAATCGGTTACGCCCTGCTGTTCCGTATCGCCTCCGGCGAGATGCTCGGCAAGGACCAGCCGGTCATCCTGCAACTGCTCGAGATCCCGGACGAGAAAGCGCAGAAGGCGCTCAAGGGCGTGATCATGGAGCTCGAGGACTGCGCCTTTCCGCTGCTGGCCGGCGTGATCCCCACCGGCGATCCGCTGGTCGCCTTCAAGGATGCCGACTATGCGCTGCTCGTCGGCGCCCGCCCACGCGGCCCGGGCATGGAGCGCGCCGATCTGCTGGCCGCCAACGCCCAGATCTTCACCGCCCAGGGCAAGGCCCTCGACCAGGTCGCCAGCCGCAACGTCAAGGTGCTGGTGGTCGGCAATCCGGCAAACACCAACGCCTACATCGCCATGAAGAGCGCGCCCAGCCTGCCGCGCAAGAACTTCACCGCCATGCTGCGCCTGGACCACAACCGCGCCGCCAGCCAGATCGCCGCCAAGACCGGCACCGCCGTGGGCGATATCGAGAAGCTCACCGTGTGGGGCAACCACTCGCCCACGATGTACGCCGACTACCGCTTCGCCACCGTGGGCGGCAAGAGCGTCAAGGACCTCATCAACGACCAGGTGTGGAATGCCGACGTCTTCCTGCCCACCGTGGGCAAGCGCGGCGCCGCCATCATCGAGGCGCGCGGCCTCTCGTCGGCCGCATCGGCCGCCAACGCCGCCATCGATCACATGCGCGACTGGGCCCTGGGTTCGAACGGCAAGTGGGTCACGATGGGCATCCCGTCGGATGGCCAGTACGGCATTCCGAAGGACGTGATCTTCGGCTTCCCGGTCACCACCGAGAACGGCGAATACAAGCTGGTCGAAGGCCTGGAGATCGACAAGTTCAGCCAGGAACGCATCGACAAGACCCTGAAGGAACTGCAGGACGAACAGGCCGGCGTCGCCCACCTGCTCTAAGTTCACCGTCAGTCACCGGCATGCTCGACTGGAACCCTGCGCTCTACCGCCGCTACGAGGACGAGCGCACCCGCCCCGCGCAGGAACTGCTGGCGCGGGTTCCGCTGTCCGCGGCGGCCCGCGCGATCGACCTGGGCTGCGGGCCCGGCAATTCCACCGAGCTGCTGATGCAGCGATTCCCCGGTGCCGAGGTGATCGGCACCGACAACTCCGAAGCGATGCTCAGGAGCGCGCGCGAGCGCCTGCCGGCCGCGCACTTCGAACTCAGCGACATCGCGAGCTGGCAGCCCGCGTCGCCGCCCGATCTCATCTACGCCAATGCCTCGCTGCAATGGGTGCCCGATCACGAGACGCTGATTCCGCGCCTGTTCGCCGCCCTGGCGCCTGGCGGGGTGCTCGCCGTCCAGATGCCCGACAACCGCGAGGAGCCCACGCACCGGCTGATGCGTGAAGTCGCGGCCGAGGCGCCGTGGGCCGAGCCCATCGGCGATGCCGACCGGCTGCGCACGATGCTGCTGCCGCTGGCCGGCTACTACGACCTGCTGGCCGCCGAAGCGGCACAGGTCGACGTCTGGCGCACCGCCTACCAGCATCCCATGGCTTCGTCCGCCGCCATCGTCGAATGGGTGCGCGGCACCGGGCTCAAACCCTTCGTCGACCGGCTGACGCCCGACTTGCAGGCGAGCTACCTGGCCGAGTACGAAAGGCGCGTCGATCGCGCCTACCCCGCCCGCACGGACGGCAAGCGGCTGCTGGCCTTCCCGCGCATGTTCATCGTCGCGCAGCGCAAGCCATGAGCGAATCCGTCGTCCATCCTCAGGAAGTCCTGCTCGGCGCGCAAGCCGGGGCCGTGGTGCTGCCGGTCTGCGACCACTACAGCGGCGTCGAGGCCCGCATGCGCAAGAGCCTCGCGCTGCAGGCCGAGATGGCCCAGGAGTTCGGCGCCTGCGTGTTCGACGTCACCCTCGATTGCGAGGACGGCGCTCCGGTGGGGGGCGAGGCCGAGCACGCGGCACTTGTCACCGAGCTCGCCTTGGCCGCCGCACCCGGCATGCGCGTGGGCGTGCGGGTGCATCCGGTCGACCATCCGGCCTTCGCCGGCGACGTGGTCACCATCGCGGGGCGTGCCGGCCATCGCCTGAGCCACCTGATGGTGCCCAAGGTCGAGTCCGCCGAGGATGTGCGCGAAGCAGTCGATGCGCTCAATGCCGCAGGCGCCGAGGCCCTGCCGCTGCATGTGCTGATCGAGTCGCCCTTCGCCGTGCACAACGCCTTCGAGATCGCCGCCCATCCGCGGGTGCAGTCGCTCAGCTTCGGCCTGATGGACTTCGTCTCGGCCCATGGCGGGGCGATCCCCGCCGAGGGCATGGGCGCCGCGGGCCAGTTCACCCATCCGTTGGTGGTGCGCGCCAAGCTCGAGATCGCCTCGGCCGCGCACGCGCACGGGAAGGTGCCTTCGCACTGCGTGGTCACCGAGTTCAACGACGCCGATGCGATGCGCGCCGCCGCGAAGAAGGCGGCCGGCGAATTCGGCTACACGCGCATGTGGAGCATCCACCCCAACCAGATCCGCCCCATCCTCGAGGCCTTTGCGCCCGACGAACGGCAGATTCAAATGGCTACAAAAATCATAGCGTCGGCGGTTGCCGCCAATTGGGCGCCCGTCAGTTTTGATGGCACATTGCACGACCGCGCAAGCTATCGTCATTTCTGGCAGGTGCTTTCGCGGGCGCACGCCACCGGCCGTGCGCTGCCGCCGGAGGCCCAAGCATGGTTTGCGGCGGCGTCCTCCTGAAACCACACACACCTCCTCGAAGGAACAGACACCCATGAAGAAAATTGCCCTGATCGCCGCTGTCGCGCTCGCTCTGCCGCTGTCGGCCCTGGCCCAGGATTCCGCGGCCAAGCCGCCGCTCAAGGAGCGCGCCGCGAACACCGCCAAGAAGGCGACGCAGAAGGTCGTGCCCAAGCGCGTCATCAAGAAGATCGAGGAAGCCAAGCCCATCAGCGAAGATTCCGACGTCGTCCTCTCGCCCGAAGACCTGGAGGTCTCCAAGCGCGTGCTCACCGGCACCATCAAGTGCGAGCTCGGCGCCAGCGTGGCGATCGAGCCCAGCCAGAAGAAGACCGGCTTCTTCGTCCTGACGCACGGCAGCACCAAGTACTTCATGCACCCCGTCAACAGCCGCACCGGCGCGATCCGCCTGGAGGACCCGAAGGCCGAGGCCATGTGGCTGCAGCTGGGCAACAAGTCCATGCTGATGAGCCAGAAGCAGGGCCTGCGCCTGGCCGATGAATGCCAGGCCAACGAGCAGGCGACGGTGGCGGAAGACATGAAGAAGAACCCGCCCAAGAGCCTGTTCGACGGCGCGGACGCTCCCAAGAAGTAATTCAAGGCGCAGGCGGCCCGCCTTTTGCTTGGCCGCCACGGTTCCCGATCTCGGAGAAGAGAAAAATGTTGCAAGCCTACGTTGACCATGTCGCCGAGCGCGCCGCGCTTGGCATCCCGCCGCTGCCCTTGTCGGCCAAGCAGACCAGCGAAGTCATCGAACTGATGAAGACCGCCACCGCCAAGGACGGCGAGTTCCTGCTGAACCTGCTCACGCACCGCGTCCCGGCCGGCGTGGACGATGCGGCCAAGGTCAAGGCGAGCTACCTGGCGGCGGTGGCGCATGGCACCGAAAAGAGCCTGCTTCTCTCGCGCGCCCACGCCACCGAGCTGCTGGGCACCATGCTCGGCGGCTACAACATCAGCCCGTTGATCGACCTGCTGGACGACGCCGAAGTGGGCGGCGTCGCAGCCGAGGGGCTGAAGAAGACGCTGCTGATGTTCGACCAGTTTCACGACGTCAAGGAAAAGGCGGACCAGGGCAATGCCAACGCCCGGGCCGTGCTGCAGAGCTGGGCCGATGCCGAGTGGTTCACCAGCCGGCCCGAAGTGCCGCAGAGCCTCACCATCACGGTGTTCAAGGTGAGCGGCGAGACCAACACCGACGACCTCTCGCCCGCGCCCGACGCCACCACGCGGCCCGACATCCCGATGCATGCGCTGGCGATGCTGAAGAACGCCCGCCCCGGCATCACGCCCGAAGAGGACGGCAAGCGCGGCCCGGTCAAGTTCATCGAGTCGCTGAAGGAGAAGGGCCACCTGGTCGCCTACGTGGGCGACGTGGTCGGCACCGGTTCGTCGCGCAAGAGCGCCACCAATTCGGTGCTCTGGTTCACCGGCCAGGACATTCCCTTCATCCCCAACAAGCGCTTCGGCGGCGTCTGCCTGGGCACCAAGATCGCGCCGATCTTCTACAACACGATGGAAGACGCCGGTGCGCTGCCCATCGAGCTCGACGTGAGCCAGATGGAGATGGGCGACGTGATCGAGCTGCGCCCCTACGAGGGCAAGGCGCTGAAGGACGGCAAGGTCATCGCCGAGTTCAAGGTCAAGAGCGAGGTGCTGTTCGACGAGGTGCGTGCCGGCGGCCGCATTCCGCTGATCATCGGCCGCGGCTTGACGGCCAAGGCGCGCGAAGCCCTGGGCCTGCCGGCTTCGACGCTGTTCCGTCTGCCGGTGAGCCCGGTCGACACCAAGAAGGGCTTTTCGCTGGCCCAGAAGATGGTCGGCCGTGCCTGCGGCCTGCCGGAAGGCCAGGGGGTGCGTCCCGGCACCTACTGCGAGCCCAAGATGACCTCCGTCGGCAGCCAGGACACCACCGGCCCGATGACGCGCGACGAGCTCAAGGACCTGGCCTGCCTGGGCTTCAGCGCCGACCTGGTGATGCAGTCCTTCTGCCACACGGCCGCCTACCCGAAGAAGGTGGACGTCAAGATGCACCACGAGCTGCCGGACTTCATGGCCACCCGCGGCGGCGTCTCGCTGCGCCCCGGCGACGGCGTGATCCACAGCTGGCTCAACCGCCTGCTGACGCCCGACACCGTCGGGACCGGCGGCGACAGCCACACCCGCTTCCCCATCGGCATCAGCTTTCCCGCCGGCTCCGGCCTGGTCGCCTTCGCGGCCGCAACGGGCGTGATGCCGCTGGACATGCCCGAATCCGTGCTGGTGCGTTTCAAGGGCAAGATGCAGCCCGGCGTGACCCTGCGCGACCTGGTCAACGCGATTCCGCTCTACGCCATCAAGCAGGGCCTGTTGACGGTCGAGAAGAAGGGCAAGAAGAACATCTTCTCGGGCCGCATCCTGGAGATCGAGGGCCTGCCGGACCTGAAGGTGGAACAGGCCTTCGAACTGAGCGACGCCTCGGCCGAGCGCTCGGCCGCCGGCTGCACGGTGCACCTGAACAAGGAGCCCATCGCCGAGTACATCAACAGCAACATCACGCTGATGCGCTGGATGATCGCCGAGGGCTATGCCGATGCCCGCACGCTGGGCCGCCGCATCGCCGCGCAGGAAGCCTGGTTGAAGGACCCGCAACTGCTCGAGGGCGATGCCGACGCCGAGTACGCTGCCGTGATCGAGATCGACCTGGCCGACATCCACGAGCCCATCGTGGCCTGCCCCAACGACCCCGACGACGTGAAGACGCTGTCGGATGTGGCCGGCGCCCAGATCGACGAGGTCTTCATCGGTTCGTGCATGACCAATATCGGCCACTTCCGTGCCGCTTCCAAGCTGCTCGAAGGCAAGCGCGACATCCCGGTCAAGCTGTGGATCGCCCCGCCGACGAAGATGGACGCGCACCAGCTCACCGAGGAAGGCCACTACGGCGTGTTCGGCAACGCCGGCGCGCGCACCGAGATGCCGGGCTGCTCGCTGTGCATGGGCAACCAGGCGCAGGTGCGCGAAGGCGCGACCGTGATGTCGACCAGCACGCGCAACTTCCCCAACCGCCTGGGCAAGAACACCAACGTGTACCTGGGCAGCGCCGAGCTGGCCGCCATCTGCTCGCGCCTGGGCCGCATTCCGACCAGGGAGGAGTACATGGCCAGCGTCGGCGTGCTCGAGGCGGCGAGCGACCAGATCTACCAGTACCTGAACTTCGACAAGATCGAGGATTACACCGAGGTCGCGGCCAAGGTTCCCGCCTGATCGCCGCTTTAGGCGCACAAGGAAAAGCCCGCCTCCAGGCGGGCTTTTTTCTTGATGTTCAACGGGCTTTTTCGACCTGGGCCTGGCCCTCGCGCATGGCCGCCAGCGCAGCTGCGGTCTGCGCATCCGCAGGAAAAAAGGACTCCACCGCCAGCTCCTGCAGCGTGACATCGACCGGCGTGCCGAAGATGGTGGTCGTGCTGATGAAGCTCAGCACGCCGTGCGGCGTCACGTACTGGAAGGGCACGGCCACACCGGCCAGTTCGCTGTTGTTGGCCGGCGTGTCGTGGCCGACCTGCGGCGCGGGGTAGGCCGCGAGCTCGTCGTGCAGCGCGGCCAGCGCCGCGTCTCCCGTGGCCGCGATCTGTTGCTGCAGCCGCTCCAGCAGATGGGCGCGCCACTGCGCCAGGTTCGCGATGCGCGGCGCCACGCCTTCGGGATGCAGGCTGAGCCGAAGCACGTTGACCGGCGGCTGCAGCAGTTCGGGCGCCGCGCCGTCCATCAGCAGGGGCACCAGCGCGTTATGCGCCACCAGGTTCCAGTGACGATCCACCGCCAGGGCAGGGAAGGGCTCGTGCCCCTTGAGCACCAGCTCCACCGCCTGCCGGGCGGGCGCCATCGCCGGATCGTCGAGCGAGCGCTGCCGGTACATCGGCGCGTAGCCGGCCGCCACCAGCAGCGTATTGCGCTCGCGCAGTGGTACCTCCAGCCGCTCGGCCAGCCGCAGCACCATCTCCCGGCTGGGCTCGGCGCGGCCGGTCTCGACATAGCTCAGGTGGCGGGTCGAGACCTGCGCCTCGTGCGCCAGGTCGAGCTGGCTCAGCCGGCGGCGCTGGCGCCAGTGGCGCAGGTGGGTGCCGAAGGAATCGGCGGCGGTGGGCGGCGGCGTGGAAGGGGTGCTCATGGCCGCCATCCTAGTGAACCGGCGCGCGGCAACCATCACCTCCCAGGTCATCGACCGGCGGCCGCGCGGCCGGAGCACCTCGGCGCGGTAGCAGTCTGAAACACCGAAGGATGCGCTCAGGGATGCGCCCTCCGGGCCTCACCATGTCATCGAACCCTGCTATCTTTGAGGTGCTTCCACGAATACAAGGAGTTCCTCATGGCCCGAGAACCGGCGCACGCATTTGCCCCCACGCTGAAGACCTTCAAGACCGCATCGGGCAAAGCCGGCAAATACTGGTCCCTCAAGGAACTCGCGAAGCAATACCCCAACGTCGACAAGCTGCCGGTCTCGATTCGCATCGTGCTGGAGTCGGTGCTGCGCAACTGCGACGGCAAGAAGGTCACGGCCGAGCATGTCGAGCAGCTGGCCAACTGGCAGCCGAATGCCGAGCGCACCGACGAGATCCCCTTCGTCGTGACGCGCGTCGTGCTGCAGGACTTCACCGGCGTGCCTCTGCTGGCCGACCTGGCCGCGATGCGCAGCGTGGCGCAAAAGCTGGGCAAGTCGCCCAAGACCATCGAGCCGCTGGTGCCGGTGGACCTGGTGGTCGACCATTCGGTCATGGTGGACCACTACGGCACGCCGAAGGCGCTCGACCTGAATATGAAGCTGGAGTTCCAGCGCAACAACGAGCGCTACCAGTTCATGAAGTGGGGCATGCAGGCCTTCGACACCTTCGGCGTGGTGCCGCCCGGCTTCGGCATCGTGCACCAGGTGAACCTCGAGTACTTCGCGCGCGGCGTCTACACCAGCCCGAACGGCCAAGCCCAGGACGACAAATCCGGCCCCGTCTACTACCCCGACTCGCTGGTGGGCACCGACAGCCACACGACCATGATCAACGGCATCGGCGTGGTGGGCTGGGGCGTGGGCGGGATCGAGGCCGAGGCCGCGATGCTGGGCCAGCCGGTCTACATGCTCACGCCCGACGTGGTGGGCTTCGAGCTCGGCGGCAAGCTGCGCGAGGGCGTCACCGCCACCGACCTGGTGCTCTACGTCACGAACATCCTGCGCAGCGAGAAGGTGGTGGGCAAGTTCGTCGAGTTCTTCGGACCCGGCGCCGCCTCCATCCCCGTGCCCGACCGCGCCACCATCGGCAACATGGCGCCCGAGTACGGCGCGACCATGGGCTTCTTCCCCGTCGACGAGAGGACCGTCGAGTATTTCAGGGGCACCGGCCGCACCGACAAGGAGATCGAGCGCTTCGAGGCCTATTACAAGGCCCAGGGCCTCTTCGGCATGCCGGCGCCGGGGGAGCTCAACTACACGAAGGTCGTCAAGCTGGACCTCGGCACCGTCACGCCCAGCGTGGCCGGCCCCAAGCGCCCGCAGGACCGCATCGATCTCGGCCACCTGGCGACCAAGTTTGCCGAGCTCTACAGCAAGCCGATCGAGGCCAACGGCTTCAACCAGCCTGCCGACAAGCTCAAGCAACGCTATCCGCTGCCGCACAACGGCGAGTCGGGCGAGCAGCCGCCGCCCGACCCGAAGCCGGGCGCGCCGATGCCGGTGGTCGAGATGGCCGACAACAAGCCGACCGCGGAGGCCGCCCATGTCGGCGACACGGCTGCCCATGCGACGGCGGACGCCGTGACCATCGGCAATGGCGATGTATTGATCGCCGCCATCACCTCCTGCACCAACACCTCCAACCCCAGCGTGCTGCTGGCCGCCGGCCTGCTCGCCAAGAAGGCGGTGGAGGCCGGGCTGCGCGTCAAGCCGCACATCAAGACCTCGCTCGCGCCGGGCTCGCGCATCGTGACCGAGTACCTCCAGAAGGCGGACCTTCTGAAGTACCTCGAAAAGCTCGGCTTCTACCTCGCAGGCTACGGCTGCACGACCTGCATCGGCAATGCCGGCGACCTGGCGCCCGAGATCAACGAGGCGATCACCAGGAACAACCTGGTGGGCGCGGCCGTGCTTTCGGGCAACCGCAACTTCGAGGCCCGCATCCATCCCAACATCAAGGCCAACTTCCTGGCTTCGCCGCCGCTGGTGGTGGCCTATGCAATCGCCGGCAACGTGATGGTCGACCTCATGACCCAGCCGGTGGGCAAGGGCAGGAAGGGCAAGGACGTCTACCTCGGCGACATCTGGCCCAGCGCGAAGGAGATCGACGAAAACCTGCGCTATGCGATGAACGCCAAGGCATTTCGCAAGAACTACGAGCAGATCCAGGACAACCCGGGCAAGCTGTGGAGCAGCATCAAGGGCACCACCGGCCAGGTCTACGACTGGCCGGAGTCCACCTACATCGCCGAGCCGCCCTTCTTCGAGGGCTTCAAGATGGAGCCGCACGCATCCGACGCGGGTTTCACCGGCGCGCGCGTCATGGCGCTCTTCGGCGACTCGATCACCACCGACCACATCTCGCCGGCCGGTGCGATCAAGGAAAGCTCGCCGGCCGGCATCTGGCTGAAGGCCCATGGCGTCTCCAAGGCCGACTTCAACAGCTACGGCTCGCGCCGCGGCAACCACGACGTGATGATGCGCGGCACCTTCGCCAACGTGCGCATCAAGAACCTCATGATCCCGGCGGGCCCGGACGGCTCGCGCGAGGAGGGCGGCGTGACGCTGTTCCAGCCCGGCGGCGAGAAGATGTTCATCTACGACGCGGCGATGAAGTACATCGAACAGGGCGTGCCCACGGTGATCTTCGGCGGCGAGGAATACGGCACCGGCTCCTCTCGCGACTGGGCGGCCAAGGGCACGCAGCTCCTGGGCATCAAGGCGGTGGTGGCGCGCAGCTTCGAGCGCATCCACCGCGCCAACCTGGTCGGCATGGGGGTGCTGCCGCTGCAGTTCCGCGGCGCCGATTCATGGGAAAGCCTGGGCCTCACCGGAGAGGAGAGGATCGACGTGGTGATCGGCGGCGAGCTCAAGCCGCAGATGGACGTGAAGATCGTCGTGCACCGCGCCGACGGCACGCACCAGGAGGTGACGGTGCGCCTGCGCATCGACACGCCGATCGAGGTCGACTACTACAAGCACGGGGGCATTCTCCCGTTCGTGCTGCGGCAGCTGCTCGCGGCCTGAGCCTGCAGCGCTCGGCTTGTTCGGGGACAGCACGCGCTTGGCGTGCCGTTTTTCCTTCAGTTCTTGCCGAGCCGCTGTGACAACTGGTCCAGCACCGGCCGGATGCCCGCGCCCACGTGGATCTGCGGGTTCGAAAAGCCGTCTTCCTTGCCGGCCTCGATCTCGCGCTGCTTGATCACCGGCACCGCCTCGGCGAAGGCCGCTTCGAAAGAGTGCGTCTTGCGCAGCGCCTCGTCGAACACCGCGCGGCCGAAGAAGGTGAGCTCCGAGCGGTGGCCGCAGCCGTAAGAGGTGTGCTGTGCATCGGCGGCGGTCATGACCAGGCTGTGCTCGGTGGCCAAGGGCTCGATCCAGCCGCCTGAATAGCAGGCCGAGATCGCGATCACGCGGTGCCGGATGCCGGCCGCGTCCAGCGCCTCGCGCAGCTCCTTCGGCGTCAGCCAGGGCACGGTGAGCGGCCCATGGAAAGAGGCCAGCCTGAAGTCGTTGGCGCCGTGCGAGGTCATGTAGATCACCAGCACGTCCTGCTCGCGGTCCATGCGCTCGGCCATCGCCTGCACGGCGCGGCGCAGGTTGAGCGGCGTCGCCCAGGGCAGTTCCTGCGGGGTCGTCGCGTGGTTGATCAGGCGCAGCACGCGCCCGCGGGCGTCGAAACGCTCCTCCAGCAGGCTCGCGACCATGGCGCTCTCGCGCAGGAAGACATCCTCGGAGGCGTAGGGTGCGAACACCAGGCCGTAGACCTGCGCCTCGCTGCCATGCCGGGGGGCGATGCCGTCGATCGCGCGCTGCCAGACCGCCTGCTGCGCCTCGAAGATCTCCTGCGTCAGGTGCAGCCGGGGCCGCTCGGGCGCGGCGGCCACGGCGCTCGTGTCCGGCTGCCAGACCCGTTCCTGTTCCTGCATCCCGTCCCAGATGCCCAGAGCGGTGATCGCCAGCATTCCTGGCATGAAAAGCGTCAGCCATGCCTGCCGCGGCACATAGCGCGCCATCAGCCGCACGCCGGCCACGAAGGCGATGCCGAGCAGGCCGCCGTAGACCGTCCAGAAAGCCGACGGCGTGCTCAGCGCAGCCGGGAGCCAGCCCCGGAAGTAGGCCAGCGACATGCAGCCCATGAGCAGGCTCCACGGCACAGCGGCCCAGGTCGCCAGTGCGAACCAGCCGCTCAGGGTGGCTGTCGCGCGGCCGCGCGACAGCGTCAGCCAGCCCACCCACAGGGTGATGGCGAAGGCCCAGTAGGTGTTGAGCTCGGTGGCAGCGTCGAAGCTGGCGGGCCCCGCGATCTGCAGGCGCTCCAGGCCGAGCATCAGCAGGCTGGGGATCAGCACGATGACGATCAGCTGCCAGGGCGAAGGCGATCCCGCGGTACGCGGCCCCAGCATGATAGAAGCGCGCAAGCCCTCGGCGATCCATCGCCACAGGCCGAGCCTCGGTGGCAGAGGGCTCTGCGGGGCGGCCGACGCTTCGGCGAATGGTTCAGGAGCCAGGTCTGTCATGGTCGCGATCATGCCCGCGCGGCGGGGATACTTCAGCTGCGACTCGCCCATGGCCCCGGTTTTCGAGAATAATTCTCATTTTGACGATTTGGATCTGCGGGTGACCTCCATGAACGGCGCGGCGACGGCCGCCATCAGCCTCGACCAGCTTCCCAGCCACCAATGGGCCACCGTGCTCGATGTGTCGAGGCCCGAAGAAGCGGAAGCGCGCGACCTCGTGCTTCGACTGACCGAGATCGGCTTCGTGCCCGGCGAGGTGGTGCGCATCGTCGCCAGCGGCGTGCCGAACCGCGAGCCGCTGGCCGTGCGCCTGGGCCACACCACCTTTGCACTGCGCCGGCACGAGGCTGCGCTGGTTCGCGTCTTGCCGGGAGCCGCGCACCATGGTTGAGGCGACCCTGAACTTCCGGCCCGGCGCCGCCGTTTCGTCGGCCCCGCCCGGCCGCATCGCGCTGCTGGGCAACCCCAACTGCGGCAAGACGGCGCTCTTCAACCTGCTCACCGGCAGCCGCCAGAAGGTGGCCAACTATGCCGGCGTGACGGTCGAGCGCAAGGAAGGCCAGCTGCGCACCGCCTCGGGACGGCGCGTGGCCGTGCTCGATCTGCCGGGCGCCTACAGCCTGAATGCGCTGTCGGCCGACGAGGCCGTCACGCGCGACGTGGTCACCGGCAAGAGCGAGGAGGCGTTGCCCGACCTGCTGGTGTGCGTCACCGACGCCACCAACCTGCGGCTCAACCTGCGGATGGTGCTCGAGGCCAAGCGCCTGGGCCTGCCGATGGTGGTGGCGCTCAACATGACCGACATGGCGAAGAAGCAGGGCATCGCGATCGACGTGCCGCTGCTCGCGCGCGAGCTCGGCGTGCCGGTGATCGAGACCGTGGGCGTGCACGCCGGCGGGGCCCAGGGCCTGCTGGCGCAGCTCGATGCGCCGGTCGCGGTCGCCCAGCCCGCGCCCTGGCAGGCGCCGGATCTCGACAACGTTTTGGCGACCCAGCGCGAGGTGCGCCGCATCCTGGCCGCAGCGGTGCGCGAGCCGGCCGGCAGCCTGGCTGCCAGCGACCGCATCGACCGCGTGGTGATGCATCCGCTGTGGGGCATGCTGGTGCTGGCGGTCACGCTGTTCCTGATGTTCCAGGCGGTGTTCAGCTGGGCCAATGTGCCGATGGACGCCATCAAGGACGGCACGGCCGCCGTCGGCGAGCTGGTAAAGCGGATGGTGCCCGAGGGCATGCTGCAGAGCCTGCTCGTGGACGGCATCATCGCCGGCGTGGGCGGCGTGATCGTGTTCCTGCCGCAGATCCTGATCCTCTTCCTGTTCATCCTGGCGCTGGAAGACTCGGGCTACCTGCCGCGCGCCGCCTTCCTGCTCGACCGCGTGATGGGCACGGTGGGGCTGTCGGGCCGCTCCTTCATTCCGCTCTTGTCGAGCTTCGCCTGCGCCATTCCGGGCGTGATGGCCACGCGCACCATCAGCAACTGGCGCGACCGGCTCACCACCATCATGATCGCGCCGCTGATGACCTGCTCGGCGCGGCTGCCCGTCTATGCGCTGCTGATCGCGGCCTTCATCCCGGCGCGCACCGTGGGCGGCGTGCTCAACCTGCAGGGCATCGTGCTGTTCGCGCTGTACGTCTTCGGCATCGTCTCGGCCATGGCCGTGGCCTGGGTCATGAAGCGCTTCCGCGGCAGCCAGCAGCGCTCGCCGCTGATGATGGAGCTGCCGGCCTACCGCTGGCCCAACCTGCGCAACCTCGCGCTGGGCCTGTACGAACGCGCATGGATCTTCATCCAGCGGGTGGGCACCATCATCCTGACGCTGACGATCCTGCTGTGGTTCCTGTCCACCTTCCCGTCGCCGCCCGAGGGCGCGACCGGCCCGGCGATCCAGTACAGCCTGGCGGGCATCATCGGCCGCGGCCTGGAGCACATCTTTGCGCCCATCGGTTTCAACTGGCAGATCTCGATCGCGCTGGTGCCCGGCATGGCGGCGCGCGAGGTGGCGGTGGGTGCCCTCGGCACGGTGTATGCGCTCTCCGCCACCGGAGACGATGTCGCGGGCCAGCTGGAGCCGCTGATCGCCGGCAGCTGGTCGCTCGCCACGGCGCTGTCGCTGCTGGTCTGGTACGTCTTCGCGCCGCAGTGCATCTCCACGCTGGCCGCGGTCAAGCGCGAAACCGGCTCCTGGCGCTATGTGTGGATCATGGCGGCCTACTTGTTTGCCCTCGCCTACATGGCGTGCTGGATCACCTATCGTGTGGCCCTAGCACTCACAGGAGGATGAGATGACGCAACAGATCATCGTCGGGCTGATCGTCGCATTGGCCGCGTTCTACGCGGTCTGGCGCTGGATGCCAGCGGGCTGGCGCCGCGCCGCGGCGGACCGGCTCGCTGCGGGCTCGCAGCGTGCGGGGCTGGTCGACGCGCAGCGCGCGCAGGAGCTGGCCGCTTCGCTGGCCAAGAGCTCGGGCTGCGGCGCGTGCGACAGCTGCGGCAGTTGCAGCACCCCGGCCGATTCCTCGGCCCAAGCCACGCACAACACCCGCTCGCATTGAGCGGCATGAGCCGCACGGCCGCTCCGAAGGCAAATACCGCAGCGCGCAGCGCGAAGGTGATCCGATGACTGCCGCTCATATCCTGGTCGCGGGCGGCGGCATTGCGGGCCTGGCCAGCGCCCTCGCCCTGGCCCGCCGCCGCCATCGGGTCGACCTGTTCGAACAGGCCGTGGCCTTCGCCGAGGTCGGCGCGGGCATCCAGCTCGGCCCCAATGTCGCGCGCCGCCTGCAGGCGCTCGGCGTGTGGGAGCCGCTGATGCGCGTCGCCGCCAAGCCCGATGCGCTGGTCGTGCGCAGTGCGGTTCATGGCGGGGAGATCGCGCGCCTGCCGCTCGGCAACGCGATGCTGCGCAGTTACGGCGCACCCTACCTTTGTGCGCACCGCGCCGACCTGCATGGGCTGCTCCTGGCGGCCGTGCGCGGCAGCGGCGCAGTCACCGTCAACACCGGGACGCGGATCACCGAAGCCGTGGCCCGGTCCGGCGCCGTCTGCGTCTCGAGCATCGGCACCCGGGCCTGGGAGGGCGACGCGCTGATCGGTGCCGATGGCCTCTGGAGCACGGTGCGCGCGCGCGTGGTGGAGGATGCGTCCCCGCCCTGCGCGACGGGTCATACCGCCTGGCGCGCCCTGGTCAGGCAATCGGCACTGCCGGCGGCGCTGCGCAGCACGCAGATCAGCGTCTGGCTCGGTCCCCGCCTGCATGCGGTGGCGTATCCGGTGCGCCGCGGCGAGGCGCTCAACGTGGTGGTGCTGGCCGAGGCGGCGCCGGCAGGGGATGCGCGCGACTGGGACCAGGCCAGCAGCCTGGCCACGCTGCAGGCCGCCACCGGCCGCACCGACGCCGGCCTGCAGGCGCTGCTGGAGGCCATGCCCGCCTGGCGCGCCTGGACGCTCTGCGACCGGCCGCCGCTCAGCGGTCCCGAGCAGATGGCCGGCGAGCGCGTGGCCCTGGTCGGCGACGCCGCGCATCCGATGCTGCCCTACCTGGCCCAGGGGGCCGGCATGGCGATCGAGGACGGCGTGGCGCTGGCCGAGGCGCTCGACGGCTGCGGCGCGGAGGAGGTGCCGCGGCGTCTCGCGCACTATGCGGATGGGCGCTGGGAACGCAATGCGCAGGTCCAGGCGCGGGCGCGCCGCAACGGCGAGATCTTTCACGCGACCGGCCTGCTCCGGCTGGGCCGCGACGCGGCCTTGCGAATGCTGGGGCCGCGGCTGCTCGACGTGCCCTGGCTCTACGGCGCCTGAAGGCTCAGAGCCTGAAGCTCTGCAAGTGGTCGACGCGCTCGGCCAGGCCCTCGGCGCCGAGATAGTGGCTGACTTTGCCGGTGCGCACCTCGGCCAGCGATTTCTCGAGCTCGGCGAGCAAGCTGTTGCGCGCCGCCTCGAATGCCGCCGGCAGGTCCCCGCGTTGCTTTTGATAAGCGTCGGCGATCACCCGCGCCGCGGCGGGCGCGCCGCAGGCCACGCATTCGGCGACGGCGGTCGCGCTGGGCTGGGCGCCACGCGCCAGCAGCAGCGCCGCCAGCTCGGGCGAGACCGCGCTGTCGATGGCATCGAGCGCGTCCGGCGACACAGGCGCTCCCGCTCGCGCCAATGCTTCCGCCGCATGATGCGCGCCGTGCGCGAGCGCCAGGTCGGTGGCCTTGGCGCTGCCGTGCAGAGGGCCGTCGAACGACACCCCGGCGGCGGCCAGCTTGGCGACGAGTGCCGGATCGTCGGTCGCGACCGCGTGCCGCAGCGCGATGCGGGACAGCCGTCCATCGCGGTCCAGCGTGCCCTCGGAGAGCGGCGTGCGCCAGTCGACCATGGCGCGGCGGTAGAAGGCCACCAGCTTGTCCATCAGCTCGAGCGCGAGGCCGTGCGTCTGGTGCCGATCGTCCAGGTACGCGAGCAGCGCCTGGCCTGTGAAGTAGTCGGCCGCGGGCTCCAGCGGGTCCTCCTCGAGGTGCAGCGCCGCGAAGGCCGCGGGCAGGTCGTGCGCGATGGTGGTCATGCCGTCTTCGTGCATCGCGTGCGCCCAGGCTTCGGGCAGGCCCTGCTTCCAGGCCAGGATGTGGCCGTAGTCGGCGCCGCTTTCGACCACGGCGTAGATGCGGTCGCTGTCCTCGAAGCCGCCGAAGGGCAGGGCTGTGAGCCGGCCGTCCCAAGGCCGGCCTTGCGCGGCGGCGGCTTCCTGCGCGCCTTGCTGCTCGTGGGCGATCCAGCCCTGGAGGTCGTGGCCTGCCTCGCTGCCGCTGCCGTTGAAGAACAGATCGGTCCAGCTGATGGCTTCCTCGTAGCCGTTCATGCGCAGATGCAGGTCATAGTCGATGCGCCCGCCCGCGGTGCGCTGCCACAGCGCGACCAGTTCAGGCGGTATCGGCCCGGCGCAGAGCGCCTGCACCGCGGCGATCTGCTCGGCCGTCATCGGTGGCTGTGCGTCGAAGATCACGCGCTCGGCGAAGAGCACGATGCCATGCTCGCGCAAAAGGCTCAACTCGTCGTCGGCAAAGTGGTCGGTCATCGTCGGCTCCTTGTCGTTGTCGAACCTTGCGGCTACAGATCGGTGCGCAGCTTCCAGATCTCCGGAAAAAGCACCACATCGAGCATCTTGCGCAGGTAGCTTACGCCGCCCGTGCCGCCCGTGCCACGCTTGAAGCCGATGACGCGCTCCACGGTGGTCACGTGGCGGAAGCGCCAGAGGCGGAAGGCGTCTTCCAGGTCGGTCAGCTCCTCGCCCAGCTGGTAGAGCTCCCAGTGCTGCTTCGGGTCGCGATAAATGGAGAGCCAGGCCTGCTCGACGCCGTCGCTGGATTCGTAAGGCCGCGTCCAGTCGCGCTCGACATGATCGGCCGGGATGGCGAAGCCCCGGCGCGCCAGCAGGCGCAGCGCCTCGTCGTAAAGCGAGGGAGCGCGCCAGGCCGCATCGACCTCGGCCAGCAGCTCCGGCCTGTGCGCATGGGGCTTGAGCATGGCGGCGTTCTTGTTGCCGAGCGCGAACTCGATGCAGCGGTACTGCCAGCTCTGGAAGCCGCTGGAGCTGCCGAGATAGGGGCGCATCGCGCTGTACTCGGGCGGCGTCATCGTGGCCAGCACGTCCCAGGCATGCACCAGCTGCTCCATGATGCGCGAGACGCGCGCCAGCATCTTGAAGGCGCTGGCGAGCTCGTCCTCGGCCACGCAGCGGATGGCGGCGCGCAGCTCGTGCAGCATCAGCTTCATCCACAACTCGCTGGTCTGGTGCTGCACGATGAAGAGCATCTCGTCGTGCGCGGGCGAGCGCGGATGCTGGGCGTTGAGGATGGCATCCAGGCTCAGGTAGTCGCTGTAGCTCATCGAGGCGCTGAAGTCGAGCTGCGCCTTTTCTTCGTGGACGATTTTTTCGGTGCTCATTGCAAAACCTCCGCCCTGTGGGCTGCGGTGCTATGAACGTTCGGAGCGGCCGTGCAGTTCAAGGGTGGCTTCCTTCAGGTCACGGCGAGCTTCTGGTTGAACTCGGGGCGTTTCCATTCCTCGTGCTCCAGCACCTGCACCAGGTGCTCGACGGCGTTCCAGACATCCTCGAAGCCGAGGTACAGGGGCGTGAAGCCGAAGCGCAGGATGTCGCTGTCCTCCGATCGCCCTGAGCTTGGCCTGTCCTGAGCTTGTCGAAGCGGCGAATGGGCCGCGCGGAAGTCGCCGATCACGCCGCGCGCGATGAGCGCCTGCACGATCGCGTAAGCACCCGGGCCGTTGTCGGCGAGCGCGAGGCAGACCTGCGAGCCGCGCCTTTCGTGCTCGCGCGGCGTGACCAGCGTGAAGCGGCCGGGGCAGCGTTCCTCCACCAGGGCGATGAAGGCATCGGTGAGCGCCAGCGACTTGGTGCGCAGGGCGGCCATGCTGCCGCCCGTGCCGTTGAAGGGCTCGGCCGCGAGCAGGGTGTCGATCCCGCATTCAAGCGCAGACAGCGCGATGATGGGCTGGGTCCCGCAGAGGTAGCGCGCCACGCCCGGGGCCGGCCGGTAGTGCGGCGTGAATTCGAAGGGCGCCGCGTGGCCGAACCAGCCCGACAGCGGCTGCTCGAAGCGGCTGGCGTGCCGCTCATGCACCCAGACGAAGGCCGGTGCGCCCGGGCCGCCATTGAGGTACTTGTAGCCGCAGCCGACCGCGAAATCGGCCTCGCAGTCGTTGAGCGCGACCGGCACCGCGCCCGCGCTGTGCGCGAGGTCCCAGACCGTGAGCGCGCCCGCGGCATGGGCGGCGGCGGTGAGCGCCTTCATGTCGTGCATGGCGCCCGTGCGGTAGTTGACGTGGGTCAGCATTAGCACGGCAACCTGTTCGTCCAGCACGGCGGGCAGCTCGCTGTCGTCGATCAGCTTCAGCGTGAAGCCGCGGTCGCGGCACAGCGACTCGGCGATGTAGAGGTCGGTCGGGAAGTTGCTGCGCTCGCTGACCACGATCCGGCGGCCGGTCGGCGCCATCTGCGAGAGCGCGGCGAACAAGACCTTGTAGAGATTGACCGAGGTGCCGTCGGTGCACACCACCTCGCCCGGCGCGGCGCCGATCAGGCGGGCCACCTTGTCGCCCAGGCGCTGCGGCAGGTCGATCCAGCGCGCGCTGTTCCAGGAACGGATCAGGCCTTCGCCCCACTCCTGCCTCACCACTTCGGCGATGCGCGCAGGTGCGGCACTCGGCAGCACGCCGAGCGAGTTGCCGTCGAGGTAGATCACGCCTTCGGGCAGGATGAATTGATCGCGCAGGGCGGCGAGAGGGTCTTGGGCGTCGAGGCGCCGGCAGTCGTCGAGGGTCATGGTCATGGGGTGGTGAGTTCGCGCAGGACCGCGCGAACGGGGGAGGCGTCGGCCGTCACCAGCTTGAGCGGCAGCGCGATAAGTTCGTAGTCGCCCTCGGGTACCTCGTCGAGGACGAGGTTCTCCAGCACGCGCAGGCCCAGGCGGCGGATCACCTGGTGACTGTCCAGCGCCTTGCTGTCGGCCGGGTCGATGCTGGCGGTGTCGATGCCGATCAGCTTCACGCCCAGCGCCGCGAGCCGCTCGACGGTGGCGGGCGCATAGGCGGCGAGGGCGGCGTCCCAGCGATCGACGGGGGCGCGCTCGTAGGTTCGCACCAGCACGCGTGGCGGCAGCCCCTCGACGGCATGCGCGATGTGCGCCCATTCGACCAGCGGCCCCCGCGCGATCGCGTGGATCACGCGGCAGCGGCCCAGGTAGGGGGAAAGGTCCACTGCGCCGATGGTCGCGCCCTCGGGGTCGTAGTGCAGCGGTGCGTCGGCATGCGCGCCGACGTGCGGCGACAGCGTGATCTCGCTGACGTTGACCGGGCAACCCGGCGCAATGGTTGCGGCCCAGCGCTGGCGGTAGGGCGTGTCGCCGGGAAAGACCGGCGCGCCCTCATGCACCGGCGGCGAGATATCCCAGATGCGTTGGTTCATGGCGCGAAGTTAGCGCCGTGAACAAGGTCGTGGTGTCGGTTATTTCCAACAGAACGCAAACATCGGCGAGGCGCCGATCAGCCGGTCAGCCGGCCTGGCGGCCGAGCAGCAGGAACTCCATCAGCGCCTTCTGCGCGTGCATCCGGTTCTCGGCCTCGTCCCACACCACCGACTGCGGGCCGTCGATCACCTCGGCCTGCACCTCCTCGCCGCGGTGCGCGGGCAGGCAGTGCATGAAGAGGGCATCGGGTTGCGCCGTGCGCATCATCTCCTCGTCCACGCACCAGTCGGCGAAGGCGGCACGGCGGGCCTCGTTCTCGGCCTCGTAGCCCATGCTGGTCCAGACGTCGGTGGTCACCAGGTCGGCGCCGCGGCAGGCTTCCATCGGGTCCTTGAAGACCTGGTAGCTGTCGGCCGAGCGGATGCCGGCAATCGACTGGTCGACCTCGTAGCCGGTGGGCGTGCTCACGTGCACCTTGAAGCCCAGGATCTCGCTGGCCTGCAGCCAGGTGTTGGCCATGTTGTTGCCGTCCCCGACCCAGGCCACGGTCTTGCCGCTGATCGAGCCGCGGTGCTCGATGTAAGTGAAGATGTCGGCCAGGATCTGGCAGGGGTGGAACTCGTTGGTCAGGCCGTTGATCACCGGCACGCGCGAGTGCGCCGCGAAGGCCTCGATCTTGGTCTGCTCGAAGGTGCGGATCATCACCAGGTCGACCATGCGGCTGATCACCTTGGCGCTGTCCTCGATGGGCTCGGCGCGGCCCAACTGGCTGTCGCCGGTGGTCAGGTGCACCACGCTGCCGCCCAGCTGGTACATGCCGGCCTCGAAGCTCACGCGGGTGCGCGTCGAGGCCTTCTCGAAGATCATGGCCAGGGTGCGGTCGGTGAGCGGCTGGTGCTTCTCGTAGGCCTTGAACTTCTTCTTGATGAGCGCGGCGCGCTCGAAGACATAGGCGTATTCGTCGGCGCTGAAGTCGGAGAACTGGAGGTAGTGGCGCAGGGCCGGAGCGGTCGTCATGGTGTCGGCTCCGCCAGGAAGGTCTTCACGATCGGCGCGAGGATGGCGACGATCTCGTCCGCCTCGGCCACGCTGAGGATCAGCGGCGGCACCAGGCGGATCACGCTGTCGGCGGTCACGCTCAGCAGCAGGCCGGCCTCGCACGCGCGGTTGAGGATCACGCCGCAGGGGCGGTCGAGCTCGATGCCCAGCATCAGGCCCTGGCCGCGGATCTCCTTCACGCCGGCCAGGCCGCCCAGCTCGCGCTCCAGTGCGCCCTTGAGGTGCGCGCCGACGTCGGCGGCGTTGTCGAGCAGCTTGTGCTCTTCCATGATGCGAATGGTCTCGATGCCGGCGCGCATGGCCAGCGGATTGCCCCCGAAGGTGGTGCCGTGATTGCCGGGTGCGAAGAGGTTGGCGGCACGCGGGCCGGCTACCACGGCCCCGATCGGCACGCCCGAGCCCAGCCCCTTGGCCAGCGGCATCACGTCCGGCTTGATGCCGGCCCATTGGTGCGCGAACCACTTGCCGGTGCGGCCCATGCCGCACTGCACCTCGTCGATCATCATCAACCAGTCGCGCTCGTCGCACAGCTGGCGCACCTGGCGCAGGTACTCCCAGCGCATCGGGTGGATGCCGCCTTCGCCCTGGATGGTCTCGAAGAACACGGCCACCACGTTCGGGTTGCCTTCGGTCGCCTTCTTCAGCGCCTCGATGTCGTTGAGCGGCACGCGGATGAAGCCCTCGACCAGCGGGCCGAAGCCCTGCTGCACCTTGGGGTTGCCGGTGGCCGACAGGGTGGCGATGCTGCGTCCGTGGAAGGCCGCTTCGTAGACCACGATCTCCGGGCGCTCGATGCCCTTGTCGTGGCCGAACTTGCGCGCCAGCTTGAGCGCGGCCTCGTTGGCTTCCAGGCCGGTGCAACAGAAGAAGACGTTGGTGAGGCCCGAGAGCTCGGTGAGCTTGGCCGCGAGCTGCTCCTGGCCCGGCACGTGGTAGTAGTTGGAGCTGTGAATGAGCTTGGCGATCTGTTCCTGCAGCGCGGGCACCAGCTCCGGATGGTTGTGGCCCAGGGTGTTGACTGCGATGCCGCCCAGCCCGTCCAGGTAGGCTCGGCCCTCGGTGTCCCAGACTCGGCAGCCCTGGCCATGCGACAGCGCGATCGGCAGGCGGCCATAGGTGTTCATGACATGGGGCGAGGAGGGGGCGGCAGTGGCGCTCATACGATCTCCGAAAAAGGGAAAAGGGATTCTAGGTGTGCGTTTTGACAGCGTCGTTGAGGATTGCGCATCACAGCAATGTGCGCCTTTCGTGACGGCCCTGAGACCCGCCCGGATAGAATCCATTGTGCGGCGCAGCACCTGCCTGTGCCCCTCGCGCAATCCATGGTTTCCCCCATCCCCAAAGAACTCTTCATCCAGGGCATCACCCATGACGGCCGGACCTTTCGCCCGAGCGACTGGGCAGAGCGGCTGGCGGGCGTGATGTGCTCGTTCCGCCCGGGCGGGCCGCAGCCCGGCAGCCATCTGAGCTATTCGCCCTGGTGCGTGCCGACGGTGATCAACGGCATCAAATGCGTGGTGGTGAGGGCCGAGCTGCGCGATGCCGAGGTGATGGCCTGGGACTTCGTGATGAACTTCGCCCGGGACAACAACCTGCAGGTGGCCGAGGCCTGCCTGGTGCCCGATGCGGCACCCCCTGCAGGCAGCCGGAAGTAAAAACTCCCGCCCATGAAAAAACCGCCCGAAGGCGGTTTTTCACTTTGCTGCAGCGCACCCAGATCAAACGGCGGACTGGCGGAAAGCCGGTCCGGGCTTGCCTGATGACGTCAGGCGGCGGCCTTCTCGGCGAGGGCCAGGTTCTTGACCTTGGCTGCCAGGCGGCTCTTGTCGCGAGCGGCCTTGTTCTTGTGGAAGATGCCCTTGTCGGCGATGGTATCGACGATGCTCTGAGCCTTCGCGAAGAGTTCAGCCGCCTTGGTCTTGTCGCCGGCGACGACCGCCTTCTCGACATTCTTCACGGCGGTGCGGTACTTGGAGCGCAGCGAGGTGTTCGCGGCGTTGAGCTTGGTGTCCTGGCGGACGCGCTTGCGGCCCGACGCGAGGCGCGGGTTCTTTTTCTTGGGCTTGGTGGATGCCATGGCTGGTGTTCCTTACAGTGTCTGCGGATGATGCGGCAAAGCCCTCCATTATAGGCGACGCACGCCCGCCCGTCGCGCCGGCCGGGGAGCGCAGTCACAGGCACATACACTTCCGGCCGTGTCGCTCTTCAAATCCGCCTCCACCGTCTCCTTGCTCACGCTCGCTTCCCGCATCACGGGGCTCGTGCGAGACGTGCTCATGACTTCGGTGTTCGGCGTCAGCGCGATGACCGATGCCTTCTACGTCGCCTTCCGCATCCCCAACCTGTTCCGGCGCGTGTTCGGCGAGGGCGCCTTCAGCCAGGCCTTCGTGCCGGTGCTGGCGGCCAGCAGGACCGAGCGCGGCGAGCCGGGCGCCAAGGCGCTCGTGGACCACGTAGGAACCCTGCTGACCTGGACGCTGGTGCTGTTCTGCGTGGCGGGCGTCATCGGCGCCCCGGTGATGGTCTGGGCCATGGCCAGCGGGCTGCAGAAGAACCCCGACAGCTTCGAGGCGGCGGTCGCCATGACGCGCTGGATGTTCCCCTACATCGGCTTCATGTCGCTGGTGGCGCTGGCCGGCGGCGTCCTCAACACCTGGCGCAAGTTCGCCGTGCCGGCGGCGGCGCCGGTGCTGCTGAACGTGGCGCTGATCCTCTCCATCGTCGTCGGCGCGCCCTGGTTCCGGCGGCTGGGCATCGAGCCGATCTATGCGCAGTGCGCCGGCGTGATGGTGGGCGGCCTGCTCCAGCTGGCGCTGCAGATCCCCGCGCTGCGGGCGCTCGGCATGATGCCGCGCATCGGGCTTCGCCTCGGCGCGATCCGCACCGCCTGGGCCAACCCGGACACGCGCCGGGTCGCGCGGCTGATGCTGCCGGCGCTGATCGGCGTCAGCGTGGCGCAGATCTCGCTGCTCATCAACACGCAGATCGCCTCCCACCTCGCGACCGGCAGCGTGAGCTGGATCACCAACGCCGACCGGCTGATGGAATTCCCGACCGCGCTGCTGGGTGTGGCGCTGGGCGTGGTGCTGATGCCCCAGCTCGCGGCCGCGCGCGCGGCGAAGGACGACGCCCGTTATTCGGCGATGCTCGACTGGGGCCTGCGCCTGGTGGTGCTGCTGTCGGTGCCCTGCGCGCTGGCGCTGCTGGTCTTTTCGCGACCGCTGGTCGCGGTGCTGTTCCACAACGGCGCCTTCAGCGAGTTCGACGTGCAGCGCACCACGCTGGCCCTGGTCGGCTACGGCATCGGGCTGGTCGGCCTGGTGGCCGTCAAGGTGCTGGCGCCGGGTTACTACGCCAGGCACGACACGCGCACGCCGATGCTGATCGCGGTGGTGGTGCTGGTGCTCACGCAGCTGCTCAACGTCGCCTTGGTGCCGCTCTTGCAGCATGCGGCGCTCACGCTGACCATCGCGATCGGCGCGATGATCAACGCGCTCTGGCTGCTCGTGGGCCTCCTGCGCCGCGGCAGCTACCAGCCCGAGCCGGGCTGGGGCCGCTTCCTGCTGCAGGTGCTGGCGGGCACCGCGGCACTCACGGCCCTGCTGGTCTGGGGCAACCAGCACTTCGACTGGATCGGCCTTCAGGCGCAGCGCCTGCATCGCATCGGCCTGCTGGCGGCGTTCGTGGCGGGCGCGGCACTGCTGTACTTCGCGGTGCTGGCGCTCGTGGGCGTCAAGCTGCGCAGCCTGGTGCGTCGCTGATCCGGGTTGCATGCCCCGCCTTGACGCTCGGCGCGGCCTCCTCTACAAAGACACATGACGTTCAGCTTCCAGGCGCCCACCGCCCTCGAGTACTTCGGGTCGCTTGTCAAGAGCGATGACCACTTCCCCTTGCTCGAAGCCGCCGCCAGCCTCGCCCAGGACGAATACCCCGAGCTCGATGTGCAGCAGGTGCTGGGCGATGTCGACCAGCTGCTCGCGCGCCTCAAGCGCCGCCTGCCCGCCGATGCCGCGCCGCTGCAGCGGCTGCGCGCCCTCAACCAGTTCTTCTTTCACGACCTGAACTTCGGCGGCAACGTCAACGACTACTACGACCCGGACAACAGCTACCTCAACGCCGTGCTGCGCACGCGCCGCGGCATCCCGATCTCGCTGGCCGTGCTGTGGATGGAGCTGGCGCAGGGCCTGGGTCTGCAGGCGCGCGGAGTGGGTTTTCCGGGGCACTTCATGCTCAAGGTCACGCTGCCCAAGGGGCAGGTGGTGATCGATCCCTTCACCGGCAAGTCGCTCTCGCGGGAGGAGCTCAGCGAGCGCCTCGAGCCCTACAAGCGCAGCAGCGGACTGGTCGGCGACTTCGACGTGCCGCTGGGGTTGTACCTGCAGCCGGCCTCGTCGCGCGAGATCATCGGGCGCATGCTGCGCAACCTGAAGGAGATCCACCGCGCGCAGGAAGACTGGCAGCGTGCGATTGCCGTGCAGGACCGCCTGGTCGCGCTCTTCCCCGAAGCCTGGGGCGAGCACCGCGACCGCGGCCTGGCCCATGCGGAGCAGGGCAACACCGCGCTCGCGGTGCGCGACCTCGAGACCTACCTGGCGCATGCCGAGGACGCACTCGACATCGATGCCATCGCCGAGCGTGTCGCCGCCTTGCGCCGGGCGGAATACTGATGGCGCAGGACAGCAAGGCCGCGGCCGCCGACCTGGGCACGCTGCATGAATTCCACGGCGTGCAGCCGGTGCTGCCGGTGGCCGATGCGGCGCGTGCCGCTCGCTACTTCTGCGACGTGCTGGGCTTCGAGCTCGATTTCATCGCCGGCGAGCCGCCGAGCTACGCGCGGGTCAAGAAGGGCGATCGCAGCTACGGCGATCCGGTCTACATCCGCCTGTGGCAATGCGGCCGGCGCGAGGCCCAGGCCTGGCGCGGCGAGATCGTCATCCACGTCGGCCAGGACGTCGACGGCCTGCATGCGGCTTACATGAGGCGCGGCGTCCACGTGATCGAGCCGCCCATGTCGCAGCCCTGGGGGCTGCGCGAGTTCGCAATCCGCGAGCCCGATGGGCATGTGCTGCGCTTCTGCGGCTATCTCTGAGCGCCTCTCGCCGATTCGAAGCTTCACAGCTTCAGCGACAGCTTGACCGGTGCCGGCCCTTCCTGCCCGTCGATGAAGGCGACGACGCGCTCTCCCAGGCGTTGAAAGCTCAGGTCGAGCTTCTGCTTGCCGAGCGTCAGGTGCTTCACTTGCAGATGGTCGATGCCGTCCGGCAGCCGCGGGTCTTCGACGCGCACCAGTCCGCGATGGGCATCGAGGTGCAGGCCCAGGCAGGCCTGCAGCAGCATGAAGACCGAGCCCGCCGCCCAGGCCTGCGGCAGGCAGGCGACCGGGTAGGCGATCGGCGCTTCGCCCGGGGCGCGCTCGAAGCCGCAGAACAGCTCGGGCAGCCGCATGCCGAAATGCGTGGCAGCCTCGAACAGGCCGTTCAGCAGCCGCACCAGCCCGTCGCGCTCGCCATAGCGAGCCACCCCGGCGCCGCACAGCACCACATCGTGCGGCCAGACCGAGCCGTTGTGGTAGGACATCGGGTTGAAGCGCGGCGTCTCGGTCGGCAGCGTGCGAATGCCCCAGCCGGAGTTGAAGGCGCGCGACAGCAACTGCTCGGCGGCTGCCCGCCCGCGCTCGCCGCGCGGAAGCCCGGTGTAAAGCAGATGCCCCACGTTCGACGCTCGCACCCGGCAAGGCTGCCCGTGGCCGTCGAGCGCGAGCGCATAGAACTGCATGTCTCCCAGCCAGAAGTGCCGTTCCACCGAGGCCTGCAGCGCCACGGCGCTCTGCTGCCAGTGGCGGGCGGCGTCCGCGTCGCCGCGCAGGCGCGACAGCTCGGCCATCGCTGCGTAGGCGCGGTAGGCGTAGCCCTGGACTTCGATCAACGCGATCGGCCCTTCCGGCGTGCTCCCGTCGGCGTGGAACACCGAGTCGTTGCTGTCTTTCCAGCCCTGATTGGCCAGCCCGGTCACCTCGCCGCGCGCATAGCTCAGGAAGCCCGTCGGATGGCTGGCCGCGCTGCGTTCGATCCAGCGCGCGGCGGCCTCCAATGCCGGCCAGAAGGCGTCCAGCACATGGGGATCGCCCATCCGCTCCGCGTAGGCACCCGCCAGCATGACGAACAGCGGCGTCGTGTCGACTCCGCCGTAGTACTTGGCGAAGGGCAGCTCGTTCACCGCCGCCATCTCGCCCTTGCGCGTCTCGTGCATGATCTTGCCCGGCTCGGAGTCGCGGAAGGTCGAAGTCTGCTGCGCCTGGTTGTGCGCCAGGAAGGACAGCACGCCGTGCGCGAGGCCCGGATCGAGCCACAGCGTCTGGAGTGCCGTCACGATGGCATCGCGTCCGAACGGGGTCGAGAACCAGGGAATGCCGGCATAGGGATACGGCCCGGTCGGCAGGTCGGTGGTCAGCAACGCCAGGTCGGCGCGCGATTTGTCCAGCCACGACTGGAACAGGCGGCCCGAGGCCAGTACGCGCGCGCCGCGCCGCTGGCGTGCGCGCATGCTTCGGCGGGCCGCGGCAGCGGCTTGCCGGTAGCGCGAGCAGCCGGGGTCGGAAGCAGAGGGGCCGACCTCTGCATACAGGGTCCAGCACTGCTGCGGATCGAGTTGCACGATGAAGGCCGCGTGCCGTTCGTCCACGCGCTCGGGGCTCTCGGAGAACTCGATGCACATGCTGCGCAGCAGGCCATCGAGCCCCTGGTAGCGCAGCTCCACGCCGCGCTCCTTCAACAGCGACGGCTCGCGGGCGCCACGCTGCAGCCGCTGTTGGCCGCGCACCTCGAACATGTCGTGGAAATCGGCCGCGAAGTGCAGCGTCAGCGGCGCCTGCACCCGCTGGTCGCCATAGTTCAGCACGCTGATGCGCTCGAAGATGCGGTCGTTCCAGATGAAGCGCTTGCGCTCCAGGTGGATCACGCCTTCCACCGTGGCCGGATTGCCGAGCAGGGGCAGCGGGTGGTTGGTCATGTTGGCCGTGAAGAACAGGTTGTCCTGGCTCACGGCCCCCGACAGCAGCGAAGGCCTTCGGCCGGCCAGCCGCAGGAGGAAGGTCGACAGCATGCGCGTGTCGTTGTGGAACAGTCCGTCCGCTTCTCCCGTGATGTCGCCGTAGACATCGGCCACCAGGAAGGTGTCGCCCTCCTTCAGGACGAAGAGCCGCTGCGGATTTCGTTCGAGGACCGCCTCGACGTCGAGTTCCGCGAGCGGCGGTTCGGTTGTCATGCCTTGGCTCATGCTCAAGCTGCCTTGGGATAGGAAGTGCCGTCCTCGTCGTGCGCAGGAAGCCGACGATACAACTCGACGTAGGTCTTGGCCATGGTGGCGGCAGAAAAACGCCGCTCGAAAGTGGCGCGGACCTCGGCGCGGTCCAAAGCGCCGATTTCATGGATGGCGGCGATCGCTTCCTCCTCGTCGTCGACGATCAGGCCGCTGACGCCGTGATCCACCACCTCGGGCACGGCGCCGCAGCGCCAGGCGATGACCGGCGTTCCGCAGGCCATCGCCTCGATCAAAACCAGCCCGAAGGGTTCCGGCCAATCGATGGGGAACAGCAGGGCACGCGCAGCGCCGAGGAAGGCAGGCTTTTCGTCATCCCCGATCTCGCCGATGAATTCGACCAGTGGATGATCGAGCAGCGGTTGGATGTGCTCCCGGAAGTACTCCCTGTCCACGGCATCGACCTTGGCGGCAATCTTCAGCGGGACGCCCGCGCGCGTGGCGATCGAAATGGCGCGGTCGGGTCTTTTTTCCGGCGAGATCCGGCCGAGGAAGGCGAGATAGCCGCCGGTCGCTTGTGGCTGGAAGGGATAGAGCGTCGGGTCGAGCCCGTGGTAGACGGTGCCGTGCCAGCGGGCGAAGGGCAGCGGGGTGCGCTGATGCCTGGAGATGGAAGCCAACGGAAACTGCGGCCACTGGGCATAAGCTTCAGGCAGATCCTTCAGGTCGAGCCGGCCATGAAGCGTGGTGAGCGTGCGCTCGGCCATGTCCGCAAAAAAGGGAAAGTGCAGCAGGTCGATGTGGAAATGCAGCACGTCGAAGTCGTCGGCGTGCCGTCGGACCTCCTGAAGCAAGACCATATGGCTGGCCAGGTCTGATTTGAGCGGCGCCGGATCCAGCCGCAGTGCCCGTTCCCGCATGGAAAGCAAGCGCGCCCGCGTTCGCGCGTCTGCCGAAGCGAACAACGTGACGTCGTGACCCTGGCTCACCAAGGCATTGCAAAGGTGGGCGACGACCCGCTCCGTTCCGCCATAGAGAAGGGGTGGCACGGATTCGTACATCGGTGCGATCTGGGCGATCTTCATGGCCTCTTGCTCCCTTTGCGCGAGCTTTGAAAAACGCTAGAAGAGCATCCGGCGCAGACGTGCCGGGCCGGAAGATGGCGATTTTTGGATAGGACGAATCGCACAAGGAGGTTTGCGGCATCTGCCGCCCGCTCAGGCGCGGGGACCGAGCCGCCGGCGCGAGGGCGATCCCTCGGCACCGAACTGCCGCCAGGCGCGGCGCAGTTGGGTATCGGAAGCGAAGCCCGCCAGCTCGGCCGCGCGGGTGACGTTGGCGCCGGAGTCGAGCGCCAGCCGCGCGGTCGCCAAGCGCAGGCGTCGCAGGTACTCGAGCGGTGCCACGCCCGCATGCTCGACGAAGAGGCGGGTGAGATGGCGCGAAGAGGTATGGGCCACCTGCGCCATGCGCGGGACGCTCCAGTCGCCCTGCGGCGCCTCGCTGACCGCGTCCTGCACGCGGTGGAGCGCGGGATGAAGGTGGTTGCGGTAGGCCAGGAAGGGCGAGAGCTCCGGGTCGTGCGGTCCACGCCGCAGCGCCACCACCATGGTCTGCGCGACCTGGGCCGCCAGCGCTTCGCCGCAGACGTCGGCAATGCGATGCAGCATCAGGTCGATGCCCGTCGTCACGCCGGCGCTGCTGTGGAGCGGTGGATCGATCACGAACACGCGATTGGCCACCACCTCGCAGCGCGGCTCGACCCGCCGCAGTTCGTCGAGGTGATGGTGGTGCGTGGTGACGCGCCGTCCCGGCAGGACGCCGGCATGCGCGGCCAGCAGGGCACCGGCGCAGATGGTCACCAGCTCGAGCCGGCCGCGCTCCAGGTGTTGGCCGCGCAGCCATTGCAGCAGCGCCTGGGTGTCCGCGCCGTCGGTCGAGACCGTGTGGCCCGGCATGCCCACCAGCACGATCCAGGCAGGGCGCTCGTCCCAATGCGGCGGCAGCGGCGCCAGGCCGCTGAGCGTCACGCCGATCGAGCCGGTCGAGGCCGGGCTCGGGGAAACGAATTCGATTGCGAAGCGCTCGGCCTGCCCCGCGGCGCGCAACTGCTGGTTGGCGATGCGCAGCGCTTCGGCCGGGCCGGCCCAGTCCAGCACCAGGCTGTTCGGCAGGAGCACGAACACGACCCGGATGGACGGCGCGCTGCTCATCCCGCCTGCGCCTTCAGGCCATGGCCAGCGCGCCCGCCCGCTGCAGGGCCTGCTCGACGCTGCAGAGCTTGGCGAAACGGCCTTCGAGCACGGTCGCGGTTCGGGCCTTGATGTCGGACGCCGGCAGCGGGCGGCCGTCGGGCTGGGTCATATCGAAAGTCAGCGTCGCATCGGTCACGAAATCGACCGACCAGCCCAGGTCGGAAGCATGGCGGGTCGTGGTCTCGCAGCATTGCTCGGTGCGGATGCCGCTCACGATCAGTCGGCCGATGCCGTTCTCCGTCAGCCATACGTCGAGCCCCGTGCCGACCAGGGCGCTGTGCCTACGCTTGGTGTAGGTGGCGGCCGCCTCGAAGGGCGCCAGCTCGGCCAGCGGTCGCACGTGGCCGGACTCCAGGGCGAAGGGGTTGTCGGCGCGGGCCGGACCGTCGACGTGGAAGATGCGCACGATCGGGATACCCGCCGCCGCGCAGCCCTCGATCAACGCGTTCTGCGCCGCCGCGTAGTGGGCGAGGTCGCGCGATGTGAAATAGGGGCGATGGCGGAAGGATTCCTGGGCGTCGATCACTATCAGACAAGATTTCATGGCGGCAATCTCCTGGGTCGGGGTGGATGTTGTGCCTTATTTTTGCCACCTGCTTGCGTGCCGTCCGCTTCGTCCGGGACAAGAATCGATCAAATCAAGACATGCCGGGCTTCACACCAGCCGGGCTGCCTGCAGCTCCTTCTTGAGGTAGGCGTAGAACAGCGGCGCCGCCACCAGGCCCGCCGGGCCGAACACCGCCTCGGCCACGAACATCACGGCCAGCAGCTCCCAGACGCCCATTTGCGTGCGGGCCCCCACCACCTTGGCATTGATGAAGTACTCGGCCTTGTGGATCAGGATCAGAAAGGCCAGGCAGGCCAGCGCGGTGATCGGCGAGACCGACAGCCCCACCAGCGTGATCACCGTGTTGCACAGCAGGTTGCCCACGATCGGCACCAGGCCGGCAACGAAGGTCAGGGTGATCAGCGCCGGCGTGTAGGGCAGGTACAGCTCCCAGTGCGGCAGCACGAACAGCAGGAAGATCGCGGTGAGCAGGGTGTTGAAGGCCGCGATCCAGAACTGTGCCGCCACGATCTGGCCGAAGGCCTCGCCGAACAGGGTGATGCGCTGCTTGAGCAACTCGGCCAGCGGGCGGCCGCCGGAGGCATGCCGGGCCACGGCGGCCAGGGCGCCGACGATCAGGCCGACGTAGGCGAACAGCAGGCCGCCCAGCCAGGCGCGACCGGTCAGCGCGAGTGCGCCGGCCTGGGCGCGCAGGTAGCCTGCGATGACGCGTTGCACCTCGGCCGTGCCCTCAGGCAGGTAGGCGCCGATGTCGGGCGGCAGCTTGAGCCGCAGCTCCAGCACCGTGCGGGCGATGTAGTCGAGCAGCTCCTGGTACTGCTCCGGCGCGTTGAGCACGAACTCGCGCGCTTCCGAGAAGGCCAGAATGCCCAGTCCGATCGGCGCCAGCGACACCAGCGTCGCGGCGACGATGCGCGACCAGGACGATGGCGGATCGGCGACGTCCGGCCGCGACCTCGCGGGCAGCAGCCGGACCAGGCCCGCGTCGAACAGGCGCGCGAACCAGCGCGTGCCGAGAAACCCGATGCAGACGCACAGCAGGCCGGGCAGCAGGCCCTGCCACATGATCAGCAGCAGGGCGCCGGCGATGAGCAGATAGCTCGCCGTGACCAGCTTGCGCGACGGAAGAGGAGCGACAACGCTCACGGCGCGGCTTCATTCACGGCGATTCACCGCGTTTCAGGCCACGACCACGGCCGCGCCGGCGCCGCGCTGCGCGATGACGCCGATCTCGTGCACCGTCTCGCCCTCCGCGCGCAGCGTGGCCGCGCAGGCGGCGGCCTCGGCCGCGTCGATCACGACGACCATGCCGATGCCGTTGTTGAAGGTGCGGTTCATTTCCAGGTCGTCGATGCCGGCCACCTTCTGCAGCCAGGCGAAGAGCTCGCTTTGCGGCCAGCTGCCCTTCTTCAAGTGGGCCGCCGTGCCCTCGGGCAGCACGCGCGGGATGTTCTCCAGCAGCCCGCCGCCGGTGATGTGGGCCAGCGCCTTGATCGGGTGCTTCGCCAGGGCCGACAGCACCGGCTTGACGTAGAGCCGGGTCGGGGCCATCACGGCCGTGCGGAAGGGCTGGCCGTCCAGCGAGGCGGGCAGCTGGTCGCCGGCACGCTCGATCACCTTGCGCACCAGGCTGAAGCCGTTGGAGTGCACGCCCGCCGAGGCCAGGCCGAGTACCACGTCGCCGGGCTTGACGTCCCGGCCCGTGAGGATCTTGGACTTTTCGACCGCGCCGACCGCGAAGCCGGCCAGGTCATATTCGCCGGCCGGGTACATGCCGGGCATCTCGGCCGTCTCGCCGCCGATCAGCGCGCAGCCGCTCAGCTCGCAGCCGCGGGCGATGCCGCCGACCACCGCCGCGGCCGTGTCCACGTCGAGCTTGCCGCAGGCGAAGTAGTCGAGGAAGAAGAGCGGCTCGGCACCCTGCACCAGCACGTCGTTGACGCTCATGGCCACCAGGTCGATGCCCACGGTGTCGTGCATGTTCCACTCGAAGGCCAGCTTGAGCTTGGTCCCCACGCCGTCGGTGCCGCTCACCAGCACCGGCTCCTTGTAGCGCTTGGGCACCTCGAAGAGGGCGCCGAAGCCGCCGATGCCGGCCAGCACGCCCTCGCGCATCGTCTTCTTGGCCAGCGGCTTGATGCGGTCGACCAGCGCGTCACCGGCATCGATGTCGACGCCGGCATCCTTGTAGCTGAGCGGGGTGGGCGGGGTGGAGTTCATGAGCGGGCCGAACGAAAAAGGGGAGGAGTCGAAGAGAGGAGGACAATGGCGCCGGCAACCGAGGCGGTCGGGCCGATAGAATTCCGCACGATTTTAAGGGCCCCATTGCCCCGCTGCCCCGCGCCTTCGGCTCGTCGTTCGGCGCTCCCGCCTGTCCCATGAATCTTCATACCGCGTCATCCGCGCCCTACCAGCCGCCTCTCGCGGCCCTGGCATGAAGCAGCTCGCGCTCGATATCGGCCTCGCCTCCGGTCCGACGCTGGCCGGCTTCTTCGCCGGGCCCAACGAGCCGGCGTTGCGCCATCTGCGGCTGTGGGTCGGCGATGCGCGTTCCAGCACGCTGCATTCGCCGGTGCCGACCTACCTGTGGGGCGAGAGCGCCAGCGGCAAGACGCATCTGCTGGAGGCGGTGCGAAGCGCGCTGCGCGAGCAGGGGGCGGGCGTGGGCTGGCTGCACGCGGGGCTCTCGGACCCGCCCGACTTCGACGAGCGCTGGGGCGCCGTACTGCTCGACGACGTTCATCTCTACACCGCGGTCCAGCAGCACGCGGCCTTCAACTGGTTCGTCAATGCGCAGAGCCTGCAGCGCGGCGTGGTGGCGGCCGGCGCAGTGCCGCCGGCCGACCTGCCGCTGCGCGAGGACCTGCGCACGCGCCTGGGCTGGGGCCATGTGTTCCACTTGCAGGTGTTGAGCGAATCGGAACGGCGCGCGGTGCTGCGGCAAGCCGCGGACAGCCGCGGCGTGATGCTGACCGACGAGGTGCTCGACTACATGCTGCACCGCTTCAGCCGCGATCTGGGCAGCCTGATGGAGTTGCTCGTGCAGCTCGACGGCTATGCCTTGCAGACCCAGCGTGCGATCACGATCCCGCTGATCCGGTCCATGCTTGAAAATGAATGAGGGCGCGTCCCGCGCCGAAGCTTTCCAATGATCAAGAAATTCATCGACAAACTCCTGGGCAAGTCCGGCGTCACAGGCCCCGGCGGCAAGAACCGCTTCGGCAAGCGCCAGGAGGTGCAGGCCACGGTGCACGGCATCGATCCCCAGCTGGTGGACGAGCGCGCCAGGAACGTGGTCACCACGCTGCAGGGCGCCGGCTTCGAAGCCTACGTGGTCGGCGGCGCGGTGCGCGATCTGCTGCTGGGCCTGCGCCCCAAGGACTTCGACGTGGCCACCAACGCCACGCCCGAGCAGGTCAAGAGCCTGTTCCGGCGCGCCTTCATCATCGGCCGGCGCTTTCGCATCGTTCACGTGGTCTACGGCCGCGGGCGCGAGCACGAGGTGATCGAGGTCTCGACCTTCCGCGCCTACATGGACAGCACCGGTGCCGAGCAGGTGGCCGGCAACGAGCGCACCAGCAAGGGCGAGCTCGCCGGCATGAAGCATGCGGTGGACGCGAGCGGCCGCGTGCTGCGCGACAACGTCTGGGGCCCGCAGGAAGAAGATGCCGCGCGGCGCGACTTCACCATCAACGCGATGTACTACGACCCGGCGAGCCAGATCGTGGTCGACTACCACAACGGCATCAAGGACGCCAAGAAGCTCACGCTGCGCATGATCGGCGACCCAAGCACGCGCTACCGCGAGGACCCGGTGCGCATCATCCGTGCGATCCGCTTCTCGGCCAAGCTCGCGGCGCTGGGCTTCTCGATGGAGCCCAAGACGCTGGCGCCGCTGGTCGATTGCAGCAAGCTGCTGGCCGACGTGCCGCAGAGCCGCCTCTTCGACGAGATGCTCAAGCTGCTGCAGACCGGCCACGCGGTGGCCACCGTCGCGCAGTTGCGAAAGCTGGGCCTGTCGACCGGCATCTACCCGCTGCTCGACGTGATCGTCGAACGGGCCGACCAGCCCTTCGTCAAGGCCGCGCTGCAGGACACCGACCGCCGCGTCGGCGAAGGCAAGCCGGTGGCGCCGAGCTTCCTGCTGGCCTGCGTGCTGTGGGCCGACGTGCGCGACGGCTGGGCGCAGCGCAGCGAGGGGCGCCACGGCCAGCGCCCACAGGCTTCTTTCCCGGCCTTGCAGGACGCCATCGACGACGTCTTCAACGCGCGCATCGGCGATGTCTCCGGGCGCGGCAAGCTGGCAGCCGACATGCGCGAGATCTGGATGATGCAGCCGCGCTTCGACAAACGCAGCGGCGCCACGCCCTATAGCCTGGTCGAGCAGGCGCGCTTCCGCGCGGCCTTCGACTTCATGCGCCTGCGCGCCGACGTCGGCGAGGTGAGCGAGGCAATCGCCGAGTGGTGGCAGGAGTTCAGCAGCACCTCCGACGAGGTGCGCCGCCAGGACCTGCTGGACCAGGTGCGCGACGAGCAGCACAAGCGGACACGCCAGCGCGCCCCCGCGCGCACCGTGGCGCCGGCGGCCGCGCCCGCCGGCGACGGTGCCGACCAGGCGTTGCCGCCTGATGGCGAGTTCGCCGCCGCCGCGCCGCGCAAGCGCCGCCGCCGGCGCAAGCCGCGTACCGGCGGCGAGGCGGGCAGCAGCGTCGCGGCCGAATGACGTGACCATCGACACGCCGGCCTACGTCGCGATCGGCGCCAACCTCGGCGACGCCCAGGCAACGGTGAGGCGTGCGATGAACGACCTGGCAGCCCTGCCGCACACGCGGCTTGCCGCGCGCTCCTCGCTCTATCGCAGCGCGCCCTTCGAGGCCGAGGGGCCCGATTTCATCAATGCCGTGGTCGAGCTGCGCACGAGCCTCGACCCGCTGGCCCTGCTGGCCGAATTGCAACGCCTCGAGGCCGAGGCTGGCCGCGCGCGGCCCTATCGCAACGCGCCGCGCACGCTCGACCTCGACCTTCTGCGGCACGGCGACGCCACGATGCAGAGCGCCGTGCTGACGCTCCCGCACCCGCGCATGAGCGAACGCGCCTTCGTGCTGCTGCCGCTGGCCGAAATCGCCCCGGCGCTGGTGACGGCAGCCCAGCTCGAGCGGGTGGCCGGCCAGCCCATCGAACGGCTCTGAGCCCGCCCCGGCGGCGCTTGCCCATTACACTTGCCAGGTTTTTTTCATGATGGCGTCACGGGTCGGTGATAGCCGAGAACCCCAGGAGACGCCATGTTCGGCAAGCTGCTGCCCCGCGAGGGGAATTTTTTCGAGATGTTCAATCAGCATGCCGATCGCATCGTCGAAGCCGCGCGCGCCTTCGAGCAGCTGGTGGCCAACTACAACGACCTGCACCTGCGCGAGCAGTACAACCGCGACGTCGACAACGCCGAGCGGGCCGCCGACCGTGTGACGCATGACGTCAATCGGCTGATCCACAAGACCTTCATCACCCCCATCGACCGCGAGCAGATCCACAAGCTGATCAACACGATGGACGACGTCGCCGACCTGATCCAGGACTCGGCCGAAACCATGGCGCTATACGACGTGCGCCACATGACCGAGGAGATCATGCGCCTCACCGCCCTGAGCACCAAGTGCTGCGAGCGAGTGAAGGACGCGGTCAAGTTTCTTGGCAGGGTGAGCGAGCCGGCCACGGCCGAAGCCGCGCTCAAGACCTGCGAGGAGATCGACCGCCTCGAATCCGACGCCGACCGCGTGTTGCGCAGCGCCATGAGCAAGCTGTTCCGCGAGGAGCCGGACGTCCGCGAGGTGATCAAGCTCAAGGCGATCTACGAGCTGCTCGAGCGGATCACCGACAAGTGCGAGGATGTGGCCAACGTGATCGAGGGCATCGTCCTCGAGAATTCCTGAGCGCGGGCGCCGAATGGCAACGGTGCAGGTCGCCCTCTGGGTGGTGGTGTTGCTGGTCGCGCTGGCCATCGCATTCGACTTCATGAACGGCTTTCACGACGCGGCGAATTCGATCGCCACAGTCGTGTCCACCGGCGTGCTGAAGCCGGGCCATGCGGTGGTCTTCGCCGCCTTCTTCAACCTGATCGCGGTCTTCGTCTTCCATCTCAGCGTGGCGGCCACGGTCGGCAAGGGCATCGTGCAGCCCGGGGTGGTCGACGTGCACGTGGTCTTCGGGGCGCTGGTGGGCGCCATCAGCTGGAACCTCGTCACCTGGTACTACGGCATTCCCAGCAGCTCCTCGCATGCGCTGATCGGCGGCATCGTGGGCGCGGTCATCGCCAAGGCCGGGGCCGGCTCGCTCGTCGCCGCGGGCATCTGGAAGACCGTGGCCTTCATCTTCGTGTCTCCGTTGCTGGGCTTCCTGCTCGGCTCGATGATGATGGTGTTCGTCGCCTGGGCGTTCCGCCGCTCGACGCCCTCGCGCGTGGACCGGTGGTTCCGCACGCTGCAGCTGGTCTCGGCCGGCGCCTACAGCCTGGGCCACGGCGGCAACGATGCCCAGAAGACCATCGGCATCATCTGGATGCTGCTGATCGCGACCGGACATGCGGCCGCCACGGCCGAAGCCCCACCGGCCTGGACCATCGCGACCTGCTACGCGGCAATCGCGCTGGGCACCATGTTCGGCGGCTGGCGCATCGTCAAGACCATGGGCCAGAAGATCACCAAGCTCAAGCCGGTGGGCGGCTTCTGCGCCGAGACGGGCGGGGCGCTGACGCTGTTCCTCGCCACGGCCCTGGGCATCCCGGTGTCGACCACGCACACCATCACCGGCGCCATCGTCGGGGTGGGCTCGACGCAGCGCGCCAGCGCAGTGCGCTGGGGGGTGGCCGGCAACATCGTCTGGGCCTGGATCTTCACGATCCCGGCCTCGGCCTTCGTGGCGGCGGTTGCGTACTGGATCGGGCTGCAGGTCTTCTGATCTCAGGCTACTGAGAGATCCTGCGGCCCTCTTGGATCTGGTGCTCGAAAAAGCGCTGGAAGCTGAAGGCGATGCTGGCCATCAGGATGGTGCTGCCGAAGAACAGGGCCAGCACGACGGCGCCGATGGTGAGCCAGTTGCTGCGCCCGGGCGTCGCATCGGGCGGTGCGCCGGCGTTGTAGCGTGCGTTCCATTTCTCCTGCGTCATCAGGCCATAAACGATGGCGGTGAGGGCGCAGCCCGCGATGGTGAAGCCCAACAGCGGCAGCAGCAGCCAGCTCCAGGCGTCGTCCACGCCATAGAGGCGCACGCGCTCGATGCCGTAGAGCCCCAGCGCCGTCGGAATGGGGAGCAGCCACCCCAGCATGCTGCCGAAGCCGCGCAGGTAGAAGCAGTGCAGGCCCAGCGGGCCGCCGAGGAAGGCTAGCCAGGCGGCCACGGTCTTGTTCTTCATTCGGGGCTCGTCTCGCTGCCCTGGCCCAGCACCCTGTCCATCAGGACCACGTCGCGCCATTGGCCGAACTTCCAGCCGCAGTTCTTCAGCACGCCCACCTGCTCGAAGCCTTGCGCACGGTGCACGCCGATGGAGCCGCCGTTGGCCGAGTCGCCGATCACCGCGATCAGCTTGCGCACGCCGGCCGCCTCGGCCGCCTCGATCAAGGCCGCCAGCAGCTGCGCGCCCATGCCTTGGCCGCGCGCGGCCTCGGCCAGGTAGATCGAGTCCTCGGCGGAGAAACGATAGGCCGGGCGGGGCTTGAACCAATTGCAGTAAGCGAAGCCCATAAGCTCGCCGTTGCGCTCGGCCACGAGGTAGGGCAGCTTCTTCGCGAGAACGTCGGCCCGCCGTGCCGCCATGTCGGCCGCCGTGGGGGGCTCGGTCTCGAAGGTGCCTGTGCCGTGCAGCACGTGGTGGGCGTAGATGGCGGTGATCGCGGCGATGTCTTCGTCGCGGCTGGGGCGGATGGCGGTCATCGGAAGGTCCGGCAGAGGCCGGCAATGGTGGGAAATGTCGCTCGGGCTATAATCGCGGGCTTTTCAGCGTGCGCTGGCCGGGTGGCCATGTCGCGTGTCTCGACGCTGGAAGAACTCCGTGGGCGAACCGATTTCAGTGTTCGTCGCACCACCCGAAGGATAAATCATGGTCGTGATCCGACTCTCCCGCGGCGGCTCCAAAGGTCGTCCGTTCTTCAACATCGTCGTGTCGGACAAGCGCGTGCGCCGCGACGGCCGATTCATCGAGCGCCTGGGTTTCTACAACCCGACCGCCAAGGACAACGAGGAAAGCATCCGCATTGCGCAGGATCGCCTGGCCTACTGGAAGGGTGTCGGCGCGCAAGCCTCGCCCACCGTCACCCGCCTGATCAAGCAGGCCGCTGCCGCGGCCCCCAAGGCGGCCGCTTAAGCCGCCCGTTCCGGCGATGCTGCCCACGCTCGAACCCGCCGAACTGCCGGCGGATGCGATCGAAGTGGCGCGCATCGCCGATGCCTGGGGCATCAAGGGCTGGTTCAAGGTCCTGCCCCACAGCGCCCGGCCCGAGGCGCTTTTCTCCTCCAAACGTTGGTTCCTGCAGCCGCCCGGCGGCAAGACGACCGGCGCGTTCCGGCTTGCGATCCGCGAGGCCAAGGAACATTCCGACTGCATCGTCGCCTCCTCCGA
This sequence comes from Variovorax sp. Soil_C_17, assembly GCF_057657265.1. Taxonomy (NCBI): domain Bacteria; kingdom Pseudomonadati; phylum Pseudomonadota; class Betaproteobacteria; order Burkholderiales; family Comamonadaceae; genus Variovorax; species Variovorax sp. Soil_C_17. The sequence goes on from NZ_JBDGIT010000011.1 coordinate 116,306, forward strand.
GGACGTGCCTGACCGCAACGCGGCCGAGGCCCTGCGCGGCGCGCGCGTGTTCGTGCCGCGCTCGAGCTTTCCCACCGCCGCGGATGACGAGTACTACTGGGTCGACCTGATCGGCCTTCCCGTCGTGAACCGCGAGGGCGTTGCGCTCGGCGCGGTGCGCGAGCTGCTGGCCACCGGACCGCAGACCACGCTGGTGCTGGATGCGCTGGAGGCCGGCAAGCCGGTCGAGCGCATGATCCCTTTCGTCTCGGCCTTCGTCGACAAGGTGGACCTGCCGGGCCGGCTGATCACGGTCGACTGGCAGCCCGACTACTGAGCCACATCGGTCCCCGGCGCCCATGCGCTTCGACGTCATCACCCTGTTCCCCGAGCTGTTTGCGCCCTTCCTCGCGAGCGGCGTGACGCGCCGCGCTTTCGAGACCGGCCAGGTCGAAGTCGTGCTGTGGAACCCGCGCGATTTTGCCGAAGGCAACTACCGGCGCATCGACGACCGCCCCTTCGGCGGCGGGCCGGGCATGGTCATGATGGCCGAGCCCCTGTCGGCTTGCCTCGACGCGGCGCTGGCCGCCCGTGGAGCGGCGGTTCCGGTGATCCTGTTCTCGCCCATCGGCGAAGCGCTGCGGCACGAAGCCGTCGAGCACTGGGCCGCCGGCGAGGGCGCGGTCCTGGTGTGCGGCCGCTACGAGGGCATCGACCAGCGTTTCATCGACGCGCGGGTCACGCATCAATTGAGCCTGGGCGATTTCGTGCTCTCGGGCGGCGAGGTCCCCGCCATGGCGCTGCTGGACGCGGTGGCCCGGCTGCAGCCGGGCGTGCTGGGCGACGAGGCCAGCCATATCCAGGACAGCTTCAATCCGGCGCTGGACGGCCTGCTCGACTGTCCCCACTACACCCGGCCCGAACAATGGAGAGGGCAGGGCGTGCCGCCGGTGCTGCTCTCGGGCCATCACGAGCAGATCGAGCGTTGGAGGCGCGACCAGCGGCTTGCCATCACCGCGCAGAAGCGGCCCGAACTGGTCGAGGCGGCGCGCGCCGCCGGCCGGCTGAGCGCGGCGGATGAGAAGGCGCTCAAGAAAAAGCTATAATCTTTGGTTCCCCGATCCTCTGCCGGCCGCGTCGCCCCGATCTTTCCGGATTGCAAGACGCCCCTTGTGTAGCGCGTGCACGATCGAATCCAGGAAAGCCATGAACCTCATCCAGACCCTCGAGCAGGAAGAAATCGCCAGGCTCGGCAAGAAGATTCCCGATTTCATGCCCGGTGACACGGTCATCGTCAGCGTGAACGTCGTCGAAGGCAATCGCAAGCGCGTGCAGGCCTACGAAGGCGTGGTGATCGCCAAGCGCAACCGCGGCCTCAACAGCGGCTTCACGGTGCGCAAGATCTCCAGCGGCGAGGGCGTCGAACGTACCTTCCAGACCTACAGCCCGCTGATCGCCGGCATCGAAGTCAAGCGCCGCGGCGATGTGCGCCGCGCCAAGCTGTACTACCTGCGCGAGCGCAGCGGCCGTTCGGCACGCATCAAGGAAAAGCTGCCCGGCAAGTCCTCCGCAGCGGCTGCTCAGTAAACAGTGCCTCCCGCCGTGCAAAAAGCCGCCACTCCAGGCGGCTTTTTGCGTTGGTGCCCCGACGAATCGGGGCGATCGTGATTTTTATCGTGGCGTCGCCCGTCACAGGCGACGCGGTTTTGCGTTTTACTCGGTACATCCCTTACTTGACCGCTTCATCACCCGCCATGCGCGCCGCCCCCGCCGAAGAGACCGTCAATGCCGTCCTGCCGTCGGCGCTGCCCTCTTTCGACCCGCGCCAGGTGCCGGTGATCGCTGTCGATACCGCGCTCCCGGCCATTCCGGCCGCTCATTTCGATGCAGGGGCCCTGCGTGCGCGCTTTGCGGCTCCACCCGCCTGGACGCCCGAGTTGCGGCGCGAGCCGCAGCTGACGAGCCGCCCGCCTGCGCAGGCTGCGGTGCTGGTCCCGATCGTGATGCGGGAGGCGCCCACCGTGCTCCTGACCGAGCGGACCGCCCACCTGTCGACGCATTCGGGCCAGGTGGCCTTCCCCGGCGGCCGGGTCGACCCCGAGGACGCGAACGTCTCGGCGGCGGCCTTGCGCGAAGCGTGGGAAGAGGTCGGCCTGTCGGCCGAGTACATCGAAGTGCTGGGGAAGCTGCCGACCTACACGACCGTCACCTCCTTCATCGTGACGCCGGTGGTCGGCCTGGTGCATCCGGACTTCGAGCTGACTCTCAATCCGTATGAAGTCGCCGAGGCCTTCGAGGTGCCGCTGGCCTACCTGATGGATCCGGCCAACCACCGTCGCCACGCCCTGATCGACGACGAGCTCAAGTCGCGCGAGTGGTTCTCGATGCCCTATCAGGACGGCCCGCACGAGCGCTATGTCTGGGGCGCGACCGCCGGCATGCTGCGCAACCTGTACCGCTTTCTGGCTGCCTGATCTGCTGACGTCAGCGTAACCGCTGCAGCAGGGCGGCAGGGGCCACTCGCTATCATCAGAAGGATGAGCTTCTTCGCGATCCTGTGCGCCTTGCTGATCGAGCAGGTGCGGCCGCTCGCCTACCACAACCCGGTGTACGGCGGCGTTCTGGCCTGGACGCGCTGGACCAGCCGCAACTTCGACGCCGGCAAGCCGCATCACGGGTGGGTTGCCTGGGCTCTGGCGGTGCTGGTGCCCACGGTGCTCGCGCTCGGCGTGCATTGGTTGCTCGTGCTCACGCTGGGCCTGCCTTTCGCCGTACTGTGGAGCGTGGCGATCCTCTACGTCACGCTGGGTTTCAGGCAGTTCAGCCACCATTTCACCGGCATCCGCGATGCCCTGGACATCGGGGACGAGGCATTGGCCCGCTCGTTGCTCGCCCACTGGCAGCGCGTGGATGCGGCCGACTTGCCGCGCAGCGAGATCGTGCGCCATGTGATCGAGCACTCGGTGATCGCGGCGCACCGCCACGTGTTCGGCGTGCTGGCCTGGTTCTCGATCCTCGCGGCCTTCGGCCTGGGGCCGGCCGGCGCCGTGTTCTACCGCATGAGCGAATTCGTTTCGCGTTACTGGGCGCACAAGAACAATGCCTCGGTCCAACCTTCCAGCGTGTGGGTGCAGAAGGCGGCCGACCAGGCTTGGGCCGTGATCGACTGGGTACCCGCCCGCATCACGGCGATCGGCTTTGCCGTGGTGGGCAGTTTCGAGGAGGCGATCGACTGCTGGCGCAACGACGCCCGGCGCTTTCCCAACGAGAACGACGGCGTGATCCTGGCCGCGACCTCTGGCGCGGTCAATGTGAGGCTGGGCGGCGGCACCTTGAGCCCCGTGCCGCTGACCGACCCCTTGTCGCGTGCCCAGGCCGGCGATCCGGTGGCCGGCGCGCGCGGTCCCGACAGCGGCAGCACCCCGGGACGCGAGCCCGAGCCGGGTCATCTGCGCAGCGTGGTCGGCCTGGTCTGGCGTTCGGTCGTGATGTGGATGGTGCTGCTGGCGCTGCTCACGCTGGCGCGGCTGCTGGGCTGATCGGATCGTCCCGTTGAGCAGCAGCGTCCCTAGCTTCTGGAGTCCGCGCATCGCGGCGCTCGAACCCTATGTGCCGGGCGAGCAGCCGCGCATTGCGAAGCTGGTGAAGCTCAATACCAACGAGAACCCATTCGGACCATCGCCGCAGGTGTTCGACGCCATCGAGTGGGCCGCCTCGGAGGGACTCGAGCGCTACCCCGACCCCGAATCGGTGGCGCTGCGCGAGACGATCGCCGCGCGCCACGGTTTGCACTGCTCGCAAGTGTTCGCGGGCAACGGCTCCGATGAAGTGCTGGCCCACGCCTTCTTCGCCTTCTTTCAGCAGGTCGAGCCGCTGCTGATCCCGGACATCACCTACAGCTTCTACCGCGTCTATGCACAGCTCTACGGCATCGCCTGCGAGCTGCTGCCGGTCGACGAGGAGCTGCGCATCGACATCCCCGCAATGGCAGCCCGCGCTGCCGGCGGATGCGCGGGCGTCGTGATCGCCAACCCGAATGCACCGACAGGCATCGGGCTGCCGCTCGATGCCATCGAACGCCTGCTCGCGGCATGCCCGCGGCACGTGGTGTTGGTGGATGAAGCCTATGTCGATTTCGGCGGCGAGAGCTCGCTGCCGCTGATCGACCGGCACCCCAACCTGCTGGTGGTGCAGACCCTGTCCAAGTCGCGCTCGCTCGCCGGCCTGCGCGTGGGCTTCGCCTGCGGGCAGGCGCATCTGATCGAGGCGCTGCAGCGGGTGAAGAACAGCTTCAACTCCTACCCGCTCGACCGGCTCGCCAGCGCCGGCGCCATCGCCGCGATCGAGGACGAGGCCTGGTTCGCCCACACGCGGCACGAGGTCATGGACATCCGCGAGGGCCTGACGCTGCAGCTCGAGGACCTGGATTTCGAGGTGCTGCCTTCGCAGGCCAATTTCCTTTTCGTGCGCCACCCCGCGCACGATGCGGCGGCGCTCGCTGCCGCATTGCGCGCCCGTGCAGTGCTGGTGCGGCATTTCGACAAGCCGCGCATCGCGCAGTACCTGCGCATCAGCATCGGCACGCGCGATCAGTGCAGCGCGCTGGTCGATGCGCTGGCGGACATCCTGGGCTGAGGCGCTCGGCGTTTCAGGCCCTGCGCGCGATCCCTTCCAGCATCTCGATGTACTGGGCGACGAAGCGCCCGGGCATGAAGCTCGCCGCACGTTCGCGCGCCTTCGCCGCTTGCGCCGCGCGCAGGGCAGGATCGTCCAGCACGCGCTGCATCTGCGCGGCCAGCGCTTCATCGTCACCGTTCGGAAAGGTCAGCCCGGCATCGCCCACGCATTCGGCCAGCCCGCCCTGGGCCGATACGATCAAGCTCTTGCCGGCCGCCAGCAGCTCCACCGCGACGCCGCCCATGGGCTCGTACCACACCGAGGGGATCACGCCGATCAACCCCTTCGAGACCCACTCGACCAGGCCTTCGCCGGACTGGGCGCCGACGAAGCGTACCGAGGGGGCGACGCCCAGTTCCGAGACCAGGCGCTCGATCTCGGGGCGGGCGCCGCCATCCCCGATCAGCAGCAAGCGCGGCCGGCCGGGGTGGCGCTGGAGCAGCTTCGCGAAGGCGCGGATCAAGGTGTCGACGCCTTTTTCCTGCACCATCCGTCCCATGTAGAAGAACTCGTACTCGGCGCCTTCTCGATCGGCCGCCCGAAAGCGCTCGATCGGAAAGGGGTTGTAGATCTGCACCTGCCGCGGCAGCGGCAGCGCCTGGTTCATCCACTCGGTGATGGCAACGTTGCGCGTCACGCCGAACCTGGCGACGCTGCGACGCAACAGCAGCTTCAAGCCTTCCTTGGTCGCGCTCGCGTAACCGCTGCGGCGCGCGTGAAAAAGAAAGGAAGCGAAGGGCGCCAGCGGCGCAGGCTTGCCGTCGACCCAGCCCGCGCCGTCGATGCAACTGGCCTGGTAGCCCACATGCACCCAGACGAAGGGCTTGCGATACAGCAGCACCCAGGGCTGCAGCGCGAGGCTCGCGCCGTTGAACAGCACCACGTCGGCCCAGCGAAGCAGCTCGCGCACGCGCTGGCCCGAGGGCTGCCGGATCACCTCGAAAGGGAAATCCTCGCCTTCGCCGGTCGCCGTCTGCGTGACCACCTTGCAATCGACACCGCGGGCCACGAAGCCCTCGACCAGCGCGCGCGACACGGTCTCGACGCCGCCGACCGAGGGATGGAAGACATGGGAATACAGCAGCACTTTCATCGATGGCGGGGCTGGCTCAGTTCGGCGAAGAGCTCGCCATAGATGCGGTAGCGCGAGGGGCTGATCGGCCCCGGATGGCCCGGCGAGGTCACCTGCGGGATCACGCCGCAGCCCGGCTCGTGCAGGTGCGTGCAGTTGTAGAACTTGCACTTGCCGGCGTGCTCGGCGATGTCGGGCATGAGCTGGGCGAGTTGCATCGGCTCGATGTGGTTCAGCCCGAACTCCTGGAAGCCCGGCGAATCGATCAGGGCGGTGCTGCGTTCGTCGTCCACCCAGTACCAGGTGGTGGTGGTCGTGGTGTGCTTGCCCGAGTTGAGCGCCTGCGAGATCTCGGCCGTGGTGGCGCGCGCAGCGGGCACCAGCAGGTTGGTCAACGTGCTCTTGCCCACGCCGGAGGGGCCGAGCACCAGAGTGGTCTTGCCGGCCAGCAGCTTCATCAGGGTTGCGCGATCGACCTCGGGCGAGGCCTTGAGCGACAGCGGCAGTACGCCGTGGTGCATGCGGCGATAGGGAGCGAGCCGCTCCCAGGCCCGCTCGAAGGGCCCCACCACGTCGCTCTTGTTGAGCGCGATGATGGGCGCGATGCGCTCGGCCGCGGCGGCGATCAGCGAACGCGCCAGCTGTGTCTCTGAGAACTCGGGCTCGGCCGCGATCAGGATCAGCACCTGGTCGAGGTTCGCCGCGAAGGACTTGGTGCGGATCTCGTCTTGCCGATAGAACAGGTTCCTGCGCGGCTTCACTTCCTCGATGGTGCCCTCGTCCTCGCTGGCCTGCCAGCGCACGCGATCGCCAACCACGGCCTGGCTCCTCTTGCCACGCGGATGGCAGATGACGCGCTCGCCCTCGGGCGTCTCGACCACGCAGTGGCGGCCGTGGCTGGCGACGACGAGTCCGTCGCGCCGTGCCGTCTGCCCCTCGGCATCGCCGCGCGGCCGGGGGCGCGCGGGTTTAGCCAAGGGGGCGGTCCATCGGCTCAGGCGGCCAGCAGGGCATCCGCCTGCGCCGCGCAATCGAAGTCGGTGCCCGAGAGGCCGCCCACGTCGTGCGTGTTGAAACGCACAACGCAGCGGTTGTAGTGCACCGAGAGATCGGGATGGTGGTCCTGCTTGTGCGCGACCATCGCCAGCGCATTCACGAAGGCGATGGTCTCGAAGTAGTTGGAGAAGCTGAAGGTCTTCTCGATCGCGACATCGGCGCCGTCGCCGGTGAGCTTCCATCCGTCCACGCGGGCCAGGTGGGACACGATCTCCGTCGCGCTCAGCGCGCGGCGCGTCTTCGTCTTCCAGTCGATGGGCTTCAGCATGCTGCTCATGATCGTCTTTCCAGGGGTCGGAGGTTCAGGCCGCCGCCATGCGCGCGAGGCGCTCGGAGGCGGGCGGGTGCGAGTAGTAGAACTTGACGAACACCGGGTCGGGCGTGAGCGTCGAGGCGTTGTCCTGGTAGAGCTTGAGCAGCGCCCGTGACAGGTCGGCGCCGCTGGTCTGGGCGACCGCATAGGCGTCGGCCTCGAACTCGTGCCGGCGCGAGATCAGGACCGGCAGCGGCGCCACGAAGAAGCCGAACACCGGCACCGCCAGCATGAACAGCAGGATCGCCAGTGCATCGTTGGGTGCCGTCATGTTGGGCTGCACGCCCAGCCCCGTATAGAACCAGGCGTGGCCGGACAGCCAGCCCAGCAGCGCGAAGCCGGCCAGGCTCAGCGCGAACATCGCCGCCATGCGCTTGAGCACGTGCCGGTGCTTGAAGTGTCCCAGCTCGTGCGCCAGCACAGCCTCCACCTCGCCCGCGTTGAGCTGGCGCAGCAGCGTGTCGTAGAAGACCACGCGCTTGCTGGCGCCGAAGCCGGTGAAGTAGGCGTTGGCATGGGCGCTGCGCGTGCTGCCGTCCATCACGAACAGGCCCTTGGCCGCGAAGCCGCAGCGCTTCATCAGCGCGGTGACGCGGGTCTTGAGCGTGGCGTCGTCCAGCGGTTGGAACTTGTTGAAGATCGGTGCGATGAAAGTCGGGTAGACCAGCATCAGCAACAGGTTGAAGCCCATCCACGCGCCCCAGGCCCACAGCCACCACAACTGGCCGGCCGCGCCCATGAGCCAGAGGATCAGCGCGGCGATCGGCAGGCCGATCGCCGCCCCCAGCAGCAGCGCCTTGACGCTGTCGGCCAACCAGAGCCGCCAGGTCATCTTGTTGAAGCCGAAGCGTTCCTCCAGCCGGAAGGTCTGCCACAGGGTGAAGGGCAGCTCGAGCAGCCCGCCGATCAGCGCGAAGGCGGCGAGCAGCGCGAGCTGCTGCCACATGCCGCCGCCCAGGGCGTCGAGCAGCAGCTTGTTGAGCCAGTCCAGGCCGCCCAGCAACGTCCAGCCCAGCAGCGCCATGGCGCCCCAGACCATCTCGAGCAGGCCGAAGCGGGTCTTGGCGATGGTGTAGTCGGCCGCCTTCTGGTGGGCCGCGAGCGTGATGGCCTGCGCGAAGGCCGCAGGCACCGCGTCGCGGTGGCGTGCCACATGGCGGATCTGCCGGGTGGCCAGCCAGAATTTCACGATCAGGCCGGCGACCAGCGCGAGCGCGAAGGCGAGGGTCAGCAGCAGCGAAGCGGGCAGGGGAGAGGCCATGGCGCAGCGAGTTTAGCCCGCAGGCAGCCCCGTTCAAGCACAGGGTCATCGACGACAATCGGCCGATGCCCGATTCCATCGCCACGACCGCGGCCGCGACCGCCACCACCCTCAAGAAGAGCGACCAGAACCTCGTCTGGCTCGACTGCGAGATGAGCGGCCTCGACCCCGAGAAAGAGCGCCTGCTCGAGATCGCCGTGGTCGTGACCGGCCCCGAGCTGACGCCGCGCATCGACGGCCCGGTCCTGGTGATCCACCAGACCGACGAAGTTCTCGACGGCATGGATTCCTGGAACAAGGGCACGCACGGCCGCAGCGGGCTGATCGACAAGGTCAAGGCCTCCACGCTGGACGAGGCGGCGGCGGAGCAGCAGCTGCTCGAATTTATCTCGCGCTACATCCCGAAGAACGGCTCGCCGATGTGCGGCAACACCATCGGCCAGGACCGGCGCTTCCTGGTCAAGTTCATGCCCAAGCTGGAGGCGTACTTCCACTATCGCAACCTCGACGTCAGCACGCTCAAGGAGCTCGCCAAGCGCTGGAAGCCGGCCGCCTACAACGCCTTTAAGAAGCAGCAGGCCCACACCGCGCTGGCCGACGTGCACGAGTCGATCGAGGAGTTGGCGCACTATCGCGATACCTTCCTGCGCCTGCAGGATTAGGTGAAAACCCCGAAGCCATGCAATAATCGCAGGCTTCGCTTTGGAGGATGCCTTTCAATAAGGTGCCCGAAGCGCTTCTCGCATCTCCCTATCTTGCACACCGCGCCCGATCGAATGGGCCGCAGCCAAGGCGTCAGCCCAGGCTGAAATGTCGTTGGATGGTTGATGTTTTCGCCACCCGACGGGGTGCCGCTCACGGCGGCGCCCGCACTTGGATTTTTTAGATGACCGACGCTTTTGAAGCGCAGGGCGAGTTCGTGCCTGCGCAATCCGATGACTTTGCTGCCGCCCGCGGCGAGTCGCCTTCCACCCCCCACACCGAAACATTCGAAGTCTTCGAGGCACTCGACGCCGTCGAAGCGGCCGAGCCCAAGCAACCCAACGGCTTCGTTCAACTGGGCCTCGCGAGCGAACTGATCGCCGCCGTCGAAGACCTCGGCTTCACCCAGCCCACCGCCGTGCAGGCGCAGGCCATCCCGCGCGCCATGGGCGCTGGCGGCACCGACGGCGCCGCCCGCTTCGTCGACCTGATGGTCTCCAGCCAGACCGGCAGCGGCAAGACCGCCGCCTTCCTGTTGCCCGTGCTCCACACCCTGCTGCAGCACCAGGCCGAAGCCGCGGCCGCGGCCAAGGCCGAGCATCAGCGCCAGGCCGCCGAAGCCGCTGCGCGCGGCGAAGCGCTGCCCAAGAAGAGCAAGCGCAAGGACCCGACCAACCCGCGCCACTTCAAGGCCGCCACCCCCGGCGCCCTGGTGCTGTGCCCCACGCGCGAGCTGGCCCAGCAGGTGGCGCACGACGCCATCGACCTGGTGAAGCACTGCCGGGGCCTGCGCATCGCCAATGTGGTGGGCGGCATGCCCTACCAATTGCAGATCGCCCGCCTGCAGAACGCCGACCTCGTGGTCGCCACGCCCGGCCGGCTGCTCGACCTGCAGCGCTCGATGCAGATCAAGCTCGACCAGGTCAAGTTCCTGGTGGTCGACGAGGCCGACCGCATGCTGGACCTCGGCTTTGCCGACGACCTGGCCGAAGTCAACCAGCTCACCATCGAGCGCCAGCAGACCATGATGTTCAGCGCCACCTTCGCGCCGCGCATCCAGCAGCTGGCACAGCGCGTGATGCGCGAGCCGCAGCGCGTGACCATCGACACCCCGCAGGAAAAGCACGCCAACATCAAGCAGGTGCTGTTCTGGGCGGACAACGCCCAGCACAAGCGCAAGCTGCTCGACCACTGGCTGCGCGACACCAGCATCAACCAGGCCATCGTCTTCTGCAGCACGCAGGTCGAATGCGACGGCCTCGCCGGCGACCTGCAGCAGGGCGGCTTCAGCGCCGTGGCGCTGCACGGCGCGCTGAGCCAGGGCCTGCGCAATCGCCGGCTGATGGCGCTGCGCCAGGGCCAGGTGCAGATCCTGGTGGCGACCGACGTGGCCGCGCGGGGCATCGACGTGCCGACCATCACCCACGTCTTCAACTTCGGCCTGCCGATGAAGGCCGAGGACTACACCCATCGCATCGGCCGCACCGGCCGCGCCGGGCGCGACGGCCTGGCCGTGACCTTCGCGGAGTTCCGCGACCGCCGCAAGATCTTCGACATCGAGGCCTACAGCCGCCAGCCCTTCGTTGCCGAGGTGATCCCCGGCCTGGAGCCGCAGCAGCGCTTCCCGCAGGCCCGTCCGCAGGGCGACTTCGGCGGCCGCGGCCGCGAGAACCGCGAAAACCATTCGCGCGACCGCAAGTTCGGCGGCCCGCGCGCCGGTTATGCCAATGCCAGCGGCTTCAACGACCGCGGCCCGGCGCGTGGCCATGCGCCTTCGCGCGGCTTCCAGGGCCAGGCCCCGGGCCAGGGGCAGGGCAGGGGCCGTGACGAGGCCGGTGGCTACGGCCGCAAGTCCGGCTGGGGCGACAGCGCCCCGCGCGCCGGTGCTGGTGCCCCCCGCGGCAACGGCGGCGCGCATGGGGCCGGCAAGGCCTTCGCGCCGCGCGACGGCCAGCGCCGCGCCTTCAAGCCCACCCGCTGAAGCGTCGATCTCCTGCAAAAGCCCGCCTCACCCGAGGCGGGCTTTTTTGTGTCCACGACAACGCCCCCGGTCCCGCGACGTGAAGCTCAGGCGCAAGGGGCTTTGCGCCGCCCGCGGGAGCGGCCCGCCGAGCCGGGCGACAATGACGCACGGGACGGCCTCGCGCCCGCTCCCGTCCGAATCCGGCATCAACTCCCCCTGAAAGAACCCAAGGACCGACATGAGCACATCGAGCTACGTTGACACCCGCCTGCTGATCAATGGCGAATGGTGCGACGCCGCGAGCGGCAAGACCCTGGACGTCGTCAACCCGGCCACCGGCAAGCCCATCGGCAAGGTCGCGCACGCCGGCATCGCCGACCTCGACCGCGCCCTCGAAGCCGCGCAGCGCGGCTTCCTGGCCTGGCGCAAGATCCCCGCCAACGAGCGCGCCGCCACCATGCGCCGTGCCGCGGGCTTGCTGCGCGAGCGTGCCCCCGAGATCGCCCGCCTCCTGACGCTGGAGCAGGGCAAGCCCTTCGTCGAGGCGCGCGGCGAGGTGCTGGCGGGCGCCGACATCATCGAGTGGTTCGCCGACGAAGGGCGCCGCGTCTACGGACGCATCGTGCCCTCGCGCAACCTGGCAGCGCAGCAGCTGGTGCTCAAGGAGCCGGTGGGCCCCGTGGCCGCTTTCACGCCCTGGAACTTCCCCATCAACCAGGTCGTGCGCAAGCTCGGCGCCGCGCTGGCCACCGGCTGCTCCTTCCTGGCCAAGGCGCCCGAAGAGACCCCGGCCTCGCCCGCAGCGCTGCTGCAGGCCTTCGTCGACGCCGGCGTGCCGCCCGGCACCGTGGGCTTGGTGTTCGGCAACCCGGCCGAGATCTCGAGCTACCTCATCGCGCACCCCATCATCCGCAAGGTCACCTTCACCGGCTCCACCCCGGTGGGCAAGCAGCTCGCTGCGCTGGCCGGCCAGCACATGAAGCGCGCCACCATGGAGCTGGGCGGCCATGCGCCGGTGATCGTCGCCGACGATGCCGACCTCGCCCTGGCGGTCAAGGCTGCGGGTGGTGCCAAGTTCCGCAATGCGGGGCAGGTGTGCATCTCGCCCACGCGCTTCCTGGTGCACAACAGCATCAAGGCCGAATTCGCGCAGGCGCTGGTCAAGCATGCCGAAGCCCTCAAGCTCGGCGATGGCCTGGCCGAGGGCACGACCCTCGGGCCGCTGGCCAATGCGCGCCGCCTCGCGGCCATGGCCCAGGTGCTGGACGACGCGCGCAGCAAGGGCGCGACCGTGGCGACCGGCGGCGAGCGCGTGGGCTCGTCGGGCAACTTCTTCGCGCCCACCGTGCTGACGGACGTGCCGCTGGACGCCGACGTGTTCAACAACGAGCCCTTCGGCCCGGTGGCCGCCATCCGCGGCTTCGACACGCTGGAAGAGGCCATCGCCGAGGCCAACCGCCTGCCTTTCGGCCTGGCGGGCTACGCCTTCACCCGCTCGATCAAGAACGCGCACCTGCTGTCGCAGCAGGTGGAGGTCGGGATGCTGTGGATCAACCAGCCGGCCGCGCCTTCGCCTGAGATGCCTTTCGGCGGCATCAAGGACTCGGGCTACGGCTCCGAGGGCGGACCGGAGGCGATGGAGGCCTACCTCAACACCAAGTCGGTGTCGATCATGGCGGTCTGAGTCCGGTTTCGACCGGAATGAACGGCGCGGGCGCATTGCCCGCGTTTTTTTTTGCCTGCTCGCCTACGAAAGCCCGCCCTGGCACACGTACTTGATGTGCAGGTAGTCGTCCAGCCCGTGCACCGAGCCCTCGCGTCCGTAGCCCGAGGCCTTGACGCCGCCGAAGGGGGCGGCCTCGGCGGCGAGGGCGCCTTCGTTGACCCCCACGATGCCCGTCTGCAGCGCCTCGGCCACGCGCCAGATCCGGCGCACGTCCTGCGAGTAGAAGTACGCCGCCAGCCCGAAGGGCGTGTCGTTGGCCGCCGCGATCACCTCGGCCTCGCTGTCGAAGCGCGTGACCGGCACCACCGGCCCGAAGGTCTCCTCGCAGCTGCAGGCCATCGTGGCGTCGGCGTTCACCAGCACCGTGGGCGCGTAATAGTTCGGGCCCAGCTCGGCGAGGCGCTTGCCACCGGCGAGCACCCGGGCGCCCTTGGTGACCGCGTCCTGCACGTGGCGCTCGATCTTCTCCACCGCGCGCGCATTGATCATCGGCCCGATCTGCGAGGCTGCGTCGCTCGCCGGGCCCACCTTCAGCGCACCGACGCGCCCGGCCAGCCGGTCCACGAAGGCGTCATGCACCCGGGCCTGCACGAACACGCGGTTGGGCGACACGCAGGTCTGCCCGCCATTGCGGAACTTGGCCGCCATCAGGCCTTCCACCGCCGCATCGATGTCGGCGTCCTCGAACACGATGAAGGGTGCGTTGCCGCCGAGCTCGAGCGAGAGCTTCTTGAGCGTGTCGGCCGAGCGGCGCGCCAGGTGCTGGCCCACCGGCGTGGA
>NZ_JBDGIT010000012.1:0-129057 GCF_057657265.1 Variovorax sp. Soil_C_17
TTGGTGCTCTGCGCGGTGGTGGTGGCGCCGTCGAGGGCGCTCACGAGCTCGATGCCATTGCCGCTGGTGAGCGCACCCAGGCCGCCGAGGTTGACGACTTGCACGGTGGTGTTTCCAGTGGCGACGGCACTCGGGCCGCTCAAGACGAGCCGGTCGCTCGCACTGGCGCTGTCTCCCAGGTAGGTGCCCAGGCGCAGGAGGCCGTTGTTGCCCACGTAGGGGCCGGTGACGGTGAGGGTGGTACCAGGCGCAGCGCCGATGAGCGAGACGGTCCCGGCGTTCGTGAGGCCCGCCACGCTCTGGCTGAAGCCGGCGAGGTCGAGCTTGGCGCCGGAGGCGACGCTGTGGGCCGAGGCCGGGCTGAAGGTGTTGGGCACACCGGCGCGCAAGGTGCCTTCGGTGACCGCAGTGGCGCCCGTGTACGTGTTGGCACCCGAGAGGATGAGGGTGCCGCTGCCGATCTTGCTCAGATCGCCAGGCCCGGTGATGGCGCCGGTGAGGGTGGCGGTGAAAGGGCCGGTATCGATGAAGGGATCGACCGCGTCGGTGAAGGCGATGGGATTGGCCAAGGTCAGCCCATCGGCGGCAAAGAGCAGGATGGTGCCTTCATGCATGGCGAGTTCGCCGGTGCCCAGGGCGCGGTCGCTGCCGACAGCGATGCGGCCCTGCTTGAGATCGGTGCCGCCGCTGTAGGTGTTCTCGCCGGTGAGACTGAGCGTCGCGGAACCGGTCTTGGTCAAGGCCCCCGCGCCGCTGACGATGCCGGTCGCCGCAAGATCGCTGTAAGTCTGCAAGGTGCCGCCGCCCGCCTCGATGTCGATGTTTCGCGCGGTGGCGAAGGCACCGGTGGTACGCAGGCCGCCACCGTTGAACCTCAGTTGCAAAGACAAGCTTGCTGAGTGCACCTTGCATGAAGATGCCGCCACCGAAGGCCGAGCCGAGTTGAGCACCGCCACCACCCGTCACGCTGTTTTCGCGCACCTCGCTATTGCCGCCCAGCGTGAGCGAGCCGCCGTCCATGACGAAAACGGCACCGCCCATGCCAGCGCCGCCGCCGCCTTGGCGGCCGGAAGCGCTGCCTCCCCCGAATCCGCCGATCGTCGCCCCACTGATGTCGCCACCGCCGCCCCCGCCGCCAAATCCGCCTGCCCCTCCCCTTGCGGCAGCACCCCCGCCGCCCCCACCACCACCGAATCCTCCGCTTCCTCCCTCGGATGACATCGTTCCGGTGCCGCCGCCACCGCCGCCGCCGCCCAAGCCGCCGTTGCCGCCATTGGTTTGAGCGACCACCACTGAAGACGCACCGCCGCCTCCGCCCCCCGTGTAGAGGCCGCCGCTCTGCCCACTCACCCCGTCTCCGCCTTGGCCGCCATTCGGCCCGCCGCCGTTGCCGCCGAGGAAGGTGGCACCCGACCCGGCGCCTCCGTCGTCGAACAATCCGCCGCCGCCACGGCCTGCCGAGTTGGCTCCTGCAACGACTGTGCCGCCATTCCCACCCATGCCCCCACCGCCACCGCTGCCTTCACCGGGCATTGTGCTGCCGCCATTGCCACCGACCGCACCGCTGCGCAGGATGACTACGTCGTTCAGGGTGGCTCCTGCTCCGGTGACCACGAACACCGCGCCGCCTGCACCCATGCCGCCCCCGCCTGACGACGAGCCCGTCCCACCGTGTCCCCCTTGGGCGCGCAGGTTCTGCATCGTCAGGCCATTGACGATGGTGGTGCCCGAGCCGATGAAAAAACCTCGGAACCGACCGGCGCCATCGAGCACGAAGCGCTGGCCGGTGGGGCTGGTGCCGTTGATGGTCAGGTCGCGCTCAAGCACGGGCAGATTCCCGCTCAACGTGATGGAGGCCGTGAGATCGATGACCGCGTCGTTGCCTGTGATGCAGGCGGCCAGTTCGGCGGTGTTGCCTGCGGTGCACGCATACGCGGCAGGCATACCGCCGAACAAGAGGGCGGCCGTCAGCGCCGAAGCCCTGGCAATGCCGCTGCGCTTGCCCCGCGCACGGGTGTTCTCGGGGGCGGCGACCCAGGCGCCCAGTGAGGTGTTCCAAAGGCTGCGATGCGTTCTGTTCATGGGGGGAGTTCACGGGTCGTTCGGGGACCCACGCGCGCGGTGCACACGTGGAGGGCTACGCCGCTTGAGCGTGGCCCGTGCGCCCCCGTACACACGCCGGAAGCTCAGGCCGCAATTCGTGAAACCCGGAGGATTCAGCGGCCGAGGAATGCTAGGAATTTCTGTTGGCGCAGTCGTGCTGACGCGACAAAAAGCGAGAAATGATTCGCAGGCCAGTACACCGGTGCCCGAACACCGGCGCGTGCAGACAAGGGAAAACGACAGGCCTGACCAGGCGTGCCTTGCCGAGCGCGTGGCGAAGGGCGCGACGCCCGATCGCAGGGTCTACTGTTCGGCCAGCTCGTCGGCTCGCGCCTGCGCGGCTGCGAAGTCCAGGTCGCCCGAATAGATCGCACGCCCGCAGATCACGCCCTCGATGCCGTCGGCCTCGACGGCGCAGAGCTTGTCGATGTCGGCCATGTTCGACAGCCCGCCCGACGCGATCACCGGGATGGTGAGCGCCTGTGCCAGCTTCACCGTGGCATCGATGTTGATGCCCGAGAGCATGCCGTCGCGGCCGATGTCGGTGTAGATGATCGACTCGACGCCATAGTCCTCGAACTTCTTGCCGAGATCGGCCACCTCGTGGCCGGTGAGCTTGCTCCAGCCGTCGGTGGCGACCTTGCCGTCCTTGGCGTCGAGGCCGACGATGATGTGGCCGCCGAAGGCACTGCAGGCGTCCTTCAAAAAGCCGGGGTTCTTGACCGCCGCGGTGCCGATGATCACGTAGCGCAGGCCGTCGTCGATGTAGCGCTCGATGGTGTCGAGGTCGCGGATGCCGCCGCCCAGCTGCACGGGGATGTCGTCACCCACCTCCCGCAGGATCGCCTTGATCGCGGCGTGATTCTGCGGCTTGCCCGCGAAGGCGCCGTTCAGGTCGACCAGGTGCAGCCGCCGCGCACCGGCCTCGATCCACTGGCGCGCCATGGCGGCCGGGTCTTCGCTGAAGATGGTGGACTGGGCCATGTCGCCTTGCTTGAGGCGAACGCAGTGGCCATCCTTGAGGTCAATCGCGGGAATGAGGAGCATGGTGCGGGATTTGCGCAGGGCGCGAGCGATGAAGCGCAGCGAAAAAACTGCTTCAGGGATTCCAGTGGAGAAAGTTTCGGTACAGCTGCAACCCATGGTCCGCGCTCTTCTCGGGGTGGAACTGGGTTGCAAAAATATTATCGCGTGCAATGGCGGCGGTAAAGCGTTCGCCGTATTCCGTCTCGCCTGCGCTGTGGAGGACGTTCGCCGGGCGTGCGTAAAAACTGTGCACGAAATAGAAGTAGCTGCCATCCGGCACCCCCGCCCACACAGGGTGCGGCCGGGTCTGCAGCACCTGGTTCCAGCCCATCTGGGGGACCTTGTAGCGGCTGCCGTCGGGCTGGGTTCGCCCGGCCAGCTCGAATTTGAGCACCCGGCCGGGGATCAGTCCCAAGCCCTCGGTCGGGCCCTCGTCGCTGGCTGACAGCAGCATCTGCATGCCCACGCAAACGCCGAAAAGGGGCTTGGAAGCCGCCGCCTCCAGCACCGACTCCTGCAGCCCGGAGTCGCGCAGCTCACGCATGCAGTCGGGCATGGCGCCCTGGCCCGGCAGCACCACGCGGGAGGCGCGGCGCACCACCTCGGGGTCGGCGGTCACGAAGACCTCCACCCCGACCTGGTCGGCCGCATGCTGCACCGCCTGCGAGACCGAACGCAGGTTGCCCATGCCGTAGTCGACGACGGCGACGGTGTTCTTGCTGCTGCTCAGAGGGAACCCTTGGTCGAAGGAATGACGCCGGCCGAGCGCGGATCGAGTTCGAGCGCCGCCCGCAGGGAGCGCGCGAAGGCCTTGAAGACGGTTTCGCACTGGTGATGCGCATTGACGCCCTTGAGGTTGTCGATGTGCAGGGTGACGAAAGCGTGGTTGACGAAGCCCTGGAAGAACTCGTAGGTGAGCTGGCTGTCGAAGCTGCCGATCATGCCGCTGGTGAAGGGCACGTGCATCACCAGGCCGGGCCGGCCGGAGAAGTCGATCACCACGCGGCTGAGCGCCTCGTCCAGCGGCACGTAGGCGTGGCCGTAGCGGCGGATGCCCTTCTTGTCGCCCACGGCCTTGGAAACGGCCTGGCCGAGGGTGATGCCCACGTCCTCCACCGTGTGGTGGCCGTCGATGTGCAGGTCGCCCTGGCAGTCGATCTCGAGGTCGATCAGGCCGTGGCGGGCGATCTGGTCCAGCATGTGGTCGAAGAAGCCGATGCCGGTCGAGAGCTTCGAGCGGCCGCTGCCGTCGAGGTTGACCGAGACCGTGATCTTCGTCTCGGCCGTGTTGCGCGTGACGGAGGCGGTCCGCGCGCCAGCAGCGGCGCTGACGACGGGTTCGGGGGCCGTGGGGGTGTTCATAGCGAGGCTTCGAGGGCCGCGAGCATCCGGGCATTCTCGTCGGCGGTTCCGACGGTCAGGCGCAGGCAGTTCGCAAGCAGTGGGTGCATTTTAGAAACGTTCTTGATCAGCACTCCGCGCGCCTTCATGCCCTCGAAGGTCCGGGCGGCATCCGGCACGCGCACCAGGATCATGTTGGCGTCGCTGGGCCAGCTCTTGACCGCCGAGAGGCGGCTCAGCGCCTCGACGATTCGGGCGCGCTCGGCGCGAATCTGGGCCGCCTGCGCGGCGAACACCTCGGCATGCTCGAGCGCGAACAGGGCGCACTCGCAGTTCAGCACGCTGATGTTGTAGGGCGGGCGGACCTTGTCCACCTCGGCGATCAGCACCTGCGGGCCGATCAGGTAGCCCAGGCGCACGCCCGCCAGCCCGAACTTGCTGAGGGTGCGCATGAGCAGCACATGGCCGTGGCGCGCGATCCGGTCGATGTAGCTGCGCGAGGCGAAGGGCTGGTAGGCCTCGTCGACAACGACCAGGCCGCCCTGGGCGCCCTGGGCCTGGACGATCTTTTCGATCACGGCGTCGTCCCACAGGTTGGCGGTCGGGTTGTTGGGATACGCCAGGTAGACGATGGCCGGCTTCTCGCGCTCGATGGCCGCGAGCATGGCGGCCTCGTCGAGCTCGAAATCGGCCGTGAGCGGCACTCCCACGAAGCGCAGGCCCTGCAGCCGGGCGCTCATCGCGTACATCACGAAGCCGGGCTCGGGCGCGAGCACCGCAGCCCCGGGAAGGTCGCAGGCCATGGCGAGCAGCGAAATCAGCTCGTCCGAGCCGTTGCCGAGCATGAGCCCGAAGCCTTTGGGCACGCCGGCGTAGGCCACCAGCGCCCGCTGCAGGTCGGCGCTGCGCGGGCCAGGATAGCGGTTCAACGCCAGCGCGCCCAGGCGCTCGCCCAGCGCCGTCTGCAGCGCAGGCGGCAGGCCGTGGGGGTTCTCCATGGCGTCGAGCTTGAGCAGGCCGCGCGCGTCCTGCACGGCGTAGGCGTGCATCGACTGGACGTCGGCGCGGATGCGGCCCAGGGCGGAGGTGGTGTCGTCGGAAGCGGAAGTCATTCGATTCAGGGACAGCGGTAGCTGTTGCGCAGGGCGGCCGAGACCACCAGTTGCACCGGCATGTCGGCCTCGTAGCTGTCGGCGTTGCGTGTCAGCTCGGTCTGGTAGAGCGTGCGCGCCATCGCAGGCTCGAGCCGGCGGCCATTGACGCAGAACAGCGGCTTCTGCCCGGCGCGCTGCTCGGCCTCGCTGGCTTCACGCAGGCCCTCGACCACGCCGACCAGATAGTAGTTGGCGTAGATCTTGCCGTCCTTCTCGTTGGCTTCGAGCAAGCGCAGCTCGCGAATGCTCATGGCCTGGCAGGTGGCGCCGGCGGCCGCCAGGCCCAGAAGGACCAGGCAGCGGAAGGACCGGAGCGTCGGGATCGCCATGCCCGTCCCTTCAACGCAAGCGCATGCGGGCGGCCTCGGCGTGCGCCGCGAGGCCCTCCCCTTCAGCCAAGATCACGGCGATCCGGCCCAGCGGCTGCGCGCCCGCCTCGCTGACCTCGATCAGGCTGGAACGCTTCTGGAAGTCGTAGACGCCCAGTGGCGAGCTGAAGCGCGCGGTGCCGCTGGTGGGCAGCACGTGGTTGGGGCCGGCGCAGTAGTCGCCCAGGCTCTCGCTGGTGTAGGCGCCGAGGAAGATCGCGCCGGCATGCCTGAGCAGCGGCTCCCAGCGGTGCGGCTCGCGGCTGCTGACCTCCAGGTGCTCGGGCGCGATGCGATTGCTGATGGCGCAGGCCTCTTCCATGCTCTTGGTGTGGATCAGCGCGCCGCGGCCGTTGAGCGAGGCAGCAATGATCGCTGCACGCGGCATCGTGGGCAGCAGGCGGTCGATCTCCTGCTGCACCTGCTCGATGTAGGCGGCGTCGGGACACAGCAGGATGCTCTGCGCAAGCTCGTCGTGCTCGGCCTGGCTGAAGAGATCCATCGCGACCCACTCGGGCGGCGTGCTGCCGTCGGCCAGGACCAGGATCTCGCTCGGCCCGGCGATCATGTCGATGCCCACCGTGCCGAACACGCGGCGCTTGGCGGCGGCCACGTAGGCATTGCCGGGGCCGGTGATCTTGTCGACCGCCGGGAGGGTGGCGGTGCCGTAGGCCAGCGCGGCCACGGCCTGCGCGCCGCCGATGGTGAAGGCGCGCGTCACGCCGGCCACGTGGGCGGCGGCGAGCACCAGGGGGTTCTTCTCGCCATCCGGCGTGGGCACGACCATGATGATCTCGCCGACGCCGGCCACGTGCGCGGGGATCGCGTTCATGAGCACGCTCGACGGATAGGCCGCCTTGCCCCCCGGCACGTAGATGCCGACGCGGTCCAGCGGCGTGACCTTCTGGCCCAGCAGGGAGCCGTCGGCGTCGCGGTAGCTCCAGCTCTCGCCGCTGGCCTTCTTCTGCGCCTCG
This sequence comes from Variovorax sp. Soil_C_17, assembly GCF_057657265.1. Lineage (NCBI taxonomy): Bacteria > Pseudomonadati > Pseudomonadota > Betaproteobacteria > Burkholderiales > Comamonadaceae > Variovorax > Variovorax sp. Soil_C_17. The sequence goes on from NZ_JBDGIT010000012.1 coordinate 6,967, forward strand.
TGATAGCTCTTCACGCGACCGGCAGCGGCCTCCAGCGCCTCGCGCTGGGCCGCGGGCAGCGCCTCGAAGGCGGCGCGCAACTCGGCGGCCTTGAGCTCCAGGGCCTCGAGGCTCTTCGCATCCAAGCGATCGAAGCGCCGCGTGTATTCGAGCACCGCCGCATCGCCGCGCTGCCGAACGTCGGCCAGGATGTCGGCCACCACCTGCTCGATTGCGGCGTCGGTGTCGGCCGACCAGTGCAGCCGCGCCCGGAAATCCGCTTCGAAGCTGCCGGCGGCGGTCGACAGGCGGGCGGGAGTGGCTTTCACGTTCATGTCAGGCCTCCCGTGACGGCGGTGGGGGTGGCCGAGGCAAAGGCGTCGATGATGTGCCGGATCGGCGCCTGCTTGAGCTTGAGCGCGGCCTGGTTGACCACCAGGCGCGCGCTGATGTCCATGATGCGCTCGACCTCGACCAGGTGGTTGGCCTTGAGCGTGTTGCCGGTCGACACCAGGTCGACGATGGCATCGGCCAGGCCGGTGAGCGGCGCCAGCTCCATGCTGCCGTAGAGCTTGATCAGGTCCACGTGCACGCCCTTGCTCGCGAAGAACTCGCGCGCCAGACCGACGTACTTGGTCGCGACCTTGATGCGCGAGCCCTGGCGCACGGCCGAGGCATAGTCGTAGTCGGCGCGCACCGCCACGCTCAGCCGGCAGGCGGCGATGCGCAGGTCCAGCGGCTGATAGAGGCCCTGATTGCCGTGCTCGAGCAGCACGTCCAGGCCGGTCACGCCCAGGTCGGCGCCCCCGTACTGCACGTAGGTGGGCACGTCCGAGGCACGCACCAGCACCACGCGCACTTCGGGGCGGGAGGTCGCGAGGATGAGCTTGCGCGATTTCTCGGGGTCCTCGCTGACCTCGATGCCGGCCGCCGCCAGCAGCGGCAGCGTCTCGTCGAAGATGCGTCCCTTGGACAGCGCGAGCGTGATCACGGCTGGTACTCCGCCGCGCCGGCCACGCGCTCGATGTCGGCGCCCAGGCCGCGCAGCTTGCTTTCCATGCGGTCGTAGCCGCGGTCCAGGTGGTAGATGCGGTCGACCAGGGTCTCGCCCTCGGCCACGAGGCCGGCAATCACCAGGCTGGCGGAGGCGCGCAGGTCGGTCGCCATGACGGTGGCGCCGGAAAGCTGGTGCACGCCCTCGATCACCGCCACCTTGCCGTCGGTCTGGATCTTGGCGCCCAGGCGCAGCATCTCGTCCACGTGCATGAAGCGGTTCTCGAAGATGGTCTCGGTCACGGTCGAGGTACCGTCGGCGATCACGTTGAGGGCCATGAACTGGGCCTGCATGTCGGTGGGGAAGCCCGGGTACTCGGTGGTGCGGAAGCTCTGCGCCTTCAGGCGGCCCCGGCTGCGCACGCGGATGCCCTCGTCCACTGCGTCGACTTCCACGCCGGCCTCGCGCAGCTTCTCGATCACGGCGTCGAGGTGGTCGGCGCGGCCGTGGCGCAGCAGCACCTCGCCGCCGGTGGCGGCCACGGCGCAGAGGAAGGTGCCGGCCTCGATGCGGTCGGCCACCACGCGGTGCTTGCAGCCCTGCAGCTTCTCCACGCCCTGGATGCGGATGCGGCTGGTGCCGTGGCCTTCGATCCGCGCGCCCATCTCGATCAGCATCTCGGCCAGGTCGGTGATCTCGGGTTCCTGCGCGGCGTTCTCAAGCACGGTCTCGCCCTCGGCCAGCGCGGCGGCCATCAGGAAGTTCTCGGTGCCGGTGACGGTCACCATGTCGGTGGTGATGCGAGCGCCGTGCAGGCGCCGGCGCCCGCCCCCGATGCTCGCCACCATGTAGCCGTGCTCGACCACGATCTCGGCGCCCATGGCCTGCAGGCCCTTGATGTGCTGGTCGACCGGCCGCGAGCCGATGGCGCAGCCCCCCGGCAGCGAGACCCGGGCCTTGCCGAAGCGGGCCAGCAGCGGCCCCAGCGCGAGCACCGAGGCCCGCATCGTCTTCACCAGTTCGTAGGGTGCCTCGGGCGTGTGCAGCGGGCCGGCGTCGAGGCGCACCGTGCCGTTGTCATCGCGCTCGGCCGCCACGCCCATGTTGCGCAGCAGCTTGAGCATGGTCGTGACGTCGTTGAGGCTCGGCACGTTGTGCAAGGTGACCGGGCGGTCGCTCAGGAGCGCCGCGCAGAGCTCCGGCAGGGCCGCGTTCTTCGCGCCGGAAATGAGCACCTCGCCGCGGAGCTGGCGCCCGCCGCGAATCAGGAGTTTGTCCATGAAAAGGTCCAGCGACTAGGAGTTTTGAGCCGCCCATTCGGCGGGCGTGTAGGTCTTCATCGAGAGCGCGTGCACTTCGTCGGTGTGCATTTTGGCACCGAGGGTGGCGTAGACGCGCTGGTGTCGCTGGATCGCGCGCTTGCCCTCGAACTCGGTGGACACGATGGTGGCGTACCAGTGGCGGCCGTCGCCCTCGAGCGCGATGTGCTCGCAGCGCAGGCCGGCCTGGATGATGGATTGCAGCTCTTCGGCAGTCATGTCTTGGATGGGGTTCAGCCTCGGATCTTGTAGCCGATGCGCAGCAGGTGAATCGCGATCGCGCTCACCACCAGCCAGGCGCCGCCGACGATGGCCAGGCTCACCCAGGGCGAGATGTCGCTGACGCCGAAGAAGCCGTAGCGGAAGCCGTCGATCATGTAGAAGAAGGGGTTCAGGTGGCTCACCGTCTGCCAGAAGGCCGGCAGCGAATGAATGGAATAGAACACGCCCGAGAGGAAGGTCATGGGCATGATCAGGAAGTTCTGGAACACGGCCATCTGGTCGAACTTCTCGGCCCAGAGCCCGGCGATCAGTCCCAGCGTGCCGAGGATGGCGGCGCCCAGAAAGGCGAAGACCACGATCCAAAGCGGTGCGACGAAGCCGGGCACGGCAAAGAAGGCCGTCACCGCGAACACGCCCAAGCCCACCACCAGTCCACGCACCACGGAGGAACCGACGTAAGCCAGGAACCACCCCCAGTGCGACAGCGGCGTGAGCAGGATGAAGACCAGGTTGCCCATGATCTTGCTCTGGATGATCGAGGACGAGCTGTTCGCGAAGGCGTTCTGCAGCACGCTCATCATCACCAGGCCCGGCACCAGAAAAGCGGTGTAGCTGACCGAGCCATAGACCGTGACGCGGCCTTCCAGCACGTGGCCGAAGACCATCAGGTAGAGCAGCGCCGTGAGCACCGGCGCGCCCACGGTCTGGAAGCCGACCTTCCAGAAGCGCAGCGTTTCCTTGTAGAGCAAGGCGCGCCAGCCGAGGGCATGAACCATCATGGGAGCCCCCGCGCTCGATTGAAGATCCCACAGAGGGTCGACACGGGATGTCTCATCGCGCGACCTCCAGGGGCGTCTGCTCGCCCGCCATCAGGTCGATGAACACGTCCTCCAGGTCGGCCTTGCGCATCTCGACGTCTTCCACGTCGAGCCCGGCCTCGCGGATCGCGGCCAGCAACTGCTCGACCTCGCGCGCGTTCTGCGCCGGCAGCTGCACGATGCGCCCCGTGATGCGCGCATGCTGGGCCAGTTCCCAGGGCAGCATGCCGTCGGTCTTGAAGCGCAGCACGTTGCTGGCGGCCGAACGCAGCAGCTCGCTGGTGCGGTCCAGGGCGATCACGCGGCCCTGCTTGAGCATCGCGATGCGGTTGCACAGCGCCTCGGCCTCTTCGAGGTAGTGCGTCGTCAGGAGCACGGTGCTGCCCTGCTTGTTGAGCTTGGCGACGAACTGCCAAAGGGTCTGGCGCAGCTCGACGTCGACGCCTGCCGTGGGCTCGTCCAGCACGATGACCGGCGGCTTGTGCACCAGCGCCTGTGCCACCAGCACGCGCCGCTTCATGCCACCGGAGAGCTGGCGCATGTTGGCGCCCGCCTTGTCGGCCAGGCCCAGGCTGCTCAGGAGCTCGTCGATCCAGTCGTCGTTGTTCTTGATGCCGAAGTAGCCCGACTGGATGCGCAACGATTCGCGCACGTTGAAAAAAGGGTCGAAGACCAGCTCCTGCGGCACCACGCCGAGCGCACGGCGTGCCTGCCCGTACTCGCGCTGGACGTCGAAACCGTGGACGCTGATGGTGCCCGCGCTCGGCCTGGACAGGCCGGCCAGCATGCTGATCAGCGTGGTCTTGCCGGCGCCGTTGGGGCCCAGAAGACCGAAGAACTCGCCCTCCTCGATCTGGAACGTGACCCCGTCGACGGCGCGCAGCCCGGATTTTCCCTGGGCACGCTGCTGGCGCGAGGCAGGATAGGTCTTGGAGACCGATTGGAAGGAGATCGCAGGCATGGGAGCCCGCGATTTTAGGGCCCTGAGGTTTTTGCGCTTCCGGGCACGATAAAGGCCCGCCGGATCAGGGCGCAGCGGGCAGAAGCCCTGCCACGCCGTAAAGCGACGCGAGTTCGCGCAGGCGCGGCGGCAGCCCCTTGACGGCGAAGCCGCGTCCCAGCGCGCTGGCTTCGCGCCGGCATTCGAGCAGGACCGCGAGAGCCGACGAGTCGAACTGCGCGAGGGCGCTGGCATCGACCACCATGGAGGAGGCAGCCTGCCCCGCGAGCCCCTGGCGCAGCATCAGCACGCAGGCCGGCGCTTCGTCGTGCGTGAGCTTGGGCGGCAGGACCAGCATCGGGCTCGACTCAACTCTTGCCGTTGCGCTTGTTGCGCTCTGTCAACGCAGCGATCAGGCCGTCGATGCCCTTGGCGTTGATCTCCTGCGCGAACTGGCTGCGGTAGGTATCGACCAGCCACACGCCCAGGACGTTGAGGTTGTAGATCTTCCAGCCGCCTGCCGCCCCGGGCGTCTTCTCGAGCCGATAGTCGAGCTGCACCGGGTCGCCGCTGCCGCGGACCTCCGTGCGCACCAGCACTTCCTTGTCGTCGGGCGAGCCGCGGAAGGGACGCACGACCACGCTCTGGTCGCTGACCTGGTCGAGCGCGCCGGCATAGGTGCGCACCAGCAGCTTCTTGAACTCTTCCTGCAGGCGCTGCTGCTGCTCGGGCGTGGCCTGGCGCCATGCCGGGCCGACGGCGGAAGCGGTCATGCGCTGGAAGTTCACGTTCGGCATGATCTTGGTGTCGACCAGGACCATGATCTTGTTGACGTCGCCGGACTTGATCGACTTGTCGGCCTTGATGGTCTCGAGCACGTCGGTCGACAGCCGCTTGACGAGCGCATCCGGCGCCTCGTCGGCGGCTTGGACCGGCCGCACGAAGGCGGCAGCGCCCGCGAGCAGCAGGCCGGCCAGCATCAGGCGCCCAACGGAGCGTCGTTGCAGGATTTGATTCATCGAAGTTTCCCTTGTTGAAAGTTTCGAGTCCTTGCGACCCGTGGCAAATTGGAGCCGGGGCCTGTGAACGGGGTTCCCGCTCCCGTGCAAAGCGCGCAACGGGATGCAAGCGCCGGATACACGGTCAATTGCCGTCGTTCGGCAGGTCCCCGTCGTGCACGTCGTTCTTGCGGCGCTGCAGGTGGGCGTCGCGCGTGAAGGTGTACTTGTCGAGCGCCGCGTCGTCGAGCAGCCGGCTCGCGCGCAGGAAGTTCGAGCGCGCGTCGATCACGCGAACAAAGTAGAGCGAGTTGCGCCACGGGACGTCGTGGATCTGGTTGAGCAGGTCGCCCTGCCGATCGACGGTCAGGGCAGCCGTGTCGCGCACCGTCGAAGAACCCAGCAGCGGCAGCACCAGGTACGGACCGCTGGGCACGCCCCAGCGGCCCAGAGTCTGGCCGAAGTCCTCGGAGTGGCGGTCGATGCCGGCCTCGGTGGCGACGTCCAGCAGCCCGCCGAGCCCGAAGACCGTGTTGACGTTCACGCGCATGAAGGTCTGGGCGCTGTGCTCCATCTTGAGCTGCAACACGCTGTTGGCAAAACTCCACACATCGGACAGGTTGCCGAAGAAGTTGTTGACCCCCGTGCGCACGAAGGAGGGGAGCACCCGGCGGTAGGCCGTCGCAGCCGGCACCAGCACGGCGTCGTCCACGACGTCGTTGAAACGCATGACGCCGCGGTTGAGCGGCTCGAACGGGTCGGCCGGATGGGCCTTGGGCCCGGAGGCGCAGCCGGTGGCCAGTGCCAGCGCTGCAATGGCACCCAGGCTGCGCAGGGCCGAGGCGGTGCCGCGCGGCGTGCGCGGCAGATCATGGGGGGGTCGTGGTTTCATTTCTTATTGCTGCTGCCCGGTGGCGTGCTGCCATCAGCGGCCTTGCTGTAGAGAAACTGTCCGATCAGGTTCTCCAGCACGACCGCCGACTGCGTCGCGGTGATGGTGTCACCGGCTTGAAGGTTCTTCTCCTCGGCGCCCGCCTCGATGCCGATGTACTGCTCGCCGAGCAGGCCACTGGTCAGGATCTTGAGGGAGCTGTCCTTGGGGAAACTGTAACGGCTCTCCAACGCGAGCGTGACGCTGGCCTGGAAATTCTTGTCGTCGAACGTGATCGATTCGACACGGCCGACCACCACGCCCGCGCTCTTGACGGCCGTCTGCGGCTTCAGCCCGCCGATGTTGTCGAAGCGGGCGGTGACGGCGTAGGTCTTCTGGAAATTCAGGCTCAGCAGATTGGCGGACTGCAGCGCGAGGAACAGCAGCGCTGCCGCGCCGATGAGCACGAACAGGCCGACCCAGACGTCGATCTTGGAACGTTGCATGGAGTGCCTTTGCCTTTGCTTTCTAGATACTGAACATCATGGCGGTGAGCAGGAAGTCGAGCCCCAGCACCGCGAGGGAGGCGACGACCACCGTGCGGGTGGTCGCGCGCGACACGCCCTCGGGCGTCGGCTGGGCCTCGAAACCCTGCAGCAGCGCGATGAAGGTCACGGTGAAGCCGAAGACGATGCTCTTGACCACGCCGTTGCCCACGTCGCGCCACACATCGACCCCGCTCTGCATCTGGCCCCAGAAGGCGCCCGGGTCGACGCCCAGCATCAGCACGCCGACCACCCAGCCGCCGATCACGCCGACCGCGCTGAAGACGGCCGCCAAGAGCGGCATGGTGATCACGCCAGCCCAGAAGCGCGGCGCCAGGATGCGCTGCACCGGGTCCACGGCCATCATTTCCATGGCGCTCAGCTGCTCCCCGGCTTTCATGAGGCCGATCTCCGCGGTCAGGGAGGTGCCCGCGCGGCCCGCGAAGAGCAGGGCCGAGACCACGGGGCCGAGCTCGCGTACCAGGCTCAGCGCCACCAGCAGGCCCAGCGCTTCGGAGGAGCCGTAGCGCTGCAGCGTGTAATAGCCCTGCAGCCCGAGCACGAAGCCGACGAAGAGGCCGGAGACCGCGATGATCGCCAGCGAATAGTTGCCGAGAAAGTGGACCTGGTCGCGCACCAGGCCGAAGCGGCGCAGGCTGCGCGCGCCGCGCAGCGTGAGGCGCAGGAACAGGCGTGCGCCCATGCCGAGATCGCTCAGCTTGGAGCGCGCGGCGAATCCCAGATCGGCAGGCCGATACCAGCTCATCCCCGTTCCCCATGCGCGTTGTTGCCGAAGTCCTGCTCCACCGGGACGCCCGGATAGTGGAAATGCACCGGCCCGTCGGGCAGCGCATTGACGAACTGATGGACCAGCGGATCGCCGCTCGCGCGCACCTCCTGGGGCCGCCCTTGTGCGGCGATGCCGCCGTTGGCCAGGATGATCACGTGGTCGGCGATGCGGAAGGTCTCTTCCAGATCGTGCGACACCACGATGCTGGTCAGGCCCAGCGTGTCGTTGAGCTGGCGGATCAGGCGCGCCGCGGTGCCCAGGGAGATCGGGTCGAGGCCGGCGAAGGGCTCGTCGTACATGACCAGGTCGGGGTCGAGGGCGATCGCCCGGGCCAGCGCCACGCGCCGGGCCATGCCGCCGGAGACCTCGCTGGGCATCAGCTGGCGAGCGCCGCGCAGGCCGACGGCGTCGAGCTTCATGAGCACGATGTCCCTTACCAGCGCCTCGGGCAGCTGCGTGTGCTCGCGCAGCGGGAAGGCGACGTTGTCGAACACGCTCATGTCGGTGAACAACGCACCGAACTGGAACAGCATGCCCATGCGGCGACGCGCGGCATAGAGCGCATCGCTGCCCAGCTTGCCGATGTCCTGGCCGTCGAAGAGCACCTCGCCGCGCTGCGCGCGCACCTGGCCGCCGACGAGACGCAGCACGGTGGTCTTGCCGCCGCCGGAAGCACCCATGAGCGCCGTGACCTTGCCGCGGGGCACCGTGAAGGAGACGCCGTCGAGAATCGCCCGCTCCCCGTAGCCGAAGCGGACATCGCGAAATTCAATCAGTGAGGACTCGGGTGGGTTCATGGACAACAGAAAAGCCGGGGCGCCTGAGGCATCCCCGGCTCGCGGTAGCCATCCATGATAAATGAAGCACAGGACGTGCCCATCCACCCAAATAGGGGGCTAATCCCCGCCTAATTCAGCACACTCACCGCGGCAGGTCGCTGTAGCCCATCAGGAACTCGTCGACCGCGCGCGCCGCCTGGCGGCCTTCGCGGATCGCCCACACCACCAGCGACTGGCCGCGGCGGATGTCGCCGGCGGCGAACACCTTGGGCACGTTGGTCGCGTAGCCACCGACGAAGTCGACGCCGGCCTTGGCGTTGCCGCGGGCGTCCTTCTCGACGCCGAAGGCATCCAGCACGCCGGCAACCGGGCTCACGAAGCCCATGGCCAGCAGCACCAGGTCGGCTTTCAGCAGCGTCTCGGTGCCGGGGACCTCGAGCATCTTGCCGTCCTTCCACTCGACCCGCACGGTCTTGAGGCCGGTGACCTTGCCCTTCTCGCCGATGAATTCCTTGGTGGAAATCGCGAACTCGCGCTCGCAGCCCTCCTCGTGGCTGGAACTGGTGCGCAGCTTGTAGGGCCAGTAGGGCCAGGTCATCGGCCGGTTTTCTTCTTCCGGCGGCTGCGGCATCAGCTCGAACTGGGTGACGCTGGCAGCGCCATGGCGGTTGCTGGTGCCCACGCAGTCGGAGCCGGTATCGCCGCCGCCGATCACGATCACGTGCTTGCCGTCGGCACGGATCTGGCCCTTGACCTTGTCGCCCGCGTTCACCTTGTTCTGCTGCGGCAGGAATTCCATCGCGAAATGGATGCCGTCGAGATCGCGCCCCGGCACGGGGAGATCGCGCGACTGTTCGGCGCCGCCGGTCAGCACCACGGCATCGAATTCCTTGTCGAGCTGCTCGGGCGTCACGGTCTCCTTGGCCCAGTTGGTGACCTTGGAGCCCTTGCCCAGCGGGTCCTTCGCGGCGCCGACCACCACACCGGTGCGGAACACCACGCCTTCGGCCTTCATCTGCTCGATGCGGCGATCGATGTGCGTCTTCTCCATCTTGAAGTCGGGAATGCCGTAGCGCAGCAGGCCGCCGATGCGGTCGTTCTTCTCGAACAGGGTGACGTCGTGCCCGACGCGCGCGAGCTGCTGCGCCGCCGCCATGCCGGCCGGGCCGGAGCCCACCACGGCGACCTTCTTGCCGGTCTTGTGCTTGGCCGGACGCGGCGCCACCCACCCTTCCTGCCAGGCGCGGTTGATGATCGCGTGCTCGATGGACTTGATGCCGACCGGATCGTCGTTCACGTTGAGGACGCAGGCCGCCTCGCACGGTGCGGGGCAGATGCGGCCGGTGAACTCGGGGAAGTTGTTGGTCGAGTCCAGCACCGCGAAGGCGCTCTGCCAGTCGTTGCGGTAGACCAGGTCGTTGAAGTCCGGAATGATGTTGTTGACCGGGCAGCCGCTGTTGCAGAAGGGCGTGCCGCAGTCCATGCAGCGCGCGCCTTGCACCTTGGCCTGCTGCGCATCGAGGCCGATGACGAATTCCTTGTAATGCTTGACGCGCTCCTCGACGGGCTTGTAGCCCTCCTCGATGCGCTCATGCTCCATGAAGCCGGTGATCTTTCCCATCGTGAATCCTTTGCTCACCCCCGTCGCTTGCTCGCCTCGTGTAGCCGCCTCCCCCCTTCCGGTGGCAGCACCAGCGGCCCGGCAAAGCCGGTTCCGCGATGCTCCCCGAAGGGAGAGGGCGTCATACGTGGAGAGACCGCACGGCGTGTGAAGAGTTGTTGTTTGCTCAGGCCGTGACCGGCTTGTTGACGACCGCGTGCGGCTCGAGGCCCACATGCGCGTTGTTGCCGCTGCTGGTGAGCTCGACCTTGCGGTCGTGGATCTCGGCCAGAGCGCGCTTGTACTCGTTCGGGAAGACCTTGACGAAGCGCGTGCGCGCCACGGCCCAGGTGTCGAGCAACTCGCGCGCGCGCTTGCTGCCGGTCCAGCGGTGGTGGTCTTCCAGCAGCTTCTTGAGCCTGGCCTCGTCGGTCTCGCCCTCGTGCCAGATCTTGCGATGCACGCTGGCAGTCTGCTCCGCCGAGGTCAGCACCTTGTCCAGCGAGACCATCGCCAGGTTGCAGCGCGAGGCGAACTGGCCGTCCTCGTCGTAGACGAATGCAACGCCGCCGCTCATGCCGGCTGCGAAGTTGCGCCCGGTCTTGCCCAGCACGACCACCGTGCCGCCGGTCATGTATTCGCAGCCATGGTCGCCCGTGCCTTCGACCACCGCGGTGGCGCCCGACAGGCGCACGGCGAAGCGCTCGCCCGCGACGCCGCTCAGGAAGGCCTCGCCGGTGGTCGCGCCGTAGAGCGCGGTGTTGCCGACGATGGTGTTGCGGGTGGCCTCGCCGCGGAAGTCCAGGCTGGGGCGCACCACCACGCGGCCGCCCGAGAGGCCCTTGCCGGTGTAGTCGTTGGCGTCGCCGATCAGATACAGCGTGATGCCGCGCGCCAGGAAGGCACCGAAGGACTGGCCGCCCGTGCCCTCGAGCTGGATGCGGATCGAATCGTCGGGCAGGCCCTGCGGATGCACCTTGGTCAGCGCGCCGGAGAGCATGGCGCCCACCGAGCGGTTGACGTTGCGCGCCACCTCGATGAACTGCACCTTCTCGCCCTTCTCGATGGCGGGGCGCGACTTCTCGATCAGCTTGTTGTCGAGGCTCTTGGCGAGGCCGTGGTCCTGCGCCTCGACGTGGAAGCGCGGCACCTCGGCCGGCACGTTGGGCTGCGCGAACAGGCGGCTGAAGTCCAGGCCGCGGGCCTTCCAGTGCTCGATGCCCTTGCGGGTGTCGAGCAGGTCGGCACGGCCGATCAGGTCGTCGAACTTGCGGATGCCCAGCTGCGCCATGATCTGGCGCACTTCCTCGGCGACGAAGAAGAAGTAGTTCACCACGTGCTCGGGCCTGCCCGAGAACTTCTTGCGCAGCACCGGGTCTTGCGTGGCGACGCCGACCGGGCAGGTGTTGAGGTGGCACTTGCGCATCATGATGCAGCCCTCGACCACCAGCGGCGCGGTCGCGAAGCCGAACTCATCGGCGCCCAGCAGCGCGCCGATGGCGACGTCGCGGCCGGTCTTCATCTGGCCGTCAGCCTGCACGCGGATGCGGCCGCGCAGGCGGTTGAGCACGAGGGTCTGCTGGGTCTCGGCCAGGCCGATTTCCCAGGGGCTGCCCGCATGCTTGATCGAGGACCAGGGCGAGGCGCCGGTGCCGCCGTCATGGCCGGCGATCACGACGTGGTCGCTCTTGCACTTGGCCACCCCGGCCGCGATGGTGCCCACGCCGACCTCGCTCACCAGCTTGACGCTGACGCTGGCATGCGGCGCGACGTTCTTCAGGTCGTGGATCAGCTGGGCCAGGTCCTCGATGGAGTAGATGTCGTGGTGAGGCGGAGGCGAGATCAGGCCCACGCCGGGCACCGAGTAGCGCAGCTGGCCGATGTAGTTGGAGACCTTGCCGCCGGGCAGCTGGCCGCCTTCGCCGGGCTTGGCACCCTGCGCCATCTTGATCTGCAGCTGGTCGGCCGACGAGAGGTACTCGGCCGTGACCCCGAAGCGGCCGGAGGCCACCTGCTTGATCTTCGAACGCAGGGAGTCGCCGTCGTCCAGCGGCAGGTCGACCTCGACGTTGGCTTCGCCGATCACGCTCTTGAGCGTGTCGCCCCGCTTGATGGGAATGCCCTTGAGCTCGTTGCGGTAGCGCGCCGGGTCCTCGCCGCCCTCGCCGGTGTTGCTCTTGCCGCCGATGCGGTTCATGGCCACGGCAAGCGTCGAGTGCGCCTCGGTGCTGATCGAGCCCAGCGACATGGCGCCGGTGGCGAAACGCTTGACGATCTCGCTCGCGGGCTCGACCTCGTCCACGGGAATCGCCTTGGCCGGGTCGATGCGGAACTCGAACAGGCCGCGCAGCGTGAGGTGGCGCCGGTTCTGGTCGTTGATGAGCTGCGCGTATTCCTTGTAGGTGTTGAAGTTGTTGGCGCGCGTGCTGTGCTGCAGCTTGGCGATGGCGTCCGGCGTCCACATGTGCTCCTCGCCGCGGGTGCGCCAGGCGTATTCGCCGCCGGCGTCCAGCATGTGGGCGAGCACCGGGTCGTCGCCGAAGGCCGCCTGGTGCATGCGGATGGCTTCCTGCGCGATCTCGAACACGCCGATGCCCTCGACGCGGCTGGCGGTGCCGGTGAAGTACTTGCCCACCGTGTCGCTGTTGAGGCCGATGGCCTCGAAGAGCTGGGCGCCGCAGTAGCTCATGTAGGTGCTGACACCCATCTTCGACATGATCTTGGACAGGCCCTTGCCGATCGCCTTGACGTAGTTGTAGATCGCCTTCTCGGCGCTGAGGTCGCCCGAGAGGTCTTCGTGCATGGCGGCCAGCGTTTCCATCGCCAGATAGGGATGCACAGCCTCGGCACCATAGCCGGCGAGCACGCCGAAGTGATGGACCTCGCGCGCCGAGCCGGTCTCGACCACCAGACCGGCGGTGGTGCGCAGCCCCTCGCGCACCAGGTACTGGTGGATGGCCGAGAGCGCGAGCAGCGCGGGGATGGCGATCTGCGTGGCGCTGACCGCGCGGTCGCTCACGATCAGGATGTTGTGGCCGCCCTTGATCGCGTCGACCGCCTCGGCGCACAGCGAGGCCAGCTTGGCTTCGACGCCCTCCTCGCCCCAGGCGAGCGGATAGGTGATGTCCAGCGTGTAGCTCTTGAACTTGCCCTGGGTGTAGGTGCCGATGTCGCGCAGCTTCGCCATGTCGGCGAAATCGAGGATGGGCTGGCTCACCTCCAGCCGCATCGGCGGGTTGACCTGGTTGATGTCCAGCAGGTTCGGCTTCGGCCCGATGAAGGACACGAGCGACATCACGATCGCCTCGCGGATCGGGTCGATGGGCGGGTTCGTGACCTGCGCGAACAGCTGCTTGAAGTAGTTGTAGAGCGGCTTGTTCTTGTTGGACAGAACGGCCAGCGGGCTGTCGTTGCCCATGGAGCCGATGCCCTCCTCGCCGGCGGCGGCCATCGGGCTCATCAGGAACTTGATGTCTTCCTGCGTGTAGCCGAAGGCCTGCTGGCGGTCCAGCAGCGGGACCTGGCTCAGCGGCGGCTGCACGGCCTCGGCCTGGACGCTGTCGAGCTTGATGCGCAGGTTCTCGATCCACTGCTTGTAGGGCTTGCTGTTGGCGAGGGTGGCCTTGACCTCCTCGTCGTCGATCATGCGGCCCTGCTCCAGGTCGATGAGGAACATCTTGCCGGGCTGCAGGCGCCACTTGCGAACGATCTTCTGCTCGGGCACGGGAAGCACGCCCGACTCGGAGGCCATGATGACCAGGTCGTCGTCGGTCACGCAGTAGCGCGACGGGCGCAGGCCGTTGCGGTCGAGCGTGGCGCCGATCTGGCGGCCGTCGGTGAAGACGATCGAGGCCGGACCGTCCCAGGGCTCCAGCATGGCCGCGTGGTATTCGTAGAAGGCGCGGCGGCGCGGGTCCATGGTCGCATGCTGCTCCCAGGGCTCGGGAATCATCATCATCACGGCCTGGCTGATCGGGTAGCCGGCCATGGTGAGCAGTTCGAGGCAGTTGTCGAAGGTGGCGGTGTCGGACTGGTCGGCGAAGCTGATGGGGTAGAGCTTCTGCAGGTCGGCGCCCAGCACCGGCGAGGACATCACGCCCTCGCGCGCCTTCATCCAGTTGTAGTTGCCCTTGACGGTGTTGATCTCGCCGTTGTGGGCGACGTAGCGGTACGGGTGGGCCAACGGCCACTCGGGGAAGGTGTTGGTCGAGAAGCGCTGGTGCACCAGGCCCAGGGCCGAGATGCAGCGCTTGTCCTGCAGGTCGAGGTAGTAGGTGCCGACCTGGTCGGCCAGCAGCAGGCCCTTGTAGACCACCGTGCGGCTCGACATGCTCGGGACGTAGTACTCCTTGCTGTGCTTGAGCTTCAGGCGCTGGATGGCCGCGCTGGCAGTCTTGCGGATCACGTAGAGCTTGCGCTCCAGCGCGTCCTGCACGATGACGTCGTTGCCGCGGCCGATGAAGATCTGGCGCAGCAGCGGTTCCTTCTTGCGCACGGCCGGGGACATCGGCATCTCGCGGTTGACCGGCACGTCGCGCCAGCCCAGCAGCACCTGGCCTTCGGCCTTGACGGCGCGCTCCAGTTCCTGCTCGCAGGCTTCGCGCGATGCGTGCTCCTTGGGCAGAAAGATCATGCCGACGCCGTATTCGCCGGGCGGGGGCAGCGCCACGCCTTGTTTGGCCATCTCGTCGCGGTAGAGGACGTCCGGCAGCTGGATCAGGATGCCGGCGCCATCGCCCATCAGCTTGTCAGCGCCCACTGCGCCGCGATGATCGAGATTCTCGAGAATCTTCAAGCCCTGCAAGACGATCGAGTGGCTCTTCTCGCCCTTGATGTGGGCCACGAAGCCGACGCCGCACGAATCGTGCTCGTCGGCGGCGGAATAAAGACCGTGTTGTTGGAGATGCTCGATCTCGGCAGCCGTCGTCATGGGCGCGCTCCTTCAGTTTTTCGCAGGGAGGGGAAGGATATTGCGTTGCACAAACAATGCCAAGTGTTTTATTGGGGGTCAGATTCCCATTAAATCCTGAGCCTTTGGCTCGGATTTAAATTAGGGACACATTTAAGGGGGCGTGGCGCAGCCTCCTTCGTGCGACCCGTGACGCAGCTGTTCAGTCAGCCTCGGTCCGATGGCGGACGCCCCGGCCGCGCCTTCAGGACGCGTCGCGACGTGTTCTTCTGAAGCGCTTCGAGGAAGTCGCGATCTCCCGCCGCCCATCCGTGCAGGGTGGCCTCGGTCAGCAGGGTCTGGTCGGCACCCGTCACCCCGCCACGCACCATCTCGGCGTAGGCGGCCTCGCGGGCGAAAGGCGTATTGCCCAGCGACCAGTAGAGCGGATGCGGCGTCAGCAGCTTGTCGTGGCGCAGCCCGGCGTAGTGCGCATGGCTGGACCAGGGAAAGTCGCGGGCCTCGGCGACCAGGCCGGCGCGCACCGGGTTGAGGTCGATGTAGGCCATGCAGGTCAGCAGGTAGCGCTCGGTCTGGATCAGCGTGGACTTGTAGCGGCCCTCCCACAGGGTACCGGTCCGCCCGTGCCGGTCGTTGAAGTAGCGCACGTAGCGCCGGCCCACGGCCTGCATCCACAGCGGCAACCCGTCCGCGCTCGCCGGCGTGGCCAGCAGGTGGTAGTGGTTGTCCATCAGCACGTAGGCATGCAACGCGATGCCGAAGCGCGCCGCGTTCTCGCCCAGCAGCGCGAGCAGCATCTCGCGGTCGGCGTTGTCGACGAAGATGGCCTGGCGGTTGTTGCCCCGCTGGATCACGTGGTGCGGCAGCTCGGCCAGCGTGAGACGTGGAAGGCGGGCCATGGCGAGATCAGCCCGGGCGGAAGCGCGTCTCCAGCAGCGACTCCAGCCCGAACTGGGCGAGCAGTTCCTGGAGCCGGGCCGCGGCGCTGGCTTTGCGCTGGCCGGTGCGGCGCGCAATGATCAGCTCGTTCTTCAGACTGTGCTCCCAACCCACCAGCTCCGTGACGGTGACCTGGTAGCCGTTGGCCTCCAGATAGAGGCAGCGCAGGACGTTGGTGAGCTGGCTGCCGATCTCGCGCGTGTGCAGGGGATGGCGCCAGAGCTCGGCCAGGGGCGTGCGCGAGAGCGACAGCGCCTTGGTCTGGCGCAGGCATGCCGCAACCTCGGCCTGGCAACAGGGCACCAGCACCATGAAGCGCGCCTGCTTCGCGAGGCCGAAGGCGATGGCATCGTCGGTGGCGGTGTCGCAGGCATGCAGCGCGGTCACCACGTCGATCTGCGCCGGCAGCTCGGCCGCGTCGGCGGATTCGGCCGCGCTGATATTGAGGAAGGCCATGCGATCGAAGCCCAGCAGCTTCGCCAGGGCGCGCGACTTGTCGACCAGGTCGGCCCGTGTTTCGACGCCGTACACACGCCCCCCGCCGCGCCGGCCGAAGAACAGGTCGTAGAGGATGAAGCCGAGATAGGACTTGCCGGCGCCGTGGTCGGCCAGGGTGGCGTGCGCGCCCTCCTCCGGCAGCTCGAGCAGCAGCTTCTCGATGAACTGGAACAGGTGGTAGACCTGCTTGAGCTTGCGGCGCGAGTCCTGATTGAGCCGTCCTTCGCGCGTGAGGATGTGCAGTTCCTTCAACAGCTCGATCGACTGGCCAGGACGCAGGACCTCCTGCAGTTCGGCTTCGGCCTTCGAGGCCTTGGCGAGGGCCTTTCCGTTCATCGCGGCGCTCCGCCCGGCCCGACGTCCAGGGCCGACCAGCCCTCGGCGCCCAGCTGCTGCAGGATCTGCATGTTGCGCCCGAAGATGGCCTGCGCGTCGGGGAAGGCCTCGACGGCGCGGCTCACGCTGTCCTCGCGCAACAGGTGCAGCGTCGGGTAGGGGGCGCGATTGGTCGCATTCGTGATGTCGTCGGGCTCTGCTCCGGCGAACTGAAAGCGCGGATGGAAGCTGGCCAGCTGGAATTTGCCTTCGAAGCCCGCGCGCGCCAGCCGGCGCTCGGCGCGCGCGGTGAAATCGTTGAAGTCCAGGAAGTCGGCCAAGGTGTTCGGTGCGATCAGGAGGGTGGTGTCGCGCTCTGACGCGCCGCAGGCCGCCAGCGCGCGCGCCTCGTCGAGCAAGGCATCGATCAAGCCGCCCTCCTCGCGCTGCAGGTAGAGCGCGTAGTGGATCTGGCCTCGCGCATGCACGGCTTTGGCGAAGGGGCAGAGATTCAGCCCGATCACGGCACGCTCGAGCCAGCGCTGCGTGTCCGCCCGTGCTTCCTCGGCAGTGATGAGAGGATGGTCGTTCATATCGCAGTCCCCGTGCGGGATCTCGCCGGCGCCACGCGTGCTGCCAGCGCCAGGCCGGCCATGGAACACGCGAGAGTCACGAGCCAGGTCCATTGCCAGCCCCCGGCCCGATGGGCGATCCAGGCGACCACCGGTGGGGCAATGAACTGGCCGAGCGAGGAGGCCTGTTGCATCATCCCCACGGTCGTCGAGACCGTCGAGGGACTTGGCGCAAGCCGGGTGGAAAGCATGAAGAGCGTCGCCGGAATCATTCCGCCGGCCAGCGAGAACAGGCACACGGCGAGGTAGCGCAGCGCAGGCGGCAGGCTCGCGGCGCCCCCGGCCGGGCCGATCTGCGCGAAGGCCGCGACGCTGCCCAGCGCCATCGCGACGAAACCCCAGCGCAACAGGCGCTCGGGCGCGACGCCGTGCTGCAGGAAGCGGCCGCCGCTGACGTTGCCGATGATGTTCATCGCGGCGGCAAGCGCGGTCAATGCCGCGTTCCAGGCGGCCGGCACGCCGGCGTCGGCATAGATCGCGGGCAGAAAACCGATCACGGCCATCCATTGCGAGGAGTAGACGGCGAAGGCCGATGCCAGCGTCCAGGGGCCGCTGGAGCGGGCCGTATCGAACAGGCGCGCCGACCAGACCGAAGGGGACGGCGTACCCGGCGCAACGGATGGCCTGTCCGCGGGCACGACGAGCAGCACCCACAGCGCCGCGGCAGCCGACACCAGGGACAACACCCACCACCAGCCCGGCCAGCCGCCCCAGGCGATCAAGGCCGGACCGAGCAGGAGCGCGAGCGCCACGCCGAAAGGCATGTAGGCGCCCCAGAGACCCAGCGCTTTCTTCTCTGCGCTCGGCGGCGCAAGCGAGCGGATCAGCCCGGGCCCGGGCATCACCGCCAGCAGGAAGCCCAGGCCTTCGAGCGCGCGCAGCGCAAACAGCCAGCGAATGGCGCCGGGGCCGGCATCAACCGTGCTTCCGACGAGCCCGCCGAGCACACTTGCAAGCGTCACCACGGCCAGGCCCGCCAGCATGCTGCGCCGCAAGCCGATGGCATCGGCCATCAAGCCGAACACGATGCCCAGGCACATGCCCGCGACCTGCACCAGCGACAGCAGGAAGCCCGCTTCGACGAGGTCGATGCCCAGCGTCGCCTGCAGCGCGGGCACTGCCGGCGGCAGCTTGCCCAGGTGCAGGGCCGCGGCCACGCCGGCCAGCACCACGGCCAGCGTGGCGCCGGGAATGGGTGCATTCGAAGACATGGCGGTCATTCGCTCCATGGCCGTCCCGTGACGCGTTCGTGCTCACGGATCGCGAAGCGGTCCGTCATGCCGGCGATGTAGTCGGCCACCGCGCGATGGCGATCGTCGCGCTGCGCGTAGGACGCCGGCATCTGCTGCGCATCGTCGATGTAGGCGGCGAACAGCTCGCGCACCACCTCCTTCGCCCGGCTCGTGGTCTGCATGACGCGCGGATGCCGATACAGGTTGCGGAAGAGAAACTGCTTCAGCTCGGTGGACTGGGCGCGCATGGTCTCGCTGAAGAGCACCAGCGGCGCGGCACGGCGCACCGCATCCGCATCGGCGGGCGCTGCCGCCTCGAGCGCGCCGTGCGTGGCGTCGATCACGTCGTAAACCTGAGCGCTCAGCATTCGGCGGATCGCTTCGTAGAGCACGCGCCGGCCCTGCAGCTGCGGATGCTCGTCGAGCGTTTCACGCAGGTAGCGGTTGAACAGCGCGACCTCGCCCAGCCGCTCGAGGCCGATGAGCCCCGAACGCACGCCGTCGTCGATGTCATGTGCGTTGTAGGCAATCTCGTCGGCGAGGTTGCACAGCTGCGCCTCGAGGCTCGGCTGCGTGCGATCGCGGAAACGCCGCCCTACCCCACCCGGCTCGGCCGCCTCCAGGCGCTCGGCGTTGGCCCGCGAGCAATGCTTGAGGATGCCCTCGCGTGTTTCGAAGCTCAGGTTGAGCCCGTCGTACTGGGGATAGCGATGCTCGAGCGCATCCACCACCCGCAGGCTCTGCAGGTTGTGCTCGAAGCCACCGTGTTCCACCATGCAGGCATCCAGCGCGTCCTGCCCCGCATGGCCGAAGGGCGTGTGGCCCAGATCGTGCGCCAGCGCAATGGCTTCCACCAAATCCTCGTTGAGGCGCAACGAGCGCGCAATGGAGCGGCCGAGCTGGGCCACTTCGAGGGAATGCGTGAGGCGGGTGCGGAACAGATCGCCCTCGTGGTTGAGGAAAACCTGGGTCTTGTAAACCAGGCGCCGGAAAGCCGTGGAATGAACGATGCGGTCGCGGTCGCGCTGGAAGGCGTCGCGCGTGGGGGCCGGCGCCTCGGCATGGCGCCGGCCGCGGGACTGCGCCGGATGGCTGGCGTAGCGTGCCAGGCTCATCGCCCTGCTGCCCGATTCAGTCCGCACAGCACTGCGCCAGCACCTCGCGCACGATGGCGTCAGGGGCGCTGCGCATGACGGCCGAGCCGGGCTTGTCGATCACCACGAAGCGGATCTCGCCGGCTTCCGATTTCTTGTCGATGCGCATCAGCTCGAGATAGCGTTCGGCGCCGAGCGCGGGGGCGATTACCGGCAGGCCCGCACGCTCGACCAGCGCCGACAGCCGCCGGACGAAGGCCGCATCGACGCCGCCCAGGCGTTGCGACAGATGGGCGGCCAGGACCATGCCGCATCCGACCGCTTCGCCGTGCAGCCAGCGGCCGTAGCCCATGCCGGCCTCGATGGCATGGCCGAAGGTGTGGCCGAAATTCAGGATCGCCCGCAACCCGGTCTCGCGCTCGTCCTGCCCGACGACCGCGGCCTTGATCTCGCAGCTGCGCCGGACCGCATGGGCCAGCGCGACCGGATCGCGAGCCACCAGCGCTTCGATGTTCGCCTCGATCCAGTCGAAGAAGGCCATGTCGTAGATCGGGCCGTACTTGATGATCTCGGCCAGGCCCGCGCTGAGCTCGCGGGACGGGAGCGTGGCCAGCGTGGAGAGGTCGCACAGCACGAGGCGCGGCTGGTAGAACGCCCCGATCATGTTCTTGCCGAGCGGATGGTTGATCGCCGTCTTGCCGCCGACGGACGAATCGACTTGCGCGAGCAGCGTGGTGGGCACCTGGACGAAGGGCACGCCGCGCATGTAGCTGGCCGCGGCGAATCCGGTCATGTCGCCCACCACGCCGCCACCGAGGGCGAAGAGAACCGTCTTGCGGTCACAGCCATGACTCAGCAAGGCGTCGAAGATCAGGTTCAGCGTGGGCCAGTCCTTGTGCCTCTCCCCATCGGGCAGTTCCAGCAGATGCACGGCCCGAAAGCGGCTTGCCAGCGTCCGGCGCAGGGCTTCGCCATAGAACGGCGCCACGGTGGTGTTGGTGACGATCAGGGCCGTGGCGGCTGCGGGAACGGCAGTGAAATTGGCTGGGTCGCCAAGCAGGTCGCTGCCGATCAGGATCGGATAGCTGCGCTCGCCGAGCTGGATCTCGACGCATTCGGGGGAGGCGGACACTCGCATGGCTCCGAGTTTAGGCGCACGGCGCCCGCGCGCCGGCTCAGCCCTGCGGATCGCCGCGGGAGCCGGGGGGTACGAGGCCGGCCAGCTCCAGCTGCATCACGATGATGTTCACCAGCATCGCGACCGAAGGCCGGCCGGTCTCGACCACATCGTGGGCGGCCTCGCGGTAAAGCGGATCGCGGGCGCTGTAAAGCTCGTGCAGGCGGCCCAACGGATCGGCCACCTGCAGCAGCGGCCGCTTGACATCGTGGCGGAGGCGCCTGAAGAGGTCCTCGGGGGAGGAGTGCAGGTAGATCACGTGGAAGTTCGTGCGCAGCTGGACCCGGTTGGCCTCGCGCAGCACGGAACCGCCGCCGGTCGAGACGATGCCCTGGGCCGAGGCCGCGAGCTCGGCGATCACGGTCTGCTCGAGATCGCGAAAGCTCTGCTCACCCTCGCGCTCGAAGTAGTCGCGGATGGAACAGCCGATGCGCCGCTCGATCAGGTCATCGCTGTCGATGAAGGGGAGCTGAAGCCGTTGGGCAAGGCGTCGGCCCACCGCGGATTTTCCGGCGCCGGGGAGGCCGACGAGTGCGACCGCCACGCGGTGCTGCGAACGCCCGCGCGCTTCAGCGCGCGGCGTTACGGTCGGTAATCATCTTCGGGGTGATAAAGACGAGCATTTCGGTCTTGTTGGCAACGCGTTCGCGCTTGCGGAACAGTGCCCCCACATAGGGCACTTCACCCAGCACCGGCACGCGCGATTCGTCGTTGGTTTCGGTGAGCTCGAAGATACCACCGATGACCACCGTTCCGCCGTTCTCGACCAGCACCTCGGTCTGCACGTGCTTGGTATTGATCGCAAAGCCCGCCGTCGTCGCTTGGCCGACCGTGTCCTTGTTGACGTCCAGCGTGAGGATGATGTTGCCTTCGGGCGTGATCTGCGGCGTGACCTCGAGCTTGAGGTTGGCTTTGCGGAAGGCGATCGAGGTGGCGCCGCTGGAGGTCGCGACCTGATAGGGCAGCTCCGTGCCCTGCTCGATCAGCGCCTTGGTCTGGTCGGCCGTCACCACGCGGGGGCTGGACACCACCTTGCCCTTGCCGTCGGCTTCGAGGGCCGAGATTTCCAGGTTCAGCATGCGCGAGAAGCTGGAGTTGAAGAGCGAGATGGCGAAGGTGCCGGGCGCGTTGCCGTTGCCGGCCACGCCGGTCGAGGGCAGGTTCACGAAGTTCGAGTTCGTGAAGGTGGTCAGCGCGCTCGCCGGGGTGGTCGCGGTTGCCGCGGTCACGGCTGGGATCGCGCCGACGTTGCCGAAGACGGAACGGCCATTGTTGGAGCCGATCGTGGCGCCGGCGACGCCGCCGCCCAGCCGCACACCCAGCGACTTGCCGAAGGTGTCGGAGGCCTCGACGATGCGCGCCTCGATCAGCACCTGGCGCACCGGCACGTCGAGTTTCTGGATCAGCTCGGCGACCTGCTGGAGGCGCGAGGGGATGTCGGACACGAAGAGCTGGTTGGTACGCGATTCGGCGATCACGCTGCCACGCGGGCTGAGGATGCGGGTGGTGGTGCCCGAGCCGCCGCTGCTGCCCTGGCCGGTGCCCGTGAGGCCCTGCGCGATCGTGACCGCCTTGGTGTAGTTCAGCTGGAAGGACTGGGTGCGCAGCGGCTCCAGGTTCTGGATCGCGGCCTGCGCCTCGAACTCGAGCTTTTCCTTGGCGTTGATCTCGTCCTTGGGCGCGATCCACAGCACGCTGCCGTTCTTGCGCATGCCCAGGTTCTTGGCCTGCATGATGATGTCCAGGGCCTGATCCCAAGGCACGTCCTTCAGGCGAAGGGTCAGCGCGCCGGTCACCGAATCCGAGGTCACGATGTTGAAGTTTGTGAAGTCGGCGATCACCTGCAGCAGGGAGCGGATCTCGATGTTCTGGAAATTCAGCGACAGCTTCTCGCCGGTGTAGCCCACGCCCTGGGTCAGCTTGGTCGGGTCGACCTTGCGCTGGCGCACCTCGACCACGAACTGGTTTTCGCTCTGGTAGGCGCTGTGCTCCCAGTCGCCCTTGGGCTCGATGGTCATGCGCACGCGGTCGCCGGCCTGCTGGGTGGTCACGGTCTGCACGGGGGTCCCGAAGTCCGAGACGTCGAGGCGGCGGCGCAGGCCTTCGGGCAGCGTCGACTTGGTGAATTCCACGACCAGGTTGCGGCCTTGCTGCCGAATGTCGACACCCACCTGGTTGTTCGCCAGGTCGACCACCACGCGGCCGGTGTTGTCCGAGCCCAGGCGGAAATCGACGTCACGCAGCGGCAGGGTGTCGCGGTTGCGGTTCTCTGCGAAGGCCTGCGGCGTCGAGGCGACCAGCGCTGCACCGGGGACGGGCTCCAGAGAAACCAGGAGCGATTTGCCCTGGATCTCAGCCTTGTACGCCGTGGCCTGCTTGAGATTCAGCACCAGGCGCGTACGCTCACCGGCCTGCACCACGTTGATGGAGCGGAGGTTGCCTTGGTTGACGTCGATCGCCGAACGGCCGATGGCGTTCGTCACGCCGGGGAAGTCGAGTGCGATGCGCGCCGGCGTCTGGATGGCGAAGCCCGTGGGCGCCGCGGCCAGCGGCTGAGTCAGGTCGATCCGGATGACTTCGGCGCCCGATTGCATCGAGGTGGTCACCGACTCGATTGCGTTCTGCGCATGTGCTGCCGCGGCCGCGCCGAGCGCGAGCAGGCTGACACCGACCACGCGCAGCCACTGCGCGAACCTTGAATTCCTGGGTTTCATTTCGACCTCTCTTGCAACTGCAGCGTCGCCACGCGTTCGATCCATTCACCGGCGGCGTCCTGCACGATTTCACGCAAGGCGAGTTCGGTTTCGCTGATACGGGTGATGCGCCCGTAGTTGAGTCCCAGATAGTTCCCCACCCGAACCTGGTAGAGAAGCTTGTCGACGGTGACCAGGGCCACCGGCTGTCCATTGCGGTTCATGCTGCCCACCATGGCCATCGAATCGAGCGGGAAAGCCTCCAGGGCCTCCTTGCGGCGTGCCAGCTCGGGCGCGATGAGGCCCGAAGTGCTCGGCTGGGCCGAATCACGGCGCAGGGCCTGCGTGAGCTTCTGCATGTTGAAGGGCTCGAACGCATTGCCTTCGGTATAGGCCTGGGGCGTGAACTTCTTGGGTTCTGTGATGGGCGGCACGGTGGGGCGCACCTGGGCCCGCTGCTCGGCCATCCACTGCTGGAGTTCATCCTGTTCAGAGCCGATGCAGCCGCTCAGGCCGACGGCCGCTGCACCGATGCACAGCACAAAGGCAAGCCTGCTCATTTCTTTTTTGCTCCCGCCGCGGCGCGCTTCTGTGCCGCCTGCTCTTCCTCGTCCAGATAGCGGAAGGTCCGCGCGGTGGCGTCCATCGTCAGGACGCCGTCTTTGCCGGGGGTCACGGCCAGGTTGTTCAAGGTCACGATGCGCGAGAGATTGGCGACGTCGGCGGCAAAAGCACCCATGTCGTGGTAGCGCCCTGTGACGCGCACCGCAATCGGCAGCTCCGCGTAATAGTCCTTCACGACGATCTGGCCCGGGCGGAACAGCTCGAACTGCAGGCTGCGGCCGAGGCCCGCCTGGTTGATATCGGAGAGCAAGGCATCCATCTCGGCCTTGCTAGGCAGTTGCTTTTCGAGCAGCGTCACGTACTGCTGCACCTGCTCGCGCTGCTTCTTCAGCAGCTCCAGGTTGGCAGCCTGACCCACCTTCTTCTGGTAGTCGGCCCTGAGCGCGACTTCCTTGGCCCGCTCGGCCTCGAGCTCGTCGTTCGAGTTGGTAAGCCAGACGAACCACAGGGCCACCAGCACCATGGCCGTGACCAACACGCACAGCGCATAGCGCGGCACCGGCGGCCAGATAGAGGGATCGTTCGGATTCAGCCCCCGAAACTGGTCGCCGAAGCGCTGCAGGGCGGCGCCGATGTCGATGTTGGAGGATGCGCGTTGGGTTGCCATGATGAGGCTCAGCCTTTACCTGCAGCGGAGGTTGCCGCGCCTGCGCCGGTCGCGGCCTTCTGCGCATCCGTAGGCCGCTTGAGCCCGATACGCATCGTGAAGTTCGCCACGCGGCGCTGGTCACGCGCGCTCAGGCTGACATTGCCGGAGGTAATTTCGATCAGCTCCGGCTTGACCAGCCAGGGGCTGTTGTTGCCCAGGTTGCGCAGGAGCTCCGAGACCCGTTCGTTGGATTGCGCCTGGCCAAGCAGCGTGACGGTCTGGTTGTCCTGCTTCATGCTCGTCAGGTAGACGCCATCGGGCAACTGCCGCACGAGCTCGTTGAGCAGATGCACGGGCATGTTGCGGTCGCCTTGCAGGTCCTCGACGGCCTGCTGGCGGGCGCGCAAGGCGGCGATTTCGGCCTGCAGCGTCGAAATTTCCTTGATCTCCGACTCGAGTTTCTTGATCTCGGCCTGGAGAAAGCTGTTCTTGGACTGCTGGCTGGAGATCTGGGCCTGGTACCAGAGAAAGGCGCCGCCTGCGATCAGGAAGCCCGCCACAGCCGAGGCGCCAAGGGTGGCATAGAAGGTTTCGCGGCGGCGCTTGCGTGCAGCTTCCCGGTGCGGGAGCAGGTTGATCAGGATCACTGCAGGAACCTCCGCATGGCAAGTCCGCACGAGGTCAGGTATGAAGGCGCTTCGCGCCGGACCTTCTTCTCGCGGATGCCGCTGCCGATCTCCATGCCATCGAAGGGATTGACCAGTGAGCAGGCGAAAGAGGTCTGGCGCGTCACGGCGCTGGTAAGGCCCGGCAGCGCGGCCGAGCCACCCGCCAGCAACACGTAGTCGACGCGGTTGTGCGGCGTACTGGTGAAGAAGAACTGGAGCGCCCGCGCAATTTCCTGCGCGATGCTCGCCACGAAGGGCTTGAGCACACCCGATCCGTAGTCGTCGGGCAAGTCGCCGCTGCGCTTCTTGGTCTCCGCCTCTTCGGCGGAAAAGCCGTACTGCCGAACGATCAACTGCGTGAGCTGGGCACCACCGAAGGCCTGGTCCCGGTCGTAGAGGACTTCCTGGTTGCGCAGCACCTGCATGCTGGTGGTGAAGGCGCCCACTTCGAACAGCGCCACCACCGCGTCGCGACCCTGGCCGGGCAGCTGTTCGATCAGCCGCGCCGTTGCCAGGCGCGACGCATAGGACTCGACATCGAGAATGACCGCCTTGAGACCGGCCGCTTCGGCCAGGCCCTGGCGATCCTGGACTTTTTCCTTGCGCGAGGCGGCGATCAGGACCTCGACATCGCCCATCGCACTGGCGCTCTGGCCGATGACGCAGAAATCCAGACTCACCTCGTCGAGCGAGAAGGGAATGTATTGATTGGCCTCGGACTCGACCTGGATCTCGAGCTCTTGCTCGCTCATCCCGCCCGGAAGGACGATCTTCTTCGTGATGACGGCTGAGGGAGGCAGGGCCAGGGCCGCGTTCTTGGTTCGGCTTCCGCTCTTGCGCACGGCACGACGGACCGCCTCGGCCACTTCATCGAACTTTTCCACGTTGCCATCGGTGATCCAGCCGCGCTCCAGTGGCTCGATCGCGCAACGTTCCAGAATCAACTTGCCGCTGGCGTCGCGGCCGAGCTCGACCAGCTTGACGCTGGAGGAGCTGACGTCCAACCCGAGCAGCGGCGCGGGTTGACGGCTAAACAGCGATCCCAAGGCAGCCAAGTTATATCCCGTTGTGTTTGTAACGATTGGAAATATTTGCGTGTGGTTGCATGCTATCAGGACGTGTGGCGCCAACCAAGCGCCTTGGCCCGAACTGTGGCACCAAGCGTTGTCAAAAGGGAACGTAACAGCGGCGATTCACAACTTACGTCACAAATGCGAGTACTTGGGTTTTATCTAGCCTCGATGAGCCGCCCGGAGGACCTCGCTTTTTATAATTGCGGCTGACTTCACCCTCGCTTCATGCCCGAAAAAACTCGCCCCAACGGGCCCGCCAAGACTCCCCCGCCTCCCCAGCGCCCTGCCTGGCTGACCTGGCTTCTGCGCTTCGTGATGTGGGGACTGGGCATCGCCGCGGCCGGTGTGGTGTCCATGATCTGCGTCGTCGCCGTGGCGCTGGCGGTGGCTTATCCGAATCTGCCGGACATCTCCGACCTGGCGGACTACCGGCCCAAGCTGCCGCTGCGTGTGTTCTCCTCCGAAGGCATCCTGATCGGCGAGTTCGGCGAGGAGCGCCGCAACCTGACGCCGATCGCGACCATTCCCAAAGTCATGAAGGACGCGGTGCTGGCCGCCGAGGACGCCCGCTTCTACGATCACGGCGGGGTCGACTACAAGGGCTTGCTGCGCGCCGGGATCGCGAACATGAACAGGGTGAAGAGCCAGGGCGCCTCCACCATCACCATGCAGGTGGCGCGCAACGTCTATCTGAGTTCCGAGAAGACCCTGACCCGCAAGATCTACGAGGTCCTGCTCACCTTCAAGCTCGAGCACCTGCTCAGCAAGGACCAGATTTTCGAGATCTATCTCAACCAGATTTATCTGGGCAATCGCGCCTACGGCTTCGCGGCGGCCTCGGAAGCCTATTTCGGCAAGCCGCTCAAGGACATCAGCATCGCTCAGGCCGCCATGCTCGCCGGCCTGCCGAAAGCGCCGGGTGCGAACAATCCGGTCAACAATCCGACGCGTGCGCGCGGGCGCCAGCTCTATGTGATCGACCGCATGCAGGAAGCCGGCTTCATCACCGCCGAACAGGCGGCCGAGGCCAAGAAGGAAGAGCTGCACCTGCGCGACGGCGCCGACCCGACCCGCCTGCATGCCGAATACGTGGCGGAGACGGTGCGCCAGCTGATGTACGCGCAGTACGGCGACAGCACCTATACCCGCGGCCTCAAGGTCTACACGACGCTGGTGGCTGCCGACCAGGCGGCCGCCTACAAGGCGCTGCGCAAGGGCATCATGGATTACGAGCGCCGCCAGATCTATCGCGGCCCCGAAAAGTTCGTCGACCTGCCCAACGATCCCAAAGAATTGGACGAGGCCGTCGATGACGCCCTGGCCGAGCACCCCGATAACGGCGACGTGATGTCGGCGGTGGTACTCAAGGCCAATGCCAAGGAAATCAATGCGGTGCGTGCCAACGGCGACACCGTGCAGATCGTCGGCGAAGGGCTGCGCCCGGCGCAGTCGGGCCTGTCGGACAAAGCGCCGCCCAACATCAAGATCCGCCGCGGCGCGGTGATCCGTGTCGTCAAGACGCCCAAGAACACCTGGGAGATCACCCAGCTGCCGGAAGTCGAAGGTGCCTTCATTGCGCTCGATCCGCGTGACGGTGCCGTCAAGGCCATGATCGGCGGCTTCGATTTCGACAAGAACAAGTTCAACCACGTGACGCAGGCCTGGCGCCAGCCGGGCTCGAGCTTCAAGCCCTTCATCTATTCGGCGGCACTGGAGAAGGGCTTCACGCCCGCGACGGTGGTCAACGACGCGCCGCTGTTCTTCGACGCCGGCACCACCGGCGGCCAGCCCTGGGAGCCCAAGAACTACGACGGCAACTTCGAGGGGCCGATGTCCTTGCGCCGCGCGCTCGCCAAGTCCAAGAACATGGTTTCGATTCGCGTGCTTCAGTCGATCGGCACGCGTTACGCGCAGGACTGGATCGGCAACTTCGGATTCGAGCGCGAGAAGCATCCGGCCTACTTGCCGATGGCGCTGGGTGCCGGCGCGGTCACGCCGATGCAGATGGCAACCGCGTACTCGGTGTTCGCGAACGGCGGCTACCGCGTCAATCCCTACCTCGTGACGCGCATCACCGACCACAAGGACAAGGTGCTCGTGGAGACGCAGCCGCCGCTGCTCAACGAGACGATGCGCGCCATCCCGCAACGCAACGCCTTCATCATGGACAGCCTGTTGCAGGAAGTGGCCCGCAGCGGCACCGCCGCCAAGGCGCAGGCCACGCTGAAGCGCCCCGACCTCTACGGCAAGACCGGCACGACCAACGACTCGCTGGATGCCTGGTTCGCGGGCTTCCAGCCGACGATGGCAGCGGTGGCCTGGATGGGCTACGACACGCCGCGCAAGCTCGGCGACCGCGAGACCGGCGGCGGCCTGAGCCTGCCGATCTGGATCAGCTACATGGAGACCGCCATCAAGGGCGTGCCGGTGACGGAGCTGACTGCCACGGCCCCGGCCGGCGTGGTCAACGTGGGCGGCGAGTGGTACTACGACGACTATGCGCCAGGCCGCGGCGTCGCGAATCTCGGCGTCGAGGCCGGCCCGACACCGCCGGTCGAGGCGATTTCCGGCGCGCCCATCGGTGCGCCGCCGCCGCCGGAAGAGCGCAACCGCATCCTCGAGCTCTTCCGCAACTGATCGCCTTCAGCCGGCCGTGAACTGCAGCGGCAGGCCGGCCTGTGCGCTCGCCTCGCGCGACAGCTGGCCGAAGAACTCCTCGCTCGTCTTCGTGTCGACCCACGCGCGGCCGTCGTGGCGGTAGTGGTAGCCACCGGAGCGCGCTGCCAGCCAGATCTCCTGCAAAGGCTTTTGCAGGTTGATGATCAACTGGCTGCCGTTGCGGAAGGTGATGGTGATCATCCCCCCCACGCGCTGGTTGTCGATATCGGCATCGGTCGCATCGTTGATGCGGTCGCAGCCGCGTTCGATGGCGGCCAGCACGGCCTCGGCGCGGTCCATGTACTCGGGATCGGTCATTACAATTTCGTCATGCTGAATGTTCGTCAAATTCTAGTGAGCGCGATTGGCCTCGCGCTCGTCGGGGTCGCGCTGGTGGGCTGTGGTCAGAAGGGTGCGCTCTACCTGCCTACCGATCCGGCCGCGAAGAATCGCGCCACGCTCCCGGGCCTGCTCTTGCCTGGTTCGAGCAGCACCGATGATGCTACGCGTTCCGGGGCAGCGGCCGCACCCATCCCTGCCGCGCCCAGCAGTGCGCCCGCGCCCCGCGAAGGAACGAAGTGACGAACCCCGAACGCCTCCCCGGGCATCCCCACATCGCCTACCGGAACGGCACGCTGCACGTCGAGGGCGTGGCGCTGCGAGACTTGGCGCGCGAGCACGGCACGCCGCTTTTCGTCTATTCCAAGCAATGGATGCTCGACGCGCTGGCCGCGTACCAGCGCGGCTTCGAAGGGCGCGACGCACTGGTCTGCTATGCCATCAAGGCCAACTCTTCGCTGGGCGTGCTGCGCGTCTTTGCCGCGGCCGGCTGCGGCTTCGACATCGTCTCCGGCGGCGAGCTCGCGCGTGTCCTCGCGGCAGGCGCCGATCCGTCCAAGGTGATTTTCTCCGGTGTGGGCAAGACAAAGCAGGAAATGCGGCAGGCACTGGCGGCCGGCATCAGCTGCTTCAACGTGGAGAGCGAAGCAGAAATCGACGTGCTCAATGCGGTCGCGCTCGAAACGGGGCACCGTGCCGCAATCAGCGTGCGCATCAATCCCAACGTCGATCCGAAAACGCACCCCTATATCTCCACCGGCCTGAAGGGCAACAAGTTCGGCATCGCGCATGACCGCGCGCTCGCCATCTATCGGCATGCCGCGTCGCTGAAGGGCCTGCAGGTGGTCGGCATCGACTGCCACATCGGCTCGCAGATCACCGAGGCCGCGCCCTACCTCGAGGCGCTGGAACGGGTGCTCGACCTGGTCGAAGCCATCGAGAAGGCCGGCATTGCGCTGCATCGCCTGGACTTCGGCGGCGGCCTGGGCATCGACTACAACGGCGACACGCCGCCCACGGCCGATGCGTTGTGGCAGCAGCTGCTCGCGCGTCTCGACGCGCGCGGCTTCGGCAAGCGCCGGCTGATCGTCGAACCGGGACGTTCGCTGGTCGGCAATGCCGGCGTGTGCGTGACCGAAGTGCTCTACACCAAGCCGGGCGAGGCCAAGAACTTCTGCATCGTCGATGCGGCAATGAACGATCTCCCGCGGCCCGCGATGTACCAGGCCTTTCACCGGATCGTCCCCGTCGCCCCGCGCCAGGGCGAGGCCGTGAGCTACGACGTTGTCGGCCCGGTCTGCGAGAGTGGCGACTGGCTCGGCCGCGACCGCGCACTCGACGTGCAGGCGGGCGACCTGCTGGCGGTGCTGTCGGCCGGTGCCTATTCGATGGCGATGGCCAGCAACTACAACACGCGCGGCCGCGCGGCCGAGCTGCTGGTCAGCGGAGGGAGCGCCTCGCTGATCCGCCGCCGCGAAAGCATCGAGGACCAATTGCGCAGCGAGCAGTTCGACCGCTGAAGGCCGTCACTTGCTCAGCTGCACGCGCCCGCCTGGCGCGGGCCGCGGTGCCTTCTTGCTCCTGGCGAAGTTCCAGACCCGCCACCCGAGCAGCGCCCCGATGATGGCGGCATAGACGAAGACTTCGGCGAAGTCGTTCTTCCCGGCCCGCATCCAGAAGAAGTGCAGAAGGCCCAGGCCGGCAATCACGTAGACCAGCTTGTGCAGCGTCTGCCAGCGCTTCGCGCCCAGCGCCTTGATCGCGCGGTTGAAGGAAGTGGCCGCGAGCGGCGTGAGCAGCACGAAAGCCGTGAAGCCCACCAGGATGAAGGGCCGCTTGGCGATGTCCTTGGCGATCTCCGGGATGTCGAAGCCCATGTCGAACAGGCTGTAGCTCAGCAGGTGGACCACGACGTAGAAGTACGCAAACAAGCCCAGCATGCGGCGAAAGCGCGCCAAGGCGTTGGTCTTGGTCATCACGCGCAGCGGGGTGACCGCCAGCACGATGCAGATGAAGCGCAAGGTCCAGTCGCCCGTCGAGCGGATCAGGTACTCGGCCGGATTGGCGCCCAGTGCGTCGGTGAACGCGCCCCAGGCCAGCCAGGCAAAAGGCAGCAGGCACAGCACGAAGACCGCCGGCTTGGCAGTCGGGTGCAGCAGCAGCTTGTTCATCATGGGCTCAGTTCAGTAGAACTTCTTCAGGTCCATGCCGGCGTAGAGCTGGCCGACCTGCGCCTCGTAGCCGTTGAACATCAGCGTCTTGTGCCGCTTGGCGAACAGCCCGCTGCCGTCGCCGATACGGCGCTCGGTGGCCTGGCTCCAGCGCGGATGGTCGACGTTGGGATTGACGTTGGAGTAGAAGCCGTACTCCTGCGCCGCCGCCTTGTTCCAGGCCGTCCCCGGCTCCTTCTCGACGAAGCGGATCTTGACGATCGACTTGGCGCTCTTGAAGCCGTACTTCCACGGCACCACGATGCGCACCGGCGCGCCGTTCTGGTTGGGCAGCACCTCTCCGTACATGCCGAAGGTGAGCAGCGTCAGCGGATGCATCGCCTCGTCCATGCGCAGACCTTCGGCGTAGGGCCAGTCGAGCACGCGCGAGCCGACGAAGGGCATGGTCTTGGGATCGGCCAGCGTGACGAACTCGACGTACTTGGCATTGCCTTGCGGCTCGACCCGCTTGATGAGCTCGGCCAGCGAGTAGCCGACCCACGGGATCACCATCGACCAGCCCTCGACGCAGCGCAGGCGGTAGATGCGTTCTTCCTGCGCGCTGAGCTTGATCAGGTCCTCGATCGCGTACTTGCCCGGCTTCTTGACCAGCCCCTCGACCTCGACAGTCCAGGGCCGGGTCTTCAGCGTGCCGGCATTCTTGACCGGGTCGCCCTTGTCGGTGCCGAACTCGTAAAAGTTATTGTAGGTGGTGGCGTCCTTGTACTCGGTGAGCTTCTCCATCGTCTGCGCACCGGCCACCGACGACTTCTCGCCCTTCAGCGGGGCCAGCTTGCCCGGCGCGGCGGCCTGGGCCAGTGCCTCACGCCCGGCCCACGAGGCCATGGCCGCGCCGGCCGCGCCGGTGGCGAGCAGCTTGAGCATGTCGCGGCGCCCTTCGTAAGCCGCGCGCGGCGTGATCTCGCTCGGATGCGGATGGATGGAGCCCTGGTCCTTGGATCGAATCAACATGAATCGCCTTTCGCGTGTTTTGTCGTACCGGGATCTATTCGTTCCCAATGCTGATTCGGTTACGCGCCGGGCGTTCAATCGGTTTCACCGGGGGCCGCCCGGCTGCCGGCGCGCAGCTACAGGGTCCCGTAGCTGTGCAGGCCGCTCAGGAACATGTTGACACCCAGGAAGGCGAAGGTGGTCACCGCCAGCCCACCCAGGGCCCACCAGGCGGCCACGGTGCCGCGCAGGCCCTTGACCAGGCGCATGTGCAGCCAGGCCGCGTAGTTGAGCCAGACGATCAGCGCCCAGGTTTCCTTCGGGTCCCAGCTCCAGTAGCCCCCCCAGGCATCGGCCGCCCACAGCGCGCCCAGCACGGTGGCGATGGTGAAGAAGGCGAAGCCCACCGTGATGGACTTGTACATCACGTCGTCCAGAACCTCGTTGGCCGGCAGCCGCGCCGCGATGCGTCTGCGGCCCAGCAGGATGCCGGCGGCGATCAGCGCCGAGAGGGCCGCGTAGACAAACCAGTAGCTGCCGCCCGCTTCCTGCGCCCGTTGGCGGAAAGCCACCGGCACGAAGCACAGCGCCACGCCCAGGAGCCACATCGGCGTGAGCTTGTACCAGCGCGTCTCCTGCGCCTGCTCCTTGATGAGGTAGGCGAAGGCGACCATCGCCGCCAACGCGAAGGTGCCGTAGCCGATGAAATTGGCCGGCACGTGCAGCTTCATCCACCAGCTTTGCAGGGCGGGCACCAGCGGCTGGATCTCGTGGGCCTCGCGCACCAGCGTGTACCAGAGCAGGAAGCCGACCGCGGCGCTCACCACCAGCATCACGAAGGCGCCCAGCGCACGCGTGCCGTAGCGCGATTCGAAGTACAGGTAGAAGGCCGCCGTCAGCCAGCAGAACAGCACGAAGACCTCGTAGAGGTTGCTGACCGGGATGTGGCCGATGTCCGGACCCAGCTGGTGGCTTTCGTACCAGCGCACCATGCTGCCGATCAGCGCCATCGTGACCGCTGCCCAGGCCAGGCGGGAGCCGATCAGGTCCATGGCGTCGGCCTGACGGCCGCCGAAGAAGCCGATCCAGTAGAACAGCGTGCTCATGAAGAAGAGCACGCTCATCCAGAGGATGGCCGACTGGCTGGACAGGAAGTACTTGAGCCAGAACACGGAGTCGGCGCGCGCCAGGTCGCCCTGGTAGGAGGCGATGCCCAGCAGCGCCGCCGCGGCCACCACGATGGCCAGCACGCGCAACGGCCGCCAGAACCAGCCCAGCCAAATGGCGAAGGGGATGGTGGCCAGCAGGATGACTTTCTCGTAGATGTCCATCGCGCCCGCGTAGCGCGAGAAGGCGAAGAGGCCACCGGCCACGACCAGGGCGGCGAACACCCAGTCGAAGGCGTTGCGGCGCGAGAACCAGCTCTCGTTGAGCGTGAGGGTGGTGGTGTTCATGATCCACTGTCCTTGCTGAGGGCGAGCAGCCTGTCTTTCAGGCGCTCGAATTCACGGTCGCTGTCGATGGTCTTGCGGTTGACCGAGTAGGCCATGGTGGCCGCCGTGCCGCCGGCGCCCGCGTCCTTGGCGAGCCACACCCAGAGCCTGCGCTCGCGGACGTACAGCATGGCAAAAATGCCCACGATCAGCAACAGGCAGCCCAGGTAAACGATGTTCTTGCCAGGGGCACGGGCAACCTGGAACACGCTGGCCTGGACCTGCTTGAAGTCGGTCATCATCATCGCCACCGGCGCGGGGTAGAAGTAGGCGTCGCTGGCGGCCAGCACCGCTTGCGTGAGGAAGGCCTGCGCCTTCTCGTCGGCCGGCAGCGCCGCCAGCCCCGCCTGCTCGCGGCTGAGGTTCAGCACCTCGAACAGGACGTCGTTGAGGATGCGCACCAGCACCGCGCCCGCCCGCTCCCGGTCGGCCTCCGGCACGTTGGCCTCCATGAATTCGGCGATCGCCTGCCAGCCGCCGCTGCTCACCGCGTTGGCCTTGGCGCGCTCGGCGCCCGCGAACAGCGCGAGCGCGCGGCCGGCCGAGATGCGCAGCTGCCCTGCCAGCTCGGGCCGCTTGGGATCGACGCTGCGCGCGATGTAGCGCTCGATGGCGCGCGTGCGGATGTCGGCGTCGGCCAGGGCCGCACGCATGCGCACGAAGCCGTCCATCGAGCCCTGCTCGTCGGCCGGCACGCGCAGGTAGCGGAAGGGCTCCTCCGGCCGCTCGCGCATGCCGAGCAGGAACACCGGCTGGCCGTCGCCGGTGTCGACCGGAACCATGTAGTTCTGGTACTCGCGGGCCTGGCCCGAGGCATCGCGCAGCTTGTAGCCGATGCTCGGGCCGATGTTGCGCAGCACCTTGGGCTTGTTGGTCTTGTTGGCCGCGCCCAGGCGCGACTCGAGGTCGTTGCGCAGGTCGACCTTGCGCACGTCGGCACCGCTCGCCATGGCGCCGGCGTCGCCGAAGTTCTCGACGTTGATCACGCGCAGCGCCGTGTACTCCAGCGTCAGCCGCTCGCTGCCGTTGGTGATTTCCGAGCTGTTGCCGATGATGCCGTCGACCTCGAAGGGCTTGGCCGCCGCCGCCATCGGCACGGCCTTGAGCTTCACGCTGGAGCCGCCGTCATCGAAACTGGACTGGTAGATCTCGATGCCCTTGTAGCTGGCCGGGTGGTTCACCTCGATGCGCGCCGGCACCTGCTGGCCGGTCGCGCGGTCGTGCAGCACCACCTCGCTGGCGAACAGCTTGGGCATGCCGGTGGAGTAGTAGTCGACGATGAATTTCTTCAGCTCGATGGAAAAGGGCAGGTCCTGCAGCAGCACGCCATCGGCCTGGTTCAGGATGGCGACGCTCGACTGCCCTCCTTCCGGCACGAGGATGTTGCCACGGAAGGTGGGGTTGCTGGGCGACAGGCGATGCTGCGGCGCCACATCGGCGATCAGCCCGCCGCCGGTGTAGACGCTCTTGCCGTTGAACCAGGTCTGGGCGCGCACCACCAGGTCGCCGTCGAGCAGGCCACCCAGGCACACCAGCACGATGGCACCGTGCGCCGCGATGTAGCCGAGCTTGTGGGCGCCGCCCGCGCGCGCGGCCACCATCCAGCCGTCGCCATCGCGGTGCTGCAGCTTGACCTTCCAGCCGCCGCCGGCGAGCAGCTGTCCGATGCGGTTGGCCGCACCATCGGGCGTCTCGTCGAGCCGGGTCTCGGCGCGCTGGCCGAAGGCGCGCAGGCTCTGGACGCGGATGCTCTCCTTGATGTTCTTCAGGTCGGCGAAGATGTGCGGCGTGTTGCGCGCGATGCACAGAGAGGTGCTGATCACCAGAAAGGCCAGGATCAGCAGGAACCACCAGGCGCTGTAGATCGAGTCCAGCTGCGCCGCGCGGAACACCTCGGCCCAGAAGGGGCCGAACTGGTTGATGTAGTTGTTGACCGGTTCCTGCTGCTTGAGCACGGTGCCGATGATCGAGGCGATGCAGATGACCGTCAGCAGCGCGATCGCGAAGCGCATCGACGACAGCAGTTCCACGCCCGCACGGACCGCATGGGGACCGCGACGAATGCGAAGGCCGTGGGTGGAGACTGCTGACATGGAAGCGGAAGGTGGAAAGCAAAAAGGCGGGCCATCCTCGCTGGATCGGCCCGCCCTGTTGGGGTTTTTTATCGGCGGTTAGTTCACGCTGGCGCCAGCGCCATCAACGCAGGCCGGCGATGTAGTCCGAAACGGCCTTGATCTCGCGGTCGTTGAGCTTGGCGGCCACGCCGGTCATCTGAGGACTGTTCTGGCGGGTGCCGTCGCGGAACTGGTTGAGCTGGACCATGGTGTAGTCGGCATGCTGGCCGCCCAGGCGCGGGTACTGGGCGGGGATGCCGGCGCCGTTCGGGCTGTGGCAGCCGGCGCAGGCCGGGATCTGACGCTCGCCGATGCCGCCGCGGTAGATCTTCTCGCCCAGGGCGACCAGGTCCTTCTCTTTCGAAAAGCCCGTCTTGACCTTCTTGGAGCCGACGAACCAGGCGACATTGCGCATGTCTTCCTCGGACAGGGCCGAAGCCAGCGGCTTCATGATCGCGCTCTTGCGCTTGCCGGACTTGAAGTCCTGCAGCTGCTTGAGGATGTATTCGGGGTGCTGTTGCGCCAGCTTGGGGTTGGCTGCGATGGCCGAGTTGCCGTCGGCGTTGTGGCACGAGGCGCAGCTCTGGCTGTTGGCCGGGGTGTTGTTGAAGATGGTGTCGCCCTTGGCCGGATCGGGCTTGGCGGCCTTGGCGGGGGCCGCGGCGGCAGCGGGCTTGCTTGCCGGATCGTCGGCCGCGAAGCTGGCGCTGGCGGCGGCGCCCATGAGGGCTGCAAGCAGGAGACGGGCAAACAACTTCATATCGGGGGCTCTGGATTTATGGCGCAAAACCGCGCGATTCTACAATGGCGCCCCGTTACCGAGGCTCTACCCATGACCACCCCGAGCCGCAAGCCGGCCGCCCCTTTCTCCCGCCCGGCAGTTGCCGTGGACGGCGCGGCCGCCGAACGCATCCGCATCGCGCGCGGCTGGCTGCATACCGCCCACTTCCTGACCAGCGCGCCGCAGCTGGAGCATCTGCCCGCCCTCGAGCTCCCGGAGATCGCCTTCGTCGGGCGCTCGAACGCCGGCAAGTCGACCGCCATCAACACGCTGACCCAGCAGACCCGCCTGGCCTTCGCCTCCAAGACGCCCGGCCGCACCCAGCACATCAACCTGTTCGGCGTCGGCAGGCAGAAGGTGGACGACGCCGTGCTGGCCGACCTGCCGGGCTACGGCTACGCGGCCGTGCCGCGCGAGGCCAAGCTGCGCTGGCAGCGCGTCATGGGCAACTACCTGATGACGCGCGAGAGCCTGCGCGGCGTGGTGCTGATGTGCGACCCGCGCCACGGCCTCACCGAACTCGACGAGATCCTGCTGGAAGTCATCCGCCCGCGGGTCGAGCAGGGCCTGAAGTTCCTCGTGCTGCTGACCAAGGCCGACAAGCTCACGCGTTCCGACGGCGCCAAGGCGCTGTCCATCGTGCGACTGCAGGCCGGCGGCGGCGAGGTCAAACTGTTCTCGGCCTTGAAACAACAGGGAGTGGACGAAGCGGCTGAACTGCTGTGGCGCTGGGCCCATCCGCAGGACGAGCCGCCCGCAGAACCGAAAGAAGGAGACGACCCGCCATGATCCAGACCTTTGCCCGGGCGCTGCCCAACGGCACCACGCTCAGCTGCCGTGCTGCCGGCGAGCCCGGCCGCCCCTTGATGGTGTTCCTGCACGGCTTTCCGGAAGCCGCGTTCATCTGGGACGAGCTGCTCGAGCATTTCAGCCAGCCGGAGCACGGTGGATACCGCTGCGTGGCGCCGAACCTGCGCGGCTTCGAGAAGTCGAGCTCCCCCACCGAGGTGTCGGCCTATCGCGCCCACCTGCTGATCCAGGACGTCGAGCAGCTCGCCCGGAGCGAGCGTGACGACGGCCGCATCGAGGTGCTGGTCGCGCACGACTGGGGCGGCGCCTTCGGCTGGGGCTACGGCAACCAGCATGGCGACAAGCTGGGCCGGCTGGTCATCATCAACTCGCCGCATCCGGGCACCTTCGTACGCGAGCTGCGCAACAACCCCGCCCAGCAGGCCGCCAGCGCCTACATGAACTTCCTCGCGCGGCCCGATGCCGAAGCGCTGATGTCGGCCGACGACTACAAGCGCATGTGGCTCTCGTTCACGCAGATGAAGGCGGGGCCGGACGGCTACGGCTGGCTGACCGAGGACGTCAAGGCCAAGTACCGCGAGGTGTGGGACCACGGCCTCACCGGCGCCTTGAACCTCTACCGCGTGACGCCGATGAAGCCGGCCATCCCCGGCAAGCCTGCCGCCGAAATCCCCGAGCTGCCACGGGAACGGCTGGTGGTGGAGGTGCCCACCTTCGTCTTCTGGGCGCTGGACGACGCGGCGCTCCTGCCGGGGCTGCTCGAAGGCCTGGAAGATTACGTGCCGAAGCTCGATCTGAAGAAGGTGCCCGACGCCACGCACTGGATCTTGCACGAGCAGCCGGAGTTCGTGGCCCGCGAGATCGAGGCCTTCCTCCGGCGGACTCAGTAGACGGGCGCTGCGCCCTCGGGGCGCGTCTTGAAGCGCCGGTGCACCCAGTAGTACTGCGAGGGCATGGTGTCGATGTAGCCCTGCAGGCGCTGGTTCATCAGCGCCGTGTCGGCCACGACGTCTTCGGTCGGGAAGTCCCGCCAGGCCGGCAGCACCTCGATCTCGTAGCCGGTGGGCGTGAGCTTCGAGACGATCGGCACCACCTTGGCCCGCCCGAGCCGGGCGAAGCGCGACAGCGAGGGCACGGTGGCCGCCGGCACGCCGTAGAAGGGCACGAAGACGGTCTGGTCGCGGCCGAAGTCCATGTCGGGCAGCAGGTACAGCAGGCCGCCCTTGCGCAGCCCCGCGATGATCGGCTTGATGCCGTCGACCCGATTGAGCGTGATCACGTTGCCGAAGCGCTTGCGGCCCTCGCGGATCCACTCGTCCACCATCGGGTCGCGCTGCGTGGTGTAGATGGTGGTGGAGGGCCGCGCCGTGTGCATGGTCAGGGCCGTGGCGGCCGCATCGAGACCGTAGAAATGCGGCGCGAAGAGGATCATCGGCTCCTTGCCGTTGGCGATCTCGTCGATCTCCTCCGCCGAGCCCTTCACCTGCAGCCGTGCGGCCACGGTCTCTTCGGGCGCATGCCAGAGCCAGCTGCGGTCCAGCCAGGATTGCGCCACATAGACGAAGGTCTCGCGCGCGATGCGCCGGCGCTCGGCCGGTGGCTTGTCCGGGAAGCACAGCGCCAGGTTGGCGTCGACCACGCGCCGGCGCGGCGCGGCGACGGCATGCAGCACGTGGCCCAGCACGGTGCCGAAGCCGCGCACCATTGGCAATGGCACATGGGCCAGGGTGCGCATGAAGACGATGCCGAGGCGTGAAAACACGCTCATGGCGCGGCCTCCGCCCCGGTCACTGCCGCCGCTTCGCCGCGCGGCTGCTTGTAGCGCGCGTAGTCCCAGACGTACTGGCCCGGCAGCGCGCGGATCAGCGCGGCGATGCCCTCGTTCATCGCGGCGGCGGCGGCTTCAGGCGTGGCCTTCGGGTCGCCGAGGGCGGTGCCGTCGAAAGGCGTCAGGCGGATCGCATAGCCCGCGCCGCGCGGCAGCCGCTCGCACACGCCGAAGAAGACGCGCGCCCCGGTCTGTTGCGCCAGGCGCGGCAGCAGGGTCATGGTGTAGGCCGGCCGGCCGAGGAAGGGCGCCCAGACGCCCTGCCCCAGCGGCGGGACCTGATCCGGCAGGATGCCGGTATAGCCGCCTGCCCGCAACGTGCGGATCAGGCCGCGCACGCCGGCCACGCTGGTGGGCAGCATCTGCAGCCCGCGCCGCTCGCGCGAGCCGGCGCCGATCAGCTCGGCCATCCACTTCTTGCGCGCCGGACGGAACAGCGCCGTGATCGGGCCGTAGGCGTCGACGAAGCGCTCGCCGATGGCCTGCCCCAGGATCTCCCAGCAGCCGATGTGCGGCGAGGCGATGATCACGCCCTTGCGCGCCGCCAGCGCCGCCTCGAGTTCGGCCGCGCCCTCCCAGCGCACGATGCGCGGCAGCACGCTCTCGCCCTGCGGCCGGGCCCACAGCCACGGCAGCTCCGCCGCCATGGCCCCGGCGGCGCCGATGGCCGGGCGGTACTGCGCGGGCGTGAAGCCGGCACGCTCGGCGTTGTCCTTGAAGCGCTGGCGATAGGTGGGCGAGCCCCACCACACCAGCCAGCCCAGGCAGCGGCCGGCGGCATGCATCCAGCGCAGCGGCACATGGGCGAGCAATCGAAAGAGAAGGATCATCCAGTTGGAGGGGGTGAAAACCAGGACGCGCGCGCGGGCTATCGCGCGGCTCGAATACAATCGAAATTGTCGCTGAGTTATGGAACTACTTGCAGGGCGACGTTAAACATCACTGCTAAAGCGTTCGCCACACTCCAAATGGATTGGCAACGCGCCAATTCAACTGCTTGGAGTTTTATCGAATGGCGAACGACTTTCTCTTCACTTCCGAATCGGTCTCCGAAGGCCATCCCGACAAGGTCGCGGACCAGATCTCGGATGCCATCCTCGACGCGATCTTCGCCCAGGACCCGCGCAGCCGCGTGGCCGCCGAGACGCTCACCAACACCGGCCTCGTGGTGCTCGCCGGCGAGATCACGACCAACGCGCATGTCGACTACATCCAGGTCGCGCGCGACACCATCAAGCGCATCGGCTACGACAACACCGACTACGGCATCGACTACAAGGGCTGCGCCGTGATGGTCTGCTACGACAAGCAGTCCAACGACATCGCCCAGGGCGTGGACCACGCGAGCGACGACCACCTCAACACCGGCGCCGGCGACCAGGGCCTGATGTTCGGCTATGCCTGCGACGAGACGCCCGAGCTGATGCCCGCGCCGATCTACTACGCACACCGCCTCGTCGAGCGCCAGGCCCAGCTGCGCAAGGACGGCCGCCTGCCCTTCCTGCGGCCGGACGCCAAGAGCCAGGTGACCATGCGCTATGTGGACGGCAAGCCGCACAGCATCGACACCGTGGTGCTCTCCACCCAGCACCACCCCGACCAGAGCGAGACGCCGACCAAGATGAAGGCCTCGTTCAACGAAGCCATCATCGAAGAGATCATCAAGCCGGTGCTCCCCAAGGAATGGCTGAAGAACACCAAGTACCTGATCAACCCGACAGGCCGCTTCGTCATCGGCGGTCCGCAGGGCGACTGCGGCCTGACCGGCCGCAAGATCATCGTCGACACCTACGGCGGCGCCTGCCCGCACGGCGGCGGCGCCTTCTCGGGCAAGGACCCGAGCAAGGTGGACCGCTCGGCCGCCTATGCCGCGCGCTACGTGGCCAAGAACATCGTGGCCGCGGGCCTGGCGCGCCAGTGCCAGATCCAGGTGGCCTACGCGATCGGCGTGGCACGCCCGATGAACGTGACGGTCTACACCGAAGGCACGGGCGTGATCTCCGATGCCAAGCTCGCGGAGCTGGTGCAGGAGCATTTCGACCTGCGTCCCAAGGGCATCATCCAGATGCTGGACCTGCTGCGCCCGATCTACGGCAAGACCGCGGCCTACGGCCACTTCGGCCGCGAAGAGCCGGAGTTCACCTGGGAAGACACGAGCAAGGCTGCGGCGCTGCGAGCCGCTGCCGGGCTGTAAAAACCGGCCGTTTCAATCGGGCTGGGCGCCTTCGCCCTGCAGCAGCTCGCGCACCTCTTCGTCGCTGGTCTGGCCGAAGTTCTCGTACCAGAGGCCGACCGCGCGGAACGGCTCCGGGACATGGACGCAGACCACTTCGTCCGCCACCGTGTTCAGCAGCTGCACGGCCTCCCTCGAACCCACGGGGACCGCCACCACGATCCGCCGCGGCTGCATCGCACGCACCGCCAGCGAGGCCGCATGCATGGTGGCGCCGGTGGCGAGGCCGTCGTCGACCAGGATGGCCACGCGCCCGGCCAGCACCAGCGGGGCGCGCTCGCCGCGGTAGAGCCGCTCGCGGCGCGCCAGCTCTTCCTGCTCTCGCTGGACCACCCTTTCCACCTCGGCGTCGGACACGGGCCACATGCGCGGGACATCGGACATCACGCGCACGCCGCCGGGCCCGATCGCGCCCATCGCGAGCTCCTCCTGGCCCGGATAGCCGAGCTTGCGCACGACCAGCACGTCGAGCGGTGCCTCCAAGGCCCGGGCGACCTCCCAGGCCACCGGCACGCCACCGCGCGGCAGCGCCAGCACCACCACCTCGGGCTGGCCGCGCCAGGCCGCGAGCGCCTTCGCGAGCACCCGGCCCGCATCGTGTCGATCCCTGAATTCCACTTGAGCCATTTGCGCTCCTCGCCTTGGCAGCCGCAACTCAGAAACGATACGCCGCTCCCATGCCCAGCGTCCAGCTGCGTCCCGGCGCGGGCTCGAAGTAGCGCGCATTGCCCTCGTTGACGATCAGCGAGCCGACGTAGCGCCGGTCGAAGAGGTTGTCCACACGCAGAAAGGCGTTGAAGTCCCATTGCGCCCAGCGCTTGACATAGCCCGCGTACAGCGCCGCCACCGCATAGCCCGGCGCGCCGGCCGTGTTGCGGTCGTTGGCTTCGATGTGGCCGAGCGCCCGCAGTTCGGCGCCGGCGCGCCAGCCCTCGGGCGGCACCCAGCCGAAGGAGGCATAGAGCGCATGCTCGGCAATGCCGGGGATGCGGTTGCCCGCGGCCACCGTGCTGCCCGTGCCGCAGGGCGCAGGCGAGCAGAAGGCATCGCGGTAGCGCGCGTCGAGCCAGGTGTAGGCCAGCTGCGTGCGCCAGTGATCGGCGGTCTCGTGCTGCCAGGCCAGCTCGAAGCCGTCGCGCCTGGTGCGGCCGGCGTTCTGGAAGGTGGCGCGCCCGCCGAGGTTGGTGTTGGTCACGATCTCGTCGCGCGTGCGGGTCTGGAACAGGGCCGCGGTGAGCAGGCCGCCGGCCAGGCGCGCCTTGGCGCCGACCTCGACGCTGGTGTTGACCGAAGGCCGCAGCCCGAAGTTGAGCCCGCCGATGCCGTCGGCCCGGTAGGACAGCTCGTTGAGCGTGGGCGTCTCGAAGCCGCGCCCGGCAGAGGCATAGAGCGCCAGGTCGGGCGTCGCCTGGTAGCGCAGCGAGGCCACCGGCAGGGTCCTGCCGTAGCGTGCGCTGCCGCTGTCGTCGCGGTTGGGCCCACCGATGTAGAGGTCGTGCGAAGAAAAGCGCACGTTGCTGCGGCGCAGGCCGGCTTCCAGCGTCCAGGCGTCGGCGAAGCGCCAGCTGCCCTGCACATAGGGATCGAGGTTGCGCACCTCGTTGCGCTCGTTGCGGCGCTGCCGGCCCTGCACGCCGAGGGCCAGGGGCGCTGCGGCCCGGCCGAAGAAGTTCTCGAAGCCGCGGCGCTCTTCGCGCAGCTTGTCGTAGGCCAGGCCGGCGACCAGGTCGAAGGGCCGGTCGCCCAGCTGCAGCTTCGCGCTCCAGCGCAGGTCCACGCCGCCGTAGTCGCGCGCCAGGTCGATCACCCCGCCGGCATGCAGCGGATTCAGCTGCGCCGCGGGCGGGATGGACTGGAACTGCACGGTGCTGCGCTGGCCGCCGTAGACCATCAGGCGCAGCGTGTTGCGGGCATCGATTCGGCGCTCGTAGCTCAGCCCGAGCTGCTGCTGGTCCACCGTCTTTCGCGTATCGAAC
Source organism: Variovorax sp. Soil_C_17 (assembly GCF_057657265.1). Classification (NCBI taxonomy): domain Bacteria; kingdom Pseudomonadati; phylum Pseudomonadota; class Betaproteobacteria; order Burkholderiales; family Comamonadaceae; genus Variovorax; species Variovorax sp. Soil_C_17. The sequence continues at coordinate 50,658 of NZ_JBDGIT010000012.1, forward strand.
TGCTTCGCCAGGTCGGCGCCGCGCGGGTTCAGTGCGTACTGCTCGGCCGACAGGCCCAGCGGGTCCTGGGCGTGGACATGCACGCTGTTGAAGACCAGCGTGAGCTTGCTGCCATCGTCCAGGCGGAAGCCCAGCTTGCCGTTCTGGATCTCACGCTCCGCCGCGCTGTGCTCGCGCCAGCCATCGGTGTGGAAGCGGCTGGCGCTCAGGGTGTAGTCGACGGCGCCGGTGGAGCCGCCGAGCTTGGTGCCGACCCGCCAGGTGCCGAAGCTGCCGCCAGCCGCCGAAAAGCCCAAGGTCGGCGGCCCCTCCCCCTCCTCGGTGAAGACCTGCACCACGCCGCCCGAGGAATTGCCGTAGAGCGCCGAAAAGGGCCCGCGCAGGATTTCGACGCGGTCGGCCGAGCCGATGTCGATGTTGGAAGTCTGGCCCTGGCCGTCGGGCAGCGTGGCCGGGATGCCGTCCACGTAGAGGCGCACGCCGCGCACGCCGAAGGTGGAGCGCGCGCCGAAGCCGCGGATGGACAACTGCAGGTCCTGCGCGTAGTTGTAGCGGTTCTGGACCTGCAGCCCCGGCACCGGGCCCAGGCTCTCGGAAAGGTTCACGCCAAGGCGCGCATCGCGCATCTCGCTTCCCTCGAGCCGATCGACCGAACCCGGCACTTCGAAAGGCCGCATTTCGCCACGCGGGGTGGACACGGTGATCTCGCGCAGCGTGGGCGCGGGCGGGGCTTCCTGCGCCTGGGCGGCACAGGAAGCGGCGGCGACCAGGCCGGCCGTGGCAAGACGGGATTTCATCGCGGCGATTCTGCGGCCACCCGCCGCCCCGCCGCGGCGGGCAAGACCCTATGGCGCAGGACGCGCCATTGAAACTAGGAACGCGCCGGCGCGCGCCGCCAGCCGTACCAGAAGCCAATCACCGTCGGGACGCCGAGCGCGACCCAGGCCACTGCATCGCCCAGCCCGCCGTCGCTGAACAGCGCGGACACCAGGCCGATGGAGGTCAGCACGCCCAGCAAGATCGGCCAGCCCCACAGGTGCCGGAAAGAATGCCGCACCTTGGTCATGAACCCGCCTTCGCGGTCACGGCCGGCCGCGCGATCGGCGCCGCCGGCGCGCCCTTGGCGGCGACCTCCCCCGGCGCGTCCGCCGGCACGGTCTTGCCGCGCTTGAGCCACAGGTAGAGCCCGCTGCCCAGCACGATGATCGTGGCGATGTCCAGCAGGGCCCAGAGAATCTGCATCGGCATGCCGCCGTAGTCGCCGAAGTGCAGCGGCTGCGAGACCAGCAGGGCCGTGAGGTACCACGGCAGTTGCGGACTGGCGGTCACCTCGGCGGTCCTGGCATCGACCAGCACCGGCTGCAGCAGGCGCGAGGTGAAAGGCTCGCTGCCGCGCAGGAAGACGGTGTTGTGGTGCGGGCTCGAGAAGGCCGTGCCCGGGAAGGCGATGAAGCTGACCTTCATTCCCGGCGCACGCTCGAGCGCGACGTCGAGCGAACGCTGCACCGAGCCGCGCTCGGCCTTCGGCGTTTCGGGCTGGCCCTTGTAGGGGGTGAGCAGTGCGCTCAGCTGGTCGTACTGCCAGTACTTGATCACCAGGTCGGCCCAGGTGTTGATCATGCCGGTGGCGCCCACCGTGAAGGCCCACACCAGGGTCACGATGCCCAGCAGGTTGTGCAGGTCCAGCCACTTGAGGCGCGGCCGGCGCTCGCGCCGGACGGTGCCGAAATCCAGCTTGCGCATGAAGGGCGCGTAGAGCACCACCCCGCTGACGATGGCCACCAGCAGCAGCAGGCCCATGAAGCCCAGGAACAGCTTGCCGGGCAGCCCGGCGAACAGGTCCACGTGCAGCTTGAGCATCACCCACATGAAGCCCTCGTCGAACTTGGGCTGCGCCAGCACCTGGCCGGTGCGCGCGTCGACCGCCACCGACTTGAAGTCGTCGGTGGGGGCCGGCGTGGGCGTGAGGGTGACGAACCAGAGGCCGTCGTCGTCCTCGGGCTGGGACACGAACTGCACCACGCGCTCGGGATGCAGCGCGTGCGCCGTCGCGATCACGCGGTCGAGGCTGGCGCGCGGCGTGCCGGCCGGCATCTTCGGCGCATCGACTTCGGTGCCCAGCAGATGGCCGATCTCGTGGTGGAAGATGAGCGGCAGCCCGGTGATGCACAGCAGCAGCATGAAGACCGTGCAGACCAGGCTGCTCCACTTGTGCACCCAGGCCCAGGCCTTGATCCTTCGGCTGTTGTTCATCGCGGGATTCCTCGGGTCTAGAAGCGGTAGGTGGCGCTGGCCACGACGTTGCGGCGCGCGCCCCACCAGCAGTCGCCGCGCGCGAGACAGGTGCTGAAATACGCCTTGTCGGTCGCGTTGTTGATGTTGAGCGCATAGCGCCACTTCGCGGTTTCGTAGGCGAGCACCAGGTCGAGCAGCGTTGCGCTCGGGATGCGGGGGCCGCTGCCGCCGAAGGACACGTCTCGGAAGGAGCCCATGTGGCGCACGCCGGCGCCCACCGAGAAGCCCGGCACGCCTGCAATCGCGAAGCGGTACTTGGCCCACACGGCCGCCTGATGACGCGGGAGGCCTTCGAGCTGCGGATCGAGGTCGGTGTAGTTGTAGTGCGCCGTGATATCGAGGTTCGGCGCGATCGAGCCCTTGGCCTCGAGCTCGACGCCGCGCGTCTTGGTCTCGCCCAGCTGCGTGTAGACATTGGGGATCGGTTGCGCGATCTGGTTCTTCTCGCGCAGATCGTAGACCGCGGCGTTGAAGGCAAGACCGCGCCCCGCAGGCTCGTACTTGACGCCCGCTTCCCACTGCTCGCCGCGCAGCGGCGAGAACACCCTGCCGTCGCGAGGCGACTGCGGCGTGAAAGATTCCGCATAGCTCACGTAGGGCGACCAACCCGAGGGAAAGGCATACAGGACGCCGAAGCGTTTGCTGGTTGCGCTGTCCCTCGCGTCCTCGCTGCCTTCCGAACCCGCGACGACGCGGTCGTGCCGCAGGCCGGCGATGAAGTTCCAGTTGCCCAGCTTGATCTGGTCCTGCAGGTAGACGCCGGTCGCGCGCTGGGTGGTGCGCGGCCGCGCCGTGCGCTCCGGCTCGAGCCGGTTGCCGTAGATCGGTGCGTAGGCATCGATCTCGCTCATCGAGATGCCGGCCCACACGTTCTCGCGGTGGCGCTGGTAGTCCGCGCCGACCAGCAGCGTGTGCTTGAGCGCACCGGTATCGAAGTGGCTCTCGAGGTGGTTGTCCAGCGTGTCGATGCGGTTGCGCGTGAGCGAGCTGTCGATGAAGCGCGCCAGACGACGCTTGCCGACGGGGTCGGCGCCCCAGCCCCCGGGGATGGTGAAGGCGTCTGCCCAGTGGTAGCTGTTGTCGTTCTCGTTCTGCGCGTGGCGGAAGTTCTGGCGGAAGGTGAAGTTCTCGTTGAACTTGTGCTCGAACAGCCAGCCCAAGGTCTTGCGCTCGCTGTCGTAGTAGTCGCCGGGTTCGCCGATGAAGCGGCTGGTCGGCAGGCGGCCGTTGGGGTTCGGCAACAGCGTGCCCTCCCACGGCAAGAACTGCGAAGTCGTGCCGCTCTTGTCCTTCTGATAGAGGCCCTGCAGCGTAAGCGAGGTGGCGGCGTTCGGGCGCCAGGTCAGCGAGGGCGCGATCAGCCGGCGGTCGTCCGGCACGAAATCGACCTGGGTGTCGGCCTCGCGCGCGACTGCGATCAGGCGGTACGACCATTGGCCGTCGGCCGTCAGCGGACCGGTCAGGTCGGCCTGGAGCTGGCGCCGGTTCCAGCTGCCCAGCTGCACGCCCACCTCGCGCTGGGTCTCCTGCAGCGGCCGCTTGCTCACCATGTTGACGATGCCGGCCGCGGTGCCCGACCCGAACAGCATGCCCGAGGGCCCGCGCAGCACTTCGAGGCGCTCCAGCATGTACGGCTCGGTGCGGGTGGTGCTGGTGTAGTAGCCGTACGCCTGGCGCAGGCCGTCGAGGTAGACGTCGGGGTAGGCGCCGCGCACGCGGAACGAGTCGGTGCGCGCATCGAGGCCGTAGGCGTCCGAACGGACGCCGGCCGCATAGGTGAGCGCGTCCTGCAGGTTGGTGGCGCCCTGGTCGACGATCTGGTCGCGCGTGACCACCGTCACCGCCTGCGGCGTCTCCGCGAGCGGGGTGTCGGTCTTGGTCGCGGTGGCGGCGTTCTTCGCGCGGTAACCGATCACCGGGGTGGTGGCAGTCTCCTTCTCCGCGTTCGCGTCGACGCGCACCTCGGGCAGCGCGCCGCCGCTGCCCACTTGCGCAAACACCGTCGATGAAGCGGTCATCGCCATATACCCCGCCAGAAGCGATGCGGCCTTGCGCCGCGCGGAAAAGCTGGAAGTCAATTCTCCGTCCCGAAATCTTGTTGAGAGTGATTCGCATTCTAGTAGGTGATTGTTCTACTTTGAAACCATTACCCCTTGATTTGGTGCGCCTCTTCAATCCCTTCGCCAACGGGCACGGGCACCTGGCCGCGCGCTGGCTAAGGATCTTCTTCACCGGCGGCGGCCGAGCCGCCGCCGACATCGACGTCTTTGTTCAGCCGCAGCTCACAGGGGGATCTGCGTCGTCGAGAGCACCTGCTTGAGCACGATGAAGGAGCGAATCTGCCGCACGCCGGGCAGATACAGCAGTTGCTCGGCGTGCAGCCGGTTGAAGCTCTCGCCGTCGCGCGTGCGCACGAGCATGAAGTAGTCGAACTCGCCGGTCACGACATGGCATTCCATGCAGCCGGAGATCTTGGCCGCCGCCTTCTCGAAGGCGCTGAAGGACTCCGGCGTCGAGCGATCGAGCACCACGCCGATCATCACCAGCATGCCGGCGCCGAGCGCCTGGGGATTGAGCAGCGCCACCGTCGCATCGATCAGCCCGGCGCGCTTGAGGCGGTCGACCCGGCGCAGGCAGGCCGGCGGGCTCAGGTGGACTCTGTCGGCCAGCGCCACGTTGGAGATGGACGCGTCGGTTTGCAGGGCGCGCAGGATCGCCTTGTCGGTGCGATCGAGCGCGGGCGGGGGTGCGGCAGGCGCCTCAGGGTGGGCACGAACTTTTGTTGCGCGAGAGATGGCCATTGTGCAATTCGAGGCTTCATGATTGGATCTTCGATGCGTGATCGTGCGTGAATGCTTCGATATTCGCAACCCTGTGAAGGCGCCTTTTTCCTACGATGCAGTCGTCACCACATCGAGGATCACCGCCATGCAACTCAATCGTTTCGCCCGCCATCCCCTGACCTTCGGCCCGACGCCGATCCAGCCGCTGAAGCGCCTGAGCGCGCACCTGGGCGGAAAGGTCGAGCTCTACGCCAAGCGCGAGGATTGCAACAGCGGCCTCGCCTTCGGCGGCAACAAGACGCGCAAGCTGGAGTACCTGATTCCCGAGGCGCTCGCGCAGGGCTGCGACACGCTGGTGTCCATCGGCGGCATCCAGTCCAACCAGACGCGCCAGGTCGCCGCCGTCGCCGCCCACCTCGGCATGAAGTGCGTGCTGGTGCAGGAGAACTGGGTCAACTACTCGGACGCCGTCTACGACCGCGTGGGCAACATCGAGATGTCGCGCATCCTGGGCGCCGACGTGCGGCTGGACGCGGCCGGCTTCGACATCGGCATCCGGCCGAGCTGGGAACAGGCCATGGAGGACGTGCGCCGCGCGGGCGGCAAGCCCTTCCCCATCCCCGCCGGCTGCTCCGAGCATCCCTACGGCGGCCTGGGTTTCGTCGGCTTCGCCGAGGAGGTGCGCGAGCAGGAGGCCGCGCTCGGCTTCAACTTCGACTACGTCGTGGTCTGCTCCGTCACCGGCAGCACGCAGGCCGGCATGGTGGTGGGCTTCGCAGCCGACGGCCGCGCGCAGCGGGTCATCGGCATCGACGCATCCGCAAAGCCCGAGCAGACGCGCGAGCAGATCCTGCGCATCGCGCGCAACACCGCCGCGCTGGTGGAACTCGGCCAGGACATCAAGGACGAGGACGTGGTGCTCGACACCCGTTACGGCGGGCCCGAATACGGGCTGCCGAACGAGGGCACGCTGGAAGCCATCCGCCTGTGCGCGCGCCAGGAAGGCATGCTGACCGACCCGGTGTACGAGGGCAAGTCCATGCACGGGATGATCGACAAGGTGCGCCGCGGGGAGTTCGAGCCGGGCTCGAAGGTGCTCTATGCGCACCTGGGCGGCGTGCCGGCGCTCAACGCCTACAGCTTCTTGTTCCGCAACGGCTGAGCGGCGCACACTCGCCGCCGGGCGAGGCGTGCGATCAGGCCATCACGGCGCTAGCGCCTGCGCGGAGCACCGACCAGCACGAAGAGCATCGTCGCCGGCCGGTCGGACAGGTTGCGCCACGCATGCCGGTTGCCGTGCTGCACGACCACGTCGTGGCGGCGCAGCGGTACCTGCACGCCATCGTCGAGCTCCAGCGTGATCTCGCCGTCCAGCACGACGTCGTAGTCGATGCTGTCGGTGGTGTGCATGCCCGGGTGCTCGGGCTCGAACTTCTCGGCCAGGCCCGGAATCCGCTGCGCGAATTCGGCGCCGAACGCGGCCGCGTCGAACTCGGCACGCATCATCACGGCGTCGGGCGGGAACACGACGATCATCAGCCGCGTGCCGCCGGCCCCCGGCACGAAGCCCACGTCCACGCTGCGATCGGCCGGCCCGCCGGCGCCGACGGTATCGGAAGCCTCGGTCGCCCACAGGAGCGCGTTGGCGAAGCCCGGCACGGTCTCGAACGCGCCCGCACGCGGTGCCGGCCCGTCCGACATCACGACCGCCTTGCCGTCAGCGCCAGTACCCGTTACCACGCGTCGGATTTTCATGGTGGGCCTCGCTCAGGGGTTGATGACGAAGTTGCTGAAGCCGCCGTTGCGCGTCGCGATGCCCGAAATCGCCTCGTTCACGCGGTCCAGGGGATGGCAGACATGCTCGAAGACCGACAGGTCCAGCGTGCCGGCTTCGGCCATGTCGGCCATGTCCTGGCCTTCGCCCGCGGTGAACCAGGCCGAGCCCTCGATGCTCTGCTGCTCGTCCATCATGGTGTGCAGGTCCATCCCGACCATGCCGGCGATGGCCCCGATGTTGAAGGCGCGGCCGCCGCGCTTGAGCGCACGGATGCCCTGCTGCATCGTCTCGTGCGGCGCTCCCGGGCCCAGCGCGTCGATGAAGGCGTCCACACCGAGGCCATCGGTGCGCGCCTTGGCCCAGGCGTCGATGGCTTCGCCGTTCGCGTTCGAGAACACCTCGATGCGATCCGGCGCCAGTGCCTTCACGCGCTCCAGCAGCGCCTGGTTGCGCCCCGTGCCGAGGATGCGCGTCGCGCCCATGGCCAGGCCGAACAACGCGCCGCCGATGCCCAGCGTGCCGCTGATGCCGTTGATCAGCACGCTGCGGCCCGGCCCCACCTTCGCCTTGCGCATGGCCGAGTACATCGTGCCCAGGTAGCCGAAGCGCGCCGCCTGGTTGAAGCTGACGTTGTCGGGCAGCTTCACCAGCGCGTACTGCGGCGCGATCATGTACTCGCAGAGGCCGCCGTACGGGTAGTTCTTGTAGAGCTTGAGGGAGTTCTGCGAGAAGCCGAAGTAGCCGCTGAAGGCGTAGTGCGTGCAGTTGATCAGGTCGCCGTTGCGGCAGGCGCGGCAGCCGCCGCAGTAGAGGCTCGGATTCACGTACACGCGGTCGCCGGGCTTCCAGGTATGCACGTGCGAGCCGACCGCCGTCACCTCGCCTGCCGGGTCCAGCCCGAAAATCGCGGGCAGCGGCGGCAGCGGCAGTTCGGGGAACCAGGTGGTCCAATTCGCCAGGATGTTGCCGAGGTTCGGCACGATGCCGCAGGCATGCACCCGCACCTGCACGTCGTTGGCGGCCGGCTGTGGAATGGGCAGCTGCTCGATCTCCATCGGGGCGCCGACCTTGTGCAGTCGCGCGGCTTTCATCATCGGCATGGATGTCTCCTTGAATGCATAACTTTGATTTTGTGCATTTTTCAGCAGTGACCCCCGGCCGACATCCGGAGGAACCCTTGGTGCGCAAATTATTATTTTTATGCACAATTTATCCTTTCTGCATTCGGAGAGCATCCCATGAATCCCATCCCGGGCCCGCCTGTGGAGGTGGCCATCGTCGGCTTCGGCCCGGTCGGCGCCACGCTGGCGGCACTGCTGGGCCGGCGCGGCCGGCGCGTGGCCGTGTTCGACAAGTCGGAGCAGGTCTATCCGCTGCCGCGGGCCTTCGCCCTGGACCACGAGGCGATGCGCACCTTTCAGGAGATCGGCATCGCAGGGGCGCTGGCGCCGCACATGACGCCCTACCGCCCCACGATCTACCAGGGCGCAGATGGCGAGCCGATCCAGCACTTCGACATGGGGCCCTCGCCCTATCCGCTGGCCTGGGCGCCGTCCTATACCTTCAACCAGCCGGCCCTCGAAGGCTCGCTGCGTCGTGCGGTGGGGCTGATGCCCTCCGTGTCGGTGCACCTGGGCCATGAAGTCGGCCCGCTGGAGAACGTCGGCGACCAGGTACGGCTGTCCGTGCGCGCGCCTGACGGCAGCTCGGGCGAGGTCCGCGCACGCTACGTGATCGCCTGCGACGGCGGCACCAGCCCCATTCGCAAGCAGCTCGGCCTGCAGCTCAAGAGTCTGGACTTCGACGAGCCCTGGGTGGTGATCGACATGCACATCGACGAGCACGTGCTCGAGCGACTGCCTGCCACCAACATCCAGCACTGCAACCCGACCCGGCCCTGCACCTACGTGGTGGGGCCCGGCACGCACCGGCGCTGGGAGTTCCTGCTGCTGCCGCACGAGACGGGGCAGCGCGACATGCCGCACGAAGCGATCTGGAAGCTGCTGGCGCCCTGGCTGGCCCCGCACGAGGCGCGGATCTGGCGCGCGGCGACTTATCGCTTCCACGCCGTGGTCCTCGACGCCTGGCGCCGGGGCCACGTGCTGCTCGCCGGCGATGCGGCGCACCAGATGCCGCCCTTCCTCGCCCAGGGCATGTGCCAGGGCCTGCGCGACGCGACCAACCTGGCCTGGAAGCTGGACTGGGTGCTGCGCGGCGAAGCCCCCGAGTCGCTGCTGGACAGCTACGGCATGGAGCGCGGCCCGCAGGTCGAGGAAACCACCCGCACCGTCAAGCGGCTGGGCCAGATCATCTGCGAGCGCGATCCTTCGCGCGCCGCGGAGCGCGACGAGGGCCTGCGGGCGCAGCAAGGCGGCGAGGTGCGGGTGCAGCTGCGGCAAAGCCTGCTGCCCGGCGTGCGCCACGGCCTGGTCGAGACCGGCCAGGACGCTGCCGGGACGCCGTTCCCGCAGGCGGTGGGCAAGGTTGGCGGCCATGGCGCGGCTGAAATGATGGACGACCTGCTGCCCCGGGGCTTCCTGCTGTTCCTGCGCGAGACACCCGAGCCGGCTCAGCTCCAGGCGCTGCGAAGCGGCCTGGAAGCACTCGATGCGAGGGCGATCTGCCTGCATGGCGCCACCGACGTCGAGGGCCTGCTCGGCCTCGCCGAAGCTGATGGCGTGCTCGCCCGCTGGTTCGCGGCCCACGGGTGCGGCGCGGCGCTGGTGCGTCCCGATCACATCGTCTACGGGGTGGCTGCGGATGCCGGCGGCGCCGCGGAGCTGCTCGAGCGGGCGCGCCGGGCGGCTGGCTTGCAAGCGCCCTGTTCGCTGCCGGCCGACGCCGCTTCGGCTTAGGAAGCGAGCGGATCTTTTTCGGCGTACTCGCGGTCGAGCAGGGCGCCGGTCGCCTTGAACCAGCAGATCGAGTCGTGGGCGGCGACGACCGCCAGCTTGACCTGCTCGGACGCAGCCGGGTCGGCCAAAGCCGCCCACTTGGCGCTGTCGGCCGCCTGTTCGAGCTCGAATACGGCCTCGCGTTGACCGGGGGCAGCATCGCTTTCCAATGCCGGCCGCGTCTTCGCGAACTTCCGGCGAAACTCCCCGACAACCGCCAGGAGAACCGGCGATGCCATGCCGCCCGGTGCCAGTGCAGCTTCCGCGGCGGTCAAGCGCCTGTCGAGTTGGAGGCAAACCTGTTGCGCAATCGTCGTCGTCATGAGGGTCTCCGGTAACGCCCAAAAAAACGCCTCGGCCCACCCTGCCAAAGTTAGGTGGTGGGTTCACGAATGTCCAGTGCCGTCCGGTGCCGGCTCCTCAGGAATCGACAGCTTGCGAGCTCGCCGCGCACTTGCCCCGCTTGAAAGCGTCAGAATTGCCCTTATGATTAGCACTCGCTGAAGAGGAGTGCTAACAGCCCCGCTTCCAGTGGCTGGGCAGGCGGCCATCAGGCCGCAGCCCGAAACAGAACCCCGTTTCTTATCCAGGAGATGCAATGAAACTTCGTCCTTTGCACGATCGCGTGATCGTCAAGCGCATTGAAAGCGAAACCAAGACTGCCTCGGGCATCGTGATCCCCGACAACGCCGCCGAGAAGCCCGACCAGGGCGAAGTGCTTGCCGTCGGTCCTGGCAAGAAGACCGACAAGGGCGAGCTGGCCGCCATGAGCGTCAAGGTCGGCGACCGCGTTCTGTTCGGCAAGTACAGCGGCCAGACCGTCAAGGTCGATGGTGACGAGCTGCTGGTCATGAAGGAAGACGACCTGTTCGCGGTCGTTGAAGCGAAGTGACTTTGCGGGACAGACCAGGCGAGCGCCAAGCGATCGCTGCTCTGTCCCCGACTGACTGGATCATCATTTTTTTCGGAGAAATCTCATGGCAGCAAAAGACGTAGTCTTCGGCGGCGAAGCCCGCGCACGCATGGTCGAAGGCGTGAACATCCTGGCCAACGCGGTCAAGGTGACCCTGGGCCCCAAGGGCCGCAACGTGGTGCTCGAGCGCTCCTTCGGCGCCCCCACCGTGACCAAGGACGGCGTGTCGGTCGCCAAGGAAATCGAACTCAAGGACAAGCTCCAGAACATGGGCGCCCAGCTCGTGAAGGAAGTGGCTTCCAAGACCTCGGACAACGCCGGCGACGGCACCACCACCGCGACCGTGCTGGCCCAGGCCATCGTTCGCGAAGGCTTCAAGTACGTGGCTGCGGGCATGAACCCGATGGACCTGAAGCGCGGCATCGACAAGGCGGTCACCGCCCTGGTCGAAGAGCTGAAGAAGGCCTCCAAGGCCACCACCACCTCGAAGGAAATCGCGCAAGTCGGCTCGATCTCGGCCAACAGCGACGAGACCATCGGCAAGATCATCGCTGACGCGATGGACAAGGTCGGCAAGGAAGGCGTGATCACCGTCGAAGACGGCAAGTCGCTCGACAGCGAGCTGGAAGTCGTCGAAGGCATGCAGTTCGACCGCGGCTACCTGTCGCCCTACTTCATCAACAACCCCGAAAAGCAGAGCGCGATCCTCGAGAACCCGTTCGTGCTGCTGTTCGACAAGAAGATCAGCAACATCCGCGACCTGCTGCCGACGCTGGAGCAAGTGGCCAAGGCCGGCCGCCCGCTGCTGATCATCGCGGAAGAAGTCGAAGGCGAAGCCCTGGCGACGCTGGTGGTGAACACCATCCGCGGCATCCTGAAGGTCGTGGCCGTCAAGGCGCCCGGCTTCGGCGACCGCCGCAAGGCCATGCTGGAAGACATCGCCATCCTGACGGGCGGCAAGGTCATCGCCGAAGAAGTGGGCCTGACGCTCGAGAAGGTGACGCTGGCTGACCTCGGCCAGGCCAAGCGCATCGAAGTGGGCAAGGAAAACACCATCATCATCGACGGCGCCGGCGCTGCAGGCGACATCGAAGCCCGCGTGAAGCAGATCCGCGTGCAGATCGAGGAAGCCACCAGCGACTACGACCGCGAGAAGCTGCAAGAGCGCGTGGCCAAGCTGGCCGGCGGCGTGGCGGTGATCAAGGTCGGTGCCGCCACCGAAGTCGAGATGAAGGAAAAGAAGGCCCGCGTCGAAGACGCCCTGCACGCCACCCGCGCGGCAGTGGAAGAAGGCGTGGTGGCCGGCGGCGGCGTGGCGCTGCTGCGCGCCAAGCAGGCTCTGGCCGACAAGGTCAAGGGCGACAACGCCGACCAGGACGCCGGCATCCGCCTGGTGCTCAAGGCCATCGAAGCGCCGCTGCGCGAGATCGTGTTCAACGCCGGCGGCGAAGCCAGCGTGGTGGTGAACGCGGTGCTGGCCGGCAAGGGCAACTACGGCTTCAATGCGCAGAACGACACCTATGGCGACATGCTCGAGATGGGCATCCTGGACCCGACCAAGGTGACCCGCACCGCGCTGCAGAACGCCGCTTCCGTGTCTTCGCTGCTGCTGACGACCGAAGCCATGGTCGCCGAAGCGCCGAAGGACGAGGCGCCTGCCGGCGGCGGCATGCCCGACATGGGCGGCATGGGTGGCATGGGCGGCATGGGCATGTAATCCCGCCCGGCCTCGCGCCAACAAAAAACCCCGCGGTGCGAGCCGCGGGGTTTTTTTGTTTGGGGCAGTTGAAGGCCTTGGCCTCAGGCGGCAGCGAGCGGCGGTGCGCCGTACTCGTTGCCCTCGGGCTGACTCGGCTGCACCGCGAAGTACAGCAGCACCAGGTTGACCAGCGGGATCAGGCCCAGCAGCAGCCACCAGCCGCTTTTGCCGATGTCGTGCAGGCGGCGCGCCCCTGCCGCCAGCATCGGCAGCAGGAAGGCAAGGACGACAAGCCCGTAGACGACCTGGTGGATGAAGCCGGCCACGATCGCGACGATCACATAGGCCAGCACGAACCACCAGTACTCGGACCGCGAGGCGCGGCCGCTGAAGTCCACGTACTTGCTGAAGCAGGTCTTGACGGCTTCTTGAAAATTCATCGAACAGCTCCTCTTGATAGTTCCCACGGGAAAACTCCCGCGGCCATCATAAAGGGCGGTCCGCCGGCTTTTGATGACGATGTGAGGCTCAGCGCAGCCGGGCCAGCAGGCCGGCGGTGGAAGCATCCAGCCCCGCGGTGTCACCCGAAGCCAGGCGCGGCTCGATGTCCTTGGCCAGCACCTTGCCGAGCTCCACGCCCCATTGGTCGAAGCTGTTGATGCCCCACAGCGCGCCGCTGGTGAACACCCGGTGCTCGTACATCGCGAGGAAGGCACCCAGGGCCTCGGGGTTCAGCTGGTCGAAGACGAAGAAGCTGCTCGGCCGGTTGCCCGGGAAGTTGCGGTGGCCGCCTGCGTCCCGCTTGCCGACCATCAGGGCCTGAGCCTGCGCGAGCGCATTCGACAGCAGCTTGGGGTGATGGCCTTCCAGGTCGTGCGCGGGCTCGCGCACTGCAATGAACTCCAGCGGAATCACGTCCGTGCCCTGGTGCAGCATCTGGAAATAGGCATGCTGCCCGTTGGTGCCGGGCTCGCCCCACAGCACCGGCGAGGTGCCCAGCGGCAGCGCAGCGCCGCTCGCGTCGACCTGCTTGCCGTTGCTCTCCATCTCGAGTTGCTGCAGGTAGGCCGGCAGGCGCTGCAACGCGCTGTGGTACGGCGCGATACCGCGGCTGGTGAAGCGGTGGAAGTTGCGGTACCAGACGTCGAGCAGCCCCAGACGCACAGGCAGGTTCTGCGCCAGCGGTGCATTGCGGAAATGCTCGTCCATCGCGTGGGCGCCGGCCAGCAGGCGGCGAAAGCCCTCGGGGCCGATGGCCAGCGCGATCGGCAGCCCGATGGAGGACCACAGCGAATAGCGCCCGCCCACCCAGTCCCAGAAGCCGAAGGTGGTCTCGATGCCGAAGGCGCGCGCCGCCTCGACGTTGGTGGTGAGCGCGGCGAAATGGTGGGCGATGTCGACGTTGCCGGACTGCTCGAACCAGCGCTTGGCCGAGTGCGCGTTGGCCATGGTCTCCGCCGTGGTGAAGGTCTTGGAGGCGACCAGGAACAGCGTGTGCTCGGGCGCCAGGCCGCGCAGCACCCCGGCGAGTTCGTGACCGTCGACATTGGAGACGAAATGGAAGCGCTTGCCCGGTGCCACGTAGGCATCGAGGGCGCGCACCACCATCTGGGGCCCCAGGTCCGAGCCGCCGATGCCGATGTTGACGACGTCGGTGATGGTGTGGTCGGCGCGCACCCGCTCTGCATAGGCCAGCGTGGCGTCGAGCGTGGCATGCACCTGGGCCAGCTCGCCCGCCAGCGAGGACGGCACGGCCATCGAGGCCGGCGCACGCAGCAGCGTATGGAGCACGGCGCGGTCCTCGGTCGCATTGATGTGCTCGCCGGCGAACATGGCGGCGCGATGCACCTCGAGGCCGGCCTCGCGCGCCAGCGCCAGCAGCAGTTCCTCGGTCTTCGCGTCGATCAGGTTCTTGGACAGGTCGGCGAAGAGGTGCGGCGCCGGTTGGCTGAAGGCGCCGAAGCGCTGCGGATCGGCGGCAAAAGCCTCGCGCAGGTCGAAGCTGCGGCCGGCCTTGTCGTAATGCGCCTGGAGCCGGCCCCACGCCGGCGTGCGATCGCAGCGGGCTCGTGTCATGCGACCTCCTCCATCAGTTTTTCCAGCTTGACCGCGTCGGCCGCGAAGGCGCGAATGCCCTCGGCGAGCTTCTCGGTGGCCATCGCATCCTCGTTGAGGGCGAAGCGGAAGGCCGGCTCGTCCAGTACCAGCTTCGGGATGTCGAGTGCCCGCGCCGCGTCCGCGTCCAGCGCGTGCGCCAGCGGCACTTCGCTGGCGGCGAGCTCGCCCAGCAGCTCGGGACTGATGGTCAGCAGATCGCAGCCCGCCAGCGCTGCAATCTGGCCCACGTTGCGAAAGCTCGCGCCCATCACCTCGGTGCGGATGCCGTGCTTCTTGTAGTAATGGAAGATCTGACGCACCGACTGGACGCCGGGGTCGTTGGCCCCCGCACGGGCCGCTTCGTCCCAGGTGCTGCCGGCCGCTTTCTTGTGCCAGTCGTAGATGCGGCCGACGAAGGGCGAGATCAGCTGCACGCCCGCCGCGCCGCAGGCCACCGCCTGCGCGAAGGAGAAGAGCAGCGTGAGGTTGGTGTGGATGCCCTTCTGCTCCAGCCGGCGCGCCGCCTCGATGCCTTCCCAGGTGGCGGCGATCTTGATCAGCACGCGCTTCTCGGTGTCGACATCCTCGGCACGGTAGAGCGCCACGATGCGCTCGGCCCGCGCCACGGTGGCGGCGGTGTCGAAGCTGAGGCGCGCATCCACCTCGGTGGAGACCCGGCCCGGGATGAGCGAGAGGATCTCGGTGCCGAAGCGCACCAGCAGGCGGTCGATGACCTCGTCGGTGGCCAGCTGGCCGTGCTTCTTCACCGCCTCGTCGAGCAACGGCCGGTACTCGGCCTTCTGCACCGCCTTGAGGATGAGGGACGGGTTGGTGGTCGCGTCCTGGGGCTTGAACTGGGCGAGCTGGCGGAAATCGCCGGTGTCGGCCACCACGGTGGTCCACTGTCGGAGGGCATCGAGTTGGTTCATGCGGCCATTATCCCGCCGCAAAACTACAGTTCGTGTGGTCCCCGGCTGACGGAGCCGGCGAGCGCCCCCCGCTACGGTCGGGCTTCGACCGAATCGAAGGAATGCCCATGCCCCGCCGCCCACCGCCTGCCTCGCGACCCCGCGTCGTCTTCGACGACCGCGTCCATAGCGCGTCGATCGGGACCCTCGCCACCGCCTTCTGCGTCGGCGGCGTGCTGACCCTGCTGGCCTTCAACACCGCCCGCAACGCGCGCACCGCACGCCTGGCCGGCCCGGCCGACGGTGCGCCGCTGATGCGCGCGCCGCTGCAGGTGGTCGCGCCGGTCGACCTGCAACGCTATGTCGGCCTGTGGCACGAGCAGGCGCGCCTGCCGAACCGTTTCGAGAAACGCTGCGCCGGCCCGGTCACGGCCGAATACACGCTGATGGAGGACGGCAGCGGCCTGCAGGTGCTCAATCGCTGCACCCTGCCGGACGGCCGCTTCGAGGAATCGAGCGGCGTGGCGCGCGTCGCGCCGGTCGCCGGGCAACCCGGCGCGGGCAGGCTGGAGGTCTGCTTCGCACCGGAGTGGCTGCGCTGGCTTCCGATGGTGTGGGGCGACTATTGGATCCTCAAGCTGGACCGGGACTACCAGGTCGCGCTGGTCGGCACGCCGGACCGCAAGTGCCTGTGGGTGCTGTCGCGCGCGCCGCGGCTGGAAGACGATGCGCTGCAGGCCGAGCTCGACTACGCGGGCTCGCTGGGCTTCGAGGTCGACAAGGTCGAGCGCACCGGCAGATAAGGCGCCAGCTGCGCCGGCAGCGCGCTCGGCGCCTCGCAGTGGATGGCCTGCCAGCCGAGCGAGCGCGCGGCCGTCACGTTGGCTGCCGAGTCGTCGATGAACACCGTTTCCGCAGCCTGCAGGCTGTAGCGCGCGGCGAGCAGCTCGTAGATTTCGGGCTGCGGCTTGATCATGCGAACGTCGCCCGAGAAGATGCCGCCGTCGAACCAGTCGAAGAAGGCATGGCGCTGCTCGAGCACACGCGCATAGGGCACCGGCATGTTCGACAGGTAGAAGAGCCTCAGCGCCTCGCCGGCGTCGCGGCGCGCGCACAGCTCGGCCAGCAGCTCGATGGTGACTGCGATCGGCTCCAGGCGCTCGCCCATCGGCGCCAGCGTGGTGTTGAGCCGCTCCGACGGCAGCGACAGGCGCAGCGCCATGCGCCCGATGGCGTCCTCCAGGCTGTGCGTGCCGCGGTCGAAGCCCAGCCAGTCCTCGTGGTGGAACATCTCGCGCGCCAAGGCGTGCGCGGCCTGCGCCGTGGGCGTGTGCGGCGCCAGCACCGCATGCACCAGCGACACCGGCTCCCAGCTCAGCAGCACCGCGCCGAGATCGAACACAACGTTCTTCATGCCTGCTCGTTCAAAAACAAAACGTCCCCGGGGAGACCGGTCCGAAGCTTAAGCGAAGTCGCCGGCGCGACAGCGTCCGTTAACATTCGCAGGCGTGCTTCAAGCACGAAACATCACCACGACAACACGGGTTCTTATCCATGAGTTTCGATCTCGTCCTCTTTGGCGGTACCGGCGACCTCGCATGGCGCAAGCTGATGCCGGCACTGTTCCAGGCCTTCCGCCACGGCAGCCTGCCCGAAGACGGCCGAATCATCGGCGTGGCGCGCGACGAGTTGTCCGATGACGGCTACCGCGAGCTGATCCAGTCGCGCTTCGCGGCGGTCGAGGGTGCCAAGCGGCCGAGCCCGGAGGAGTTCAAGAAGTTCGCCTCCATGCTGTACTACCTGCGCATGGACCTGTCGAGGGCGCAGGACTACGCCAAGCTCGCCGACCTGCTCAAGCAGCGCGACGCGAGCACGGTCGTGATGTACCTCGCCACCGCGCCGGCCCTTTTCACGCAGGTGGTGGAGCAGATCGCCGCGGCCGGACTCAACGGCCCGAAGACGCGCGTGGTGCTCGAGAAGCCGCTGGGCCACGACCTGGCCTCCAACCGCGCCATCAACAAGGCGGTCTGCAAGGTGCTCGACGAGCACCAGGTCTTCCGCATCGACCATTACCTGGGCAAGCCCTCGGTGCAGAATCTTTTCGCGATGCGCTTCGGCAACGCGTTGTTCGAGCCGATCTGGCGCCGCGAGCACATCGCCAACATCGAGATCACGATCGCCGAAGACCTGGGCGTCGAGAAGCGCGGCGCCTTCTACGACCAGACCGGTGCGCTGCGCGACATGGTGCAGAACCACGCACTGCAGCTGGTCTGCGCCATCGGCATGGAGCCGCCGATCAACGCCCATGCCGACGCCATCCGCGACGAGAAGCTCAAGGTGTTGCGCGCGCTCAAGCCGTGGACGGCGGAATCCATCGGGCTGCACGCGATCCGCGGGCAGTACGCCGCCGGCACGGCCTACGGCGAGCGCGTGCCGGGCTACCGCGACGAGCCGGGCGTCGACCCCGAAAGCCGCACCGAGTCCTTCGTCGCGCTGCGCACCGAGATCGCCAACTGGCGCTGGGCCGGCGTGCCGCTGTACATCCGCACCGGCAAGCGGCTGGCTTCGCGCGATGCGCACATCACGGTCAACTTCAAGCCGACGCCGCACGCGATTTTCCGGGCGCCGACCAACGCCTTCAACAAGCTGGTGATCAACCTGCAGCCCAGGGACGGGCTGGAGCTGCACATGCTCGCGCAGGCGCAGGACGGCCGCCACCGCAGCGGCAACGGTGCCCGCCACGCCGGGCCGCAGCTGGCGCCGGTCCAACTGGACCTCGACTTCGACAAGCGCTTCGGCTCCGAGCGCGTGGGTGCCTACGAGCGCCTGCTGCTGGACGTGATCGACGGCCGGCTCAATCTCTTCGTGCGCAGCGACGAGCAGGAAGAAGCCTGGCGCTGGGTCGAGCCGCTGATCGACAGCTGGGCATCGGATGGCTCGCCGCGCCCCTACGCAGCAGGCACCTGGGGCCCCAGCGCGTCGAGCGCGATGATCGCGCGCGATGGGTTTGCCTGGAGCGAAGAGCAGTAGGCACCGCTCTCAGATCCTGCCCTCCTCGACGGCGTGGCAGGCCACCTGCACGCCGCGCAGCATCTGCAGCGGCGGGCGCTCGGCCTTGCAGCGCGCATTGGCATGCGGACAGCGCGGATGGAAGGTGCAGCCGGTGGGCGGATCGAGCGGGTTGGGGACCTCGCCCTGCACGGGGGTGCGCGCATCGCCCGCGTGCTTCATCTTCGGAATGGCCGCCAGCAGCATCCGGGTGTAGGGGTGCTGCGGCGCCTCGAAGAGCTTGGCCTTGTCGGCCACCTCGACCAGCCGCCCGAGGTACATCACGCCGACCTGGTCCGCCACGTGGCGCACCACGGCGAGGTTGTGCGAGATGAAGAGATAGGTCAGGCCGCGCTCGCGCTGCAGGTCCTTCATGATGTTGAGGACCTGGGCCTGCACGCTCACGTCGAGCGCGGAGGTGGGCTCGTCGCACACCAGGAACTCGGGCTGGGTGGCCAGGGCCCGGGCGATGGAGATGCGCTGGCGCTGGCCGCCGGAGAACTGGTGGGGGTACTTGACCATGTCCAGCGGGCTGAGGCCGACGGATTGCAGCAGTTCGCCGACGCGCGCCTTCAGCGCGGGGCCTTCCTTCAGGATCTCGTGCTCGCGCAGCGGCTCGCCGACGATGTCCTCCACCAGCCAGCGCGGGTTGAGGCTGGCATAGGGGTCCTGGAAGATCATCTGGATGCGCCGGCGCAGCTTGCGGCCTTCGGCGCTCTTGAAGGCGGCATGGGCATCCTGGCCATCGAAGTGCATGCCGCCGCGGGTGGGCTCGTACAGGCCCACGAGCAGGCGCGCCACGGTGCTCTTGCCGCAGCCGGATTCGCCGACAAGGGCCAGGGTCTTGCCGCGCTCGATGGAGAAGCTCACACCGTCCACCGCATGCAGCAGCAGCCGCGGCTTGCGCTCGAGCACACGGTTGAGCCAGGGCGGGGAGACGTCGAAGACCTTGGCCAGATCGTTGGCCTGGACCAAACCACTGCTCATGCTGCGATCCCATCGATCGACGACGTGCTGTGCGCATCGTGCAGCCAGCACGCGGCCCGGGTCGCGCCGGCGTTGAGCAGGTCGGGCCGCTCGACCAGGCAGCGGTCGAAGACGCGCGGGCAGCGCGGGTTGTAGGCGCAGCCGCGCGGAATGGCGTTCAGGCGCGGCATGGCGCCGTCGATCTGGTTGAGGCGTTCACGGTCCATCGTCATGTCGGGGATGGCGGCCATCAGGCCCGCGGTGTAGGGATGCGCGGGCTGGTGGATGACTTCCTGCACCGGGCCGATCTCGGCGATGCGGCCCGCGTACATCACGGCCACGCGATCGCAGGTCTCGGCGATCACGCCCATGTCATGGGTGATCAGCATCACCGCCGCGCCGCGCTCTTTGCAGATGCGCTTGAGCAGCATGATGATCTGCGCCTGGATCGAGACGTCCAGTGCGGTGGTCGGCTCGTCCGCAACGATCAGCTTGGGCTCCGCGGCGAGCGCCAGGGCAATCACCACCCGCTGGCGCATGCCCCCGGAGAACTGGTGCGGGTAGTGGTCGATGCGCTGCGCGGCGCCGGGGATGCCGGTGTCCTGCAGCAGGCCGATGGCGCGTCGGCGCGCTTCCTCCTCGCCCACCGGCAGGTGGGTGCGGATGGTCTCGGTCAGCTGCCGGCCGATGGTGTAGAGCGGATTGAGGGAGGTCAGCGGGTCCTGGAAGATGGCGCCGATCTTGCGCCCGCGAATGTGGCGCATGGCCTCGTGGGCCAGGTTGTCGATGCGCTGGCCTTCCAGCACGATCTGCCCGGCCGCCACGCGGCCGGGCGGCTCTAGCAGGCCGATGATGGCCGCGCCGGTCAGGGACTTGCCCGCGCCCGACTCGCCCACCACGCCCAGGATCTCGCCCGGCGCGATCTCGAAGCTGATGTCGTCCAGCGCGCGCAGCGTGCCGCGGCGGTGCGGGAATTCGACGACGAGGTTGCGGACTTGCAGAAGACTCATGACATCCTTCCAACGGCCGGCGAAGCGAGGCCCGCTCGGGGAACACCGCGGAACCGGTCTTGGCCTGTCCGGAGCCCGGCGAAGGGCCGGGCCGCTGGTGCTGCCCCCTCGAGGGGGGAAGCGGCCATGCGAAGCGAGCAAGCAGCGGGGGTGTGTCTCATCTCAGTCGCGGGTTGAGGGCGTCGCGCAGCCAGTCGCCCAGAAGGTTCACGCTCAGCGCGATCAGGATCAGCATCAGGCCGGGGAAGACGGTGATCCACCATTCGCCCGAGAACAGGTAGTCGTTGCCGACGCGGATCAGGGTGCCCAGTGAAGGCGAGGTCGGCGGCACGCCCACGCCCAGGAAGGACAGCGTTGCCTCGGTGATGATCGCGGTCGCGACCTGGATGGTGGCCAGCACCAGCACCGGGCCCAGCACGTTGGGCAGCACGTGCCGGCGCATGATGCGAAGCGGAGCGACGCCCGTCACGCGCGCCGCCTGCACATACTCCTTGTTGCGCTCGACCAGGGTCGAGCCGCGCACCGTGCGCGCGTACTGCACCCAGCCGGTGAGCGAAATCGAGATGATCAGCACGCCGAAGGCCACCGTGTCGTGTGCGTTGGGGAACAATGCGCGACCCACGCCGGCGATCAGCAGCGCGACCAGGATGGGCGGGAAGGACAGCATCACGTCGCACACGCGCATCAGAAAGGCATCGAGCCATCCGCCCCAGAAGCCGGCCAGCAGGCCCAGCAGCACGCCGACCGCGACCGACAGCAGCACCGAGACCACGCCGACGACCAACGAGATGCGTGCCCCGTAGATCAGCGCCGACAGGATGTCGCGGCCCTGGTCGTCGGTCCCCAGCAGGTACTTGGTCGTGCCCTCGGGCTCCCAGGCCGGCGGCAGGCGCGCATCGCCGAGCTCGAGCGCGGCAAGGTCGAAGGGGTTGTGCGGCGACACCCATCCGGCAAAGATCGAACAGAAAACGCAGACCAGGGCGATCGCCGCCGCGAGCATCGCGACCGGCGAGGTGCGGAAACTGTGGCCGATGTCGCTGTCGAGCCAACGGGCCAGTGTTTTTTTCATCGGGAGGCCTAAAAATCGGGCCTGCATCGCAGGCCCTCGGAGTCATGTGCCGTCAAGCCTTCAGGGCTTGGCGGGGCCCTGGATGCTCATCCACTTGAAGGGCATGAAGTTGTCGGCCCGCTGCGTCAACGCGACCTTCTTGCTCACGCCCCAGGCCAGTGACTGCTGGTGCAACGGCAGGTGGCCGATGTCGTCCGCATGGATCTTGAAGGCCTCCTGGATCATCGCCATGCGCTCCGTCTTGTCGGTGCTCGACTTGATCTTTCCGATCAGCTCGTCCAGCTTGGGATTGCAGTACGAGCCGAGATTGAACTGGCCGTCGCCCGTCTTGTCGTCGGGGCAGCGCATCAGCGCGTCGAGCGCGTTGTGCGAGTCGTAGGTGGTCGGTGTCCAGCCGAGCAGGTAGAAGCTGGTGTCGCGGCGCAGGATCTTGGGGAAATACGTGCCCTTGGTCTCGGCCGCGAGATTGATCTTCACGCCGATCCGCGCGAGGTTCGCGGCCACCGACTGGCAGATCTGCCCGTCGTTGACATAGCGGTCGTTGGGGCAGTTCATCGTCACCTCGAAGCCGTTCGGATATCCGGCTTCCGCCAGCAGCTTCTTCGCGCCCTCGACGTCCTGCGGCAGGCGCTTGTCCTGGGCCTCGGTCCAGCCATTGATGCCGGGGCCGACCATCAGTCCCGTGGGCCGCGAGGCGCCGCGCATCACCGTGCGCTGGATCCCGGTGATGTCGATGGCCTGGTAGAAGGCCTGGCGCACGCGCTTGTCCTTGAAGGGGTTCTTGCCCTTGACGCTCGAGTACAGCAGCTCGTCGCGCTTCTGATCCATGCCCAGGAAAATGGTGCGCAGCTCGGGGCCGACCACCACCTGCGCATTGGGACTGGCATTGATGCGTGCGATGTCCTGCACCGGCACCGGCTCCATCACGTCGATTTCGCCCGACATCAGTGCCGCGACGCGCGTCGCCGAATTGGCGATGGGGGTGAAGATCACCTCCTGCACGTTGCCGTCGATCTTGCCCCAGTAGGTGTTGTTGCGCACGAATACCGTGCGAACGTTGGGCTGGCGCTCGCGCACGCGGAACGGCCCCGTGCCGTTGGCCTTGAACGAGGCGGTGTTCTCGATGCCCTTGCGGCGGTCGACGGGCTTCTCGGCCTTGTTCTCCTCGCACCACTTCTTGCTCATGATCGCGAGGTCCGACAACACGTCCGGCAGGATCGGGAACGGCCCCTTGGTCTCGATGTCGACCGCGTGGTCGTTGACCTTGCGCACTTCCTTGATGTCGTTCACCTTGGCCTTCACGTCCGAGCCGTCGCCGGCCGCACGCGTGATGCTGAAGAGAACGTCATCGGCGGTGAAAGGCGTGCCGTCGTGAAACTTGACGTTCTTGCGCAGTTCGAAGCGCCACACCGTCGGCGAGGTTTGCCGCCAGGAGGTGGCCAGCGACGGCGCGAGGCTCAGGTCCTTGTTGCGATCGGTCAGGGCGTCGTACACGTTGAGGTCGACCGAGAGCTGCAGCGACTCGTTCAGCGAATGCGGATCCAACGAAAGCGCATCACCCTGATTCGCGACGCGGATCGTCTGCGCGCCCGCGGGGAGGCAGAGCGCGCCCAGCGCAGACATGACGGCCATGGCGGCCAGCTTGTTTCTCAGGTTCATGGAAGCACTCCTCGGGTTGAAAAGGTTCAGGACGCCACGGATGCCGCCACGCTCCTGGCGGGCCGGTCCACGGCGTTCAGGGGCATGCCTTGCTCGATCAGGCCGGCATGCAGGGCGGCACCGAGCGGCAGGATCTCGTCGTTGAAGTCGTAACGGCTGTTGTGCAGGAATGCGCCGCCGCGAGCGTCCTGGCCGATGCGCATGTAGGCGCCAGCCTTCTTCTGCAGCATGAATGAGAAATCTTCGGCGCCCATGCTCGGCTCCATGTTGCGCTCGACGTTGTGCGCGCCCACCAGGGACTGCGCGACATCGCCGGCGAACAGGGCCTCGGGCGCGGTGTTGATGGTGGCCGGGTAGATGCGCTCGAACTTGACCTGCGCCGTCGCGCCGAAACCGGCCGCGACCGCGGAGCACAATTCCACCAGGCGCTGCTCGACCTGCGCCTGCACGCGGAGGCTGAAGGTGCGCACCGTGCCCACCAGCGTCGCTTTGCCGGGCACCACGCTCATGGCGCCGAGATCGCCGGCCTGCATCGCGCAGATGCTGATGACGGCAGCGTCGATGGGCCGCACGTTGCGCGAGACGATGCTCTGCACCGCCGTGATGATGTGGGCCGACACCAGCACCGGATCGACGGTCAGGTAGGCATGCGCGCCGTGGCCGCCCTTGCCGGCGATCTCGATGGTGATGCGGTCGGCGGCGGCCATCATGGCGCCGCGGTTGATGCCCACCGTGCCGGCGGGCAGGCCGGGCCAGTTGTGCATCGCATAGACCGCGCTGACCGGGAAGCGGTCGAACAGGCCGTCCTCGATCATCGCGCGCGCCCCGGCAAAGCCTTCCTCGCCGGGCTGGAAGATCAGCACGGCGGTGCCGTCGAAGTCGCGGGTCTCGGCCAGGTAGCGGGCGGCGCCGACCAGCATGGCGGTGTGGCCGTCGTGGCCGCAGCCGTGCATCAGGCCCTTCTTGGCGGAGCGCCAGTTGAAGTCGTTGTCCTCGCACATCGGCAGGGCATCCATGTCGGCGCGCAGGCCGATCATGCGTCCGCTCGCCGTGGAGCGGCCGCGGATCACGCCGACCACGCCGGTCTTGCCGATGCCCGGATGGATCTCGTCGACGCCGCAGGCCCGCAGCGACTCCTGCACGCGGCCCGAGGTGTAGATCTCCTCGAAGCCGAGCTCGGGGTGGGCGTGCAGGTCGCGCCGGAAGGCGGTGATCTCGGGATGGAAACGCGCGATGTGCGCGAACGCCCGTCCCGAAGCCTGGAAGCGGGGGCTGCTGTCCATCGTCAATGCCCTCCCGCCCTGCCGATGCGCAGCCGGGGGTCGACCACGAAGTACAGCAGATCCACGACCAGGTTGATGACGACGAAGATCAGCGCGATCAGGCACAGGTAAGCGGCCATCACCGGGATGTCGGCGAAGGTCACGGCCTGGATGAAGAGCAGGCCCATTCCGGGCCATTGGAAGACCGACTCGGTGATGATGGCGAAGGCGATCAGGCCGCCCAGCTGCAGGCCGGTGATGGTCATCACCGGCACCAGCGTGTTCTTGAGCGCATGGCCGAAGTGGATGGCGCGGTCCGACAGGCCGCGGGCGCGCGCGAACTTGATGTAGTCGGTGCGCAACACCTCCAGCATCTCGGCGCGCACCAACCGCATGATCAGCGTGAGCTGGAAGATGGCGAGCGTGATGGCCGGCAGCACGATGTGCATCCAGCCATCGGCGCGCAGCAGCCCCGTGCTCCACCAGCCCAGTTGCACCGTCTCGCCACGGCCGAAGCTGGGGAACCAGCCGAGCAGCACGGCGAAGACCAGGATCAGCAGGATGCCGATCAGGAAGGTGGGCAGCGAGACGCCCAGCAGCGAAATCGTCATGAACACCTGGCTCATGAAGGTGCCCCGCCGCAGCGCCGTGTAGACGCCCATCGGGATGCCGACCGCCAATGCCAGGAAGGCAGCGACGAGTGCCAGCTCGAGCGTTGCAGGGAATCGCTCGCCGATCAGGCGCGAGACCTTGCTGCCCTGGCGCAGGCTCAGACCGAACTCGCCCTGTGAGGCATTGACCAGAAAGTGCCAGAACTGCACGAAGAAGGGCTTGTCCAGCCCAAGGTCGGCACGCAGTTCGCGGATCTGATCGGGGGTCGCATCCTGCCCGAGCAGGAACACGACCGGATCGCCCACGTACTGGAACAGGAGAAAGGCGATGAAGGCGACCGCGACCATGACGATCACGGCCTGGATCAGGCGACGCAGTACGAAAGCAATCATTCAGCAGAGCACGTGTTCAAACGATGCTAGCAGAGCAAGCCGCATGCCCAAGAGGTGGTTCCCCGGGTTGCGGCTGGCCCCGGCCTCGACAGAAATGCAGCAGCCTCTGGGCGCGGGTCAGTTCACCTTGATGAGGCGCCAATCGAGCCGGTTGTCGGCGCGATGGACCACCTCGATGTTCTTCTTCATCGCCCACGGGATGATCTGGTTGTGCAGCGGGATGTGCGACACGTCGTCGTTCTGCAACTGCAGCGCCTCGGTCAGCAGGCGGTCACGGACCGGGACATCGGTCTCCGTCTTCACGCGGTCGATGATCGCGTCCATCTTCGGATTGCTGTAGCGCCCGACGTTGTAGTTGCCGTCGCCGCCGCTGCCCACCGAGCGGGTGAGCGACTGCAAGCTGTAGAGTGCGTCGAAGGTCGGCACGCCCCAGCCGAGCATGTAGATGCTGGCCTCGTAGCGCTGGATCATCGGGAAGTAGGTCACCAGCGGAAGCGTGCGCAGCTTGGCCTTGACGCCGACGCGCGCCCACATGGCGGTCACCGCCTGGCAGATTTCCTCGTCGTTGATGTAGCGGTTGTTCGGGCATGCGAAATCAACCTCGAAGCCGCCGGGATAGCCGGCGTCGGCCAGCAGCTTCTTGGCAGCTTCGACGTCATAGGGATGGCGCTTGTGCACCCCTTCGCTCCACCCGTTGACCTGCGGCGCCACCAGGGCGCCGGTGGGCTGGCTCAGTCCTCGCATGGTCACGCGAGTGAGGCTCGCGACGTCGATGGCCTGGTACAGCGCCATGCGAACCCGCTGGTCCTTCAGCGGATTCTTGCCCTTGACGCTGGAGCCGGGCAATTCATCGCGGAACTGGTCCATGCCGAAGAAGATGGTGCGGTTCTCGATGCCGTCGACGACCTTCAGGTTGCCGCTCTGCCGCAGCCGGCCCAGGTCCTGGGGGCTGGGGTCGAGCACGAAGTCGACCTCGCCGGAAAGCAGCGCGGCCGCGCGAGTGGCTTCCTGCTTGATGGGGGTATAGACCACCTCGGTCACGTTCGAATCGTTCTTGCCCCAGTAGTGCGGGTTCTTCACCAGCACCAGGCGCTGGTCCGGCAGCCATTCCTTGACCATGAAGGCGCCGGTGCCCATGGCATTGCGATGGGCGTAGCTTTCCTCGGGGGTCTTGATGTCCTTCGGCTCGACGGACTTGTTCTTTTCCGCCCAGGCCTTGCTCATGATGCGCAGTTCGGTGAGTTGGTTCAGCAGCACCGGATTGGGGCCCTTGAGCAGGATATCGACCGTGTTCTCGTCGACCTTGACCACCTTGTCGATGCCTTGGGCATAGACCGCGTAGTTGGAGGTCTTGGCCATTGCGCGCGTCAGCGAATACACGACGTCATCGGCTGTCAGTGCAGATCCATCGCTGAACTTGACGCCGCTGCGCAGAGTGAACCGCACCTGTGTCGGGGACACATTCTTCCAACTGCTCGCCAGCTGGGCCTCGGGCTTGAAGGTCTTGCTGTTGTAGTAGACCAACGAGTCGTAAATGGCCGCATGCACGCCATTGCCCAGGGCATTGTTCTGCGAGTGGATGTCGAGCGTGGGGATGTCGCTCGCACTCGACCACTTGAAGGTTTTGGCATGCACCCCGGGGGTCGCCAACACGGCGGCCGCGAGGGCGAAGGCAATCGGAAACAGTACGCGCTTGGAACCCATGGTTAACTTTCCGTCACAGTCAAAACGCGGACTATGCAACACCCGCGCCAGCTTGAGAGACGGCACAACGCCGACCCAAGGGATATCCCTGTTCGCAACAACCCGGAAAAGAAAAAAGCCGCCCGACTTTCGTCGGACGGCTTTCAAGAACTTCCCATTCAAAGCTGGCTTACGCCAGCTTCAGATCAGAAAGCGTGACGGATACCGAAGTCGTAACCGGTCGAGGTCTTGGGGGCGTACGCCGCGCCGCCGAAGCTGGTCACGAACGACGGGCCACCCAAGGTCAGGCCAGCGCCATTCTTGTTGCGGATGCGAGCCACCGTCGCGTACAGGGCCGTACGCTTCGACAGGTTGTGCACGTAGCCGATGGCGAACTTGTTGGCCTTCGGATCGTCGGTCGTGACGAACGGCGTGGGCGGCAGGTTGAAGTCGTACTTGACAGCCGAGTACGCCACGCGGATCAGGCCGGGGCCGACGGGCACGGTCGCGCCGAGCAGCCAACCCTTCAGGTCCACGTCGGTCGGCGGGACGAGCACGAAGCTGTCGGTGTCGACTTCGTTCTTGGCCTTCGACAGTTCACCGAAGAGCTTCACGACGCCGAAGTCGTACGAAGCGCCCACGTTGAAGGTCTTCACGTTGGTCGTGGTGCCGACGAAGAAGTTGTCGCCGATGGTGCTTTGACCATAGGCGGCAGCCACGTCGAGGGGGCCGTTGGCGTAGCCGAAGCGGCCGCCGACGTAACGACCGGTGCGCTGGGTGTTCAGCGCGGTCGGCGTCAGGGTGCCCGGATCGTACTTGTCACGCTCGTGGAAGGCGTACATCACCTGGCCATAGAAACCGCCCAGGTTCGGGGGCAGGAAATAGCCGATGGAGTTGCTGGCACGAACGTAGTTGCTGCCGGTCACGTTGGTGATGCCGGGGACGCTGGTGGTACCGCCGCCGAGCCAGGTACCGAAGCCGGAATTCGCGGTGCTGATCAGGTTGGTGCCGACGCCGTTGGTGCCGAAGGGGTCGAACACGGTGTCGTTCCAGAACGTCGGGGTGTAGTCACGGCCCAGACGGATTTCACCGAAACCACCCGACAGGCTCACGGTCGAGCGACGGGCGAAGGTCGCAACGCCTTGCTGGCCGTCGTCGTTGGAGATCGGGGCTTCGAGCCAGAAGCTGGCTGCCAGGCCACCACCGAGGTCTTCCGTACCACGGAAGCCCAGACGGCTGGAGTTGTAACCCGAGTTCGCCAGAACGGTGCGCTTGACCTTGATGCTGTCAACCAGGAAGGGGTTGGTCAGGGACGGGATCGCGAGATCCGACTTGTTCGAGTAGCTGCTGACAGAAGCGTCAACCACGCCGAACAGCGTCACGGACGACTGCGCCGAGGCAACACCGGCAACAGCCAGAGCAGCCAGGGCAACTAGAGATTTTTTCATTGCAAGTTTCTCCAAGGTTAAACATAGGGCTCCGGTGCGAAGGGCTCACCGTGACTGGCACTTCTGTGCACCCACCGGACCCCGGGCCAACCTCCTTTTGGGAAGTTGTCGCTATTGCACCAGAGCGGCTTCGTCTGGGCAAAACAAATCGCCCGAAAACGCAGCCGGCTCCGCCGTTTCGTTGCAGTGGTGCAACAAAGCACTAACTGCCTGCAAAATCTCGCGATATGAAACAAGACCTGCCGTGCAAGTGACCTATTGCGCATGGGTTCCAATCGCCCCATGACCTCCTCGCTCGACGCCGTTCTTGGCACCGTGGATGCAGCCCTGCGCACGCTGTTTGCCAAGCCCCATGCGACCCGCGCCGCGCCGCTGCCGGACAGCCCGTATGGCGAGCTGAGTGAAGCGGAACGCCGTGAAGCCGGCGCGTTGATGCGCGTGAATCATGTCGGAGAGGTCTGTGCCCAGGCCTTGTATACAGCGCAGGCAGCCGTCACGCGCGATCCCAAGCTGCGGGCACAATTCGACGAGGCTGCGCGTGAGGAAACCGATCATCTTGCGTGGACGCAGCAGCGGCTGGACGAATTGGGAGCACACCCGTCGGTGCTCAATCCGCTCTGGTATCTGGGAGCGTTCGGGCTTGGTCTTGTGGCCGGCCGGCTCGGCGATCCGCTGAGCCTGGGTTTCTTGGCGGAGACCGAGCGGCAGGTCGAGGCCCACCTGGACGGCCACCTCGACCGTCTTCCCGCAGGCGATTCGGCCTCGCGGGCGATCGTCAATCAGATGAAACTGGACGAGGCTCGCCATGCGGCGCACGCCTGGAGCGCAGGCGCGCAGGAACTGCCGGCGCCGGCCAAGGCGCTCATGCGTTTGGCCTCGCGCGTAATGACCACCGTCGCCCACCGCATCTGAGCGACCGGGTCGCACTCAGGCTTCGATCAGATCGAAACTGGTGGTGATCTCGGCTGTCTTGGCCAGCATGACACTGGCCGAGCAGTAGGTATCGTGGCTCAGGGCGATCGCGCGCTCGACTGCCGCCGCCGGAATGCCTTTGCCTGCGACGGTGAAGTGCATGTGGATCTTGGTGAAGACCTTCGGATCTTTCTCTGCGCGCTCGCTGCTCAGCTTGACGCTGACGCGCTCGACCTGGTGCCGGCCGCGCTTGAGGATCAGGACCACGTCGTAGGCGGTGCACCCGCCGGTGCCGGCCAGCACGGTTTCCATGGGCCGGGCCGCGAGGTTCTGCCCGCCGTTTTCCGGTTTCGACGGGTCCGGCGCGCCGTCCATCACCAGGACATGGCCGCTGCCGGTCTCGGCGACGAAGCCCATGGCCGATCGCGCCCCCGCGTTGCCGGTCCAGCTCACTGTGCATTCCATCCTTGCAGGCTCCAGAAGTCGCGACGCGGGACAAGGAAAATCACGCCGGCGTCGATTTGTGTTGGAAAAGCGTCACTCGCTTGTTGCAATGCAACAATGAGTCGGTATACTTTATTTCATCGCACACGAATTCGTGTGCACCGGTTGTCTCCTCCACCCTCCCAATTGGTGGATTTAGCCCCGAGCCGCAAGGCCCGGGGCTTTTTTCTTGCCCGCGCCTGCGGGCCGCGCGAGGATGGCAAGCCTATGATCGCGGCCCTATGTCCAAACCGTCCGTTCCGCTTTCGCCCGCCGACTACCTGAAGAAAATCCTCACCGCCCGTGTCTATGACGTCGCGGTGGAGTCCGCGCTCGAGCCGGCGCAAGCCTTGAGCGCGCGGCTCGGCAATACGGTGCTGCTCAAGCGCGAGGACCAGCAGGAGGTCTTCAGCTTCAAGCTGCGCGGGGCCTACAACAAGATGGCGCACCTGAGCCCGGAGCAGCTTTCCAAGGGCGTGATCTGCGCATCGGCCGGCAACCATGCCCAGGGTGTCGCGCTCAGCGCCCGCAAGCTCGGCACGCGCGCCGTGGTGGTGATGCCCGTGACCACGCCGCAGCTCAAGATCGACGCCGTGCGCAGCCTCGGCGGCGAAGTGCAGCTACATGGCGACAGCTACTCCGACGCCTACGGCTACGCGCTGGAACAGCAGAAGCTGCACGGCCTTACCTTCGTCCACCCTTTCGACGACCCCGATGTCATCGCCGGCCAGGGGACGATCGCAATGGAGATCCTGCGCCAGCACCAGGGCCCGCTCGATGCGGTCTTCGTCGCCATCGGCGGCGGCGGACTGATCTCGGGCGTTGCCAACTACATCAAGGCCGTGCGGCCCGAGATCAAGGTGATCGGCGTGCAGATGAACGACTCCGACGCGATGATGCGCTCCGTCGCAGCGCGCGAACGGGTGACGCTGTCCGACGTCGGCCTGTTCTCCGACGGCACGGCGGTCAAGCTGGTCGGCGAGGAGACTTTCCGGATCTCGCGCGAACTGGTGGACGAATTCATCAGCGTCGACACCGACGCCGTCTGCGCCGGCATCAAGGACGTGTTCATCGACACCCGCAGCATCGTCGAGCCCGCCGGCGCGCTGGCAGTGGCAGCAATCAAGCAATACGTCGAGGCGCACGGCACGAAGGGCCAGACCTACGCGGCCATCCTCTGCGGCGCGAACATGAACTTCGACCGGCTGCGTTTTGTCGCCGAGCGCGCCGAAGTGGGCGAGGAGCGCGAAGCGCTGTTCGCGGTCACCATCCCCGAGGAGCGCGGCAGCTTCCGGCGCTTCTGCGAGCTGGTCGGCCAATTGCCGGGCGCCTCGCGCAGCGTGACCGAGTTCAACTATCGAATCAGCGACGCCAAGGAAGCGCATGTGTTCGTGGGCCTGACCACCCAGACGCGCGGCGAGTCGCAGACCATCACGGAAACCTTCCTCGCCCACGGCTACGGGTGCATCGACCTCACGCACAACGAGCTCGCCAAGGAGCACATCCGCCACCTGGTGGGCGGCCGGAGCAACCTGGCGCACGACGAGCGACTGCTGCGCTTCGTGTTTCCCGAGCGGCCCGGCGCGCTGCTCAAGTTCCTGAGCCTGATGCGCCCGACCTGGAACATCAGCCTCTTCCACTATCGCAACCAGGGCGCCGACTACGGCCGCATCCTGGTCGGACTGCAGGTTCCGGCAGTCGATCACGCGGCCTTCGAGGAATTCCTGCGGACGCTTGCCTATCCCTTCGTCGAGGAAACCGCCAATCCCGTCTACCGGCTGTTCCTGCAGGCCTGAACGCCTTAGCGCCGGACGCCGCCTCGTGGAGATGACGGCGGCGCAACCACGGGTGGGGGTGCGTCGGCGGCGGCGGGCGGCGGGGGTGCATTGACGGCCAGCGGCCGAGTCGGCAGTTGCAGCGTGAAGGCCGGCGCCGCATCGACGCTCGCGCCCAGCGAGGCGGCACGGGCGCTGACCGAATGCAGCACGTAGCCATCGGCCACCTTGGCGCCGACGCGGAAGGGCCGCGGGGGCTTGCCGTCCACGACGATCAGCGCGGCCCCCTGTTGATCGGCGTCGGCCACCACACCCAGCAGCTGGAAGCGGCTGGCGGCGTCAGGCGTGGCCACGACAGCGGCCTGGCTCGGCACCGCTCCCAGCATCTGCGCGACCGCGACCGGATCCACGGTCGCCGCGGCGTTGCTGCTCAGCGCGGGCGGCGCGACGGCATCCGACGGCGACATCAGCCGCAGCCCCCAGAACACGACACTTGCGGCGGCCAGCGCCCAAAGCGCAGTCGTCGCGGTGGCCGAAGGCCAGCGGGCGGGGGCATAGGAAGCTGACATGGGGCCGGATTATCATGCAGCACAGGCGCCAACGCGCATTCTTACCAGTCCCTCCTCCCACCTTCATGCCCTCTCTTCACCGCCCTCTCGCGCGCGCCGTGCAGCGCGGCTTCACGCTGATCGAATTGATGGTCGTGCTGGTCATCATCGGCGTGCTCGCAGCCCTGATCGTGCCGAACGTGATCGAGCGTGCCGACGACGCGCGCGTGACCGCTGCGCGCACCGACGTCAACAACCTGATGCAGGCGCTCAAGCTCTACCGCCTCGACAACCAGCGCTATCCGACGGCCGAGCAGGGCCTGCAGGCACTGCTCACACGCCCGACGACGGGCCCTGCCGCGCCCAACTGGAAGCCCTACGTCGAAAAGCTGCCCAACGACCCCTGGGGCCGCCCCTACCAATACATGAACCCCGGCCTGAAGGGCGAGATCGACGTCTTTTCGCTCGGTGCCGACAGCCAGCCCGGCGGCGAGGGCAAGAATGCCGACATCGGCAGCTGGCAATAGGCGCGTCGCTCACTGCTGGCAGGGCGCCCGCCGCCGTCGCGCCGGCGGCTTCACCCTGATCGAGCTGCTGGTGGTGATCGCGATCATCGCGATCGCCACTGCCGGCGTCGGACTCGCGCTGCGCGATACCGGCCAGGAAAGCCTGGACCGCGAAGCCGAGCGTCTTTCGGCACTGCTCGAAGCGGCGCGCGCCCAGTCGCGCGCCAGCGGCATGGCGGTGCGCTGGCGCGTCACGCCGCAAGAGGCGGCCAACTTCAGCTTCGACGGCCTGCCGTCCGGCACCCTGCCCACCCAATGGCTCTCGGCCGGCATCACGGCGCAGCCGTTGATGGCGGACGGCTCGCCGGTGGCGGCGCTGCAGCTGGGCCCCGATCCGATCATTGCGGCGCAGCAGGTACTGCTCACGGCGGAGGGCCCGCCTGCGCGCACTCTGCGCATCGCGACCGATGGCTTGCGACCCTTTGCGGTGGCTTCGCCATGAGACGCGCGGCCGCGCCCCAGCCCAACAGCGCCGCAGCGCAGAGCGCGGAGGTTCTGCGATGAAGCGCAGCGCAAGCCGCGGTTTCACCCTGGTCGAGGTGCTGGTCGCGCTCGGCATCATCGCCATCGCGCTGGCGGCGGGCACCCAGGCCACGAACGCGCTCACGCGCAATGGGCAGCGCCAGTCCGACCTGCTGCTGGCCCAACTCTGTGCCGAGAACGAGCTGATCAAGGCCCGCCTCGCGCGCCAGATGCCCGCCATCGGCGATGCCGGACTGGTCTGCACCCAGGCCAACACCAACTTCGCCGTCACCGTCTCGACCACGCCCACGCTGAACCCGAACTTCCGCCGCGTCGACGTGCAGGTGCGAGACGCTTTCGAGGCGCCGGTGCTGCGCCTGTCCACCGTCGTGGGACGCTTCTGATGGCAAGGACCCGCGCCACCCACGGCTTCACGCTGATCGAACTGCTGGTGGCGATCGCCGTCATGGCGCTGCTTGCGCTGGTCAGCTGGCAAGGCCTCGAGGGCATGGCGCGCGCCCAGTCCATCAACCGCGAGCGCAGCGACGCCGTGCTCACTCTGCAGACCACCCTGTCCCAATGGACGGCCGACCTCGACGCCACGGTGACCCTGTCGCAGACGCGCCCCATCGACTGGGATGGCCGCGTGCTGCGCCTCACGCGGCGCAGCACCGACACGGCCCTGCCTGCGGTCTATGTCGTTGCCTGGACCCTGCGGGCCGATGCGACCGGCATGGGACGCTGGTACCGCTGGCAATCACCTGCCCTCACGACTCGCCCCGAATGGCAGCAGGCCTGGGATCGCGCCGCCGCCTGGGCCCAGGACGCCGGCGGCAGCACCAACGAGCTGCGCGGCACCGAAATCGGGCTGGTGCCGCTGGAAGCCTGGCAGCTCTTCTACTTTCGCAACAACGCGTGGGGGCCGGCGGTCGGTGGCGCCGCACTCGGCGCCAACACGCCCCTGCCCGATGGCGTGCGCCTGGTGCTGAGCCTGCCGCCCGGCCCGGCGCTCGCCGGTCTGCTCACGCGCGACTGGGTGCGCCCCACCGCCTCGGCGGCCAAGTCCTCATGAAGCAGCCTGCCCGTATCGCATCACGACGGTCCCGCGGCGCGGCGTTGCTGACGGCCATGCTCACGGTCACGCTGGTCGCCACCTTCGCGGCGGCGGCCCTCTGGCAGCAATGGCGCGCGGTCGAAATCGAGGCGGCCGAACGGGGTCGGGTGCAATCGGCCTGGGTGCTGGTCGGCGCGCTGGATTGGTCGCGCCTGATCCTGCGCGAGGATGCCCGCGCCACGACGGCCGCCGGCGGCGGCGCGGACCACCTGGCAGAGCCCTGGGCCGTGCCGCTGGAAGAAGCCAAGCTGTCGAGCTTTCTCGCGGCCGACAAGAACATCGCCAGCGATGCGCTCGAGGGGCTGCCCGAGGCTTTTCTGCAGGGGCGCATCGTCGACGCCCAATCCAAGTTGAACGTGATGAACCTGGTGGCGAACGGCGTCCCGGTGCCGGCCGAGATCGCCGCCTTCACCAAGCTGTTCGAGTTGCTGGGGCTGCCCGTGCAGGAGGTGCCGGTGCTCGCGGCCCAGCTCAGGCGTGCCCTGCCCCCGGCTGCTGCCACGGGCACGGGCACGGGCACGGGCACGGGCACGGGCACGGGTTCTGGAACCACCACTGGCACCACCACCGGCACCGGCACCACCACCGGCACCACCACCGGCACAGGCACAGGCACAGGCACTTTAGGAGGAGGCGGCACACAGTCCACCCCGGACAGCTCCGCATCCGGCCCGCTGCTGCCGCAGCGCCCCGCCCAACTGGTTTGGCTGGGGCTGTCGCCCTCCACCGTCGCCGCGCTGGAGCCCTACGTCACCATCCTGCCCGAACGCATGCCGCTCAACATCAACACCGCCAGCGCCGAAGCGATGGCCGCCAGCGTGCCCTCGCTCGACCTGGCGACGGCCAAGCGCGTGGTCGCGCAGCGCGCGTCGCGTTACTTCCGCACCCTGGAAGATGCCAACAAGGTCATCGCCCAAGGCTCCGGTCAATTCAACAGCACCCAGCACGCCGTGGCGACTCGCTTTTTCGAAGTGCAAGGCAGGCTGAGGCTGGACAATGCCTGGGTCGAGGAGCACTCGCTGCTGCAACGCGACAACCTCGAACTTCGAATCGTCTGGCGCGAACGTGGTGCCGGCGCCACGTCCACGACGCCGAAGTCTTGAGGCGGAAACCTTTGGTCACGCTTATCGGATTAAATGCGTCGAAGCGCCCACGCCGCGTGCTGAAGACGCTATCAAGTTTGTAGCGAGAGATGTGAACCATCCTCCTACAATGGCGACCCCCTATCGATCATGGCCCTGCTGCTCGTCACCGCCCCTCTTCCCCCTGCGCCTGCCGGCGGCGACTACGCCTGGGCGCTGTGGTCCAGCGACGGCCGCAAGCTGCGCTCCCAGGGCAGCGCGCCGCCGGCCCTGCTGCCGAGCGGCGACGAGCTGACCCTTGGCGTGCCGGCGGCCGCGCTGTCCTGGCACCAGCTCACGCTGCCGCAAGGCAGCATGAGCGGCAACGTGCGCCTGCGCTCGGTGCTCAACGGCCTGCTCGAAGACCGGCTGCTCGACGACCCCGAGCAATTGCACTTCGCGCTGGAGCCCGACGCCCGCGCGGGCGTTCCCGTCTGGGTGGCCGCCTGCAACCGCCTCTGGTTGCGCGGCGTGGTGCAGGCGCTCGAAGGCGCGGGACGCCGCGTCACCCGCATCGTTCCGGAATTCACGCCGCAGCCGGCGGGCGCGCCGCCGATGATCTTCGCCATCGGCGAGCCCGGTACCGCCCAGCTGGTGGTCTGCGACACCGAAGGCGTCACTCCCCTGCCGCTCGATGCCGCCGGTGCCGCGCTGGTGGGCACGGTGCCCGAGGGCACGGCCATGCTGGCAGAGCCGGCCGTGGCCGAGCTCGCGGAAAGCCTGCTCGGGCGCCGCGTGCCGATCGTCAAGCCGGCTTCGCGTTGGCTGCAGGCCAGCCGCTCGCCCTGGGACCTCGCCCAGTTCGATCTCGCCTCCACGGGCCGCGCCCGCGCCAGCAAGAAGCTGGCAGCGATCTGGCGCGCGGCATGGCACGGCCCCGAATGGCGGCTTGCGCGCTGGGGCGCGCTGGTGCTGGTGCTCACGCAGCTCATCGGCCTCAACGCCTGGGCCTGGAAGGAGCGCAGTGCGCTCGACGGCAAGCGGGCCGCGGTGAACAGCATCCTGAAGCAGACCTTCCCCTCGGTGCAGCTGGTGGTCGATGCACCGGCCCAGATGGTGCGCGAGGTGGCGACGCTGCAGCAGGCCACGGGCGGCGTGTCCGCGATCGACCTCGAGCCCATGCTCGGTGCCGTCGCCACCAGCCTGCCGCCGGGCCGGGTCCCCAGCGCCATCGACTACACCGCCGGCCAGCT
Organism: Variovorax sp. Soil_C_17; assembly: GCF_057657265.1. Taxonomy (NCBI): domain Bacteria; kingdom Pseudomonadati; phylum Pseudomonadota; class Betaproteobacteria; order Burkholderiales; family Comamonadaceae; genus Variovorax; species Variovorax sp. Soil_C_17. The sequence continues at coordinate 87,347 of NZ_JBDGIT010000012.1, forward strand.
GCGGCTGCGCGGGCTGGGCCTTCAGCCTTCGGAGGCCGGCAACGTCGCGGCCACCCTCTCGGCTCGCGGCTACAGCGCCCGCAGCGAGGGCGACCTGCTGCTGGTCCAGGCGGAGGCACCGCGATGAACTGGATCGAAACGCTCGAAGCGCGCTGGCAGGCCTGGTGGCCCGAGCTGGAGCAGCGCGAACAGCGCCTCATTGGCGCGGCAGCCGCGCTGGTGCTGCTGGCGCTGCTGTGGTGGGTGGGGCTGGCCCCGGCCCTGCGCACGCTGTCCGCGGCACCGGCGGAGCATGCCAAGCTCGACGCCCAGCTGCAGCAGATGACCACCTTGCAGACGCAGGCCAAGGCGCTGCAGGCCCAGCCGCGCGCCAGCCGCGACGACGCCGTGCGCGCACTCGAAAGCTCGGTGCGCCAGAGCCTGGGGCCGAACGCGCAATTGCAACCCGCTGCGTCGGGCGAGGGCGTCACGGTCGCCGTGCGCACGGTACCGGCCGACACCCTGGCCCAATGGCTGGCGCAGGCCCGCAGCAACGCGCGCGCCGTGCCGCGCGAGGCGCACCTCGCGCGCACCGCGCAAGGCGCACCCGACGCGCCGGGGGCAGGCGGCGCTGCCGCCGCGCGCGCCAGGAACGGCGAGCGACCCGCGGTCCGCTGGGACGGCACGCTGGTCATGGGCCTGCCGGCCCGTTGAGCAATTCTTGATGGCCACGCGAAGCGACCCCTCCGCCCCCCGTGCCGCCACCGGTCGTGCCTTTGCCGTGCTGGGCGTGCTGCTGGGCGCGCTGCTGGCGTTCGCGCTCTATGCGCCGGCGCGCTGGCTGGCCGCAGGCCTGGCGAGCTGGAGCGACGGCCATCTGCAGCTGGTCAACGCGCGCGGGACGGTCTGGAACGGCACCGCGGGCGTGGTGTTCGCCAGCGGCGCGGGCGGCGTCGAATCGATCTCCCTGCCGGGCACGCTGGCCTGGACGCTGCGCCCGCGCTGGGACGGCGTCGCCGCGGCGCTCGATATCCCCTGCTGCGCCCCGAAGCCGCTGCAGTTCAGGGCCCGTCCGCGCCCGAGCGGCCTCCAGCTGTCCTGGGAGGACGGCCGCTCGCGCTGGCCGGCGGCCCTGCTCGGCGGCTTCGGCGCGCCCTGGAACACGCTCAAGCCCGAAGGCGTGCTCGACATATCGATGCAGGGCTTTGCCATGCAATTCAGCGGACCGCAGCTGCGGCTGGCCGGCCGCGCCACGCTCGACGCCACCGACATCTCATCCAGCCTGTCGACGCTCAAGCCGATGGGCAGCTACCGCATCACCCTCGAAGGCGGGCCCTCGCCCACCCTGCTGCTGACCACGCGTGAGGGCAGTCTGCAGCTCAACGGCAGCGGCCGATGGAACGGCCGCGCCCTGCGCTTCGACGGCGAAGCCAGCGCCGCGCCGGGGCGCGAGGACGCGCTGTCGAACTTGTTGAACATCATCGGGAGACGCGAGGGCGCGCGCTCGATCATCACTCTGGGTTGACCATGAAATCACCATCCCACAGCGCCATGCGCCTCTGCACCGTCGCCCTCGCGGTGCATCTGCTGGCCGCCGCCTGCATGCCGGCCGCCTTCGCGCAGGAAGCCGCCCCACCGCCGCGCCGCGGCGAGCCGATCACGCTGAACTTCACCAACGCCGAGATCGAATCGGTTGCGCGCACCATGGCCGTGGTGACCGGCCGCGACGTGGTGGTGGACCCGCGCGTCAAGGGCACGATCAACCTCCAGACCGACCGGCCGATCTCCCCCAACGCCGCCTTCAACCAGTTCGCTGCCGCACTGCGCCTGCAGGGCTTCGCGATCGTGCAATCCGAGGGGCTCTACAAGGTGGTGCCCGAGGCAGACGCCAAGCTGCAGAGCAACGCGGTGACCACCTCGACGTCCGCCACCGCCAGCCTCTCGGGCAACCAGATCGTCACCCAGGTTTTCAGGCTCAACTACGAGTCGGCCAACAACCTGCTGCCGGTTCTGCGCCCCCTGATCGCGCCCAATAACACGATCAACGTGAATCCGGGCAACAACTCGCTGGTCGTCACCGACTACGCCGAGAACATGCGCCGGCTGGCGCGCATCATCGCGGCGCTGGACGTGCCCAATGCCTCCGAGGTCGAGGTCATTCCCCTCAAGTATTCGGTCGCGACCGACCTCGTGCCGGTGCTCACGCGGCTGGCCGAGGGCGGCTCCACCACCGGACCGGGCCAGCCCACCGCCGCGCCGGGCACCACCGATGCCTCCTTCCGCACCACCCTGCTGGCCGAACCGCGCAGCAACGCGATCATCCTGCGGGCAGCCAACCCGGCGCGCTCGCAGCTGATCCGCACGCTGATCGCCCGCCTCGACCGCCCGCCCGTCGACACCGGCAACGGCGCCGCCGGCAACATCTACGTCGTCTACCTCAAGAACGCCGACGCGGTGCGCATGGCCACGACGCTGCGCGCCGCCCTCGCAAGTGCGCAGGCCGGCACCCTGAGCGCCCAGGGCACGGCCGGCGCCACCCCCGTCGCAGCCGGGGGGCAGCAACAGCAGCAGCAACAACAGCAGCAGCTCAGCCAGCTGGCCAGCGCGGGAGGCGGGCTGAGCGGCGCCACAACGCCGGTCAGCACCACCCCGCCGCCTTCCACCGGCGGGCAGATCCAGGCCGATCCGGCGACCAACTCGCTGATCATCAGCGCCCCCGAGCCGCTCTACCGGCAGCTGCGTGCGGTAATCGACCGGCTCGACAGCCGCCGCGCGCAAGTGCTGATCGAAAGCCTGATCGTCGAGGTCAACGCCGACAAGGCGGCCGAGTTCGGCATCCAGTGGCAGGCCGGCCTCGGCAGTACCGGCGACCGCAACGTCGGCGTGATCGGCACCAACTCGAGCCTGGGCGGCGCCAACATCATCGACCTGGCGGTCGGCCTGGCGACCCGCAACACGGCCACCCGGCCCTCCAGCGGCTTCAACTTCGGCATCGGCCACCGCTACGGCGACAACGGCCAGTACGTGCTGGGCTTCCTGGCCCGCTTCCTGGCCAGCAACGGCGAAGGCAACGTGCTGTCCACGCCCAACCTGCTGACGCTGGACAACGAGGAAGCCAAGATCGTGGTCGGCCAGAACGTGCCCTTCGTCACCGGCCAGTACACCAACACCGGCAGCAACACCAACACCGTCAACCCATTCCAGACCATCGAGCGCAAGGACGTGGGCCTGACGCTGCGCGTGCGCCCGCAGATCAGCGAGACCGGCACGGTGAAGATGCAGATCTTCCAGGAGGTCTCCAGCGTGGTCGCCTCCACCGTGAACAACATAAACGGCCCGACCACGACCAAGCGCTCGATCGAGTCGAACGTGCTGGTCGACGACGGCAACATCATCGTGCTGGGCGGCCTCCTGTCCGACGAGTACTCGAACTCCCAGGAGAAGATTCCCGGCCTGGGCGACGTGCCGGTGCTCGGCAACCTGTTCAAGAGCGAGGTGCGCAGCCGCAGGAAGACCAACCTGATGGTGTTCCTGCGTCCCTCGGTCGTGCGCGACCAGCTCTCCGGCGACGCCATCACCGCCGACCGCTACGACGCCCTGCGCGCGCTGCAGCAGACCACGCAGCAGCCGGCGACCGACAACCCGATGCTCAACTCGGTGCGCGATTCGGCAATCCTTCCGCCGCTGCCGGCCGTCAGGCAGGGCGACCCCACGCGCCGCGTGGAGGGCACCCAGCTGATCCCGCCGCCGCTGCCGCCGCAGCACGTGCCGCTGCCGGGCGGTCCGCTCAGGGGCGCGCTGCCGCCTACCGCCGACCCCTCCACGCAGCGCGAACTTCCCTGAGGTCCGAGCCATGCGCTATCCCCTGCCCTATGCCTTCGCGCGCGGCCAGCAGCTGCTGCTGGAAGAAGCGGACGACGGCGCCCTCACCCTCTGGATGCCGCAGACGCCGCCCAAGAGCGCGCTCAGCGAAGTGGTGCGCAAGTACCCGGTCAAGGCCTTCGAGCCGCTGACCCCCGTCGAACTGGCCCAGCGCATCTCGGCCGCCTATGCAAAGGGCGAATCGAACGCCGCCGCGGTGGTGAGCGAGGTGCAGAGCGACGCCGACCTGTCGCGCATGATGCAGGAGCTGCCGGCGGTGGAAGACCTGCTGGAAAGCGCCGGCGACGCGCCCATCATCCGCATGCTCAACGCGCTGCTCACGCAGGCAGCGCGCGACGGTGCCAGCGACATCCACATCGAGCCCTACGAGCGCACGTCATCGGTGCGCTTCCGGATCGACGGCACCCTGCGCGAGGTGGTGCAGCCCAACCGGGCCTTGCATGCGGCGCTGATCTCGCGCCTGAAGATCATGGCCGACCTCGACATCGCCGAGAAGCGGCTGCCGCAGGACGGGCGCATCAGCCTTCGCATCGGCACGCGCGCGGTCGACGTGCGGGTCTCGACCCTGCCCTCGGCGCATGGCGAGCGCGCCGTGCTTCGCCTCCTGGACAAGTCCGAGAGCAAGCTCACGCTGGAATCGGTCGGCATGCAGGGCGACACGCTGGCGCGCTTCCTGCACCTGATCAACCAGCCGCACGGCATCATTCTGGTCACCGGCCCGACCGGTTCCGGCAAGACCACCACCCTCTATGCCGCGCTGGGCCGCCTGGACAGCGCCCACAGCAACATCATGACGGTCGAGGACCCGATCGAGTACGAACTGCCCGGCGTCGGCCAGACCCAGGTCAACGCCAAGATCGACCTCACCTTCGCCAAGGCCCTGCGCGCCATCCTGCGGCAGGACCCGGACGTGATCATGATCGGCGAAATCCGCGATTTCGAGACCGCGCAGATCGCGATCCAGGCTTCGCTCACCGGGCACCTGGTGCTGGCCACGCTGCATACCAACGATTCGGTCAGCGCCGTGACGCGGCTGACCGACATGGGGGTGGAGCCTTTCCTGCTGAGCTCGTCGCTGCTGGGCGTGCTGGCGCAGCGCCTGGTGCGCCGCCTCTGCCCGGTGTGCGCCGTGCCGACCGCGGCCGGCGACGAGGCCGCGCCGGTGGGCTGCGAGGCCTGCGGCCAGACCGGCTACCAGGGCCGCACCGGCATCTTCGAGCTGCTGGTGGCCGACGACACGATTCGCTCGCTGGTGCATAACCGCGCGCCCGAAAGCCAGCTCTTCGTGGCGGCCGAGCGCGGCGGCCTGCGCTCCATGCGCGAAGATGGGGAGCGGCTGGTCAAGTCCGGGATGACCTCGCGGGCCGAGCTGCTGCGCGTGACGCGGGACTGAACCCGCATCCCCGCACTCAGTCCAGCACGACCAGATTGCGCGTCTGCGGATCGGTCTCCACGGCCCGCACGCGGCCGGCGTTGTCGAACAGCACCTGAAACTCGCTGAAGCTGCCCAGCCACATGCGCCAGATCGGCGCGTCGAGGTTCGGGTTCTCGCTGCTGATGGGGTAGCCCACAGCCATGGCGACCTGCTCTCGCGTCATGCCCTTGGTCACGCGCGCCGACTTGATCGCCTCGCGGATCTTGGGCGGGAAGCCCGCGATGCGCGCCGACGGATCCTCCGTCACCACGTAGCGCCTGGCAAAGGCGCCCAGGTCCAGGTCGCGGCTGTAGTCGTTGCCGATGTCCTGCTTCTTGCCGTCGATCAGCACGTTGACGCGCTGCCGGCCATAGCCCGTCACGCGCGTCGGCGTGCCGACCGGGATGATCCGCTTGCCGCTCTCTGCGTAGTTGCTGTCGCTGATCCAGCTGCCGTCGGTGCGCATGTTGCAGCAGAGGAAGCCATCGTAGGCAGGCTGGGCAGCGGCGGGCAGCGACATCGCGCCCAGCAGCGCGGCGACGGCAAGAGCGGAAGGACGAAGCGGCATGGGGACTCCTCGGTTTGCTGTTGTGAAGGCCGCGTGACGAAAAGGCGGCGCCAAACGTCGACAATGCGGACTCGCGCATTTTGCCGCCAGTCCCCATGCCCGCCTATTCGTTCGAAGCCATAGACCAACAGGGGCAGCCCCGCAAGGGCGTGCTCGAAGCCGACACCGCGCGCAGCGCGCGCGGCCTGCTGCGGGCGCAGGCCCTGATCCCGTTGTCGGTGACGGTGGTCGGCAGCGCCGAAGGCGGCGCACCCGCCTCGGGTGGCTGGCGCCGCTTGCTGGGTGGCAGGCGCATCTTCAACTCCACCACCCTGGCGGTCTGGACCCGGCAGCTCGCGGGGCTGGTCTCCTCGGGGCTGCCGCTGGAACGCGCGCTCACCGCGCTGACCGACGAAGCAGAGACCGAGGAGCAGCGCAATCTGGTCGCCTCGCTCCGGGCCGACGTCAACGCGGGCTCGCCCTTCGGCCGCGCGCTGTCGCAGCATCCGCGCGAGTTCTCGCCCATCTACACCGCGGTGATCGGCGCCGGCGAGCAGAGCGGCAACCTCGGCCTGGTGCTCGAGCGCCTGGCCGACGACCTGGAGCAGCGCCAGGCCCTGCAGCAAAAGCTGGTCGGCGCGGCCCTTTATCCGGCGATCGTCACCCTGGTCGCGATCGTGATCGTGGTCTTCCTGGTGAGCTATGTCGTGCCGCAGGTGGCCAACGTCTTCGCCGGCACCAAGCGCGCGCTGCCGATCCTGACGGTGATCATGCTGAAGATGAGCGACTTCGTCCGCAACTACGGCTGGCTGATGCTGGGCGTCGTCGTGCTGGCAGCGATCGGCATGCGCATGGCGCTGGCGCGCGCCGCCTTCCGCGAGCGCTTCGATGCCACCTGGCTCGAGCTGCCGCTGGTGGGCCGCCTCTCGCGCGGCTACAACGCGGCGCGCTTCGCCAGCACGCTGGCCATGCTGGCCACGGCCGGCGTGCCGATCCTGCGCGCCTTGCAGGCTGCCTCCGAGACGCTGGGCAACCGCGCGATGCGCGCCGATGCGCTCGATGCGCTGGTGCTGGTGCGCGAGGGCGCCCCGCTGGCCTCGGCGCTGGCGCAGAAGAAGCGATTCCCGGGCATCGTCTCGATGTTCGCGCGCCTGGGCGAGCAGACCGGCACGCTGCCCCTGATGCTGCAGCGCGCCGCCACCCAGCTGGGCGCCGAGGTGCAGCGCCGGGCGATGCACCTGGCCACCATCCTCGAGCCCCTGCTGATCGTCGCCATGGGCGCGGTGGTCATGCTGATCGTGCTGGCGGTGCTGATGCCGATCATCCAGCTGAACCAGTTCGTCAAGTAATCGAATCCTCAACCATGCCGGTCTCCCTGGACGACAAGCTGGTGGTCGCGATCTCGTCCCGCGCCCTGTTCAACCTGGAAGAAGAAAACCGCCTGTTCGATGCCGGCGACCCCGACGCCTACATGCGCCTGCAGCTCGAGCGCCTCGACGTGCCGGCCGCGCCCGGCATCGCCTACTCGATGATCCGCAAGCTGCTGCGCTTCAACGACGACGGCGTCCAGCGCGTCGAGGTCGTGATCCTCTCGCGCAACGACCCGGTGTCCGGCATGCGCATCTTCAACTCGGGCGCGGCGGCGGAACTGCGGGTGCAGCGCGGCGTCTTCACGCAAGGGCGACCTCCCTACCGCTACCTTCGGCCGCTCAACGCCGACATCTTCCTGTCGGCCAACGCATCCGACGTGCGCGAGGCGCTGGCCGCCGGCTTTCCCGCCGCGCACGTGCGGGTCGACGGGGCGCTGGCCAGCGCGCTTCACCCCGACGAGGTCCGGATCGCCTTCGACGGCGATGCGGTCCTGTTCTCCGACGAGGCGGAGAAGGTGTTCCAGATGGAAGGCCTGGACGCCTTCCAGGCGCACGAGACCAGCAAGGCCGCCGTGCCGCTCGGGGCCGGCCCTTTCAAGCCCTTCCTCGTGGCCTTGCACCGGCTCCAGCAGGCTTCGAGCACCGGCATGCGCGTGCGCACCGCGCTGGTGACGGCGCGCGGCGCACCCGCCCATCGGCGCGCGATCCAGACGCTGATGGACTGGAACATTCGCGTCGACGAAGCCATGTTCCTCGCAGGACTGCCCAAGGGCGAATTCCTGCGCGAGTTCGAGCCCGACTTTTTCTTCGACGATCAGACCGGCCATGTCGATTCAGCCGCGCGGCATGTGCCGGCGGGACATGTGGCCAGCGGGATCAGCAATCTGCGCTGAACTTCGCAACGAGCGGCGTTTCAGACCCGCCTAAGAAAGCGGCCGGCGCCGGCGCTACGATGGAATGGAAGGCGCTGCTTCCAGCTCCCATCCAGGCCCCACGTCCATGAACGATCCCGCCCATTCCGCGAGCATGCTCGCCACGCTGCGCCGCATCGGGGCGCTTGCCGCGCCGTACTTCCGCTCCGAGGACCGATGGAAGGCACGCGGCCTGCTTCTCGTGATCATTGCGCTCAACCTCGGCACGGTCTACATGGCGGTGCTCAACAACCAGTGGTTCGGCCGCTTCTACAACGCGCTCGAGAACCGCGACCAGGCGGTGTTCTGGCGCGAGCTGGGCTTTTTCTGCTGGATCGCCTTCGGCGCCATCACCATCGGCATCCTGAAGTTCTATCTGACGCAATTGCTGCAGATCCGCTGGCGCGCGTGGATGACGCGCAGCTATCTCACCCGCTGGATCGCCGATCGCACCTTCTACCGGCTCGAACTCGCGCGCTATGCCGGTGACAACAACCACTCGCCCGACAACCCCGACCAGCGCATCCAGGAAGACCTGCAGATGTTCACCGACTACACGGTCACGTTGTCGATGGGGCTGCTCAACGCCGTGGTCACGCTGGTGAGCTTCATCGGCATCCTGTGGGGCCTGAGCGGCGTCGTCGACTTCCAGCTCGGCGGCGACACCTACCAGGTCGCCGGCTCGATGGTTTGGCTGGCGCTGGCTTACTGCGTTGTCGGCACGGTCATCACCCACTACATCGGCCGGCCGCTGATCGGCACCAACTTCAGGCAGCAGCGCTTCGAGGCCGACTTCCGCCACCACCTCGTGCGGGTGCGCGAGTACAGCGAGGCGATCGCGCTGGACCGCGGCGAGCGCGTCGAGCACGCCCAGCTGGAGCAGCGCTTCGGCGCCGTGCTGCGGAACTACCTGACGCTGATCAAGCAGCAGAAGAACCTCGTGTCCTTCACGCTCTCCTTCGGCCAGGCGGCTGCCGTGTTCCCCTTCATCATTGCCGCGCCCCGCTTCTTCGGCGGCGCCTTCCCGCTGGGGCAGCTGATGCAGATCGTGACGGCCTTCGACAAGGTGCAGACGCAGCTGAGCTGGTTCATCGACAACTACGACCGCGTTGCCGTCTGGCGCGCCACCGCCGACCGCCTCACCACCTTCGACGATGCCATGCGTGCCCATGCAACGCCCGATGGCGCGCTCGTGCACGACAGCGCAAGCTCGCTCCAGACCCACGACCTCGACATCGCGCTGCCCAACGGCACCCCGCTCCTCGCGAAGACCGCGCTGAGCGTCAACCCGGGCGACCACGTTCTGCTGCAAGGTCCCTCGGGCAGCGGCAAGTCGACGCTGTTCCGTTCCTTCGCCGGCATCTGGCCGTTCGCGCGCGGCAAGGTCTCGATGCCCGAGAACGCGATGTTCATTCCGCAGCGGCCCTATGTGCCCGACGGCAAGCTGCGCGACGCACTGGCCTATCCGCAGCCCGCGAGCGACTACACCGACGCGCAGCTGAAACAGGCGCTGCAGGACGCCCTGCTTCCCGGGCTCGCCCACCGTCTGGACGACGCCGATTCATGGAGCCAGAAACTCTCCGGCGGCGAGCAGCAGCGGCTGGCGATCGCGCGCGTGCTGCTGAAGAAGCCGGCCTGGCTGTTCGCCGACGAGGCGACCAGCGCGCTCGATGCCCAGGCCGAGGAGACGCTCTACAAGCGCCTGGCCGAGGGCGTGCGTGCGGCCGGCGGGGCGATGGTGTCGATCGCCCACCGCGCCTCGGCCGCCGCGTTCCATGACAAGCGCTGGACCCTGGTGCCGCAGCCCGAAGGCGCGGGCGCGCGCTACCGGCTCGAAGCCGCGTAGCGTTCCCAGCCGCCGGCGCGCAGCGCGCAGGCCGGGCAGGTGCCGCAGCCGTAGCCCCAGGCGTGGCGCTGGCCGCGGTCGCCCAGATAACAGGTGTGGGTGTCCTCGATGATCAGGTCGACGAGCGGCTGCCCGCCCAGCCGGTGCGCCATGGCCCAGGTCGCCGCCTTGTCGATCCACATCAGCGGCGTCTCGATCACGAAGCGCCGGTCCATGCCCAGCGAGAGCGCGAGCTGCATCGCCTTCATGGTGTCGTCGCGGCAGTCGGGATAGCCCGAGAAGTCGGTCTCGCAGACGCCGGTGACGATCACCGCCAGCCCGCGCCGGTAGGCCAGCGCGCCGGCCAGCGTCAGGAAGAGCAGGTTGCGCCCGGGCACGAAGGTGTTGGGCAGGCCGTTGGCCTGCATCTCGAAGGCGATGTCCTGCGTCAGGGAAGAGTCGCTGATCCGGCCGAGCACGTCGACGTTGATCAGGTGGTCCTCGCCCAGCCGCTGCGCCCAGTGCGGGAAGCGCTCGCGCAGATTCGCCAGCACGGTGCGCCGCGCTTCGAGCTCGACGATGTGCCGCTGGCCGTAGTCGAAGCCGACGGTCTCGACGCGCTCGTACTTGTCGAGCGCGTCGGCCAGGCAGGTGGTGGAGTCCTGGCCGCCGGAGAAGAGGACGAGTGCGGTGGTGTGCATGGTGTGAGCGGCGTGCCGGGCTTGGCTAGGCGGGCAGGTGCAAATAGCGCTCGCGCTCTTGAACGGTCGCCAGCACCTGTGCAATGCCTCCGTCGAAGCTCACAAGCTTGGATTGGTTGCGCATCGCCAGCGTCAGCAACCAGGCATCGGTGATCTGGCGGTGACCGCGCAGCCCCCCGGTGCATAAGCCCAGCACCGCCTCGATTCCGAAATCCGTACCGGCAGGCGCTCGCCGCTGCCTCGCCGGATCAACTCCGAAATGGCTTGTCCGAGTTTCAACGCACGTGCCTGTGCATAAGCCTGCGCCGCGGCAAAAGCGTCGTCCTCCAAAGTGATGGTGGTTCGCATATTTGATGCCGCTTCTGTGATTTGATGCAGTTTATCGCCGTTGATGCATCCACCGGACGTGGATTCCGTGAGGCTACAGGAACCGTTCCAGCAGCTTGCGCGAGGACCGGTCCAGCACCTTCGCATCCGGAATGCGGAACTGCACGCCATGCGCGCTCGCGATCAGCAGCGCGCCGCCTTCGAGCCGGCGGATGTCCTCCTCGGCCTTCAGCACGAACCGGGTATCGCCCCGGTCGGTGCTCACGGTCCAGGTGCTGGGCACGCCGAAGCTGGAGACCTTGTGCAGCCTCAGGAGCGTGGGCGCGAAGTCGCGCGCGGCCAGCTCTTCGGCAAGCAGCGCGCGCGTCGGCTCGGGCAGGTCGGCCACGCGGTCGATCCACAGCAGCTCGCGGCCTTCGCTGCCGACCAGCGACAAGCCTTCGTCGGGGGCACTGAGCGGGAAGGCACGCACCGGCACCACGCCGACGTGTCGGACGCCTTCGGCCTCGATCAGGACCAGGTGACCGAAGGCATCGCGTTCCAGCTTGAAACTGGCGCTCATCATGCCTCTCCCGCGGGATGCGCCGCATGCCCGGCGAACGCCAGCGCGGCACCGGCCCGCTCGTCCACGGCGCCGGGGCTCTCGTCGTCGGCCTGGCGCAACTGCGCCTGGTAGAGCCGCCAGTAGGCGCCCTGCTTCTCCATCAGCGCATCGTGCGGCCCGACCTCGACGACTTCGCCGCGGTCCATCACCACCAGCCGGTCGGCCTTGCGCAAGGTCGAGAGCCGGTGCGCGATGGCGATGGTGGTGCGGCCCTTCACCAGGTTGTCCAGCGCCTTCTGGATTTCCTTTTCGGTCTCGGTGTCCACGGCGGAAGTTGCCTCGTCCAGGATCAGGATGCGCGGGTCGATCAGCAGCGCCCGCGCGATGCTGATGCGCTGGCGCTCGCCGCCCGAGAGCCCTTGCCCGCGCTCGCCCACCAGCGAGTCGTAGCCATGCGGCAGGCGCAGGATGAAGTCGTGCGCGTGGGCGGCACGTGCCGCAGCCACGATCTCCTCGCGCGTCGCCTGGGGCTTTCCGTAGGCGATGTTCTGGGCGATGGTGCCGAAGAAGAGAAAAGGTTCCTGCAGCACCAGCCCCACATGGCGCCGGTAGTCCGCCACCGCAAAGCGCCGGATGTCGGTGCCGTCGACCAGGATGGCGCCGTCGGTCACGTCGTAGAAGCGGCAGATCAGGTTGACCAGCGTGCTCTTGCCCGAGCCGCTGTGGCCCACCAGGCCGATCATCTCGCCCGGCTCGATCACGAGGTCCAGGTCGCGAATCACGGCGCGGCTGCCATAGCGGAAACCCACGTCGCGCATCTGGATGCGGCCGCGCACGCGCTCGATCTTCACCGGGTCGGCCGGCTCGGGCACGTTGCTCACGTGGTCGAGGATGTCGAAGATGCGCTTGGCCCCGGCCGCCGCCTTCTGCGTGACCGAGACGATGCGGCTCATCGAATCCAGCCGCGTGTAGAAGCGCCCGATGTAGGCGATGAAGGCGGTCAGCACGCCCACCGTGATGTTGTGGCGCGCCACCTGCCAGATGCCGAAGGCCCAGACCACCAGCAGGCCGATCTCGGTCAGGAGCGACACGCTGGGCGTGAACAGCGACCAGGTCTTGTTGAGCTTGTCGTTGACCTGCAGGTTGTATAGGTTGGCAGCATGGAAGCGGCCGGCCTCGCGCTTCTCCTGCGCGAAGGCCTTGACCACGCGGATGCCGGGGATGGTGTCCGCCAGCACGTTGGTCACCTCGCTCCAGACGCGGTCGATCTTCTCGAAGCCGGTGCGCAGCCGGTCGCGCACGACGTGGATCATCCAGGCGATGAAGGGCAGCGGCACCAGCGTGACCACCGCCAGCAGCGGGTTGATGGAGACCAGGATGACGGCCGTCATCGCGATCATCAGCACGTCGGTCAGGAAGTCCAGGGCGTGCAGCGACAGGAACACGTTGATGCGGTCGGTCTCCGAGCCGATGCGGGCCATCAGGTCGCCGGTGCGCTTGCCGCCGAAGTAGTCGAGCGGCAAGGTCAGCAGGTGCTCGTAGGTGGTGGTGCGAAGGTCGGCGCCGATGCGCTCCGAAACCAGCGCCAGCAGGTAGGTGCGGGCCCAGCCCAGCGCCCAGCCCGCGAGCGCCGCGAGCAGCAGCAGGCCCAGAAAGAGCGCCACCTTCTCGACCGCGATCTGCTGCCCGTTCTGGAACGGGATCAGGATGTCGTCCATCAGCGGGATCGTCAGGTAGGGCGGCACCAGCGTGGCCGCGGTCGAGGCCAGGGTCAGCAGGAAGCCGGCGATCAGCTGCTTGCGGTAGGGGCGGGCGAAGCGGCCCAGGCGCAGCAGCACCCAGGTCGAGGGCGGGGTCTGCAGCTCGGGTTCGGCCGGGGGGCCGTCATCGGCGTCGGCGTCTGTCGCGGCCGCGACACCGGCGGCCCGTTGGCCGAAGAGCTTTTGCAGCCGCAGCACCGCGGCCTGGTGCGAAAGGGTGTAGCGCCAGCGCGCGAGCCGGCCGCGGTCGTCCTGCAGGTCCAGGGTGCCGACGCCGGCGTGGTCGGCCAGGTGCAGGTCGAGTCCCGGATGGGCCAGCGGCCATTCGGCCCATCTCCCCTCGGCGTCCCTGGCGAGCAGGCGCCGATCGGTCAGCGCAAGCAGGCCGGTGCTAAACCGAAGTTCTCCATCGAGGTCAACCGGGACCGTCGCCAGCACGTTCTCGGCAGTTCCGAGCCGGCTTTTCAGGGCAACCGAAGCCTCCTCTTCCTCGCCCCCCGGGGCCTCGACTGGATCGTGATGTTGCATTGTGTTTCTGTGTCTCTGGCCCGTTGCGGGCTGCCTCGTGGCGCTTGCCGGGCGCCGATTTTGACCGATGGCCATGGGCGCCCTTGAAGGCGCCGCAGTGCTCGGCCAAAGCACAACGAACGTTTGCATGACCCGTTTCGACGACATCCGCCTCCTGCGCATCAACTATCTGCGCGGCCCGAACCTCTGGACCTACCGGCCCGTACTCGAAGTCTGGCTCGACCTCGGCGCCCTGGAGGATTTCCCTTCCAACACGATCTCCGGCTTCACCGAGCGGCTGACCACGCTGCTGCCGGCCCTGATCGAGCACCACTGCGGCGTCGGCGAGCGCGGCGGCTTCATCCAGCGCCTGAACGAAGGCACCTGGGCCGGCCATGTGCTCGAGCATGTGGTGATCGAACTGCTCAACCTGGCCGGCATGCCCACCGGCTTCGGCCAGACCCGCAGCACCTCGCAGCACGGGGTCTACCGAATGGTGTTCCGGGCGCGCGACGAGCAGGTGGCCCGGGTCGCGCTGGCCGAGGGCCATCGCCTGCTGATGGCGACCATCAACGACGCGCCCTTCGACGCCGCCGACGTGCAGCGCGCGGTCGATGCGGTCAAGGCCAAGGTCGAGGACTGCTACCTCGGCCCGAGCACCGCCTGCATCGTCGGCGCCGCCACCGACCGCGGCATTCCTCACATGCGCCTGAACAGCGGCAACCTGGTGCAACTGGGCTACGGCGCCAGCCAGCAGCGCATCTGGACCGCCGAGACCGACTACACCAGCGCCATCGGCGAATCCATCGCCAGCGACAAGGAGCTCACGAAGACCCTGCTGTCCGGCTGCGGCGTGCCGGTGCCCGAAGGCCAGGTGGTCGCCAACGCCCAGGAGGCCTGGGAAGCCGCCGAGGACATCGGCCTGCCGGTGGTGGTCAAGCCTTCCGACGCCAACCACGGCCGCGGCGTCTCGCTCGAGCTGAACACCCGCGAGGAAGTCGAAGCCGCCTTCGCGGTCGCCGAGCCCGAGGGCAGCGACGTGATGGTCGAGCGCTTCATCCGCGGGCACGAGCACCGCCTGCTGGTGGTCGGCGGCCAGGTGGTCGCCGCCGCCCGCGGCGAGATCATCACCGTGACCGCCGACGGCCAGGCCAGCGTCGCCCAGCTGATCGACAGCCAGCTCAACAGCGACCCGCGGCGCGGCGTCGAGGAAGAATTTCCGCTCGACTTCCTCGACATCACGACCGATGCCAAGCTGCAGCTCGAGCTCAAGCGCCAGGGCCTGGACGCCGCGGCCGTGCCCGAGGCCGGCCGCGTCATCACCATCCAGCGGAACGGCAACATGGCCATCGACTGCACCGACCAGGTCCACCCCGAGGTTGCGCATGCCGCCGTGCTGGCCGCGCGCGTGGTCGGCCTGGACATCGCCGGCGTCGACCTGGTGGCACAGGACATCGCCCGCCCGCTGGCGGCGCAGGGCGGCGCCATCGTCGAGGTGAACGCCGGCCCCGGCCTGCTGATGCACCTGAAGCCTGCCGTGGGCTCGCCCCGCCCGGTCGGCCGCGCCATCTGCGACCACCTGTTCCCCGACGACGCCCCCGGCCGCATCCCCGTGGTGGGCGTGTCGGGCTCGCGCGGCACCGCCGTGCTGGCGCGCCTGGTCGCCTGGCTCATCGGTCTGGGCGGCCGCCACACCGGCCTGGCCTGCCGCGACGGCCTGTTCCTCGAGCGCCGCCGCGTCGATGCGCGCGACAGCGCCAACTGGGACGCCGGCCGCCGCCTGCTGATGAACCGCGCCGTGCAGGCCGTGGTGATCGAGAACGGCGCCGAAACCATCCTGCGCGACGGCCTGGCCTACGACCGCTGCGAGGTCGGCATCGTGACCGATCTCGAAGGCGCCGAGCACCTGGCCGAGTTCGACATCACCGAGAGCGACCAGATGGTCAAGGTGCTGCGCACCCAGGTCGACGTGGTGCTGCCCGAGGGCACGGCCGTGCTCAACGCCGCCGATCCGCGCGTCGCCGGCCTGGCGCCGCTGTGCGACGGCGATGTGATCCTCTATTCGGCCGACCCGCAGGCCGAGGCCTTGTCCAAGCACCAGCAGGCGGGCGGCAAGGCCGTCCTCGTGCGGCAGGACCGCGTGGTGCTGGCCAACGGCAGCAGCGAATCCTTCCTGCCCGGCCTGGGCCGCCTGACCATCTGGCGCGCCACCCACGCGGGCGTGGGCCTCGAGAGCCTGCTGGCCGCGGTCGCCGCCGCCTGGGCGATGGGCATTCCGCTGAGCCTGATCGGCGCCGGCGTCGAAGCCTTCGAAGCCGACCTTCAGGCCGCGCTCGCCTCGCTGCAGCTGTCCCAAACCCTTCTTTCGCCCGAACAACAACTGGCTTGACCGGCAACGCCCGGTCATCCCGTATCGCCCCCTCTGCCTCAACGCCATGGACGTCAAACGCATTCGCGCGCTGCGCGGGCCCAATCTCTGGAGCCGCCACACCTGCATCGAGGCCATCGTCACCTGCAAAGGCGACGAGAACGCCGTCGGGCGGCTGCCCGGTTTCGAAAGCCGCCTGCGCGCCCTCTTCCCCACCATCGGCGAGCTGCACCCGATCGTGCTCGGCCTGCCACTGGCGCTGGCCCATGTGCTGGAGAACGCCGCCGTTGCGCTGCAGGCCCAGGCCGGCTGCGCGGTGAACTTCGGCCATACGGCGCGCACCGTCGAGGAAGGCGTCTACCAGGTGGCCTTCCAGTACAGCGAGGAAGCCGTCGGCCGGCGTGCGCTGGAGCTGGCCGAAGAGCTCATCGCCGCCGCGCAGAACGGCAAGGGCTTCGACGCAACCGCGGCCATCACCGAGCTGCGCGATCTCGACGAATCCGAGCGCCTCGGCCCGAGCACCGGCTCGATCGTCGATGCCGCCGTGGCGCGCGGCATCCCGTACCGCCGCCTCACCAGCGGCAGCCTGGTGCAGTTCGGCTGGGGCTCGAAGCAGCGCCGCATCCAGGCCGCGGAAGTCGACAGCACCAGCGGCGTCGCCGAGTCGATCGCGCAGGACAAGGAGCTCACCAAGCAGCTGCTCAACGCGGCCGGCGTGCCGGTGCCGCTGGGCCGCCCCGTCACGAGCGTGGACGACGGCTGGGCCGCGGCGCAGGAAATCGGCCTGCCGGTGGTGGTGAAGCCGCAGGACGGCAACCAAGGCAAGGGCGTCACCGTCAACATCGGCACGCGCGAGCAGCTGAGCGCCGCCTACGATTCGGCCGCGGCCTACGGCGAGGTGATGGTCGAGAAATTCCTGCCGGGCTTCGACTTCCGCCTGCTGGTGGTGGGCGACCGGCTGGTCGCGGCCGCGCGCCGCGATCCGCCGCAGGTCATCGGCGACGGCAAGCAGACCGTGCGCCAGCTGGTCGACCTGGTCAACCAGGACCCGCGCCGCGGCGAAGGCCATGCGACCTCGCTGACCAAGATCCGGCTGGACGACATCGCCATCGGCCGCCTCGAGGCACAGGGCCTCGCGCCCGACAGCGTGCCCGCGCTGGGCCAGCGCGTGGTGCTGCGCAACAACGCCAACCTCTCGACCGGCGGCACCGCCACCGACGTGACCGACACCGTACACCCCGAGGTGGCGGCGCGCGCCGTCGACGCGGCCCAGATGGTCGGCCTGCACATCTGCGGCGTCGACATGGTCTGCGAGAACGTGCTGCGCCCGCTGGAGGAGCAGCACGGCGGCGTGGTCGAGGTCAACGCCGCGCCGGGCCTGCGCATGCACATCTCGCCTTCCTTCGGCCGCGGCCGCGCGGTCGGCGAGGCGGTGATGGACACCCTCTTCGCGCCCGGCGACGACGGCCGCATCCCGTTGGTGGCGGTGACCGGCACCAACGGCAAGACCACCACCGCGCGGCTGATCAACCATTTGCTCGCCGGCAGCGGCCTGCGCACCGGCATGACCAACACCGACGGCGTGTACGTCGATGGCCGCCAGACCGACAGCGGCGACTGCAGCGGGCCCAAGAGCGCGCGCAACGTGCTGCTGCATCCCGACGTCGATGCCGCCGTGTTCGAGGTGGCGCGCGGCGGCGTGCTGCGCGAGGGCCTGGGCTTCGACCGCTGCCAGGTGGCGGTGGTCACCAACATCGGCAGCGGCGACCACCTGGGCCTCAACTACATCACGACGGTGGAAGACCTCGCCGTGCTCAAGCGCGTGATCGTGCGCAACGTGGCGCCGGACGGCCATGCGGTCCTCAATGCCGCCGACCCCAACGTCGCGGCCATGGCCACCAGTTGCCCCGGCAGCGTGATCTTCTTCGCCCAGGACCGGCAACACCCGGTGATGGCCACCCACCGCGCACAGGGCAAGCGCACCGTCTACGTCGACCAGGACACGCTGGTCGCGGCCGAGGGCTCGTGGCGCGAGCGCATCGCGCTGCGCGACGTGCAGATCACGCGCAACGGCACCATCGGCTTCCAGGTCGACAACGTGATGGCCGCCGTGGCCGCCGCCTGGGCCGTGGGCCTGGATTGGGACAGCATCCGCCGCGGCCTCGCCAGCTTCAAGAACGACGCGGCCGGCGTGCCGGGCCGCTTCAACGTGATGGACTACCGAGGCGCCACCGTGATCGCCGACTACGGCCACAACACCGACGCCATGCGCGCCCTGGTGGCCGCGGTCGACACCATGCCCGCGAAGAAGCGCTCGGTCGTGATCAGCGGGGCCGGCGACCGCCGCGACTGCGACATCCGCGACCAGACCGCCATCCTGGGCCAGGCTTTCGACGACGTGATCCTCTACCAGGATGCCGCCCAGCGCGGCCGTGCCGACGGCGAGGTCATGGCCCTGCTGCGCCAGGGCCTCGAAGGCGCGACCCGCACCCGCGGCATCGACGAGATCCGCGGCGAGTTCATCGCCATCGACACCGCGCTCGCGCGGCTGCAGCCGGGCGACCTGTCGCTGATCCTGGTCGACCAGGTCGAGGAAGCGCTCGCTCACCTGGCCAAGCGCATCGCCGAAGGCTGAAGGGCGCAGGCCGGCTCGCTCCGGCCCCGCCCTGCCAGACCTGTCCGACATGAAGCTGCGGCCCCGGTGCCGGGCGGCGGGCCGCACTGTCCCACAGCCTCGGGCCTTGGGGGCGGCAGACACTGCCCCACCGTGCGGCGCACGCTGCGCCGCCCCGAAAGGAGTGCCTTCATGAACAGGACCATTCGTTCGACCCTCGCGCTCGTGCTTGCTGCCGGCGGCCTCGCGGCACCGGCCTTGACCAGCGCCCAAGGAACAGATCCCACCTACCTGCGCGAACGCGCCGCCTGCGACAGCGGCCTGCAGGACCGCAACGCCTGCCTGCGCGAAGCCGGCGCCGCGCGCTACGAAGCCAACCGCGGCGGCCTGACCAGCGCGGCGCCGACCACCTACGAACAGAACGCGCTCGCCCGCTGCTCGCTGCAGCCACCCACCGAACGCGCTGCCTGCGAGGCCCGGATGCGCGGCACCGGCATGACCTCGGTCGAGGGCAGCGTGCTGGGCGGCGGCCTGATCCGCGAGACCGTGACGCCGATACCCGTGCCGGCGCAGGTCCAGTGACCCAACACATCAAGCGAAAACCAAAGACCTACGCTGTCACACGACTGTCACAAAAGGGTAAGTAGGGATGGCTATAGTTCCGGGTCCATTAGGAGGAACCCAGCCCATGAACGCCATCAAGGTCGCCCGCCGATTCATCGAGACGGACCCGGCCAATGAATCGGCCCAGATCCTCGCCCGCCTGGTCCTCGCCCTCGAGTCCGAGAGGAGCTTCGAACTGGTCACGCTCTATTCACTCGACTACAAGAGCTTTCAGCTGGCGATGGACATCCTGAAGGAATGGCGTCTCGACCGCTACTACGCAAGCAAGTCCAAGCTGTTCGACTTGTCGCTGCAGGTCAGCGAGCTGCCGGGCTGAACGCCCGTCGCATCCCGGGCATCCGGGGCATCGTCAGAAGACGTGACCGAATTCGAGCTCAAGTTCCAGGTCGAACCGCGGCACCGGGCTGCCGTCGAGAGCGCGGTGGCGCGCGGCGGCAGCTCGCGGCGGGAACGCCTCCAGGCCCGTTACTACGACACCTCGGAGGGCGCCCTCGCGGCGCAGCGCATCGTCCTGCGCATCCGCAAGGAAGGCCGGCGCTGGATTCAGACCGCCAAGGCGCCGGGCGGTCACGCGCTGGAGCGCCATGAGCACAACGTCGAGATCGAGACCGCCAAGGCCAGCGACGTGCCGCTGCCGCAGCTGGAGCGCCACGCCGGCACCCCCGTCGGCGCGCTGATCGACAAGGCGTTGCGCGCCGCCGGCCAGGCGCCGGCCGAGGTCCTGCTCACGCCGACCTACGCCACCGACGTCCGCCGCACCACCCGCGAGATGCGCACCGGCGATGCGCGGGTCGAGCTCGCCTTCGATCGCGGCGAGGTGCGCGCGGGCGATCGCTCCCATCCCCTGTGCGAGCTCGAGATCGAGCTCAAGAGCGGCAGCCCGCAGTCCCTGCTCGAGCTGGCGCGGCGCTGGCGCATGCGCTATGGGCTCTCGCTGGACACCGTGTCGAAGGCAGCGCGCGGCGAACGCCTGGCCAAGGGCATCGAGTACGGCGACGCGGTCAAGGCCGAGCCGCCACGGGTGGACGAGGACATGGATGGACCGCAGGTCTTCCGCGCCGTGATCGGCGCCTGCCTGGCACAGATGCTGCCCAATGCCAGCGAAGTGGCCGCCGGCAGTTCCGACCCCGAGCACGTGCACCAGTTGCGCGTCGGCATTCGCCGCCTGCGCACGGCGCTGCGCGAGATGGCCGAGTTCGCCCCGGCCATCGATCCCGCCTGGGAGCCGGCCCTGGTCGACGCCTTCCGCGCGCTGGGCCGCCAGCGCGACCGCGAGCACCTGCAGAAGGCCGTGCAGCCGCAGATCGAAGCCGCCGGCGGCCCGGCGGTGGCGTGGCCCGAGCCGGCCGAACCGGAGCCGGCACCGGCCGCCGTGGTGCGCGACCAGGCCTTTCAGCTGGTGCTGATGAGCCTCATCGCCGCCTCGCTGCCGCCGGCCGAGCCGGCCCCCGACGTGCCACTGCCGGAGCAGCAAAAAGCGAAGCCGGCCCGCAAGCCGCTGCGCGCGCGCCTCGCGAAACTGCATCGGCAGGTGGTGCGCGAGGGCCGGCACTTCGAAGCCTTGGAGCCCGCGGTGCAGCACCGGGTCCGCAAGCGGCTCAAGCGGCTGCGCTACCTGGCCGAGTTCGTCGCGCCCATCTTCGGAGAGGGCCGCGCCGAGCGCTACCTGAAGGAACTGAAGCCGGCGCAGGATGCCCTGGGCGAGCACAACGACGCGGCCGTGGCGATCGACGCCTACCGCGAGGCGGCAAGCCGGGACGGCAGCGCCTGGTTCGCCGTCGGCTGGCTCTCGGCGCGGCAGCCGCAGAGCGCACGCGAATGCCGCGCGGCGCTGGAGAAGATCGCGCAGGCACGTCGCTTCTGGAAGTCCTCGTAGGCTTCAGAGTTCGCGCGGCACGGCAAGCTGCCCGCGCCGCGCCGCCCCGGGCGAAATGCCCACATAACGCTTGAACGACCGGCTGAACGCCGCCTCCGACCGATACCCCAGCCGGCTCGCCAGCTCCACCGGCCGCGCATTCTTCTCCTGCAACAGCGTGAGCGCGATGTGCATGCGCCAGCGCGCCACGTACTGCATCGCCGGCTCGCCGACCAAAGCCGTGAACCGGGCCGCGAAGGCAGAGCGCGACATCGCGGCCTCGGCCGCCAGCGAGGCCACCGTCCACGGGCGTGCCGGCTCCCGGTGGATGAGCGAAATGGCGCGGCCGATCTGACGGTCCTGCAGCGCGCCGAGCCAGCCGACGCGCGCGGCCGGATCGCGCGCCATCCACGAGCGGATGGCCTGGATCACGAGGATGTCGGCCAGCCGGGTGATCACGGTCTCGCCGCCCGGCCGCAGGGCTTTGGCCTCGGCCGCCATGAAGCGCAGGGTGCTGCCCAGCCATTCGGCGTCGGGCGAGCGCTCGGCGTCCATGCGGATCACGGCCGGCAGCAGCCGGACCAGCCGCTGCGCCGCCGGATGGTCGAAGCGCACCGCCCCGCACACCAGGCCGGTGGCCGTACCGCCGCCCCCATGGCGCAGCACTTCGTAGCGTTCGCTGAGCTGCTCGCGCGGCAGGTCGAAGAGCCCGGCTGCCTCCGCACCCGGCTCGCCCACCAGCCGATGACCGGCGCCGTGCGGCACCAGCGCGAACTCGCCCGGCGCGAGCCGCTGCGGCTCGAGGCCCTCGACCTCCAGCCAGCAGGGGCCGGCCGTCACCACATGGAACATCAGGCAGCCCTCCAGCGGCGGCAGCGCCACCCCCCAGGGCGCGCTGAACTCGGAGCGGCAGTAGAAGACGCCGTTCATGCGCAGGAAATGCAGGGCTTCGCCCAGCGGGTCCACGGGGGTGAAGGCGTCGGCGATCTGCATCGGGGGAGTATGGGCACCGCCCTACCCATCGTCCAGGTGGACTGGACGAATGAGCATGAATCAGCGCCTTTCGAACATTGATAGGCCCCTGCGTGCCAACGATAGTAGACGCCATGTCCCACCCACCCCAGGAATGCCGATCATGAGCACCACCCCTCTTCTCACCGTCATGGGCGCCACCGGCCACACCGGCAGCAAGATCGTTCGGCGCCTGCTGGGCGCCGGCGCCCGGGTCCGCGCCATCGGCCGCAATCCGGACAAGCTGGCCGCACTGGCCAGCGCCGGCGCCGAGGTGCTGGCCGGTGACAGCCGCGACCCGGCCTTCCTCGCGCAGGCCTTCCGCGGCGCGGATGCGGCTTACACCCTGTTGGCGACTGACCGCCAGGCGCCCGACTACGCAGCCCGGCAGGACGCGGAAGGCGAGGCGATCGCCGCCGCACTGCGCGCCTGCGGCGTGCGCCACGTCGTCGCCCTCAGCAGCCTGGGCGCGGACGTGCCCGAGGGCACCGGCGTGATTGCCGGCCTGCACCGCCAGGAGCAGCGCCTGCGGAAGATCGCCGGCATCGACCTGCTGCTGCTGCGCCCCGCTTCATTCTTCGAGAACTTGCACGACGCACTCGGCACGATCAAGGAAGCGGGCATGCTGGCCGACACCGTCGCTCCCGACCTTGCCGTGCCCATGATCGCGACCGACGACATCGCCGCGGTCGCTGCCGAGGCCCTGCTGGCACGCGAGGGGACCGGCGTCGCGGTACGCGAGCTGCTGGGCGAGCGCGACATCAGCCATCGCGAAGTCGCCCGCCTGATCGGCGAAGCCATCGGCCAGCCGGCGCTGCCCTATGTGCAGTTGACCGAGGCGGACATGGGCGAAGCACTCGTCGGCGCCGGCCTGTCGCCCAGCTTCGTGGCGCTCTATGTCGAGATGACACGCGCCTTCAACGAGAAGCGCGTCGGCTCCCGTGAAGGCCGCACGCCGGCGAACACGACGCCCACCCGCTTCGAGGACTTCGTCCCCGAACTCGCCGCCGCCTACCGCCGGATATGAAGAAGCACGGAGCCCCACTCCCCAAAAGTTCCGCCTCATTGTTTCCAGCCTGTGAACACCGTGATTCGATTTCTTCGGGTTTCCACCTAGTTTCCCGCGGCAGACTCCGTACCCGAACCATCCAAAGCACTGAAAAGGAACTAAAAATGAAGACCTCCAGGATCATCGCCGCCGCCGCCCTGACGCTGCTCGCCGCCGCGGGCGCCCAAGCCGAAACCTACGAAGGCGTGCAAGCGCCCGTGTCGACCTTCAGCCGCGCCGAAGTGAACGCCCAGGCGACCGAAGCCGCCCGTGCGGCCAACCCCTATGCCGACGGCGCCGCCGCCGGCGTCGCACCGGTGGTTGCCAGCGTGCGGGACCGCGCTGCCGTCGCCGCCGAAGCCGTCGCCGCCGCCCACGACGGGACGCAGAGCCTGGACCGCAAGGCCTTCGTGAACAGCGTCATCCCGGCGCAGTACAAGATCCAGCGCACCAACACGCGCCAAGCCGGCCTGTAATCTCCGGCGGATTCCTCCCACAAATCGGGCCTCGCGCAAGCGGGGCCCGATTTTTTTTGCCCGCAGGGACCAAGACGCGTCGCTGTCCGACAGGCCGAAGGGCACAGGGACCTTGCCGCGGCGCTGCTACGCCTCTACAAAGAGCGGTCCAGGCCCGTCCGGCCGTGTTGTTCGCACGGCCGTGGGCTCGATCGCCCAAGGACGTCCGCAGTGCCCATCACCACCACCGCCTTCAGTGCCCAGGATCGCTACTTCTTCGGCGAGGGCACACACTCCCGTCTCTACGATCAACTGGGCTGCCATCTGAGCACCGAGGGCGGTGCCCGCTTTGCGGTCTGGGCCCCGAACGCCGCATCGGTCTCGGTGGTCGGGGACTGGAACGGCTGGAACGGCGACGCCCACCCGCTGGAGCCGCACGAAAGCACCGGCATCTGGACCGGCTCGGCCTGCGAGGTCCAGCCCGGCCAGGCCTACAAGTACCGCATCCGCTCGCGCCACAACGGCTACCAGGTCGACAAGGCCGATCCCTTCGCGTTCTACTGCGAGCCGCCGCCTGCCACCGCCTCGCGCGCCTGGTTGCTCGACTACACGTGGGGCGATGGCGACTGGATGGCCAGGCGCGGCCCGCGCAACGCGCTGGACGCGCCCATGTCCATCTACGAGATGCACCTGGGCTCGTGGCAGCGGCGCGACGGGCGCTTTCTCGGCTACCGCGAGCTCGCGCCCCTGCTGGCGGACTACGTGCACGAGATGGGCTTTACGCACGTCGAGCTGATGCCCGTCACCGAGCACCCGTTCTACGGCTCCTGGGGCTACCAGACCACCGCCTACTTCGCGCCCACCTCGCGCTACGGCACGCCGCAGGACTTCATGTACCTGGTCGATCACCTGCACCAGCGCGGCATCGGCGTGCTGCTGGACTGGGTGCCCTCGCACTTCCCCACCGACGAGCACGGCCTCGGCTACTTCGACGGCACCCATCTCTACGAGCATGCCGACCCGATGCAGGGTTTCCATCCCGAGTGGAAGTCCAGCATCTTCAACTACGGTCGCCACGAAGTGCGCAGCTTCCTGATTTCCTCCGGCCTGTTCTGGCTGGAGAAATACCACCTGGACGGCCTGCGCGTCGATGCCGTCGCCTCCATGCTCTACCTCGACTACGGGCGCGCGCACGGCGAGTGGATTCCCAACCGCCACGGCGGCCGCGAGAACCTGGAGGCCATCGAGTTCCTGCAGACGCTCAACCGCACCGTCTACCGCGAGCACCCCGACACCGTCACCATCGCCGAGGAATCCACCGCCTGGCCGCGCGTCTCGCGCCCCACCGACATGGACGGCCTGGGCTTCGGCATGAAATGGAACATGGGCTGGATGCACGACAGCCTGGCCTACATGCACGAGGACCCGGTGCACCGCCGGTATCACCACCACCAGCTGACTTTCTCGCTGGTCTACGCCTTCAGCGAGAACTTCGTGCTGCCGCTCTCGCACGACGAGGTGGTGTACGGCAAGGGCTCGCTGCTCGGCAAGATGCCGGGCGACAGCTGGCAGCAGTTCGCCAACCTGCGCGCGCTCTTCGGCTTCATGTGGGGGCATCCGGGCAAGAAGCTGCTGTTCATGGGCGGCGAGTTCGGCCAGCGCCGCGAGTGGACCCACGACGGCGAGCTCGAATGGTGGGTCGCCGCGCTCGAGGGCCACGCGGGGCTGCAGCGCTACGTGGCCCAGCTCAACCACGTCTACCGGGCCACGCCCGCGCTGTACGAGCTGGACTTCTCGGGCACCGGCTTCGAATGGGTCGCCGCCGACGATGCCGAGCGCAGCGTGTTCGCCTTCCTGCGCAAGCCGCGCGAAGGCGCGCCCGTGCTGATCGTGAGCAACATGACGCCGGTGCCGCGCACCAACTACCTGCTGGGCGTGCCCAGGTCCGGCTTCTGGCGCGAGCGCCTCAACAGCGATGCCAGCGAGTTCGGCGGCGCAGGCTGGGGCAACTTCGGCGGGGTCGAGGCCTCGCCGGTACGCGCCCACGGGCGCATGCACTCCCTGTGCCTGACGCTGCCTCCGCTCTCCACCCTGATCCTGGAGCACGACCCCCATGCCTGAAATGACGCTCTCCCCCAGGCTCCCCCACTTCGTGTGGTCCGCCAACCCCCTCGCCGGGGGCAACACCAGCGGCCCGGCCCTTCGCCGGGCTCAGGACAGGCCCCTTCGCCGGGCTCAGGACAGGCCCCTTCGTCGGGCTCAGGACAGGCCCCTTCGTCGGGCTCAGGACAGGCTCCTTCGTCGGGCTCAGGACAGGCCCCTTCGTCGGGCTCAGGACAGGCGAAGGCCGGTTCCGCGGTGTTCCCCGCACGGGCACGGCTTCGCCGGACGTAGGCGTGAAGCGCAGTGGAGCATCTGAGATGGCAGCACCGCGAGCGAAGATCGAACGCGCGGACGGCGAGGACGGCCGCGTGCGCGCCGTCATCGACGCCGTGCTGCCCAACGTCGACGGCGGCCGCTTCGCCGTCAAGCGCGTGGCCGGCGAGATCCTGCGCGTGCAGGCCCACTGCTTCGCCGACGGCCACGATGTGCTGCGCGTGTTCCTGCGCTGGCGCGCCGAAGCGGACGCGGACTGGGCCGAGCTGCCCATGAAGCCGCTGGGCAACGACGTCTGGGAGGCCGAGTTCGCGCCGCCCGCCGTCGGCCGCTACCGCTACACCGTCACCGCCTGGGTCGACGCCTTCGAGTCCTGGCGCCACGACATGGCACGCCGCATCGACCCGGAGGACATCCGCATCGCCTCGCAGGTGGGCGCGCAGGAGATCGCCGCCGCGGCCGGGCGCGCGAAGGGCGCCGACGCCCAGGCGCTGGCCCGCTGGAGCAGCGAGCTGAAGACCGCGGCGATCGAGAACACCATGGAAGCCCCGGCCCTCAAGGCCTTCGCGCTGGACGAGGCCCTGTGCGGCCTGGCCGAGCGCTACCCCGACCGCCACCTGGCCACGCAGCACCCGGTCGAGCTCCCGCTGGTCGCCGACCGCGAGCGCGCCCGCTTCAGCACCTGGTACGAGCTCTTCCCGCGCTCCACGGCGCCCGAAGGCGACCGGCACGGCACCTTCAAGGACGTCGAAACGCGCCTGCCGGCCATCGCCGCCATGGGCTTCGACGTGCTCTACTTTCCGCCCATCCATCCGATCGGCCGCATCCAGCGCAAGGGCAAGAACAATGCGCTCGCGGCGCAGCCCGGCGACGTCGGCAGCCCCTGGGCCATCGGCGCCGAGGAAGGCGGCCACAAGTCCATCCTGCCCGAGCTGGGCACCCGCGAGGATTTCCAGCACCTGCGAACCGAGGCGCAGCGCCATGGCCTGGAGATCGCGCTCGACATCGCCTTCCAGTGCGCACCCGACCACCCTTACGTCAAGGCTCATCCCAGCTGGTTCCGCTGGCGGCCCGACGGCACCGTGCAATACGCCGAGAACCCGCCGAAGAAGTACCAGGACATCTATCCCTTCAACTTCGAGACCGAGGACTGGCAGGGCCTCTGGACCGAGCTCAAGAGCGTGTTCGAGCACTGGATCGGCGAGGGCGTGAAGATCTTCCGCGTGGACAACCCGCACACCAAGGCCTTCCCCTTCTGGGAATGGGCGATCGCCGAGCTCAAGCGCGACCACCCTGACGTTCTGTTCCTGGCCGAGGCCTTCACCCGGCCCAAGGTGATGCATCGGCTGGCCAAGCTGGGCTACTCGCAGTCCTATACCTACTTCACCTGGCGCAACACCAAGCACGAGCTCACCGAATATTTCACCGAGCTCTCGCAAGGCCCCGGCAGCGAGTACTTCCGGCCCAACGTGTGGCCCAACACGCCCGACATCCTGCACGAGCGGCTGCAGGGCGGCGAGACCGCCGTCTTCATGGCCCGCCTGGTGCTGGCCGGCACGCTGGCTGCGAGCTACGGCATCTACGGCCCTGCCTTCGAGCTGCGCGAGCACCTGCCGCGCGAGCAGGGCAGCGAGGAATACCTCGACTCCGAAAAGTACCAGCTGCGGCGCTGGAACCACGACGACCCGCAAAGCCTCGCGCCCTTCATCGCCCGCGTCAACCAGATCCGGCGCCAGAACCCGGCCCTGCATTCGGACCGCGGCCTGCGCTTCTTCACCATCGACAACGACGAGCTGCTCGCCTATGCCAAGCGCTCCGACGACGGCGGCAACGTGATCGTGACAGTGGTGAACCTCGACCCGCACAATGTGCAGTCCGGCTGGCTCGAGCTGGACCTGGGCTTCATCGACTGCGACCCCGCGCACGCCTTCCAGATGCACGACCTGCTGAGCAACCAGCGCTTCCTCTGGCAGGGTGGCCGTCATTTCATCCGGCTCGATCCGCACAGCGTGCCTGCGCATGTCTTCGTGGTGCGGCGGCGGATGCGCGACGAACGCGACTTCGATTACTTCCTGTGAGGCTGGCACCCATGAATGCACCGGTATCGCACCTGCTCCTCGAGACCGTCGAAATCGACAGCAGCGACGATCCGCAGTGGTACCGCGATGCCGTCATCTACCAGCTCAACGTCAAGGCCTTCTTCGACTCCAACGACGACGGCTACGGCGACTTCAAGGGCGTCACCGCCAAGCTCGACTACGTGAAGGACCTGGGCGTCAACACCATCTGGCTGATGCCCTTCTACCCCTCGCCGCTGCGTGACGACGGCTACGACATTTCCGGGTACGAGGACGTGCATCCGCACTACGGGACGCTCGCCGACTTCAAGATCATGCTCGACGAGGCCCACAAGCGCGGCCTGCGCGTGATCACCGAGCTGGTCATCAATCACACCTCCAGCGACCACCCGTGGTTCCAGGCCGCGCGGCGCGCGCCACCGGGCTCGCCCGAGCGCGAGTTCTACGTGTGGAGCGACACCGACCAGCTCTACCAGGGCACCCGCATCATCTTCACCGACACCGAGACCTCCAACTGGGCCTGGGACCCGGTGGCCAAGGCCTACTACTGGCACCGCTTCTTCAGCCACCAGCCCGACCTCAACTTCAACAACCCGAAGGTGCTGGAGGCAGTGTTCAAGACCATGCGCTTCTGGCTGGACATGGGCGTCGACGGCTTCCGCCTCGACGCCATTCCCTACCTCTGCGAGCGCGACGGCACCAGCAACGAGAACCTGCCCGAGACCCACGAGGTGATCAAGCAGCTGCGCGCCGCCATCGACGCGCAGTACAAGAACCGCTTCCTGCTGGCCGAGGCCAACATGTGGCCCGAGGACGTGCGCGAGTACTTCGGCGAGGCCGATGAATGCCACATGGCCTACCACTTCCCCCTGATGCCGCGCATGTACATGGCGATCGCGCAGGAAGACCGCCACCCGATCGTCGAGATCATCCAGCAGACGCCCGAGATCCCCGAGGGCTGCCAGTGGGCCATCTTCCTGCGCAACCACGACGAGCTGACGCTGGAGATGGTGACCAGCAAGGAGCGGGACTACATGTACCTCATGTACGCCGCCGACATCCGCGCGCGCATCAACGTCGGCATCCGGCGCCGGCTCGCGCCGCTGATGGAAAACGACATGGACCGGCTCAAGCTGATGAACGCCATGCTGCTGTCGATGCCCGGCTCGCCCATCATCTACTACGGCGACGAGATCGGCATGGGCGACAACTTCTTCGTCGGCGACCGCAACGGCGTGCGCACCCCGATGCAATGGAGCCCGGACCGCAACGCCGGCTTCTCCCGCGCCGATCCCCAGCGCCTCTACCTGCAGCCGATCATGGACCCGATGTACGGCTACGAAGCCCTGAACGTCGAGGCGCAGGCGCGCGACGCCAGCTCGCTCCTGAACTGGACGCGGCGCATGCTCGCCGTGCGCAAGACCAGCCATGCCTTCGGGCGCGGCAAGCGCGTGTTCCTGCGGCCCGGCAACCGCAAGATCCTCGCCTACCTCAGCGAATACGAGGACGACACCATCCTCACCGTCTTCAATCTCTCGCGTGCCGCGCAGCCGGTGGAGCTCGACCTTTCCGCCCACAAGGGCCGCATCCCGGTGGAGATGCTGGGCCGCACCTCCTTCCCCCCGATCGGCGAGCTGCCCTACCTGCTGACGCTGCCCTCCTACGGCTTCTACTGGTTCCGCCTCGCACAGGATGCCGAGATGCCGAGCTGGCACCAGGAAGGCGTGGGCCTGCAGGACCGGCCGACGCTGGTGCTCTTCGACGGCTGGACCAGCTTCTTCCGCGACCGCGTGATGCCCTGGCGCATCGGCATGGCCGAACGCATGCTCAAGCAGTTCGAGATCGACACGCTGCCGCGCTTCATGGAGATCCAGCGCTGGTACGGCGCCAAGGGCTCGGCCGTCGCGCGCGCGCGCCTGGTGGACCATGCGGTGTGGGAGAGCGACGGCTTCAGCTGGATGCTGCCTCTGGTCTCGCTCGACGGGCCGGCGGAGGAGTCGACCTACTTCGTCCCGCTGGCGCTCGCCTGGGAGGAGCAGGACGAAGACCGCCTCAACCGCCTCATGCAGGCCGGCGTCGCCAAGGTGCGGCAGCAGGCCAATGTCGGCGTCATGGCCGACGCCTTCTACGACGAGGCCTTCTGCCGTGCCATGGTGCGCGCCGTGCGCGGCGGCATGGAACTGCCGGCCGCCAAGGGGCGCCTGCGCTTCACGCCCACCGAGGCCTTCCGCCGCGTCGAAGGCGACCTCGACGCCATGGCGGTCGGCCGCCCCGGCGCCCAGAGCAGCAACACCGTCGTGACCTTCGACGAGACGCTGTTCCTCAAGGCCTACCGCCGGGTGCGCGACGGCATCAATCCCGAGGTGGAGATGGGCCGCTTCCTCACCAGCGTGGCGCGCTACCCGCATTGCGTGCCGGTGCTGGGCGCGCTCGAATACATCGGCGACGACGGCCGCATCGCGACCCTGGCAATGGTGCAGAGCTATGTGACCAACCAGGGCGACGGCTGGGTCTACACCCTGGGCTATGTCGAGCGCTTCCTCGAGGAACTGCGCACCGCGGCCGACACGCTCGGTGCCGTCGCGCCGGAACAGGCCCATGGCGGCTTCGGCGTGCTCATGCAGGTGCTCGGCCGCCGCACCGCGGAGCTGCATCTCGCGCTCGCGCGCCGCACCGGCGATCCGGCCTTCGACCCCGAGCCCCTGGCCCCCGAGGACATCGAGGCCATGCGCGAGCATGCGAGCGCCGATGTCGCGACCACCCTGGCCCTGCTGCGCGAGCGCCTGGCGCAGCTGCCTGCGCCCGCACAGGAAGACGCGCAGGCGCTGCTCGCACAGGAGAACCGGCTTGCGGCACGCGCCGCCGCGGCGATCGAGAACGGCCATGGCCTGAAGACCCGCTTCCACGGGGACTACCACCTGGGCCAGGTGCTGGTGAGCGACAACGATTTCGTCATCATCGACTTCGAGGGCGAGCCCACGCGCAGCTTCGAGGAGCGCCGCGCCAAGGGCTCGCCGCTGCGCGACGTGGCGGGCATGCTGCGCTCCTTCAATTACGCGCGCTGGTCGGCGCTCAAGCGCGTCGCGCAAAACGCCGACGAGCTGCTGCGCCTCGCACAGCCCGTGCGCGACTGGGAGAAGACCAGCCGGGAGGCCTTCCTCTCCGCCTATCTCAGGACCATGAAGGAAGGCGCACCCGCAATGCCGGTCGACCTGCAACTGCTGGACTTGTTCGAACTTGAAAAGGCGCTGTACGAGCTGCGCTACGAACTGAACAATCGCACCGACTGGGTCCAGGTCCCGCTGCAGGGCCTGCTGGCGCTGACGGGCCGCGACACCGCATCCTGAGGACGCCCGCCGAGCACCGCGGGCCAACGGAGAAAGCATCATGGAAAGCTTCGGAATCCACCTGGAGCCCTTGCGGGCCATCCTGTTTCAGATCGGCGCCTTCCTGCCGCGGCTGCTCTTCGCGCTGGTGGTCGTGGTCGCCGGCTGGCTCCTCGCCAAGCTGGCGCGCTTCACCGTCGTGAAGGGGCTGCACGCCATCAACTTCAACGTGCTCACCGAGCGCGCCGGGCTCGACGGCTTCCTGCGCCAGGGCGGCATGCGCGGCGACACCACCAGCCTGTTCGGCGTGCTGGTGTACTGGCTGGTCATCCTGGCGTCGCTGCTGATCGCCTTCAACGGCATGGGCCTCACCTACATCGCCGACCTGATCGGCAAGGTGCTGTGGTTCGTGCCCAACGTCTTCGTCGCCCTGCTGGTGCTGGCCTTCGGCTCCTACTTCGCGCGCTTCGTCGGCGACACGGTCACCGCCTACGGCCGCAACATCAAGCTGCAGGACGCCGTCTTCCTCGGCAAGCTGGCGCAGTACGCGATCATGGTCTTCGTGGTGCTGATCGCGCTCGACCAGATCAAGGTCGGCGGCGACATCGTGCGCGAGAGCTTCCTCGTGATCCTGGCCGGGGTGGTGTTCGCCCTGGCCCTCGCCTTCGGTCTCGGCGGCAAGGACTGGGCGGCCGAGCGCATCGAGCAATGGTGGCCGCGCGAGCACAAGGACCCGGCCGAGCGCATCGAGGAGCGCAAGTTCCGCCGATGAAGACCAACGAGCTGATCACCGCGGTCTGGCCCGGCCGCCCCTATCCGCGCGGCGCCTACTGGGACGGCGAAGGCGTCAACTTCGCCCTCTTCTCGCAGCACGCGCAGAAGGTCGAGCTGTGCATCTTCGACGA
Source organism: Variovorax sp. Soil_C_17 (assembly GCF_057657265.1). Classification (NCBI taxonomy): domain Bacteria; kingdom Pseudomonadati; phylum Pseudomonadota; class Betaproteobacteria; order Burkholderiales; family Comamonadaceae; genus Variovorax; species Variovorax sp. Soil_C_17. Next base: position 119,774 of record NZ_JBDGIT010000012.1, read on the forward strand.
GAAGGGGCGACACGAGCGCCACCGCATCACCCTGCGCGAGCGCACCGACGACATCTGGCACTGCTACCTGCCCGAGGCCCGTCCCGGCCTGGCCTACGGCTTTCGCGTGCATGGCCCCTACAAGCCCGAGGAAGGGCACCGCTTCAACCCGCACAAGCTGCTGATCGACCCCTACGCCAAGGACCTGGTGGGCCAGCTGCGCTGGAGCGATGCGCTGTACGGCTACACGGTGGGCAGCAAGCGGGGAGACCTGTCCTTCGACCGCCGCGACAGCGCGCCGCTGATGCCCAAGGGCCGGGTGCTCGAGCCGGCCTTTACCTGGGGCGACGATCGCCGGCCGCAGATTGCATGGCAGGACATGGTGATCTACGAGATGCACGTGCGCGGCTTCACCATGACGCATCCGGACGTGCCGCCGCAACTGCGCGGCACCTACGCCGGGCTCTGCTCCGCGCCCGTGATCGACTACCTCAAGCGCCTCGGCGTCACCACCGTCGAGCTGCTGCCGGTCCATGCCTTCCTCAACGACCACCGCCTCGCGGAGAAGGGCCTGCAGAACTACTGGGGCTACAACACCCTGTGCTACTTCGCGCCCGAGATGCGCTACAGCGCCTCGCTCAAGGTCAAGGAATTCAAGACCATGGTGAAGACGCTGCACACCGCCGGCATCGAGGTGATCCTCGACGTGGTCTACAACCACAGCTGCGAGGGCAATCACCTGGGGCCGACGCTGTCGCTGCGCGGCGTGGACAACGCCTCCTACTACATCACCAATGCCGAGAACCGCCGCTTCTACGACGACTTCACCGGCTGCGGCAACACCGTCAACCTGGAGCATCCACGCGCCCTGCAGCTGGTGATGGATTCGCTGCGCTACTGGGTGGAGGAGATGCACGTCGACGGCTTCCGCTTCGACCTTGCGGCGGCGCTCGCGCGCGAGTCGGGCAAGGTGGAGAACCTGGGCGGCTTCTTCGACGCCATTCGCCAGGACCCGACGCTCAACCGCGTCAAGCTCATCGCCGAGCCCTGGGACCTGGGGCACGGCGGCTATCACGTGGGCAACTTCCCCTACGGCTGGGCCGAATGGAACGACCGCTTCCGCGACGGCCTGCGCGCCTTCTGGAAGGGCGACAACAGCACGCTGGGCGAGCTCGGGCAGCGCCTCACCGGCTCGCAGGATCTCTACGGCTGGTCGGGCAAACGGCCCGACGCGAGCATCAACTTCGTGACCGCGCACGACGGCTTCACGTTGCAGGACCTGGTCTCCTACAACGAGAAGCACAACGAGGCCAACGCCGAGGACAACCGCGACGGCCACAACAACAACCTCTCGTGGAACTGCGGGGTCGAAGGGCCGACGGACGATCCCAAGATCCTCGCGCTGCGCGAGCGCCAGAAGCGCAACCTGCTCGCCACCTTGCTGCTGTCGCAGGGCGTGCCGATGCTGCTGGCCGGCGACGAGCGCGGCCACACGCAGCAGGGCAACAACAACGGCTACTGCCAGGACAACGAGCTGAGCTGGCTGGACTGGAGCCCCGACGCCGGCAGCGAGGCGCTGACCACCTTCGTGCAGCGCCTGATCACGCTGCGCCGGGCGCACCCCACCTTTCGCCGCCGCAACTTCTTCCACGGCAAGCCGATGGAGGGCAGCGGCGTCAACGACGTCTGCTGGCTGCGGCCCGACGGCCACGAGATGACGCCGGAGGACTGGAACGACGCCAACGCCCGCGGCCTGGCGATGGTGATCTCGGGCCTCGGCATCACGGACCGCGGGCCGCGTGGCGAGGCGCTGCGCGACGACGACTTCCTGCTGCTCTTCAATGCCCACCACGAGGCCCTCGACTTCAAGCTGCCGGTCGAGCATGGCGGCTGGCGGCTCCTGCTCGACACGGCGACCGGCGTGCTGCCGCCCGAGGACAACCTGTGCGATCTGCCGCAGGCATGGACGCAGAACGGCTATCCGTTGCAGGCCCGTTCCTTCGCCCTGATGAGCCGCCCGGCGCAGCTGCCGCCCGGGCAGCAGCAGGAGCCCGAATGAAGCCTGCGCACGACATGCCTTTCGGCGCCAGCCTGCTGAAAGGCGGCGGCGTGCGCTTCGCGCTGTGGGCGCCGGCCGTCGAGCAGGTGGTGCTGGAGCTCGGCGCGGCGGCACCGTCGTCTCACCCGATGCGGCGCGGCGCCGGCGGCTGGCACCGGCTGGAGCTGCGCGAGGCGAAGCCCGGCGACGCGTACCGCTTCCGGCTGCCCGACGGCCTGCGGGTGCCCGACCCGGCCTCGCGCTTCAATCCGGACGATGTGCATGGCGCGAGCCGCGTGATCGATCCGGCGGGTTATGCCTGGCAGCACGAGGACTGGCGCGGTCGCCCGTGGGAAGAGGCGGTGCTCTACGAACTGCACGTCGGCACCTTCACCGACGAAGGCACGTTCGCCGCAGCCCAGGCCCGGCTGCCCGCCTTGGCGCAGTTGGGCATCACCGCGATCGAGCTCATGCCGCTGGCCGATTTTCCGGGCCGGCGCAACTGGGGCTACGACGGAACCCTGCTCTTCGCGCCCGATGCGAGCTACGGCACGCCGGAGGATCTCAAGGCGCTGGTCGACACCGCCCACGGCCTCGGCCTGATGGTGCTGATCGACGTGGTCTACAACCACTTCGGTCCGGAGGGCAACTACCTGCATGCCTACTGCCCGCAGTTCTTCAACCCCAGGCACCAGACGCCCTGGGGCGCGGCCATCAACTACGACGGCGAGGGCGCGCGCACGGTGCGCAACTTCTTCATCCACAACGCGCTGTACTGGGTCGAGGAGTTCCGCTTCGACGGCCTGCGCATGGACGCGATCCATGCCATTCGCGACGACTCGGCGCAGCACATCGTCCACGAGATCTGCCGGGCGCTGCGTGCCGGGCCCGGGCAGGAACGCCATGTGCACGTGGTGCTCGAGAACGACGCCAACCAGGCCTCCTTTCTCGCCCGCGACCCGCGCGGCCTGGCGGTGTTCGGCACGGCCCAGTGGAACGACGACCTGCACCACGCGGCGCATGTGCTGGCAACCGGCGAGACCGACGGCTACTACGCCGACTACGCCGACGACCCGGTGGCGCAGTTCGGCCGTGCGCTGGCGCAGGGCTTCATCTACCAGGGCCAGCCCTCGGCCTTCCGCGGCGGCGAGCGGCGCGGCGAGGACGCCAGCCGGCTGCCGCTGGGCGCCTTCGTGTCCTACCTGCAGACCCATGACCAGGTCGGCAACCGCGCCTTCGGCGAGCGCATCCAGGCGATCGGCGAGCCCGCTCTGGTCCGCGCCGCCTGGAGCTGCCTGTTGTTCTCGCCCCATGTGCCGATGTTCTTCATGGGCGAAGAGTTCGAGGCCTCCACGCCCTTCCAGTACTTCTGCGACTTCGGGCCCGAGCTGGCGGCCGCCGTCTCCCAGGGGCGGCGCGAGGAGTTCGGCCGCTTCAAGGCCTTCGCCGACGAAGCGGCCCGCGCGCGCATTCCCGATCCCAATGCCGAATCGACCTTCCTGGCCTCCAAGCTGCGCTGGGAGGAATGCGACGATCCCCTGCACGAGGCCTGGCGCGTCCAGCTGGGCGAGATGCTGGCGCTGCGCCGGCAACGGCTGGTGCCGCTCTTCGCCGCCCAGCGCGGCGCGGGGCGCTTCGAGGCTCAGGGCGGCGGCCTGCTGCGCGTCGAGTGGACGATGGCCGACACCACGCGCGGCCTGGACGGGCCCCGATTGCACCTGCTGGCCCACTTCGGCGAGGCGCCGGTCGACGGCGTCGCGCCACCGCCGGGCGAGCCCCTCTACATCAACGCGGTCGAGCGGGACGACGCCGCCGCGCTGCGCCTGGCGCGCGGCGCCGTCTTCGTGACGCTCCAGGAGCCCGGCCTTGCCTGAAGGCGCGCACGGGGAGTCGGAAGCGATTGCCCGGCTCTGCGCGCACTTCGGCATTGCGCTCGACTACCACGACTTGTGGGGCACGCACCGGCCGGTGCCGCGCGAGACCCTGCTCGCGCTGCTGGCCGAGTTCGACGTGCGCCTGCACGACGGCGCGCAGGCCGACGCGCTGCTGGAGGCCGCGCGCCGTGCGAACTGGTCCCGCGGCCTGCCGCCGGTGCAGGTGATCCGGGCTTCGGACGCCGCCTGGTCGCTGCGGTTGCGCATGCCTGCGTCCATGGCGCGCCTGCGCTGGCAGCTCTGCGAGGAGGACGGCGCACAGCATCGGGGCGAGCTCGACGCGCATGCGCTGCCGGAAGCGGCCGGCATCGAGATCGACGGCGAACGCTGGTGCGAGCGCCAGCTGCCCTTCGCACGCAGTCTGCCGATGGGCTACCACCGCCTTCGCGTCGAAGGCCTCGAAGGGGAGACCCTCCTCATCAGTGCGCCCGAGCGCTGCTGGCGCCCCGCCGCATTGCGCGACGGCGCACGGGCCTGGGGCCCGGCCCTGCAGCTCTACGCGCTGCGCTCGCACCGCAACTGGGGCATCGGCGACTTCGGCGATCTGCTGCAGCTGCTCACGCAGATGGCACCGCGCGGCGCCGGCGTGGTGGGCCTCAATCCGCTGCATGCGCTGTTCCCCCACAACCCGGCGCATGCGAGCCCGTACAGCCCCTCCTCGCGGCGCTGGCTCAACGTGCTCTACATCGACGTCGAAGCGGTCCCGGGCTTCGCCGGCTGCGAAGCGGCGCGCCGCCTGGTCGCCTCGCTCGAATTCCAGGCCCGGCTCGCGGCGCTGCGCGAACTGCCGCTGGTGGACCATGCCGGCGTCGCGCGCGCGAAGTTCGAGGTGCTGGAGCTGCTGTTCGCGCACTTCCGCGGCAGGCACCTGTCGGAAGACGGCGCAAGTGCCAAGGACGACAGCGGCGCCGCCTTCCTGGCCTTCGTCGCGCAGGGCGGGGAGTCGCTGCGGCGCCATGCGCTGTTCGAGGCGCTGCAGGCGCACTTCCATGCAACCGACCCGTCGATCTGGGGTTGGCCGCTCTGGCCCGAGGACCATCGCGACCCCGCCAGCCCCGCGGTCGAGGCCTTCGCGCAGCAGCATGCGGGGCGCGTGCAGTTCCACCAGTACCTGCAGTGGCTGGCCGCCGGCCAGCTGGCGCGCGCCAATGCGCACTGCAAGGCGCTGGGCCTGGGCATCGGCCTGTACCTGGACCTCGCGGTGTCGAGCGACAGGGGCGGCTCCGATGTCTGGAGCGAGGGCGCCCTGTTCGCTGCCGATGCGAGCGTGGGCGCGCCGCCGGACGACTTCAATCCCGGCGGCCAGGGCTGGGGGCTGCCGCCGCTGCGGCCCGACCGCCTGCGCGCCGAGCGCTACCGCTTCTTCATCGACACGCTGCGCGCCAACATGCGGCATGCCGGGGCCCTGCGCATCGATCACGTGATGGGCCTGATGCGCCTGTTCTGGATTCCCGCGGGGCGCAGCGCGCGCGAGGGCGGCTACGTGTACTACCCGCTGGAAGAGATGCTGGCCATCGTCGCCCTCGAAAGCCAGCGCCACCGCTGCCTGGTGATCGGCGAGGACCTCGGCACCGTCGCGCCCGAGGTGCGCGAGGCGCTGGCGCGCTTCGACGTGCTGTCCTACCGGCTGCTCTTCTTCGAGCGCGAGGGCGACGGCGGCTTCAAGCCCGCTGGCGCCTATCCGGCACAGGCCTTGGCCGCGGTGGGCACGCACGACCTGCCCACGCTGGCCGGTTGGTGGAGCGGCGAAGACCTGCGCCTGCGCCTGCAGCTCGGCCTGATCCACGGCGAGGCGCAGCTCGAGCAGCAGTTGCTCGATCGCGCGCGCCACCGCGTGCAGTTGCTGCTGGCGGTGCGGCACGCCGGGCTCATGAGCGCCGAAGAAGTGGCGCAGGCAGTCAGCGAGGCGCAACCCGCGCCCCGAACCATCGAGGCCGTGCATGCCTTCCTGGCCGAGGCGCCGGCCCTGCTCATGATGGTGCAGCTCGAGGATGTCCTGGGCGTCGTCGAGCAGGCCAACATGCCCGGCACCGTCAGCGAGCAGCCCAACTGGCAGCGCAAGCTCCCGGCCGACCTGCAGGCCCTGGCCGCCAGCGAGGCCATGGATTCGCTCTGCCGCACGCTCGCGCGCATCCGGCCGCGCGCGCCCGCGGCGACGGAACGGCAGGCCACGATGCAGACGCGCATCCCGCGCGCCACGTACCGGCTCCAGTTCCACAAGGGCTTCAGCTTCGACGATGCGGTCCGCGTGCTGCCCTACCTTGCGCGCCTGGGCATCAGCCACGTCTACTGCTCGCCGATCCAGCGCGCCCGCGCCGGCAGCATGCACGGCTACGACGTGGTGGCGCACGACCAGGTCAACCCCGAGCTCGGCGGGCGCGAGGGCTTCGAGCGCCTGGTCGCAGCGCTGCGGGCGCACGGCATGGGCCAGCTGCTGGACCTGGTGCCCAACCACATGGGCGTGATGGGCGCAGACAACGCGTGGTGGATGGACGTGCTGGAGAACGGCCCCGCCTCGCTCTATGCCCAGCACTTCGATATCGACTGGCAGCCGCTGAACCCGGAGCTCGCCGGCAAGGTGCTGGTGCCGGTGCTGGGCGACCACTACGGCGACGTGCTCACCAGCGGCGACCTGGTGCTGCGCTTCGAGGAAGGCAGCGGCAGCCTGGCCGTGTACTACTTCGAGCATCGCTTTCCGCTCGCGCCGGAAAGCTATCCACGCGTGCTCGGGGGTGCGGCGGCGCAGCTCGACGAGGCGCAGCTTGCGGCCCAGCTGGCGGGCATCTCCTCTGCCTTCGGCCGGTTGCTGGGGCGGGATGCGAGCGACGACCACGCCAGAGCCGAGCAGGCGCGCGACAAGGAGCTGCTCAAGACCCAGCTGGCACAGCTCGCGGCCCGCCAGCCGGCCGCGGCGCGCGCCATCGTGGCGCGCGTGGCCGAGCTCAACCTGCCGAGCGCGCGCGACGAGCTGCATGCGCTGATCGAGGCCCAGGCCTGGCGGCTCGCCTACTGGCGCGTGGCCGGGGACGAGATCAACTACCGGCGCTTCTTCGACATCAACTCGCTGGCGGGGCTGCGCATGGAGCACGAGGCGGTGTTCGAGGCCACGCAGTCCCTTGCACTCGACCTGGCAGCCTCCGGCCAGGTCAGCGGGCTGCGCATCGACCACCCTGACGGCCTCTACGACCCGGCGCGCTACTTCCGCCAGCTGCAGGAAGGCTATGCGCGGCGCGCGGGCCAGCCCGTGCTGGCCGGGCGCGAGGCCGACGGGCGCCCTCCCCGGCCGCTCTACGTGGTGGTGGAGAAGATCAAGGCCGAGGACGAGGAAGTCCCCGAGGACTGGGCGGTGCATGGCACCACCGGCTACCGCTTCGCCAACGTGGCGAACGGCGTGCTGATCGACACCGGCGCGGCGGAGAAGTTCGAGAAGATCTGGCGCAACTTCACCGGCGTGCGCGACAGCTTCCAGGCCCTCGCGCGCGCCGGCAAGCGCGACATCATGCGCAGCGCGCTGGCCTCGGAACTGACCGTGCTGTCGACCGAGCTGCTGCGCATCGCGCGCGCCGACCGGCGCACGCGCGACTACACCTTCAATGCGCTGCAGCGCGCGTTGGGCGAGGTCGCGGCCTGCCTGCCGGTCTACCGCACCTACATCATCGAAGCGCCCTCCGCGCAGGACGAGCGCTTCATCACCTGGGCCGCTCGCGAGGCGCAGCGCAACAGCCGCGAGGCGGACCTCACGATCTACGACTTCGTGCAGCAGACCCTGCTCGGCCGCCCCGTGCATGGTGCCGACGAGGCGCTGCAGCGCCGGGTGCTGCACCTGGCGATCCGCTTCCAGCAGTTCAGCGCGCCGGTCACCGCCAAGGGCGTGGAGGACACGGCTTTCTACCGCTACTTTCCCTTGAGCGCGCTCAACGAAGTGGGCGGCGAGCCGGCGCGCTTCGGCATGACGGTGGACGAGTTCCACGCGGCCGGCGCCGACCGCGCGCTGCACTGGCCGCACACGATGCTGGCCAGCTCCACCCACGACAACAAGCGCTCCGAGGACGTGCGCTGCCGCATCGACGTGCTGTCCGAGATGCCGGGCACCTGGCGTCTGGCGCTGCGGCGCTGGCGCGCGCTGACGCGCGGAATCCGGCGAAGGCTGGAAGCTGGCGGCGCGCCTTCGGGCGCCCCCTCGGCCACGGACGAATACCTGCTCTACCAGACCTTGCTCGGCACGCTGCCCGCCGGGGGCCTGGACGAGGGGACCCGCGAGCCTTATATCGCCCGCATCGTGGGCTACATGCAGAAGGCGGCGCGCGAGGCCAAGTTGCAGACGCGCTGGACCAATCCCGACGAGGCTTACGAGCAGGCGCTGGAGGGCTTCGTGCGCGCAGTGCTGAGTTCGCGGGCCGACCCGCGCTTCGTCGATGACCTGCAGACGCTGGCCCGCGGGCTGGCGTGGTTCGGTGCGCTCAACAGCCTGTCCCTCATGCTGCTGAAGTTCGCCTCGCCGGGGGTGCCCGACGTCTATCAGGGCAACGAGCTGCTGGACCTGAGCCTGGTCGATCCCGACAACCGGCGGCCGGTGGACTACGCACTGCGCGTGCGCTGCCTGGACGAGCTCGAGGCGATGGCGCGGGCTGACGACCTGCCGGCCCGCGTCGCCGCGCTGGTGCCCGCAGCCGCCAGCGACGGGCGCGCCAAGCTATGGGTCTGCTGGCGCATGCTGTCGCTGCGGCGCGAGCAGCCCGCGCTGTTCCGCGAAGGCGACTACCGAGGACTGCGGGCCGAGGGCGCGAAGGCCGCGCACGTGGTCGCTTTCGTGCGCCGGCATGAGGATCAGATGCTGGTGCTGATCGCGGCGCGCCTGTTCAGCTCGCTCGCAGCGTCGGGCGAGGCGCCGGTGGGCGAGCTGTGGGGCGACACGCTCGTGCGCCTGCCGGAGGTCGCCGAAGGCATGCGCTTCGAGAACGTGTTGACCGGCGAGATGCTCATGGTGCATGAGGGCGTGATCCGCGTCTCGGCTGCCTTCGCCCGTTTCCCGGGTGCGGCGTTGTGGGCGAAGCCCTGAGGGCATCGCCGCTCGACCGGCGCTCACACGGGCCGCTCCTTTCACAAGAGACTGCTACCACCGCACGCGCAGGCCTGCCGAGGCGTTGAGCTGCGACTTCACGCGGGTGTCTCCGCCCGATGCCCACTGCTTGCCGACTTCGCCATACAGGCTGGTCGATTCGCTCAGCCTGAGCGTGAAGCCTGCGGCCAGCTCGGTGGAGGTGCTGCCGGTGCTGCTGGCGATGGCCGTGCTGGCCGCCGGGTTGATGAAGCGGGTGCTGTCGTTGCCGCCC
>NZ_JBDGIT010000013.1:0-113546 GCF_057657265.1 Variovorax sp. Soil_C_17
GATACATGCATGCAAACCGTTTCTCAGCACCGAAAGCAGCTTGCAAATGGCGTCGGGTCCATACATGCAACTCAACAGCTAGAGGTCCATGCGCTCGAGCTGGCGCTCAACGCGTTGCAGGTCGACGCGTTGCAGGTCGACGCCGATGCCCGCATCGGTGCGATGGGGAGAAGCAACTTCACTCATGGGGTCAACCTTGTGGATCTGAGGGAAGGGAGTCAGCCGCGCGCAAGACCTTGCTGCGCGTGATGCCACGCGAGCAGCCATTGCTCGACGTGCCGCACGACGGTGTTGATCACCAGCGAGACCAGTGCGATCAGCACGATGGCCGCCAGGCCGCCGGCGATCTGAAACTGCTCCTGCGCGCGCATCAGGTAATTGCCCAAGCCGTCGGTGGACAACAGCATCTCGGAGCTCACGCTGATGAGCACCGAGAGCGCCACGCTCAGGCGCACGCCCGACATGATCTGCGGCAGCGCGGCCGGCAAGTCGATGTGGCGCATGATCTCAAGCCGCGTGAGGCCGATTGAACGGCCGACGTTGACCAGCATGGGATGCGTCGAGCGGGTCGCGTCGATCGCATTGATGAGCAGCGGGAACGAGGCGCTGTAGAAGATCACGCAGATCTTGGCCGCACTGCCTGTGCCGGCGAAGAGCATTGCCACTGGCACGATAGCCAGCGGCGGCAGCGGACGCAGCAGATCAATGATCGGCTCCAGGTACTGCCCGATCTTTGGCGTGCGGCCGATGAACATGCCCAGCGGCAGCATGGTCATCAGTGCCAAGGCGAAGCCGGCCGCCGCGCGGGCCAGCGTGACGCCGATCTCCGAAGTGAAGGCTGGCAGATCGACCACGAGCGCATGCACCACGGCGAGAAGGCCGGGATAGGCGGGCGAGGCAACGGAGCGTGCTGAGACTTCCCAAGCGAGCAGCAGTGCGGCCATGAAGATGAGGCCGGGCCAGTTGATTCGTTGCAACATGATCGCGGATTCCCTCAGGCGTCGGCCATGGCGCCAAGGCGGTCATGCCAGCCGCAGGTGCGGCGGCGCAGCCGCACGATGACTTCGTTGAGTAGCACGCCGTTGAGACCGGCAACCGCCAGCAACGCGAACATCTCGGGGATACGCAGCGAGAAAGCGGTGTCGTAGAGCATAAAGCCCAGGCCGTCCTTGCCGGCCAGCATCTCGGCGGCCACCGCGGCCATCAGGCAACCCGCGGCAGCGATGCGCACGCCGGTGAAGATCTCCGGCCAGGCCGCGGGCAGGCGTACCCGCCACAAGATTTCCCATCCGCCATACCCGAAGGTGCGCGCAACATGCAGTTGCACCGGCTCGCTCGTCTTCAGCGCGTTGGCAGCGGACAAGTAGATGTTCCACACGCCGGCAAACCAGATGATGAAGCCGAACAGCTTGGCGCCCAGGCCCAGCGCGAAGATCGAGAGCGGCACGAGCGCCGCTGGCGGCAGCGATATCATGATCTGCACCAGCGGCGAGAGCGCGCGCTCGACTACGCGGTAGCGCGCGCCCAGCAGCGCGGCGCCCACGCCGGTAAGGGTGGCCAGCAGCAGGCCGCCTACGGCGCGTGACACGGTGAGCGCCTCGCCCATCCAGAAGTCGCTGACGCCGAACTGCTCGACCAGCGCCATGCCGATCGCAGGTACGCCGGGCAGGTACTCCTGGGGGATATGGCCCATCAGGACCACGGCTTGCCACACCAGCAGGAAGCCGACAAGGCTGACGAGGGGTTTGCTCCAGGAGGGCATGGCCAGTCCTTGAATGCGGAATCGTTGGCTCATCACTTGACCTCGAGAATCACGTCGAGCCCTTCGCGCTTGAAGTAGCCCTGCTTGAGCGCATGCTGGACCGGCAGCAGCGCGATTGTGCGCAGGCCGGGCACGTTGAGAATGGTCTGTGCGGAGGCTGACATGGCGGCGGCGAGCAGCAGGCCGGCGAACGCGGCGCGGACGAACGGTACGAGCATCATGGAGTAGCCCCTCAGTCCAGCGGCAGCACGACGTCTTCGGCCTTGATGTCGGACTTGAGCAATCCGTTGCGCTGCATCGCAGCGACCACCGGCTGCACGTCGCGCGCTTGCGCGGCAAGGTCGCCGAAGTCGAAGTAGATCGCGATCTGCTCGGCCATTGCTGGCTTGAGCTTGAACTCTTCCACCATCTGCTTACGGTAGAGCGACGGATTCTGCTTGAAGTCCTCGGTCGCGCGGGTGACGGCCTTCACCAGCTTGCGCAGCACGTCCTTGTGCGAGCTGCCCCAGTCGTCGCGCACAAACATGCCGTCCTGCGCCACACGGGTCGTCGGATCGAGGTCTGCCACCATGCCGGCGACCAGCGGGCGCGCCTTCACGTTCGGGGCCATCCTGGCGGCGGCGAAGAAGGGCTCGGTGAGGCACGCAGCGTCGGCATTGCCGGTCTCCAGTGCCGCCTGCATCTGCGGGAACGGCAGCACGACCTTCTTCACCGCGTCGTAGGAGACGCCGGCCTTGGCCAGATGGTCGCGCACCAACAGCTCGCACAGGGCGCCCGAGGCATTGAACGCGACCGTCTTGCCGGCGAGGTCCTTCACGCTGCGCACCGCGCTCGCGTCCTTGACAGCAATCCATGTGCCCTGATGCCCTGTCTCGCCCGACTCGGTGGCCATGGTCATGAACATCTTGTATGGCTGGTTGTTGGCGCGCGCGAAGATGCCGGGCACCACGGCCGAGTAGCCGACGTCGACCGAGCCGCTCACTACGGCGGAGGCCACTGCCGGGCCGGAGCCGAGCAGCGTGAACTCGGCCTTCAGACCCTCTTTCGCGAGGTAGCCAGCCCGTTCGGCGTGATACAGCCGGATCATCGAATCGGCCCGCAGGCCCGCGATACGAATGGTCTGCTGGGCGTCGGCGGCAGAGGCCGCCGCAGCAATCAGGGCCAGGGCCGCTGCAGCGGCGCGCAGCACGCGGGAGATGAGGAGTGTCATGGCGGTTCCGTTTCGTTGGGGTGGCTCAGGCGGCCTGGCGCATCGAGCGAATCATCGTGAGCACCTCATGGCGCAGGTCGAGGTAGGTGCGGTGCTCGCGGGTGGCCAACTGGTCGCGCGGCTTGGCCAGCGGCACGGCCAGGTCGGCCACCACGTGAGTCGGGCGGCGCGACAGCACGATCACGCGATCGGCCATGTAGACGGCTTCGTCGACGTCGTGCGTGACGAGCAGGCAGGTCTGGTTGAAGCGCTGCGCCAGCTCAAGCAGCAGGTCCTGCAGCTCGGCGCGCGTCTGCGCATCGACCGCGGCGAGCGGTTCGTCGAGCAGCAGCAGGTGCGACTGTGCGGCCAGCCCGCGCGCGATGGCCACGCGCTGTTGCATGCCGCCCGACACCTGCCAGGGAAAATGCCGCTCGAAGCCCTTGAGCCCCACCGCCGCCAGCAGCTCGAGCGCGCGCTCGCTCTTCTCCGCATCACCCAGCGCAGTGCGCTTCATGCCGAACAGCACGTTGTCAAAGTTGTTCTTCCACGGCAGCAGCGAGCGGCTGTAGTCCTGGAACACGACCGACAGGCCGGGTGGCGGGGCGCTCACGAGCTGCTGCTCGAACTGCACGCTGCCGGCATCGACGCCGTAGAGGCCGGCCAGGCACATGAGCAGGGTGGTCTTGCCGCAGCCGCTTGGACCGACGACCGAGAGGAACTCGCCTGTCCGCGCGGCCAGGGTCAGATCGCCAATGATGGTCTGGCGCGCGCTGCCTTCGCCCAGCGCCTTCCGGATGCCGCGAACCTCGAGAATGGCTTGCATTGTGGGGATCTCCTCAGGCGCGCTCGGCGGCCTGGAACGCGGCGTGCAGCACGCGCACGGTTTCGTCGATATCGGCGTTCGAGAACACCAGCGGCGGCGACAGAATCAGGCGGTTGCCCTGCACCCGCACGATGGCGCCCTCGCTGCGAGCCGTGGCGACCAGCGCCTGCACATAGGGCGCAGGGAGGGCGAGCATCTCCTTCGTCTCGCCGTCGGCCACCAGTTCGATCGCCGCCATCAAGCCCTTGCCGCGCACATCGCCCACATGCGGGTAACGCGTGAACTCGCCCAGCCGCTGCAGCAGGTAGTCACCGATCTCTAGCGATCGCGCCGGCAGGTTCTCGGCTTCGACGATCTCGAGGTTGGCATTGGCCGCGGCACAGGCCAGCGGATGACCGGTGTAGGTGTAACCGTGCATCAGCGCGGCCGGCAAGCCGGGCTTGTCAAAGGCGCTGGCCACGCGCTCGTTGATGAGCGTGGCGCCCAGCGGCACGTAGCCCGAATTGATGCCCTTGGCCATCGCCATCAGGTCGGGCGCCACGCCCCAGGCCCGCGCGCCGCACATCGCGCCGATGCGGCCGAAGCCGGTGACGATCTCGTCGGAAATCAGCAACACGCCGTACTTGTCGCAGACGGCCCGCACCAGCGGCCAGTAGCTCTCGTGCGGCACGATCACGCCACCGGCACCCTGCACCGGCTCGGCGATGAAGGCGGCCACGGTCTCGGGGCCCTGGTACTGGATGGCGCGCTCCAGTTCGGCAGCGCACAGCTTGGCGAGCCTTGCCGGATCGGCCTCCCCCCAGGGATTGCGGTAGAGGTAGGGGCTCTCGACCTGGAAACAGCCGGGTAGCAGCGGCTCGTAGGCGAGGCGAAATGCCGGATTGCCGTTGACCGAGGCGCCGCCGATGTGCACGCCGTGATAGCCCCAGGTGAGCGAAATGAACTTGGTGCGCCCGGCCTGGCCTTCGAGCTTCCAGTACTGGCGCGCCAGCTTGAGTGCCGTCTCCACCGCGTCCGAGCCGCCCGAGCTGAACAGCACCTTGCTCATCTTCTCCGGGGCGAACATCGAGGCGAGCCGCGCCGACAGCTCGATGGCCGGCGGATTGGTGGTATTGACGAAAGTCGAGTAGTAGGCGAGCTTGTCGAGCTGCTCGGCGATGGCGCGCTTGATCTCGGGCCGGTTATGGCCGACGTTCACGTTCCACAGGGAGGCCACGGTGTCCAGATAGCGCGTGCCGTCGACGTCCCACACGTGCACGCCATCGCCGCGCTCGATGATGATCGGCGGATTGGCTTGCACAGCCTTGGGGTCAGCCATCGGGTGGAACATGTGGCGCGCATTGGAGTCGCGCAGGGTCTCGTGGGAGGGCTTCATGGAGGTTCCGGAAAGCGTTGGCAAGGTTTTCTTCACACGGCAGTGACGATGGTGCGAGGGCTGAGGTAGCCCGCCAGGCCTTCGCTGCCGTTTTCCCGGCCGAAGCCGCTGCCGCGCACTCCGCCGAAGGGTGTTTCGGGTTGCATCAGGGAGATGCTGTTGATGCCGACCGAGCCCGCCTGCAGTTCGGCGCCGAGCCGGTGGGCCGATGCCAGCGAGCGCGTGAAGCCGAAGGCGGCCAGGCCGACGTCGAGCGCGTTGGCGCGCGCGATCGCCTCGTCGAGCGTGTCGAACGGCGTCACCGGCACGATCGGGCCGAACGGCTCTTCGTGCATCACCCGCGCCTCGTCGGGCACCTGCGACAGCACGGTCGGCTCGAAGAAGAAGCCCCGCGTGCCGTGGCGGCGACCGCCGGCGACCACCGCCGCACCGTGCGTGCGCGCGTCGTCCACCAGCGCCTGCACCGCGTCGAAGCGCCGTCGGTTGGCCAGTGGGCCCATCGTGGTCTGGGCGTTGCTGCCGGCACCGAGGCGCTGCCCGGCGGCCACGCCACCCATGGCATCGGCAAATCGGGCGGCCAGCGTGCGGTGCACGAAGAAGCGTGAGGGGTTGGCGCAGATCTGGCCGGCATTGCGGAACTTGATCGCCGCGAGCGTGCGCACGGCGGCCTCGACGTCGGCGTCCTCGCACACGATCACCGGCGCATGCCCGCCGAGCTCGAGCGTCACTGGCTTCAGATGCCGCCCCGCCTGTTCGGCGAGCAGCCGGCCGACCTCGGTCGAACCGGTGAAGGAAACCTTGCGGATCTGCTTCGATGCGATGAGCGCCGACGAGATTTCCGGCGCCTCGCCCACAAGCAGTTGCAGCACGCCGTCGGGCAGGCCGGCGCCGTGCAGGCAGCGCACCATCTCCGAGACCGCCAATGGCGTCTCGTCCGCCGGCTTGAGGATCACCGAGCAGCCGGCAGCCAGCGCCGCGCCGACCTTGATCGCCGACAGCATCACCGGAAAGTTCCACGGCGTGAGCGCCGCCACCGGGCCGACCGGCACCAGCTCGGTATGAAACCGCGTGCCAGGCCAGCGTGAAGGAATCACGCGGCCGTAGGCCCGGCGGCCTTCATCGGCATGCCAATCGATGGTGTCGGCCGCCTGCTCGATCTCGCGATTGGCCTCGGCCAGGGGCTTGCCCTGCTCGCGAGTGAGCAGCGCCGCGATGCGATCGGTGCCCTGGCGCAGCAGCGCGGCGCCCTTGCGCAGCACGCGTGCGCGCTCCACGGCGGTGCGCGATTTCCAGGTCTCGAAGCCGGTCAGAGAGGCGTCAAGCGCATCGCCGATGTCGGCCCGCGATGCCACTGCGCCGCGGACGAGGACTTCTTCTGTCGCCGGATCGGTGATGGTGAGCTGCGCGCTGCCGCGTCCGGCTTGCCAACGACCCGCAATGAACTGCATGGGCGTGGGAAAAGGTTCCATGCCGCAGAAGGTAAGCCACGGGCCATTGATGTCAAAAATCAACTATCCTCCGGAGATACCCGTAAGTGCAGGCAGAAGATGCCCAGCCCCAGAGCCTTCAATTGGATGACCGACGAGCTCGAGGCGCCGCAGCTCAAGGAGCCGCGCAGTCTGCTCGATCTGGTGAACTACCAGATGCACCTGATCCAGAGCTTCAGCGCGTCGAGCGTGACGCGCATGTGCGAGGGTGAATTCGGCATCACGCGCCGCGAATGGCGCTTTATCGCGCTGCTTGCTGCGGTCGGGCCGATGGCGCCGTCGGACCTGGCCCTGCAATCCAGCCTCGACCGCTCACGCACCTCGAAGGCGCTGATGCCGCTGCTGGCCAAGGGCCTGATCGAGCGCCGTTCGCACGCAGGGGACCGGCGGCGCGCCACGGTATCCCTGACGCAACCGGGGCGGGCGCTTTACGACCGTTTGTTCCCGCGCGTGGTCGAGGTGAACGCCGCGCTGCTGGGCACGCTATCGGATGAAGACATCGCGACACTGGCACGCCTGCTTACGGCGCTGAAAAGGCGCGCTGTCGAGATCGTCGATTCCAAGCTGGTGGCAGCGATCGCCGACCGGCGCCACGGCGGCAGCCTGCGCCGCTGGGAAGGGCGCGTCAATCCGGCAGGCGGCAGCGGCCGCACGGGCGCGGACTGAATTTCACTGGAATCGCCTGGCGATCGCCTCCCTGCGAACGCTTGCATGGGCGAGCCGGTGCAGGCCGGCACCTCCGCAACCGAGCGGGTGGCCTTGGAGCTGCCAACGCACTCGGATGGCCCAAATTTCCTTGAGCCGATCAGCTTGCCGATGTACCCACTGGCCACTGCGAGATTGAGAACCTCCTCCCCGTACGTCTGTTCTGCGAGCTTGTATTGGTCCTGCAGGTTGGCCATCTCATGCTCCATGGGGGCGCTTCCAGGCAGCCGAGGCCAAGACGTGGGGGAAGGTCATCAAGGCCGCCAACATTCAGCCCGAGTAGCGACAGTCCGGCCATCTCGATTCATGAACTCTCGATCCATGAAAGCGTGCGCTTTGGCGGCACGTTGAACCCAGCGATCGAAGAGATTATGGCGCGCGTGGGACTTCGGTCCCGCACCTCAGCCCCGCTCGATCCACTCGGCCGCACGCTGGAAGAGCGCCAGCGCAGAGCGGTGCAGCCGCTCCCCGGTCTCAATCGGCGCCTGGCCAGCGCAGGCGCGCGCGTACGTGCCTTCGAGGATGATGCCGAACTTGTAGCAGGCGAGCACCGCGTGCCAACGAAAGTTGCGCATGTCGCGCGGGCTGCGTTCGGTGTAGTAGGCGATCAACTCGTCGGCGGTCGGAAAGCCGTCCCACGGTTGGAGCCGGTTCGGCCCGTAGTGCGAACCGTCCGCGCGTGGCCAGGCCGAGAGCATCCAGCCGAGATCCAGCAGCGGATCGCCGATGGTGGCCAGCTCCCAGTCGATCACCGCGGCGAGTTCAGGACCGTCCTGGCGAAACATCACGTTGGTCTGGTGGAAATCCCCATGCAGGATTCCGGGGATGAAACCGGCAGGGCGCTTCGCCTCGAGCCAATCGGCCACCGGCTGCAATTCCGGAATGGCCGCCGGGCCAGGCCAACCGGCACAGGCCGCGTAGCTGTCGAGCTGCTGGCGCCAGCGAGGAACCTGGCGTTCGAGAAAACCTTCCACGCGGCCGAAGTCCGAAAGCCCCACCGCAGCAACATCGACCGCGCCCAGCGCGAGGATCGCGTCGACCATCGCAAACCCCATGCGGCGTCGCATCGCGCGATCGCCGGCGTGCAACGGCGGCAGGCCGCTGGCGCCTGCATTGAATCCGTTGACCGGCTCCATCAGGTAAAAGGCGGCGCCGATGACGTCCGTGTCGGCGCATCCCTGGATGAGGCCCGGGTGCGGCACCGCGCTGCCCGCCAGCGCGCCAAGCACGCGCGCCTCGCGCAGCATCGTCTCGTTGCTGTTGGCGCGCATGTGGCGCGACGGCCGCCTCAGCACGAACTCGCGCTCGCCGCGGCGGAACCGCAGCAAGACGTTCTGCGTACCGCCCGCGAGCAGGACCGGCTCGGTGATCGCGCCGCGGCCGAGCCCATGGCCGTCCATCCACCCGGCGAGGCGCTGCAGATCGATCAGTTCGCGCCAGTCCTGCGCATGCTTCAGGTCCATGGCGTGCAAGGGATCAGAGCCCGCCTGCCGCATGCGGTGCGGCGCCGTACTTGGCGAGCGCCTTTTCGCGCAAGCGCGGACGGTGGTAGCTCGGGAAGAGCTCGGTCGCTGGCGTCACCTCGCTGAGAAGTTCCCGCGCCAGGGTGATCTTGTGCACCTCGGTCGGCCCGTCCGCCAAGCCCATGATCAGCGACGACACCAGTTGCTCGACAAAGGGCATCTCGTTGGTCAGGCCGAGCGAGCCGTGGACCTGGATCGCGCGCGTGACGATGTCGTGCAGCACCTTGGGCATGGCGGTCTTGACGGCCGAGATGTCCTTGCGCACCTTCTTGTAGTCGTTCTCCTTGTCGATCAGCCACGCGGTGCGCATCACCAGCAGGCGGAACTGCTCGAGCTCGATCCACGAGTCGGCCACCATTGCCTGCACGAGCTGCATGTCGGCCAGGCGTCCACGCTGAACAGCGCGCGAGACGGCGCGCTCGCACAACATGTCGAAGGCTTTGCGCGCCTCGCCGATGGTGCGCATCGCGTGGTGAATTCGGCCACCGCCAAGGCGCGTCTGCGCCACGACGAAGGCCTGGCCCGGGCGGCCCAGCATGTGGTCGGCCGGCACGCGCACGTTCTCGAAGTTCAGGTACCCGTGGCCGTGGCCGCCCTCCTTGCGACCGGCCAGATGCACGTCGCGGATGATCGTGATGCCCGGCGTGTCGGCCGGCACGATGAACATCGACATGCCCTTGTAGGCCGAGATGGTCGGATCGGTAACCGCCAGCGTGATGTAGAACGCGGCGTAGCTGGCATTCGACGCGAACCACTTCTGGCCGCTGATCAGCCAGTCATCGCCGTCCTGCACCGCGCGGGTGGTGAACGTGGTCGGGTCGGAGCCGCCCTGCGGCTCGGTCATCGCGAAGCACGAGACGATCTCGTTCGCGAGCAGCGGCTCCAGATACTTCTTCTTCTGCGCCGGCGTGCCGTACTGCGCGAGGATCTCGGCGTTGCCCGAATCGGGCGCCTGGCAGCCGAACACGGTCGGCGCGAACACCGAACGGCCGAGGATCTCGTTCATCAGGGCCAGCTTGACCTGGCCATAGCCCTGGCCACCGAGTTCGGGCCCGAGATGGCAGGCCCACAGCTTGCGCTCGCGCACCCTTTGCTGCAGCGGCCTGACGAGCCGGTTGCGCGCCGCGTCGGCCACGTTGTAGGGGCTGTCGAGCAGCAGGTCGAGCGGCTCGACCTCCTCGCGCACGAAGTTGTCGATCCAGTCGAGTTCCTTCTGGAACTCCGGGTCGGTTTCGAATCCCCAGCTCATGTCGTTCTCCTTGAATTTGGTGGCGAAGCGTTCAGGCGCTGAGCCCGCCATCCACCGGAATGGTGTGGCCGACGACGTACTGCGCCAGCGGTGAGGCGAGGAACAGCGCGACGTGCGCCATGTCCTGGGGCGTGCCGATGCGGCCGGCCGGAATGCGCGCCAGCGTCGACGCCAGGCGCTCCGGATGGTCGGTGGTGACCTTGGTCATCTTGGTTGCGACCAGGCCCGGCGCGATGCCGTTGACACGGATGCCGTCGGTCGCCCAAGCAGCGCCGAGCGACCGGGTCAGCGACACGGCAGCTGCCTTCGAAGCCGCATAGGCCGGCGTGCCGATCGCGCTCCGGTAGGCCGAGATCGAACTGATCATGATCACCGATCCGCCGGATGCCTTGAGCATCGAATGGAACAGGCTGGCGCAGGTCATCAGACTGTTGAGATTCACGTCGACGATGTGGCGGAAGGTCGCGTCCTCGAACTCGGCCCGCCGGTACTGGACCGCGCCCTGCGCCATCACCAGCACGTCGAGCTTCTCGAACGCCGGCTTGACGGCCTGGATCGCAGCCGCGCTCGCGACGTCGACGCTCGCAAAGCCCAGGCCCTCGAGGTCGCTGCCCTCCTCCACCTTGTAGTCGGCCGCGCTGGCGCGCGTGCCCCAGGCGTGCACGAGGGCGCCGGCCGCGCGAAAGGCCTGCGCGATGCCGTTGCCGATGCCGCTCGTGCCGCCGATGACCAGCACGGTCTTGCCTTCGAAACTGAGGAAGTCCTGCATCGTTCGCGGGTTCGTCGTTGAAGTGGAATGGGGGCCTCAGATCACACGGCTCGCGTGACCGGCCCAGTAGCGATCGCGCAGCAGGCGCTTGTAGAGCTTGCCGTTGTCCTGCCGCGGCAGTTGGGCCTCGAAGTCGATGCTCCTCGGGCACTTCAGCGCCGCCAGCCGTTCCCGGCAGAAGGCGATCAGTTCGGCTTCGAGTGCGGGGCCGGCCTCGGCCATGTCGACCGGCTGCACCACAGCCTTGACCTCTTCGCCGAACTCGGCGTTCGGCACGCCGAATACCGCGATGTCGACCACCTTCGGATGCATCGTTAGCACGTTCTCGGCCTCCTGCGGATAGATGTTCACCCCGCCGGAGATGACCATGTACGCCTTGCGATCGGTCAGATAAAGATAGCCTTCCTCGTCGAGATAGCCGATGTCGCCGAGCGTCGACCAGCCCTTGTCGTTGAAGACGCTCTCGGTCTTGTCGGGATCGTTGTGGTACGTGAAGGGCCGGCTGCCTTCGAAGTAGATCGTGCCCGGCGTGCCGGCCGGTTGCAGCGAACCGTCTTCGCCGACGATACGCACCGTGTTCAGCAGCGCCTTGCCCACAGAGCCCGGGTGCGTCAGCCACTCGTCCGAATTGATCAGCGTGCAGCCGGAGCCCTCCGAGCCGCTGTACTGCTCGTAGATGCAGCGCCCCCACCAGTCGATCATCCGCTGCTTGACGTCGATCGGGCACGGCGCCGCCGCGTGCAGCGCACACTTCAGCGACGACAGGTCGTAGCGCGCGCGGACCTCCTCCGGCAGTTTCAGCATGCGCACGAACATCGTCGGAACCAGCTGCGTGTGCGTGATGCGGTAGCGCTCGATCAGCGCCAGGAACTGCTCGGGTTCGAACTTCTCCATCACCACGACCGTGCCGCCCATGCGCTGCACGGCGGCGCTGAAGCCCAGCGGCGCCGCATGGTAGAGCGGTGCGGGCGAAAGGTAGACCGTGTCGGCGTCGAAGCCGAGAGTGCGCGAGAAGGAATGCATGATCGGCACCATGGCGCCGATCGGGTTGTTGGCGAACGGCACCTTGATGCCCTTGGGCTGACCGGTGGTGCCGGACGAATACATCATGTTGTGGCCGCCGACCTCATCTGGGATCGGGCCGGTCGGCTTCGGCCCGATGGCCTCTTCCCAGCTCGCAAACGGGCCGAACGCGGCATCGCACGCCAGGAACTGCTCGACCTTCGGGCAGAGCGCCGGCAGCTGCAGCGCCAGTTCGCGCATCGCAGAGGACGACACCAACATCCGCGCGCCGCAGTCGTTGACGATGTAGGCCGCTTCCGCGGCGCCCAGATGCGTGCTGATCGGCGTGAAGTACAAGCCCGCGCTCATCGCGGCCCAGTAGACCTCGTAGAAGCGGATGGTGTTCTCCATCAGCACCGCGAGGTGGTCGCCGGGCTTCAGCCCGAGCGCGCGCATCAGGTGGGCGCCCTGGTTGGCGCGAGCGGCTAGCGCGGCAAAGCTCAGGTGCGCGCCGCTCGCACCCATCACGACGGCGGGCTTGTCGGGGTGGCTGCGGGCGATGATCGAGGGATGGGTCATGTCTGTCGGCGGAACTGGGGCATGGGGTGAGCAGTAAAATCTATATGGTTCAACCAATAAGTCAAGCGTGTTAGCCATGGCTTGTGAGCCCGCCGCACGGACTTTTCTTTTGTCCGTCACCCTGATATCATTGGTTGGACCAATGCGTCGAAAGCGGCGATGGATCGCACTAGGAGACTGAAATGAAGACCCGCATGACGGAGATGTTCGGCATTGACGCACCCATCTTCGCCTTCTCTCATTGCCGCGACGTGGTCGTGGAAGCCACCCGCGCCGGCGGGATGGGCGTGCTTGGTACCACCCGCGTGACGCCCGAGCAGCTCGAGATCGAACTCAAGTGGATCGACGACCACACCGACGGCCGGCCCTATGCGCTGGACCTCGCGCTGCCGCAGAAGATGGAGGAGGTTCACGCGCTCGAGGAGCGCGCCACCGTGCTGCCGAAGGAGCACGTCGCCTTCGTCGACAAGATACTCGCGGACGCCGGCATCCCGGAGTTGCCCGCCTACGAGCGCGAGCAGCTCGCCGAGTACGCCAGCGGCTACCGCTTGACCGCGCAGGGCGGCATGGAGCTGATCGAAGTTGCGTTGCGCCATCCGCAGATCAAGCTCGTGGTCAGCGCGCTCGGCATCGCGCCGAAGGAGATGATCGACCTGCTGCATGCCAAGGGCCTGAAGGTCGGCGCGCTGATCGGCAGCGCCAAGCACGCGAAGAACCAGGTCGATGCCGGCATCGACGTGCTGATCGCGCAGGGTATGGAGGCCGGCGCGCACAGCGGCAGCATCACCTCGATGGTGCTGTGGCCGCAGATCGTCGATGCCGCGGCGCCGGTGCCGGTGCTGGCCGCGGGCGGCATCGGCCGCGGGCGCCAGATGGCGGCTGCGCTGGCGCTGGGCTGCGAAGGCGTCTGGTGCGGTTCGATCTGGCTCGGCACCAGGGAGAGCGAGCTGTCGCCGGACATGAAGGAGCGCTTCTTCGCGGCGCGCTCGGAAGACGCGATCCAGCGCCGCGTATTCACGGGGAAGCAATGCCGCATGCTGCGCAGCGCGTTCACCGAGGCGTGGGACGCACCCGGTGCGCCCACGCCGCTGCCGATGCCGCAGCAGGGACTGCTGGTCACCGAGGCGCGTGCGCGCATCGAAAAAGCGCGGCGCAAGGAGTTCATGGGCTACTACGTCGGCCAGATCGTCGGCGACATGACAGAGGAAACGTCGACCCGGAACGTGATTTACGACATGCTGACCGAGTACACCGACGCGGTCGAGAAACTGCAGCACCAGATGGAAGCGGAGTGAGAGCACGACATGAAGATCATTGTCCCCGTCAAACGCGTCGTCGATTACAACGTCAAGGTGCGCGTCAAGAGCGATGGCACTGGGGTCGACGTCGCCAACGTCAAGATGAGCATGAACCCGTTCGACGAGATCGCCGTCGAAGAGGCAGTTCGTTTGAAGGAGAAGGGTGTCGCCACCGAAGTCATCGCCGTCTCGTGCGGCGACGCCAAGTGCCAGGAAACCCTGCGCACCGCGATGGCCATCGGCGCTGATCGCGGCATCCTGGTCGAGACCGCCGAAGAGCTGCAGCCGCTGGCCGTCGCCAAGCTGTTGAAGGCGTTGTTTGACAAGGAACGACCTTTGCTGATCATCTTGGGCAAACAGGCGATCGACGACGACGCCAACCAGACCGGGCAAATGCTCGCTGCATTGGCCGAGCTGCCGCAGGCCACCTTCGCCAGCAAGATCGTGATCTCGGGGACTGATGGCAACGAGATATGCCGCGTGAATCGCGAAATAGACGGTGGCGCCGAGACCTTGGAGCTGGCTCTTCCTGCCGTCATCACGACCGACCTGCGCCTGAACGAGCCGCGCTACGTCACGCTGCCCAACATCATGAAGGCCAAGAAGAAGCGGCTCGACACCATCAAGCCCGAAGACCTCGGCGTGGACGTCAAGCCGCGCCTGAAGACGCTCAAGGTCAGCGAGCCGCCCAAGCGCGGCGCCGGCATCAAGGTGGCCGATGTCGCGGCCCTGGTCGACAAACTCAAGAACGAAGCGAAGGTGATCTGAACATGGCCGCACTTGTCATTGCCGAACACGACCACGCGAGCATCAAGCCCGCGACCCTCAACACTGTGACCGCCGCGATCGCCTGCGGTGGCGACGTGCACGTGCTGGTCGCTGGCGCCAATGCCGCCGGAGCCGGCACGGCCGCCGCGCAGATCGCCGGCGTCGCCAAGGTCATCGTGGCCGACAGCCCGAGCCTTTCCGAGAACCTCGCGGAGAACGTCGCGGCGCAAGTTCTGGCGATTGCCGGCAACTACAGCCACATCCTGTTTCCCTCGACCTCCAACGGCAAGAACGTGGCCCCGCGCGTGGCCGCCAGGCTGGACGTGGCGCAGATCTCGGATATCACCAAGGTCGACAGCCCCGACACCTTCGAGCGCCCGATCTATGCCGGCAACGCGATTGCGACCGTGCAGAGCAGCGACGCGACCAAGGTCATCACCGTGCGCACCACCGGCTTCGATGCGGCGGCTGCCACGGGCGGCAGCGCAGCGGTCGAAACCGCACAAGGCGTGGCCGACTCGGGCAAGAGCAGCTTCGTGGGCCGCGAGGTCACCAAGAGCGAGCGCCCCGAACTGACCGCCGCGAAGATCATCGTGTCCGGCGGCCGTGCTCTCGGCAGCGCCGAGAAGTTCACCGAAGTGATGGCGCCGCTGGCGGACAAGCTGAACGCCGGCCTGGGTGCCAGCCGCGCAGCGGTGGACGCGGGCTATGCGCCGAACGACTGGCAAGTCGGCCAGACCGGCAAGATCGTGGCGCCGCAGCTGTACATCGCCGCCGGCATCTCGGGCGCGATCCAGCATCTGGCGGGCATGAAGGACTCCAAGGTGATCGTCGCGATCAACAAGGACGAGGAGGCACCGATCTTCTCGGTGGCCGACTATGGCCTGGTGGCCGATCTGTTCACAGCCGTGCCGGAACTGGTCACCACGCTCGGCTGAATGGCGCGCCGATGATCCAGGTCACCTACCTCCAACCCGACGGGCGCTCGCACACCGTCGAGGCCCAGGCCGGCAAGAGCCTGATGGCCACCGCCGTTGCCCACAATATCCCCGGCATCGACGCAGACTGCGGCGGCGAGTGCATCTGCGCAACGTGCCACGTACACATCGACATGCCGTGGCGCGAGCGCCTCGCGCCGGCCGAGGAGGCCGAACGTTGGACGCTCGAGCTGGCGGTCGAACCACACCCCGACACATCGCGCCTTTCCTGCCAGATCCGCGTCGACGATTCGATGCATGGCCTGGTCGTGCGCCTGCCGCCAAGCCAGCGATACGCCCTGACACGCCCTCCCACCCCGCCCCTAGGAGCCTCCAATGAGTCAAGTCGCTTCGACCTCCCCCACGACCGAGCATGAGCCACCAGGTCGCATCGAGATCTTCCTCGCCTCCGAATCTCAGCCCTTGCTCGAAGCCGGCATGATGCATGCGGAGGCACCGCCGCCCGAGCGTGGACCGCTGAACCCGATCTTTGCCGAAGGCGTGGCCGCCGGTTCTGCGTCGCGCGTTCTGTTCCGCAGCCCGTCGCCGAATGGTTTCAGCCTGATCTACGCCTGGTTCAAGAGCAACTTCCCGCTGCCGGCCCATTCGCACAGCACGCCGTGCCTCTACTACATCGTCGCCGGGGAGCTCGCGATCGGCACCCGCGTGCTCAGGGCGGGCGACGGCTTCTTCGTGCCCGCCAACGCCTTCTACTCGTACAAGGCCGGTCCACAGGGCGTCGAGGTGCTCGAGTTCCGCGATGCCTGCGACTTCGACTTCGTGTTCCGCGGCGGCACCTTCCCGATGTGGGAGCGCGCCGCCGGGATCATCCGGGACAACCTGGAGCGCTGGAAGACCGAGGCGCGGCCACCGCGCGCAACGGCATGATCAGCGTCGATACGCTCGCCGAGCTTTCGCAGCACGTCGGCCGCGACCTCGGCACCAGCGACTGGCTGAGGATCGACCAGAAAATGATCGACGCCTTCGCCGAGATCACCGGCGACCGCAACTGGTACCACTGCGACCTCGAACGCGCGGCGCGCGAACTGCCCGGCGGGCGCACCATCGCGCACGGGTTGCTGACGCTCTCGCTGGTGCCGGGCATGGCGGGGCAGATCGTCGAGGTGCGGCGCCACGGGCGCGCGTTCAACTACGGATTCGACAAAGTGCGCTATCCGGCACCGGTGCCGGCCGACTCGCGCGTGCGCCTGCACATGAAGGTCATCTCGGCCCGGCCGCAGGCGATCGGCACGATGCTGTGCCGCGGCTACACGATGGAGCTCGAAGGATCGGACAAGCCGGCGATGGTCGCCGAGATGCTCTCGCTGATCGTGGCTTCCTGATGCTCAGCGCTTGGCCACCGGCGGGACGGCATGCGCCTGGCGCTGGATTTCCAGATGCTCGCTCACATGGCGCAGGTGCTTGGTCATCGCGGCGCAGGCCCGAACCGGATCACGCGCGCGGATGTAGCGAAGCACCTTGCCGCGCGCCTGAATCATGTCCTGGTGCGGCTTCGGGTCGATGCCCAGCATGATCGTGCGCACGATCTCCGACAGCGCGTCGACCAGCATCTCGATCACCTCGTTGTGCGTCGCGCGCGCCAGCAGCCGATAGAAATGGCCGAACGACACGGTGCTGCGCGACGCCTTCCCCTGCTTGATCAGCTCGCCATGCTCCGCGATGTCGGCCGCGATCGCATCGAGCTCGGCCTCGGTCGCGCGCTCGCAGGCGAGCCGGATCGCCACGTTCGTCAGCTCGATCCGCGCCTCGAACACGCTGGCCATGGGCACCTGGCCGAGGCCGACCATGTCGCGCACCGCCTGCGTGATGCCGTCGGAGCCGCCGCTCTTGATGAAGAAGCCGCCGTTGACGCCGGTGCGCGACTGCACGATGCCGGCGAGTTCGAGATTGCGCAGCGCCTGGCGCACCGCACTGCGGCTGATGTCGAACTCCTCGGCCAGTTCGCGCTCGCCCGGCAGGCGATGGCCCGGCAGCAGCACGCCGTCGGCGACCCGGCGGCGGATCTGGTCGCAGACCGCCTCGAAGGCGCGCCGCGGGCGCACCGGCTGGAACATCGGCGCGCCGTCGGCGCCTGTGCCACGTGTTGCAGAGGTCGCCGCGCGTTTCGCGGTCGGCGGCTGTTTGGTCTCGATCATGGATGCACCCACTCCTGACTGCTTGATGGCCGAGTGTAGTCCGGCCGTCCATGCGATTGGTTCAACCGTTTTATACTTTTTCATGAACATCGATACGCCAGCGTCACACATTCCCCGCAGCGGCCCGCTCACCGGCGTGCGCATCGTCGAATTCGCGGCGATCGGGCCGGCGCCGTTCGCCGGCCAGCTGCTCGCCGATCTGGGCGCCGACATCATCCGCATCGACCGCGCCGAACGTGCCGGCGACAAACCGGGCGTGCTGTCGCGCGGGCGTCGCTCGGTCGCGCTCGATCTGAAGAAGCCGGCCGCGATCGAAACCTGCCTGGCGTTGCTCGAACGCGCCGATGCCTCGATCGAAGGCTTCCGCCCGGGCGTGATGGAACGCCTCGGCCTCGGCCCCGCCCTGGCGCTCGCGCGCAACCCGAAGCTCGTCTACGCGCGCATGACCGGCTGGGGACAGACCGGCCCGCTCGCCCAGGTGGCCGGCCACGACCTGAACTACATCGCGCTCAGCGGCGCGGCCCATGCCATCGGCACGCCGGAAGCGCCGGTCCCGCCGCTCAACCTGGTCGGCGACTTCGGCGGCGGCTCGCTCTTTCTGGGCATGGGCCTGCTCGCCGGCGTGCTGAACGCGCGCGCCAGCGGCGTAGGTCAGGTCGTCGATGTCTCGATGGTCGAAGGGTCGGCCTCGCTGATGTCGATGTTCTACGAGATGCACGCCGGCGGACGCTGGCGCGAGCGCGGCAGCAACTTCCTCGACGGCGCCGCGCCGTTCTACAACCCGTTCCGCTGTGCCGACGGCAAATGGATCAGCCTGGGCGCGATCGAGCCGCAGTTCTACGCGCTGATGCTCGACAAGCTCGGCCTGCAGGACAAGCTGGACCTTGCGACGCAGAACGACCGCAGCCTCTGGCCTGAAACCCGCCGCACGATCGCCGCGGCGATCGCGACGCGCACGCGCGACGAGTGGTGCGCGCTGATGGAAGGCAGCGATGTCTGCTTCGCGCCGATGCTGGACCTGGACGAGGCGCCGAGGCATCCGCACAACGTCGCGCGCGGCAGCTTCGTCGAGGTCGACGGCCGCATGCTGCCGGGGCCCGCGCCCCGCTTCTCGGCGACGCCGGGCGCGACCACGCGCGCGCCGCAGGCCATCGGCGCCGACACCGCATCCGCACTCGCGGACTGGGGCATCGCGCTGCCCGGCGGCTGAGGCTCGATCTCAGGACGGCGTCAACACCTTGCCGCCGCACACCGACAGGCATTGCCCGGTGACGTAGGCCGACTGCTCCGACACGAAGAACTGCAGCACCCCGGCAACGTCCTCGGTCGTGCCCAGGCGCCCGAGCGGGATCGCGGCGGCATCGGCGGCAGTGCCGATGTTGCGTGCCTGGGCCTGCGCGACGACGCGCGCCGTCGTGATCGCACCCGGTGCGATGCAGTTGACGCGGATGCCGTCGGGCCCGAGCTCGTTGGCGAGGAAGCGCGTGTACTGGATCACGCCGGTCTTCGCGATGCCATAGGGCGCCAGCCGCCCGCCGCGCGCGCCCGCGTCCAGCCCGGCCTTGGAGGCCAGGTTGACGATCACGCCGCCACCGCGCGCGCGCAGGTGCGGCACCGCTGCCTGGCAGCAGTGGATCGTGCTCATCAGGTTGAGCTGCAGCATGAACGCCCAGTCCTCGTCGGTCGCGGTCGAGGCGAAGCTGCGGTCGACCGCCCCGAGCGCGCCGCCGGCGTTGTTAACGAGGATGTCGATCCGGCCGAATTCGTCCTGCGTGCGCGCGATCAGCTGGTTCCCGGCGGCGCGATCGCGCAGATCGCCCTGCACACCCAGGCTGCGCCGGCCGAGCGCGCGGATCTCGTCGGGCACGCTCGCCGCGCCGAGCTGCTCGCCGAACTCGGCCGCGCCGTCCAGGTTCAGGTCTGCGACGACGACGTCTGCGCCCATGCGCGCCAGCCGCAGCGCGAACGCCCGGCCGAGGCCCCGCGCGGCGCCCGTCACGATCGCGACCTTGCCTTGGAGTTCGAGCGGGTGGGTCATGGTGTCTCGGGTTGATGGTTTGGAACGTCCAATGGTATAACCTTTTCAATAAATAAGGAGACATCCGTGACGATCTCGAAGCGCTCCATCCTGATCACCGGCGCTGCCAGCGGCATCGGCCTGGCGATCGCCGAATGTTTTGCGGCCGATGGCGCTCGGCTGCTGCTGGCCGACCGCAGCGACGGCATCCACAAGGTCGCGCGCCGCCTCGCCGTCGATGGCTGCGAGGCCGAGGGTATCGTGGTCGACCTGTCGGAGGAAGCGCAGGTACTGCGGCTCGCCGAACACACGCGCTCGCGCCTGGGCGGCTGCGACGTGCTCGTCAACAACGCCGGCATGCATCCGAAGAAGGAAGGCGGTTCGTACAAGTTGCCCGACGTGCCCACCAGCGATTGGGAGCTCGTGCTGCGGGTCAACCTGACCGCGCCCTTCCTGTTGTGCCGGGAACTGGTGCCGCCGATGAAGGCCAAGGGCTGGGGCCGCGTGGTCAACATCGCGTCGCGCGCGGGGCGCACCTACATCCCGCAGGCCGGTGTCCACTATGCGGCCTCCAAGGCGGGTTTGATCGCGCTGACGCGCCAGGTCGCGGGCGACTATGCGCGCTTCGGCATCGCCGCGAATGCGGTCGCGCCGGGCCGCATCGAGACGCCGCTGTCGAACCAGACGGCACCGGAGATCATCGCGAAATCGCTCGAGGGCATCCCGGCGCGGCGGGTCGGGAGCGTGGCCGAGGTCGCGGCCACCGTGCACTTCCTCGCCTCCGACGGCGCCGGGTACCTGAACGGTGCCTGTCTCGACGTCAACGGCGGCGTGTTCATGGCCTGAGCTTGCCGCGCCACTCACATCCCGCTATGATCCTTGGTTGAACCATTGATAATCAACGTCGAAACGACACGACACCGATTCTGCGACCGCACACTGGACCCGGCATGAGCACTCCCACGATCTATCTCGACGACCGCGGCGTGGCGCGCGCGTCGCTGCTGCAGCGAGCGGCCCGCGCCGCGCGCGGCTTCGACGCGCTCGGCGTGCGCGAAGGCGACACCGTCGCGCTGCTGCTGCGCAACGACTTCGCATTCTTCGAAGTCCAGCAGGCCGCGGCGGCGGTCGGCGCCTACAGCGTTCCGATCAACTGGCACGGCAAGGCTGAAGAGGTCTGCTACATCCTCGACGATGCGCTCCCCAAGGTGCTGGTCGCGCATGCGGACCTGCTCGCGCCGCTGCGCGCGCGCATCCCGGCCGGCATCACCGTGCTGGTGGTGCCGACGCCGCCAGAGGTGCAGTCGCGCTACGGCATCGCGTCGGAACAGGCGGCCCCGGCCGCCGGCGATGTCGTGTGGGATGACTGGCTGGCCGGCTACGAGCCCTGGGACGGTCCGCCCCGGCGCAGCCGCGCCACCATGATCTACACCTCGGGCACCACCGGCCATCCGAAGGGCGTGCAGCGCGAAGCCGCCACGCCCGAGCAATCGGCCGCCTACGTCCGCCTGCTGGCGCAGGTCTACGGCGTCGTGCCGGGCGTGCGCGCACTCGTGGCAGGTCCGCTCTACCACGCCTCGCCGAACGCCTACGGCCGCCAGGCGCTGCCGAATGCCGACGTGCTGGTGATGCAGTCCAAGTTCGACCCGGAAGAGACGCTCGCGCTGATCGCCAAGCACCGCATCAGCCATGCGGTGATGGTGCCGACGATGTTCGTGCGCCTGGTCAAGCTGCCGGCGGAGGTGCGCGCGCGCTACGACGTGAGCTCGCTGAAATGGGTCACCCACACCGGCGCGCCCTGCCCGGTCGAGATCAAGAAGGCGCTGATGGACTGGTGGGGCCCGGTGGTCTACGAGACCTACGGCGGCTCCGAAGTCGGCACCGCCACCCTGGCCACGCCGGCCGACTGGCTGGCGTTCCCGGGCAGCGTCGGCGTGCCGACGCCCGACACCCGGATCGCCTTCTACGGCGACGACGGCAAGCCGGTCGCGACCGGCGAGATCGGCGAGATCTACATGCGCGTGCCGGCCTATGCCGACTTCACCTACCTGAACAACCCCGAGAAGCGCACCAAGGCCGAGCGCGACGGCCTGATCAGCTGCGGCGACATCGGCTACCTGAAGGACGGCCACCTCTACCTCTGCGACCGCCGCTCCGACATGGTGATCTCGGCCGGCACCAACATCTACCCGGCCGAGATCGAGATGGCGTTGCTGCAGTGTCCGGGCGTGCAGGACTGCGCGGTGTTCGGCATCCC
This sequence comes from Variovorax sp. Soil_C_17, assembly GCF_057657265.1. NCBI lineage: Bacteria > Pseudomonadati > Pseudomonadota > Betaproteobacteria > Burkholderiales > Comamonadaceae > Variovorax > Variovorax sp. Soil_C_17. Next base: position 21,940 of record NZ_JBDGIT010000013.1, read on the forward strand.
GGACGAGGAGTTCGGCGAATCGCTCGCCGCCGCGGTCGAGCGCGTACCCGGGTCCGATGTGACTGCCGCGCAGGTGCGCGACTTCCTCGTCGGCAAGCTCGCCAAGTACAAGGTGCCGAAGCGCATCGACTTCCACGCCACGCTGCCGCGCGAGGACAGCGGCAAGATCTTCAAGCGCAAGCTGCGCGACGTGTTCTGGGCCGAGGCCGGGCGCAAGATCTGACCCGCGCACCCTGACGATGTCGCCCGATGAAGTCGCCGCCGCGCTGGCCGCCGCGCTCTCCCGCGACGGCGCGCCGGGCGAGGTCCGCGCGCTGCAGCGCCTCACCGGCGGCGCGACCAAGCAGACCTGGTCGTTCGACTGGGTGCAGGGCGATCGGCACGCGCCGCTGATCCTGCAGCAGACGCCGGTCGCGAGCGCTGCGCCCGCGTCGTCCTCGACCTGGCGCGCACCCAAGCTCAGCGCCGGGGAGGACGCGGCACTGATGATCGTTGCCCGCGCCGGCGGCGTGCCGGCGCCGGTGGTGCGGCGCGTGCTCGCGCCTGAAGACGGCCTCGGCCCCGCCTACGTCACCGAACGCGTGGAGGGCGAAACACTGGGGCGACGGATCGTCGAACATGACGACTTCGCGGCGGCACGGCCGTCGATGGCGCGCCAGTGCGGCGAGATCCTGGCGCGCATCCATCGGTTGCCGACAAGCGACCTGCCCTTTCTCGCGACGCTGTCGCCGGCCGACGAGCTCACGGTCTACGGCGGCCTGCTCGCGCAGTTCGCGTTGCGCCATCCGGCCCTCGCGTACGCCGAGCGCTGGGTGCGCGAGAACCTGCCGAAGCGGTGGGAGCCGTGCGTCGTGCATTCGGATTTCCGCACCGGCAACCTGATCGTCGGGCCCGACGGCGTGCGCTGCGTGCTCGACTGGGAGATCGCGCGCCTCGGTGACCCCATGCAGGACCTCGGCGTACTGTGCATGCGCACCTGGCGCTTCGGCGGTGCCGGCGAGGTCGGAGGCTTCGGCGCGCGCGAGGATCTGTACGCGGCCTACGAGCGCACTGCAGGCGTGGCGGTCGATCCCGAGCGCGTGCGCTTCTGGGAAGCCTTCTCGAACCTCAAGTGGGCGATCTCGTGCGTGCGCCGCGGCCTCGCGAAACGCGCCGACGGGTCGCCCGCCAGCGTCGAGCTGTGCGCGGTCGGCCGCCGGCTCGAGGAGCCGCTGTGGGACTTCTTCTCGCTGATCGACGGCGCACCCGCGTGAGCATGCCATGAGCAACCGGATCCCGCCCACCGACGTGCTGCTGCACGCCACCATCGACTACCTCGAACGCGAGTTGCTGCCCACGCTCGCCGGCTACCACCGGTTTCAGACCCGCGTCGGCATCAACGTGCTGAAGACCGCGATGCGCGAGCTGCAGCTGGCGGCCGGCTTCGAGGCGGAGGAACAGGCCCGCCTGACCGCGCTGCTCGGCCATGCCGACGCGGGCGACGATCCGGTCGCGGCATTGAACGACGAGCTCACCGAGGCGATCGCCAGCGGCCGCCTCCCGCTCGATGCGCCCGGCCTGGTCGATCACCTGCGCCGGACGCTCGCCGATGCGCTGGCGATCGACAACCCGAAGTGGATCGGGCGCGTACCGTCCTGAGCGGCGGCGTCGACGCGATCACGCGGCGCGTGCGCTCTCGCGCATCTCTCTCGCCGGCTCAGGCGTCGAACGCGAAGATGGTCTTGATCCGGCCGGGCACGCCGCGGCCGCTGAGCAGCGCCTGCATCGCCTGTTCCGATTCGGTGAACGGCACGCTCTGCGCCCACGGCGCATCGATGGTCCCGGCAAGCCGAACGGCTTCGACGAACTCGCCCTCGGTGTAGGCGAAGCAGCCCGCCAGCGTGCGGTCGCCGACCACCAATGCGGCGGCCGACAGCGCGAGGCGGTCGTCGTGCAGCCCGATCAACGCAATGGCGCCGCCGGGCAGCGTGCAGGCGATCGCAGCGGCGCGCGTGCCTTCGGTGCCGGCTGCGTCGAACACCGCCTCGTACTCCCCTTGCAGCGTGCTCGCGACGTGCCGGGCGCCGTCCGCGAGCGCATGGTCGAGCCGCTCGCGCACCGGGTCGACCACGGTGATGTCCTGCACGCCGGCGCTCACCAGCACATGCAGCAGGCACATGCCGATCGAGCCGGCGCCGAGGATGGCGACGCGCTCCATCGGCCGGCCGGCGCGGTGGAAGGCATGCACGCCGTTCGCGATCGGCTCGACCAGTGCGGCCTGGCGCGGCGTCAGGCCCGGCGCCGGCACGACGTTGCGCGCCGGCACCGCGACACGCTCGGCGTAGGCGCCGGCCCGGCGGAAGCCCAACGCCTTGCGCGCGGCGCACAGGTGGGTACGGCCGGCCCGGCAGCGTGCGCAAGCGCCGCACGAGAGCATCGGGTTGACCACCGCGAAGTCGCCGTTGGCCAGGCGTCCGCCGAACTCGTGGCCGAGGATCAGCGGCGGCGGGATGGCCGGCACGCCATCGCGGATCAGCGCCATGTCGGAACCGCAGACGCCGACCGCGGCGACGCTCACCATCACCTCGTCGTCCGCGAGCACCGGCTCGGGCATGTCGAGCAGGCGCATCGCGCGCTCTCCCAGGTAGACCAGTGCTTTCATGATGGGGCCTTCACATCCTGTATTCGGGGCTGACCGGCGGCCGCCGGCTCAGAACGCCAGGGCGGCGCGGTGTTGCTCGGAGTCGATGTCTTCGGTGCGGCCGCGCGCGATGATCTCGCCCTTGGCCATCACCACGAAACGCTGGCTGACGCGCCGCACCAGGCTCAGGTGCTGCTCGACCATCAGCAGGCCGGTGCCGGCGGCGCGGATCTGGTTGAACACGCGCGCCAGGTCGTCCACCAGCACCGGCGACAGCCCTTCCGACGGCTCGTCGAGCAGCAGCACGCGCGGATTGGCGAGCAGGGCGCGGCCGACCGCCAGCATCTGCTGCTGGCCGCCGCTCAATGCGGTGCCCATGCGGTCGTGGCGCTCCTGCAGCACCGGGAACAGCGCGTAGACCTTGTCCAGCGTCCAGTGGCCCTTGCGGCCGGACGCGGCACCGAGCAGCAGGTTCTCGCGCACGCTCAGGTGCGGAAGGATCAGGCGGCCCTGCGGCGAGGCCGACACGCCCTGCTTCGCCGCCAGGTAGCCCGGCCGGTGCTGCAGGGCGACGCCACCGGCCTCGATCGAGCCGCTGCGGATCGTGGTGCCGCCGAAGAAGGACATCAGCAGGGTCGACTTGCCGGCGCCGTTCTTGCCGACCACCGCGACCGCCTCGCCCTCGTCGACCTCGAGTTCGATGTTGCGCAGGATCAGCGACTTGCCGTAGCCGGCATGCAGCCCGGCGATGCGAATGAAGCTCATGGGGTCTTGAACCACTTGCGGAAGGTGTTGCGGACGAAGCCCATGGCGCCCTCCGGGAACGCGACGATGACGACGACGACGCCGATGCCGGTCAGCAGCTCGAGGTGTCCGCTGGCGCCGAACTGGTCCTGGCCGATCACGTACAGCAAGGCGCCGAGCACCGGCCCGGCCACCGTGTTGGCGCCGCCGACGAGCATCGCCACCAGCGCGTTGCCGCCGGTCACGAAGTCCAGCAGTTCGGGCGAGGCGAAAGCCGAATGCAGTGCCGTGAGCACGCCGGCGACCGAGGCGATGAAGCCGGTGACCGTGAAGGCGAAGAGGCGCGGCCAGTAGGTGTCGAAGCCGGAGAAGCGCATGCGCTCCTCGTTGGCGCGGATCGCGCGCAGCACCTGCCCGGTGCGCGAGCGGCCGATGGCCCAGGCCAGCAGCATCACGGCGCACAGCGCCAGCCATGCCACCGGCCAGAAGCTTTCGGGCCTGGCAAGCTGCGCCTGCGTCAGGCCGAAGAAGCTGCCTGCGAAGGTCAGCGGCAGGCCGTCGTCGCCGCCGGTGACGTCGCGGAACTGGGTGATCTTGACGACCGAGTTCAGCATCTGCGCGAGCGCGAGCGTCAGCATTGCGAACGGCAGCGGCCGGGCGCGCACGATCAGCGCCCCTACCAGCGCCGAGAGCACGGTCGCGGCAAACAGTGCGAACGCCGCCGCGCCGAGCACGTTCCAGCGGAACTGCATCACCGCGATGGCGAACAGGTAGGCGCCGCCGCCGCTGAAGCCGGCCACGCCGAACATCACGAGCCCGCACTGGTGCGCGAGGAAACCGAGGGCGACGGCGGCGATGCCGAGGATCGTCGCGTTGATCAGCAGCCCGAGGTAGAACGGGCTCTTCAGCAGCGCCGGGAGGAAAGCGCCGAGCACGATCAGGGCGGCAACAGCGAGCAGCGCGCCGAGGGGCCAGCGGCGGCGCGGAGATGCGGTCGCCCGCGGTGCCTGCGCGATCGGCGCTGCGGCAGGTGCGACCGCCATCGGAGGCACGGCGCTCATCACGCCACCCTCCCGCGGCCGAAGCCCTGCGGCCGCCACAGCAGCACGAAGAACAGCAGCAGGTACGGCGCCAGCACCGCCAGCGTCGGCGAGAGCACGGTGCCGATGACCTGGATGAAACCGTAGACGACGGCCGCCGCGATCGCACCGCCGATGCTGCCGAGGCCGCCGACCACGACCACGATCAGGCAGGTGATCAGGATCGTCGCGCCCATGCCCGGATCGACCGAGAGATACGGCCCGGCCAGCACGCCCGCCAGGCCCGCGAAGCCGGTGCCGAGGCAGACCACGAGCAGTCCGAGCCGGTCGGTGTTGACGCCCATCATGCGGGCCACCTCGGGTTGGCTGCTGACGGCCCGCACGTGCATGCCGGAGCGCGTCCACTTGAGCCACACCGCGAGCGCGGCGCAGGTGCTGAAGCCGACGAAGATCAGGAACACGCGGTAGGCCGGGTACGGCTGGCCGAACAGGCTGACCGAGCCGGCCAGGCTCTCGGGCGCCGAGACCGACAGCGGCGCCGTGCCCCAGAGCTTGATGACGAGCTGGCCGACGATCAGCGCCACGCCGAAGGTGATGAGCGCCAGGTCCATGTGGCTGCGCTTGCGCAGCGGCCGCAGGATGCCGTACTCGAACCCGACGCCGACGACCGCGAGCAGCAGCGGCACGATCGCGAGCGCGGCCCAGAAGCCCAACGCCCCGCTGACGCTGTAGGCCAGGTAGGCGCCGAGCATGTAGAGCGCGCCGTGGCTGAAATTCATCACGTCGCGCAGGCCGAAGATCAGCGCGAGGCCGCTCGACAGAATGGTCAGCAGCGCAGCCAGCGCGAGCGCGTTGGCCAGCTGCGGCAGGCTCAGCAGTTGGGAGAAGTCCACGTGGCGTGTCCTGTGAGGGTCATGGAATGGGGTCGATACGGCGCAGGCGGACTCAGCCCGCGCTGCCGAGGTAGGCGGTGATGACGCGCGGGTCGGAGCGCACCGCAACCGGCGTTCCGCTGGCGAGCACGCAGCCGAGGTCCAGCGCGGTGATCGAATCGCAGAAGCGGAACACCGCGTCGACGTCGTGCTCGACCACCACCGCGGTCACGCCGCGCTCGCGCACCAGCGTCGCGAGGTGTTCGAACAGCGAGATGGTCTCCGCGGTCGACAGGCCCGCCGCCGGTTCGTCGAGCAGCATAAGGACGGGCTTGCCGACCAGCGCAAGCGCGATGTCGACGCGGCGCTGGTCGCCATAGGCGATGCTGTCCGCCATCTCGTGGTAGACCGCGCCGAGTTGCAGCGTGTCGACGATGCCAGGCAGATCCGATTCGCCCAGCTGGGACGCGACCAGCTCGAGCTGCTCGCCGACGCGGATCCCGGGGAAGATGCTGGTGCGCTGGAACGAGCGCGACATGCCGAGCTTGCGCCGCCAGGCGACCGATCGCTGCGTGATGTCCTTGCCGTCGACGAACACGCGCCCGCCAGTCGGCTTGCGTCGGCCGGTGATGGCGTCCATCAGCGTCGACTTGCCGGCGCCGTTCGGCCCGATCACGCCGTGCAGCACGCCGCGCTGCGCGACCTCGATGTTGACGTTCGCAAGCGCCTTGACGCTGCCGTACGACACGCTCAAATCCTCAACGCGAAGCATCGCTGGATCCTCCATGGCGATGTGTTTGCAGCTCGCGCAGGAACGCCGAGCCGGCATAGGCTGGGCCGCGCCGCTCCTTCAGGGTCGGATAGCCGCGGGCGCGCAGCATGCCGTCGATGTAGACCGTCTCGCCGTTCACGTAGGCGGCCTCGGGCGAGGCCAGGTAGGCGATCAGCCCCGCGATCTCGTCGACGTGCGCGGCCCGGCCGGCCGCGATGTTGCCGAGGTAGGCCGCGCGCGTCGCGTCGCTATTCAGGAACGGTGCGGTGGCGGGCGTGTCGGTCAACCCCGGGCCGACGCCGACCACGCGGATGCCGTGCGGTGCCATCTCGATCGCCGCGACCTGGTTGAACATCACGACGCCGGCCTTGGCGACGCAGTACGCGGCCATGCCCTCGCCCGGCTGCTCGGCGTTGGTCGAGGCGATGTTGACGATCGCGCCGCCGCGGCTTTGGCGCAGCATCTGCCGCGCCTGGTGCTTGGTCGAGAGGAACACGCCGGTCAGGTCGACGTTCAGCACGCCCTGCCATTGCGCGAGCGTCATGTCGACGACCTCGGCCGACGCGCCGTAGCCGGCCGCGTTGACGGCGACGTCGAGCGCGCCGAAGCGTTCCACGGTCGCCGCGACGGCCCGCTCGATCGCGGCCTCGGACTGCACGTCGACCTGCAGCGCCAGGCCGCGCTCGCCGAGCCCGTCGGCGACCGTCTGCGCGCTGGCGAGATCGCGATCGACGACGGCGACGCGCGCGCCCTCCACGCCCAGGCGCCGCACCGCGGCGGCGCCGATGCCCGAGCCGCCGCCGGTCACGAATGCCACCAGCCCCTCGAAGCGATTCATTCCGCCACCTTCAGAGCTTGCATTCGGGGCTGGGCGGCGGTGTGACGGCCGGGCCCGGCTCGAGCATGCGCAGCGCCGGGACGGCCTTGCCCTCCGCGCCCTTGACGATCTGGGTCAGGGCCATCGGCCGCACCAGCTGATGGTCGGCGGCGCGCATCTCGACGTCGCCCATGATCGTGTTCGCCTTCAGCCCGTTGAACGCCGCCCGCACGGCGGCGACGTCGGTCGATTGGGCCTTGTTGATCGCGGCCTGCAACAGCTCGTAGACCTGGTACTGCTCGGCCTCGATGTAGTAGGGCTTGCGCTTGAAGCGCGCCTCGAAGGCCTTCACGAAGGCCGCGTTCTTCTCGCCCGGCATGGCAGGCGTGTACGACTGCGCGGCGTAGGTGCCGACGGTCGAGTCGCCCTGTGCGGCGAGCACGACCTCGTTGGTGAACTGCGAGGACACGACGGTCTTAAACTTGGCGAACAGCCCGAACTGCTGCTGCTGCTTCGCGAACGTGATGCCGTCGTTGCCGAGCACCACCACGCCGAGGCCGTCGGCCGGCTTCGCGGCGAGCTGGCTGATGAAGCTGCCGAAGTCGGCCGTGCCCACGGGCGCGAAGATCGTCGTCTGCAGCGCGCCGCCCTGCTCCTCGACCAGCGCCTTGAAGCGCTTCGCGAAGTCGTGGCCAAACGCATAGTCCGGCACGATCAGGTTCCAGGTCTTGCCGCCGGAGGTCTTGACCACGTCGCGCAACACGTTCATCGCCATGCCGTCGTTGCCGCCGCTGCGGAAGTAGTTGGGCTGGCAGTTCTTGCCGGTCTGGTCGTCGCCGGAGGTGTTGCCGTCCACCAGCAGCGCGTTCAGCCCGCCGAGCCTGGGGCCGAGCGCCAGCACCGCGGCCGTGGTGTTGAAGCCGGTCAGGAAAGACACGCCGTCCTGCTGCACCAGCTTGGTGGCGGTCGCGATGGCGCCGGCCGGCGTGCCGGAGTGCGCCTGCATGACGAGCTCGAACTTGCGGCCGAGCGCACCGCCCTGCGCATTGAGGATCTCGACCGCGAGCTTGGCCGGCTCGGTGTAGAGCGGCAGGATGAAGGCGAGCGGCCCCGAGTCGACCAGCATCACGCCGACCTTGATGGTGTCGGCAGCGCGGGTGGGGGCGTGGAGCGCCAATGCAGCCGCAGCGGCGACGAGAAGTTTCCGGATCATCGGGGTCTCCTGAGGAAGACCGAGTGGGCAGGGCTCTGCCGGCTCGGCCGGAATGCTGACGGATGCGACTCTATCCAAATGGTTCTACCACTGAATCAGGGTTGACCCCCGGAACCCGAAACATTGCGCATCCGCGGTCGGAAGGCGCTCACGACCAGTGCGCGAGCGAGTCGAGGTCGATCGCCTGCCGGCACAGCCGGTGCAGCAGCGTCATGAACATCTGGTCCGAACGGTCCGTGCCATCGCTGACACGCGCGTCTGGTGGACCGGGAAATCGTCGGCCTGGATCAGCATCGTCAGCTCTCAGACAAAGCGCTGGTCGCGCTTCGCCTTATCGAGCAGCAGTTGCGGCGGCGCAAAGCGCTCGCCGTACTTCTGCGCGAGCTGCGCGGCGCGCTCGGCGAACCGGCGCGCACCGATCATGTTGACGAACTGCAGCGTGCCGCCGGTCCAGCGCGGGAAGCCGATGCCCAGCACCGAACCGATGTTCGCGTCGCGTGAATGTTCGACCACGCCCTCCTCCATCGTGCGGATCGATTCGATCGCTTGCGCGTAAAGGATGCGGTCCTGCAGGTCTTCCAGCGGCAGCGCGACGCCCGCCTTGCCGTACTCGGCCGCGAGCCCGGGCCAGAGCCGCTTCGGCTCGTCCGCCGGGTAGTCGTAGAAGCCGCCGCCGCCGGCGCGGCCCGGGCGCTTCAGGTCGCCGGCCATGTGCTCGATCACGGCCCAGCCCGGGTGCTGCGGCAGCGGCTTGCCTTCGGCCGCCAGGTCGATCTCGGTCTGGCGGCGCACCGACAGCGTCAGCGCCATCGAGGTCTCGTCCATCACCGCGAGCGGGCCGACCGGCATGCCGACGCCGATCGCGACGTTCTCGATCAGTGCCGCCGGCACGCCCTCGGCCAGCATGGCCGCGCCCTCCTTCGTGAAGGTGCCGAACACGCGGCTGGTGAAGAAGCCGCGCGCGTCGTTGACGACGATCGGCGTCTTGCCGATCTGCTGCACGTAGTCGAGCGCGCGCGCCAGCGTTTCGGTCGAGGTCTTCCGGCCTTTGATGACCTCGACCAGAGGCATGCGGTCGACCGGCGAGAAGAAATGCAGGCCGATGAAGTTCTCGGGCTTTGCCGACGCCTCCGCCAGGCCGCTGATCGGCAGCGTCGAGGTGTTCGACGCGAAGATCCCGCCGGCCGCGAGCTTCGGCTCGGCCTCGCGCGTGACGGTGGCCTTCAGCTCGCGGTTCTCGAACACCGCCTCGATGATCAGCTCGCAGCCGGCCAGGTCGGCGGCATCGCCGGTCGGCGTGATCAGCGCGAGCAGCGCATCGCGTTTCGCTTCGCTCATCGCGCCCTTGGCGACGCGCTTGTCGAGGTTCTTGCCAACCTGCGCCTTGCCCTTGTTCGCCTGCTCGGCCGTCGCGTCCTTCAGCACCGTGGCGATGCCGCGCGCAGCGCTCACCTGTGCGATCCCGGCGCCCATCATGCCGGCACCGAGCATGCCGATGCGGGCGTACTTCGCACTCGGCACGCCCTCCGGCCGGCCCTTGCCGGACTTGACCTCGTTCATCTGGAAGAAGAAGGTCGTGATCAGGTTCTTCGCCACCGGCCCGGTCGCGAGGCCGACGAAGTGGCGGCTCTCGATGCGCGACGCGGTCTCGAAGTCGACCACCGCGCCTTCGACCGCCGCCGACATGATCGCCAGCGGTGCCGGGTAGCGGCCGCGCGTCTTCTTCATCAGCAGCACCGGCGCGGTGCGCAGGAACACCAGCGAGGCCGGCGCGCTCGCGGTCGCGCCCGGCAGGCGGAAGCCCTTGCGGTCCCACGGCTGCGCCGGTGCCGGGTTGGCGGAGATCCATTCGCGCGCCAGTTTCATCAGCGACGACGGGTCTGCGGCGACGCCGTCGATCAGCTTGAGTTCGAGCGCGCGCGCAGGGTTGAACTGCGTGCCGTCGATCAGCAAAGGCATCGCCGCTTCGAGGCCGAGCAGTCGCACCAGCCGCACCACGCCGCCACCACCCGGCAACAGGCCGAGGCCCGATTCCGGCAGGCCGAGCATCAGCTTCGGATCGTCGAGCGCGAAGCGCGCATGGCTCGCGAGACACAGCTCGAAACCGCCGCCGAGCGCGGCGCCGTTGATGACCGCGACGACCGGCTTGCCGAGCGTCTCGAGCCGGCGCAGCACCGCCTTCATCGACATCGAGCGTTCGTACAGCGCCTCCTTCTCGTCCGGCCCGACGGCGAGCAGGCTGTTCAGGTCGCCGCCGGCGAAGAAGGTCTTCTTCGCCGAGGTGAGGATCACGCCGCTGACGCTGTCGAGTTCGGCGACGATGCGGTCGACGGCGGCGCGGTAGGCATCGCGGAACACCATGTTCATGGTGTTGGCCGACTGGCCCGGCATGTCGATGGCGAGGGTCACGACGCCGGCGGCGTCCTTCTCGTAGCGGATGGCTTCTTGTGTGGATGCTTGGGTCACTGTGTAATCCTCAGACGCGTTCGATGATGGTGGCGATGCCCATGCCCCCGGCGACGCACGCCGTGACCAGGCCGCGCTTCAGCTTGCGCCGCTCGAGCTCGTCGAGCAGCGTGCCCATCAGCATGCAGCCGGTGGCGCCGAGCGGATGGCCCATCGCGATCGCGCCGCCGTTGACGTTGACCTTGGCCGGGTCGACCTGCATCTCGTCGAGGAAGCGCAGCACGACCGACGAGAACGCCTCGTTGATCTCGATCAGGTCCATGTCCTCGATGCGCAGGCGGGCCTTCTGGAGCGCCAGTCGCGTCGCCGGCGCGGGTCCGGCCAGCATGATGGTCGGCTCGGTCCCGACCACGCCGACCGAGACGATGCGTGCGCGCGGCGTCAGGCCGAGCGCGCGGCCCTTGGCCTCGGCGCCGACCAGCATCAGCGACGCGCCGTCGACGATGCTCGACGAGTTGCCGCCGGTGTGCACGTGGTCGATGCGTGCGAGCTGCGGGTACTTCATCATCGCCAGCGCATCGAAGCCGCCTTGCTCGCCCATCGCCTGGAACGAGGGCTTGAGCGCACCGAGCTTCTCCATCGTCGTGTCGCGGATCGCTTCGTCCTCGGCCAGGATGGTCAGCCCGTTCGGATCCTTCACCGGCACGATCGACTTCGCAAACCAGCCCTTGGCACGTGCGGTCGCGGCCCGCTTCTGCGATTCGAGCGCATAGCGGTCGACGTCCTCGCGGGTGCGGCCGTCCAGCGTGGCCATCAGGTCGGCGGCGACGCCGGTCGGCACCGGCTTCAGCTGGAACACCATCTCGGGCTTGGTGTCGCGCGGGCCAGGCGCGTCGCCCATCGATATGCGCGACATCGACTCGACGCCACCGGCGACGATCAGTTCCTCCCAGCCCGAACGCACCTTGGCGGCGGCGATGTTGATCGCCTCCAGGCCGGAGCCGCAGTAGCGGTCGAGCTGTACCCCTGGCACCTGCAGGTCCCAGCCTGCCCGCAGCGCGGCGGTCTTGGCGATGCAGCCGCTCTGCTCGCCATAGGGCATCACGCAGCCGATGATCGCGTCTTCGATCTGCGCAGTATCGAGGCCGTTGCGCTGCTGCAGCGCCTGCATCAGACCCGCGAGCAGGTCGACCGGGTTGACTTCGTACAGGCTGCCGTCGGCACGGCCGCGGCCGCGCGGTGTGCGCATCGCGTCGAAGATCATCGCCTCGTTCATGAGGACTCCTTGGGAAGTGGTGAAAAGGGGGCGGAAGGCCGCACGTCAGCGCGCGGGCCTCGGTGGGGGTGGTGTCAGCGCATCGCCGGACGCATCGCCGAGGCCGGCGCCGCCATCGCAATCGATGATCGCGCCGGTGATGTAGCGGGCGTTCGGGCTGGCGAGAAAGAGCGCGGTGTCGGCCACGTCGCGCAGCGCGCCGTAGTCGCGCAGCGGCAGCCGCTTCTTGATGAGCGCCTCGCGCTCCGGCGCGGCCGCGAGCCGCGCCATGCCCTCGGTGCCGGCGATCGGGCCGGGCGAGATCGCGTTGACGCGGATGCCGGCCGGCCCCCATTCCATCGCCAGGCAGCGCGTCATCATGTTGATGCCGGCCTTGGCCGAGTTCGCGTGCACCTGGAACATCGTCGGATGGCTGCCGCCCGGCGCGGTGATCGAGATCAGCGATGCACCGGGCGTGTGCAGGTGCGGATAGCTCGCACGCAGCACGTTGAAGTTGCCGATCAGGTCGATCTCGATCACGGTGCGAAAGCCGTTCGGCGACAGGTGCGCAGCGCCCGCCTGGAAGTTGCCGGCCGCACCGGAGACGACGATGTCGATCTTGCCGAAGGTCTCGACGGTCTCTCTGAACACCGCGTCGACCGCGTCGAAGTCGCGCACGTCGGCGGCGCGCGCCAGCACCGGGAAGCCCTCGTCGGCGATCGCTTGCCCCGCGGCCTCGATGCGCTCGGGCGACCGGCTCAGGATCGCGACCTTCGCGCCGGCGCGCGCGAAGTGCTGCGCGATGCCGAGGTTGATGCCGCTCGACGCGCCGGCGAGCAGCGCGACCTTGCCCCGGAGTGCGCCAGGGGCGAATGCGTCGTCGGAAAGGGGCATGGTGGCAGTTTCTCGGTATTTGCTCTAGGCTCTATTGGTTCAACCTTTGCTAGGATGCTAGCGGTACGCGCAAGTCCTTGTCAATCCGGACCGCCCGCGATCCGACCCGAGGTCGAACCCTTCGGCCCTTGCCGCAACCTTTTCGCGTTCCATCGGAGTCTTCCGTGAACCCACTCGTCGCTCCACCGCCGTTCTGGCCCAAGCGTCATGCCGACCGAGATGCCCACGCTGTGGGAGAGCCTTCAGACCGCCGCCCGCCGCCTCTACGGCCAGGTGACATGCTCCGACAAGCCATGAAGGTCTCCGCATGAAAGCGCTGCGTGTCCACGGCTACGGGCCGGACGATCGGATCGTGCTCGACGAAGTGCCGGTGCCTGAACCGCGCGCCGGCGAGGTGCGCGTGCGCGTGCATGCCTGCGGCATCTCGTTCGTCGACCTGCTGGTCGCGCGCGGCGGCTACCAGGTCAAGCCCACGCCGCCGTTCGTGCCGGGAGCGAGTTCAGCGGCATCGTCGACGCGATCGGCCCCGACACCGCGACCGACCTGAAACCCGGCGACCGCGTCTGCGGCACGCGCCAGGGCGCCTGGGCCGAGTCGATCTGCGTGCCGGCGACGTCGGCGTTCGCGCTGGCGGGCGATGCGCCCTTGGTCGAGGCCGCCGTGCTGCTCGCGCCCTACGGCACCGCCCTCTATGCCCTGCGCGAACGCGGCCAGCTGCGCGCCGGTGAAACGCTGCTGGTGCTGGGCGCCACCGGCAGCGTCGGCCACGCCGCGGTGCAGATCGGCAAGCAGCTCGGCGCCCGCGTGATCGCCGCCGCATCGACGGCGCCGAAGCGCGACGCGGCACGCGCCGCCGGCGCCGACGAGGTGGTCGACAGCTCGGGCGACTGGAAGGATGCGGTCAAGGCGCTGGCCGCGCCCGGCGGCGTCGATGTCGTGTTCGACACGGTCGGCGGCGACGCCACCGACACCGCCTTTCGCACGCTCGGCTGGGGCGGCCGCCACCTGATGGTCGGCTTTGCCAGCGGCACGATCCATGCGCTCAAGTCGAACCTCGCGCTGGTCAAGGGCGCCGCGCTGATCGGCGTCGACTTTCGCCAGTCCGGCGAACGCGACGGCAGCCTCGCGCACGATGTGAAGCGCGACGCGGTGGCGATGTACCGCGCCGGCCGCATCCAGCCGCTGGTCGCTCACGTGCTGCCGCTCGCGCGCTTCGAAGAGGCGGCGGCACGGGTCGGCGACCGCGCCGGCTTCGGCCGCGTCGTCTTCACCTTCGACGCGCTCGCATGACGACGCCGACGACGAATGAACTCGTCGCCACGCAGCGCGACGGCCGCGTCTTCGTGATCACGCTGCAGCGCGAAGCCAAGCGCAACGCCATCGACCGCGCGCTCGCGGATGCGCTCGACGCGGCACTGAACACGCTCGACGATGACAACGGACTCGACGTCGGCATCCTCGGCGGCGGCAACCGCTTCTTCTGCGCCGGCAGCGACCTGGCCGCGCGCGGCGACTACGTCACCGAGCGTGGCGGCGAGTACGGCCTGATCCGGCGCCGGCGCCGCAAGCCGCTGATCGCCGCCGTCGAAGGCATGGCGCTGGGCGGCGGACTGGAGATCGTGCTCGCCTGCGACCTGGTCGTCGCCGCGAGCGACGCGGTGTTCGGCCTGCCCGAGGTCGCGCGCGGCGTGGTCCCGACCTGCGGCGCGCTGTTCAGGGCGCTGCAGGCGCTGCCGCCGAACATCGCGCGCGAGCTGGTGCTGGTCGGCGAGCCGATGGCCGCGCCACGCGCGCACGCGCTCGGCCTCGTCAATGCGCTGTGCGCGTCGGGCGGCGCACTGGCGCAGGCGTCGGTGCTGGCGCAGCGCATGACCCGCAACTCACCGACCGCGGTGCAGGCCTGCCTGAAGGCGATGAACGGCCTGCTCGGTGCCGGCGACGCGGACGGCTGGCAGGCCACGGAACAGGCGCTGGCCAGCATTCGCGGCAGCGAGGACGCCCAGGAAGGCATCCGCGCCTTCTTCGAGAAGCGGGCGCCGGTGTGGCGCGGCCGCTGACCCCCCATTCGTCACAACTACAGGAGACCTTCATGAAAACTTCCAGACGCCGCACGCTCGCGCTGCTCGCCGGCCTGCCGTTGCTCGGCACGGCACACGGCCAATCCGCGGGAACGTACCCGAACAAGCCGATCAGGCTGATAGTGCCCTACCCGGTCGGCGGCCAGACCGATGCGACCGCGCGCGTGTTCGCGCAGAAGGCCGAGGCGGCGCTCGGCCAGCCGATCGTGGTCGAGAACAAGGTCGGCGCCAACTCGCAGATCGGCACCCAGTTCGTCGCCACCGCGCCGGCCGACGGCTACACGCTGCTGTTCAACATGACCGCGCTGGTGATCAACCCGATCCTGCTGCCGAACGTGCCCTACGACGCCTTTCGCGACTTCACGCCGGTGTTCCGCGCCTACGAGCTGATGGCGATCCTCGCGACACCGCCCGAAGTGCCGGTCAGGACGCTGGCCGACTTCGCGGCATTCGCCAAGGCGTCGAAGGTTCCCGTGACGTATGGCACCGCGGGCCACGCGTCGAGCTCGCACTACTTCGGCGAGACCTTCGCGCGCGCCAGCGGCGTGCAGATGAACCACATTCCGTACAAGGGCGAAGCCGCCCTGCTGCCCGACCTGATGTCCGGCCGCGTGCAGAGCGGCTTCATCTCGGGCATGGCGGCCAAGCAGATGGGCGGCGACGGCAAGCTGCGCCTGCTCGCGACCAGCGGCTACCGGCGGCTGAAGGCCTTCCCCGACCTGCCGACCTTCAAGGAGCTCGGCATCGCGGGCATCGGCAACGAGAGCTTCGCCGGCTTCTGTGCGCCGGCCGGCACGCCGAAGGCGATCGTCGAGCGGCTCAGCCTGGAATTCGGCAAGGTCGCGCAGATGCCCGAGGTGCGAGAACGCATCGAGTCCTATGGACTGGAGCCTTGCCCGCCGGCACCGCCCGAAGCCTTCCTCGCCGTGATGCGGCGCGCCCAGGAGGAGTGGGTCGCGATCGCGAAGAACAGCAACATCAAGCTGGAGTGAGCGGGTCTTCCAGCAACAGCGCCGCGAGGCGCCGACGCACCGCGCCATCGAGCGCGAGCGCCTGGTCGAGATAGGCACCGATCGAGCCCCACCGCCTGGTCATGGTCTCGAACGCGGTGTCGAGGTACTCGGCCCGCACGCGCGACAGCACGGTCCAGTCGCGCGTCGTCTCGGTTGGCTCCCAGCGCTCGTTGCTGAGCATGAAGTCCTGCACGATCGCCTCGCGCGAAACGCCCAGCGCCAGCAGGATGATCACTGCGGCCATGCCGGTGCGGTCCTTGCCGGCCGTGCAGTGGAACACCAGCGGCAGGCTGTCCTGCTGCTGCAGCCGCGCCAGCAGCGCCGCGTACACCGGCGCATGCTGCAGCACGAAGCGGCGGTAGGCGTTGTGCATCAGCTCGACCACGGCCGACTCTTCCACGTTGCCGGCCTTGCGCAGCTCGCGCAGCGCACCGAGGCCGCGCGGTTCGATCGGCAGGTGCAGCTCCTGGATCTCGGGCCGCAGGCCCCGGCTGAGCGCGAGCGCGCGTTCGTCGACGCCGCGAAAGTCGACCACGGTGCGGATGCCGAGCGCCGCCAGCACCGGCTCGTCGTCCGGCGTGAGGGCATGCAGGTGGCTGGAACGGTAGAGCCGGCCCGCTGCGATGCGGCGGCCACCGGCACCGACCAGGCCACCGAGATCGCGCAGGTTCGGAATGCTGGAGATGGGCCTCGCGGGCGGCTTGGCAGGCGACGTGGCGGAAGGCATCGCGAACGGGCTCACTCGAGCGTGATCTTCGAGGCCTTGATCGCCGCGCCCCAGCGCGTCCACTCGGCGTCGAAGAACTGGCGCGCGGCTTCCGGCGTGCTGCCCTCGGCAAGGAAGCCAAGCGCGGAAATGCGCGCGCTGATGTCGGGCAGTCGCACGATGCGCGTGATCTCGGCGGCCAGCTTGTCGGCGACCGGCTTCGGCGTGCCGGCCGGCACGATGCCCATCGACCAGCCCGACAGGTTGACGGCAGGATAGCCGGCCTCGGCGAAGGTCGGCACGTCCGGGTACTCCTTCAGGCGCGTCGGCAGCGCGACCGCCAGCAGCCTCAGCGTGCCGGCCTTGGCCTGCGCCGCGAGGCTGCCGGGCGCGCCCATCACGGCCTTGACCTGCGACCCCATCACCGCCTGGATCGCGGGCGCTTCGCCCTTGAACGGCACGTGCAGCATCTCGATCTTCGCTGCGCTGGCGAGCGCGGCGCCCATGATGTTGCCGGAGCTGCCGGTGCCGGAGCTGCCGTAGTCCACCCCGGCAGGTTGGGTGCGGGCCCATTCGACGAACTGCGCCAGGTTGCTGGCCGGCACGTCCTTCGCGACCGCGAAGCCGTTCGGCAGCATCGCGACGACCACGATCGGTGTCACGTCCTTCCGGTTGAACGAGGTCGACTTGTAGAGCAACGGCGTCTGCACCAGGCTGCTCAGCGACAGCCCGACGGTGTAGCCATCGGGTGGCGAATTCGCGACGGCTGAATAGGCGATCGCGCCGTTGCCGCCGGCGCGGTTGTCGACCACCACCGGCTGCTTCAGGCTCTCCGTCATCTTCTCGGCGATGGCCCGCGTCATCGCGTCCATCGCGCCGCCGGCGGCGGTCGGGATCACGAGCTTGATCGGCTTGCTCGGCCAGGCCTCCTGCGCGTGCGCGGCGCCGGCCAGCAGGGCGATGGCGGCGGCAGCGCCGAGGGTGAGGGTTCTGCGAATGGCATTCATGGGATGCTCCATCCAGAAGGTCGGGTCATGGATCGGTCAGGCATACAGGCATTGCAGCGTCGCGATGCCGCGCTCGCCGCTACGCTGGGTCGCGTCCACCGCGAGATACAGCGCACGGCCGCCGCGCTTGACCACGCGCGCGTCGAAGCGGGTTTCCTCGAGGTGCGCGGCACGCAGGTACTGCACGGTCAGACTCTTCAGGCGCAGGCCGGGCGCCTCGGTCGCCGGGTCGGCAGCGAGCGCCTGCGCCGCCGTCATCAGGCCGGCCGCGATCGCGCCGCCGTGCAGGGCCGGCAGCGCGATCGAGCCGACCAACCAGGGCGCGGGCGGCAGCGTGAACACGGTACCGCCGGTGCTGCCGCCGAGCAGCTCATCGAACGAGTCGACGCGCGGCGGCACGACCGGCAGGTGCGCCGCCGCCCTCGCCTCGCGCGCCCGCCGGTCGTCGCCGCCGGGGCGCTGACCCGGGCCGAGGCCGACCACGAAGCGTCCCGTCATGCGCGCGATCGGCGTGCGGGCCGACGCATCTGCCCCGGCCTCGCCGCCCCAGGCCTCGCCGACCACCAGCGCGCTGCCATCGTCGATGGCGACGCAGCCGGCATCGACGAACACGTCCTGGCCGGCGGCCGGCATGCCGGCCAGGTCCATGCGCAGGTCCAGCGTCGCAGTGGCCTTCAGATCGGGCAACGCGGCGTAGACGGCGGCGCCGCCGGCATGGTCGAGCAGAGACGCCACGGCGCGCAGGTCGGTCGCGTCGCCGCCGCGCAGGCAGGTGGCGGGCGCGAACGGCAGGTGCAGGCGGATGCGCTGCGCATTGCCGCCGCGCACCCGCGAGTCCAGCGCCAGCATGAACGGCGTGAAGGTCTGGCGCAGCGGCGATGCGTTGGCCGCTTCGTTCATGCGCACAACGCCGAGGCCGCCGCGAGCCGCGCCCGGCATTGCACCACCATGCGATCGAGCAGCTCGGCGCAGCTCGGGATGTCGTCGACCAGCCCGACCACCTGCCCGGCCCAGACCACGCCGTCGTCGATCGCGCCGGAGGCCAGCGTGGCCCGCCCACGCGGGCCGGCGACGAGCGGCCGCAGTTCGTCGAAGCTGCAGCCGCCGGGGCGGCGTTCGAGCGTGATCACCTCTTCGCTGATCGCGTTGCGCAGCACCCGCGCGCTGTTCTTCAGTGTGCGGAACATCAGTCGCGTGTCGGTCTCGCGCGCGGCGACCAGCGCCTGCTTGATGTGGTCGTGCACCGGCGCCTCGCGCGTCGCGACGAAACGCGTGCCCATGTTGACGCCTTCGGCGCCGAGCGCGAGCGCCGCGGCCATGCCGGCGCCGTCAGCGATGCCGCCCGAGGCGATCACCGGGATCTTCAGCGCGCGCGCCGCGGCCGGGATCAGCACCAGGCCCGGCACGTCGTCCTCGCCCGGATGACCGGCGCACTCGAAGCCGTCGATGCTGACGATGTCCACGCCGCGCTTCTCGGCCGTCAATGCATGGCGCACCGAAGTGCACTTGTGGATGATCGTGATGCCGGCATCGCGCAGCCGCTCGAACACCTCGACCGGCACGTTGCCGGCGGTCTCGACGATGCGGATGCCGTGCGCGACGATGACATCGAAGATGCGGTCATACGGCGGCGCGTTCATCGTGCGCAGCATCGTCACGTTCACGCCGAAGGGCTTGTCGGTCAGCGTGCGGCAGCGTTCGATCTCGCGGCCCAGGTCTTCCGGCGTCGGCTGCGTCAGCGCGCCCAGCGTGCCCAGCGCGCCCGCATTGCTGACGGCCGACGCCATCTCGGCCGTGCCGACCCATTGCATGCCGCCCTGCACGATCGGCAGGCGGATGCCCAATGCTTCGGTGATGCGAGTCTTCATGGATTCATTCGAGCTTGATGTTGTTGGCCTTGACGATCGCGCCCCACTTCTGGATGTCGCTGGCGATGGACTGTGCGAACTCTTCGCGCGTGCTGCCGGCGACTTCGTAGCCCATCTGCACGATCTTGGCCTGCACGTCGGGCAGCGCGGCGATGCGGCGCAGCTCGTTCGAGAACTTGTCGACGATCGCCGGTGGCGTACCGGCCGGCAGCAGCACGCCGCCCCAGCCGGCCAGGTTCACGTCCGGATAGCCGCCTTCGGCGAAGGTCGGGACGTCCGGGAACGCTTTCAGCCGCTTCGGGCTCGCGACCGCGATCAGCTTGACCTTGCCGGTGCCGAGCTGGTTCGCATAGAAGCCGACCGAGCCGTAGGCCAGCGCGAGCCGCTCGCTCACCAGGTCGGGGAACGACGCGGCCTCGCCCTTGTACGGGATGTGGTTCAGGCGGATGCCCGCGGCCTTGTTCAGGCCCTCGCCGATGATGTGGCCGCTCGAACCGGTGCCGTAGCTGCCGTAGGCGAGCGTGTCCGGCTTGTCGCGTGCGAGCTTCACGACCTCCTGCAGCGTGTTCGCAGGCAGGCTGGTGGTGGCGGCGAGCGCGATCGGGAACACCGCGACCATCGAGACCGGCGCGAAGTCGGCCGCCTTGTACGGCGGGTTCGGCAGCAGCACCAGGTTCTGCACGAAGCCGCTGATCGTGAACAGCGCGGTGTAGCCGTCGGGCGGCGACTTGGCGACGAAGGTGGTGGCGAGCACGGTGTTGGCGCCCGCCTTCGACTCGACGATCACCTGCTGGCCCCACGACGCGGTCATCTTCTCGGCAATGATCCGCGCCAGTGCATCGAGCGTGCCGCCCGGCGCGGTCGGGATGACGATGCGGATCAGCTTCGAGGGATACGGCGCTTCCGGCGCCTGCGCGGATGCGATGCCGGCGGCCAGCAGGCCGGCGAACGCGAGCACGGCACTGCGCACCAGGGTGGGGCAACGGCCCTTGATTCTGCTCATCGACGTCTCCTTGGTTGAACCAATGAGCATTATGCGTCATTCGGGCTTGACGTCGATCCTGTGAACTACCTAAAATTGGTCCAACCAATTTGGTGGACCAACCTAAGATCATGCTTTCCCACGAAGACAACGAAACCCTCGTCCGCGTCGGCGCCGGCACGCCGATGGGCGATCTGATGCGGCTGTACTGGATCCCGTTCCTGCCGGCCACCGACCTGCCCGTCGACGGCCAGCCGCAGCGCGTGCGCCTGCTCGGCGAGGACCTGGTCGCGTTCCGCGACAGCGAAGGCCGGCTCGGCCTGGTCGACCATGCCTGCCCGCACCGCGGGGCACCGCTGGTGTTCGGCCGCAACGAGGCCTGCGGCCTGCGCTGCATCTACCACGGCTGGAAGTTCGGCGTCGACGGCCAGGTGCAGGACATGCCGGCCGAGCCGGCCGAGAGCCGGCTGAAGGACAAGCTCAGCATCAAGCACTACCCCTGCGTCGAGCGCAACGGCATCGTCTGGACCTACATGGGCCCAGACCGCGACAACCCGCCGCCGCTGCCGAACCTGGAATGGAACCTGGTGCCGCAGGAGAACGTGCACGTGAGCTTCCGGGTGCAGGAATGCAACTGGCTGCAGGCGGTCGAGGGCGAGGTCGATTCGGCGCATGCGCCGATCCTGCATGGCCGCATCGATTCTCAGGGCGCGATCAGCGGATGGACGGCAAAGAAGGACCTGCGCCCGACCTTCGAATGCCAGCGCCAGGACTTCGGCATGAGCATCGCCTCGCGCCGCAAGTTCGACGAGGACACCATCTACTGGCGCGTCAACCAGTTCATGCTGCCGTTCTGGACGCTGGTGCCGCCGCAGTCGCAGTACCCGGAGCTGAGCGGCCACGCCTGGGTACCGATGGACGACCACCACACGCTGTGCATCATGTTCTCGTACCACCCGACCGACACGCTCTATCCGAAGACGAAGAAGCTGTTCGTCGAAGGCCACGCCGGCCGCGAAACCGGGCATCCGTCCGAGCAGGCCTACGCGCCGCGCCCGCCGACCCAGCCGTTCGCGAAGTACTGGACCAGGTTCAACAACGAGACGGCCTTTCAGTTCAACTACGACGCGCAGACCAAGACCTGGTTCTCCGGCCTGCCCGGGCTGTGGGTGCAGGACGCAGCCTGCCAGTCGGGCGTGGCGCCGATCTACGACCGCAGCAAGGAGCACCTGGGGGTGAGCGACACCGGCGTCGCGATGACGCGTCGCATGCTGCTCGAAACCGCGCGCAACCTCAGCGCGAAGCAGCAGCGCCCCCCGCGCAGCGACGACCCGGACCTGTGGATGGTGCGCGCCGTGTCGCTGCGGCTGCCGGTGGCGGCCTCGTGGAAGGAAGAGCAAGGGCGCAGGGCGATGACGGCGGAACTCGGCGCCGGTTTCGGCTACGAGCCCTGAACGCGGCGAGATGACAAACGCCACCCTGAAGGTTCGGTTGCGGCAGATCCGCCTGGAAGCGCGCGACATCGCGTCGTACGAGTTCGTCCCGGCCGCGGACGCCGCGCTGCCGCCGTTCGAAGCCGGCGCGCACATCGACCTGCACCTGCCCAACGAGATGATCCGCAGCTACTCGCTGGTCAACGCGCCCACCGAGCGCAACCGCTACGTGATCGCGGTGCAGCGCGAGGTCGACGGGCAAGGCGGGTCGGCCTGGATGCATGCCACGCCGCGTGTCGGCGACGTGTTCACGATCGGCGCGCCGCTGAACGACTTCACGCTCGCGGAGGACGCGCCGCTGTCGGTCTTCATCGCCGGCGGCATCGGCATCACGCCGATCATGGCGATGCTGCGCCGCCTCGATGCGCTCGGCCGACCCTGGCGCCTGCACTATGCGGCGCGTTCGCCCGAGCAGGCCGCGTACGTCGACGAACTGCGTGCGCTCGCGAGCGAACGCGGCAGCGTCGAGTTCTGTTTCGGAAGCTCGCGCGCGCGCCGCCTCGACCTGGCGGCCATCGCCGCCGACGCGCCCGCCGACGCGCACCTCTACTGCTGCGGCCCGGGCAAGATGATCGACGCGTTCCAGGCCGCCTGCACCGCTCGTGCCGCGGCCCAGGTGCATTGCGAGCGCTTCTCGGCCGGCGCCGAGGCCGGCACCGCCGGCGGCTTCGACGTGCTGCTCGAGCGCAGCGGGCAACGCCTCACGGTCGAGCCCGGCAAGACCATCCTCGACACGCTGCTCGACCATGCGGTCGACGTCGCCTACGCGTGTTCGGCCGGCGTCTGCGGCACCTGCATCACGCGCGTGTGCGACGGTATCCCCGACCACCGCGACGACTACCTCACGGCCGAGGAGAAGGCGGAGAACCGCTCGATCATGATCTGCTGCTCCGGCTCGCGGTCGCCGACGCTGGTGCTGGACCTCTAGGAGACGCGATGGCCATGAGCACTGCGACATCCGCCGCGAACGAGACGCACGGCACGGCCGGCCATCCGGTGATCGCTGGCATCCTCGGCTACCTGCAGGAGCGCCGGCTGCAGCCCGGCGACCGGCTGCCGTCGGAGCGCGACTTCTCCGAGCGGCTCGGCGTCGGCCGCAACGCGCTGCGCGAGGCGATCGCGACGCTGGTCACGCTGCGCGTCGTCGAGTCGCGGCCCAACTCCGGCATCTACCTGCGCCACCTCGCCAAGGACAGCAGCTTCGAGACGCTCGTGATGCTGGCGGGCATGGGTGCGACGCCGAGCGGCGGCGAGGTGGCCGAAACGATGGAGGTGCGCTCGCACCTCGAACTGCTGGCGGTCGACCTGGCCTGCCAGCGCCGCACCGACGACGACCTGCACCGGCTCGACGACATCCTCGCGCGCACCGACCGCATGCTCGCGGACGAAGGCAACATCGCCGCACTCGACACCGAATTCCACGTCGGCCTGGTCGAGGCGACGCACAACTCGGTGCTGGTGCGCGTGCTTAACGCGTTCTACCAGTTCACCGCCCGCCGGCGCGACGTGCTGTTCGCCGATCTCGCGCAGGGCCGCGCCTCGGGGCGCGACCACCGCCTGCTCGTCGAGCACCTGCGCCAGCGCGACTCGGTCCAGGCGCAGCAGCTGATCCTGAGCCACATGGGCCGGGCGCGCGACTACTGGACCACCAAGCTCCCTGCCCCCCTGCCCAACCCCTGAAGGAACCTCATGTCCCGCTTCGACAACCTGCTCGCCGCGCTCGCCCTCTCGTGCGCCGTGGCCCTGCCCGCCGCAGCCCAGACCTGGCCGGCGCGCCCGATCCACATCGTCGTGCCCTATGCGGCCGGCGGCTCCACCGACCAGCTGGCACGCGCGATCCAGCAGCCCCTGAGCGAGACGCTGGGGCAGCCGGTGATCATCGACAACAAGCCCGGCGCGGGCGGCACCATCGGCGTCGACGCGGTGGTCAAGGCGGCGCCCGACGGCTACACGCTGGTGTTCGGCAACACCGGGCCGAACGCGATCGTCGGGCTGATGCGGAAGGTGCCGTACGACGGGCTGAAGGACCTGCGGCCGATCTCGACCGTCGCGCTGACGCCGTTGATCCTGGCGGTGCCGTCCGACCTGCCGGTCAAGACCGTGAAGGAGTTCGTCGCCTACGCCAAGGAGCGCGAGGGCACGATGAACTACGGCTCGGTCGGCAACGGCTCGCTCTCGCACCTGACCGGCGAATACTTCAACCAGTTGGTCGGCCTGCGCATGCAGCACATCCCCTACGGCGGCGGCGCGCCGATGATGGCGGCGTTCCTCGGCGGCCAGATCCAGGCCTCGTTCGTGACCGGCCTGGACGGCGCGACGATGCTGCAGAGCGGCAAGGTCAAGTACCTCGCGGTCGCGACCGCACAGCGCACCGAGGTCGTGCCCGGGCTGCCGACCGTGGCCGAGGGCATTCCCGGCTTCAAGAGCGTGGCCTGGTTCGGCGTGCTCGCGCCGAAGGCCCTGCCGGACGACATCGCCGCGAAGCTGCACGTGGCGATCGTCGCGGCCGTCAACCGGCCCGACATCCGCAAGCTGTTCACCGAACGGCAGACCGAGGCCCGGACCAGCACGCCGCAGGAACTCGACAGCCTGATCCGCGAGGAGATCGGACAGTGGGAGCCGGTGGTGCGCAAGGCCAAGATCGAGATGTAGGGGCCGTGCCCTCACCCCCACCCTCTCCCGGAGGGAGAGGGAGCAAGAAATCAACAGGACTTCCGAATGCTTTCAGAACTCGAAAAAGACTTTCCCGTGCACACGCCGCGCCCGGCCGGCGCACCGACGCCGCTTGCCGGCATCCGTGTGGTCGACCTGACGCACTTCATCGCCGGCCCGTTCGCGACGATGATGCTGGCAGACATGGGCGCCGACGTGATCAAGATCGAGGCCACCGGTCGCGGCGACGAGTTCCGCTACTACCCGCCGGCACATCCCGACGACAAGAGCTACGGCGTGCCCTACCTCTGGGCCAACCGGAACAAGCGCAGCATCGCGATCGACCTGAAGTCGCCGCGCGGCGTGCAGATCGTCAAGGAGATGATCGCCGGCGCAGATGTCGTCGCCGAGAACTTCTCCACCGGCGTGATGCAGCGCTTCGGGCTGGACTACGAAGCCTGCCGGGCGATCAACCCGCGCATCATCTTCTGCTCGGTCTCGGGCTACGGCCGCTCCGGCGCCTTCGCCGACCGGCTGAGCTTCGACCCGATCGCGCAGGCCGAGAGCGGCTTCGTGTCGATGAACGGCTATGCCGACCGCGAAGGCGTGCGGGCGCTGTCGCCGGTGATGGACATCAGCACCGCGATGATGACCGGCAACGCGATCCTCGGCGCGCTGTTCGCGCGCACCCACACCGGCGTCGGCCAGGCGGTCGAGGTCACGCTGTTCGACAACGCACTGATGATGACCGGCTACGCGACTGCGCAGTCCGTCTTCAATGGCGCCGACCCGCAGCGCTGGGGCAACACCAGCCCCGACACCTGCCCCTCGGGCGTGTTCCACGCGTCGGACCAGTCGTTCTACATCAACTGCGGCAACGACAAGATCTTTCAGCGGCTGGCGCTGCAGGTGCTGGAGCGGCCCGACCTCGCGGCCGACCCGGTGCTGGCCGATCGCAACGGCCGGATGGCGCAGCGCGAGAGCCTCTTCAAATTGCTCGAGGACGCCTTCGGCCGGCAACCATGGGCCTACTGGCAAGCGCGCATGCGCAGCGCCTCGATCCCGTGCGGCGAGGTGCGCACCGTGAGCCAGGCGATGCGCTCGGAAGAGGCCCGCGCGCGCGGCCTGGTCACGCGCATCGAACACCCCGAGCTCGGCTGGCTGCCGAACGTGAACCTGCCGATCCGCTACTCCGCGACCCCGCTGGCCGATCCGGTCGCCGCGCCGACGGTCGGCCAGCAGACCGGCGAGATCCTGCGCTCGGTGCTGTCGTACAGCGAGGCGCAGATCGCGTCGCTGCTGGCGGACGGCGTGGTCGGCGGCGTGATCGCGGCGCCGGTGCCGGCATGACGACGACATGACCGAACGCACGCTGCGGGGCCGCGTCGCGATCGTCGGCATCGGCGAGACCGCCTACTACAAGCATGGCCAGTCGCCCGACGCCGAGTTCAAGCTGGCGCTGAAGGCGGTGCTGGCCGCCTGCGCCGACGCCGGCCTGGACCCGCGCCGCATCGACGGTTTCGCGTCGTACAGCAACGAGCGCAGCGAAGCCTCGCGCATGGCGGCCGCGCTCGGCATCGACCGGCTGCGCAGCGCGACCATGCAATGGGGCGGTGGCGGTGGCGGTTGCGCGGCCGCGGTCGCGAACGGTGCCGCGGCGATCGCTGCCGGGCTGGCCGATTGCGTCGTGGTCTACCGGGCACTCGCGCAGGGCGAATACGGCCGCTTCGGCCAAGCCGCCGACGCTGCCACCATCGCCGGCGACATGGCCTACCAGATGCCCTACGGCGTGCTCGCGCCGCCGCAGAAGTTCGCGATGCGGGTCACGCGCTTCCTGCACGCGCACGGCATCGGGCCCGATGCGCAGCGCGCGATCGCGCTGGCCTCCTACCACCACGCGCAGGCCAATCCGCGCGCCGTGATGCACGGCAAGCCGCTCAGCGCCGAGCGCTACGACGCGGCGCGCTGGATCGTCGAGCCGTTTCGCCTGTTCGACTGCTGCATGGAGAACGATGGCGCCGCCGCCATCGTGCTGGTCGCCGCGGAGCGCGCGAAGGACTTCGCGCAGAAGCCGGCCTACCTGCTCGGCGCCGCCAGCGGCGCGGGCTATCGCGCCGGCGCGATGGCGCACAACGCGCCCGACTACGACAGCGCGAACTACAGCGGCCTGGCGGCCGACCTGTTCCGCATGGCCGGCCTCGGGCCGGGCGATGTCGGCTCGGTGCAGGCCTACGAGAACTTCACCGGCGGCGTAATGATGGCGCTGGCCGACCACGGCTTCTTCGCGCCCGAGGCGGCGAACGAGTTCCTCACGCTCGAGAACCTGAGCGCACCGGCTGGCAGGCTGCCGCTGAACACCGGCGGCGGCAACCTCGCGGAGTGCTACGTGCACGGCTTCGAACTCGTTACCGAGGCGGTGCGCCAGGTGCGCGGCACCTCGACCAGCCAGGCCCTGCGCGGCGATGTCGCGCTCGTGATCGGCGGGCCGATGGTCATGCCGGCCAGCAATCTTCTGCTCGGATCGGAGGCCACGCTGTGACGGCCACCACCCACAACCACTACCTGCCTGCCGGGCTGCCGGCCCCGGTGCCCGAGCCCGACGGCCTGTCGGCGCCGTTCTGGGCCGGCCTGTGCGATGGCCGGCTGATGCTTCAGCAGTGCGCGCACTGCGCCACCTGGCAGCACGCGCCGGAATGGATCTGCCACCGCTGCCACGCGTTCGATCCGCCGTTTCGCGAGGTCGTGCCGCGGGGCCGCATCTTCAGCTGGGAGCGTGTCTGGCACCCGTCGCACCCGCGCCTGGTCGGGCACGGCCCCTATCTGGTGGTGCTGGTCGAGCTGCCCGATGCGGGCAAGGTGCGACTGCTCGGCAACCTGCTCGGCGATCCGATGCAGGCGGTTGCGATCGGCGCCGAGGTCGAGGGTGTGTTCGAAGCCCGCGACGGCTACGGGCTGCTGCAGTGGCGTATCGTGACGCCCACTCCAACCACATGAAGTAGCGCAATGGATCTCGAACTCACTGGCAAACGCGCCCTCGTCACCGGCGGCAGCCGCGGCATCGGCAAGGCGATCGCACGCGTGCTGGCGGGCGAAGGCGCCGATGTCGCGCTGCTCGCACGCGATGCGACGACCCTCGATGCAGCGGCGCAGGAACTGCAGGCCGAAACCGGCCGCACCGTGATCGGCGTCGCCGCCGACACGCGCAGCGACGAGGCAGTGAAAGCCGCTGTCACCGAGGCGGCACGCCGGCTCGGCGGCCCGATCGACATCCTCGTCAACGCCGCCGCCGAACCGGCCGGCTATGCGGCCCCGCCGAAGCTGGCCGAGATCAGCGGCGAGTTCTTCCATGCCGAACTGGACATCAAGGTGATGGGTTACGTGCGCTGCGCGCGCGAGGTCGTCGCCGGCATGCGCGCCGGCGGTTGGGGCCGCATCGTCAACGTCAGCGGCCTGGCCGCGCGCCAGACCGGCAGCGCGGTCGGCAGCATGCGCAACGTGGCGCTGGTGGCGCTGACCAAGAACATGGCCGACGAGCTCGGGCCTGACGGCATCAACGTGACGGTCGTGCACCCCGGCCTGACGCGCACCGAGCGCACTGCGCAGCTGATCACGGCGCGCGCACAGGCGCAGGGCCTGCCGCCGCAGGAGATCGAGGCGCAGATGGCCGCGGGCAATTCGATCCGCCATCTTGTCGATGCGTCGGAGGTCGCCGACGTGGTCGCGTTCCTGTGCTCGCCGCGCTCGCGCGCGATCAACGGCGACGTGATCGCGGTCGGCGGCGGCGCGCCGCGCGCGATCCACTACTGACGCAGCGTCCGGAAGAAGGCGCGCACCTCGTCGACGAACAACGCGGGCTGTTCGAAGGCGGCGAAGTGGCCACCCTTCGGCAGCACGTTCCAGTGCCGGATGTCGATGTACATCGCTTCCATCCAGCGCCGCACCGGCGGCACGATCTCCTGCGGGAACACCGCCACACCGGTCGGCACTGCGACCGTGTGCGAGATGCGGCGCTTCGCACCGAAGCTCTCCCAGTACAGGCGGGCCGACGACGCCGCGGTCGCGGTGACCCAGTACAGCATCACGTTGTCGAGCAGCTCGTCGCGCCCGAGGACGTTCTCCGGATGCCCTTCGCAATCGGTCCAGGCCTGGAACTTCTCGAGGATCCAGGCCGCCTGGCCTGCCGGCGAATCGGTCAGTCCGTAGCCCAGCGTCTGCGGCCGCGTCGACTGCTGCTTGGCATAGCCTGAACCCCAGTCCTGGTAGGACTTCGCGCGCTGCAGCGCATGCGCCTCCTCCGGGCTCGGTTGATCGACGGTCCGGGGCCGGCTCGCCATCGTCAGCGTGATATGGATGCCGAGGCAATGCGCCGCGTCCTGCGCACCGAGCGAGGTAGTGACGGCCGAACCCCAGTCGCCGCCCTGCGCCGCATAGCGCGCATAGCCGAGCCGCTCCATCAGCGTGGCCCAGGCCACCGCGATTCGGTCCACGCCCCAGCCGATGCCGGTCGGCTTGGCCGAGAAGCCGAAGCCCGGCAACGACGGACACACGACGTGGAAGGCATCCGCAGCATCGCCTCCATGCGCGGTCGGATCGGTCAGCGGGCCGATCACCTTCTGGAACTCGACCACCGAGCCGGGCCAGCCATGGGTGAGGATCAGCGGCATCGCATTCGGATGCGGCGAGCGCACGTGCAGGAAGTGGATCGCCAGCCCGTCGATCTCGGTCGTGTACTGCGCGAATCGGTTCAGCAAGGCCTCGCGGGCGCGCCAGTCGTAGCGCTCGGCCCAGTAGCCGCAGATGTCCTGGATCCAGGCGAGCGGCGCGCCCTGGCGCCAGTCGTCGACCAGTTCGGCCTCGGGCCAGCGGGTGTTGCGCAGTCGCGCGCGAAGGTCGTCGAGCACGGCGTCGTCGATGGCGATGCGGAAGTCATGGATGGCGGTGTTCATGGCGTTGCTGTGATGGTGGCGGCCTGCTCGGCTTGACAGTCCCCGTGGGCGCAAATACATTCAAAGGTCCAACCAATCATCCCAGACTGTTCCATGGATTTCAACCTGCCCCCCGACGCTGCGGAAATGCAGACAGCCACGCGCGATGTCGTCGAGCGCCTGCTCAAGCTGGAGCCCAAGTACGTCGAAACCGGCATCGTGCCCGACGAGGTCGAGACCGCGCTGCGCGAGATGGGCTTCTACGGCATGTCGATTCCCGACGAATACGGGGGCACGCCGCTCGACCGCATTACCAGCACCGCGATCCAGCTCGAGCTGGCACGCCTGCCGCCGCAGTTCTGGCCGTTCGTGCGCTCCGCGCTCGGACCGGGCGTGCACATCATCGTCGACGAGGGCTCCGAGGAGATCAAGCAGCAATGGCTGCCGGGCATCGCGGCGGGCACCTCGCGCAACTGCATCGCCATCACCGAGCCGCATGCGGGCTCGGACGCCGCGAAGATGTCGACGACTGCCGTGCGCGACGGTGATCACTACGTGCTGAACGGCAGCAAGACCTTCATCTCGAACGCCAACCACGCGCACTCGATCACGGTGCTCGCATCGACCGACCGCAGCAAGGGCAAGAACGGCATCTCGGCCTTCCTGCTCGACACCACGACGCTGGGCTTCAGGGTCGACCGCGCGATGAAGACGATGGGCTGGATGGACGAGAGCCTGTGCGAGATCAGCTTCACCGATTGCCGCATCCCGGCCACGCACCTGCTCGGCGAGGAAGGCCGCGGGTTGCGCTACGCCATGACCGGCATGAACGAAGGACGGCTCAACGTCGGCTGCCAGGCGCTCGGGCCGGCGACGATCGCGCTCGAACAGGCGATCGAACACGCCAAGACGCGCGTCACCTTCGGCCAGGCCCTCGGCGAACACCAGGCGATCCAGCACATGATCGCCGACATGGCGATGGACCTGCATGCCGCGCGCATGGTGCTGTGGGAGGCGGTCTGGCGCGCCGAGCGCGGCGAGGACGCGCGGCTCAAGGCCTCGATGGTGAAGGTGATCTGCACCGAGGCGGCATGCCGCGTCGCCGACAAGGCGCTGCAGATCTTCGGCGGCTCGGGCTACTGCCACGGCACCATCGTCGAGCGCGTCTACCGCGACCTTCGCGTGCTGCGCATCTACGAAGGCGCGTCCGAGATCCACCGCAACATGATCGCGAAGCTGCTGCTGGCCTAGAGCCCGTCAGCAGGCCCTAGGCCTTGCCCATGCGCGCGATCTCGTCGAGCACCTGCTGCGTGTGCTCGCCGAGCGCCGGCACCTGCGGCCGCACGCCGATGTGTGCGCCGGAGAACTTGAACGGCAGGTTCGGCACGCGGTAGTCGCCGGCGCCGTCGTGCACCGTCGCCAGGCTGCCGCGGTGCGCGAATTGAGGCTCGGCGATCGCCTCGCGCACGCTGGCGTAGCGTGTGATGGGCACGCCGGCACCGCCGATCACGCGCAGGCATTCGGCCGCCGTGCGCGCCGAGGTCCAGCCCTCGACCCGCGCCATCACCGCGCTCCAGTTCTGCTGCCGGCCGCGGTCGGTGGCGAGCATCGGGTCGTCGCGCCAGCCATCGAAGCCTATCGCGTCGAGCAGCGCCTCGAAGTTGCGCGGCGACACCGCCGCCAGCATCAGGTAGCCGTCGCTCGCCTTCAGCGGCGGATAGACCGGCCGGCGCTTCGGCGCCGGGAACTGGGCCTCCTGCACCTCGTAGGGCATCAGCAGCAGCATGCTCTCGAACAAGGTCGTGTCGACATGCTGGCCCAGGCCGGTGGCGTGGCGCTGGTTCAGCGCGGCCAGGATGCCGGAATACGCGAACAACGCGCCCAGCACGTCGGCCGTGAAGATCGCGGAATTGGCCGGCCGCTTCTCGTCGTGCTCTTCGCCCTGGTAGCCGGCATGCGCCATCTCGAAGCCCGACGCCGCCTGCACGATCTGCGCGTAGGCCGCGCGCTGGGCATCCGGCCCCGTCTGGCCGAAGCCCGAGATCGAGCAGTAGACCAGGCGCGGGTTCAGCGCCTTCAGCGCGTCGTAGCCCAGGCCGAGGCGCTGCATCGCGCCGGGACGGAAGTTCTCGACCAGCACATCGCAGGTCGTCACCAGCTTCTTGACCGCCGCGAGCGACGCCGGGTCCTTGAGGTCGAGGCAGACGCTGCGCTTGCCGGCGTTCAAATGCCCGAAGTAGGCGCTGTGGCCTTCGCGCAGTGGCTCGCGCTGGCGGATGTAGTCGCCCTCGGGCGCTTCGATCTTGATCACGTCGGCGCCCATGTCGGCCAGGAAGCGCGTGCAGTACGGCCCCGCCATCATGATGGTGAAGTCGAGCACGCGGATGCCGTGCAGGGGGTCGGTCTGAGGATCTGATCGGGAATCGGTCATGGGTGCTCCGTGTGGTTCATGAAATGGCGGCGAATCCGTTGTCGAGCGCGACGACGTTGCGCTCGACAACGACGGTGCGGAAGACAACGCCCTCCGGCACGTGCCAATGGTCGGTGCGCAGCGTCTCGCCGGGGTAAACGGGCGCGGTGAAGCGCGCCGTCATCGATTGCAGCCGTGTCGCGTCGTAGCCGCAGACACTGCGCAGGATCGCGTGGCCGGCCACGCCAAAGCTGCAGCGGCCATGCAGGATCGGGCGTTCGAAACCCGCAGCGCGGGCCACGGCCGGCACCGCGTGCAACGCATTCCAGTCGCCCGACAAGCGATAGATCAGCGCAGCCTGCGGCAGCGTCGCGAGCGCGCACGTGCCGTCGGGGTAGCGCGCGGGGATCGCCTGGCGCACGATCGGCGCAGCGCCCTCGTCGCCGCCGCGTCCGCCCTCGTCGACGCAGAAGCTGCTCGAGGTGAGCGTCGCCAATGCCTCGCCGCTGCCCGCGTCGCGGATCTCGGTGCGGTAGTAGATCAGGAGCCCGCGGCCCGGGCCCTTGTCGAGCCGATGCACCACGCGGGTTTCGCCTTCCAGTTCGGCCTCGACCGGCAGCGGCCGGTGCAGCTGGAAGCGCTGTTCGCCGTGCAGCACGCGGTGCGGCACGATTCCGGCCGCCTCGTAGGCTGCGAGCAGCGGCGGGTACGTGAGCGTGATCGCCAGCGTCGGCAGCGCCTTCAAGCCGTCTTCGTGCACGTAGCGCAGTTGCTGCTCGTCGAGCGGGTCGGCACCGAGGCCGACGCCGAGCGCATAGAGCATCACGTCGCGCGGCGTCAGGGTCTGGCGGCGGGTCAGCCGCAGACCGTCGATCGCTGCGAGGTCGACCGTCACCGCGCCACGGCGTCGCGGCGATCGAACGTCGGCAGGACGGCAAAAAGATACTTCGGGAACGGCATCGGAACTCCAGACCCGGCCGGGGTCGCATTCGGGATCGCCCCATGTTATCAATGGTTGGACCAACATACAATCCGGCGGGTGCCGAATAAACCCTGCGACTGGAGCAACATATGACCCCGTCCCGTTCCGGCCCGCTGGCCGGCCTGAAAGTCGTCGAGTTCGCCGGCCTCGGCCCGGCGCCGATGGCCGCGATGCTGTTGGCCGACCAGGGCGCGACGGTGCTGCGCATCGAGCGCACCGAGGCGGTCGAACTCGGCATGAAGCGGCAACTGCGCCACGACCTGCTGCAGCGCAATCGGGAGCCGCTCGCGCTCGACTTGAAGAGCGCCGCTGGCCGCGCTGCGGCAATGGAGATCGTCGCCGACGCCGACGCGCTGATCGAGGGCTTCCGCCCCGGCGTGATGGAGCGCCTCGAACTCGGCCCCGCGCCCTGCCTCGCACGCAACCCGCGGCTGGTCTATGGCCGCATGACCGGCTGGGGCCAGCACGGCCCGCTCGCACAGGCCGCCGGCCACGACGCCAACTACATTGCGTTGACTGGCGCGTTGCATGCGATCGGGCGGCGCGGCGAGCCGCCGACGATCCCGATGAACCTGGTCGGCGACTTCGGCGGCGGCTCGCTGTACCTCGCGTTCGGCCTCATGGCGGCACTGTTCGAAGCCCGCCGATCGGGCCGCGGCCAGGTCGTGGATGCCGGCATCGTCGACGGCGCACTGTCGTTGCTGACGATGCAGTACGGCAGCCTTGCCGCCGGCCTGGTGAGCACCGCGCGCGGCAGCAACGTCGGCGACGGCGGCGCGCCGTTCTACAACGTCTACCGATGCGCCGACGGCGAGTGGGTGTCGGTCGCGGCGGTCGAGACGCGCTTCTTCGACGAACTGCTGCGGCGCCTGGAGATTCCCGAACAGCGCGTGCCCGATCGCTGGGACCGCAGCAACTGGCCGGCGCTGCACGAACTGTTGACGGCGCGCTTCGAGACCCGCACCCGCGCGCAGTGGTGCGCGCTGCTCGAAGGCAGCGACGCCTGCTTCGCACCGGTGCTCGCGATGGACGAGGTCGCGTCGCACCCGCACATGGCCACACGCGGCGCGATCGTCGAGGTCGACGGCGTGCCGCAGCCGGCCCCCGCACCGCGTTTCAGCCGCACGCCCGCGGGGCCGGTGCGTGCGCCGCACAAGGCCGATCGCACGGCGGCGCTCGCCACGCTGTCGGCATGGTTCGGTGCCGATCGCTTCGAGGCGCTGCGCGAAGGTGGCGTGCTCGACGCGGTGCGCGGCACGGCATGAAGCGCGACACGGACACCGCCGCATTGCGCGTCGGCTTCGCCGGCCTCGGCGCGATCGGGGCGCCGATGGCGCGGCGCATCCTCGATGCCGGCTTCGCCCTGCAGGTGTGGAACCGCGATCCGGCCAAGTCCCAGGCGCTGGTCGATGCGGGCGCGCAGCGCGCCGCGAGCCCGGCCGCGCTGGCGCGTTCGGTCGACTTGCTGTGCCTCTGCGTGACCGACGGCGCTGCCGTAGAACAACTCGTGTTCGGCGACGAGGGCATCGCGCATGGCGCCCGCGCCGGCCTGGTCGTGGCCGATCATTCGACCATCCACCCGGCTGACGCGCGTCGCCTTGCCGCACGGTTCGCCGCGGACTGCGGCGGCGCCTGGGTCGACGCACCGGTGTCCGGCGGCGTGGCCGGTGCCCGCGCCGGCACGCTGTCGGTGCTGGCCGGCGGCGCGGCGGCGGACATCGAACACATCCGCCCGGTCGTGCTGTCCTTCGCCGCCAAGCTGACCCATCTCGGCCCGGCCGGCAGCGGCCAGATCGCGAAGGCCTGCAACCAGATGATCAGCTTCGGCACTGCCGCCGTGCTGGCCGAGGCGCTGAACCTGGCCGCGCGCTCGGGCCTCGACGTCGCACGGTTCCCCGAGGCGATCGAAGGCGGCTTCGCCGACTCGACCGTACTGCGCCGCTGCGCGCCGGCCATGCTGAGCGGCGAGCTGATCGGCTCGACGCTGATTGCGCTGAAGGACATGGAGATCGCGCTCGACCTCGGCCGCGCGTCGCTCGCGCCGATGCCGATGATCGGCCTGCTGACCTCGTTGCTGCGGCTGCTGGTCAGCCAGGGGCACACGGTCGGCGGCCTCTCAACCCCGATCCGCCTCTACGCGGACGGCCCGCTCACGCCCACCGAACAGGAGCCTTCGCCTTGAACACCTCCAACACCTCGATTTCCCGTCGCACCACGCTCGGCCTGCTGGCCGCGCTCGCCGTTCCGCTCGCGCGGGCCGACGACGCGGGGCCGCTGCACATCATCGTGCCGACACCGCCCGGCGGCACCAACGACGGCGTCGCGCGTGCATTGCAGCAGCCGCTGCAGAAGCTGCTCGGCCGTACCGTGGTCGTCGAATACAAACCGGGCGCCGCGGGCTCGGTCGGCTCGGCCTTCGTGGCGCGCAGCAAGCCGGACGGCAACACGCTGCTGCTCAACAACAACGCGGTGCTGATCAACCCGCT
This sequence comes from Variovorax sp. Soil_C_17, assembly GCF_057657265.1. Lineage (NCBI taxonomy): Bacteria > Pseudomonadati > Pseudomonadota > Betaproteobacteria > Burkholderiales > Comamonadaceae > Variovorax > Variovorax sp. Soil_C_17. The sequence continues at coordinate 57,175 of NZ_JBDGIT010000013.1, forward strand.
GATCTCGCGCGACACCGGCTACACGATGGCCGACCTGAAACCGCTGGTGGTGGCGGCGGTCTCGCCGCTGGTGCTGATCTGCAACGCGGCCATCCCGGCCACCGACGTCAAAGGCCTGATCGACTACGCGAAACAGCAGGCCCAGCCGCTCGCCTATGCGTCGGCCGGCGGCGTCGGCTCGCTCGGGCACCTGGCGATGGAGAGTTTCGCGCGCGAGGCCGGCATCAAGCTGCTGCACGTGCCCTACACCGGCGGCGGACCGGCCCAGCAGGCGATCACCTCCGGCGAGGTCGCGTGCGTCATGACCACGCTGAACGCCGGGCTGAAGGGCCAGGCCGATGCCGGGCGCATCCGGCTGCTCGGCGTCGCGGCCGCGAAGCCGACGCCGCTGGTGCCCGGCGTGCCGACCATCGATGCCGCGCTGCCCGGTTTCGCGCTCGACGCCTGGTTCGGCCTGCTGGCGCCATCGAAGACCGACCCCGCCGTGCTCGGCCGGCTCGAGCAGGCGCTGCTGCAGGCATTGGCCACGCCGGAGACGCGCACCATCCTCGGCAACATCGGCGTGCAGCCTTCCAGCATCGGCAGCGCCGCCTTCGCGGCCATGGCGACCGAGGAATCGCGGCAGTGGAGCGAGGTCGTGCGCGAACGAAGGATCAGCAAGGAATGAACGCCCTCGCCGAGAAACGCCCGCGCAGTGGCGGCACCGGTAGGGCGCGTGGCGCCGCGCCCTATTCCACCTTCACGCCCGACTGGCGGATCACCTTGGCCCATTCGTCGGCCGAGGTCTTCATGACCGTGGCGAACTGCACGCGCGTGGTCACGGCCGGCACCTCCAGCGCGTAGCTGAGGATCTGATCGCGCACCTCGGGTCGCGCGGTGATGCGTTCGATCTCGGTCGAGAGCCGGTCGACGATGGGCGACGGCGTTCCCTTCAGCATGAAGAAGCCGACGAAGCCCTCGACGTCCATGCCGGGGATCTTGAGTTCGTAGCCGGTCGGCACGTCGGGGAAGTTGGTGAGGCGCTTGCGCACGCTCACCGACATCAGCGGCCGGATGTCCTTCTGGAACTGCTTGGTCAGCACGCCAGTGAGCCAGCCTGCATCCAGGCGGCCGGTCGCGAGATCCGGTGCCAGCGCGGTTTCGCCGCGGTACGCGATGTGCGAGACCTTGAAGCCCGCATGTTGAGCCAGGACCTCCATGTACACGTGCGTCGCCGATCCGTTGCCCGGCGTGCCGTAGTTGATCGGCACGGGCGACTTCTTCGCGTACTCGATGAACTCCTGCATCGTGCGCACCCCGAGCGAACTGTGCACGCACAGCAGGCTGCTGGTGCTGGCCATCTGCGACACCGGCACGAACAGCTCGAACGGGTCGTACTTCATGCTCGTATAGAGCAGCGGCACGCGCACCAGTTCGGTCGAGGCCTGCAGCAACGTGTACCCGTCCGCCGGCGACGAGGTGACGGCCGAGATGCCGATGGTCTGGTTCGCGCCGGGCCGGTTGTCGACGACGACGGTCTGGTTGAGGGCCGTCTTCAGGTGCTCGGAATAGATGCGCGCCAGGTTGTCCACCGACGTGCCGGCCTGCGACGGGACCACGATGCGCAGCGGCCGGGACGGCCAGTCGGCCTGGGCGCGTGCAACCGCGGGCAACAGGGGCAAAGCGGCGGCAGCGAGGGCGCGGTGCGTGAAATCTCGGCGGTGCAGATATCTCATCGATGGCCTTCTTTGTGGTTGGCCATAGTCTGGTTCAACCATTGATTAGTGATATTCGGTGAAAACCCTGGGTCGCATGTGGCGAGGCCGGTGAGTTCCGCCGGCGCCGGGGTCCGCGCGCGCCGCATGCCTGAAGGCGTTGCCGCCTATTCGGCCCCGAAGCGGTCGATCAGTGCCCGTGCGTGTGCCATTGCCGCGACGTACTCGGCGCGCGTGCGGGCAATCAGTTCGGCCACCGGCTCGATGTGATCCACGCCGCTCACCGAATGCCCGGCGCTCCAGATGTCGCGCCAGCGTTGCGGGCCGGCCGGCGCGCCGGCATTGTCGAAGGTCGAGCGCGAGGCACTGAACAAGGCTTTGGTCTGCTCGGGCGTCGCCTGCTCGTCGAGCGACTCCGGATCGAGGCCGGCCGCGAGGATCGAAGGCCGCAGCATGCTGGTGCGCAGGCCGGTGAAGGCGCGCGTCAGCAGCACGTCGTCGAGGCTGGAGTCCACCAGCATCCGGCGGTACGCGGGCGTGGCGCCGCTCTCTTCGGTGGCGATGAACCTGGTGCCCATGTAGGCCAGGTCGGCGCCCGCGGCCTGCGCAGCCCAGAGCGCCCACCCGTCGGCGATGCCGCCCGCGAGCACGATCGGGCCCTCGAAGAACGCGCGCACCGCCCGGATGAAGGCGAGGCCGTTGAGCCAGCCGGTCTGCCCGCCGGCACCGGCACTCAGCAGCACCAGGCCGTCGACGCCGGCCTGCACCGCCTTCTTTGCATGCGCGAGAGTGCCCACATCGGCGAAAACGGTGCAGCCGGCCGCGTGCAGCGGCGCGAGCACCGGCGCCGGCGAGCCGACGCTGGTGATGACCAGCTCGACGCGATGCCGCCGCACCGCATCGATGTCGGCGGCAAGCGCCTCGGGCGAGCGGTGGACGATGATGTTGGCGCAGCACGGCGCATCGTCCGGCCCGAGGGCGGACTGGATCCGCGTGAGCCATGCGTCCAGGCCTTCGGCGCCACTGGCGTTGGCGGTCGGGAAGGCGCCGATCACGCCCTGCCGGCACGCCGCAATCACGAGTTCGGGCCGCGACGCCTTCAGCATCGGCGCGGCCACGAGCGGCAGCGCGAGGCGTCGCGCGAGCGCGTCGGGCAGGCTCATCCGGCCACCACGCGGTCGCGCCGCAGCGCGGCGATCTCGGCGGCATCGAAGCCGTGCTCGCGCAGTACCTCGTCGCTGTGTTCGCCGAGTTCGGGCGCGCGACGCGGCCGCACCTTGTCGATGCCGGCGATGCGGAACGGGCTGTCGACCGTACGGTCGGTGCCGCCGATGCCGTCGGCCGGCACGATTGCGCCGGCATGCACGGCCTGCGCGTCGTTCGGCACGTCGGCCAGGCGCGTGACGACCGAGACCGTGAAGCCGCGGCCTTCGAAACGCGCGAGCCAGTCGGCCGCATCGCGGGTCGCGAACACGCGGTCGAACTCGGCCGTCAACGCAGGCGCGTTGGCACGCCGCTCGGGCAGCGCGGCGAAGCGCGGGTCCTGCGCCAGCGCCTCGAGCCCGAGCAGCTCGACCAGCCGCGGCCAGAGCTTGTCCTCGGCCGTCATCGCGATCTGGAACCAGCGCCCGTCGCGGCACGCGTAGACGTTGCTGAGCGCGCTGCGCGGCGCCTCGCGCGGCCAGCGGTAGCGGATCTCGGCGCCGCACAGGGCGGCCTGCACCATCGGGCCGTTCGACCAGATTCCGTTCGCCAGCAGCGAGGTCGTCACGCCGGCGCCCTGGCCGGTGCGCTCGCGCTGGTAGAGCGCGGTGACGATCGCGCCGTACAGCATGGCGGCGGTCGGGCCATCGCCCTGCGCCAGCGCCGGCGAGACCGGCGCCGCGTGCTCGTGCGGGCGCGTGACGTCGGTCAGGCCGGAGCGCGCGAAATACGCGGTGGCGTCGAAGCCGAGCTGATTCGCATCGGGCCCGGTCTCGCCGTAGCCGCTGACGGCGGCATGGATCAGGCGGGGGTTCAGCGCGGCGAGCGTCGCATGGTCGAGCCCGAGCTTGGCGCGCACGTCCGGCGGGTAGTTGGTGATCAGCACGTCGGCCGCTTCGACCAGGCGCCGGAGCACGCGCTGCCCGGCAGCGGATTTCAGGTCGAGCGCCAGCCCGCGCTTGTTGCGCGACACCAGTGCCCAGGTGTAGTTGTGCTCGCTCTTCGGCAGGTTCGGCAGCGCCGACATCCAGCGGTAGCCGTCGCCGCCTTCGGGCGGCTCGATCTTGATCACGTCGGCACCGAAGTCCGACAGGATCGTGGCGGCGGCCGGTGCCGCCACGTAGCTCGCGACATCGATCACCTTCAGCCCGTTGAATATGCTCATGGCGGTTCCCGTGTGTGGATCAGGCCTGCGCGCCCGGCACGCGCTTTTGCGATCCGGGCGAGCGGAACAGCTCGTGCGCCATGCCCTGCCCGAGGCTCATGCCGTCGGTGTCGTGCACCAGCCGCTTGTTGACCGTGTTGCTGTGGCGCGCGTTCGCGAGGATCGCGCGCGCCAGTGCGGCCACGCCCGCGTCGAACTGGTCGTCGGCGATGCAGCTGTTCGCGAGGCCGATGCGCTCGGCCTCGTGCCCGTCGACGCGCCGGCAGGTGGTCATCAGCTCGAGCGCACGCGCCGCGCCGACCCGTCGCGGCAGGCGCTGGCTCATGCCCCAGGCCGGCACCAGGCCGTATTTGCCGTGCGTGTCGGCGAAGCGTGCCGACTCGGCCGCGACGATCCAGTCGGCCGCGAGTGCGAGCTCGAGCCCGCCGGTGATGCAGTGGCCGTGCACCGCGGCGATCACGATCTGCGGCAGCTGCGCGAACATCTCGAGCGTGCGCGACTCGTGCCGCAGCCAGGCCAGGTCCATCGCGCCGACCTCGGCCAGGTCGTGGCCGGCGCAGAAGCTCTTGCCCGCGCCGCGCAGCACGATCACGCCGAGCGCGTCGCCGTCGGCCGCGATCGCGTCGAGGTGCGCGCGCAGTTCGGTGAACAGCGCGGGCGTCACCGCGTTGAGCTTGTCGGGGCGGTTCAGGGTCAGCGTGCAGATGCCGTCGGCATCCTCGCGCAGCACCAGTGCGGTGGCGCCGCTCATGGGTTCAATGCCAGTCCGGGCCGCGCCCACTGCAGCTGCGCGAGCCGGCCGGTGCGCGAGAGCGTGATGCTCGCAGTGCGCAGGTCGGCGCCGCCGAAGCAGAGGTTGGTGGTCGAGCGATCGGGCATCGGAACGCGCTCGACCAGTTCGCCCTGCGGCGAGATCACCGTGATGCCTGCGATGCCGGGCGGCCCGATGGTCGCGACGCAGACGTTGCCGTTGGCCTCGACCGCGAGCGAGTCGAACATGCAGTAGACGCTCGACGCATAGAGCAGCGTGCCCGGCGTCAGCGCGGGGAACGGCCGCAGCGCCAGCTCGCCCGGCCCGCCGACCTCGAAGGCCCAGACGCGCGCGGTCACGGTCTCGGCCACGTAGAGCGTCTTGCCGTCCGGCGCGAGGCCGATGCCGTTCGGCGTGAGCATCGGCACCACCACGTCGCGGACCATCGAGCCGTCGGCGCGTGCATAGCAGATGCGGCCGCGCTCGATCTCGCGCTCGCCCATCGCGCCGAGGTCGGTGAACCAGAAGCCGCCGTGCGCATCGAACACGATGTCGTTCGGCCCTGAGAGCGGCCCGCGCTCGGTGCGCTCGTAGAGCCGCTCGACCTTGCCCGTGGCCAGGTCGATGCGCTCGATGCGGCCGCCGGCATAGTCGGGCGCGCGGCCATGCGGATAGCGCCCGCCGTTCGGGTCGGTGTGCCAGACGAAGCCGCCGTTGTTGCAGACGTAGCAGGCGCCGTCGGGGCCGATCGCGGCGCCGTTCGGCCCGCCGCCGGGCTTCGCGACCGCTTCGACGCTGCCGTCCGGCCGGCATCGGCTCAGTTGTCCGGCGCCGATCTCGACGAACACGACCGAGCCGTCGGGCATCGCGATCGGCCCCTCGGGAAAGTCCAGGCCGGTGGCCAGGATCTTCAGGTCGTCATGCGCATCGGTGGTCATCGTGCTTCCGCCTTTTCTCAACGGCCTTGCCAGACCGGCTCGCGATGTTCGGCGAACGCGCGCGGGCCTTCCTTCGCGTCCTCGCTCGCGTGGATGCGTTCGGTGACGTGGTGCGCCAGGCCGCGCGCCGTCACGTCGTCGAGTTCGTGCGCGCGGCGCGCGAGTTCGAGGCTCAGCGCCACGGCGAACGGCGCATTGCGGCTCACCCGTTCGGCAATGCGCAGGGCCTCCAACAGCACCTCTTCGGGCGCGACCAGGCGGTTGACCAGCCCGAGCGCCTGCGCGCGTTGCGCATCGATCGGCTCGCCGGTCGCGATCATCTCGAGCGCGATGCCGCGCGGCACACGGCGCGGCAGTCGGTAGATGCCGCCTGCCGTCGCCGCCAGCCCGCGCTGGACTTCGGGCAGGCCGAAGATCGCCGCGCTGGAGGCCACCGCCATGTCGCAGGCGAGCATCAGCTCGAAGCCGCCGGCGACCGCGGCGCCATTGACGGCGGCGATCCACAACTTGCTGCGCGGCGCGAACACGAAGCCGGCGAAGCCGCCCTCGGGCGTGGAGCGCTGCCGCGAGCTCGCGCCGGCCGACATCTCCTTCAGGTCTGCGCCGGCGCAGAAGGCCTGCGTGCCGGCGCCGGTCAGGATCGCGACGCGGATCGTCGGGTCGGCCTCGATCGTCTTGACGTGCGCGGACAGCGCCTGCGTCAGTGCGGTGCTGACCGCGTTGCGCGCGTGCGGGCGGTTCAGCGTGACGACGGCGATGTGCGCGCCGACGCGTTCCATGCGGACGACCTCGTCGACGTTCTCGGTGCTGGTGAAGCTCATGGGGACTCTCGTGATGGAAAGCAGGTTCAGGCGACCACGCCGGCCTGGCGCAGCCGGGCGATCTGTTCCGCGTCGAAGCCGGCATCGCGCAGCACCGCATCGCTGTGCTGGCCGACCGCGGGCGCGGGCTGCGGCCGCGTCTTGGCCTCGCCGTCGATGCGGAACGGGCTGTCGACCGTGAGGCCGGTGCCCGGGATGCCGTCTGCCTCGATCAACGCGCCGCACAGGCGCATCTGTTCGTCGGTGACGACATCGGCGGTGCGCGCGACCAGCCCGACCGTGTGGCCGGCGGCCTCGAACAGCGCCTGCCATGCGACGCTGTCGCGCTGCGCGAAGGCGCCGTCGAGCTGCAACGTCAACTCCGCGGCATGGGCGCGCCGCTGCGCCAGCGTCGCGAAGCGCACGTCGTCGCGCAGGTGGCCGAGACCGACCAGCGGTGCGAAGTTCGGCCAGTCGCGCTCCTCGCTGATCAGGCTCAGGATGAACCAGCGGCCATCGGCGCAGCGGTAGAAATTGGTCAGCGCGTTGCGCGGCCGCGAGCGCGGCTGCCGGTAGACCACGTCGCCGCCGACCAGCGCGGCCTGGATCTGCATCGCATTGGCCCAGGCACCGTTGGACAGCAGCGAGGTGGTGACTCGCCCGCCCCGGCCGGTGCGCTCGCGTCGGTACAGCGCGGTGACGATCGCGCCGAACAGCATGCCTGCGGTCGGCTGGTCGCCCAGGCCGTTGGCCGGGTTCGCGGGCGGGCCGTCCGGGTCGGGCCGGGTCAGGTCGGCCAGGCCGCTGCGCGCCCAGTAGGTCGTCGCATCGAAGCCGGGCTTGTCGGCCTCGGGGCCGGTCTCGCCATAGCCGGTGAGCGACGCATAGACCAGGCGCGGATTCAGGGGCTCGATCTGCTCCCACGCCAGGCCGAGCCGCGCGCGCTGGTGCGGCGGGTAGTTGGTGATCAGCACGTCGGCCGACGCCGCGAGGCGGTGCAGCACCGCCCTCCCCTCGGCCTGCTTCAGGTCGAGCGCGAGCGCACGACGGTTGCGGGCGACCTGCATCCACAGGTAGTTGTGTTCCGAGACCGGCTGGTTCGGGATCCGGAAGACCTTGCGGAAGCCGTCGCCCTCGCCCGGCGGCTCGATCTTGATGACCTCGGCACCGAAGTCGGACAGGATCGTCGCCGCGCCCGGCGCGGCGATGAAGCCGGCCGCGTCGATCACCTTCAGGCCTTCGAAGATCTGCATGGATCGTCCCTCAGAACTCGAGCCAAACCTTGCCGACACTGGCGCGGCCGTCGAGCGCCGCGAGCGCCTCGGGCGCCTGCTCGAAGCCGTAGCCGCGGCCCGGCAGCAGCTGCAGGCGGCCGTCGCCGTGCCAGCCGTAGATCTCGCGCGTGAGTTCGGCCGCAAACGCCGGGTCGCGCTTGCGCACCTCGCCCCACAGCACGCCGACCGCGCTCGCGTTGTGCAGCAGCAGGCGGTTCGCCGGCAGCGCCGTCAGCGTGCCGCCGGCGAAGCCGATCACCAGGTAGCGCGCGCCGAACGTGAGGCAGCGCAGGCTCTGCGCCCCCGTCTCGCCGCCGACGGGGTCGTAGACCACGTCGACGCCGCCGGGCGCGAGCTGCTTGACCTCGGCGACCCAGTCCGCGTCGCGGTAGTCGATCGCCGCATCGGCACCGGCATCGAGGCAGGCCTGCACCTTGGCTGCGCCGCCGGCGGTCGCGATCACGCGCGCGCCCATCAGCTTGCCGAGTTGCACCGCGGCGCTGCCGACGCCGCCGGCACCGGCGTGGACCAGCAGCGTCTCGCCGGCCTTCAAGTGGCCGGCATGGCGCAGTGCGAACAGCGAGGTCGGGAAGTTGCTTCGCAGCGCGAGCGCGGCACCGGCCGGCGTGCGCGCGTCGAGCGGCCAGGCCGCGTTCTGCGGCGCCACCGCGTAGTCGGCGAAGCCGCCCTGCTGGCAGGAACTCGCGATGCGCGTGCCGACCGCGAGCGGGCCGTCGCCGCGGACGATGGTGCCGACGATCTCGGAACCGGGCGTGAACGGCAGCGGCGGCTTGACCTGGTACTTGCCACGCACGATCAGCGTGTCGCCGAAGGCCAGGCCGGCGGCCTCGACGCGCACCAGGTACTGGTCGGCAGCCGGCGTGGGCACCGCGATCTCGCGCTGCTCCAGCGTGCCGGCTTCGCTTAACGCCTCCACGCGCCAGGCGCGCATCGTCCGCGGGATCGTGGGCAGGGTCATGGCCGGAGCGTGGCGCGCCCGTTGGTCAGCACCACCACGTCGCGCGCCGGAACGCGCGCACGGAACGCGACCTCGCCGGCACCGGCGCGCCAGAAGTCCATGCTCAATGTCTCCCCCGGAAAGACCGGCGACGACAGCCGCGCGCGGATGGACGTGAGCCGCGCCGGGTCGGCATCGCAGAACTGCTGCACCACGGCGGCGCACGCCATGCCGTAAGTGGCCAGCCCGTGCAGGATCGGCTTCGGAAAGCCTGCTTTGGCAGCGAATGCGGGGTCGATGTGCAAGGGATTCAGGTCGCCCGAGAGGCGGTACAGCAAGGCCGCATCGGGGCGCGTCGGCAGCTCGATGGTGAGGTCGGGCGCGCCGCCGGGCATCGCGGCCGGCGCCGGTGCCGGCGCGTCGCCGCCGCTGCCCTTGGAAAAGCCGCCGTCGCCGCGCAGGAACAGCACCTGCTCGGCGCTCGCGATGAGCTGGCCGCTGGTCTCGTCGGTCAGCTCCTTCTCGACGTGCATCACCGCGCCCTTGCCCTCGCCCTTGTCGACGATGCGCGTGACGCGGCTGCGGCCGATCAGCGTGCCGGCGGCCGGCATTGGCGCGTGCATCGTCACGCCCTGCTCGCCGTGCACGAGCTTGAAGAAGTCGATGCCGAGCTCGGTGCGCTCGCGCATCCACGGGCCGGGCGAGGCCAGCACCGCCGCCATCGTCGGCAGCGCGACCAGGTCCTTCTCGTAGGTGAAGCGCAGCTGCTTCGCGTCGAGCGGGTCGGCACCGATGCCCAGGCCGAGCGCATAGAGGATGGTGTCCTTCGAGGTGTAGCTATGGCGCACGTCGGCAGAGCGCCAGGCGCGGGTCTTGTCGTAGTCGATCATGAAGTGGTGTCGTTCGGATCAGGTCTTGGAGGAAGGTGCGGCGGCGGGCCAGCGGAACTGCGCCGGCTCCTTGGCGCCGAAGCGGCGCACCGCCTCGGCGGCGTAGTCGCTGCCCGCGGCGATCGGCTGTGACAGCGCTTCCAGGTCGAGCATGGTCGCGAGCTCGCTCTGCAGCGACGACTGCAGCGCCTTCTTGCTCAGGCTCATCGCGGTCGCCGAAGCGCCGACAAAGCTCTGCGCGATCGCGCGGGCGCGCGGCATCAGGTCGTCGGGCGCCAGCACTTCGAGCGCCAGGCCGATGCGCTGCGCCTCGTCGGCGCCGACCTCGCGCGCCGAGAAGATCAACTCCTTCGCGCGCTGCAGCCCGACCACGCGCGGCAGCGTATACCAGGCACCGACGTCCGGCACCAGGCCGATGCGGTGGAACACCATGGCCAGGCGCACGCGGCTGCTGACCAGCACGATGTCGGCCGTCAGCGCCATGCTCATGCCGGCGCCGTAGGCGACGCCGTCGAGCGCCGCCACGAGCGGCTTGTCGAGGCCGAGCAGCGCCAGCGCCAGCTCGCGGTAGCGCGTCATCGCGGCTCGGCGCTGCTCGGCGTTGCGCGGACCGCCCTGGCCCATGCCCTTCACGTCGCCGCCGGCGCAGAAATCCCCGCCGGCGCCGGTCAGCACGATCGCGCGCACGCCGTCGTCGCGCTGCAGTTCCTGCAGCGCGCCGGCGAGTGCATCGGTCAGCGCGATGTCGAGCGCGTTCTTCGAGCTGGGCCGGTTCAGCGTCAGGATCGCGACGCCGCCGTCGCGCTCGATCAACAGATTGCTCGCTGCACTCATGCCGTCGCCTTGGCCGTGCCGGCTTCGGAGATCGGCACGCCTTCGTTCATCACGTCGCAGAACTCGGTCATGCCCAGCACGGTGCGGCCGTTGCAGGTGTATTCGGTCATGCTCTCGGTGATACGCGTGTAGGTGCGCCAGTCGCTGCTGCCTTTGCGCTTGTGCCGCAGCGGCACGGTCGACAGGACCTTGCCCTCGATCACGTAGACGCCCTGCGCGGTGGTCATCGTGACGGTCAGGCCGCGCGGATACCAGGCGTCGTCGTAGTCGGTCTCGATGCGGCCGTCGACGACCGGCTCGTAGACGCCGTTGCGCAGCACGTTGCCGCTGATGCGGTTCGGCCCGCCTTCGGGGCGGCCCTTGATCGAGAGCAGCACGCCGAAGTCGCGGTCGAAGGTGACCGGAATCCACTTGTACCAAAAGAAGCTGTGCCAGTGGCGCGGGCCCCAGGACTTGTCGCGGTAGCCGGTGCCGTCGGTGAAGTCGTGGCGCTGGCCGTCGACCGTGATGTGGCCGGTCACCGCCATGTTCTGCTCGGTGTGGCCGCGGTAGACGGACTCCTCCGGGTCGACCTCGATCGGTTGGCCGTCCATCGTGACGATCTCGCCGCCGTGCATCGGCGAGATGCCCTCGAAGTCGAGCACGAAGGAACCGGGCTTCTTCGGGTAGGCCTTGAACGCCTTGCTCGGGTCGGCCATCGCATGCGGGTCGTCCATGATGAGCAACTCGCCCTCGTAGCTGCAGCGCAGCCGCTTGAAGGGTTCGACCACGTCGAAGCGCATGCCGGCCGCGTCCATCGCGTCGTTGTTCGCGATGCTCGGCCGGTTGAACATGAAGGCGACCTTCCCGTTCGGCAGGTAGATGCAGCAGCTCATCTCGGCATGGCCCTCGTTCGGCCGGTTGCCGATGCGGAACCACGCACCGATGCCGACCTTCGAGTCGAAGGCATTGAAGTACATGCTCTCGTTGTAGTTGCCGGCGGCTTCGGGCGTGTGGGTGTATTCGTCCTTCGGATCGAGCTTGAGTCTGGAATTCGGCGGCATGTACATGGGGGGTTCTCCGGTTGGCTCAGTGGGCCGTGGGTTTGAAGCGGGCCAGCTCGAGCCGGCCGATCTGGTTGCGATGGACTTCGTCGGGGCCATCGGCGATGCGCAGGCCGCGTGCCTGCGCATACGAGCGCGCCAGCAGGAAGTCGCCCGAGACGCCGGCCGCGCCGTGCGCCTGGATCGCCCAGTCGATGACTTTGCAGGCCATCGCCGGCGCGGCGACCTTGATCATCGCGATCTCCTTGCGCGCGTGCTTGATGCCGTGCGCGTCCATCTTCCAGGCCGCGTGCAGCGTCAGCAGCCGGACCTGGTCGATCGCGACGCGCGCCTCGGCGATGCGCTCCAGCGTCACCGTCTGGTTCGCGATCGGCTTGCCGAACGCGACTCGCTGGCCGACGCGCTGGCACATCAGGTCGAGGCAGCGCTCGGCGCGGCCGATCAGCCGCATGCAGTGGTGGATGCGGCCCGGGCCGAGGCGGCCCTGGGCGAGTTCGAAGCCTCGGTCCTCGCCGAGCAGCATGTGATCGAGCGGCACGCGCACGTTCTCGTAGAGCACCTCGGAGTGGCCGTGCGGCGCGTCGTCATAGCCGAACACCGTCAGGTTGCGCACGACCGTGATGCCGGGCGTGTCGCGCGGGATCAGCACCATCGATTGCTGGCGGTACTGGTCCGGGTTGGTCGGGTTGCTCTTGCCCATGAAGATGATCACCGCGCAGCGCGGGTCGGCGATGCCGGAGGTCCACCACTTGCGTCCGTTGATCACATAGTGGTCCCCGTCGCGCACGATCTGCGCCTCGATGTTGGTCGCATCGGACGACGCCACGCCCGGCTCGGTCATCGAGAAGCAGGAGCGGATGCGGCCTTCGAGCAGCGGCCCGAGCCAGCGCTCCTTCTGCGCCGGGCTGGCATAGCGCGCCAGGATCTCCATGTTGCCGCTGTCGGGCGGCGAGCAGTTGAAGACTTCGGGCGCTATTGGCGAGCGGCCCATGATCTCGGCCAGCGGTGCGTAGTCGAGGTTGCTGAGACCGCCGCCCTGGCCGTCGTCCGGCAGGCACAGGTTCCACAGGCCGGCCTGCCTGGCCAGCGCCTTCAGCTCCTCCATCACCTCCGGCTCGTGCCAGCGCCCGCCGGCATCGAGTTCGGCGGCGAAGCGGGCCTCGGCCGGGTAGACGTGGCGCTCCATGAAGGCGAGCAGTTGGTCCTGGAGTTGCTGGGCGCGGGGCGAAAGCGTGAAATCCATGACGGTCCTAGAAGTTCAGCCGCAGCCCAGGCCGCGGCCACGGCACCGCGACCAGCCGGCCGGTGGACGACAGCGTGATGTACGCGGTGCGCATGTCGGGGCCGCCGAAGCAGATGTTGGTGGTGAACAGGTCGGGCATCGGTACATGCTCGATCGATGCACCGTCGGGCGAAATCACCGTGATGCCGCCGTTGAACAGCGTCGCAACGCAGATGTTGCCGCCGGCCTCGACCGCCAGCGAATCGAACAGCTGGTAGCCCGGCAGGCCGGCGACCAGCGTGCCGCCGTGGGCCGCGAGCGAGGACGCATCGCGCACGATCGTGCCGGGCTCGCCGAGGGTCCAGGCCCAGAGGCGGCCGGTCGTGGTCTCGGCGACGTACAGGCGCTTTCCGTCGGGCGACAGGCCGATGCCGTTCGGCGTCGTCAGCGGCTGGATCACCTCGCGGCAGCCGCTGCCGTCCGGCAGGGCGTAGCAGACGGCGCCATGGTCGCCGTCGCGCGGGCGGCGCTTGCCGATGTCGGTGAACCAGAAGCCGCCGTGGGCATCGAACACGATGTCGTTCGGGCCGCGCAGCGGTGCCTTGTCGCTGTGGGTGTAGAGCACGCTGGCGGCACCGGTCGCGAGGTCGACGCGGGCGATGCTGCCGCCTGCGTAGTCGGCCGGCTGCAGGCCCGGGCGCACGCTGCCGTCAGGCTGCGGGTGCCATTCGAAGCCGCCGCCGTTGCAGACGTAGCAGGCGCCGTCGGGGCCGATCGCGGCACCGTTCGGGCCGGGGCCGGGGTGCGCGATCGTCTGCCGGCGGCCATCGGGCCCGACGCGCGTCAGCAGGCCGGACCGGATCTCGACCAGCAGCACGCTGCCGTCGGCCAGCGCGATCGGCCCTTCGGGAAAGCCGAGCGGCTCGGTCATCGATTGCATCTCGCCGTCCTTCATCAGAGGCCCAGGTAGGCGCTGCGCACCTCGGGCCGAACCGCCAGTTCGGCGGCCGGGCCGTCCATCACGATCTCGCCGTTCTGCAGCACGTAGGCGCGGTCGGCCACGCCGAGCGCCATCTCGGCGTTCTGCTCGGCCAGCACCACCGCGACGCCGGCGGCGCGGATCTCGCCCACGAACTGCGCGATCTCGCCCACGATGCGCGGCGCCAGGCCGAGCGTCGGCTCGTCGAGCAGCAGCACGCTCGGGTCGGCCATCAGGGCGCGGCCGATCGCGAGCATCTGCTGCTCGCCGCCGGACAGCGTGCCGGCGCGCTGCAGCCGCCGTTCGAGCAGACGCGGAAAGCGTCTGCAGACGACCGCGCGGCGGACCTGACGTTGCGCGAGATCGCGGCCCAGGTCGCCGAGGTCGAGGTTCTCCTCGACCGACAGGTCAGGGAACACGCGCCGCCCTTCCGGTGACAACGCAAGGCCGGCCGCGATGCGGGCGCGCGTCGGCAGTCCGTCGAGCACGGTGGTGCCGCAACGCAGGCGCCCGCCTGCGGCCGGCACCAGGCCCATCAGCGCGTTCAGCAGCGACGACTTGCCGGCGCCGTTGGCACCGATCAGGGCGATCACCTCGCCGCGCGCGACCGCGATCGAGACGCCGCGCAGCGCCGTGGTTTCACCATAACGCACCGCAAGACTCTCGACCTTCAAGATCGCATCGGAAGTCATGCGCTGGCCTCCGCCATTTCTTCGGCCGGAGCGGCCGCCTGGCCCAGGTACGCCTGCACGACCTCGGTCCGCGTCGTCACCTCGTGCGGTGCGCCATCGGCGATCTTGACGCCGTGGTGCAACACGACCACGCGGTCGACCAGCGACATCAACATCTTCAGGTTGTGATCGACCACGACCAGCGTCATGCCCTTGGCGCGCAGTTCGCGCAGCACGCCGGCCAGGCGCGTGGCCTCGGTGTGGTTGAGGCCGGCGGCGGGCTCGTCGAGCAGCAGCACGGCCGGCTCGGCGGCGAGTGCCATCGCGACGCCGAGCAGCTTCTGCTCGCCATAGGGCAGGCTGCCGGCCAGTGCGTCGAGCCGGTCGACCAGCCCCACCTCCTGCAGGCAGCCCAGTGCATGCGCGAGGCGCTCGCGTTCGCGCAGGCGCGCCGCCGTCGTCCCCACCAGCGCACCGAAGAAGCCGACCGGCCGGTGCAGGTGCGCCGCGATGCGCATGTTGACCAGCACGGTCTGCGACGCGCACACCGCCGTCTGCTGGAAGCTGCGCACCACGCCGCCGCGTGCGACGCGGTGCGGCGCCAGGCCCGCGATGTCCTGGCCGAACGCCTGGATGCTGCCGTGCGTGGTCGGCAGGAAGCCGCTCAGCATGCTCAGCAGCGTCGTCTTGCCGGCGCCGTTCGGACCGATCAGGCCGACGATCTCGCCGCTGCGCACCTCGAAGGACACATCCTCCACCGCCTTCAGGCCCTTGAAATGGCGGCTGACCTGGCGCACCTGCAGCGCGGGATCGGCCCGGTGTGCGCGCGCGACCAGTGGCGTGGCCGGCGGCAGCGCATCGCCTGCAGCGCGGCGCGCGAAGCGGCGTTGCAGCGCCGTGCGCTTCATGAGCCAGCCGACGATGCCGTCCGGCAGCACGCGTACCGCGATCAGCAGCATCAGCGCGAACGCGGCGAAGTTCAGTTCGCCCAGGAAACGCAGCGCCTCCGGCAGCGCCGCGAACAGCGCGCCGCCGAGCAGCGGCCCGAACAGCGTGGCCTTGCCGCCGAGGATCACCGCGAGGATGCCGGTGGCCGAGTTGGTGACGCCGAACAGCGCCGGCGACAGCACGAACACCTTCGGGACCAGCAGGCCGCCGGCCAGCGCCGCGAGCCCGCCCGAGAGCGCGATGTTGAGCACCCGCGCCTGCGCCGTCGCGATGCCGAGCGACTCGGCCAGCGCCGGCGCCTCGCGGATCGCATCCCAGCAGCGGCCGGTGGCGCTCGCGCGCAGGTTGCGCAGCAGCACGAAGGCCGGCACCAGCGCCGCGCCGACCACCGCCAGATAGGCCTGCTGCGCATTCCACCCGATCGCCTGCGCGCCGGGCACGGGGGATACCGACACCATCAGTCCCATCGGCCCGTGCGTCAGCTCGACCCAGTGGCTCGCGAGCAGCAGCAGCATCTCGGCGACGACCAGCGTAGCGATCGCGAAGTAGGCGCCGCTCAGCCGCGCCGAGATCACGCCGAGCAAGGCGCCGAGCAGCAGCCCGGGGATCACGCAGAGCGGCAGCACGGCCCAGTAGTTCCAGCCCAGCGCGGTGACGAGCAGCCCTGCCGTGTAGGCGCCCAGCCCGAGGAAGGCGGCATGGCCGAAGCTGACGTAGCCGAGCTGGCCGAAGGCCACTGCGACGCCGAGCGCGAACACTGCGAGCACGCCGGCGTAGGCCGCGACGTCGAGCCAGTAGGCCGAGCGCAGCACGGTGGCGACGATGGCGACCAGCAGCAGGCCGAGCAGCAGATCTCTCACGCTGCGGGTCATGTGCGCGACCCCAGCAGCCCCTGCGGCCGCAGCAGCAGCGTCAGCAGCATCAGGCCGTAGACGCAACCGGTGGCGACGCTCTCGTCGACATACAGCCCGAGCATCGCCTCGATCACGCCGATGCCGAGCGCACAGACCACCGCGCCGAGCGCGCTGCCGAGCCCGCCCATGACGACGATCACGAAGGCCTTGATCAGCACCGCCTGGCCGAGCGCCGGCGAATAGGAAGTGATCGGCGCAAGCAGGCCGCCGCCGAAGCCGGCGATCCCGGCGGCGAGGATGAAGGCGCGCGAGCCGAGCGACTTGACGTCGATGCCGACCACGCGCGCCGCGTGCTCGCTCTGCGCGACGGCGCGCAGTTCGACGCCGAAGCGCGTGCGCCGCGCCAATTGCTCCAGCGCGAGCAGCGTGGCAATGCTGGCGCCGATGATGAACAGGCGCTGCGCCGTCAGGGCGACGCCACCGAGCTCGAAGCGGCCCTGCAGCCCGTCGACGCGCGCCGGCGCCGGACCCCAGATCGACAGCACCACCTGATAGGCCAGCACGCCCATCGCGAAGGTGGTCAGCAGGATGTCGGTGCGGCCACTCTCGCGCGGCAGCAGCGGCGCGACCGCGAGGCGGTTGAAGACCCAGCCGACCAGCGCGCCGACCAGCGCCGCGAGCGGCAACGCGATCAGGTACGGCAGGCCGAGCTTGGTGGTCGCGATCACGACCGTCAGCGCGCCCAGCATCACCACCTCGCCGTGGCCGAAGTTGATGACGTGCAGCACGCCAAAGGCCAGCGTCAGCCCGAGCGCGATCAGCGCATAACCGAAGCCGACCGACAGGCCGTTGACGATTTGCTGGAGCAGCGCTTCGGACATGGAGAAGGATGGGTCGCGGCAGCGCCTACAGCCGCACGATCATTCGCCGACGACGATCTTGCCGTCCTTCACCACCAGCGTGACCCACTTCTCCGAGGTCGCCTGGCCGGCAGGGAACTTGACCGGCCCGCGCGGCGAATCCCAGGTGCCGGCGCGCAGCGTGGCGGCGAGCTTGGCGGTGTCGGTCGCCGTCTCGGCCTTGCGGATCGCATGCCCGAGGATCCATATCGATTCGAAGCCGAGGAAGTCGACCTTGCCCGGCATCTCGTTGAACTTGGACTGGAATGCGGCGACAAACTTCTTGTTGGTCTCGGTGGCCATGGTCGGCGCCCAGATGTCGACCGTGAACGAGCCTTCGACGGCCGGGCCGGCGACCTGGAGCAGCACCGGCGTGATCGAGCCCGGCAGGATGCAGCGCTTGGCGGTCACGCCCGCTTCGGCCAGCGTGCGCAGCAGGTTGCCGCCCTGCTCGGGCGCCGACCAGGCGAAGCAGACCACGTCCGGATTGGCCGACTTGATGCGCGAGGCGAGCGTGCTGAAGTCGCTCTGCTTCAGGATCTCGAACATCTCGCTGGCGACGACGGCGCTGCCGAACGCGGCCTTCATGTTGGTGATGATCGAGCGGCCGTAGTCGCCGTTCTCGACCACGATCGCCAGCCGCTGCGGCTTGACCTTGTCCTTCAGGTAGGCGTTGAAGACCTCGCCGTCGGTCGAGACCAGCGGGTTGAAACGGAACGCGCGGTCGTAGTCGGTGATGGCCGGCGCCTTGGTCACGGCAGCCAGGAACATCATGCCGTTCTGCTGGGCGACCTGGTTGATGCCGAGCGACACCGAGGTGTTGATCGCGCCGACGATCACCGGCACCTTGTCCTCGCTGGCGAGCTTGCGCGCTGCGGCGACGCCGTCGGCCGGCGTGTAGTTGTCGTCGTAGACCACGAGCTTGAGCGGGGCGCCCCTGAGCACCCCGCCGCTCGCATTGAGCATCTCGGCCGCCAGCTCGGCGCCGCGCTTGCCCTGCTGGCCGAGCATGGTCTTGATCGGATAGACGACGCCCACCGTGACCGGCGCCGGCTGGGCCATCACCAGCGTGCAGGTGAGGCTGGAAAAGGCGACGGCATAGCCGGCAACGAGGAAGCGCGCGGCCGAACGCAGCTGCGCGCCCCGACGGAAAAATGCGCCGGCGCGGCGGGCGATGGGAAGTCCGAGGATCGATGGCATGGGGAGTCTCCAGGAAAGGCTGGCGGCCGGTTGGCGCGGTGCCCCGGATATTGACTTCAATGGTACAACCAAATAGGGATTCACACCACATCGGATGGCTACGGGAAAACCCCGGCGCCGCGACCCTCTCCGCTCGGGCGCTCAAAGGCGGCGCGCAATCTCCCAGCCGGCCGTCGCGGTCGCCTCGACCCGCGCCGCGACCGCCTGCGCACGGCTGTTCGCCGCATTGCCTTCGAGCGCACGGCGTGCGATGCCCTGCTGGATCGCCGCCAGGCGGAACATGTTGAACGCCAGGTAGAACGACCAGTTCGGGATCTGCCCGCTCTCTCCGCGCCCGGTGCGCGCGCAGTACGCGGCGACGTGTTCGGCCTCGGTCGGGATGCCGAGCGCGGCGAGGTCCGCATCGCCCATGCCGACCAGCGTGCGGTGCACGCCGAGCGCGAGCCGCCAGCTCAGGCAGTGGTAGGCGAAGTCGACCAGCGGGTCGCCGATGGTCGACAGCTCCCAGTCGAGCACGGCGACGATGCTCGGCTCGGTGGCATGGAAGATCACGTTGTCGAGCCGGAAGTCGCCATGCACGATGCCGGCGCCCGCCTGCGCGGGCACGTGCGCCGGCAACCAGGCCAGCAGCGATTCCATCGCTTCGATGCGGCGCGTCTCGGCGCCGCGGTATTGCTTCGTCCAGCGCTCGATCTGGCGCTCCAAGTAGCGCTCCTCGCGCCCGTAGTCGGCCAGACCGATCGCGCGGTGGTCGACGCCGTGCAGCGCCGCCATCACGCGGTTCAACTCGGCATAGTGGGCGCGGCGCTGTTCCGGCGTCATGCCGGGCAGCGTCTGGTCGGTCAGGATGCGGCCGTCGACGAAGTCCATCAGGTAGAACGCGCTGCCGAGCACCGAGAGGTCTTCGCACAGCGCACGCGCACGCGGCACCGGCACGGTCGAGCCCTGCAACGCCCGAAGCACGCGGAACTCGCGGTCGACCGCATGCGCCGACTGCAGGATCTGGCCGGCGGGCTTGCGCCGCAGCACGTACCGGCGCGCGCCGGCGTCGACGATGAAGGTCGGGTTCGACTGCCCGCCTTCGACCTTGCGCACCGCCAGCGGGCCGTCGAAGGCCTCGACGTGCTCGCGCATGTAGGCCGCGAGGCGCGCGGCATCGGGCACCTCCGCGCTCACAGGCTGATGTGGAAGCCGCCGTTGACGCCGATGTGCTGGCCGGTCATGTAGCTGGCCGCATCGGATAGCAGGAACGCCAGCATGCGCACCGCCTCCTGCGGGGTCGACCAGCGCCCGAGCGGGATCTGCGCCAGGATGTTGTCCTTGAACTTCTCGCCGCGCACTACCTCGGTCATCGGCGTTTCGACCACGCCGAAGCAGATCGAGTTGGTGCGGATGTTGTAGCGGCCCCATTCCTTCGCGGCCGTCATCGTCATGCCCAGCATGCCGGCCTTGGCGGCGGCGTAGTTGATCTGGCCGATCGAGCCCTTGCGCCCGGCGTCGGACGAGATGTTGATGATCGAGCCGCCGGTGGTGTCGCCGTCGCGCGAGCGCGCCAGCATGTGGCGGCCGACCGCCTGCAGCCAATAGAAGCTGCCGGTGAGATGCACGTCGATCACGTCCTTCCACTGTTGCGCGGTCATCTTCTCGATCATGGCGGGGCGCGTGATGCCGGCGTTGTTGACCAGGCCGTGGATGGCGCCGAAGCGCTCCACCGCTTCCGCGACCGACTTCGTCGCGAGGTCCAGGTCGGCGACGCTGCCGACCACCGTCATCACGCGTTCGGCGGGCAGCGGCGCCATCGCGGCCTTCAGCGTGTCGCCGTTCATGTCGACCGCGACGACCTGGCCTTCGAGTTCGATGACGAGTTCGGCCAACGCCTTGCCGATGCCCTGGCCGGCGCCGGTGACGACGACGGTGTGGCCTTTGAGAGAGACGAGAGGCGTCATGGTTCTGATCCTTGTTTGATGGTAGAACCAATGATATGCTTTACCAGCAAATCGCGTCAACACGAAAGACTCTCGCATGTCCCTCAAACGACAGGCCTGCATCGCAGGCGCGTTCGAACACCCCACCCGCAAGGCCCCCGACAAGACCATCGCCCAGCTGCATGCCGAATGCGCGCGCGGCGCGCTGCAGGACGCCGGGTTGTCGCTGAAAGACGTCGACGGCTACTTCTGCGCCGGCGATGCGCCGGGCCTGGGCGCCAACAACATGGTCGACTACCTCGGGCTGAAGGTCCGCCACATCGACAGCTCCGACACCGGCGGCTCGGCCTACCTGCTGCATGTCTCGCACGCGGCGCAGGCGATCGCGGCGGGGAAGTGCAACGTCGCGCTGATCACGCTGTCGGGCCGGCCGCGCAGCGAAGGCTCCAGCGGCGTCGCGCCGCGCTTCACCATGCCGATCACGCCCGATGTGGCCTGGGAGCAGCCCTACAACCCGGTCACGGTCAACATGTATGCGCTCGCCGCGGCGCGCCACATGTTCGAGTACGGCACCACGGCCGAGCAGCTCGCCTGGATCAAGGTCGCCGCGTCGACCCATGCGCAGTACAACCCGAACGCGATGCTGCGCGACGTGGTCACGGTCGAGGACGTGATCGACTCGCCGATGATCTCCGACCCGCTGCACAAGCTCGACTGCTGCGTGGTCAGCGACGGCGGCGGCGCGCTGCTGGTGGTGCGCCCCGAGATCGCGCGCTCGCTGAAGCGCCCGGTGGTCAATCTGCTCGGTGCCGGCGAGGCCATCAAGGGCCAGGACGGCGGCCATGTCGACCTCACCTACTCCGGCGCGGCCGTGTCCGGCCCGATCGCGTTCGCCGAGGCCGGCGTGAAGCCGTCCGACATCCAGTACGCATCGATCTACGACAGCTTCACGATCACCGTGCTGATCCAGCTCGAGGACCTGGGCTTCTGCAAGAAGGGCGAAGGCGGCCGCTTCGTGATGGACGGCAACCTGATCTCCGGCATCGGCAAGCTGCCGTTCAACACCGACGGCGGCGGCCTGTGCAACAACCACCCCGCCAACCGCGGCGGCATCACCAAGGTGATCGAGGCAGTGCGCCAGCTGCGCGGCGAGGCGCACCCGAAGGTGCAGGTGCCCAACTGCACGCTGGCACTCGCGCAAGGTACCGGTGGACTGCTCGGCTCGCGCCACGGCAGCGGCACTCTGATCATGGAAAGGGCTTGAGATCATGACCACCCCCCAACAGGACCGCCCGCTCGCCGCGCCGATCATCGACGCGGCGACCGAGCCCTACTTCACCGCCGCGAAGCAAGGCGTGCTCAAGCTGCGCCGCTGCACCGCCTGCCAGAAGCCGCACTTCTACCCGCGGGCGCTGTGCCCGTTCTGCCTCGGCGACACCGAGTGGATCGATGCCAAGGGCACCGGCGAGATCTACAGCGTCAGCGTGACGCGCCGCGCCGGACCGATCCCCTACGCGATCGCCTATGTGAAGCTCGACGAAGGCGTGACCATGCTGACCAACATCGTCGACTGCGACCTGGATGCGTTGCGCATCGGCCAGCGCGTGAAGGTCTGCTTCAAGCCGGCCGAAGGCGATGCCGCCATCCCGATGTTCACCCCTGCATAAGAGTAGACGCATGGACACGGTGAACTTCGAAGTCAAGGATTCGATCGGCTGGATCCGCCTGGCGCGGCCCGAGAAGCGCAACCCGTTCGACAGCGAGCTGCGCCGCGACCTGATGACGGTGCTCGACCGCGTGCGCGACGACCAGGGCATCCGCGTGCTGGTGCTCGCCGGCAGCCCGGGCGCCTTCTGCGCGGGCGGCAACCTGAACGACCTGAACACGAACCTCGACGCCGGCGCGGCCTACTGGCAGCAGCGCATCAACGGTGGGCTGCGCCTCATCAACGACCTGCTGCGCCTCACGCGACCGCTGATCGCGGTGGTCGACGGCCCGGCCTTCGGCGCCGGCTTCTCGCTCGCACTGACGGCCGACCTGGTGATCGCGTCGCCGCAGGCCCGCTTCTCGATGGCTTACCTGAAGCTCGGCCTGATCCCCGACCTGGGCCCGATGTACCTGCTGCCGCGCATCGTCGGGCTGCAGCGTGCGAAGGAGCTGATCTTCTCCACGCGCGAGATCGACGCGGCAGAGGCCAGGTCGATGGGCATCGTGATGGAGATCCACGAAAGCGCACGCCTCGAAGCGCGCGCGCAGCAGATCGCACTGAGCATGACCCAGGCCTCGCCCACCGCGCTGGCGCTGACCAAGTCGGCGCTGAACGCCTCGCTGGACAGCGACCAGGCCACCATGTTCACGCTCGAGGCGAACAGCCAGGCCGCCGCGTTCATGACCCCCGAGCCGCGCGCCGCGATCACCGCGATGCTGGGCAAGAAGGCGCCGCCCTACAAGGGCTTCCCGCCCATCGAGAAAACGGAGCCCTCGACATGAGTGACCTGAAGGGCAAGACGTTGTTCATCAGCGGCGCGAGCCGCGGCATCGGCCTGGCGATCGCGCTGCGTGCGGCGCGGGACGGCGCCAACATCGTGATCGCCGCCAAGACGGCCGAGCCGCATCCGAAGCTGCCCGGCACGATCTACACCGCCGCGAAGGAGATCGAGGCCGCCGGCGGCCAGGCGCTGCCGCTGGTGGTCGACATCCGGCACGAGGAGCAGGTGCTCTCCGCCGTCGAGCAGGCGGTGGTGCGCTTCGGCGGCATCGACATCTGCGTGAACAACGCCAGCGCGATCAGCAAGACCGGCACGCTTGCGACCGACATGAAGCGCTTCGACCTGATGCACGGCATCAACGCCCGCGGCACGTACCTGGTGAGCCGCGCCTGCCTGCCGCACCTGCTGAAGGCGCCGAACCCGCACGTGCTGATGCTCTCGCCGCCGCTCAACATGGAGGAGCGCTGGTTCGCACCGAACGTGGCCTACACGATCGCCAAGTTCGGCATGAGCATGTGCGTGCTCGGCATGGCCGGCGAGTTCCGCGATCGCGTCGCGTTCAACGCGCTGTGGCCACGCACCGTGATCGGCACGGCGGCGGTGCAGAACCTGCTCGGCGGCGACTCGACGATGCAGCGCACGCGCAGCCCGCAGATCATGGCCGATGCGGCGCACCGCATCCTGACCGCTCCGACCTCGTTCAGCGGCAACTTCTGCATCGACGAGGACCTGCTGCGCCAACACGGGCAGACCGACTTCTCGATGTACAGCCCGGCTGGGGCGGAGTTGATTCCCGACGTCTTTCTCTGACAACTCCACTTCCGATGCCCGACGCCAATCTGTTCAGCGCGCTGCGCCGCGCTTTCCCGGCCGACCTCGACCAGATCGCGATCGAGGCCGTCGACGCGATGCCGCCGCGCCACTACACATGGCGGGAGCTCGACGCCGGCAGCGCGCAGCTGGCCAACCTGCTCGCATCGCTCGCGCTGCCGTCGGGCTCGCGCATCGCGGCGCAGGTCGAAAAGAGCGTCGAGGCGCTGATGCTGTACCTGGCGGTGCTGCGCGCCGGCCACGTCTTCCTGCCGCTCAACAGCGCCTATCAGGCGGCCGAGATCGAGTACTTCGTCGGCAATGCCGAGCCGGCGGTGGTGGTCTGCGATCCGCGCCACGTCGACTGGATCGAGCCGATCGCGCTGCGCGCCGGCTGCCGCATGGTCTGCACGCTGGCCGGCGACGGCAGCGGCACGCTGATGGCGAGCGCGGCCGGATTCGGCGACGAGCAGACGCCGGCCGCCGTTCGACGCTCGGACCTGGCGTCGATCATCTACACCAGCGGGACGACCGGGCGCAGCAAGGGCGCGATGCTGTCGCACGACAACCTGCTCAGCAACGCGCGCACGCTGAAGACCTATTGGGACTGGCAGCCCGACGACGTGCTCATCCACGCGCTGCCGACCTTCCACGTGCACGGCCTGTTCGTCGCGATCCACGGCGCGCTGCTGAACGGCAGCAAGATGATCTGGTTCGGCAACAAGTTCGATCCGAAGCGCGTGATCGCGCAGATGGCGCGTGCCACCGTTTTCATGGGCGTGCCGACGCTGTACTCCCGGATGCTGGCCGAGCCCACGCTCACGCGCGAGGCGAGCGCCTCGATGCGCCTCTTCATCAGCGGCTCGGCGCCATTGCTGGTCGAGATCTTCGACGCCTGGACCGATCGCACCGGCCACGTCATCCTCGAACGCTACGGCATGAGCGAAACCGCGATGCTGGCCAGCAACCCGTGCCGCGCCGCCGACGGCCAGCGCCGCCGCGGTACCGTCGGTCCGGCGCTGCCGGGCGTCGACGTGCGCGCGGTCGACTACGACGGCACCGGCCCGGCTGGCGCGCCCTGCCCGCCCGGTGCCATCGGCAACCTGGAGGTACGCGGCCCGAACGTGTTCGCCGGCTACTGGCGCATGCCGGAAAAGACGAAGGAAGAGTTCACGTCCGACGGCTGGTTCAAGACGGGCGACGTTGGACGGATCGAGGCCGACGGCTACATCACCATCGTCGGCCGCAGCAAGGACCTGATCATCAGCGGCGGCTACAACGTGTACCCGGCCGAGATCGAAGGCTTCATCAACGAGCTGCCCGGCGTCGAAGAATCAGCCGTGATCGGCGCGCCGCACCCCGACTTCGGCGAAGCCGTGGTCGCCATCGTCGTCGCCAAACCCGGCGGCACGCTCGACGCCGGCGCAATCGTCGCGCGCCTGAAAGCCGACATCGCGAACTTCAAGGTGCCGAAGGAGCTGTACGTTCTGCCCGACCTGCCGCGCAATGCGATGGGGAAGGTCCAGAAGAATTTACTGCGGGAGCGGTATAGGGGGCTGTTCGGCTGAAGGGGACTTGTGCTGGCCGCCTCTAGCCGTCGAATGTCGGGAAGCGCGGCAAGCCTATTTCCTTATCCACCACCGCCCCTGCCCATCCAGCCCCACCGCCCGTTCCCCATGCAGCTTCTGCAGGTGCGCCTGCAGCGACCGCAGCGCCACCCCGTGCAGACGCACTGGCGTGTCGGCATAGACGATGGGCAGCAGCGTCGCCGCTTCGGCCGGGCCGTGCGCCGTCACGGCCGCAAGCACCTTGGCCTGGCGCCCGAGTCGGTGTGCGATCGTCATGCGCACCACCGCGTGCGGCTCGTCGATGAGGAAGCCGTGCCCCGGCGCCAGCCATTCGATGTCTTCGGCAAGTAGCCGCTCCAACGAGGCAAAGTACGCGGCCATGTCGCCGTCCGGCGGGTTGATGACAACGGTCGAGCCCTGCATCAGGTGGTCGCCGGTGAAGAGCAGCTTTTCTTCCTCGAGCAGATAGCACAGGTGGTTGCTCGCATGGCCCGGCGTGTGGATTGCGCGCAGCGTGACGCCCTCCCCCAACGCGATTCGCTCGCCGTCCTCGACCCTATGGTCAGGCACGAACGCGGTGTCCTGCCACTCGGAAAAGTCGGCGACACGGCCGAAGGTCGGTGCGCCGGTCGCTTCCTTCAGCGCGGCGGCGGCGGGCGAATGGTCCTTGTGGGTGTGCGTAACGAGGATGCGGGTGACCTTGCCCGGTGCCGCTTGGCGCAGCGCCTCCACGTGCGCGGCGTCGGCCGGGCCGGGGTCGAGCAGCGCCCATTCGTCGCCGCCGGGGGCGCCGATGAAGTAGCTGTTGGTACCCGGGCCGGTCATCATGTTGCCGTTCGGCGCGGTGACGCGCAGCACGCGCGGCGACAGCCACACGCCGCGGCCCGGCAGCAACTCGGTACTGACGTGGCCACGGCCCTGCGGGTCGAGGCGGCCGATCTCGGCGAAGGCCCATGCCCCGCGGTCCACCGGCGTGCGGCCCTTCGGGCCGATCGCCAAGCGCGGACGCGTCACCGGGACGACGTCTTGCGCGCGTGCCGCAGCCACGGCCTCGGCGGCAGTCGCGAAGCCGGCGAGATGCTTCAGCGTGACCGAGGTCACATGCATGAGCTTCAGCGCGCGCGCCTTGTCGAGCGCCTCGGCAGGCGTCAGCCACAGCACCTCGACGGACTCGCCGCCGTCGTGCAGCGCGGTCTGGCCGGCCGGCGCCTCGGCGATGAAGAAGCGCGTGTCGAAGATTTTTGGCATGCCGAGCGGCGTGATCCAGTGGCTGTAGTAGGCCAGGTCGGCCGCGCTGAGGCGCACATTCAGGCGCGCGCAGAGCTCGGCCATGCCGATCTTGTTGGCATGCAGCGACCGGCGCAGCGCGAACAGCTCGTCGGCCGGGAAGCGGGCCAGGTCGACCATTGCGCCCGAGGCGTCGGTCGCGAACAGCAGGCCGGACTCTTCGAAGCATTCGCGGATCGCGCCGATCCAATAATTCAGCCCCCCCGCCGGCAGGCCGAGGCGCGCGCTTGCCGCAACGTCGTCGAGTCCGCCGCACAGCGCGTGGTGGCTGCCGTCGGCCGGGTCGAGCAGACCACCGGGGAAGACCGCTGCACCGCTGTTCTGGTCGCCTGGGCGCTCGGCGCGGCGGAGCAACAGCACCTCGAGGCCGCGCGGCCCGTCGCGCAGCACGATCAGCGTGGCCGCGACACGCGCCTCGATGGGCAGCGGCGGCGTGGCGCTCATCGTCATTCCGGCTTGATACCGGCGTCCTTGATCACCGCGGCCCAGCTTGCGTACTCGTCGGCGATGCGCGTTCCGAGCTGCTCCGGCGTGCTGGACGCAGCCAGCGCCCCAGCCTGCTCGAAGCGGGTCTTGATGTCGGGGGTCGCCAGCACCTTGACGATTGCGTCGTTCAGGCGCGCAACCACGTCGGGCGGCGTACCGGCCGGCGCGAACAGCCCGAACCACACCTCGAGGTTGAAATTCGGCAGCGTCTGGCTCAGCGGCACCGCGCCCGGCGCGAGGGTCGAGGGCTGGGCCGAACCGGTGCCGAGCATGCGCAACCTGCCCTCCTTGGCAAATGCGTTGAGCTGCGGCGAAGTCGTCGACAGCAGCATCTTGACCTCGCCTGTCAGCACCGCCTGAGTCGTTGGCGCTTGACCCTTGTACGGGACGTGCAGCAGTGAAATGCCCGCGCGGCGCGCGAACAGTTCGCTCGACAGTTGGCCGAACGAGGCCGGCCCGGCGCTTGCATACTCGACCTTGCCCGGGTTGGCCTTCGCATAGTCGATGAACTGCTGCGTCGTGGTCGCCGGCACGCTAGGGTTGATCACCAGGACCATCGGCTGCAGCGAGACCAGCGAGACCGGGGCGAAGTCCTTCAGCGGCGCATAGTTCGCCTCCTTGGAGACCTGCGGCGAGATCACCAGGCCGTTGTTCGGGAACAGCAGCGTGTAGCCGTCGGGCGCCGCCTTTGCGACCAGCTTGGTGCCGAGCACCGCCGACGCGCCGGGCCGGTTGTCGATGACGACCGGCTGGCCGAGCTGCTTCTGCAGCGGCTCCTGCATCAGCCGCGCCAGCGCGTCGGTGGTGCCGCCTGGGGGGTACGGCACGACGATGGTGATCGGCTTGTTCGGGAACGCCTGGGCGAACGCGGCGCCGGGCAAGCCGATAGCGGCTGCGGCGGTGCCGAGCGTCAGTGCCAGCGCAAGGCCGCGGCGGCGTGCATTCGATGGAGGGGCTTGTCTCGTGTGGGTCATGGTCATCCTCGTCGGGGCGTTTGGCAAGAGGTTCACGCGTCAGTGCGCAGCAGCGGCCGACGCCGGCAGATGCAGCACGCCCTCGGTCGCCAACGCGTCGATCGCATCGTCGCCCAGGCCGAGTCCGCGCAGCACGTCGGGGCCGTCGGCGCCGAGCTCGGAGACGCTGTTGCGTGCGTGCGCCGCGGTGTGCAGGAAGCGGAAGGCCGGGTTCGGCACCGCGAACAGGCCGGAGCCGTCGTCGATGGTCTGCATCGCCTGGCGCTCGACGATCGGCGGCAGCTGCATCGCCTGGCCGACGCTCAGGTAGCGCGAACAGGGCACGCCGCCGGCGTGCATCGCCTCCTCGCATTCGGCCGCGCTCAATTCGCCGGCCCAGTCGTCGAGCAGGCCCATCAGCTCGCCCCAATGGTGTTCGCGCGCGTGGATGGTCGCGAAGCGCTTGTCCTGAACCCATTCGGGATGGCCGGTCGCGCGCGCCAGCGCCTCGAAGTTGTTCTGGCTCACCGGCGCGATCAGCACGAAGCCGTCGCGCGCCTTGGTCGGCTGGTAGAGCGGACGGCGCCGCTCGGCCGGGAACTGCGCCTCCTGGCATTCGTAGACCAGCAGGCTCAGCATCGCGTCCATCAGCGACAGGTCGACCTGGTCCCCCTTGCCCGTGCGCGCTGCGCGGAACAGCGCCGCCTGGATCGCGCCGAACGCGAGCGAACCGCCGAGCACGTCGGCCACGAAGATGCCGTTTTTCAGCGGGCGCTCGATGCCGTCCTGGTAGTTCAGCGTCGCCATGTCGTAGCCGCTGCCGGCATGCAGCACCGGCGCATAGGCGCTGCGTCCGGCCCACGAACCGGTCTGGCCGAAGCCCGAGATCGAGCAATAGACCAGTTTCGGATTGATCGCCGCGAGCGTCTCGTAGTCGAGGCCGAGGCGCTTCATCACGCCGGGCCGATAGTTCTCGACGACGACGTCGCAGCTTTCGACCAATTGCTTGATGAGCGCGACCGCGGCGGGCTTCTTCAGGTCGAGCGCAAGGCTCTTCTTGCCGCAGTTGAGCTGTGCGAAGTAGGTGCTGCGGCCCTCGCGCGTCGGCGGACGGCTACGGATGTGGTCGCCTTCGGGCGGCTCGATCTTGATGACCTCGGCACCCATGTCGGCCATCATGCGCGTGGTGTAGGGGCCGGACATCATCGCGGTGAAGTCGAGCACCCGCACACCGTCGAGAATGCCGGGGCGAGAATCGGCTTTGTCAGCCACGGTCCTGGCGGCCGGCTTCGGGTTCGACATGCGAAGTCCTTCAGGTCAGGTTGGATTCGGACGTCGTGAGGGTGCCGAGCCGTGCGCCGCCGAGCGCATCGAGGTAGGTCGGCTGCGTCGCTGCATCGCCTGCGTATTTCTTCAGGTAGGCGGCGAAGGCCTCGTCGCTGACGCTGGCCTTGACGTATTCCTTCAGGTGCTTCTCGTCGCCGCGGTAGAGGCTGGGCGACGCGGTCGGGTGCGCGCCCCATGGCGCCTCTACGACCATGTCGACCATCGCACTGGGGATCTTCGTCAGGTGGTTGTTGCGTCGGATGGTCTCGGTCGAGACGATGCGGTCGACCGACACGATCACCTTGCGCGAGGCCTGCGCCAGCATGGCGTCGAAGAACGGAGAGCCGAGGTACTGCACGTTGCCATATTCGTCGGCCTGCTGCGCGTGAAGCAAGCACACGTCAGGTTTGACCGCGGCGGCCGCCAGCATCTTGCGTTCGCCCGGCTTGCTCGGCAGCGGCAGGTAGAACTCAGGTGCGTGGCGCGGCAGATCGGTGCCGAGGTCGGGGATCGGCATGTACGGCAGATCGCAGATCGCCGCGCGCAGGCCGCCGGCAATGGCCGGGCCGTCGAGGTCGTACACCTTCAGCGTGCCGGCCTCGGCCTGCTTGCGAAAGTGCGGCGCGAGGCCGAACTGCTCGAAGCTGATGAACACGCAGACGGTGCTGCGCGCGCAGCCTGCGCCGATCAGCATGTCGGGCGCGATCGAGCCCGGCGTCGGGATCAGGTCGAGATTGCGGGCGCCCTTGCGGATCAGCGCACGCACCAGCGCCATCGGCTGCGCATTGAAGATCCAGCCGCCCATGCCGACCTTGCTGCCGTCGGCGATGTCGGCGACGGCTTCGTCGAGGGAAGCGAGTTTGCTTTTGATCATGTGGTCTGTCTCGTCAGGCGATCAGGGGAACTTGCGCAGCAGCGTGCGGCGCGTGTCGACGCGGGTGCGCAGCAGGTGCAGCTCTTCGGCGGTCGGCATCGTCGTGACGGGGGGCGTGCCTTCGACGACGAGGTCGAAGCCGGTCGCATCGCGCACCTGCTCGAGCGTGACGCCGGGGTTGACCGACAGCACGCGCATCGCCTTGGTGCCGGGCTGGAAGTCGAACACGCCGAGCGGCGAGATCACCAGCTTCGGCCCGCCGGCCGGGATGCCCATGCGCTCGCGCGAATCCCCGCCTTCCATGTGGCCGGCGCCGCAGAGGAAGTCGACGCGCGGCACGAACGCGCTCTTGTCGTGCCGCGTGAGCACGACGTAGAAGCGCTTGGCCAGCCCGCAGAGCGCGCTGATGCCGACCGTGCCGGGGCCGCGCACCTTCGGCTTGGCCTGCTCGCCCACGACCACCGTGTTGATGTTGCCGAAGCGGTCGACCTGCAGCGCCGACAGGATCGCGAAATCGAAGAAGTGGATCTTCCAGTCGATGAAGTCGATCATGTTCGGCAGGTCCATCCAGGCCTCCGACGATTCGAGGTTTTCGAAATCGGCAGTCGGCAGCAGGTGGTCGCGCGTCGGGTTCACCATGCCGCCGGGGCCGGAGATCCACCACAGGCGCGGCGCCTGCATCTGCCGCGCCAGGTTGCAGGCAGCCAGCTGGATGTCGGAGTTGGTGCCGATGATGACCTTCTCGCCATCGACCATGTCGCGCGCCAGCAATACCGCAAGCGTCTCGCCCAGTGCGGGCGCTTCTGAGTTTTCCATTCGTGTGTCCTGCCGTCGGTTCAGGGATTCTTCAATGGTTTTGGTTCAACCATTGCGATCATCGTACGGGCGTAAGCGCGGGCTGTCAACGGTGCAAACCGGAATCGGCGGGCGTGCAGGGGCGCGGGGGCGCGCCGGCGCGACATTGGTCGTACCAAATACACTCGGCGCTGTCGCGCCGCTTCCGCGCCGCCGCTGGCGGGCCGGCCGAGACCTCAGGCCCTGGTCTTGGGAGCCGGCTTGGCGGCCTTCTCGGACTGGCTGGATTCGGCGGACTTCGCCGCCGCGCGCTTGCGGGCCGGCGCCTGCGCGACGGCCTGTACCGGCGCCTCGTCGGCCGGCTCGACCTTCGAAAGATAGGCGCGCTGCAGCCGCTTCAAGCTGCTCTCCATCTCGGCGACCGCGGCCTCGACGTTGCCTTCTTCCATGTGCTTCATGAAGCGGCGCCGCGAAGGCAGGACGAACGCGTTCTGGTACTCGCCGATGGTGCGCACGAAGTGGTGCAGCACGTCGAGCACGCCGTCCATCACGATGATCATGATGGGGTTGCCGGTCATGCGCGCGAGCAGGCGGTGGAAGTCGATGTGCTTGGCCGCGCGCGCCGGGAAATCGCCGCGCGCCGAGGCTGCCTCGGCCTCCTCGATGTTCTTCTCCAGGGCGGCCAGGTCCTCCTCGGTCGCCCGGGTGCAGGCTTCGCGCACGATGATCGATTCGAGCCAGATCCGCGCCTCGGTCACCTGCGCCGGCCGGATCGTGCCGACGTGGTAGAGATCGAACAGGCCGGTCACGATCGCATCCCCGCTGCGCTCGCTGATGAAGGCCCCGCCGCTGGCGCCCTTCAGCAGCTGGATCAGGCCGGCATGCTCGAGCGAGCGGAGCGCCTCGCGCAGGGTGTTGCGCGACACGCCGAACTGCTC
Source organism: Variovorax sp. Soil_C_17 (assembly GCF_057657265.1). Lineage (NCBI taxonomy): Bacteria > Pseudomonadati > Pseudomonadota > Betaproteobacteria > Burkholderiales > Comamonadaceae > Variovorax > Variovorax sp. Soil_C_17. The sequence continues at coordinate 88,949 of NZ_JBDGIT010000013.1, forward strand.
GGCCAGGGCGCGCTCCGACGGCAGCCGGCTGCCGACCTTGAGCCGGCCCTCGGCCAGTTCGTTTCGGATCTGCGAGGCGATCTCCTCGAAGGCCCGCGTGGAGCGGATCGCCTGGAACTTCGCCGCGGGCGGCAGCGCCGTGCGTGCTTCGGGCGCCGACTTGGGCGCGGCGGTGGCGGTCTTAGCGGCAGGGGCCTTGGCAGTGGACATTCGGGCGCTTTCGCTGGGTGGAGGGCAGGCCAAACAAGGCCGCTTCAATGATAAGACCATGCGCGCAGCAGCCGCTGGCTGGCGTCGAACCCTTCCGACGAATACAATGGTTGGACCTTTAAATCCCGCGCGGCGGGACCGCCCCCTGGAGACCCGATGAGCACCGCCCTGTCGCCCGACCTTTCCGCCTTGCCCTCCGACGACGAGCGCACCATGTTGCGCGACTCAGTGCGCGGCTTCCTCGAGCACCACTGGCCGGCGGCCGGCGCGGTGCAGGCGGCAGCCGACCCGGCACGCGTCGCGTCGGTCTGGCAGCAGCTTGCCGAGCAAGGTCTGACCAGCCTCGGCACCGACCCGAGCGAAGGCGGCTTGCGCGAGATCCTGATCGTGATGGAGGAGCTCGGCCGCGCCGCCTGCCCGGTGCCGCTGCACCATGCAGCGCTGCTGAACCTGTCGGCGCTGGACGCGGCGCCGCTCGCGGCGATGCGCGGGGGCAGTGCGCTTATCGCCCTCGCCTTCGCACAGGCCGATGGCGACGCCGCGGCCGGCGCGCTGCGTTGCGACGGCACGGCGGTCAGCGGAGAAATCGCGTTCGTCGAGGCGGCCGCATCCGCGACCCACTTCGCGCTGGTGCTGCCGGGCCCCTCGATCGCGTTCGTCGAGGCCGGCGCGGCCGGCGTCGTCGTCGAAGCCACTCCGGCGATGGGCACGCAGGGCCTGTCACGCGTGCGCTTCGAGCGTGCGGCGGCGACGCTCGTCGCCTTGATGCCCGACACGCTGGCCGACCTGGTTGCGATCTCGCGCCTGGCCCTCACCGGCCGTGCCGTCGGCGCGGCGGCGCGCGCATTCGAGATGGCGGTCGACTATGCGAAGGAGCGCCGCCAGTTCGGCCAGCCGATCGGCCGCTTCCAGGCGATCCAGCACAAGCTCGCCAATGCCTACATCGCTCTGCAGGGCGTGCAATTGACCGCGCGCAATGCCGCGCACCAGCACGACGTGCAGGCGCCGGCCTGGCGCCTGTTTGCGGCGGCCGCGGCGGTGCTGGCCGGCACCACGCTGCGCACGGTGTCGCTCGAAACGCAGCATGCGTTCGGCGCGATCGGCTACAGCGAGGAGCACGAGGCACCGCGCCACTTCAAGCAGGTCCACCTCGACGTGCTGCGCCACGGCGGCGCACGGCGCGCGCGCGCCGAGCTCGCGGCCTACTACCTCGACGGCCCACTCGACCAGCCGGCGCGCACCATGCCCGAATACGACCTGGGCCCGGCCGGCAATGCGTTCCGCCGCGAGGTGCGGGCCTGGCTCGACGAACACTGGTCGGACGCGCTCAAGGCCGCGCACGAGAAGCTCTCGTTCAAGGAACGCGAATACGACCGCGCGTTCGCGCGCGACCTGGGCCGCACCGGCTGGATCGGCCTGGCCTGGCCTGAGCGCTTCGGCGGCCAGGGCCGCAGCGCCTTCGAGCAGCTCGCGTTCATCGAGGAGATGGAGCGCGCCGAGGCGCCGCGTGCCGGTGCGCCGGTGCAGGCCGCGATGCTGCAGGTGTACGGCACGCCCGAACAGCAGGCGCGGTACCTCCCCGAGATCCTGCGCGGCGAGGCGATCTACGGCATGGGCTACAGCGAGCCCGATTCGGGCTCCGACCTGGCATCGATGCGCACGCGCGCGGTCCGCGACGGTGACGAGTGGGTCATCAACGGCCAGAAGATCTGGACCACGACCTACTGGGGCGACTACATGCTGCTGGCCACGCGCACCGACCCGGACGCGAAGCCGGCGCACGCCGGCCTCAGCATGTTCATCGTGCCGATGGACACGCCCGGCATCACGGTGAAGACCTCGACGACGATGTACGGCGGCGCCTTCGCCAACGTCTTCTACGACAACGTGCGGCTGCCGTCCGACGCGATGGTCGGTGAGGTCAACGCCGGCTGGAAGGTGCTGACCGGCGCGCTCGCGACCGAGCGCGGCTTCATCGGCGGCGGCATCGTGATGAAGGTGGCGCGCTCGTTCGAGCTGCTGTGCGCGCATGTGCGCACGGCGGAGGTTGACGGCCGGCCGCTGCGCGACGATCCGCTGGTGCGCGAACGCATCGCCACGCTCGCCGCCGAGATCGAGGCCGGCCGCCAGATGATGATGCACTGCGCCGCACAGGTCGATGGCGGCGAGACCCCGCCGGGCGACGCGGCGGCGAGCAAGGTCTATTCGGGCGAGCTGATGGAACGCTTCGGCGAGGTCGCGCTCGACATCCTCGGCATGCAGGCCACGCTCAGCGAAGGCAGCCCCGGAGCGATCCTGCGCGGGCGCATCGAGCAGAACCTGCGCCATTCGCTGATGTGGGTGATCAGCATCGGCACCAACGAGATCCAGCGCAGCCTGATCGCGCAGCGCGGGCTCGGGCTGCCGCGCTGATCGCCACCCCCAACACCGGAATTTCAACAACGCAGACGAATGAGCACACGCAGCAACCTGCTGATCCACCTACGCTGCTCGCGACCAACATGGGGCCGGCCGCGATGGCCGCCGCGGTCGAAACCAAGATGCCCTACAACCCGGTGACGGATTTCGCGCCGATCACGATGACTGCGTCGATGCCGCTGGTCCTGTGCGTCGCCGGCACCAGCCCGTTCCATTCCGTCAAGGACCTGATCGCCGCAGCTCGGGCCCGCCCCGGCGTGCTGAACTTGCGACCACCGGCAATGGCGGCACGGGCACCTCGTCAACACGCAGTTCGCACAGGCGACCGGCATCACGGTACAGAACGTGCCCTACAAGGGCGGCCCCGAGGTGTCGCAGGCCGTCATCTCCGGCCGGGGCGACTACCTGGTGCCGGTGCCGTCGGACGTGATGGGGCTGATGCGCGCCGGGCGATTGCGTGCGCTCGCCGTGGTGCAGAAGAAGCGCTCGCCCGTCATGCCGGAGGTGCCGACGATTGTCGAGTCGGGCGGGCCGGACATCGAGATCGACTAGTGGAACGCGATGCTCGCGCCCGCTGGCACGCCGCCGCGCATCGTCGAGATCCTGAACGACGCGATCGGCAAGGCGCTGCAGTCGGCGCCGATCAAGGCCAAGCTGGAAGGCATGGGCATGGTGCCGCAGTTCAACTCGCCGGCGCAGTTCCAGGCGGTGATCGCCTCGGATGTCGTGAAGTGGGACCCAGGTGGCCGCGGCAGCCGGCATCAAGCTGGAGTGATCAGGCGCCGTCGGCCGCCATCGTGCTCTGCTGCGCCTCGAGATAGCAGTTCAGCGACTCGAGGTGCGTCGTCATCTCGGCGGTCGCCTTCTCGACGTTGCGTGCGCGCAGCTGCTTCAGGATGAGGCGGCGCACGCCGATCACGTCGTCGCGCGGCTGCGGGCTGACCTTGGCCAGCAGCGTGCGCACGATCTCCGACAGCGAATCCAGCAGCATCACGATCACCTCGTTGTGGGTCGCGCGGGCCAGCACCCGATAGAACTCAGTGATGTAGGCATTGCGGCGCGAGAAGTCGCCCAATGCCGTCAGGCGCGCGGATTCCTCGATGTCGCGCTCGATCGCATTGAGGTCGGCCTCGGTGGCGCGCTCGCAGGCGAGCCGGATCGCCACGCCCGACAGCAGGATCCGCGCCTCGGTGATGCTCGCGCTCGGGATCTGGCCGAGCAGCACCATGTCGCGCACCGCCTGCGCGACCACGTTCGAATCGCTGCGCCGGATGAACGAGCCGCCGCCCATGCCCTGCTGGCAATGGATGATGCCGGCCACCTCCAGGCTGCGCAGCGCCTCGCGGATCGCGGTGCGGCTGACGCCGAACTGCTCACACATCTCGCGCTCGGCGGGCAGCCGGTCGCCCGGTGCGAGGGTGCCGGCCGCGACGGCGCGCCGCACCTGGTCGCAGACCTCCTCGAATGCGCGCCGCTGTCGCACCGGCACGAATTGCGCTGGCGGTGCCGAACGGTGAGGGTCGGCCTTGTTCAGCTGCAGCCCCTGGGCTTGCTCTCGCATGAAACGCTCCCGGTTGGATAGGTGATTCTGGGGCATCAACGGTTGAACCATACGGGTATTATTGTCATACCTTGCAGGCTGGTCCTGCAACAGGAAGGGTTCGATCGGTGAAATTCATTGAGACTGAAGTGCTGGTGGTCGGGGCCGGCCCGGTGGGCCTGGCCCTGGTCGGCGATCTCGGCTGGCGCGGGCGCCGCTGCGCGGTGATCGAGCGCTCCGACGGCGCGATCTACCAGCCGAAGATGGACGGCGTCGGCGTGCGCACCATGGAGTTCTGCCGTCGCTGGGGCATCGTGGCCGATGTCGAGGCCAGCCCGTATGTGCGCTCGTATCCGCAGGACAACGTCTACCTCACGTCGCTGAACGGCTATGAGCTCGGGCGCGAGCCCTTCCCCTCGGCGCAGGACGAGAAGCCCTCGAAGTTCAGCCCGCAGAAGCGCGAGCGCTGCCCGCAGAACATGTTCGACCCGATCCTGCAGCGCTTCGCCGCATCGCGGCCGACGGTCTCGGTCCACTACGGGCACAAGCTGCTGTCGTTCACGCAGGACGATGCCGGCGTGGAGGCGCTGGTCGAACGGCTGTCGGACGGCGAGCAACTCACCTTCCGCGCGCGCTACATCGTCGGCTGCGACGGCGCGCGCAGCGGCGTGCGCGACACGCTCGGCATCGAGGCCGGCGGCCGCGGCGTGCTGACCTACCCGACCAACGTGATCTTCGAATGCGCCGACCTGAACGCACTGCACGACAAGCCGCCCGGCTACCGCTACATCTTCGTCGGCCCGGAGGGCACCTGGGCGACGCTGGTCGCGATCAACGGCGCGGAGCGCTGGCGCTTCTCGATCGTCGGCGACGAGCGCGCGCGCGAACTGAGCCACGACGACATCCGTGCGCTTGCGGCACGCGCGATGGGCCGGCCCTTCGACTTCAAGATCCTGAGCGTGGTCGCCTGGCAGCGTCAGGAACTGATCGCGAACCGCTACCGCGAGCGGCGCGGCTTCATCGCCGGCGACGCGGCGCACGTGATGTCGCCGACCGGCGGCTTCGGCATGAACACCGGGCTGCAGGACGCGGTCGACCTGTCGTGGAAGCTCTCCGCGGTGCTCGAAGGCTGGGGCGGCGACGGGCTGCTCGCGTCCTACGGCATCGAGCGCAGGCCGGTCGGCGAACGCAACGTGCTCGAGGCCAGCGGCAACCTGGCGCGCATGCTCTCGCCCGGCGCCAACCCCGACCTGCTGGACGACACGCCGGCCGCGGCGCAGACGCGCGAACGCGTCGGTACCGCGCTCGCGCAGGCCATGAAGCGCGAGTGGTTCTCGGCCAACATCCATCTGGGCTACCGCTACCTCGCATCGCCGATCTGCGTCTACACCGACGTCGAAGATCCTGCGCAGCAGCAGGCCGAGTGGAACGATGCGAGCAACTACCGCCCAAGCAGCCGCGTCGGCTGCCGCGCGCCGCATGTGTGGCTGGCCGACGGGCGCTCGACGCTCGACCTGTTCGGGTGCGGCTACGTCGTGGTCGCGGCCCCGGGCGCGAGCGGCGAACTCGCGGCGCTGGCCGCGTCCGCGGCGCGCGCCGGCATGCCGTTCCGGATCGAGTCGCCGGCCGACCCTGCGGTGCGCGACGCCTACGAACGCCGCTTCGTGCTGGTGCGCCCGGACGGTCACGTCGCGTGGCGATCGGACAGCCCGCCGGCCGATGCCGACGCCCTGGTCCGCACCGTGGCCGGACACCACTGAACCGCAAGGATCCGCCGATGAACACACCCATTCCATCCACCGTCGACGTGATCGTGATCGGCGCCGGCATGGCCGGCCACTGCACCGCGCTCGAAGCCGCGCAATCGGGCGCCGCCGTGCTGCTGCTCGAGAAATCGGCGCACTACGGCGGCAGCACCGCGATGTGCGGCGGCGCCTTTGCGTTCGCCGGCACCGACGTGCAGCAGGCCAACGGCATCCAGGACAGCGCCGAGATCCTCGAGGAGGACCTGATGGTCGCGGGCAAGCACCGCAACGACCGTGCGCTGGTTCATGTCTATGCCACGCGCCAGCACGAGGCCTACCGCTGGCTGCAAGGCCTGGGCGTGCCGTTCGAGCAGGTGTCGCTGAGCGGTGCCCAATCGGTGCCGCGCAACCACGGCACCAACCCGGTCCATGTGCTCGAGACGCTGCATGCGCAGGGCCTGCGCGCCGGCATGGACTACCGCGCCAACGCGGGCGTCGCACGCCTGCTGACCGAGGGTGACTTCGAACGGCGCCAGGTCGTCGGCGTCGCGCTGGCGAGTGGTGAACGGATCCACGCGCGCGGCGGTGTCGTGATCGCGACCGGCGGCTTCTCGCGCGCGCCCGACATGGTCGAGCGCTTCGCGCCGCACCTGCGCCAAGCCAAGCCGATGGGCGGCGAAGGCAACACCGGCGACGGCCTGCGCATGGCCTGGGCGCTCGGCGCCGACCTGGTCGACATGGGCTTCGCGAAAGGCACCTTCGGCGCGCCGCTGGCCGAGCCGAAGCCGGGCCACGAGCACACGGTGCCGCGCATCCTCTCGGCCATGTACCGCGGCGCGATCGTCGTCAACGCGGCCGGGCGGCGCTTCGTCAACGAGTCGGTCTCGTACAAGACCATCGGCGACCGCTGCCTCGAACAGCAGGACGCGCGCGCGTTCCAGATCTTCGACCAGCAGGTGATGGACCAGTCGGCGCCGCTGCCGACAGTGGTCGACTTCCGAGCCGCGCTGGCGGCCGGCGTGCTGCTGCAGGCCGACTCGCTCGATGCGCTGGCCGCGAAGCTCGGCATCGACGTCGCCGGGCTCGCGACCACCATCGCGAACTACAACGCGGCCTGCGACAGGAAGCGCCCGGACGACTTCGGCCGCAGCTCGCTCAGCACCGGCTACGGAAAGCCGACCCGCGTCGAGCGCAGCCCCTTCTACGGCCTGGCCTGCACCACCGGCCTGACCTCGACCTACTGCGGCCTGCACACCGACACCACGGCGCGCGTGCTCGACGTCTACGGTCAGGCCATCCCCGGGCTCTACGCCACCGGCGAGGTGATGGGCGGCTTCCATGGCGAGACCTACATGAGCGGCTCCTCGCTGGCCAAGGGCTGCATCTTCGGCCGCATCGCCGCCGCCGATGCGATCGCGCGCGCACGCAAGCACACCGAGGTGACCGCATGAGACTCGCCGTGTTTGACAACCACCGCGTCGGCGTCGTCGAGGGCGACACGCTCTACGACGTCACATCGGCTGTGCCCGAGGCCGGCCCGCAGTGGCCGCCGGTCTACATGTCGCGCCTGATCGCCGACTGGGCGACGCGCCGGCCGCAGATCGAGGCCGCGCGCCGTGCCTCGACCGGCGTGCCGGTGGCCTCGGTCACGCTGCTGCCGCCCAACCCCTGCCCGGTGCATGTGTTCGCGGCACCGGTCAACTATGCCAGGCACGTCGGCGAGATCGGCGCGCGCTCGGTCAGCTCGGGCAAGTCGCCGAACGAGATGTGCTTCTTCATGAAGGCGACGGCCTCGCTCGTCGGCGCCGGCGGCACCATCGTGCTGCCGAAGGACTCGGCGCGCCGCTTCGACCACGAATCCGAACTCGCCGTGATCATCGGCCGCACCGCGCACCACGTGCCGCGCGCGCAGGCGATGGCCCACGTGTTCGGCTACGCCTGCCTGATGGACCTGACCATGCGCATCGAACCCGGCATCCCGCAGGAGGAGCGCGTGACGCGCAAGTCGTTCGAGAGCTTCACGCCATTCGGCCCCTACCTCGTCACCGCCGACGAGGTGCCGAACCCGCACGACCTGCGCAACCGGCTCTGGGTCAACGACGAGCTGCGGCAGGACGCGCGCACCAGCTCACTGATCGTCGACATCCCCGGCCTGATCGAGCTGATCTCGTCGGTCTGCACGCTGTACCCCGGCGACGTGATCGCGACCGGCACGCCCGAAGGCGTCGGCCCGATCGAGGCCGGCGACACGGTGCGTATCGAGATAGAGCACGTCGGCACGATGAGCCTGCCGGTTCGCCATGCAGAGGCAAATGCGCCGCGCCGCTTCTGACGCGCGCCGCACCTGCTGTACGGCGGTGGCCGCACTCGGCCTCGCGCTGCTGGCCGGCACCGCGCCGGCCGCGGCGCAGGGCTTCCCGAGCAAGCCCGTTCGCATCGTCGTGCCGTTCCCGCCCGGCGGCGGCGTCGATGTGCTGATCCGCGCGGTCGGCGCCGAGCTGTCGGCGCGCTGGGGCCAGCCGGTGGTCATCGACAACCGCGCCGGCGCCGGCGGACTGCCAGCGCTGGCCTATTGGGTCGTTCGGCAGCGGCAGCCAGCCGCACCTGCTGTACGAGCTGTTGAAGACGCCGAGTTCGCGGCCGCGATCCGCGACGACGTCGCGCTGACCGGCGCGATGGCCGCCACCGCCCGCGTGCAACCCGAATGACCGACCGGAGGACCGACGTGAACCTTGAAACCACCGCAACCGCCTCGCCTGCGACCAGCGCCACGCCCGATTTCGACGCGGCCGGCAACCTCGACCAGCTCCACGCGATGCTCGACGCGATCCAGGTCAAGAACGGCTGGAGCAAGCCGACGCCGTCGCTCTACCCGCAGCCGAAGCAACGCTTCGCCGGCGCGCGCTGGCGCTATGCCGACGCGCGTGCCGCACTGCGTGCGGCCGGCCGCCTGGTCGGCACCGAATGGGCCGAGCGACGCAACCTCATCCTCGCGAACCCGGTCGCGGGCAACGACTACCCGACCGTGACCACGCTGGTCGCGGCCTACCAGATGGTCAAGGCCGGCGAGACCGCGCGCAGCCACCGCCACACGCCGAACGCGATGCGCGTCGTGGTCGAGGCCGAAGAGGACACCTTCACGATCGTCGACGGCGCCAAGGTGCCGATGCTGCATGGCGACGTGCTGCTGACGCCGAACTGGAGCTACCACGGCCACAGCAACGAGAGCACGCGCGAGGCTTATCGGATCGACATCCTCGACGCGCCGCTGGTGCAGGCGCTCGGGCCGATGTTCTTCGAGCACCACCCCGACCAGGTGGAGGCGGCCGACCGCATCGAACCCGCCTCGCCGATGCGCTTCGCCTACGCCGATTACCTGCCGCGCCTGCTGGCGACCGCGCCGGTGGCGCCCGGGCTGCGCCAGCTCGAACTCGGCGCCGATCGCATCGACAGCTTCGACCGCGTCGCGACGCGGCTCGACGCCGGCGCCGACTGGGCCGGCGAGAAGAGCACCGCGAGCCGGATCCTGCTGGTGATCGACGGCCATGGCCACTCGACCATCGGCGGCCAGCGCTTCGACTGGTCGGGCGGCGACGTGCTCGCGGTGCCGAGCTGGATGGAGCACGCGCACCATGCCGACCAGGACGCGGTGATCCTCTGCGTCTCCGATGCGCCGATGCTGCGGGCGCTGCACTGGCTGCGCGGCGCCGATGCCGGATGAACCGGACGAACCAGACGCGCCGATGAGCCAGACCGCGATCCGCGCCACCTACATGCGCGGCGGCACCAGCAAGGGCGTGTTCTTCGCACACGACGACCTGCCCGCGGCCGCGCGCGTGCCCGGCCCGGCACGCGACCGCCTTCTGCTGCGCGTGATCGGCAGCCCGGACCCGTACGCCAAGCACACCGACGGCATGGGCGGCGCGACCTCGAGCACCAGCAAGGTCGTGATCGTTCAGCGCAGCGCGCGCGCCGACTGCGATGTGGAGTTCCTGTTCGGCGCGGTCGCGATCGACACGCCGCTGATCGACTGGAGCGGCAACTGCGGCAACCTCACCACCGCCGTCGGGCCGTTCGCGATCGCGCGCGGATGGATCGATGCGCCTGCCGACGGCACGGCCCTGGTACAGATCTGGCAGGCCAACCTCGGCAAGCGCATCCTGGCGCGCGTGCCGATGCGTGGCGGGCAGGTGGTCGAGACCGGCGATTTCGAACTCGACGGCCTCGCGTTCCCGTCGGCCGCGATCGAGCTCGAGTTCCTCGATGCGGGTGGTGGCGACGGCGGCGCGGCCGGGGCGATGTTCCCGAGCGGCGCGGTGCGCGATCGGCTCGACGTGCCTGGAGTCGGCGAAGTCGACGCGACCCTGATGAACGCCGGAAACCCGACCGTCTTCGTGGCTGCCTCGGCGCTCGGGCTCGCCGGCACCGAGCTCCAGCCCCAGGTCAATGCCGACAGGGCGCTGCTGGCGCGCTGCGAGGCGCTCCGGGCGCTGGCCGCGGTGCGCATGGGCCTGGCCGCGAGCCCCGAAGCGGCCAGTGCCGAACGGCCAGCGACGCCCAAGCTCTGTCTCGTGGCGCCACCTGCGGCCTACCGTTCTTCGAGCGGCAAGGCGGTGGCCGCGGACGATGTCGATTTGCTCGCGCGCATCCTTTCCATGGGCCAACTGCACCACGCGATGACCGGCACCGGCGCGGTCGCGATCGCGGCGGCCGCCGCAGTGCCTGGCAGCGTGGTCTCGCGCGCGATCGGCCGGCCGCTGCAGGGCGAGACGCTGCGCTTCGGCCATCCCTCGGGCGTGTTCTCGCTGCGGGCGAGTGCGAGCGAAGCGGCCGACGGCTGGCGCGTCGACTCGGTGGTGCTGTGGCGCAGCGCGCGCCGCCTGATGGACGGCCAGGTGTTCGTGCCGAACGACGATTCCGGAACCTGACAGGAGAGACCACCTTGAACGCGAAAGACGCCTATTCGATCGAGCGCATCGCCGATCGCATGCAGATCCAGGACGTGATGTACCGCTGGTGCCGCGCCATCGACCGGCTCGACTTCGACGAGATCCGCGCCGTGTTCCACCCGGAGGCGACCGACACGCACGGCCCCTACGACGGCGGCGTGGAAGGCTTGATCGACTGGATCCGTGAGCGCCACCAGGCGATCCCGTTCTCGATGCACGCGATCAGCAACATGCTGATCGAGTTCGCATCGCCCGACCAGGCCCTGGTCGAGACCTACGTGCGAACCATCCAGCAGTACCCGCCGGAGGCGAAGGCCGCGCTCGCGCAGTTCGCTGGTGGCCGCGAGGGCCAGGCCGGCGTCGGCGTCGACCTGTTCACCGGCTCGCGCTATGCCGACCGCTTCGAGCGCCGCAACGGCGAATGGCGCATCGCCAGACGCACGCTGATCCAGGACTGGAAGCAGCTGGTCGAGGTGTCGCCGAATGCGCCGAAGATTCTCGACCATTGGGTGAGCGGCAAGCGCAACAGGCAGGACTTCGTCTACCAGGAACGCGCCGCGATGGGGATCGCCTGATGGCGGCGCTGCCGAGCGCGGGCGCGGCGTTCCGCGCCGCACTGGCCGACGAGACACCGCTGCAGATCGTCGGCGCGATCAACGCCAACCATGCGCTGCTGGCGCAGCGCGCGGGCTACCGCGCCATCTACGTCTCCGGCGGCGGTGTCGCCGCGGGCTCGCTGGGCATGCCCGACCTCGGCATCAACACGCTCGAGGATGTGCTGACCGACGTGCGCCGCATCACCGCCGTCTGCGAGTTGCCGCTGCTGGTCGACATCGACACCGGTTTCGGCCCTAGCGCGCTGAACATCGCGCCCACGGTGCGCAGCCTGATCGCGGCCGGCGCCGGCGCGTGCCATCTCGAGGACCAGGTCGGCGCGAAGCGCTGCGGCCACCGGCCCGGCAAGGAGATCGTGCCGGCCGCCGAGATGGCCGACCGGGTCAAGGCCGCCGTGGATGCGAAGACCGACGCGGCGTTCTTTCTGATCGCGCGCACCGACGCGATCGCGGCCGAAGGCGTCGATGCGGCGATCGAACGCGCGCTGCTGTGCGTCGAGGCCGGCGCCGACGGCATCTTCGCCGAGGCGGTGCGCGACCTGCCGACCTACCGGCGCTTCGTCGACGCGGTGAAGGTGCCGGTGCTGGCGAACATCACCGAGTTCGGCCAGACGCCGCTGTTCACGGTGCCCGAACTGCGCGCCTCCGGCGTCGCGATGGTGCTGTACCCGCTGAGCGCCTTCCGCGCGATGAACCGCGCGGCCGAGAACGTCTACACCGCGATCCGCCGCGACGGCACCCAGCAGAACGTGCTCGACACGATGCAGACGCGCGAAGAGCTGTACGAGCGGATCGGCTATCACGCCTACGAGGCACGCATCGACGCGCTGTTCAAGGCGGGTGCCTGACGCCTCAGCGCCCGCGCAGGCGCAGCAGCGCCGCCTGCACCAGCGGCAGATGGTCGTTGCCGAAGTACATGTCGTCGCCGCCCACGAAGATCGTCGGCGAGCCGTAGCCGCCGCGGGCGATGAGCTCGTCGGTGTTGGCGCGCAGTTCGTCCTTCACGGCGGGATCGGCGATCGCCGCCAGCAGCGCGTCGGCATCGACGCCAGCCACCGCGCACACCTTGCGCACGCCATCGTCCTGCGAGATGTCGACGTCGTCGCGGAAGTAGGCCTCGAACGCGGCGCGCGCGAAGGCCGGCAGGCGGCCTTCGCGGTCCAGCACCAGGCAGCCGCGCATCACCTTGACACTGTTGACCGGAAACACGCTGAGCGGATGGGGCGTGATCTCGACGCCCGACCAGCGCGCCCAGTCGCGCAGGCTCTTCTTCGCGTAGGCCGACTTGGCCGGCACGCTGTGCTGGCGCGACGCGTAGACGGTCGGGTTGATCGTGTTGAAGACACCGCCGACCATGAACGGCCGCCAACGAATCCGCGCGTCCAGCGCCGCGGCCATCGGCTGAATGCTGTGGAACGCCAGGTAGGTCCAGGGGCTGGAGCAGTCGAAGAAGAACTCGATCTCGTGTGCGGATGTCATCGTGCGGCCCTCATGTCGGCGCGGCGCCGAACAGGTGACTGCGCGCCTCCTCGTCCATCGCCGGCGCGGCGGCCTTCAGCTCCTTGCCGACCGCCAGGCCTCGCTGCACCGCGGGCCGAGCGCGCACCTCGGCGAACCAGCGCTTGATGCGCGGGAAGTCGTCGAGCGTCAGCTGCTGCGCCTTGTGCGTCATCACCCACGGGAAGCAGGCGATGTCGGCGATGGAGTAGTCGTCGCCCGCGATGTGCGCACCCGTCAGCGCGAGCTGCTTGTCGAGCACGCCATACAGGCGCCGCGCCTCCAGGCGGTAGCGCTCTGTCGCGTACGGGATCTTCTCCTTCGCATAGAGGAGGAAGTGGCCGTTCTGGCCCAGCATCGGGCCGAGGCCGCTCATCTGCCACATCAGCCACGACATCACGCGAAAGCGCGCTGCGACGTCGGTCGGCAGCAGCAGTCCTGACTTCTCCGCCAGGTACTGCAGGATCGCGCCGCTCTCGAAGATCGCCAGCGGCGCACCACCGCCCATCGGCGCGTGATCGACGATCGCCGGGATGCGGTTGTTCGGGCTGATCGCGAGGAACGCCGGTGCGAACTGTTCGCCGCGGCCGATGCGCACCGGCACGACGCGGTAGGGCAGCCCGCATTCCTCCAGCATGATGCTGATCTTCCAGCCGTTCGGCGTCGGCCAGTAGTGCATGTCGATCATCAAAGCTCCTCGTTGACGGGTGAGTGGGCGCCGGCAGTGGCCGCATGTCAATGGTTGATCCACCGATGGACGAGTGCAGGTCGCGGAACTAAGGTGCTTCCCCCAACCTCCGCACACCGACGCCATGCATCTCAATCGCCGCGACACCCTCCGAACCGCCCTGTCGCTGCTTGCCGGCAGCGCCCTGCCCGGCCTGTCCCGCGCCCGGCCGCACTACCCCGAAGGCGTCATCAAGATCACGATCTGGACGCCGGCCGGGGGCGGTGCCGATGGCGCGATGCGTGTCGTCGGGCAGAAGCTGACCGAGTCGCTGGGCAACACCGTGGTGGTCGAATCGCGGCCCGGCGCCAACGGCGCGATTGCGATCCAGAGCGTCGCCAAGGCGCCGCCGGACGGGCTCAGCCTGCTCTACATCAACAGCAGCATCCTGAGCAACCTGGTGCTGATGTCCAATCCCGGCTACAAACTGTCGGAGCTGTCCCCGGTTTGCCTGATGGTGATGACGCCAATCGCGATCGGCGTGCGCGCACCGCTGTGCGTGTCGACGCTGCAGGAGTACGTCGCGCTGGCGAGGTCCAGGCCCGGCAAGCTCAGCTACGGCTCGTACGGCCAAGGCTCCGGTGGTCACTTCATCGGCGAACTGCTGAACCTGAGTGCCGGCATCGACGTGCTGCACGTGCCGTACAAGGGCGAGGCGCCGGCGATCCAGGATCTGCTGGGCGGGCAGATCGACGCGGCGATCACCTCGATCGGCGCGGTGTCGCGCCAGCCCGGCAAGATCATTCCGCTGGCCGTGTCATCGGACGTCCGCTTCAAAGGCTACAGGGACGTGCCGACCTTCGCCGAGGCCGGCTACCCGCAGGTTTACATGCCCGGATGGGGCGCCGTCTACGCGCCCGCGAAGACGCCCAAGCCGGTGCTGGACAGGCTGGCCGCGGAGATGAGCCGCATCGTCATGCTGCCCGAGGTCGCGACCCGGATGCTCGACTTCGGCTTCGAGTCGGTCGGCTGGGATCCGGCGAAGACGACGGCCTTCACCGACCAGCAACTGCCGCTGATCCGCAAGCTGGTCGAGTCGGGCCGTGTGAAGATCTGACCTGCATCGGCTGGGGCCGCACCCTCAGCCGCCACCGTCCACCGCGACGTTCTGGCCGTTGACGTAGGCGTTTGCGCCCGACACGAGGAACAGCACCACCGAGGCCACGTCCTGCGGCATGCTCACGCGGCCGAACGGCGCAGCCGCATCGAGGCTGTGGATATCGTCGTTGCCGCGCGCACGCACCACACGTTGGCCCATGTCGGTCACTGTCAGGCTCGGGCTGACGATGTTGGTGCGAATGCCATGGCGCCGTTCTTCCTTCGCGAGCGTCCGCGCCAGCGCCTCCATCGCCGCCTTGGCCATCGAATACGGCGAGCCGTTGGCACTGAACAGCCGCGTCACGATGCTCGAGATCATCACGATGTCGCCGCGCCCGCGCGTGCGCATCTGCGGCAGCAACCGCTGGCTGAGGTGGTACGGCCCGAACGCATGCACGCGCATCACGCGCTCGACCTCGTCGAGCTCGGTCTCGGCCACGGTCTGGCCGCGGCTGGCGATGCCGGCGTTGTGAACGAGGATGTCGATCGCGCCAAAGTCGGTCAGTGCAGCTTCGGCCATCGCTGCGCAGGCATCGCGATCCTCGACCGGCGCCTGGTAGATGCGGGCACGACGGCCAAGCCCTTCGATCTCGGTCGCCGTGGCGCGTGCCGCGGCTTCGTCGCGCCGGTAGTTGAGCGCGAGATCGGCTCCGGCCTGTGCCAATATCAGCGCGATGCTGCGGCCGATGCCGCGGCCGGCGCCCGTGACGAGTGCGGTCCGGCCTTGCAATGAAAGATCCATGACTGTCTCCAGTCCTCAGCAATCGCGGTACACCGGCGCGCGCTTCTCGATGAACGCGGCCTTGGCTTCGCGGAAGTCCTCGGTGACCGCGCACAGCACCTGGTTGCGGTCTTCCATCGCGATCACCGCCTCCATCCCGCCGGCATCGAGCGACAAGCCGAGCGCGTCCTTGGTGAGCCGCAAGCCGAGCGGCGAGGCGCGCAACATGTCGGCCACCAGCGCCTCGGCCTCGGTCCTCAGCTCCTCGAGCGGAGCGACGTGGCTGACGAGCCCGAGCGCAAGCGCGCGCGGCGCGGTGAGGAAACGGCCGGTGAGCATCAGCTCGGCCGCGACCGAGCTGCCGAGCATGCGCGGCAGGAAGTAGCTGACGCCCACGTCGCAGCCGCTCAGCCCGATGCGGATGAATGCGGCATTCATGCGCGCGTCCGGTGTCGCGAGCCGCACGTCAGCGGCCAGCGCGAGCGCAAAACCGCCACCGCTGGCCGCGCCTTGCACCAGCGCGACGATCGGCTGCGGGCAGCGCCGCATCGCGAGCATCACGTCGCGGATGCTGCGCTGCTGCGCGAGCACGTCGGCGACGCTGCGCGGCGCATCGCTCAACGGGCGCTCCTTCAGGTCGGCGCCGGCGCAGAACGCGCGGCCGGCGCCACCGAGCACGACGAGGCGGATCTCCGGATGCGCATACAGCGCCCCGAAGAAGTCGCGCAGCTCGGCCACCAGCGCGGCATTCAGCGCGTTCAACGCGTCGGGGCGGTTCAGCGTCGCGTGTACGACCGCGCCCTCGACGCGCACGTCGAGGTGCGCGTAGTCGGAACGGATTTCGGCGCCCACGTCAGGCCACCCGCTGCTTCAAGTCGCGGGCCACGAGCTCCTTCATGATCTCGTTGCTGCCGGCGAGGATGCGGCCGATGCGCGCGTTCTGGTAGATCCGCGCGATCGGGTACTCGGTCATGTAGCCGTAGCCGCCGTGCAGCTGCAGGCACTCGTCGACGATCTGGCCGAGCGCATCGGTGCACCACCACTTGGCCATCGCCGCAGTCGTGCTCGTCAGCTCGCCGGCGGCGAGCTGGTTCACGCACTGGTCAATGAAGGCGCGCGACACCGTGGCCTTGGTCTCGCACTCGGCCAGCTTGAGGCGCGTGTTCTGAAAGCCGAAAAGCGTGTCGCCGAACAGCTTGCGCTGGTTCACGTAGGCCAGAGTCTCGGCGATCGCGCGGTCCATCGAACCCTGTGCGCTCATCGCGGTGATGACGCGCTCGCGCGGCAGCTCCCTCATGAGTTGGCGGAATCCTTCGCCCTCGTTCGGGCCGAGCAGGTTCTCGCAGGGCACGCGCATGTCGTCGAAGAACAGCTCGGAGGTGTCCTGCGCGTGCATGCCGATCTTATCCAGCACGCGGCCGCGCCGGAAGCCCTCGACCTTCGCAGTCTCGAACACCAGCAGCGAGATGCCCTTGGCGCCGGCATTCGGATCGGTCTTGACGACGACCACTATCAACTCGGCCAGCTGGCCGTTGCTGATGAAGGTCTTGGCGCCGTTGACGATGTAGTGGTCGCCGTCGCGAACGGCACGCGTGCGGATGCCCTGCACGTCGGAGCCGGCGCCGGGCTCGCTGATCGCCAGCGCCGCGACGAGCTCGCCGCGCGCCATCTTCGGCAGCCATTCGCGCTTCTGCGCTTCAGAGCCGAAGTTCTCGATGTAGTGCGAGACGATGCCGGTGTGCACGCCGTTGCCCAGGCCCGGCGCGATGGCGCGCGTCTGCTCGTAGAACAGGATCGCCTCGTGCATGAACGATCCGCCGCCGCCGC
The DNA here is from genome assembly GCF_057657265.1 of Variovorax sp. Soil_C_17. Lineage (NCBI taxonomy): Bacteria > Pseudomonadati > Pseudomonadota > Betaproteobacteria > Burkholderiales > Comamonadaceae > Variovorax > Variovorax sp. Soil_C_17. The sequence continues at coordinate 106,295 of NZ_JBDGIT010000013.1, forward strand.
CGTACTCCTCGGCGATGCTCACGCACAGCAGCCCGGCGGCGCCGGCCTTGTGCCACACCTCGCGGTCGACATGCTGCTGGCGGCCCCAGCGCTCCTCGTTCGGGACCAACTCGCGTTCGTAGAACCGTCGGACTGCGTCCTGGAACGATTCGAGCTCGGGGGTCATCCAGGTGGACAGGTGCATGGTGGTTCGATGAGTGAAGTGGAAGATCGGCCGCGCGTCAGCGCTCGGCCACGTAGTGATGGACGGTGATCGGAATGCCCGCCATCTGGAAGGCGCGCAAGCGTTCCTCGAGGTCGTGATCGGCGACGGTGGCACGGGCACGTTGCCGCAGATAGTCGAGCCATGAGGCGACGATGAAGCGTTCGACGTAGCGCCCGGACCCACCGAGATCGCGGTACGCGCGCCAGAAGGTCGCGCCGTCGCGGCGGCGTGGTGCGCGCAGCAGCGCGAGCGTGTCCAGGAAGGCGGCGGCGTCGGTACCTCGCACTTGGTAGGCGATCTCCACTGCGACCGGACCGGCCTCGGGCGGGGGCTCGTCCAACACCAGCAATTCGCCCCACGAGGCGGCCTGAGTGACCTCGCTGGCATCGAGTGCGCGCAGCGGATAGTGCCGGGCGAGCCGCATGCTCGCGAGCAGGCAAAGCGCCGCGACCGAGAGCGTCGCACTCACACCCAGCAATTCCGCGACTGCGCCCCACCATGCCGAGCCGAGCGCGAACGAGCCCATGGCGCAGAGCGTGAACATCGAGACCGAGCGGCCGCGCACCCACGCGGGGGCCGCGCTTTGCGTCGCGACGTTGAAGGTCGACATGACGCACATCCACGCACCGCCACCGCAGACGAACACCACGTAGACCAGCGCCGGCCAGGGCGCGAAGGCAGCAACCGCCATCGTCAGCACGAAGACCACGCAGCAGCCGGCGATCAGCGGATCGAGCCCGAAGCGCGCGCGCAGCCGCATCAGCGACAGCCCGGCCAGCACAGCCCCGCTGCCCAGGCAACCCATCAGCGCACCGAAGCCGGCCGCGCCCAGCCCCATGCGGTTGTGCGCGATCACCGGCACCAGCGCCCACAGCGCGGCACCGGCGGTGCTGAACGCAACCGTGCGCACCAGGTAACCCAGCGTCACCTGCGAATGCCAGGCATAGCGCAGCGCGCTGAGCATGCCGCCCCACAAGCGCTCGGGCGGCAGCTGGGTCGCGGGATGGGGCTTCGGACGCCAGCGACGCACGGCGACCAGCATCGTGAGGGAGGTGGCGACTGCAAGGCCGAAGACCATGCTGCTGCCCGCCAGCGTGAACACCAGCCCCGCCAGCGCCGGCCCCACTGCGCGGGCGCCGTTGAACGCGACGGCGACAAGCGTCAGCGCCTGCGGCATCTCGTCGCGCTCGACGCTGTCGTTGACGGCCGAATTCCAGGCCGGCGACTGCAGCGCCTGGCAGGCGCCCAGCAAGAAGGTGAGCGCGAGCAGGGTCGCCGGGCCGGCCAGGTCCTGCCATGCGAGACCGGCGAGCGCCGCGGCCGTCAGCGCGTAGACGGCCAACGCCGCCGTGATGATGCGCGCGCGGTCGGTGCTGTCGGCCAGCACGCCGGCCGGCAGCGACAGCAGGAACATCGGCAGGAACGCGGCCGTCTGCACCAGCGCGGCAAGCAACGACGAACCCGATACCTGAACCATCAGCCAAGATGAGGCGGTCGTGTGCATCGCGCTGCCGAGGAAGTGGATGCCGCCGCCGATCCACAGGCCGCGAAAGGCCGGCCGACGCATGGGCGTCCAGATCGACGCCGCGGTGTCGCCGCGGTCTGGACGCGGCAGGATCTCGCCGGCCACGGCGTTGGTTCAGTCGACCCAGCGGACGGCATCCGCGACATCAGCGCGCGGCGTGCGGAAGCCGTTGGCCCGATGCGACGGGTCCTCGAAGCCGAACGAGATGCCGCAGACGATATGCCGATCCGCCGGTATCTCGAACCAGTCGCGCAGGAAGGCCGAGCGCATCGCAAGCGCGGCCTGCGCGATGCTCGCCACGCCCAGGCTGCGCGCCGCGATCATGAAGTTGTGGACGTAGGCACCGCAATCGAGCACCGCATAGGGGCCGAGCGCGGCCTCGGTCGTGACGATCGCGACGTGCGGCGCGCCGAAGAAGGCGAAATTCTCCCGTGCCTGTTTGCCCGACGCGACGCGGTCGCCGTGCGCGATGCCGACGCTGTCGTAGAGCTGGAAGCCGCAGGCGCGGCGCCGGTCCTGGTAGACACCGCGGTAGTCGACCGGCGGCGCGATGTCGAACCCAGTCGGCGCATCGGCGGGCAGCGTCGTCAACGCATTGCGCAGAAGCTCGGTCTGCGCTGGTGAAGCCACGATCGTCTGCCACGGCTGCGAGTTGCACCACGACGCGGTGCGCTGCGCGAGACGCAGGATCTCGTCGATGGCCGCGCGCGGTACCGGATCGGAACGGTAGCCACGGCAGCTGAAACGTTCGGCCAACAGCTTGTCGAAGGCTCGGTGCTCCGCCAGGGCGGTCGAATTGGATGGGTCGGTCATGCGAAGATATCCAATGGTTGATCCATAGCGAGTGTACAAGTTATCATGCCGTGGCGTACGTGCCAGTTTCACCTCGCCACAACACATGAATCTTCAGCTGACTTCCGAGCAAACCGCTTTTCGCGACGAGGTGAGGCGCTTCGTCAAAGAACGCCTCCCGACCGAAATCCGCGAGCGCCTGCGTCTGGGCCACCCGCCCCGCAAGCAGGACACCGTGACCTGGCAGCGCATCCTGAACGAGCGCGGCTGGGCCGCTCCCCATTGGCCGAAGGAATATGGCGGCGCCGAGCTCGGTCCGATGGAGCGGCTGATCCTGCTCGACGAGATCTACCGCGGCCCCGCACCGGTGCCACAGGTGTTCAACACGACGATGCTCGGCCCGGTGCTGCTGAAGTTCGGCACCGAACAGCAGAAGCGCGAGTGGCTGCCCAAGCTGGCGAATCTCGATGTCTGGTTCTGCCAGGGCTTTTCCGAGCCCGGCTCGGGCTCGGACCTCGCGTCGCTGCGCACCGCGGCGCGCCGCGAGGGCAACCGCTACATCGTCAACGGCCAGAAGATCTGGACCACCACGGCCCACGTGGCCGACTACGCGTTCTGCCTGGTGCGCACCGAGACGGGCGCGCGCAAGCAGGACGGCATCACCTTCCTGATGGTCGACCTGCGTCAGAAGGGCGTCACGATCCGGCCGATCATCTCGATCGACGGCGCGCACCACCTGAACGAGGTCTTCTTCGACGATGTCGAAGTGCCGCTCGAAAACCTGGTCGGCGAGGAAGGCCGCGGCTGGGACTGCGCGAAGTTCCTTCTCGGCAACGAGCGCACCATGATCGCGAACGTGGGGCTGTGCCGCGAGCGGCTCGAATACGCGATCGAACTCGCGCGCAGGATCACGCAGGCCGGAGTTCCACTGGTGGAAGATGCCAAGCTTCGCGCCGAGTTCGCCTGGCTCGACGCCGAGGTACGCGCACTGGAGCTCACCAACTACCGGATGCTGTTGACGCCCGAGGAACAGGTCGCCAATCCCGCTTTCGCCTCGGTGCTGAAACTCAAGGGCGTCGAGATCCAGCAGGACCTGGCGGCGCTGCTGATGCGCATTGCCGGCCCGCAGGGCCTGGAGCGTCGGCCGCTCGACGGGCCCGGCCTGGGCGAATGGGAGGCGCTGCCGGCGCCGCGCTACTTTTACTCCCGCGCCGCCAGCATCTACGGCGGCACGAGCGAGGTCCAGAAGGACATCCTCGCGAAGACGATCCTGGGCTGACCGGATCTGGACGGACAACATGGACTACCAACTGAGCGACGAACAATCCCAGCTGCGCGACAGCGTGCAGCGCATGCTGGCCGACCACTACAGCTTCGAGCAGCGCCGTGCGATAGCGGCCGGCAGCGCGGGCTGGAGCGAGACGGTCTGGCGCCAGCTGGTCGCGCTGGGCCTGACCGCACTGACCGTTCCGGAGGCACACGGCGGCTTTGGGCGTGGTGCGGCCGACCTGCTGCCGGTGCTCGAACAGTTCGGCCGCGCGATGCTGCTGGAGCCGTTTCTGGCCTCGTCGGTGCTCGGTGCGACGGCGGTACGCCTGTCCGGCGACACGGCAGCGCAGGCGCACTGGCTCCCGAAGCTGGCAATCGGCGAGGCGCGCCTCGCCTTCGCGCACGACGAACCCGGCGCGCGGCATGCGCCGCTGTGGGTCGAGACGGGTGCGGTCGCCAAGGGCGCGGCCTGGCAGTTGAGCGGCAGCAAGGTCAACGTGCTGCACGGCTCGCTCGCGGAGCGCATCGTCGTCAGTGCGCGCGCCTCTGGCCGGCCGGCCGATCGCGACGGCCTGGCCCTCTTCCTGGTGGACCCGGCGGCGGCTGGCGTGACGCTGCGCGCGCATGCGCTGGTCGACGGCACCCTCGCCGCCGAACTGACCTTGGCGAATGCAGATGCACAACCACTCGGCGATCCCGTCGACGGCGTTGCGGCGTTCAAGGCGATCCGCGGCACACTCGATGCCGGCATGGCCGCCGCCTGCGCCGAATCCCTCGGCGCGATGCAGTCCGCGTACGGATTGGCCGTCGAATACGTCAACACGCGCAAGCAGTTCGGCCGGGTGATCGGCTCGAACCAGGCCTTGCGCCACCGCGTCGCCGAGATGGTGGTGAGCCTCGAGACCGCACGCAGCGCAGCGATCGCGGCCGCGTTTGCGGTAGACGACCCGGGGGCCGACGAAGCGAGGGCTGATCTGATCCGCGCGAAGATGCTGGTCGGCCGGCACGGCCGCATCGTCGCGCAAACGGCGATCCAGTTACACGGCGGCATCGGCATGACCGAGGAGTATGCGGTCGGCCACTACCTGCGCCGCCTGACGGTGCTCGATCTGCTGTTCGGCGATGCGGACGCGCAGGCCGTGCGACTCGCCGACCTCCTTCTCGAACAGACCGAGGACCTGAGCCATGCATCAATTTGAAACCCTCCACTACGAGGTCGCGAATCACATCCTGACGCTGACGCTGAATCGCCCGGACAAGCTCAACGCGCTGACCAAGCTGATGCGGCGCGAGCTGTGTGCCGCGCTCGACATTGCCGATGCCGATGACGCCGTGCGCGCGATCATCGTGACCGGAGCCGGCCGCAGTTTCTGCGCCGGCTTTGACCTGTCCGGCGGCGCCAGCTCGTTCGATCTGCTCGGCAAGCCGGTCGACACCGACCCCGAGGCGCTCGAGCATGGCCGCGACGGCGGCGGCGTGCTGGCGCTGCGGCTGTTCGCCTGCACCAAGCCGCTGATCGCCGCGGTGAACGGGGCGGCGGTCGGCATCGGCGTCTCGATGCAGCTGCCGATGGATATCCGCATCGCGTCGAGCGAGGCACGCTTCGGCTTTGTCTTCAACCGCCGCGGCGTGATGCCTGATGCCTGTGCGACCTGGTTCCTGCCGCGCGTCGTCGGCATATCGCGCGCGCTCGAGTGGACCTACAGCGGTCGCATCCTGTCGGCCGACGAGGCGCTCGCGGGCGGGCTGGTCAGCCGCGTCGTGGCGCCCGACGCGCTGCTCTCCACGGCGCGCGCGATCGCGGCAGAGATCGCCGCGAAAAGCGCGCCAGTCTCGGTCGCGCTGACGCGGCAGGCGATGTGGCGCCTGCTCGGCGCCGACCATCCGATGGCGGCCAACATCCTCGAGAGCCAGGGCATCGCGGCGCGCGGCGCGTCGGCCGATGCGCGGGAAGGCGTCTCGGCCTTTCTCGAGAAGCGGGAAGCGGTCTTCACCGACCGCGTCAGCACGGACATGCCGGCGTTCTACCCGTGGTGGGACGAGCCGGCCTACGCGCTCGAGTCGTCCTGATGGCATCGCCTATTGCACCGGCAGCCCCAGCACCTGCCGCGCAACGATGTTGCGCATGACCGCGTTGGTGCCCGAGGCGACGCTGGCCGGGATCGATGCGAGCATTGGCGCGACCATACTCCCACCACCGGCAGGGATGACATGGTTCATGCTGATCGCTTGCTACCGAGCCCTCATCCTGAATCAGTTCCACTGCCGGTGTGGATGTCCAGATGGGGATCTTGAGATCGAGCGCCGATTTGGGCAAACCAATCGATGGCGCGATCCGCCATGCGCTCGTCGAAGTGCTGGAGCGGGGTGTCCTGGCCGCCTGGCATGAAGCTGGTGTTCTCCACCAGGTCCGGCGTCCACATGTTCGTGTCGAAGCCAAGAAAGCCGTAGAAGTACTCGAAGCCCATTCCCGTGGGCCAGCGATCGAAGGGCCCCTGCGGCGTGATCTCCCATTCCGGAGTGAGGTGCCACTTTCCGAACATCGCGGTGTTGTAGCCGGCGCGGCGAAGAATGTCCGGCATGGTGCCCGCTGACTTCGGAATCACGCTGGTGTAGCCCTCATAGGAAGAAGGGCGAGCGGTCACCCGGCCCATGCTCACGCGATGCGGATTCCTGCCGGTCAGGAGGGCAGCCCGCGTCGGAGAGCACATCGCCGTGGTGTGGAACTGTGTGAAGCGCAGACCATGGGCGGCGAGCGCGTCGAGTGCAGGTGTGTGGATCGGCCCTCCGAAGGTGCTGCAGGCCCCGTAGCCGACATCGTCAGTCAGAAAGACGAGAATGTTCGGCGCACCATCCCTTGGGCGTGGCGCTTTTGGCCACGCCCTCGAGGGATTCGTCGAACTGCTCATGACGAAGGATCCTCCTGTCGCTATAGCCAGGAATCCGCGCGGGTTGCCAGTCTTGCGGGCCAGCGCTGCGCAGGCGGCGCCCCAGCGCCTTTCTTAAAGGCGTCCGTCGCGCCGATGGTGCGCATCGCTCGAGCGACGTCAGGTTCGCCCGTTCCTGAACGGCGTGCAACGATTGCAGGTGCGACAGGAGTCAGCATGAAGGTGGGGATCTTGATCACTCGCCGAACTTGACGGGCGTGGTCTCGAGCGTTTTTCGAATCGTCTCGGCGTCGCGCGCAGCGATACGGCTGACTTCCGCGGCAGGCAGCGGGTTGAGACTCAGCCCGAACTCCAGGAACCGCTCGCTCTCTCCCGGACCACTGAGTACTTGCATAACTGCCGCGGCGACCCTCTCCGCCACGGCGGGCGGAATGCCTGCCGGTGCGAAGAGGGCGTAGGTCAGATCCTGTTCATACCCTGAGACGTACCTTGCAACCGGCTCGGCACCCGGGACGAGCCGGCTGGGTTGTGCAGACGTGACACCAAGCACCTTGAGCCTTCCTGTCTTGATGA
>NZ_JBDGIT010000014.1:0-82867 GCF_057657265.1 Variovorax sp. Soil_C_17
CAGCTGCCGGCAGACGCCAGCGCCGCTTACACCGTCACGGCCAGACGGCCGGGGCGGGGGAATTTACGTGTCGATAGCCGGGGGAGTTTGGGTGTCGTTCGGGGAGAGAATCGGCCCGGATGCGATCTCCAAGAAAGTGGCAATGTTCATCTACCGGCCTTTTTAACGTATCTGCGGATGACACGAAATGGCCAAATCCCTTCACATCCTGGTGGTGGATGACGACCGCGAGACGGCGGACCTCCTGGGCGCCGTTCTTTCTGCGTACCTGCCCGAGTCCAGTGTCAGCGTGGCTTACGAAGGCCGAGCAGCGGCAACGCTCGCACTGGCACAGCGTCCCGACGCGGCTGTACTGGACCTTGACATGCCCGAGCTGGATGGAGAAGGCCTGGCTCGCGTGTTGCAGTCTGCGTTCCCGGACCAGCCACCACTTCTGATTGCCCTGTCCGGAGCGGTGCTTCGGCTGGAAGCGCTTCGTCAAGCGGGCCCCTTCGATCACCTGTTGAGCAAGCCCACGGACATCGACGAACTGGTCGGGTTGTTCAAGTCGGTGGCGTGAGGCCGTCGGCCTGGCAACCTGCCGCTCTGCCCCAGCGTGTTCTGCATGACGTGCAGCGGTTCAGGGGCGCGCCCTTCCCTGCCCTGCGGCGCCTGCGATGCATGCGCGAGCCGCAACCAGTGCGTGCTGGCCTTTATCAGTTGCTGCGCATCGACGCTGTCGAGGCCTTGCGCCGCCCGGGCCAGAAACGCCTTGATCGCCTGGTACAGCCCGGAAGCCGACCACCCTGGCGGCCGGTCGAGACCCGAGTCGAACCGCGCCATCACGTGGATGCCCCGGTTGCCGATGGCATCGACCTGGCGCTCGAAGCCATGCCGCGCCAGTTCGTCGCCGAGCTCATCGACCAGTTCGGCCGGCACCGGCACCTGTCGGGGATGCCCGCCCCTGCCGGCCACCGACAGCAGCCAGTCGGTGGCGATCGATCCATCGGGCGACTTGGATTCGCGTTGCTCGAGGTCTTCGCACTTCACGCGCGTGATCTCGGCCAGACGAAGGCCCGTCGCGTAGAGCCAGCGCATGCCGCGCCGAAGTCGCCGCCTCGCCTCCGTGTCGACATGGTCCTGCAACAAGGTGTCGATGTGACCCCATTGCGCAAAGGTCAGGGTACGGCTCGCGCCCAGCGACCTTTGCGATGTCGGCGGCAGCGCAACGGCCGCGAAGGGATTGCCCACCACGTAGCGCTGGCCCACAAGGAAGGCGAACAGGCTCCTCAGGATGATCAGTGCCTGGCGCAGCGCCGTCGGCGTCAGCGGCCCCTCGAGCGGCCGCCACATCGGCGACCAGCGCTGGTGATGCCGCGGGCCACACCAGGTGGCCGGCGGATCGGAGAGGAAGCTTCGGTAGTCGCTGGCATCATCCGCCGACAGCGAAGACAGCGCCTTCCTGCGCTCCAGGATCGACCACAGCAAGAGACGTTCGGCCTCCTTGCGGTACGACCGCTGGGTGGAAGACATCGCCTCTGCGCCATCGCCCGGGCGTTGCGAGGCCAGCCAGGCGCCGATCGCTTCGTGATCGTTGGCGGCCACCAACAGGCACTTCTCGTGCGGCGCGCGGTAGCGCCCTGTCCGGCCATCGAGGTCGGCCGGCAGCACGAATTTCTCATAGGGCACGAGGGCGGTGGCGGCGGGCACGACGGCGGCCAGGGTGGTCGGCGTCAGCTGCGAACGCGGCTTGGCGACGTGGATTCCAACGCGCAAGCCCAGCACCTGTTCGTTGGCATGCAGCCAGTCCAGGATCCGGGCGGCCTTGAGTTCACCGATGCCGGGCACCTGCACCCACCAGCGCGCTCCGATCCCATTGATGAGGTCGATGAGCGCGACGAACGTCGGCACGCCAGCGCGCTCGAGCCGGGCGGCGAGCGTTGGATGGAGCCACGTGGCCACGCCGTCGCTGGGCCGCGGGTCCTGCACCACCAGGCCCTCGAGCCATCGCAGTGCCTGCAGTTGGTGGTCGATGACGCGGGCGCGCCGCGACGGCCGGGCCGATGCACCGCCCCGCCCTCCCCCACCGCCGCCCGGGTAGGCCGCTTCATAGGCCTCCGTTTGCTCGGCTTCGGAGAAATCCTCCAGGCCCCGCGCGGCGGCGAACTCGGCCAGGCTCGGGAGGGCCGGCGCCGACGCGAAGCGATCGGGATCGAGCAGGATCAGCCGTGCGGTACCCGGCTTGCGCTCGCGGCGTGCTGCGGCCGCGAACTCGTCGCGGATCCACGCGATCGTGCGACGCACCGTTCGCAGATCGGTGTGTTCGCCTTCGAGGCGCAGGTATCGGTCCCAACTGGCGCGCTCATCCAGGCCTTGGGCCAGCGCGCGCATGAAGGCGAAATGCCCGCGATGGAGCTTTCGCGGCGGCGGCTTTTTCACGTGGGGGACATCGGCCCGCCCCTGGAGCCCGCCGGCGACATTTGCCAGAACTTCCACCAGGGGCGAGGCGCAGCCGGCTCGGCAGGCAACTGGGCCAACTGGCTCGCACGCAGGCGGCGGCGCCATTCGACTTCCAACGCATGAGCGACGCCGAACGCGTCCCGATCACCATGGCCAGCACGCCCGCGCCAGTTCAAAGCGAGGCGCCCAAGCTCCTCGTCGTCGAATCGTGCGAGCTGAGATGGCGTGGGAATGGCGGTCATGTCACGACGAAGATAGCCGATTAAAAGCCGGACGGTTCGCACCGAAGCCGCGTGTGTCGGAAAAAGACACGGCCCGCCCTTGCCTGGCAAGTTGGCGTGCGCCCTATGAGCAATCCAGCCTATTTCAGATAATCATCAATGGCGATTCTAGATGATCCCAAAGGGAACCTGAAGAAGACGGTGTCGAGACTGCGCCTAACTCGTTGATTTTACGTGAGTTTTTCTCGACGATCTCGCTGCCATGGAGTCGTTATTCGGCTGCTTAAAGCGCGTTGCTAAGCATCTGGTTTCGCTGCAGGCGTTAAGTGTGCGCTCCCGTTCGGCTTCGACTTCGATGCAACAGGATCTTTGACTCGGCTGCGTGAGCAGTTGGTTGCGCGGCTGTGAAAGCCTGGTCAGGACCGTACGCGACGGCGCGCGGGGCCGTCCTAATGGCCCCTTGAATTCAGCGCCGTCGCAAAGATATATGTGTGAGTATTCACTTCTTAATGCCAACTACCCGTCACCCCTTTGGCGGATGAGCATCAAGCTTTGCTACCAACGAAGGCGTCAATCATCTTGGCCAGTTTTCGGCGCTGGGGCTCGCCCATCGGTTGATCAAAGGAGAGGGTCGGTCTCCCCTTCCGGTCAACGACAAGTGAGGCGATGCGCTTGCCGGCGTCGTCTTTCCATTCCGTCGTGGTTCCTGGCGCTTGCCGCTTGGCGCTGCCCTGCGTGGTGAGTGCGGAAAAGACTTCCGCCGGCGAAGGCGGGGGGACCCGGGTCGCCAGCTCCCGCGATGCGGCCAACAATCCCTCAGGATCGCGTTGGTGCGCATCCTTGAGCGGCGTGGCCCAACGGAACTGAAGGTTCAAGGGAGAGCCGAACGCGCGCACGACCTCGCCCGGCAGCTTGGCCAGGGCCATCGCCTTGCCGATGTTGCCCAAGTCTCTATCGATCGCGGCGGCCAACTGCTTGGCTGACGGGAACAGGCCCTGCTCCAGGGCGCGCAGGTACATGACGCCCTGCTCCCAGGCAGAAAGATCTGCGCGCTCCCGATTTTCGCGCTCCATCTCGACAAACAGTTCAGCGTCCTTCATGTCGGGTTGCACGAGCGCCAGCACCGGGATGCCCAATTCCAGGCATGCCTGATGCCGACGATGGCCGAAGACGATCTCGAAGCTGGGCGAGCCTGCGGCCGCACCTTGGATCGGACGCACTTTGATCGGCTGGACGTTGCCGCCAGCACTCGCGATCTCCTCTTTCAGACTGGTGAAGGCCTCCGTCTTGAAGTGCGACATGTCCCGGTTGGCCCAACCGGAGGCCTTGATCAGCTTCGGATCGATGCGCCTCGCGGCTTGCGCCCCGTCGAACTCCCCTAGCCGCTCGCGAAGGCGCACGACCTCGCGGTGCACTTCCGACTGATCGGCCATGAAGGCAAGCACCGAGCCGGGCCCGGTCTTCGGCGCCATGGGAGATCCGGCCGGTTTGCCGAGTGTGGATTGTGCAATGGTGGCAGGGGCCTCGGACCCCTTGCTGGCGCCCTCCCCTGCCTCCGACGCCGATGTGGCGTCCTGCCGCTGCTGGCTGGTGGTGGGGAGATTCGCCGTCACGCTGAATGCGCGTTTCACCAGGTCTTTATTTGCCATTGCCGATTTCCTTGTTCATGTTCTAGCCAACGCTTTGCGCAGCGCAGCGCGTGGCCGGGATTGCGTCCGGCTCTCGTGCCGGCCATGAATCGCCGAGCAGCGGGGTGCGACCCACTGCACGACCAGACCTGATGCCGTCCGCCTCCTGGAACCAGGGGGGTTGTACGGTACAACCCCCGCGGCGATTGTCGCGCCGTGAAGCGGGCCGGGTTCCGCTGAATCATCTTCGTCACGAGCGCTAGGCCTCCACGCGCTGGGGGGTTGTACCGTACAACCCCCCTGCCTGTCCCGGCAACTGCCTGGCCCATGCGTTTCGAATCGAGACCTCGGTGTGCTGTACGAACAGGTCGTACGCATCCCGGGCCCGCTTGTAGGTCTTGTCCTTGGCATCCCCCGCCTCGCTGTCGTAGACGGTCCCGAAGCCGGATGACTTTTGCGAGGCGATCGACGTGCGCGGGATCTCCAGCGGCAGCACCTTCTCCTTGTAGGTGGCGCCAATCCATTCGCGCACGGCATCCGCCGTGGTCGACGCACCGCGTCCGGCCTTGGGCGGCACGCGGGACAAAAGGATGTTGATGAAATCGAAGCTCTTGGTTTGTCCGCGGCCCTCCAGCATCGTCTGGGTGAGGTCGGAGAACAGGGACCAGAACTGGGTGGACGAGGCGAAGTCCAGCGTCTCGGGAGGCAGCGGCATGATGATGCCGTTCGCTGCCATCAGGGCATTGATCGTCAGGTAAGACAGGGCAGGGGGGCTGTCGATGATGATCACATCGTAGTCCGCCCGGACGTCATCGATCCCGAGATCCAGGACCTTGTAGAACTCGAAGCCAGACAATCCCTCCTTGCCTTGCCGGGAGGGCAGCATGAACTCGGCGTCGAACAGCGAGCTCGCCGCTGGCACCAGGTCCAGACCGTCCCAATAGGTGTTCCGGATCATCGGCCGCACCGTCATCGACGAGCCATCGGCCAGCGACATGATCGTGTCCTTGGCGCTGATCTCGACATCAGGGAGGATGCCGAAGAGGGTGGTCAACGAGGCCTGAGGATCGGTGTCGATCACCAGCACCTTGTGGCCCAGCAGGGTGAGCCCCTGCGCCAGCGTCATGGCGGTCGTGGTCTTCGTGGTGCCCCCCTTGAAGTTCGCGATGGAGATCGTGATCGCCTCGGCGCCCTCCGGACGCAGCACCTCCTTGCGGTAATCCCGCACCCACTGGCGCGTCTCGCCCAGGGTGAACAGTCTCTTGCGCCCGTTGGACACTAATGTCCCCGAGGGCATATCCTTGCGGCTCGCAACACGGTGAGCGAATGAACCTCGCGAGGTGGCCTCGCACAGGGTTGCCACTTGCTCGGCGCTGAAGGTCGGCGCGTTCTTGCGAACCATCGGTGCCAGCATCGCCGAGCGGATGCTCGACAACATGGCCGCCGCATCCTCGGCCTGCTGGTGCACGCTGGCCAGCGTGATCTGGGGTCGAATTTCCATCATTGAACGAGTTGGTGATTGACGACGAGATTGTGCGTGTTGGACGTGTTTTGCGCAAACAGCCAAAGTTTCGTCCAAGCCACGCATCAGTTCTCCTGAAAAAGCTCCAAAAACCCAGCCTGGGGTTTTTCAGAGGTCGAATACATTCAAGTCCTTTAAGTCTTTATGGAGAATAAATTCAATAAAATCAATGACTTAAGAGAACTTTCGGAGAACTTACGGTGAACTCTGGAGTCTTTCCAGTGAATGTCTGAGTGGATACGGTGGGATGCGGAGCAGATTCAGGCCGCTGGGAGAGTGAATACGGTTAGAGGGAAATCCGTGCCTCCAAGCCGCCCCAAGGGCGAATCTTGGCCCCGCGAAGCCGCCACACCGGAGCTTTTTCAGTGAGCTGGGCGCTCGACGGTGATCGCGCCACGGCGCGGAAAGCGGAGCTTTTACAGTGACTTGTGGGCGGAAAGCGCGACTGCGACAAGTGAGTCGACGTTTCACATGAACCCGGCGCTGCGCTACAGTCGGGCCATGGTCACAGGAGCAAGCCGAGAAGTGTCGACGTCCGCGCGCGGCCCAGTGCCCTTGCTCAAGCCCGTGTTCTCACTGGCGCTGGTGCCTCAGAACAACAAGATCACGGCGTTGGGTCGCAGGACATGGAATGTGCTGCTTCACATCGCGCAGAACCAAGGGCTGGAGCGAGAGACGTTCCGCGCCGCCTTGACCGACATCGTCAAAGGGCTCGACTACAACAGCGGGGACATGAAGATCATCAAGACGCACTTGCGTTCGATGATCACGACGCTGGTGGAGTGGCAGTCGCCCACCGCGGGCGAGTGGCAAACCTGGGATGTGTGCGGCATGCTGTCGCATGCCAGGCTCACCAAGGAACGCGGGCAGATCTTTGTCGAATGGTCGTATGCAGTGAACATGCGCAACGAACTGCTGGATCCGGAGATCTTTGCAAAGCTGTCGCTGGAGGTCATCTCGCAATTGGGCTCCCATCCCGCGGTGGCGCTCTACGAGATCTGCTCCCGGTATCTGGGTGTCGGGCAGACGGCACGCAAGGCATGGACCTGGTGGCGGCCCGTGTTGCTGGGGCGGCCCGACGATGAACGTCTGCAGCGCCTCGAGTACCGCATCTTCAAGCGCGATACGCTGCGGCCCGCGCTCGCCGAAATCAATGCCCTGGCGGACATCGAGATCGAGATGGTGGAGTTCAAGTCGGGACGGTTCGTTTCGGACCTTCAGTTCACCGTCCGCAAGAAGCCCCAGCGGGTTTTGGCATTGCAGCAACGCTCGGCCGCCGAGCCGGTCGATGTCGGTGTTCTGGCCAGCGCGGAGCGGCTCGGCATCGATCACGCACGGATCGAGCGGCTGATCGAGGAGTTTGGCGATGCTGCCGTCGCCACCGCGATCGAGGCGGTCGAGAAGCGCGCGGCCAGCGCCTTTCCGGAGCCACTGCGCGATCCGCTTCGCTACTTGAAAAGCGTGCTGCCCGGCCATGTGGCCGCGCAGGAAGAGGCGATCGAGAAAGTCGCGGCGGCCGAGGAGCCGGAAGTCGTGCACGTGGGGTCCAGCGAGAGACTGGCCCAATGGGAGAAGAAATGGCTTGCGGAGCGCATCGAACTGCTCGCAGCCGAACTGTCCGCGTTGCCCTCGGAACATCAGGCCGAACTAGTCCAAGGGCTGCAGGAGGACCTGGTGCGTCGAAATGCCCACCCGGCCGTGATTCAGCGATTGGTGGGGAAGGGCTGGACCCACCCCATGGTGCGCCATGAGATGGTCAGCTTCTACGCCGCTGGCGCCTATGGTCCGAATTGGAACAAGCCCACCGACAAGCAATTGCTCGCCATTGCGGCAGCGCCCAACTCATGAAAATCGCCCGACCTACGATGTGAATATACGGATGATTCGACGAGAGTGACCGCCAACTTCAGACAAATTGCGGTGCATGGACCTCGCCGCTCCTGCACCAGCGCTACCAGAAGATATTGCGTGGGGCCTTCATGGACCCTCGGCACTGCCCAGTTCCCGCTCGATGTCCTCGACGCTGGGAAGGCTGTCGGCCAATGACTCTGGCAGGGCCTCGATGAGGCGGTACTCCGCCACACCCATCGGGCTGTCGATGCCGCGCAGTGCGTATTCGGCTACGAGCCGGTTGCGCTGCTTGCATAGCAGCAGGCCGATGGTGGGCTCATCGTGCTCGCCTCTCATCTGCGCATCAACTGCCGCCAGATAGAAGTTGAGCTGTCCGGCGTACTCTGGCTTGAAGGCACCGGCTTTCAGTTCCACCACCACGTAGCAGCGCAGCTTCAGGTGATAGAAGAGCAGGTCGACGAAGAAATCGTCGCCACCGACCTCCAGCGGCAACTGGCGGCCTACGTAGGCGAAGCCGGCGCCCAGCTCGAGCAGAAAGCGCGTGATGTGCTGCACCAGGGCGCCCTCGATGTC
Organism: Variovorax sp. Soil_C_17; assembly: GCF_057657265.1. NCBI lineage: Bacteria > Pseudomonadati > Pseudomonadota > Betaproteobacteria > Burkholderiales > Comamonadaceae > Variovorax > Variovorax sp. Soil_C_17. The sequence goes on from NZ_JBDGIT010000014.1 coordinate 8,235, forward strand.
GCGCTCTTGTGCCGCCTCTCCAAGCCCCAGGAAGTCGAAGCGGTACGGATCCTTCAGCGACTCACGCGCCAGGTCCGACTGCGGCGCAGGCAGGCGCCGGGCAAAATTGGTCACCGCCTGGCCGCTGCGCGTCTGCAGCCCGGTTTCGATCTGCATGACCAGGACGTTGCGCGACCACCCGTGCTCGATGGCCTTGGCGGCATACCATTGTCGGGCGGCGCTGTCGGCGAGTTTGTCGAGAAGCGCCAGTTGGTGGTACCAGGGTAATTGTGCAAGCACCTCTTGCACAAATGCTTCGTCGGGCCAAGCCTCGGCGAAGGCGCGCATGTACTTGAGGTTGCGCGCCGAGAATCCCTTCATGTCCGGAAACGCGCTGAGCAGGTCACGCGCCAGCCGCTCGATCACCTTGGCACCCCAGCCCTGGGCTGACTGACGCGCCAGGATGTCGCGGCCAATCTGCCAATACAGCAGCACCAGTTCGCGGTTCACCCCCAGTGTCGCGCGCTGTTGAGCGGCATGGATGCGTGTCTTGAGCTCGGCCAGCCAATGACCGTAGTCAGCCGGGATGGCGGCCAGATCAGACATCGTGACTTCCTTGCTCACGCTCGCAGCTGGGGACATTAGAAGTGCCAAGCGACCCAGGGCGAAGACTGTTCATGCGCTTGAGTGTATCGGCCGAGCGCGTTCACGGCGCCAGGGCGTGCCACGAGTCGCGAACCCAGGTCGCCCTGGTGATCTGTCGGCGTGGCCGACCGCTAGGTGACTTCGCTCGACGCACGGAAACTGGCGCAACGCGTTCAAGGTGTCAGCTTCAGGGGACCAGGATCCTGAATGCGTGCAGGTCGGTCACTCGTCCTGACGCCCCACGAGAAGCGTGACTGTGTGAGCGGATGACTACCATTCGCTGCCTGCGTCACGTCGACCCTCCGAAATGCCCAAAGATCGTCCTAAGAATCTCGAACTTCCTCTTCCCGGGAATGCGAAAGTCGCGCCTGCCGCCGCCCGCCGGAAGGTCAGGGCGACGCGTGCGCGAACCCCCCGGAGGCAGCTTCTCCTGTTCGACTATCAGACTTGGCTGACGCTGACGGCAGAGTTTGCCGAATCGGCAGCCACTGCCGCAGTAAGCGGGGCCGGCCGCAAGTAGTTCACTCGAGTCCCGGCGTCCAGCGCCATCGTCAGCGACTTTTCATGTACGCCGCATAGAGCGCGGGCTGGAGGTCGCGCAGCACCTTGCGTCGCGCGACGATGTCAGCATGGCGGCCCTGGCGCTCCAGGCCGAGGAGTTCCACCAGCAGACGCATCGCCTGCTCCGGCGCGCTGTGCTGCGACGCTTGCGCGAGCGCCAGTGGCTCTCGAAGACCGGGGCGCTCGATGAGCACCCAGGCCGCAAACCAGCTCACGTCTGAGATCTCGCCACCGCCCGAGGAGGATGCCTCGAAGTTCGCCTCGAAGGTGCGCATCAACTGCGGCAAGAGCGGGTCGGGCGAGCGCTGCGCGACGTCCTCGAGCAACGCTGGCGACAGCCACCCCAGTTCCGCGAGGAGAGGCCAAGTCGCCTGCAGACCGAACAGGTGCAAGCGGGCCTCGACCATCCAGGCCAGCGGCGCCGGCTTTCGTCGCCACGATTCGATGGTGGCGACCGCCTGCGCGGCGGGCTCCCAGTTGCCTGCACGCAGCCACATCGGCGCCGCATGGTCCTGCGGATTTCGCGCGTCGAACGCCAGCGACGCCGCGCGGCGTGCGAGTGCTTGCCAGCTCACGGCGAGCCAGGCCGAAGCAGCAGGGCCGCCGAAGGTGCGCTGCGCAGCATCATGGATCGTTTCCTGCAGCTTCAGTCGCGCCTCGCGCAAGGATGCGTGGTCGCGAAACGCATCGTCGCGGCCGACTTCGGCCTCGACGTAGCCGGTGAGAACGCGCAGCGATGACAAGGAGTCGTCGGCCGGATATTCCTGGGAAAGCCGATCGCAAGCTTGCAGAGCGGCCAACGCATCGCGCCGCTCGAGCGCATGCACAGCATCGTTCCTCAGCATCACTTCGCGGCCGTCATCAAAGATGTCGAGTTGCATCCGATTGCCCGTGCTTAAAGGGGACTCAGTGAGAAACCTGGGTTGCCAGGAAACGTGGCGCGCAGGTATTTGGCAATCTGCTCGACGACGCAGTGCCCCCAGCCAGGGCTTGCTGCTTCTGCGTCATCGCGCTTCCAATGTTCCAGCACAGCGATATCGGGTCGCGCTTGACCGCTCGCGCGGCCGACAACCGCGCGGACGCGACACGCCACCTCAGATCTTCGATGAACTGTTTGTATTCGCCGATCAGGCCGCGGCTCAATGTCATAGGGACGACTGTAGAGCAGTCCGCGCCTTCGATCGATTCGTGCCGCACCGGCGGGCTTGCCATGCGGCTCCGCACAAATGCCTTCATTCATCGTCAGCACAGACAAGGCGCGGCTGCCTCATGGCGCTTCGCCACGAGGCAGCCGCGCCCGGAACATCCCCTGATCAGACCTGCCTGCGGCAGGTGAAGGCGCTCGCCGCGCGGCGGCTCCGAGGGCGTGTGGCAGTGCATCGCCGTGCTCTCCGTACGCCCTGAGTTCATCGCTTTTCCCGTGGACTCTGCAGCCGTGCGGTGCGGCGACCGGCTGCGCCTGCAAGGGGGTTTTCATAAAGCTTCGCTTTACAAACCTTCCCCCTTGCTCGCCGCCCCGCCCGTCTGCGTCCGTTCCACGGGCGATGAACTCAGGGAGTACGGCGGCGAGACCACCGGGAGCCAGCCACTCGCCCTCGGACCCAACTCCACTGGGCTCCGAATCTAGGGACCCGGTGTGCACTTTATTTACAGGAGATCCATCATGCGACTTGCATCCAAGTTCGGCGTTCGTTCCCCCATCCTGCGCAGTGACGAGCCTCTCACGGAAGACCAGATGCGCGGCGTGGCGCCATCGATCTTTGCGGAAGCGGCCCACACGAGCCGATCGCTGAAGTACAGCTATATCCCCACCTCGACAGTGCTCACGAGTCTGCGCAAGGAAGGCTTTGCGCCGTTCATGGTGGCGCAAACCCGGGTTCGCGACGCATCGCGCCATGAATTCACGAAGCACATGATCCGCCTGCGCCACGCGACCCAGATCAACGACACCGAGGCCAACGAGGTCGTTCTGCTGAACTCCCACGACGGCACGAGCAGCTACCAGATGGTTTCCGGCATGCTGAGGTTTGTCTGCTGCAACGGCATTGTCTGCGGCGACGGCATGCGCGATGTTCGCGTCCCACACAAGGGGCAGATCGTCGAGCGGGTCATCGAGGGCGCCTACGAAGTCCTTGATGGCTTCGGCCTGGTACGCGAGAAGCGCGACGCGATGCGGGCGATCACGCTCGAGCCCGAGGAGGCCACGATCCTCGCCCGCTCAGCGCTCGCGCTGAAGTACGACGACCCCACAAGGCCACCGCCCATCACCGAAGTGCAGGTCCTCGCACCGCGTCGGCGTGAAGACGACAAGCCGGATCTCTGGGCCACCTTCAACCGAATCCAGGAATCGCTGACCAAGGGCGGGCTGCCGTCCCGGACGGCCCATGGCCGCCGCCAGCGCACGCGGCCGGTGGAGGGCATCGACCAGAACGTGAAGCTCAACCGTGCGCTCTGGATGCTGGCCGACGCGATGCGCCAGCTCAAGGGAGGCTGAGAGAGTTGCGCAGGCCTCGCCACCGCGGGCCCAGTCGACGGCTAAGCGCCGGCTGGACCCGAAGACCCCTTTGCGGTGAAGCAGCCCCTTCCTGGTGCTGCCTTCCCGAAGGGTTTCGCCACCTGGTTGGCGGCTGCATTTCCACTTCGTTCCTCATGGAGGTCTCCATGGCACTCGTTCGACATCGTCTTCCCGAGCCTCAGGGCTATTTCGAGAACCAGGGGCTCGTGCTGCTGGGCCGCGGCGCCTGGCGCACCACACGTTGCGCCTTCCACGGCGGCAGCGACAGCATGCGCGTGAACCTCCGAAGCGGCGGCTTTTGTTGCATGGCCGGCTGCGGCGCCAGGGGAGGGGATGTGCTGGCCTATCACATGGCCGCGCACGGCCTGGGCTTTGTGGAGGCCGCGAAGGATCTCGGCGCCTGGGAGGATGATCTTGCCGATGCGTTGCAGAAGCCGCGCCGGCGACCTTGCGGTCTGCCAGCGCGCGAGGCGCTGCTACTGCTGCGCGAGGAAGCGATGTTGGTCGCCGTCGCGGCGGGCAACCTCGCCCATGGCGTGGCCCTGGGCGAGGAAGACCGGGCGCGGCTCGCTACGTGTGCAGCGTTGATCCAACGCATCGCCGACGACGTGGGTGTGGACGGCGTGCGATAGCCGCCTTGCTTCCCGGCAACTTGACGCTGCTCCCATCGGCGCTCACCGGTTGGCCTTTCAAGCGGTATGGCGGCATGTGCCGCGGGTTCACGGCGTGCGCTTCGTCCGCTGCATGACGGGCGGGGCGTGCCGGCCTTGGCTTTGTGAAGGCCGCCAAGGATCTGAGCGGCTGGAACGGGGACACCCGGGGCACCACCGCAGGCACCCAGCAACGCCCTGGCGGACTGCCGGCGCGCGATGCGCCGGCGCTGCTGCGCGAGGACGCGGTGGTGGTCGCCATTGGCGGCCGGCAACCTCGCGCGCGGCGGCGTTGAACCCATCGGCCTTCGGCCGGAGCAGGCTCGCTGCCGCGTCGTACTGGCAGGGGAGGGGGCTTGCCTGTGTCGGTCAGGGCATCACGCGGTGCTCACGTTCAAGGCCCTGCGCGCGCTTCGCGTGCTCGGCGCGTGCCGCGCGCCTGCGTCGGCCTTGAGCGCTGCGCTGCCGCGTGAGCCAGGGGTGACGCAGGCAATTGCGCCTGTGTCACTTCAGGGCTCATCATGACCCAGCTAGTTTCCAACCACTTTGCGTTCGCAACGTCCGTATCGCTCGAGCGCCTGGCCGAGCGCGTCGCCGCGGCCTTTGCCGAGCATGCCACCGAATCAACCGGGCCGCGCTATGTCTGCATCAGCACGCGTGAGATCGTCTCGCGCGGGCTTTGTGCCGTCGAACGCTATGCAGACGGCGGCGCGCCACGGCAATGGGGCTACGCGCGGCACCTGCTGCGGTTCCGGCCGATGGTCGAGACGGTGTCGCTGCGAGATGCGCTGCCGCAGTTCGTATTGATCCCGGCCGGAGATTCGGCTCCGGCCTTGACCGTAGGGGCCTTGCGGCCGGCCCTTGCGGGAAGGGGCGGCCTGGCGATCAGATGCGCGGCGGGTCGCCGCTGCGAATTTCGTCAGGCGGCCAATTGCTCGAGCGAGGTTCCCGCGGCAAGGGCTTCCTTGAGCCAACGGGGTTGCGGGCCCATGCCGCTCCACGCGTTGCCGGCCTGGTCACGGTAGCGAATCTGGGTCTTGCGCTTGGCCTTTGCCTTTGCCTTGAACTTCGACTTGGTCTCGCTCTTGGTTTCGGTCGGCGCTGCGGCTGACGCGAAGTCTTGCAGCGACTTGCCGTTGGTCAGTGCCTCGCGCAACCAGGCGGGCCGGGGACCGCGACCGCTCCAGGAGCGACCCGCGCCGTCCGCGTACTTTGCGATGGTGGAGACCGAGCCGGATCTCTTTGCCGAGAATTTACTCTTGCCCGCGGATGGAGCGCCGAAGCCCAGTTGATCGGCGCTCAATCCATAGTGCGCGATAGCGACCTTGATGCGAGACACCACGCCATCGATTTCTTGTGCTCGCAGCTTGTCGGCCTGCTTCTGCAGGATCTCGATCTGCTTCTGTAGTTGCTTGTAACCCTGTGCCATTGCTTGGTTCCTGATTTATTGACTAAGACCTCGCACTGTAATCCTGATTCGTGAAAGTGTGATATTGATACTTTGGTTTGGAGAATCTTGAAAGTCTTGAATCGCTGTGCACGGTAGCTATTGCTGACGATGGTGCGCCTTTTCGGTGTGAGGCGAGAAGCGCCCCAGCCAATTCGTGGCTCCGGCGTTTCCTTTTCATTTCGATCCGCCGCGGACCGCCAAACCTTGATTGGGCGCTGCGGCCGCGAGTTGTTGGTCCGCGCGAACAATGGGCGCATGCAGATGGTCAGCGTCGTGCGCCGGTTGTATGAGCGGCAACGCAGCTTCATCACCGTGCCGCCTGCATTTGGCGGCATTTGCGAACTGCAACTGCCGCAGTTTGCTGCCCGAGCATGGGCCTGTCGTCGCATCCGGCGCTGAGCGTGTCGGATCGAATCCGTCCTCGCAGACGCGGCCGATCGCGGGCGCACCTTCCAGACACCACCCGCCTCGCTTCGCCTCGTGCTGAACCGAAGAGAGGGAAGACAGTAGGTGGGGCTGACTTGCTGTGACCTGCACAGTGCCACGCCGTCGGGTAGCAGTGGCGCATTGCTGCGCCGCCGCCCCCTAAGAACCGGACGTGCGAGTCACCCCGCATCCGGCTCAAGCCATTCATCAGCACCAAGGTGTGGCACCGAACAAGTTGACGGAACGTTTCGTGGCTCGACGACGAGCCAGATACGCTCCGTTCCGGGTCGAACGGATGCGCGGCCCCGGGAACCTTGACGTGGCGGGTGACCGCTATCGTCGACGCACGGAAGAGCTGAAGGCTGACAGTTGTGCCGTCGGCCGAACCCTTCGTCGCGAAGGCCAAGACCTTGATCCTCTTTACCCGGAAGTACCGCCTGATGACCCATCGCGCCCCTTTGGCGGGGTGCCTGCGCACGGCCCACCTCCAGAGCATGCGCCAGATGTGCGAGTCGATCGATGAGAAGGTCGGCTTCGCCGCCGCATGACGGTGATACATGGCCCAATCACGGATCACCGGGTTAAGCTGGCCGAACTCGGATCGGCATTCGTGATGGGGCATTGCGGTCTGATCGACGCGACCATCGAGGGGCACGCCGCCTACCTCGACAGCTGGCTGCAGGTGCTGAAGAACGATCGGACTGCGATATTCACGGCCGCATGGCACGCGGGCGAAGCGTTCGAGTTCATCCTGGCCAGAGAGATGCCGCTGCTGGACACCGCGGCGCTATTGCCACCGGAAGAATGAAGGAATCAGTTCGTCGGTCGGTCGGCACACGTTCGGTCGGATTGCAATTATTCCCCAGCGCCGGCCAATTGGCCTGCGCAAAACTAATTAGACTCCAGCCTTTCCACTCTCGACCTCTTCATGACCAAGACCTACGCCCAATTGGAACGCGAGATTGCTGCTCTCCAAGCCTCCGCTCAAAAGCTACTGGAAGTTGAAGCCAAAGGCGCCATCGCGAAGATCACGAAGCAATCGCGAAATACGGCCTCACAGCCTGCGACCTGAAATTCGCCTCGACCTCCGCCACTGCTTCGCGGCCGGCGACGAAGGCGTCGAAAGCTTCGAAGGCGACGAAGGGCGAGCAAGGCGCTGCGTCCCAGGGCGCGAAGTTCAGCGATGGACAGGGCAACCAGTGGGGCGGGCGCGGGCCAAGGCCGGCGTGGCTGCGCGAAGCCATCGCGGCCGGTCGGACGCTCGAGAGTTTTGCGAACGGCGCAGCGGCCCCGGCAGCAGCCGTCGCACCCGTCGCCACCTCGCCCGCGACGAAAGTGCGTGCGAAATCGACTGCGGCCAAGCGCATCAAGTTGGGCACCGGCTCGGCGAAGGGCAAAGCAACGAAGGCTTCGACGGGCGCGAAGTCATCGAAAGCCGCTGCAGTTGCGGCGCCCGCAGTTGCGGCAACGCCTCCGGTGAAGGCCGCGCGCAAGAAGGCGGCTGTGAAGCCGCGTGCCGGAGCTGCCGTCGCTGCGGAATCTACACCAGCGGTCAAGCCGCCGGTGAAGAAGTCGCCTGCCAGGGAGGCTCGCGCGGCCAAGGCGGTACGCGCTTCGAAGGCAGCGAAGAATACCTCCCGTCCGAAGACGACGGTGGCGAGGTCGGAACCTGCCGTGACCGCGAAGAAGGCGGCGGCGCGCAAGCCCGCGTCCAGCCGCAAGAAGGCGAGCCCGAGAACTGCCGCGCGCAAGGCGGCCGTGGTGCAGAGCCAGGCGCCTTCGACGCCGGAAGCGGTCGCCGCGACGGCGGCTGCGTAGTTCTCGATGCAGCACTGCCGCCACGAAGGTGGCGGCATGCCTGGGTGGCCTTTGGCCGCCAATTCTTTTGCCGGGCGCCGCAGGTGTCCGCAGACAATGACTTCTCCGCAGTACGCATGCAATCCGGAATTGGTGCGCTCATCCCGATGATGGTCCACGTTGCCCCTTCCTCAAGGTGCCGGCTTACGCGAGTTCAGTGGGCGTCTTTCGCACCGAGGTACAGGGGTTTCTGGTCTATGCACGGGGTCGGGTTCGCGTGGCTCGCGTGGCTACTGCCGGGCGAAGTCTGAACGAGACCTCGCAATTGACTTTCGTCAATTGCAGGCCGCAAGTCGAAGCTGTGCTTTGTTTCTGTTCATACCCACTCCAGGCACGTTGATTCCAGCCACCGTCCGACAAGCTCGGATGGCTATGCTCCTCATCATCTTTTCAAAAGGAACCTCAGTTTGAACAAGACCGAACTTATCGCGGCGATCGCTGCGGACACCAGCCTCAGCAAGGCTGATGCTGGCCGCGTACTCGAATCGGCAATTGAAAACCTGACGCGGTCATTGGCACGTGGGGAAACCGTGCAGCTGATCGGGTTTGGCAATTTCAGCGTGGCGAGCCGTACCGAGCGCACCGGCCGCAATCCATCGACCGGCGAGCAAATGACGATCAAGGCGAGCAAGGCGCCGAAATTCACGGCAGGCAAGGCATTGAAGGATGCTGTCAACGCGCCAGCGTAGTCGCCAAATCGAACGCCAGGCGCGGCGAATGCGAGGCCCAGCAGTCCATAGGTCGAGGAGGCTCGCGCCATCAAGGCCGACAGACGGCCACAACCGGGCAGCCATCACGAGTTGAAGTCCAGTCGCGACGCGGGCCATGTCGCGGAGCAATCGGTCCAGCTGGTCACTTTCGGAACACGCCCGAGGACCGGGCGTCGCGCGTCCCGCGACGCCGATCGATGCAATCACGATGCCTGTCATGGCATCGGTGTTGGTTGCACCGAGCAACAGCAACGATCCGTGCTCCGCTCCGCTCAACATGTCCACAGCGGATCAAGGCAAGGCGCAAGGTCGAGAGGGGAAGATCGACAACGACTGGATTTCTCCAAGACAATGATCGTCGTCGCCGAGCGTTCAACCGGCCTGGGCAAACGCAAGAAATCCTCATCATGACGATCACGAATGGCGGCGTCCATCCAGCGTTGCAGATGCTGGAGTTCGTCGGGCGTGAAATGCCTGGCGTGTGGACACGCATCGAAGAATTGCGCGCGGAGTTCCGCACTGTGGCTGACTGGCCGACGTGGTGTTTCGCGCCCACCGCCGTGGCTTATCCCATTGCCGGCGACCAGCCCATGCTCGCCGCGAAGCTCACGGCGCTCGCCGCCTGGCGCATGACGAAGGGGATCTATCGGTTCGATCCGACATTGATGGCGGCGCTTACCGACACGCCGCTTGATGTGGACGTGCCGGTCGACGTCCTGCGTCGTCGGCCGGAATGGTGCATCTACCTTGAACTCGGCCGAATTCCCACTTGGAGAGGTGCGGCACGGGGGGTGTGGCTCTCCCTGGAGCGAGCTGGCACGACCGATGCCGGCCCGCTCGTCCTCCACCTCTTGCTCGACACAGAGCGAGAACTGGACCTTTCGCTGAGCGATCATTCGATGCTGACGATGGCGGTGCCGCTCTCGGGCGAATCGCTTTTGACGTCGCTGCAGCAGTCTCTCGGGAAGGTCCCCGACGCCCCTCTTGTCGTGCGGGTGGGCGCCATTGTCGGCCCCATTCTTTCATTGATGCTCTACGTGTGTTCGCAAGGCGCCGAGATGAGCCAGGGCGGCATTGCTGCGCGGCCTTCAATGCCGGTGCCGGTCCGCACGCGGCGCAAGGGAGAACGCCTCTTTCCTGCAGCTGCGCCGGTGCGGTGGGACCTTGGCGTGCGGATCGGGGCCGCACTGCGTGCAGCCCAATTCCCGTGCGGAAGCTCGGCTGGGACCGGTACTGGAGCAACCGTTCGGCCGCATTTTCGGCGCGCGCATTGGCACACCATACTTTCCGGGCCGCGCAAAGGCGTCCCTGCAGACATGCGCGCACGCGAAGTGCACTGGATGCCTCCAATCGCCGTGAACGTCCGCGATCATGAGGAACTGCCAGCCGTCATCCGGCCAGAGCGCTAGCTCCAAGCGCGAACCCGCGCATCGCGGATGGCGCGGCGCTTGGCTGAAACCGTCAATCATGTCGCACTGGGCGCGCTGGTGGCCGGGTAGGGGGCGGGTCCTCGGAGTCATTCAACGCGGGGCTGGAAAAACTGGGCCTGATCGCTGGCTCGCGCGCAGAACGCCCAGAGCCGTCATGCCGGGGTTCACCTGGGCTCTGGCTTGGCGCAGCATGCCCGGTGCGCGGCGGCATCCATCACCCGGTCGACGAGGCGCTGCCGTGCCCGCGGGGCCAGGGCAGGGTGGGCGGCTCGCCAGAGTCGGCCGCGCACAACGATGTAGCGCCCGTCAGGCGTCAGCGGGTATCTGCTCGGTTGACGCCGGGGTGTCGCTGCGCCTGTTCATGTTGTCGAACGTGCCGACGCTCGGCGCAGTGCGCCGAGCTGGCGCGCTTCTTCGGCGTCCCTGAGGCTCTTGGCGGCGCGGGCAGCCGAGTACTCGACGTAGAGCGCGTCGATGGATTTGGCCCATTCGGCCGCAGCCGCCTGCTGTCCGGCGTGTTCGGCAAGGTCCTGCGTGAGAACTCGACGGCGTTCGCGCTGATCGCGCTCGTCGACCGGGCGGGGACGGCTGTGGAAGGCTGGAACGGCGACGCCAGCTTTGCGAAGGATGGCTTCTTTCTGATCTGTGGTCAGCATGTCGTCTCCTGCAAGCGCCGTTCCAGCCTGGTGGCTGGAATCCGCGCCATCGATGATTTCTCAATCCAGGTCTCTGTCGGCGCCGCGCGCTCGCTTGCTGCGCGTTCGGTGCCGACGAAGGAAGAGATGAGGGTCGATGGGGTGAACTGCAAGGTCTGTGCCATTCCTGCAGTGATGCGGAATGTGGGCGCCCCACCGGCTTCGCCGCTGTCGGGCTGCTCCGGGTTCGCGCCTTCGCGCTCATCCCCTTTCGGGGACTGGCTGCGCCAGCCCTGCGCATCCCTGGCGCGGACATCCTCGGCCAGACGCGCCTGCGGCGCGTAGAGGCGCTCGCCGCGCGGCGGTTCCGGTCCGCGTCGACCTCCTGCAGTGCTGCCGTTGTCCTGAGTCCTTCGCATTGCCGGTGACTCTGCGCCCGCGCTGCCGGGGGACCGGCTGCGCCTGCAAGGGGGTTTTCATAAAGCTTCGCTTTACAAACCTTCCCCCTTGCTCCCCCGTCATCGCGGTCGCTGTCGTTCACCGGGCGAAGAACTCAGGAAAACGGCGGCCAGCTCCGGGTAGGAGGCCGATGCGAACCGGAACCCTTTCACAAAGGGCTCTGAATCTAGGAACCCGGCATGTCCTCAACTTCAACTGCAAAGGAATCTGAAATGACTGTCATTGCCAAGCCGAAAGAAGCTGCTGCATCGCGTGAGCACAAGCCGGAAAAGAAGGCGGCCGGTGCGAAGGGCCCAGTCCCTGAGGTCATCGAACCGATGGGGCGCGATGTGCTCGTGCCGCTGGACCGGCTGTTCATCAGCGATGCGAATGTGCGCAAGGTGCATCACGCAGAAGGCCTGATCGAACTGGCCGCGTTGATCGAAGCGCAAGGGTTGTTGCAGCGATTGAGCGTCGTTGAACATCCCGATGGTCGCTACGCGGTGGTCGCAGGTGGGCGACGCCTGCGCGCCATGCAGCTTCTGGCCACCGAAGGGCGGTGGTCCGCTTCGCAAGCCGTGGAGTGCAAGCTCTACGATGATGCGCGCAGCGTCGAGGTCTCCCTCGCCGAGAACTCCGCGCGCCTATCCGTCCATCCCGCCGACGAAATGGAGGCCGTCCGCAAGCTGGTCGAGGATGGGCTCACGGTCGCGCAGGTGGCGGGCCGCTTCGGCGTCACGCCGCTGACGGTGGAGCGCCGTCTCAAGCTGGCCCGCCTTGCGCCACGCTTCATTGCCATGTACCGCGCCGACGAGATCGAGCCGGACCAGTTGCAGGCGCTGGCACTCATCGAGGACCACGCGGCGCAGGACTCGATCTGGGATGGCCTGCCCCCCTACGACCGCAATGCGTGGACCCTTCGCCGTCTCATCACCGAACAATCCTGCTCGGGCGACAGCCGTCTGGCCCGCTTCGTGGGCATCGAGGCCTACGAGGCCCAGGGCGGTGCGGTGCGGCGTGACCTCTTTGCCGACGGCGACGACGCATCGAGTGTCTACCTGGACAACCCGGTCCTCTTGCAGACGCTCGCCATGGAGAAACTGCGGGGCTTTGCCGAGGAATTTCGCCTCGAAGGGTGGATGTTCGTGGATTGCCTGACCGAAGGCGATCAACTCGCCCTGCGCAGCTATGGGCACGAAGTCCAGGCCGAGCGGGCGCCGACGCCCGCGGAAGCACAGGCCATCGGGGCGATGGAGGCGGATCGCGACCGGTTGGCCGAGGCCTACGAGAAGCTGGAAGACGACGCAGAGGGCGGCCGGGACGCCGACCACTACGAGGCCGAGGAACAACGCCTTTCCTGCGCACTGGATGCGCTCGACGACCGCATCGACACGGCCCGTGCTGCCTTGCGGGAATGGACCCCACAGCAGATGGCCCGCACCGGGGTGCTGCTGCGCATCGACTCCGCGGGCAAAGTGACCGTCACTCGCGGGCTCATTCGCGCCGAGGACCGCAAGGCAGGGAAGGGCGCATGCCAGTCCGGCATCGCCTCCGAAGGCCATGAAGACGAGCCGGGAGAGGCAGAAGGGTCCCAAGCCGGCAGAAAGCGCCCGGAGTTCAGCGAGAAGCTCATGCGCGACCTGACTTCGCACCGCACCGCCGCCCTCCAAGCCGCACTGATGCAGAACACGCATGTGGCGCTCGTCACGCTCGTGCATCGGATGGCCGAGACCATCTTCGAGCAGTACAGCCGCGGCAACGATGTCGTGAAGGTGTCGGTGCGCGTCACGAGCGACTACACGCTGGCGCAGCAGGCGAGCGACTACGAGAGCTCACCCGCAGGCACCCTGCTCGGGCAGGCGCATGCCGAATGGGGCGAGCGGCTTCCCGGGAACCCCGAAGCGATGTTCCGCTGGCTGCTCGGCCAGGAGCGCGAAACGCTCATGGAATTGCTCGCCTACTGCACCGCTCGCAGCATCGACGCCGTGGCAGGCCGCGAACGCAGCTACGACCAGAGCGATGCGATGGCCGAAGCGCTCGGGTTGGACATGGCCGACTGGTTGCCGACCGCCGCGAACTACCTCGGCAGCGTGAGCAAGGCCAAGGCGCTGGAAGCCGTCAAGGAAGCCATGGGCATCGATTGCACCCAGGCGGTGGCCAGGATGAAGAAGGCCGATGCGGTGGCGTATTGCGCCGCGAAGCTGGAAGGCTCGCGCTGGCTGCCGGCGCCGCTGCGCCCGCTGACGCAAAGGCTCCGCAGCCTTGAGGACGACGAGCGCGCGGACTGATCGATCTCCTTGACCGGATACACGGCCGACGAGCTTCCCCTCGTCGGCCGTCTTTCCGCGGCGCGACAGGGCGAATCCAAGGCCTGAGCGTCATGACTTGCCCAGCAATTCATGAACTTTGGTGCGTGTGGCTGCGTCAAGTGATGGCCAAGCTGACATGAGGGCGCGCCCGACTCGAGCCTGTTCCAGCACATCCCGCATGCCAAACCAGGCGACGCCCCCAATGAGAGCCGCCGCCACCGCCGCACTGATCGCGCAGGCGCCCCAAAGGCTTGTCGATCGGGAGCGCGCGGTGCCTCTTAAGGCCACTTCGCGCGGGTGCGGCGGGAGTGCGCTTCCTTGCATCGCCGTCTCGATCCTCGCTGCCGACGCACTGAGCTTGCGGCCCGCCTCCAGGATCACGGGCTGCGCGTCGATCGACTGCTGCACGAGCCGCCCGAGGATGTCGAGGTCGGCATCCAGTTCCTCGCGCACCTTCGCAAGCGTTTGCGCCGCTTCTTCGACGCGCTGAACCAGCGGGTCGACGTCTTCCAACAGAATGCGCAGCGCCGCATGCTGGGCGCTCACGGCAGTCATGCGCCCTTTCCGGAAGCAATGGCTTCGGGTGCGCCCTCGCGCGCGCTCATGCTCGCTGCCCCTGCGGGGAACAGCATCGCATGTACGCGCGCGAGGTTCTGCTGGGCTGTCACCGCCAGATCGTGCGTCATCTGGCCGGACATGGCGCGCTCTAGCGCCTCCATGTCACCAGCGCGCTTCGCTTCCAGGCGCGCCGCCTTCCAGTCGGTCGCACCCTCAGCCAACTCGCGCACCGTCTGGCCCGATTCCTTGGCCAGCTCATAGGCCTCATTGCGGTCGATGACCGCATGCGGCTCGAAGACGGCCTTGCCCTTGCCGTCGGCGGCCGCGTAGCCCACCACCTGTGCAAAGACGATCTCCACCGGGTCGAGCGCATCGCTGGCGTACTGGTTGAAGACGACCCGTACCTTGCGGGCATCGAGCCCAAGCTCATGCAACCAGTCGATGGTGGCGATGGTGTCGCGCTGCTGCTTGTCCGCCGGTACCGTGGGAACCAGCACCAGGTCGAACTCCCCGATTGCGCTCATGAAGCGCTTCACCTCGCTCATGAAGGCCGCGACGTTGGAGGCGCCCACGTCAACGATGACCTGCTCGCCGAGCATGATTTCCCGAAAGATCTCCTTGAAGCGGCTTGCGCTCAATTCCTCCACGTCCAGGCCTTCGACCTCGTTGGCGGCGCTTGCATTGATGGATTCCACGCTCACGATGCGAGCGCCGGGCGTGAAGGCCGCCAGCAGGTGCACGGCGATCGTGCTCTTGCCGACATTGCCGGAGAGGTTCAGGACGCAGATCTTCATGATGGATCCTCGCGGGATGGATTTGCAGAAGGGTGGCGGTTGCGCTGGCGGTACTGCTCGCGGGCGATGCGCCCGTAGTCCTTGGAAGCGGTGCGTCGCGCGCGCTGGAGCGCCGCGAGTACATCGGTGGTGGATGAGGTTCCGCCTGTTTCTGGTGCTGGCGAATCTTGTGCAACTGCGGTGAGCGGGGACGATTCCTTCGAACAGCCGACCGACGAAGCAGTCGCGCCCGGCGACTCGCCGGCGCGCTCCTGCGTTCGCTGCGCCTTGCGGGCGCGCCCCAGTGAGATGCGGTAGTTGGTCCAACTGGTGGCGAGGCCACCGGCCGTAAGGGCCTCATGGATCGAGCGATGCGAGTACCCGAGGCGGACCGCGTGCGCGATGAGGATCTCCAGCCGCGCGACGACCGCCGCGTCGCTGCGCAGGCGCTGCGCGACGAGTTCGGCGGTGCGACACCGCAGCTGGTCCAGAGCTCCGACTTCGGACAAGGCGTATGGTCAAAGTAGTCAGCGACGCGTACATTCTGGCTTATGACTGCACCAGATGTCTTGAGAAATTGTCGCGATGAGCTACAGAAAGGCTACATGTTGAGTACTGTTTGGCTACACGAGACCGTGAACCGAGCTACAGCGAAGCTACAAATGAACTACACATTGGCTACGGATTGGCCGCAGAGTGCCTTCGGCCTTGTGTCACGCTCTCGGTCGATCCTGCGGCTCGACCGGGCAGTTGACGCCCTTTCAGGTGCGTCTGGGGTGGCGTTCGGGGGCCTCCCGACCCGCCTAAGGGGGCATACACCATACGCACTTACAAAGTGCCTGGAAACCCGCATGGATACTGGATTTCGCTGTGTTACAGGCGGCTTGGCGTGTGTTACCTCGCGCGCTGCCTGCGAATGAAAAGGGCCCGAAAGGCGTAACACATGGCCCGCTACGTTCCGATCCGCTTCAACGACGAGGAGGCAGCCTGTCTGGAGCGTTCCTTCGCCGCCTCGGAAGACAGTGCGCTGAGCACTCACATCAAACGAATCTACTTCGACGCAGTCCGGTTGGAGGTGGACGTGTTGCAGGACCTGCGTCGCGACATGAACCGCATCGACGCCAGCGTCGAGCGCCTTCGCGAACGGCAGGCCGAACCCGTCGGGCAGGGTGCCGGGGAGGACACGGACCTCCTGCTGGGCATCCTGTGCGGTCTGTACGTCATGGTGCGCAAGTCGGTGGGCGACAGCATCCGGGCTCAGGCGGACCAGGCACTGGACATCTCGGCCATCGAGGGTTACCTGAAGGGCCGCTGATCGGAGAAGGGCCATGTACGTCAACCACCGAACCCCCGACAACACCCTGCGCTCGTGGCTGGCGCTCAGCGTCTTCGTCGCCATCCTTGCGGGTTGGGTCGCCAACGTGGCCCTGTACTACCGGTTGCCGACATCGCTCTTTGCCAAGGGCCTCTGGCACGCCGCACTCCAGACCCCGTTCCTGCCGATGCTCTGGATCGGCCCTTTCCTGGGCTTGGTCCTGGGTGTTGTCATGTTCGCCGTCTGTGTGAAGCGCTATGCGAACCATTTCGGAGGATCGGTCTTCGTCGGCCGCTTGCGCGGGCCCAAGATGGTGAGCCAGTACCAGCTGGCGAAGGCGACCCGGAAGAGCCGAGGCATGGGCCGCGACAAGAAACAGCTGCGGTTTGCCGCCATCCCGATCCCGCGGGAGGTCGAGAACACGCAGTTTTTTGTGGGCGGCTCCACCGGGACCGGCAAGAGCGTGTGCATCAGCGACTATGTGGCGAGCGCCATCGAGCGGCAGGATCGCGTCATCTGTGTCGACCCGGACGGGGCCTCGATGCGCTACTTCTTCCAACCGGGCGACGTGATCCTCAATCCCTTCGACGCCCGCAGCCAGGGCTGGAGCATCTTCAACGAGATCCGCACCAGCTTCGACTGCGAGCAGTACGCGATCAGCCTGATCCCCCGCAGCCCCTCCACCGAGCAGGAGACCTGGAACAGCATGGGTCGCACGATCGTGAGCGAAACCCTAACGGTGCTGCTGCGCCAGGGCGCCGGCATCACCGAGCGCCTCGTTCACTGGCTCACTACCGCCAGCAACGATGACCTCAAGGCGCTGCTGACCGGCACGCCAGCGGCCGGGTGCTTCCACGGCGCGCCGGACACGCTCGCGAGCATTCGCACCGTCCTGACCCAGTACATCACCCCGCACAAGTACCTGCCCTCAGGCGACTTCTCCTTCCGGAACTGGCTGGACAACGGGCGGGGGAACCTCTGGATCACTTGGCGCGAGGACATGCTGCAGGCGCTCAAGCCGCTGATTTCCTGCTGGACCGACGTCACCTGCGCGAGTGTGTTGTCCATGGCCGAGGACTCCAACCGGCGCATCCACCTGGTGGCCGACGAGCTGGACTCGCTGGAAAAGCTCAACTACCTGATCGACGCGGCGACCAAGGGGCGCAAGAAGGGTCTGCGAATCATGGCCGGTGTGCAGTCCCTGGCCCAGCTCAACGACATCTACGGCAAGGACGATGCGCTCACGCTGCGCAACTGCTTTCGCAGCTCCTTCCTGTGCGGCATCGGTGAACTGGACACCTACACGGCCGAGGAATTCTCGCGCGGGTTGGGCGAGCACACCGTGCTACGGCGCGCGCCGAGCGTGTCGGTGGGAACCGCGGGCAGCAAGGGGACCCTGTCGCACCGCCAGGACACGGAGCGGCTGGTGTCTCCGGCCGAGTTCCACCTGCTGCAGAACCTCACGGGCTACGTGAAGCTGGCGGGCAACTACCCGATCGCACGCGTATCGCTCAAGTACGCAAAGCGCCCCGTGGTGGTGGCGCCGATGATCATGGCCGAGGGCTTCAATGATCGGCCCCAGCAGGAGAACTTGCTGTTCTCGGCCGGTCGGACGGTGGCGACGGGAGTGGCCACGCAGACCGGCGGCAGCGCGGCCACGGCGCGGGCAGCCACAGGGACCGCCGGCGCGTCCACCCCCGCATCCGCCTGAAGGGAGAAGGCCACCATGCTCTCCTTCAAGTTCGTTGCCGATGCCACCCGGGCCGGGCACTACTTCGAATCCTCGGACGACTACTACGGCAAGGAAGGTCACCGGGGCGACTGGCTCGGTGCCGGCGTCATCGAACTGGGCCTGGACAAGGCCGGGACCGTAGAGCGCGCCCTGTTCCAGAACCTGCTGGAGGGCGAGCTCCCCGACGGCAAGCGCCTGCGCGTGAACCGTACCCGCGGCAGCGAAGACCGCAAGGGCATCGACTTCACCTTCAGCGCGCCGAAGTCCGTGAGCATCCAGGCACTGGTGCAGGAAGACCCGCGCATCATCGCGGCGCACGACGCCGCGGTGAAAAAGAGCCTGGAGCTGATGCAGGAGTTCGCCGCCACCCGCAAGAAAGTTCGTGGCCTTTCCTTTCGGGAGCGCACCGGCAACTTGGTGGTGGCGACCTTCCGGCACGAGCTCTCACGCGCGCAAGATCCGCAGCTGCACACCCATGCCATCGTCATGAACATGACGAGGCGCAAGGATGGGGCGTGGCGTGCCCTCTCGAACGAGGACATGCTTCGCAACGTCAAGATGGTAGGGGCCTTCTACCGGGCGACGCTGGCCGAAGAGCTCAAGAAGCTGGGCTTTGAGCTGCGAGAAACGCGCAAGGGCGGCTGGGAGTTGGCACACGTCTCCGATGCGGTGATCCGGCACTTCAGCCAGCGCAGCCGCGAGATCGAGGCACTGCTGGCCGCGCGCGGCCAGGCACGAGAGACGGCGACCACCGCGCAGAAGCAGGTCATCACGCTCGCCAGCCGACGCAAGAAGACCGAGAGCGACAGGGCCTGGTTGCGAGAGCACTGGCGACAAACCGCTCTGGAGGCAGGCCTCGATCTGCAGGCGAAGCTCGGCCCTCACGCAGACGCCGGTATGACCGTCGCTGGTCGAGCCCGCTCGAAGGTCGCTCGGCTCACGGAGTCCGCGCGCGAGAAGCTGACCGGTGTGAGCCGATCGCGCCGCGCCGCCGACGAGGCCGTCAACTTCGCCATCGCGCACTTGGCCGAGCGGCAGGGCATTTTCTCGCGGGCCGAACTCCTCGAGGTGGCCTACGGTCGCGCGGCGACGCGCACAACCACGTTGGAGGTCCGGGCCGCCCTGGAGACGGCGAAGACGGATGGCAGGCTTCTTCCGGAACTGCCGCTGTACCAGACCGCACGGTCCCTCAACATCAGTGCCGGCGAGCTCGCGCGCGATCCCAAGGCCAATCAGTTCAAGGGGCATGACGACTTCGAAAAACTCACCCGGGCCTCCTGGATCGCGCTGACGATGACTACGCGCGGCCAGTCTCAGGCGCAGGCCGAGGCGGCGGTGGATGCCGCGATCGAGCGCGGCGCGCTGGTGCCGTCGGAGGCGCGCTTTGCAACGCCGGAGGCCCGGCGCAGCGAGACCCGCATTCTCGGCATCGAGAAGGCGGGCCGGGGCGTGCTGCCCGCCGTGGCCTCGCCCGAGAAGGTGGACGCCATGCTGGCCGCGAGCGACCTCAACGCAGGCCAGCGCGACGCGGTCCGGATGGTGCTCACGGCCCGGGACCGCTTTGTGGGCATTCAGGGACTGGCCGGCACGGGCAAGAGCCACATGCTCGCCAAGGCGGTGGAGGGGATCAAGGCGGAAACGGCGCGGCTGTCGGGGAGCCACGGCTATCGCGTGATCGGGCTCGCGCCGTATGCCTCGCAGAACGAGGCGCTGGCGACGCTCGGCATGGAGTCGCAGACGCTGGCGTCTTTCCTCGCGCGCGTCGGTCAGCAGCGAAGCCTCGATGCGAAGTCGATCGTGATCCTGGACGAGGCCGGGGTGGTGCCGGCCCACCAGCTGGAAAAGCTCATGGCCATCGCGGAGCGTCAGGGCGCGCGGCTGGTGCTGTGCGGCGACCGCAAGCAGACCCACGCGGTGGAAGCGGGCAAGCCGTTCGAGCAACTGCAGGATGCCGGGATGACGAAGGCTTTTCTCACCGAGATCAAGCGCCAGAAGAACGAGGCGATCAAGGCGGCGGTCGTACATGCGGCGAACAACGCGGTGCCCCAGGCCGTGGAGGTGCTTGAGCCTCACGTCGTCGAGGTGCGGCACGATGTGATCCGCTACGAACGCCTGGCGCGCACCTACGTGTCCTTGCCTGAGGCCGAACGGCGCGAGACGCTCATCGTGGCGGGCACCAACGAGGCCCGGCGGGCCATCAATGCGTTGGTGCGGGAGGGCTTGGCCCTGCAAGACGGCGACCAGGTGGCGGTGCTCAACAATGTGGACATGACCCGTGCAGAGCTGAAATCCGCACAGAGCTACGAGGCGGGGCAGATCGTGGTGCCGCAGCGCACCTGCGGCCCTCAGCTCGTCAAGGACGAGCAACTGAAGGTGCTGGCGCACGATGTGCGCACGAACCTGCTGACGGTGGAGCGCGAGAACGGGCAACAGGTGAGCTTCGATCCTGCAGAGAACTCCATGCTGCGCCTGTACGAGCGCGAGACGGTCGACCTGGCACCGGGAGATTGGGTGCGGGTGACTGCGAACAACAGGAAGCTGGGCGTTTCCAATGGTGAGCGCTACGAGGTACGGGCTGTGGATGCCAGGCACGTGACGCTCAAGGGCGCAAAGACAGATATCCGGCTGGATCGGCGGCGCCCACTGCATCTGCAGCACGGCTATGCCAGCACGATCCACTCGGCGCAGGGACTGACGAAGAACCGCGTGCTGGTCGAAGCGAATACCAAGAGTCTCACCAGCAACCGTGCGGTCTTTTATGTCGCGATCTCGCGGCCGCGCCATGACATCACGCTCTTCACGGACGACGCTTCGAAGCTGGCGGCAGCCATGAGTCGCGAGCCGAAGAAGTTCGCGGCGCTGGAGCTGAGAGATGCGATGAATGAAGGCGCGGTGCTGCGCGCCAGGACGGCCAAGGCCGCCCAGGCCATCCTCGCGCAGAAGCTGCGACGGGGCAAGAGTCAAGGCCAGGCCCAGCAGGGTGTGGCCTACGCTGTGGCGCAGCAGCGTCCGGCCGCGGCAGTGACACGGGGACTCTGAGGGAGAAAGAACGCCCATGAACAAAGTCAACGATACGAGACCATCTGATGAAGTCCAGCCGTCGTCGGTGGATGTGACGGCGGCTCTTCACTGCCTTGTCCACGACATGCGCTCACCGCTGCAAACGATCCTGTCATCGATCGATGGACTGGATGCCGTTCAGCTGGACGATGGGATTCGGCGCACTGTGGAGCGGCTGCAGCGCTCAACTCATTCGATGGATGCGCACATGGCGGACCTGGCCACCCTCTTGCTGATCCAGTCGCAGGCATTCACCCCACAGCCGGTTTCGTTCGAGGTGGGCGAATTGCTGGAGGAGGTCAGAGTGGCTTCGGCGCAGTCGGGATTGACAGCATCCATCGAAGCGCCGAGCGAGCCCATCTTTGCGGTTGCCGATGCCGTGCTGATTCGAAGCGTGCTCGTGCGCCTTGTGCGGGCTTTCAGCAAGCTGGCTGGAAGCCGCTGCGTGACCGTGGCGGTCGATGGCGTGGAACTGGCCGCGTCCGTGCTCGTGTTCCGGGTGGGCTGTGCGGGCGGCGGACCCTGGCCGCAGGGTTTCTCGGAGCGCTTGCTGCCGGCGAAGGCGATCGCGGGCGTGATCGGCGCAAGGCTGCAAGCCGGGGGGAGCGACAGCATTGTCTTGACGGCGCCGGCGCACATCGAAGATGGCGACGCGGTCGCGCGTGCGCATGCCTGAGGAGCCCTCTGGGATGAACCCTGCGGGAGCTTCCACACCGATCCGGGTGGCCGTCCTGGACGATGACGAGGATGTCGTGGCAGCCATTGCGACGGTCCTTCGGATGGAGGGCCTGCAGGCGCAGGAGTTCACGGGTGTCGTGGCGTTCGAGGTGGCCACGCGGACAACGCGCTTCGACGCCTACGTGCTGGACTGGCTGCTCGGCGACGTCACAGCACTGGACATCGTGAGAAGCCTACGGGCCGATCGCGTGAATGAGAACGTCCCGATCTTCCTGCTTTCCGGGAACCTGGCCTTGGGCGGGGTCCCGACCGATCCGGAGCTGGCAGCGGCCATCGCGCGGCACCGGCTTTTCTATCGTGCGAAGCCGTACTCGGCGCGGCAGCTCGCGCGCGACATCCACACTGCATGCGAAGGAACTACGCGATGAAAAGTGTCCCCCTGTCCATCGTTCGCCCCGCTGCCTCGATCGGGTTGCTGGCCGCGGCGCTCGCCCTGCCGGGCGTGGCGTCTGGCGCGCCGAACGCATGTCCCACCGACGCGCTCCTTGAAATCAGCGGGTCAGTCAAGCCCAACTCGCCACGAGGCTCTTTCCTGTTCAGTGAGAAAGACCTCCTCAAGCTCAAGACGGTCAAGCTCGTCACCGCGACGGCCTGGACGACCCGTAGCGAGTTTGTCGGTCCCGAACTCTCCACGGTGTTGGAGGCAGCGGGTGTGCCTTCCGCGGCCAAGGAAATGCGCTTCTACGCCATCGACGCGTACGAGATCACGATTCCGACGACGGATCTGACCAAGTACCGGCCGGTGATGGCGCACACGCAGAACGGCGAAAGGCTGGTCGTCGCAACGCGTGGACCGGTCTTTCTCGTTTATCCGCGGGATCAGTACCCAGAGCTCACCGCCATCAAGGGTCAGGCGCAGTTCGTCTGGATGGTGTGCAAGATCGTCGTGAAATGAAGCAGGCTTCGGAAACGCGCCCCTCCAGACCCGCGCCGCGGTGGGTCCTGAAGTTCGGCGGTCCTTTGGGTATCTTGCTCATCTTGTCGGCGCTTTTAGGCATGGTGGTGCTGCATACGGCAACGAAGCCGCGCAACGTGCCGCCGGAATCGTGGCCCACAGAGGGGTACTACTTCGCAGGCGCCCAATATCAGATGGGACTGCAGGCCTTGCGGCTGGAAATCGCGCGCTACCACCTGGCCGAACAGGCAGATGCGCGGGAGGCGCACCGGCGCGATTCGATCATTCTGCGTGACGTCCTGCACGCCAAGTATTCGATCCTCATGGACTCGCCGGAGCTGCGGCCTTTCCTGCAGGCGGTTCAGGGATTTCGGGAATCCGTCGGTCCATTGACAGAGCTGAACAACCGGCTGGATGCCGTGGTGGATGCGGGGCTCGGATCGCTGGCGGGCTATCGAAGCTTCGATGCCGAGCTCGAGCCGCTCAGCCAGATGGTGGTGAGCATGGCCAACGATCTTCGGGTTGCAGAACTCGTGGGCTTCGAGGCCGCTTTCGAGGCGCAGCGCCGCGCGACCCGGGCGTACCAGGATGTGGGCCTGGCCCTGCTCGCGATGCTCGGATTGGGGCTGTTTGTCCACGTCCAGATCCTGCGCAAGGAAGAACATGCCCTGCGCATCGAGGCCGAGGCGCGCGCGGAAGCCCAAAGAAGCGCGCAGGCGCGCGTCGCGCTGCTGGGCATGGTGTCCCACGAGTTGCGCACCCCATTGCAGACCATGTTGGCCGATGTGGAGACGCTTTCGCTTGTGAGTGAGGGTGACTATGGCAAACGCGCGATCGCCAGCCTGGAGCGCAACATCGGGCAGGTCTCTGGTCAGCTGGACGACATCGCGCAGTACACGCGGGTTGTCAGCGGCACCTATGAGGCCAGGCGCGAGCGGTTTGCGCTGGTGCCGATGCTGGAGAGGATCTTGGACGAGCACCGGGCATCCACGCGGCCCGGGCAGCAGCTCGCATTGGAAACCTGCCTTTCGCTCGAAATGGAGGTCGTGGGTGATCCGATCCGTCTTCACCAGATCATCAACAACTTCCTTTCCAACGCGATCAAATACGGCGGCCAGGACGTGATCTCGGTGTCCGCGGAGCTGGAGGAGGGCAGGGCATCCGAGGCGCCCGAATCCTCAGACGTGGCGGTGGTGCGGGTGACCGACCATGGGCCGGGCATCCCGGAATCGGATTTCGCTGCGATCTGGGAGCCCTTCGTGCGGGGTCGGCGCGGGCAGGCGCGGTCCAAGGGCAGTGGCTTGGGCTTGGCCATCGTCCGGCTTCTGGCGGACTCGATTGGCTGGAAGGTCGGTGTGGCGAATGGCAAGCTGGGGGGCGCTACCTTCTTTGTTCGCTTTCCGATCACAGCGTCTGAGGCTGCACAGGTGAGCGGGGGCCAGCACTCTGGTTAAAAATGGCAGCTTGGCTCGGCGCTTCCGCCGGGCACCTATCGACTGACGAACATGGCAACAATTGAAATGGAACTGCACGTGCGCACCGAGATCGGGATTGCGCCCACGGAGCGAGGCCGGGAGCAGGCGCTGACGGTGCTGCTGGTGGTCGAGGTCGATGATCGGCACTCGGACGCGGCGGCGCGCGAAGGCAAGATCGGTGCGACGCTCGACTACGGGCGGCTGCGCCAGATCGTGCACCAAGTCTTCGCGGAGCGTCGATGGGATCTGCTGGAGCAGGTGACCACCACCATCCGCGACCGCATCCGTGATCTGGAGCACGTTGTCTCGGCGCGCGTGGGGATTACCAAGCATCACGCCTGGGCGGACGTGCCGCGCCTGACTTTGACCCGATGAGCTGGGTCCTTGTCACTGGCGGCACGGCACGGGGCGGCGAAGCCGTTGTTCGCGCGCTGCACGACGCTGGGGTGAACGTGGTGGTCCACCATTCCCCGCGCTCCGGTGATCGGGCTACCTCCTTGTGCGCCGAACTTGGAAATCAAAGAGCAGGCTCCGTGCGCGCCTGGGAAGCGGAGCTGAGCGAAGCCGTGATCGTGCCTGCATGGCTCACTGAGATGGCGCCGGAGTTCTGCGTCTGCAATGCCAGCGTGTACCAGCCGAGCGAGCTGGGCGACAGCGAGCGGCAAGCCGCGGACCTGGCGGTGCATTTGCATGCGCACGCAGCCATCCTGAACGCATTGAAGCCGGGCCTGCGTTCCGTCGTGGCAGTCACCGACGTCCATGTCGATCGGCCCGTTGCAGGTTACCTCTGGTATACGGTGGCCAAGGCCGCCCTGCAGTCGCTGATCATCACGCTGGCCATGGAGTGGGCGCCGCGCGTTCGCTGCAACGTGGTCGCGCCCGGGGCCCTCCCGTTGCCTGAGGCCTGGAGCGACGCTGAGCGCGGTGAAGCGATCAAGCGGTCCATTCCCCTGGGCAAGCTTGGCAGCTTCGAGGACCTCGCGTCGGCGGTGAAATGGATGCTGTTGGACGCCTCCTATGTGACCGGTCAGGTGCTCGCCATCGATGGCGGCCGAAGTCGCTGGCTGCGCGGCTAGGGCTCACGTCTGACTTTTCGCAGCGCGCACCTTGCGCAGGCCATCATTCTCCAGCGCGGAGAGAAGAAGCGGCAGGCGCGTCGGCTTCTCGATGACCTGAACCCGGTAAGTGGTGGCCGCTGAGGCGACGTCCACGGGATCGGCCGAACCGCTGCGCATCTTGCCCGACAGCAGCACCACGGCCGCTGGCTGCTGCAACCCGCGGAGCGTGGCCAGCAGCGGCGCTGCGTTGCCTTCGGCCAGCAGCCAGTCCACCACGTAGCCGTCGTAAGGCGTGTTGGCGATGGCGGCCACAAGGTCCTGGGCGTTCGAGTAGGGCACGGCTTCCAGGCCGGCGCTGCGCAGCTGGTCGCATAGCGCACGAGCCACATCCTCCTCGTCGTCGAGCACGGCGATGCGCAGGGTCGAGCTCGAAGGGTGGGCAAGTACAAGTTCCACCCGCGCGATGCGCAGGGCCGCCTGCGAAGAAATGGCTGTCGTCGGTACCACGGCGTAGGCGCCCGCATTCTCGAGGGCGACGAAACTGTCGGTCGTCGGATCGGGCGCCCCTTCGGCGAGCCAGATCCGGCACTCGACATTCGCACCGCCGATGCGCAAGGTGGCTGGCTTGGAGGTCGATGTCGCATGCGCGCCGACGACATGCGACAGCGTCTCGCCGAAGTGCTGCGCCAGGGCAGACAACTCTTCCAGCGTCCACGCGGCGCTGCGGTTCACCCGCTGGTGTGCGGCTGCACGAGACAAATTGAAGAACTCCCCCACGAAGGAGGAGTGGCGATGCTTGGCGATTCCGTGGCGTTCCAGCAGCGCCCGCACCATCTGCGCGGCAAGCGATAGAGGTCCTTCTTCGGAGGGCTGGAACGTTGTCATTTCTCGGAATCTATCTCCATTTGTAAACGCGGTTGTTCAACGCCCAATTCGCGCGCAAAGTCTTGAAAAACACAACAAACGTCCTTTCGGAAAGAAATCCACGATGAAAGTGTATAGCGTTTCTTTATTCTGACTGGCGATTACTCAAAAAGCATTCAGTTTTTCAAAGCTTAAAGACAAGTTCAACAGAAAGTTAGCATGTTCCCTTCGGTCGCCCTCATTGAACAATGCGCCCCGCAAGTTTCGCCTGTCCTGATGCAGGCGCTGGTGCGGACCGAATCGGCTGGCCGGCCCCTGGCGATTGGGATGGACCGATCCTATGGCACCGTCAAGCAGCCGGAGACGCTGCAGGAGGCCGTCGCCACGGCGAACGCGCTGGTCGCCTCGGGCCGCAGGTTCTCGGTCGGCCTCGCTCAGATCCATGTGAGCAACGTAGGCCTGTACGGCATGAGCTGGGAACAGGCCTTCGATGCCTGCCAGAACCTCGCCATCGGCCAGAAGATTCTCTGGAATTTCTATCACCGCGCATCGGCCTCCGGCTATTCCGGCGTGGCGGCGATCTGGGCGGCGCTGCGCGGCTACAACTCCGGCGGCGTCGACCGCTCAATCAGCGACGACTATGCGAGCCGGATCTTCGCGTACATGACCAGCCAGCCACCACAGCTGCAACTCGGTAAAGGCATTCCGTTGCCATCGCAGACAGCGGTCTCCGCTCCAAATGACGCCCAAGTCGGCGTTGCATCGCTGGCGCCCAAGGGCGGAAACACCGCTCGTCGACGCCCGGGCGAATCGCTCGACATCTTCGAGAAGCCGAACGCCAAAGCCGGCTTCTAGTCCTTGCACATTCCGTCCACCAGACCCGTAAGAGAGGCACACATGATCGACAGGCTCATCACTGCAACGTATTCCATCGACCCCGCTCGCGGCCGGCGTGCGCCAACGTGGCTGCGACTCGCAGGTGCGGCGACTGCCGTCGCACTGACCGCGAGCCCGGCATTCGCGCAGAGCTTGAAGCAGGCGGGGGTCAACATCTTCAATGTCATCTACGGCGTGGTGGGCGTGATCGGTGCGATCGCGTGCCTGCTGACGCTCCTGAACTGGACCACGGGCAACTGGTTCGGACGCGACGACCCCAAGCGGCTTTTCTTGCAGGCCTTGTTCGCGACGGGCCTGGCGTTCGCCGTCGTGGCCATCATCCAGTTCGTCAAGGACATGGTTGGCGGCTCGGCCTCCGGCATCTCCAACCTTTGAGCGGTGATGTCGGAATTGAGCGGACGCCACGAAGAACCGGCGCTCGAGCGCGCGGTGATCTATCGCGGGCCGCAGGCCCCGGTGCTGCAAGCGTATGTGCCGCTCCCGGTGTTCGGCGCCGAATGCATGTTGCTGTTGCTGTGCGTGCGCCTCTTCGGCTTCTGGACGCTGTTGCTGCTCCCGCTACACCTGGTCCTGGTCCTCAAGACCAACGACAACCCATTCTGGGTGCGCGACCTGGTGGCGAACTACCGATTCCGCTGGTTCGCCGAGAACAAGGGTACGCACGGCAGCGGCGTCGTGAGCTTCAGCCCGCACCTGTCCAGGCGCGAAGTGAACCGGCTCGAGGTGCTGTGATGTCTGCAGTCCCGAACGTGCGAGCCGAGCGCAGCGTCGCCAGTTGCCTGCCCTACTCGCAGCAGATCGACGAGCACACGGTCATCACCTACGAAGGCGACCTGACCCAGACCCTCTCGGTGCAGGGCCTCTCGTTCGAGACCCTCGGCCACAAGGAGTTGGACAACCTCAACCAACAGTGGTTCTCCGCGATCAACAACGTGGCTCGCAGTCCGAACGTCGCGCTGTGGACGCACCTGGAGCGCCGGCGCGTGCGCTACGACCTGTCTGGTGTGCGCTATGACAATGACCTGTCGGCGGAGTTTGCACGCCAGTACGTCCGCAAGTTCGAGGGCGAGCAGCATTTCACGAATCAGCTCTTCGTCTCGCCGGTGTACCGCTTGGCCGGCAACCGCGCGGACCGCACCAGCATTCGCCTGTCCAGGCGCTCTAGCGAAGGCATGTCGGAGTTGCGCCTGCGCGCGCGCGACGAGCTGGGCAAGCTCTCGGCGCAGCTGCTGGCCAGCCTGAAGCGCTACCACCCCCGGAAACTCGGCACCTACGATCTTGAGGGACAGCTGTGTTCGCGCACCGCCGCCTTCTACGGTCGCCTCCTCAACAACACCGACCGGCACATCGGGCTCGGCGCGTATGAGCTCAGCCAGAGCCTGCAGGCGGCCGCGCTGAACTTCGGGGCCGAGACCGTGGAGATCGAGGGTGCGGCAGGTTCCCGCTTTGCTGCCGCCCTGACGCTGGTGGCGCCGTACCGCGCCGAGCAACTGGACGCAAAGGCGTTCGAAGGCCTACTGTCATCATCCTTCGAGTTCGTTCTGAGCCAGTCCGTGACCGTGATGGCTTTCGACAAGGCCGACGCGCTGCTCAAGACCCAGTACAACAAGATCAAGAGCACCAGCGATAACGAGGAGCAACTCAAGGAGGTCGCCGCGGCCCGCACACAGCTGCAGGCCGGCAAGTTCTCGATGTTCGAGCACGAGCTGATCCTGGTGGTCTATGGGGACACCATCAAGGAGCTGAACCAAAACGTCAATGCCGCGGTGACCCTCCTGGACCAGAAGAGCATGAACACTTCGCGCGAGCGCGGTGGCGCGTTGATTTGCGCGTACTTCAGCACCTTGCCGGGCAACTTCAAGTACGGCCGCATCCGCGCGATGCCGATTAGCAGCAAGAACTTCTCCAAGTTCTTCCCGATGCACAACCACCCGAAGGGCAATGCGCAGGGCAGCCAGTGGGGCGCGCCGATCGCCCTGCTCAAGACGGCCGCCGGCGGGCCGTACTTCTTCAACTTCCATGTGAGCCGCAACCGGCTGCTGGAACAGGGCATCCGCCTCGACTACGACGACGAGCCGGCGCCGCGTCACGATCCGGAGGACGAGGCCGCCAATGATCGAAGGAAAGGTCGCAGCGGTGATGGAGTTGAGGGGCATCAGCGGGCACACCGCAAGGAGCTGGGCAACTACAAGATCATCGGACGCTCCGGTGGTGGCAAGACGGTGCTCAAGCTCGCGTTGCGGCTGCTTGCACGAAAGCGCGAGATGGCCAGCGGGCGTCCGCTGAAGATCTTCAGCTTCGACAAGGACTGCGGTGAGGAGATCTGCATCCGCGCCATGGGCGGGCGCTACTTCCGGATCGCGGGCGGAGAGCCGACCGGCATGAACCCGTTCTCGATGGCGCCGACCCCGGAGAACATCTCCGTGATTCTCTCCATCATGTCCTGGAACGCGCAGTTCGACGGCAAGTACGTCATGACGCACAAGGACGAGGAAGACCTGCTGCGAAGCATCCGGCAGGTCTACGAGCTGGAGCCGCGGCACCGGCGCTATGCGCGAGTTCGCGATGCCCTGCCGACGCATCGTGAGAACAGCCTCTACAACGCCCTCGGTCGATGGTGCGACGGTGGCGCGTTCGCCTGGGTGCTGGACAACGAGACCGACCGGTTCGATCTCACCGGCGCGGACACCTTCGGCTTCGACATGACCCACTTCCTCGACATCGAGGAGGCGCGCACGCCGATCCTGCGCTACCTGACGCACAAGATCGCGCAGCAGGCGTCGAGCGCGCCCCACATCATCGACATCGCCGAGGCCTGGCGGGCGCTGAAGGATCCGCTGATGCAGAACTTCATTGAGAACAAGGGCAAGACGATCCGCAAGGAGGACGGCGTGATCGGACTGGACACCCAGGAGCCGAGCGATATCAGCCGCTCGCCGCTCGGCAGCACGCTGCTGTCACAGTTTCCGACGCAGCTGCTGCTGCCCAACGGCGAGGCTGAGGAAGCCGACTACATCGACGGCCTTAAGCTCACGCCGCGCGAGTTCCAACTCATCAAGTACACCGAGGAGAACTCGGGGCAGTTCCTGCTCAAGAAGGGTGCCGAGTCGGTGCTGGTCAGGATGGACCTCAGCGGCATGGACGACATGCTGGCCGTGCTGTCGGCCAGCCTGGACAACGTGGAAATCATGCACGCGGCGATCGCTGAAGCTGGCCCCGAGCCTGCCGACTGGCTTCCCCTGTTTCTGAAGAGGAGAGTGTGATGAGGCTGCCCCTTTCCTGGATGACGCACTGCGTGATGCGCCAGGTGCGACACGCGAAACACATGGTCCTTGGGGCGGTGCTTTGCCTTGGTATGGCGGGTGGTGCCGGGGCCCAGATCCCGGTAACGGTCACCAGCGACATCCCTGCGACGGTGAATCAGATCGAAACGATCATGAAATGGACCGAGCAGCTCAAGTCCATGGGACAGCAGCTGGACCAGATGAGGCAGGTTTACGGAACGCTCCAGGGGATGCGAAACCTCGGCAGTCTCATGAACAACGACTTGCTCAACCAGTATCTGCCGCAGGACTACGTCGGGGCGGTGCATGCCATGAAGAGCGGCGGCGGGTCGTTCGCCGGCATCTCTGGTTCGGTGAACGACATCGTGCGTGCCAATCAGTTGAGATCCTGCGCGGAACTCAACAGCGATCCCGCGATGCGCTCATCCTGTAACCGCCAGTGGCAGCAGCTCGCGTTGCAGAAGCAGATCGGCGACATGGGCTATCGCAAGGCTGCAGAGAACATCCGCAACCTGCAGACCTTCGTCGGGTCGATCAACGCGTCGACCGACGTGAAGGCGATCAACGAAGTGCAGGCGCGCATCCAGGTGGAGACCGTGAGGATGCAGAACGAGCAGATCAAGCTATCGACCATTCAGGCGATGGAAGAGGCAGACCGTCGGCTGCAACAGCAGTCGGCCATCGACAATTTCAACGCCGGTATGTCCCGTGGGGCGGCCGGTGGCATCAGGTTCTAAGTCCATGAAACATATAGCTCGCGGGTTCGCGGCAATCGCTGTCGCCGCAGTCGTCCTTGGTTGCACCAAGCAGGAGGTCGCCGAGTCACCCAGGTTCGATGCCAAGGCCATCGCGGCAGAGGCAGATAAGGGAAACCTCGGCCCTCTCACAGAACTCAACAACGCCTGCACCTCTGAAGTCGAGAAGAACGGGAAGAGACTTGCGATATGCAAGGTTCAGGATGACGTTCGCGATCTACGCAAGCCAATCTATATCAGGTTCTGAACCTTGAAGAGCGGGGCGGGGCGTGGCCGACAACATCATTGGCGACATCTACAACAACTTCGAGCGCGCGCTGGGCGGGTTCTACGAAGGCGCCGCAGCTGGCATCTCCGGCTACGTCATTCCGATCGCTTGGGTTCTCCTTGGCATTTGCATGCTGATCTGGTGCTATCTCGTCATCGGAGGCAAGGTGGCGGTCCCAATCACTGATTGGCTGCTGAAGTTTGTCGGCTTCATGGTGGTGCTGTACATCATGGGCAATGGCTACCTTGGCTGGGTAGCAAAGCCGATCTTCAACTTGCCTTCCGAACTGACCACTGCGATGAGCGGCACCGCGAGCAGCTCGCCGGACTTGCTGGGGCAGGTGAACGAAAAGATTGTTGACCTTGTCTCAGCCATGTTCACCGCGGGCACACGGCTGGTGAAGGATCTCGCTATTGGCCCCGCGATTGCGCTGTTCGTAATGGGAGCTTTCGTTATCGCGGCGGCCTACCTTTTACTGGCAGCCGCGCTGTTCGCGGTCATTTTCTCCAAGTTGGGTTTGAGTCTCGTGCTGGCGGTCGGCCCCTTCTTTGTCCTTGCGTTGGTCCTGCCACAGACCAGAAGCTACTTTCATTCCTGGCTGAACACCGCCTTGTACTTCGTCTTCTATCACGTGTTCACCGCGCTCTTCATCTTCATGTTCATCGGAATCATCAATTCATATGTTGGCAAGCTGAACTCTCAACTTGGGAGCACTGGCAGCGGTGGGGGAGTTCTTGCAATGGTCATGAACCTGGTTGGCGTCGGCGGTGCAGGCCTGAATGTGGCGGCGATCTGCATTCCGATCATCTTGATCTCGCTGACCATGTTCTTCATGTTCCTCCAGATTCCTGTCATGTGTGCATCGCTGACAGGCGGAAGCGGTGGTTCGTTCGGCGCCGGACTCACAAGCTTCGTGCATGCCCGGTCGCTTGTCAGACGCTCGGGGTCCAAGTGAGGTGGCCGAGATGCAGCGCTTCGTCGAATTCATCCTCTTCGCTCTGATCGTCGGCCTCGCCGGCTGCGGAACGCCTAAGCCGCCAGGCTGGCCGGCCGGTGAGGAGCGTCCCATCAACCCGTCGCAGAGCGCGAAGGCGACCCGATGACCGACAAGGAAGCCTACTTCGCGCAGGCGCTGGACTGGGACACCCAGCAGCGGCTCGACCTGGAGCGCCGGGCATCACGCAATGCGAAGATCGCCTGGGCCTGCGGGATTCTCTGCGGCTTGAGCGTTCTGAGCGTCACGGTGCTGTTGCCCCTGAAGCAGTTCGTCCCCGCGATCATCCGTGTCGACAACGCCACGGGTGCCTACGATGTCCAGGCGCCTGGGGAGACGGTGTCGATCGGGCGCGATCGGGATCAGAAGATCGTGCAGTCCGACGTCGCACGCTACGTGCTCGCCCGCGAGGGCTTTACGCGCGGGGAAGCAGAGGCCAACTACAAGACGGCTTACCTCATGTCCTGCGGGCCCGTGCGCACCGATTGGGAAAACTATTTCAATCCTGAGATCAACGCCCAGTCGCCGGTGAAGACGATGACACCGACCGACTCCGAGCGCGCCGAGATCCAGAGCATCACCTTTCTGCCCACGGACCAGGACGAGCTGCGCGTGGCGCAAGTGCGGTTCGAGAAGACCGTGACGCGCGGCGTGGCGCCCCCAGTGCGAACTCGATACATCGCGACCCTCACGATTCGCTACGACAAGTCCAACGTCCCGTCCCAGATCCGGGACCTGCACGTCAACGCCTTCGGATTCTGTGCAATGAACTATCGCCGCGACCAGGAGGGTGTGCCGCAGGTGCTCGGAGCGCCGCCTACAGCACAGGCAACCGACTCGGCCCCGAGTGCGGCTTCCATTACGCCGGCTAACTTCGGCATGCCACAGACTCCCAGATGAACTGCTCGGTTTGTCTCCTCGCTGCTGTGGTGATGCTTTCGGCGGCGCTCGCACGCGCTGAGATCGGCACCGTGCCGTCCGCGGGCGACGCGCGCATCCAGACCGTGAAGTTCATCGGCGACAACATCATCCGCATCGCGGCGGCCGAAGGCGTGGTCACCACGATCGAGCTCAGCAAAAAGGAGGAGATCAAGGATTTCGCCATGGGCGACCGCGATGCCTGGCACGCGGCCATCAACGGCAACCTGTTCGTCCTCAAGCCCAAGGACGTCAAGGCCGACACGAACCTCACCATCTTCACCAACCGGCGCTCGTACCTGTTCCAGCTCAAGACGACCAGTCGCACCGCGCGCAATGTTGCCTACTGGGTTCGCCTGCAGTACCCGGAACAGGAGGCCGGCACGCCCGAGTCCGTTGCGCTGGCCAGGCAGGAGGCCGAGCGCAGGCAGATCAAGGCGGACCTGAAGGCATCGTCCCAGGAAGGCACGCTCAACTACGACTACTGGATCGTGGGACCGAAGGAACTGCAACCTCTTTCTATGCACGACAACGGCCGCCAGACCTTCATGCTGTTCTCCGCGGCCAATCCGCTGCCTGCAGCCTTCGTGATCGAGCCGGACGGCACCGAGAGCTTGGTCGACTACCACGTCGAGGAGGACACCATGGTGCTGCACCGTGTCGTGCAGCGGATCATCCTGCGCCGCGGCGCGCTGGTGGCCGGCATTACCAACCGGTCGCCGAGCGTGCCGATCCAGTCCTCGCCAACAGGAACCGCCAGCGGCAAGGTTCAGCGTGAGATCCGGGAACCAGGAGGCTAGCCATGTTCGAGCAGAAGCGGGAAGCACCGGTTGCCGAGGAAGAGCGTGAAGGCCTGGTTGAACGCAGGCGGGCCGTCGCGCCCGGACAGAAGCTGATTCTGGTCGCGACGTCGACCGTGGCGGCGCTGCTGATCCTGTTCGGGATCGCCAGCAGGAACAACTACTTCGGTCTCTTCGGTCCAGAGGCGACACCTAAAGGCGAGCCCAAGCTTGATGCGCGTCCCCTTGCTGCACCCGAAGTCAAGGTCCCGCTGGCCCTCGGGCCGACGGCGGCGCCGCCTTCCTACGTGGAGTGCCCCGGTGGCTTGCGGCTTCCGATCGGGTTGAACTGCCCCGAGCCGGAGAAGAAGAGCGATGCCGCGCCCTCCGGTGGTCCGAGCGGAGTTTCGGAAGAAGAGCGCGTGCGCGAGCGTCGGCGCAAGAGCGCGATCAATCTGGCCGTGACGCAACCGGCGTCAGCCGCTGCTGCGCAGTTGGGTCTTGCGGCGGCTGCAGCGCCGGGCTTGCCGGGCGCATCGACGCCGCAGGGCGGCACGAATGCCTTGGCGAGCGCGCTGTCAGCCACGATCACTCCCGGCACCAGCGCCACCATCAACCGGAATCCGTCCATGACCCTGGCCAAGGGCACACTGCCGGACTGCACCCTGCTGACCGCCATCCTGACCGACCAGCCTGGTTTTCTCAAATGCATTCTCAGTGCGCCGGTGATGTCGATGGACGGCAAGGTGGTGCTGATGGAAGCCGGCACCACCATGGAGGGCGAGTACGCGCAGGGCCTCCAGGCGGGTCAGAACGCGATCTTCACGCTGTGGTCGCGCGCCGTGACGCCGAACTTCGTCTCGGTCCAGCTCAACTCGCCGGGCACCGATGCCCTCGGCCGCGCGGGCACCTCGGGCTATGTCGACAACAAATGGTTCGAGCGCTTTGCCGGGGCGGTGTTCTTCTCGCTGTTCGAGGACGCCAAGCAGATCTACATCGCCAGAGACGATGCGCGCGCATCGCGTTCCGCCGGTGCCAACTTCGGCGATACCTTCAACATCGGAACGCAAGGGACGCTCTCGCAACTGAACAGCACAGGCAGCACGACCAAGTCGATCGTGGAGGAAATGCTCAAGCAGGGCAGCCAGCTGCGCCCGAGCCTGTACAAGAACCAGGGCGAGATCATCAAGATCTTCGTGGCGCGCGACGTCGATTTCTCCACCGTCTACGAGCTGCGCCCGGCCACACCGACGAATTGATATGGGCGCGACGGACAAGTACGTTTCGATCCTGGCGCACCTTCGCGCGTTCGAAGCCTGGCTGGCCGACCCGCTCGTCAACGAGGTGGCGGTGAACGCGCCGGGTGTCCTGCAGCTCTGGAAGCGGGGCGTGTGGGAGCAGGTGGATGCACCGGCAATCACCTTCGCGTACCTGCAGGCGCTCGGCAGTTTCCTAGCAAACCTCTCGCAGAAGCCCTTCGACGAAGGGGATCCGATCCTGTCGGCCTATCTGCCGGGGGGCGAGCGGATCGAAATGACGATGCCGCCGACGGCCGCGCGCGGGATGATCTATCTCAACCTGCGCAAGCACACGAGCCAGTCCTTCGAGCTGTGCCAGTTCGTCGAGCAGCACTACTTCGAGCGCACGCGGCATGTGCACTCGGCCTCACTCACCGAGGAGGAGCGCGGGCGGCTGTGCGCGCAGCTGGAGCCGGCGCAGGGGGCACTCTGGGATCTCTGCCGGTCCGGCGACTGGCCGGCGTTTCTCTCTCAGGTCGTGACGGAGCGCCAGAATCTGGTCGTCTCCGGTGCCACCGGTAGCGGCAAGACCTCCTTCATCCGGGCCCTGATCGAGTTGATCCCGGCCTGGGAGCGGCTCATCACCGTCGAGGACACGCCGGAGTTGCCGCTTCGCAACCACCCGAACTCGCAGGCGCTTTTCTATCGGCGCGACGCGCACGCCGGCGAACGCGTGGTGGGCGCCACGGCCAAGCAGGTGCTGCAGGCCGTGATGCGCAAGACACCGAATCGCGTGCTGCTGGCCGAGCTTCGCGGTGACGAGACCTTCTACTACGTGCAGAACGTTCTCAACTCGGGCCATCCCGGCGGGATCACGACGGTGCATGCGAACTCGCCGCAGGAGGCGTTCGTGCGCATCGCGCTGCTGATCAAGGCGTCGGATGAAGGCAGGAGCTTGGCGCTCGACGAGATCATGCGGCTACTGCACACGCTGGTGCATGTCGTGGTGCAACTGGTATTCGATCGGGAGCTGGGACGGCATGTGCCGGCGATCTACTACGACCCGATGTATGCGCTGTCGGTCGTGCGGTAGGAAGTCAATCAGCGCAAGCATCCGGGCCATGCTGAAGTGGCCCGGTTGATGACGAAAGGAAAAACGTCATGAACAGGACACAGCTGATCGGGCGGCTCGGCCGCGACCCGGAAGGCGGACAGGGCGCCAAAGGCGCCTATGCGAATTTCAGCCTAGCCACCAACGAGTATTGGACGGACCGAGGATCGGGTGAACTGGTCGAACACACCGAATGGCATCAGCTCGTGTGCTTCGACCGGCTCGCAGAGATCGCGCTCGAGTTCCTGACCAAGGGCAGCGAGGTCTACATCGAAGGCCGGCAACGCACGACGCGCTGGACCGACAAGGATGGCCGGGAGCAGCGCGGCATCGAGATCCGCGTCGATGAGTTGAAGATGCTCCGAAGGGCACCCCGGGTCGATTCCATTACATGCGCCGCGAAGGGCATGGCTTCCATCGAGCGCGTGCTCCAGGACGTGGCCATCGGCCTGCGCACGGATGTCTCCATGGCGGACGTCGCCGGCATGCTCAACACCTTGCGCACGGACCTGGTCGGTGCAGA
This sequence comes from Variovorax sp. Soil_C_17, assembly GCF_057657265.1. Classification (NCBI taxonomy): domain Bacteria; kingdom Pseudomonadati; phylum Pseudomonadota; class Betaproteobacteria; order Burkholderiales; family Comamonadaceae; genus Variovorax; species Variovorax sp. Soil_C_17. Next base: position 45,075 of record NZ_JBDGIT010000014.1, read on the forward strand.
GGATCGGGCTAGCGAATCCGATGGCATCCGATCAGCCGAAGCAGCGGCCGCTTGAGCCCTACGCTGTCGAGCCGTCACTGGCCAACAGCCCCACAGGGCGCAGGGCAGGGCAGGGCGCCGAGCCTGCTCGACGCGATGCTGAGCTCTTGTCTGAACCCGACAGGCGGCGGCGACGCGCGTCGGCCGGAGGACAGGTTACCGTTGGCGCTGCGCAAGGGTTCATGGCGTCCGCCTCGTCGCGCAGCACGCAGCCGAACGAACGCGCGGCCGTCGTTGACGGCGCCGACCGGCTGGTCTACTCAAATCGTCGGGATGGGAACGGGTGGAGGCAGCCGCTGGCGGAACGGGAAGCACTGGACGAGGCGCGTCGCCATCGCCTCGGGAATGGTTCAGAGTCGGGCGACATGGCTCGCAGCGTTCGTACGTTGGAGACTTCCAGCAAACTCCAGCCTGCCCGCACGCGCGGGCCTTCGGCAAACGAGCCCACGGCCTATGCTCGGGGGAAGGCTGCGGCGAGGAAGGTGGATTCCGCGATAACGCCTCAACAGTCTTTGAATGGGATCAACGCCGAGCCGGTTGCGAGCCGAGCGAGGTCTCGCTGAAGACCTTGCTGAGTCGCTGGCGGTTACCCATGATGGCCACCAGGGCCCCCGCATTCACGCCCCTGCGGTCTCACACCGAATTGATCGGGTTCATCCCCTGAACCTGTCAAACCACCTCCGCCGGTGCCGCCACGAGCCGCTCATAGCGCTTCATCTTTTCGGGCTCGATGCCGAGCCAGCGCGCCACCTGGTCCGGTGGCGTCCCGCGGCGCAGCTGCCGCAGGGCGAAGGTGTGCCGCAGGCGAAACGATCCGCCCTCGCGCGAATCGACACCGGCTTCCTCGAGCACGCGCCTGGCGCACTGGTACTGTGAGTCCTTGAGCCACGGCTTGCCGGCGCGGGTCGAGGGAAACAGGAACTGGCCTGCGATGCCGGCCTCCCTCCTCACGGTGAGCCAGTGCTGCAACAGCTCGGCCGCCCAGGGTGCCACCGGTGTCTCGCGCGCCGGGGAGGTGCCGTCGCCCGGAACATGAATCTTCCAGGGTCGCTCGCGGACCCGTCCATCCTGGGAAATCGGCGAATCCAAGGTCAGCGCCCGCACGTCTCCCGGTGTCAGCCCGGCGCCGAGCTGCAGCGCCACAGAGGCCCGGTTGCGCACCTCCTGCCAGGTGAGGGTCGGTTGCGCATCCCGCCGTGCAGCACCCGGGCGCGGCCGCGCTGCCGAGAGGAAAGCGATCAGCTGCCTGGTCTCGGCCACCGAGAGGTACTCGGGCAGGGGATCCGAGTGCGCTGCATCGGCATAGCGCACCTCGGGATTGACCGAGATCCAGTCGGCCGCGGCGGTGTTGGCCACGGCATCGGTCTGCGCCGCATGGTGGCGCAGCACCCGATCGATCAGACGCATCAGGCGCAGGGCGTAGCGGGGTGTGAGCGACAGATCGGAGGTCTTGCGCCCGAAGCGCGCCGCCTGGAAGGCTTGCAAGTCCTCCAGGCCCAGGGAGGCCAGGGTCACCGCCGGCGACTGGCCCAGGCACCAGGCCGCGAAGGCCTCCCACATGTCGCGGTAGACGGAGATCGAGCCGGCCTGTCGCAGCGATCCCGTGCCGCGCTGATCGGCTAACCACGATTCGAAGGCCTGCTGAAAGGCGGCCACATGCCCGGAAGGGCGCGAGTCATCGAACAGGGGAAGAGAAGAACTGCGGGGTGCCATGCCCGAAGCATAAAACACGCTAACGGCGAACGGGGAGTGTTTGGAGACTTTTTGGATGCGATGGGGTGTTGGGAATGCAGGCAATTACTAGTGGGGATTCCGTTAGCTTATTAATATTCCGGTCGCGCGGAGAAGGAGCCCTCGCGCTGATGGGCGGCACCGCGGGGCCGTGCTTGCTGAAGCGACTTGCCCAGCCGTGCTGGCGCAGGTTGACATTACTTGTGAGTGCAAGAATCAGGCACATGAAGGAGATCCGCCTGCGATGGGACCCGACGAGGGTCGACCGTACGGACCACGCGAGTGGTGGCTGCGGGCCTTGGATGCCCAACACTCGCGAAAATCGGATGAACCTCAACGTGCTTGTCGATGCCGCAACTCAAGTGTTCGGCCCTGGCACCCACTGGATAGATGAGCGTCAAGCACCACGCCGCAAGTCGGAGCTGACCAGCACGCCGCCGAAGTTGATCCGATAGCCCTTGATCCGTTCGAACACACGCTGTGTGAACCGCATGACGCCCACTTCGATGTCGATATCTCCTCAGCCGACATTGACGACACGGCCCGTCGCACCGCCTCCGCCTTCGGAGACATCCGGTTCACGACGACGACCGAGTTCGCGCGAAGAGGGAGCGGCGAGCTCTATTCCCTGGCGTCGCCAGCGCCCTTGTAGGCAAAGAACACATTCGGGAAAAACGTTGCGAACTCGGCCAGGTGCGCCCCCATCAGCAGTTCGGCCGCCTGGTGCTCTTTCGCTGGCATCCCCTTGACGAAAGGTGCTTCGGCGAACAGCAGTGCGAAATGCTCATGCGCCACCACCCAAGGACGGCTGGACGCCGCAGTGGCTGCCTTGCAGCCTTGCTGGAGGAGAGCCTCCAAAGCCGAAGGTGCCGCGCCGGACAGGAGCTTGGAAAGAACGGGGCTCCAGGCCGCGGACGCTTGTTCGAGGGCAGATGGCCGTGTGAGTTCGTTCAGCAGGATCTGTCGTAGCGGATGACGCAACGGCTCGGCCGGCTCGGGATCGTCGAAGGGACCGGCTTGAGGGGGTTCCAGGGTCACGGGGAAAGTCTCCTTCCAGTGCAAGCAGTCCGATCGACGGAGTGACGAGGCCGTGCTCGACGCGAGACAACAATGATCGCGAATCTGTGCCCGGCTGGCGAGTTCACCACCAGACATTCCGGCAGCCACTCGAAGAGCCGTCAGCGACGCGCCACGATCAAATCGGGACAGGGGCGGGGGACGCCGATGCCGCGGCGGAGAATCGTTGAGCGGGCAGTGGTCGTGATCAGCCAGGCATGCCCCATTCCTCGCGAGCGACCTCCTCGGGGTTGCGCGCGCCGTGGGCGGTGTAGAGCTCGAGCGCGGCGTCGGCGGTCTGCTCAAGATCCGCACGGCCCTCGGCCAGGCGACACCATTCGTTGGTGAAGGCCAACCGCCATTGCTGGCTGTGCAAGAGCTGCTGGCCGCAGGCTGTGGCCGGCGCATTGGGTCGCATTGCCTTTCCTCCTTCTCAACACGGCCCGGGCGAACGCAAGACTTCGACGGGTCCGATGCCGCGGTAGATGGTCTCTCCGGTCTTGAGGCAGGTGACTGTCCAGCGATCGTCACCTGGGATCACTATGTAGTCACCCGGCATGAACGGCAGCTGAATCTCCTCCGCGACCTCGCGGCCGAGCCAGGAGGGCACGCGCAGCAGGGACGATGCGTCGCCAAATAGATCGTGATTCATGATTGGGGAAACGGCGTCAGGGCCGCTCCGGTTCGATGGTGGGTCGGCACAGCCAGATCTGGCGATGCTCCCAGATCTTGTCACCCTTGGACTGGAGCTCAATGCCGGCAATGAGCAGGCCGTCACCCACGTCGGGAGCAGGACGGGGTCACTCATGGACGCCCGGTTGCGCATGCGGCTGGTCTCGAAGGCCGCCCAGAGAGTGACCCTCAGCAGGTTGCGTTTGCTGTTGTTGGTGGCGCGGTCCATCTCGGTGATGCGCAGGGTGCCGCGCAGGGGCGGCTCCAGATCGGAGCGCTTCAGGCGAAGGCCTTGTCGGCGAAGGAACGTCACGTCGTAGAACACTGGTTAAATATACAGCTTTCTACTATGATTCGGGGCATGGACGAGACGCCTCCTGAGCTCTGGATCGCCGCCTGCGCGCACCGGTTGCAGCAACAGTGGCGCACCGTGGACCCTCTGCAACGCGACGAGCGGCTGCGATCCATGCCGCCGGACGCCGCAGCCGTGGCCTGGCTCGGGCCGGTTCGCCCGCTGCCTTTTTGAGCCGCTACATTCCGGCCATGTGCAATCGGTACGAGAGTCCGCAGATCAAGGAGATCGAGCGCTTCTGGCACGTCGGCGCGCGCCAAGCCCCGCCGTGCGCGCGCGACATCTTCCCCCGGACACCTGGGCCCTTCATCCGTCGGCGGCGCGACGCCACAGGCTACGAGCGCGAACTCGTGGTCGGACAGTGGGGGCTGATCCCCTGGTTCGCCAAGGAACCGAAGCTCACGTACCCGACCAACAACGCCCGCAGCGAGGAGTTGCTCGACAAGGCCAGCTACCAGGACCCGTGGAAACGGGGCCAGCGCTGCATCATCCCGGCGGTGAGCTTCGACGAGCCGTACTGGGGGCCTTACGAGCGGCCGCTCCCCAGGTGCGAGTGGTGGCGCTTCCGCCGCGCCGACGGGCAACCCTGGGGGCTGGCCGGCCTGTGGAGCATCTGGACCGACAAGACCACGGGCGAGGCGCACGAGAGCTACACCCTACTCACGATCAACGCGGACGCGCACCCGCTCATGGGCCGCATGCACAAGCCCGAGGTGGACCCGAAGACGAAGCAGAAGCTGCCGCTGGAGCTGCAGGACAAGCGATCGGTCATCCCGATCGAGGCTGCTGATTTCGACCAATGGCTGGGGGGCACCGTGGAGCAGGCGCAGCTGCTGCTCAAGCTCGCGCCAGCCGAACTCTTCGACGCCGGCCCGGCGCCGCCCGACCCGCCAAGGCCGCCGAAGCCAAAGCCGGAGCGGGCCAAGCCGAAGACGCCGCCGGAGGCAGACCAGCCTTCGCTCTTTTAGCGGCCAGAGGCGTAGCGCCGGTGTTGCATAACGAAGGGCCCTCCGTCAACTTTCGTTCGTCCGGAGGGCCCTCGCAGTCTCGGAGTGCCGCACAGGGTGTTGCCGAGACCGTGTGCCATTTTTTGGTCGACGGCCCCGGGCACGCCATTGGCAAGGCGCCACAGTCCGAGTGGCAGCTGTCTGGCACCAGGGCGCAGGGCGACACTTCGCTATTGCAGCCAGACGTTGACCGACTCAGGATCAGCGGACGCGACCACTGCCGCGAACTCAAAAATCGCGTGCGGGTTGCATGAGCAAGGCGCCGCTGCGCCCCCGCAGTCGCAGCCTCCTTCGGTCGTCACCTCCGAAGGCCGGTCGGTGTGGTTTTCGCAAACCCACCCGGACCCAGCGCAGATCACGCAACCCATGGGCGAGGCGTCGGACACTACGTCTTGCCCAGGTGCTCGCGCACCTTGTCGGCACGGTCGCCGACGGCCGCGACCGCCTTGCGCAACTCGTCCTCCGTGACGCCAAGGGACTTGCACCAGTCCCTGACCTCGTAGTCCTCGTTGATGTTGATACGGGCGCGATCCTGGCCGCCCACCTTGGTCTTGTCGTCTGCCATTCAGGTCTCCAGTGTTGGGTTCGACATGGTGGCCAATCTGCAGCCGCGAGCGCGCGTGGGCTGTAGGCTTGTCTCCCCGATTTGTTGTCACGTCAGCCGACAGCTGCTACACCTCGCGGTGCGTGCCACGAAACCGTCTTGACTAACCGTAGGCCCGCCGGGCCTAGGCTCCAGGAAGCTCGAATGCCTTCAGGTGGCTTTTGCCTGTAGGCGCGCCAAGTCGGCAACAAACATGGCCAACATCGATTTCATAGTTTCCAGCAACTCGTTGGCGAGCCCTATTTCGTCGCCGTTGGGGGCCATTCGCGCAACCCGCGCAGACTGCTCATCAACGAGTCGAGAACCATCCGCGACGTGGCGGCGAGCGAGGTGCAAGGCCGCTTCAAGATCAAACACCGTCGCCTCCTTGCGGCCGTCGATCGACCGACAGTATGCGCCTCGCCAAGTCTCGCGCAATCTTGGTGGCGGAAAGGCAGCGATCGTGTGCGCTTCCGCGTGGGTCGCGGCACACCGCCTGACGGCCAAGCTCAACAGGCCGGCCGAGCACCATGGGAGTTCTCCTTCAAATCACGGACCTCGACTTCTCGCTCCCGGCACTGAAGGCGTGCGCGGCAGCGACAGGGGCACCGCCGTCGGGAACATCCCCTCTACAAGGACCTTTCCCATCAATTGGAGGAGCGTCCGGGCGCCACACCCTGCGAACATGGCCTCTCAACCGGTTCCGCCGCGCCGCGCAACCAGGTACAGCCGGACCGCTTCTGCAGATCTGCCGACAGTTCTCACTGCCTCTTGCACCTCGTCTTCAGTGCAGCCCAGGCTGCGGGCCCAGTCGCTGCGCTCCTGTTGCTGCTTGAGCGAAATCAGCTTTCGAACTCTGCCCGTCTTGATAGGGGCGTCGGACATGGTGTCTCCCAATCGGAAAGCCCAAGCTCGCCGCGCACAGGCGAGGGACCTGTAAGCCTGCGTCATCACTTGCGGTCCGTGGGCTTCTACGAATTGTGTACTTTTGTTTTCACATGGCACAGTCGGGGCATGACCATGGCGCTCGCCACCCTCCACCCGATGCTCCTGGACGAGCGGTTCCTTCCTTGGAGCCAGGAGGAGTGGGTCTATGAACTGAAATTCGATGGCTACCGCGTACTGGCAGAGTTTGGCAGGGGCTCTGTCCAGATGAAGACGCGCAACGGTGCCGATTGCACATCTTGGTTCCCCGAGGTGGCCAAGAGCCTGGCAAGCGTGAAGGGCGGGCCGCACATATGCGACGGTGAGATGTGCGTGCTGGACGACCTCGGCCGCAGCAACTTCGATCTGCTGCAGGACAGAGCCCGTCGCCGCAGGTGGTACGAAGGCGCAGACCCCGTAACCTATTGCGTCTTCGATTTGCTGGAGGAAGGCGGCAAGGACCTGACGCGGCTACCCCTGCTGAAGCGAAAGGCCAGGATGATGAAGCGGTTGGCCGGCCTTCCCTTCATCCTGCCGATGAGCCATGTGGACGCCGAGCACGGAAAACAGCTGTTCGAGATGGCCAAGCAGCTGAAGCTCGAGGGCCTGGTGGCGAAACGCGTAGACAGCATCTATCTGCTTGGCATTCGCTCGAGAGACTGGGTCAAGATCAAGCGGCAGGGAGCGATCCCGCCAGAGAGGTTCAAGCGTTGAAGCCGGTGCACGATCGGCTCTGGATCGATGGAGGCGCCTGACCTACTCGAGGACGAGCCAAGGTTGCATGAGCAGAGCACCGCTGCGCCTCCCGAGCCGCCCAGCCCCGATCGCGTTGCCGCGGCGTGCAGTGATCGTCACTGCGCTCGGGGCTTTAGCCGAGCCGTTGGGAGCGCAGTTGCGGGCGCCGCCGGCCAAGGGGCGTGGGCTGTCTCGGTGTTGGCCGCCGACCCATGATCCTGCGCACCCAGAACCGAACCGCCCGCAAAGGGCTGCGCGAGCTCGGCCATGTCGGATGCCGCAACCTGTCCGTCGAAACCCGCTGGGCACAAGGACGCTACGAGCGACTGCCGTGGGCTTCCGGTGCGCAGAGAAGCGACACCTTTTCGCACCTGTTCCTCGAATTGCGATACCGGCGCCCGGGAGACAATGAGGACAGTCCAAGCCGGAGACGGTGCCGTTCAACAATGGGGGCGAACAGCGAGCCAGGCCGCGACCGCGTTCAGATCCGACGCCGGCAAGCATACAAACCTACGATCCAATTGCCCTTCGAAAAGCTGCGAATCTCCGGCCCTGTTGGGCCGGTCTACAGCCTCGGCGAGCCGATGCTGATCCACGATCGGACGCTGTTCCTGGGAACACTGGCGCCGGTCGAACTCAGCGATGATGGGGCCCAAGTGCACGTCGGACATTTCTCGCCGTCCCCGGCCGTGAAGAACCGGCGGCGCCACTTCGCTCCCCTGATGCTGGTCGAGATCACGGCGTTTCTTGCGGAGCGTTTCCCAAGCGTGCAGGCCATCTACTTCACCCTGACGCGTGAGGTAGAGATGCACGGCAACGGCTTGAAGGTCGCCCAGTCAAGAATGGACTTGCTGGAGCGCATGGGAGCGACAAACCTGCAGATGACTCCGAGGCCTGACTCAAAGAGGCCAGGAAACTTCGTTGTCCATGCCGTCTGGGAGTACAACGACCACAATCTCGGGGCGCTTGCAGCAGAGTTGATCGTGCAACGTTCTGCCTACCTGAAGCATGCGCGCTCCTTGTCGGCAAATGCTCAAGCTGGCCTCCTCTCCAAGCTTTCCCGATGCAGGTGGTTGCGGACGAGACGATGACATGAATGCGGGGCTTTGCAGGTTTCTTCCACGCCGTGTCGAAACCACCGCGTGCGCTGTTGGCCGACGACGCGTCCCAGTTGCATCGCGGCGACAAGACCGTGCGGGAGCCGATGTCGAGCGCAGGTCCTCGATGGCAGGCAGGTTCGTTGTTACCGCGGCGGGCCGCAGCCGGCCAAGACCTGACTTTCGCTGCGGTCGCTCCATGAACTCTTGCCATATATGAACATCCAGGAAGCGCGCCCCTCCGATGCGCCAACGATTGCCTCCGTCCTGCAAGACGCAGCCGGGTGGCTTGCCGGCGACGGTAGACCTCTTTGGTCAGCAGCCGAGATTGGCCACGAACGCGTAATGCGGGACGCGAGCAAAGGGCTCTTCCACGTTGCCCGTCAGGACGAGCAACTGGTTGGCGTCATGAAGTTCGAGTTGGAGGCGCCCATTTTTGGCCTGAGGTCCTGCCGGGCACCTCGGCCTTCGTTCACAAGCTCGCTGTACGCCGTGCTTGGGCGAAGAAGGGGGTTTCGACCGAACTGCTGTCCTATGCCCGAACACGAGCTCAAGAGCTTGGACGTACTCACCTTCGCCTGGACTGCGTCGCGGACCGTCAAGGGCTGCGAAAGCTCTATGAAGGCTTCGGCTTCGGCCTGCACAGCGTCGTCCAGATAGGAGCCTCCTCGTACGCGCGGTATGAACTCCCGACGACAACAGTGTAGGGAAGCGCACAGGCGCCGGCCGGCTGGAGTCGGCCATCACCGGCGATTCAATGTAGATGCCACAAAGCAGCCGCACGACGCCGATCTCGACCCATTGCAGGCACTTGACCGATCAAATTGACACTCAGGAAGCGGTCTTTGGTTTGTGGGTCGCGTTGCTGAGCCAGCGCGGTCAGCCCTGCATGAATTGCAACGGCAAGATCGTGGAATTGTTCTGACCGACACTAAGCACTTCGGAAAGTCGAGGAGGACGCCGCATGGACAGCGACCCGCAGCAGCCGCCGGCACGGTCTGACGTGCTCAACCGCGACACCGTGATCCGCTGGGAGGTGATGCGCAACGATCCGCTCGTGTCGCGTCACGTGCTCGCGCGATTGCTGCCGCAGGCCATCGAATCCTCCGAACAGCTTCGCGAATTCGAGGATGAGTCGCGGCGCGCCGTGCCGCTGCTCACGGCGCTTTGGCGCATCGCCGCGAAGCTGGGCCGGGTGCTTGCCCGGCTGGCAGCAATCATCCTCGCGCTGTTCGGCGTCGCTTGGTTCGCCGCCGATCTCGTCGGCCACCCGGCCATCCTGTCGACCGTGGCGTATGGATTGGCGGCGTACTTCACCGGCGCCGCGGCATACAACGGCATGAAGTACCTTCTGGGCGTGTCGCAGACGTCGCGCCAGAAGTTGTCCGCCCGCATAAAGGCGGAAGGTCTCATGGCTATGCCGCTCCTGATGTACGCCACAGCCTGCCCGACCACGACCATCTTCGTTGACCCGGTGTTGCACGAACCGCCATCACTGCTGAAATGGGCCGGCTTTTTTGCGTATATGTTTGCTGATGTCGTCTCCTTAGGCGTTCCGCAGGCGCTCTTCGGCGAACTGGCCGCATTCCAGCCGCCTTCGCTGCTGGCCGCAGCAAATACGCTGTGGGCTAAGTCGCTCATGACGTTTGCGGTGGCCGGCACGGTCGTCTCCACGATGATGAAGGTGATCGCCACACGACACACGTTCGTGGGCACCCTGGACGAACTCACCGATTGGCTCGCGATTGAGTTTCCCGGGGGCGATCCGTCATTCACCGTACGGCCTATCGCGCTGGAGCGCGCCTTTGCGTCTCCCGACTCGGGCGTACCGCTGCGCCTGCTGCGCGACCACGTCGGGCCAATCACGAAAGTATCCCCTCCCTGGCGAGTGGATGCGCGGGGCAGGTTCGTGCATCCCTTTGGCGAAGGGGAAGACTACGACAAGGTCCGCAAAGCGGTGTACTCGTTGTTTGGGATGTCGTATCAGGTCTACAGGGTATTCAACCGCAAAGAGGTGCTGGCCAAATCCTGGGTGGAAATCAAGACATCTTTCCAACCGCTGCGAGCCTTTCTGCTCTCTGCAGCGCTAGTATTCGTGCCAGCGATAACCGTACTTGCCGGGCTCCTGGACTACGCGTGGTTCGAAGCCGCGGCCGTCGCCGTTTTGATTACCCTGCTGATCCTCACGCTCTCGCAGCTCGTCGAGCAGCGGCGACAGGGCGAGTTCCTACTGGACCTGCGGCATTGCAAGGCGGCAGCGCTGTCCGGCAACAGCAGCCGCAGGCTGCCGCGCTTCGCGACGCTCGATCGCTGGGCAACGAAGTTCAACAGTATCGTTTTTTTTCGCTCGCTCAAGCAGGAGGAGCCGATCTCGCTGGAGCAGTTGCTGCTTTCTGTAGCCCCTGGCCGACCGGACCTCTTCGAACTAGTGGCGTTCAAAAGTAGCCACGAGGCTTGGCTCTTGCACGCGATGCCGTTCCATATGCAAGGCAAGCTTGCAAAGGCGGTCTACGAGCAGAAGCGTCGCGTCTTCGTCTTTTTTGATGCGGCAGGAGCCGAGGAAGAGTTCGATTTCCCCGGCGGCCCCCTCAACAACACCGCACTTCATGAGCATCTGTCGTTGTGTCGCAAGCTGACATTGCTGCATTGCCCTCTTGGCCACATGCCGACCAACCCGTGGCACGTCCAAGAGATGCCGCTGGACATCTTGCTTACCCCGAAGGAGCTGCCGGCGCACGAGCACCGGAAGTACTACCGCGACCAAGTCGCCAGCTACCAGGCCGGCACCATCGATGCGATCGCGACGGAGGAGGCAGCGCGATCCGAGTCCGGTGCTTGATACGCTTTGGACTTGCGCGATGCGGCGTCCGCGATTCGAATGCCCGCTTGAACAGGCATGACCGAGTGAGATTGAAGAAAGCTGCCCTTGGTCAGCAACGGCTGATGGCCGTTCAACAACTTTGACGAAGGGCCCAGACCGGCCTTACAGCAGACGTCATGATCGCCGGTAAGATGCTATGTAGGACTGGCCAAATCGGCCCAACGAGCTATTATAAAACCGTATTCCGGGTCGCGTCCCATTCCGTGGTGTAGCTCCACAGCCCGGAGAAGGCTGAGCTGCACGGTACTCAGCGTGCCACTGCGGACAGCCGAGTGGGCGCAGTATCGCAGAGGGTCTGCAAGCCTTCCAGCTGCATGTATCGCCGGTTGAGGGACCACTCGTCGTTCTGCTCGAGCATCATGGCGCCGACGAGCCGTGTGATCGAGGCGTCGTTGGGGAAGATGCCCACCACGTTCGTGCGTCGCTTGATCTCCGCATTGAGCCGCTCCAGAGGGTTCGTGGAGTAGATCTGCGTCCAGTGCGCCCGCGGGAAGGTCATGAAGGCCAGCACGTCGTTCTCCGCGTCGTCCATCAGGGTGCCAAGCTTGGGGAACTTGTCTCTGAGCTGGTCGGCCACCGATCGCCACTGCGTGCGCGCCGCATCGGCCGATTCCTGCACGAACACCGTGCCGATGGCGGCCGAGACCATGCGCCGCTGCGTCTTGCCGGCGTGCGCCAGGGCATTTCGCATGAAGTGGACCCGGCAACGCTGCCAGGTGGCCTTCAGCACCTTCGAAGCCGCCGCCTTGATGCCCTCATGGCTGTCGCTGATCACGAGCTTCACGCCGCGCAGACCCCTGCGGTTCAGGCTGCGCAGGAACTCGGTCCAGAAGGGCTCGGCCTCCGAGGCGCCGACCTTCAAACCCAGGACTTCGCGCTGGCCGTCGGTATTCACCCCGACCGCCACTATCACGGCCACGCTCACGATGCGCCCGGCCTCCCGGGTCTTCACGTAGGTGGCGTCAACCCACAGATAGGGCCAGTCGCCCTCGATCTGGCGTCCCAGGAAGGCGTTGACACGCTCGTCGAGCTCGCCGCACAGCCGGCTGACCTGGCTCTTCGATACGCCGCTCATGCCGAGCGACTTGACCAGGTCGTCCACCGAGCGGGTGGAGATGCCTTGGACATAGGCTTCCTGGATGACGGCGGTGAGCGCCTTCTCGGCGGTGCGCCGGGGCTCCAGGAACTCCGGGAAGTAGCTGCCCTGGCGCAGCTTGGGGATCTTCAACTCCACGCTGCCGGCTCGGGTGTCCCAGGTGCGCTCTCGATAGCCGTTGCGGCTGTTGAGGCGCTCGGGATTCTTCTCGTCGTAGGCAGCGCCGCAGCGCCCCTCAACATCGAGCTCCATGAGGCGCTGGGCCATGAACTGCACCATCTGGCGCAGGACGTCGACATCGGCTCCCTTCTCGGCGAGCTCGGCTAGTGCCATAGTGGCGGTGGTCATCGTGATTTCCTTTATGGACAGGGTTTGGTGGGTCGCACCTCAAACCTTATCCGGACTTCACGATGGCCACCCCCGAAGGGAGCGGCCGCTGCGCGGCAAGGCGCTTCGGGCTACGCCCTACGCGCCTTGCCGCGCAGCGAGTGAAAGAAGACTTACACCACTTCCCGGGACATCAACGTATTCCGATTCTCTGTTGCGAAGGAGTATGGAAATGACGACGACCCGAACAGTCCTACGTGGCAAGGATACCGCCGACGGCGGTGATCTGTACATGAGCTTCGAGCTCGGCGACAAGCAATGGCAGATGAGCATCGGCGACAGCCGGCGGCGCGTGAGCCGCTATACCGTGGGCGCCGGCGATACAGCGGCCGTGGCCGAGCTGTGCACCTGCGCCTGGGCGCCGGTGCCGGTTGGTGGCTGCATCGCTGGCTGAGCGAGTTGGGCGTCGACAACATCGTGGTCAATCCGGCAAGCATCGAGGTCAATCGGCGCGCACGGCGAGCCAAGACCGATCGGCTCGATGCGGACAAGCTGTTGGCGATGCTCATTCGCCACCACGCGGGCGAGCACGTCTGGTCGGTGCTGCGCGAACCGAGCAGCGAGGACGAAGACGCACGCCGTGTGCACCGTGAACTGCAACGGCTGACTCACGAGCGCATCGCGCATACAAATCGCATCGGTTCGCTGTTGGTGCTCCACAATCTGCGGCCGAGGATCGTCATCGGTGGACGCGACTGGGCAGCGTGGTGGGACCGTCATCGCGATGAGGTGCCGCCGATGTTGCGGGCGGAAATCGAGCGGGAGGGGGCGCGCCTGAAGCTGGTCAAGGAGCAAGTCAGAGCGGTCGAAGCTGCGCGCTGCAAGGACTTCGCCGAGGGCAAGCAGCCACTGGTTGCGCACCTCGCGCGACTGCGTGCGATCGGCCCCAAGGGTGCCTGGGTGCTGGTGAAGGAAGTGTTTGGCTGGCGCCACTTCGCAAATCGGCGCGAGCTCGCAGGCAGCCTTGGATTGGTGCCCACGCCGTATGCCAGCGGAAACAGCGAAATCGAGCAAGGCATCAGCAAGGCAGGCAACAGGCGAGTGCGAGGCTTGCTGGTGGAACAGGCTTGGAGCTGGGTGCGCCTACAGCCCGACAGCGCGCTCACACACTGGTTCAACCGGCGCTTCGCTGGCGGGGGCAAGCGCATGCGCCGTGTGGGGATCGTGGCGCTGGCGCGGCGACTGGTCATCGCACTGTGGCACTACCTGCAGGACGGCGAGATCCCGGCGGGCGCGCACCTGAAACCCGCCGTCACCCACGCTTGAGCGCTTGAGCAGCCAGAGTTACAAGGAACGCCAACATCATGATCACAGGTCGACGCGCCCGTGGTGACCGCGGGTCGCCACACGGCGACCGTCCTCAAAGAAGGGGCGCGTCGGTAATCGGGGATTGCCAGCGCATCTGGTGCGCATGCTGCATGTGGTGTCGGACTCCAATGTCCTGCACGGAAGCGGTCATCGGCTCAGGGCCAACCGCCCAACATCCGACGGTCTCACCATCCGATCCACCATGGCCGGATCGCTGTTCGGAGCCTACGAAAAAAAATTCCCCTGGCCTTGTTATGTTCAATGCCCTCGCGCAGCCGGAAAAGCCCGAACGGCAGGGGAGAAGAAGGCACCACGGTCCTGCGACAAACTGACATGGCATTGCGGGGTCGGCACGGCCGGCCCTCGCACATCTCGCCCTCAGGAGCTTTGCCATGCCATTTTTCGCGCCTTCGTTCGCACGGCTGCCGCCGCTGTCTTTTTTGCTTGCCGACCAGAACGAGCCGCGCACTCGTTGCCTTCTTGCTGCACGTAAGATCAATGCAGAGGGGCAATCACGCGCCGATGGCTGCGGTGGCTTGAGGAGGTCGTCGGGCGCCCCTTCGGAGCCAGACGCTATGCGACCTACGCAGGTTGGCCAGCGCCCTGCTGGGCCGCCTGCACACGCAAGTGCGCGTTGGCCAGCCGCAGCAGCTCGACGTCGGCGCCCAGCGCGTCGCCTCGCGTGACCAGCGCGCCGAGGATGTGCTCGTGTTCCGTGCGCTGGCCCGCCAGCAGGTCGCGCAGCATCGAGGCCGTGAAGCTGGAGCCCTGTTGCGTCAGCAGGGCCAGTGCGCGCTGACGCTCGGGTTCGCCGATTCGATACCCAGAGGCGGCGGCGACGGCGCAGCAGGAGTCGAACGCCGCTCGAACCAGGTGCTCGCCGTCCGGCGTGGCCAGAATCTCGCCGACAGATCCCCGTGTCACCGTGGTCATCGCTGCCAGCGTCGCCAAGAACGCCCATTTGTCCCACAACACCTGTGTGATGTCCGCGACTGCCGCGCAATCAAACCCTGCGGGCTCGCACATGGCCACGAAGGCGTGCACCAGATCTTCCTGGGCCGGATGGCGAGCTCCGATCGTGAGCATGTGGATGTCGTTGAGTTGGCGCACGACACCTTCAGGTGTCAGGGTCGCCGCGATGTGCGCCACGCCGCCCATCACTCGCGCGCGTCCGTAGCGCGCATCCAGAACATCCATGTGGTCCAGTCCGTTGAGAAATGGGAGCAGCACAGGCGCGCCGCGCAAGCCCGCAAGCGAGCCGAGTGCGTCGTCAAGGTCGTAAGCCTTGGGACTGAGCAGGACCAGGTCATAGGCCGTCGAGCTGCGGCCCAGCGAGTCGGCGGTAACGGTGCGCGGCTGCACTGTGAAATGGTCACGCGGGGTTTCCACGCGCAGCCCATGCTGCGCTAGCAGGCGCTGGCGGACAGGGCGCACCAGGAACGTGACGTCCGCGCCGCTGCGAAGCAGGCGCGCTCCAAAGTAGCCGCCGATGCCTCCGGCACCGAGAATGAGGACGCGCATGCGGGGGGTTCTCCTGGATGGTGGTCGGTTAAGGGCTTTCTTGGACCGTACCCCAACGCGCCAAATCGCCGCCTTGGGGTTAACACTGATAACGTGCTCTCGTTTGCCGCTTATCCTTCGGCGTTAGTTAACGGTGATCACCTCACTCTGGCAAGATTCATGAACGGGAGACGACCATGAAGATTCCCTCTATGAAAGAAAGCGTCGGCGCCGAGGAATGGCAGCTCCGCTGCGATCTGGCGGCGTGCTACCGGCTCATCGCACTGCACGGCTGGACAGACCTCGTTTTCACCCACATCAGCGCTCGCGTGCCCGGGCCGGGGCACCGCTTCCTCATCAATCCCTACGGTTTCCTGTTCGAAGAGATCACCGCGTCGTCACTGGTCCTGGTCGACCAGGACGGCACCAAGTTGCAAGACTCGCCCTTCCCAGTGAACCGTGCGGGCTTCGTCATCCACAGCGCCATTCATGCCGTCCGGGAAGACGCAGGGTGCGTGCTGCATACCCACACCCGAGCCGGGGCAGCGGTCGCTGCGTTGAAGTGCGGCTTGCTGCCCCTGTCGCAGCAGGCCACCGTCGTTCTCGACTCGATTGCCTACCATGACTACGAGGGAATTGCCGTCCGTGACGAAGAGAAGCCGCGAATGCAAGCAGACCTCGGTCGGGCCAACTACCTGGTATTGCGCAACCATGGCCTGCTGACTGTTGGGCCGACCGTGCCGGACGCGTTTCTTTCCATGTATGTCTTCGAGACAGCATGCCAGATCCAGATTTCCGCTCAGTCCGCGGGTGAAGTGATCACCGTCGGCCCCGAGGTCCTCGCTGGCGTTGCCGAGGCAGTGCATACCCAGACGGCGGGCCAGGGCGCTGCGCTTCTCTGGCCGGCGTTGCTGCGCAAGTTGGATCGCCTCGACCCGACTTATCGGAGTTGAGTAGAGGCGCAGCAGCCTTGCAGGTGGTTTGCATGCGCCACATGCGACGCCCAGCGATAGAAGCAGGGGAAGCCATGACTACGCCTGCCCGCGTCGGGACGGCGAGTAAGTACCAAGAAGGAAATTGAGTATGAGCAATATCAGACCGTTCGTAGTTCTGGCCATGGCTATCGGCATTGCCGCGATGAGCAGCAGTTCCTGGAGTCAGGCCTTTCCCAGCAAGCCGGTCACGATCCGGGTGGCATATCCCGCCGGTGGCCCGGCAGACGTAGTTGTGCGGCAGGCAACTGCCAAGATTCAGGCCTCACTGGGTCAATCGGTCGTTGTCGACAATCTGGCCGGAGCGGGCGGTACGGTGGCGACGCTCAATATGGTGAAAGCTTCGGCCGACGGCTACCAGCTGCTAGGGCAGACCAACGATCTCATTCTGGCGCCGCTGGCAATGGCGGCCGCTCAATACAAAGCCGATCAGTTCCGCTTGGTGGCGCCCCTGGCCATCGGTGAGCTGCTGCTGGTTGCACGGCCTACGCTATCGGCACGCACGATCGGCGAGCTGGTGGAATACAGCAAGAGCCTGCCGAACGGATTGTCCGTCTCGAATACCGGGGTGGGCTCGACTTTCCACTTGGCTGCCGAAGAGCTCATGGCCGTGACTGGACTGAAGGGGACGGGTGTGCCATACAAGGGCACCGCGCCCATCCTGCAGGATCTGATTGGCGGGCACGTTGATATCGGTTTCGTGGCGGTTGGTCCCAACACCATCGCCATGGTGCAGCAGAAGAAAATCATTGCGCTGGGCATCGCGGGCACCAAACGCAACCCGGTGTTGCCGGATGTTCCAACGTTGTCAGAGCTGCATCCCGCGCGGCCAATCCTGCACGCGCTGTGGGTCGGACTGTTGGTGCCACGTGCTACGCCGGAGCCGGTCGTTCAGCGCCTGCGCGAGGCTGTGACCGAGGCCGTGCGGAGCCCCGAGTATCAGAAGTTCGCTGCAGACATCGGCGTCCGCGCACTCACTCTGTCCAGCAAGGAAACCGACGACTTCTACAGCGCAGAGATTCGGAAATATGGCGAGCTGGCCAAGCAGGTCAACCTGTTGCCGCAGTAACGGCCGAAGCGCGGACTGATTTGGCTAGAGGCTACCAACCCCCCCTACTCGGGGAGCACCTCCCGGTGGCGTCTTGCATTTGAGCCACATCGATCGGGCGCCCTTTAAAACACCCAGGGCGCTTGAGACGACAGCAACACAGGCCATGAGGGAGCGGCGAGGACCGGGCGGACATCGCCGCCACTGGAGATCTCCGCCTCCCTTCCGAAACGTGGTGATCAGCTTCCGCGACACATCGGATTCATGCCTCCGGCGGACCGGCCTCGATAGCGCGGAGCAGAAGATCAATCGCAAACCGGACAAGCTCGTCGACGTTGAGTGAGCTTTCCTTGTGCGGTACGACGCCCGCCAGCAGCAGCGCCGCAATGCCGTGCTCCAGCCCCCAGGCCGTGTGAGCCAACAACTCCAACGACTCCTTCGGCCAGCCATGCTCGACTGCCAGCGATTGAATGGCATGCGAGAACAAATTGAACGATTCAAGCCCGGCCGCTCCGAATTCGCTGTCTCCGGACTCCCCGTCCCGGAATTCGGCAAGTCGTGGCCCAATCATCAGGTTGAACAATCCCTCGTGGGACACCGCGTACTTGATGTAGCTGTGCATCATGGCCCGCGACCGCGCGAAGGCATTCTTCTCGCGCGCCGCGATCTTTCGCCGCTTGTCCCGCAGTTCGTGGAAGCCGCTGCTCGCAATGGCAGCAAGCAACTCCTCCTTTCCGGAGAAGTGCTTGAAAGGCGCAGCTTCGGAGACACCGAGCCGGCGGGCCAGGGCTCGCAAGCTCATCTCCTTGGCGCCCTCTTCCTCGAACATCTTGCGGCCTTCGACAACGAGTGCCTCGCGCAGACCCATCTCGCCATTGCTGTTTGCTCTTGCTGTACTTCTCTTGCTGCCGGTCATCTCAAGCCTACGTCGCATGTTGTGAATGCTGTCAGGTTAACTGGTTTTGCAGAGAGCAGACGCCGACATGCTGCGCCGGCCTCCACAGCTTGAGCCGAACCAGTTTGCTCCCCGACACACAGCACTGAATCGGGCGTGACCGCCAGTGGCTGCCGGTACGCGTACGCGTACGCTAGTCCTTCAAGGGTAAACACTGATCACCAGACGCAAGTCCGATTGTAGACTTGAGGTTAACAGTGATTACCACAAGGAAACCAGCATGTTCACTCGGCGTCAGGGATTGATGAAGTTCATTGTTCCGGCCCTTGCTTTGCTCTTGCCACTTGCGGGACACGCCCAGACCTTTCCGACCAAGCCCGTTGTCATCAAGGTGGCGTACCCGGCAGGAGGTCCCGCCGACGTTGCCATTCGCGATTACACACCGTCGCTGCCTCAACAACTCGGCCAGCCGGCGGTAGTCGAGAATGTCAGTGGCGCGAACGGCTCCATCGCCGCGATGAGTGTTCTACAGGCGGCTCCGGACGGCCACACCTTGTTGGGCATCGTGGCGAGCGACCTGATCCTCGCGCCGAAGATCGTTCCCGCCGCTCGGTTCAAGCCGGATGACTTCCGTGCCGTCGCCATCACGCAGCAATCGGAACTGGTGCTCATCAGCAGTCCCAAGCATGCGTTCAAGAACGTCGACGACCTCGTTCGATATGTGAAGGCTAACCCGGGCAAGACACTGTCGATCGGCCATTGGGGGAACGGCTCCATCACCCATGTCGCGGGTGCCGACTTCGCCGCCCGGTCCGGCATCCATCTGCTCCAAGTCCCGTACCGGGGCGCCGCCCCCGTCCTGCCTGACCTGACCAGCGGGAACGTGGACCTGACCTTCTATCCGCTGGCCGGCCCCTTGCTCGGGTTCATCCAGGCCGGCCATGTCAAGCCCATTGCCATCGCAGCCAGCACTCGCAGTGCCCAACTGCCCGACGTTCCGACCGTCAACGAGAGCGCTGCGGTGAAGGACTTCGTCTACACCATCTGGTCGGGCGTATTTGCATCGAAGCAGGTTCCGGACGCCGTGATCCAGCGACTGAGCAAGGTGCTCGGCTCGCACACTGCGTCCCCGGAATGGCGTGGCCGACAAGTCACTGTCGGCGCCACTGTCTTTGATCCGAGGGACGTCAAGCAGACCGAGGAATTCTTCGCGGCCGAGATCAAGAAGGTAGAGGCTGCGTCCAAGGCCGTGCGCTTCGAGAGCAACTGATCTCCTTACCAGCAACCCCACCCATCCCACACCATGAACACCGTTACTTTCGAGCAAGACGGCGCTGTCGGCGTCGTCACCATGTGCAAGCCTCCTCACAACCTCATGGACATGGCGTCGCTCGCCGAATTGGGTAAAGCGCTCCAAAAGGCAGTGGACAGCGGCTGCAGATCGATTCTGCTGCGCAGCTCCATGC
Source organism: Variovorax sp. Soil_C_17 (assembly GCF_057657265.1). Taxonomy (NCBI): domain Bacteria; kingdom Pseudomonadati; phylum Pseudomonadota; class Betaproteobacteria; order Burkholderiales; family Comamonadaceae; genus Variovorax; species Variovorax sp. Soil_C_17. The sequence goes on from NZ_JBDGIT010000014.1 coordinate 64,844, forward strand.
GCCATTTCTGCGCGGGCGCCGATCTGAACGTCATCTATGAGGAGAGGCCGAGCGATGAGGCGCTCCGGGCGCTGTGGGCGAAGTTCGAGGACATTCCGTTGCCCATCGTGGCCGCGGTCCAGGGCGCGGCACTTGGAGGTGGACTGGAACTGGCCCTCATGTGCGACATGGTCATCGCAGCCGACACCGCGACTTTCGCCATGGCGGAAGCTTCCCTGGGCTTGCTGCCGCTGCTGGGCGGGGTGCAGCGCATCGCGCAACGCGTCGGCCCCGCGCGCGCCAAGGAACTGGCGATGTTCGGACGTCGCCACGATCCGAAGGCCATGGAGCGATGGGGCGCCATCAACCTCGTGACGCCCGAGCAGGAACTTGCCACGGTATCGATGTCGTGGGCGCGGCAACTGGCCGCTGGGCCGACCGTCGCCTATCGCGGCATCAAGCTCCTGGCGGATCTCTCCGCGCGGGGAGGGAGCAAGGCGGCCGACGCCAGGCAGTATGAGGCCAACGAGTGGATGTGGCAGTCCGAAGACCAACGGCGAGGCCTTGCCGCGTTCGCCCGCGACGGCCGCCCTGCCACTGCAACGTTCGAGGGGAACTGAGATGAGTGCACCCCTCTCTGGCATCCGCGTCATCGATTTCACGCGGGTGCTGGCCGGCCCCCACTGCACAAAGACACTGCGCGACCTGGGCGCAGACGTCATCAAGATCGAACCTCCCGCCGGTGATGTGGGTCGTGCAGGAGTTCCCTACGTTGACAACATGTCCCTGTACTACGTTCAGCAGAACGCAGGCAAGCGCAACATCAGCCTGGACCTGAACTATCCCGAAGCGCGCGAAGTCGTCAAGGAGCTGTGCCGGTCCGCCGACGTCATCGTCGAGAACTTCCGGCCGGGCACGCTGGCACGCTTCGGTCTCGGCTTCGACGACGTCTCGCAGATGAATCCGAGGGCGGTGTACGTATCGATGAGCGGCTACGGGCAAACCGGCCCCTGGCGCAACCGTCCTGCCTTCGCGCCGACGGTTCAGGCGGAAACGGGCCTCACCGCCATCAACGTCGACCACTACGGCGCCGCGCTTGCCGAGGTTCGCAACGACTCGTGCAGCCACGCCGATGTGTACACCGGCCTGCAGGGCGTGATCGCGGTGCTGGCGGGCCTGCAGCACAGGGAGCGCACCGGCCGCGGCCAGCACGTGGACGTGTCCATGGCCGCCACGATGCTGTCGGCGAACGAGCGCGCCGGTGCCCAGATGTCCGGCCTCGACACGGGCGGCGAACCGTATGCGCTGGGCGCGCCCGAGTCCCCGATCTTCGAGCTTCCTGACGGACGAAAGCTGACCATCGCGTCGAGCCCCGTGTTCACGCCGACGTTCCTGAGCTACTGCGCCATGATGCGGCGAACCGACCTTCTCAAGCGGCCGGAGTACGCCACCCCTGAACTGCGGGCCCAGAACCTCAAGCCGCTGCTGGAGGAGGTGCGTGCCTGGGTCCTGACCTTCTGCGACCTCGATGAACTGCAGGCCCAGGTGAGCGAGGCCGGCCTGGCCATTGGCGTGGTGCGTACCGCCGCTGAACTCGCCGAATCCGAATGGGCCGCCCATTGGGGCGCCGTGGTCGAAGTCGATGCCCGCAGTGGGGGCAAGCTGCGCATGCCCGGCGCACCCTGGCGCTTCGGCGATGCCGTGCTTCCGGCGCCAGGCCTGCCCTATTTCCAGGGTGAGAGCAACGAGGACGTCCTTCAGGAACTGGGATGGAACTCCGCAGACATCGACAGCTTGCGGGCCAGCGGAATCCTGCGCTCCCGGCGCAGCGCAACGGGAGCTTTCGATTGAACGCCATGGTCGCGCTGAACCGGACCCACGATCCCGAGGCCAGAAGCTGGGTGGCTGCCGCAAACGAGACGCCTTGCGATTTCCCGATCCAGAACCTTCCGTACGGCGTTTTCCGGACCAACAGGCAGGAGCCGTTCCGCGCGGGTATCGCGATCGGCGATTGTGTGCTGGACCTCGGACTGCTGCATGCCAGCGGACGCCTCGACGGGCTGGCGCTGCAAGCCGCAGGCGCGTGCCTGGACGCGACGCTCAACCGCTTCATGGCGATGGGGGCTTCGGCATGGCAGGCGCTTCGATATGCCGCGTTCGATCTTCTGAAGGCCGACGCCACGCTGCAGACCGTTGACGCCGTTCGCAAGTGCCTCGTACCGCAGACGGCAGTGGAGCATGCGGTGCCGGTCGCAATCGGCGACTACACCGACTACTTCACCTCGATCCATCACGCGATCAATGGCGGGCGACTGCTGGATCCCGACTACAAGCTTGCACGCGCCTTCCAGTGGTTGCCCATGGCCTACCATGGCCGCGCATCCTCGATCGGGATGACGGGTCAGCAGTTCCTCAGGCCCCACGGTCAAGTTCTCGATGAGACCTCGGGGACGCCCGTGTATCGTCCGACTCGGCGCCTGGACTTCGAACTCGAACTGGGTGTCTTCATCGGCCGGGAAAATGCCCAGGGACAACCTGTCGCCATTGCCGAGGCCGAGAACAGCGTGTTCGGAATCTGCCTGCTCAACGACTGGTCGGCGCGCGACATCCAGGCTTGGGAAATGACTCCGTTGGGGCCGTTCCAAGCAAAGAATTTTGCCACCACCCTGTCGCCATGGATCGTGACGCTGGAAGCGCTCGCGCCCTTCAGGGCGCCTGTGAAGAAGGTCATCGACGGCCCTGCGCCACTTCCCTATCTCGACAGCGCCGCGAACAGGGATCGAGGCGCACTGGACATTCATCTGAACGTGTCGATCGAGACCGAGGCAATGCGGGCGTCCGGATCCGACCCGCGCTTGTTGTGCACGACCAACTTCGCGCACCAGTACTGGACGATCGCCCAGATGGTCACCCACCACACCGCAGGCGGATGCAACCTCCGGGTGGGTGATTTGCTGGGCACAGGCACGATATCGGACCCGCAGCCCGAGAACGCCGGCTCTCTCATCGAATTGAGCCTGGCGGGCCGCAAGCCCGTCGACCTGGGCAATGGCGAGGTGCGCAGCTTCGTGGAAGACGGAGACAGGATCATCCTGCAGGGATGGTGCGAGCGCGCGCACTTCCGGCGCATTGGCTTCGGTTCCAACTTCGCAACCGTTGCTCCCGCACGGCAAATTTGAGGTGCTGACACGATGAAAGCAGTGTGGTATGAAAACGTAGGGCCAGCACGCGCGGTCTTGCAGTACGGCGAGAGGCAGACGCCCACGCCGGGGCCCGGCGAAGTCTTGGTGCGGCTTTGCGCATCGGGTGTCAATCCCTCCGACGTCAAGGCCCGTGCAGGCCTGCGCGGCGGCAAGAGTTCCATGGCCTTCCCGCAGATCATTCCGCACAGCGACGGCGCCGGGATTATCGAGAAGCTCGGCGGGCCGTCGAGCCGCTTCGCCCCGGGTGACCGTGTTTGGATCGCCAATGCCCAATGGAGGCGCGCCTGGGGCACGGCAGCCGAGTTCCTCGTCATCGACGAATCGCTGGTTTTCCGCTTGCCCGACGCTGTGCCCTTCGAGGTCGGAGCGGCACTGGGCATCCCGGCGCTGACTGCCTGCCATGCCGTCACAGGCTATGGACCTGTCGAAGGAAAGGTCGTGCTGGTGAGTGGAGGCGCAGGCACGGTTGGCAGTCTCGCGGTCCAGTTCGCCAGGCAGTCGGGCGCCTTCGTGGTCGCCTCGGGAAGCCTGGCCGACAGGGAGCGGATTCTCCGACTGGGCGCGCATGCTTTCGTCGACTACAGAAGCGCGCACCTCGTCGAAGAGGTGCTTCGCGCCACGGACGGCCGATCGCTCGACCACGTGGTCGAAGTGGAGTTCGGCGCCAACATCCAGGCCGTCGCGGAACTCCTGTCCGAGCGAAGCACCGTTGTCGCGTACGGCTCCGCCAAGACGCAGAAGCCCGAGTTGCCCTTCTATACCTTGATGTTCAAGGGGGTGCGGCTCGAGCTTCTGCTTGTCTATCTCCTGACGAGCCAGGAAAGGGGTTCAGCGGCAGCCCGCATCAACCACTTGCTTTCGAGCGGCGCGCTCGACGTGGCGGTTTCAGCCGTCATTCCTCTCGATGAATGCGCACGCGCGCACGAGATTGTCGAGTCCGGCAACAGGTCAGGCGCCGTGATATTGCAGGTATCGGAGCAGTGAAATGACAGAGCAATCGAATCGCCGGGTGGCGCTGGTCACCGGTTCCACGAGCGGAATCGGATTGGAGATCTCCAAGGCACTGGCCGAGGATGGATGGATCGTGGCGCTACACGGAAAGGGGGACCCGCTTCAAGTACAGGAAGCGCTCGATGCCGTGAACGCACGCGCGAAGGTCCCCGTAAGGCATTTCGATTCCGACATGCGGGATCCGCAAGAGACACGTAGACTCGTCCAGGGGATTCAGGAAACCTACGGAAGCCTGGATCTGTTGGTCAACAATGCCGGCATCCAACACATCGACAGGATCGAGAGCTTTCCCACGGAAAGCTGGGACGACGTGCTGGCCATCAATCTCAGCGCGGTTTTCCACGCCACGCGAGCGGCGCTGCCCGCAATGCAGGCGAAGGGCTATGGGCGGATTGTCAACATTGCCTCCGTGCACGGTCTCGTTGCCTCGCAGGAAAAAGCTGCCTATGTCGCAGCGAAGCATGGGGTGGTGGGCTTGACCAAGGCCACTGCGCTGGAGAATGCGAAAGCCGGTATCACCTGCAACGCCGTCTGCCCAGGTTGGGTTCTGACGCCGCTGGTCGAGGCCCAGATCGCTTTGCGGATGGAGCGAACGAACTGTGGCCGGGACGAGGTGGTCCGCTCGATGCTTTCCGAGAAGGAACCGACCTGCCGATTCACGACCACAGACCAAGTGGCTGGCGCAGTTCGCTTCCTGGTCAGTTCTTCTGCCGACAACATGACTGGCGTCACTCTGGCGATGGACGGAGGATGGACCGCACAATAGGACTTCCTGGCTGCTTTCCAGCGACGAATTGCTGTCCGATGCGAGCATGCTGCAGACGGTCCGCGATGCGCTTTCCCGGCGCTGGAGCCATTCCAAGGCCACTCGCAGTTGTTCCAACCCATCGCGACGATTGAACGGCGTCGGCAAAGGCCAGCCGCCGAGTCGTTTCCACCAACCCTGCTCAGCCACCAGATCGGCGGCTTCTCCGGCGCCCGAGGGGGGGTCGCCGTCGTCAACAGCGGGAGCCGCCTGTGGATGTGGTGGGCGGACGCCGTTCTCGCGCTTGGGGCGGCGCTGGTAAACCTGCCGATCCTGGAGGCCCCTCTGACTCCGAGCCTGGCTGCGGCCTAGACCCGAGGCCCAGTCTGGTTCGGCTTCATGCCGAGGGGTACTGACGGCGTCCTCCCGCTCAGCCCTTGCACCGTCGGCGCGCATTATGTATGATGCGTGTCATGCGAAAGTCACCCGTCAATGCCCGAGCCGCCGCCAAGGAGGCGTCCCACGAGCGCATCGTGCAGGCTGCTGCACGCGCCATCCGGCGCAGCGGCTACGACGGTACGGGTGTGGCCGACATCATGAAGGAGGCGGGCTTGACGCATGGCGCCTTCTACGCCCACTTCGCCTCCCGCGAGGCTATGTTGGCCGAGGCGGCGGACCGCGCAGGCGCCGAGTCCAACGCCTTTGGGTTGCGTGTCGTTGCCGCTGCGCCTGCAGAGCAGGCTTTTCAGGCATTAATACAGGCCTACCTCTCCAGGGAGCATCTTGCGGGCATTGAGACAGGCTGCCCCGTGGCTGCCCTGGGTTCCGAGATGCCCCGTCAAGCGCCTGAAGTGCGTCGGGCGGCGACACGCCGCATCAAGGAGATGATCGATCTGGTCGCGCGTCAGTCGCCGGATTGGGGCCAGCCAGGCGCCCATGAACGCGCCTTGGTGACCGTGGCCACCATGGTGGGCACCCTGATGATGGCCCGCGCCGTCGATGATGCTGCGTTGTCGGAGTCGCTGTGCAGCGCCGCATTGAAGCGGTTGGCGCCCTCAGGGCCGCCGTGACGGCATCGCCGTTTCTTTAACTGTACATATGATGATAATCATGCCAAATACCCAGATAACCGGCGCCGCCGAGCGTGCTCCTGAATCTGGCGGCAATAGGGAGATGTAATGGATGCCTCCCTCCCTACGGGGACAGCAAGAGCAGGAGCACCGAGATGAACAGCGTGACTGTTCTGGGAGCTTGGCTTGCCGGCATGGCAAGGAGGACCCTCGAATGGATACGGCATCGAAGTGCCCATGGCGTGATAGACCGAGGTCTTCACAAACACCATCGAGGGTCCGAGATGAATCGTATTGCGGCACAGGGTGCAGGACAAATCATCGGCTTGGTCGACGGGCGGCAGGTCGTCGGCCTGGACATCGCCAAGAGCGTGTTCCAGCTCCACACCGTGGACATGGCCACCGGCGAGATCGTCAACATGCAGCTCAAGCGGACCAAGGTGCTCGGGCACTTCGCCAACCGCGCACCGAGCCTGATCGGCATCGAGGCCTGCGGCGGAGCCCATCATTGGGCACGCGAGCTGACGGCGCTGGGCCACAGCGTGCGACTGATTCATGCCAAGGCCGTACGGCCCTTCGTGGCCGGCAACAAGACCGACGCCACCGACGCCCGAGCCATCTGGCTGGCAGTGCAGCAGCCGGGCACGAAGTTCGTGGGCATGAAGACGCTGGCGCAGCAGGCTACTCTGGTGCTGCACCGCCAGCGCGAATTGCTCATGCGGATGAAGATCATGCAGATCAACGCGCTGCGCGGCCTGCTCTACGAGTTTGGGGCGACCTTCGCCAGGGGCAAGAATGCCCTGTTCGGCGAGATCGAGGCCACCTTGGAATCGCTGGCCAATGACATCCCGCAGTACGTGGCCGACAGCCTGCGCGAGCAGGTGCAGCGCATCAAGCAACTGGCCGCGGACATCAAGGCCGTCGAAGTGCGGCTGGCGCAGCGCCTGCGCGGCGACGAGCACATGAAGCGCATAGCTGCGATACCCGGCGTGGGGCTGCTGACGGCGACGGCTGCGATCGCCACGATGGGAGAAGCCACGGCATTCAAGTCGGCGCGTGAGTTCTGCGCCTGGCTGGGCTTGGTGCCCAAGCAGCGCGGCACGGGCGGCAAGGTCAAGCTGCTGGGCATCTCCAAGCGAGGCGACGCCTACCTGCGCACCTTGCTCATCCACGGCGCGCGCTCGGTGCTTGCGAATGCCAAGGAGCCGGGCCAATGGCTTGAACAACTCAAGGCCAGGCGCCCGGACAACGTCGTGATCGTGGCGCAGGCGGCCAAGATGGCTCGAACGATCTGGGCGGTAACGGCCCGGCAGCAGGATTACCAACGGGGCCACCAGAGCACCAGGCCGCAAGCGGCTTGAACTGGTAGCCGAACATCAACCCAACCAGAGAAAGGGTATGTGAGCCTTTGAAGGCGATGAGGTTGCAACACGCGAAGTGATGTGAAACGGTCAAGACCGAGACGAGACAAACCTGAATGACTTGCAGGACTTCAACAGTCCGCCACGGAGATGAGGTGCTCGTCAGCGGATTACATCGGGGCCGGTGGGTACCTGGGGCAACCCAGATTCCACTCAACAGGCCGGATACAAGGCAGCAGCCGACTTCTTCACGACACGATGCGGGTTATTACTCATAGCCGGGAGGCATCCATACAAGAAGCCATGAAAGCCTTCCTCGTGGATCGCTATGGCAAGCGGGAGCAACTCCGGGCCGGCGACGTGCCCGAGCCGAAACTACGTGCAGACGAGGTGCTGATCCAGGTTCACGCCACAGCGGTGAACCAGCTGGACTCAAAGCTTCGAAATGGCGAGTTCAAGCTCATTCTGCCGTACCGAACGCCTTTCGTTCTCGGGCACGACGTGGCCGGCATCGTGGTCCGTGTCGGCCCGCACGTGCGCCAGTTCAAGGTGGGCGACGAGGTGTACGCCCGGCCCGACGACTTCCGCATCGGGACCTTCGCCGAGTTTGTGGCCGTCAAGGAAGACTCGGTGGCCATCAAGCCCCGGAACCTCACCATGGAGGAAGCAGCCTCCATCCCCCTGGTGGGTCTGACAGCATGGCAAGCGCTGGTTGAAATCGCGAAGCTCAGGAAGGGTCAGAAGGTTTTCATCCAGGCGGGCTCCGGTGGCGTCGGCACGTTTGCGATCCAGCTGGCCAGGCACCTGGGCGCGACGGTGGCCACCACCGCCAGCGCAGGCAACGCTGCGCTGGTGAAGAGCCTGGGCGCGGATGTCATCATCGACTACAAGAAGGATGCCTTCGAAGCGCAGCTGCGCGACTACGACGTCGTGCTGAACAGCCAGGACGGCCAGACCCTCAAGAAGTCCCTGGGCGTGCTCAAGCCCGGCGGCCACCTCGTGTCCATTTCCGGGCCCCCCGATCCGCGGTTCGCCGAAGACATCAAAGCCCCGTGGTTCGTCAAGCAGGTCATGCGCGCCCTGAGCTTCAGCGTTCGCAGCCAGGCCCGGCGCCTCAGGCTCCACTACGCCTTCCTGTTCATGAAGGCCAATGGAAGTCAATTGCAGCAAATCACGTCGCTGATCGAAGCCGGCACCATCCGCCCGGTGATCGACAAGGTCTTCCCCTTCGAATCCACCAATGAAGCCCTGGCCTACGTCGAAAGCGGCCGCGCCAAGGGCAAGGTGGTCATCAAGGTTCGATGAATTCTCCCGCCTGATCGGCGTCGCACGTCCAGAAGCATGGCGATCGTCCTTTGAAATCTCAACCAGCCACTTTGAGCCTCCCATGAACATTGAAAACTCCGTCGTCCTCGTCACGGGTGCCAACCGCGGCATCGGCCTGGCGTTTGCGCGTGAACTGCTCGCGCGCGGCGCCCGCAAGGTCTACGCCGCCGCACGTGACCCTGCCACAGTCACCCTGCCGGGCGTGCAGGCGCTGCGGCTCGATGTCACCAAACCCGAGGAGATCGCGGCCGCGGCACAGATCGCCATCGACGTGAACCTCGTGATCAACAACGCCGGCATTGCACAGCCCGGTGGCTTCGTCGCGCACGACAGCGAAGCGGTGGCGCGCCGCATCTTCGAAACCAACTTCTTCGGCGTGCTGAACGTGAGCAAGGCCTTTGCGCCTGTGCTCAAGGCCAATGGCGGTGGCGCATTGATCAACGTGCTGTCGGTGGCTTCCTGGGTCAACGGCGGCGAGCTGGCCGCCTACTCGGCCAGCAAGTCGGCGGCCTGGTCCTTGACCAACGCGTTGCGCCATGAACTGGCCGGCCAGCAGACCCAGGTGCTGGGCCTGCATATGGCGTATGTCGACACCGACCTCACGCGCGGGTTCGAGGTCGCGAAGAGCAGCGCCGAAGACATCGTGCAGCGTGCGCTCGACGGCCTGGCCGCGGGCGCCGACGAGGTGCTGGCCGATGCGCTCACCCAGCAGGTGAGGCAGGGCCTGACGGCGCAGCGCCCGGTCTACCTTCCACAGGCCCGGTGAGCCGACGCTGTTCAACCCAACTAGAAAGCCCGGCATGCTCTTTCGCCTTTGCCCGGCCGTTCATCGCCAACCCGGATCTGGTGGCGCGCATGCAGACCGAGGCATCGCTCAACCCCTTGGACATGGCGACGTTCTACACGCCCGGCGCAAAGGGCTACACCGACTACCCCACGCTCAACGCCTGATCCGGAGGCGCACCATGAAACACCTTCTCAGCACCTTTGCCCTGGGCCTGGCCCTATCAACGACCCTGCACCCGCTCACGGCGGGAGCGGCGGAGCCAGCCTCAGCTGGCGCGGTCCAAAGCCAGCCGTCGATGGATCAGAAGTCCGAGCTTTCCTGGAAAACCGTGCCGACCCAGACCATCAACGCAGGTGGCGTGGACTACACCTACCGAGAGATGGGCCAGCAGCACGGCGGGACTCCGGTCGTGTTCCTGGTGCATCTGGCCGCCGTCTTGGACAACTGGGACCCGCGGATCATTGACGGCATCGCGGCCAAGCACCACGTGATTGCGTTCAACAACCGTGGCATTGGCTCCAGCAGTGGCTCACCTGCCAATTCGATCGAACAGATGGCCGATGACGCCATCACCTTCATCAAGGCCAAGGGCTTCCAGCAGGTGGACCTGCTGGGCTTCTCGATGGGCGGCATGGTTGCCCAGGAAGTCGTGCTCAAGGAGCCGCAACTCGTCCGCAAGATGGTTCTGGCCGGCACCGGCCCTGCCGGAGGCGAGGGCATCAGCACCGTGGCAGGGGTGACCTTCCTCGACATCATCCGCGGCCTCTTCACGGGCCAGGATGCGAAGCAGTTCCTGTTCTTCACGCGCACACCCAGCGGCATCGAAGCCGGCAAGGCCTTCCTGGCGCGCCTACAGGAGCGCACCGAGAACCGTGACAAGGACATCTCGAACGGCGCGTTCTTCGCCCAACTGGAGGCGCTGCGGGTGTGGGGGAAGAAGGCCCCGGCCGATCTCTCGGTGGTCAAGCAGCCGGTGCTGGTGGTCAATGGCGACAACGACCGCATGGTGCCGACGGTCAACACGCACGACCTGGCGAAGCGGCTGCCGAACAGCCAACTGATCATCTACCCCGATGCCGGGCACGGCGGCGCATTCCAGTTCCATGCCGACTTCGTGCGCAGCACGCTGGAGTTTCTGGCCCGCTAGCCCTTGCCAGAACAAGCCCGCCATCACGAGTACTCCTCCATGAGCCACACCCATCTCACCGCCCCCACCCGCTTTGTCGAGGTGAATGGCGATCGGTTCGCCTACCGTCGCTGGGGGAATACCGCGACGGATCAGCCGCCGCTGTTCTTCCTCCAGCATTACCGCGGAGGCATGGACCACTGGGACCCCCTCATGACCGACGGCCTGGCCGCCGGGCGCGAGGTGATCCTGTTCAACGGTCGCGGTGTCGCTTCGTCCGCCGGGACGCCGCACACCCGGATCGAGGACATGGCCGACGACGCGGCGGCGGCGATACGCGCCCTGGGGTTGCACCAGGTGGATGTACTGGGTTTCTCGCTGGGCGGCTTCCAGGCCCTGGATCTGACCTGGCGCCATCCCGAGTTGGTGCGCAAGCTGATGCTTCTGGGCACCGGGCCGCGCGGCGGCGACCCGGAGATGGAGCAGCGCGTGCTGACCACTGCCGTCAATCCGGAGCCCTCACTCGACGACTTCGCCTATCTGTTCTTTGGTCGTTCGGCGCAGGCCGAACAGGCCGCGCGAGACTTCTGGGAGCGGCGCCACCGGCGGGTGGACCAGGACCCGCCGTCTTCTCCGGAGGTCGCCAGCGCCCAGATCGAGGCGAACCTGCATTACCTGCCCAGGCTGCAGGAGGACGACCCCTTTGCCTATTTGCGCGGCATCCGGCAGCCCACCTTCATTCTTAACGGCGTGAACGACGTGATGGTGGCCACCGTCAACTCGTTCTACATGGCGCGCAACTTGCCCAACGCGCAGTTGTTCATCTACCCCGACGCCGGCCACGCCGCGCAGTTCCAGTGCCCTCAGCGCTTTCTGCAGCATGCGGTGCAGTTCCTGGCCGAGTGACGGCAATTGCTGCCGCCCCGGTGCCGATGCGCCCCCGCCCACCTCTTTGAAGATTGCCTGCCATGCTCAAGTTCAAATTCCTGCTGTGGGTCTTCGCCCAGTTGCTGCAGCGAAAGATCCGCAGCGACGCTGATTGCGCGCGCTATGTCGGCGCCAAAGACCTGGTCTTCCAGATCCGCACGGCCTCGGGCGCAGGCCGCTACTACGTGGTCCAGGATGGCGCCGTGCGCTCCTTTGCCGGCCTGACCGCGAATCCCAGCTTCACGCTGAGCTTTTCGACTGCGGTCAAGGGCTTCCAGATCCTCTCGGCAAAGGACGCACAGCCGGCCTTCCTGCGCGGTGTGGGCAGCAAGGACCTGATGATCAGCGGCGACTTCCGCGAAGTGCTGTGGTTCCAGGGCCTGACTTCTTTCCTGCAGCCGTCCAGGGTCATCGCGGCCTGGGACCGCAGCCCGTTCTGAAATGCGCGGCCCGACGCAGGCCCGCCTCGCCGGCCAAGGCCTTTCACGGCTCCTCACAAGGTGACACCTCCATGCCCAGGACATCCACTTCCGCCCCCCGCCTGCTGGCCCAACCCCTGACATTACCCAACGGCACGGTACTGCGCAACCGGCTGGCCAAAGCCGCCATGAGCGAGACGCTCGGCATCTACGACAACCGGCCGACGCCGGCCCTGGTCGCCCTCTACCAGCGCTGGGCCGCATCGGGCCTGGGCCTGATCCTGACCGGCAACGTGATGGTCGACCGGCGAGCCCTGGGCGAGCCCGGCAACGTCGCCATCGAAGACGAGTCGGACCTGGCTCTGCTCACTCATTGGGCCCAGGCCGCCACCAGCCGCGGTGCCGCGATCTGGCCCCAGTTCAACCACCCAGGCAAACAATCGACCAAGGGGCTCAACGCCTACAACATTGCCCCCTCGGCCGTACCGTTCCGGGAGGACATGGCCGCCTTCTTCGAGACCCCGCACGCGGCGACGCAGGAAGAGATCGAAGACGTGATCCGGCGGTTCGGGCGCAGCGCGGCGGTGTGCAAGAAGGCCGGCTTCAGCGGCGTGGAGATCCACGGTGCCCATGGCTACCTGGTCAGCCAGTTCCTCTCGCCCCGGCACAACCTGCGCGAGGACGAATGGGGCGGCACGCCGGAGAAGCGCCGCCGCTTCGTGATGGCGGTCTATGCCGAGGTTCGCCGCCAGGTCGGGCCCGGGTTCCCGGTGGGCATCAAGCTCAATTCGGCCGACTTCCAGCGCGGCGGCTTCACCGAAGAGGAGTCGCTGGACACCATCCGCGCCTTGGCCGAGGCGGGCATCGACCTGATTGAGATCTCGGGCGGCACCTACGAAGCGCCCGCGATGAGCGGCGCCAACCACGAGCCGCATGAGGAAGCGCCGGGCCGCCCCAAGCTTCCTCAACCCCCCCGGGGGGTGGGCTGGGCGCAGCCCGGCCCTGGGGGCGCACTGAAGGCCTCGACCGCATCGCGGGAGGCCTATTTTCTGAGCTTCGCCGAGAAGGTGCGTGCAGCGGTGGATGTGCCGCTGATGGTGACCGGCGGCTTCCGCAGCGCCGCCGGCATGGAGGGCGCCCTGGCCTCCGGCGCGCTGGACATCGTCGGCCTGGCGCGGCTGCTCGCCATCGACCCCGATGCGCCAGCCGCCTTGCTCCAAGGGCGCGACAGCTCACAAAAGGTTCGCTCCATCCAGACCGGCCTGAAGGCGGTCGATCGCATGGGAATCATGGAGGTGCTCTGGTACACGCGCCAGCTCAAACGCATCGCCAAAGGCGCCGAGCCCCGGCCCGGCGAAAGCGGCCTGGCGGCCTTCCTGAGGTCGGCCTTGAGCAGCGGCTGGGGTACCTACCGCACGCGACGATTGCGAGCGAGCAGCTGATCGACGGCGCAACATTCAATGACCAAGGACTCAAGGAAAAGACGATGACATTCAAAGCACTGTTGGCCACCAAGACGGGCGATGCAGTTTCCACGGACCTCGTGAATTTCGACGAGGCCAACCTGATGCCGGGCGACGTCACCGTCGCGATCGACTATTCGACGGTGAACTACAAGGATGCGATGGCGATCAGCGGCCGCGCACCGGTGATGCGCCAGTTCCCTTTGATTCCGGGCATCGACTTCGCCGGTGTCGTCGAAGCATCGACGCATGCGGGCTTCGTCGTCGGCGATCGGGTGGTCGCCAATGGCTGGGGCCTGAGCCAAACGCACCATGGCGGCTTCGCGCAGAAGGCACGTGTCTGCGGCGACTGGCTGGTCAAGTTGCCCGACGTGTTCTCGACGCGAGATGCCATGGCTATCGGCACGGCGGGATACACCGCCATGTTGTCCGTCCTTGCGCTCGAGCATGCGGGGGCGGCGCCGGACAAGGGCGAGGTCCTGGTGACCGGGGCCGGCGGCGGAGCCGGCTCCATCGCCATCGCTTTGCTGTCCAAGCTGGGTTATCGGGTGGTCGCCTCGACCGGACGGCTGGACGAGGCGGCCTATCTGCGCGGGCTGGGGGCAACCGAGATCATCGACCGACGCACGCTGTCCGAGCCGGGCGCACCGATCGGCAAGGAACGCTGGGCCGGCGCCATCGACTCGGTGGGCAGCCACACGCTGGCCAATGTCCTGGCGCAGACCCGCTACCGCGGCGCGGTGGCGGCCTTCGGGCTGGCACAGGGTGCGGAGCTGCCAGGCTCGGTGTTGCCCTTCATTCTGCGCAACGTGACGCTGGCAGGCATCGATTCGGTCAATGCGCCGCAGGACGTGCGGCTGCAGGCCTGGGCGCGTCTGGCCACCGATCTTGATCTGGGCAAGCTCGCGCGCGCCACGCAGGTTGTCGGGTTGGCCGAAGTGCCTGGCCTTGCGGGGCCGGTGCTTCAAGGCCAGGTACGCGGCCGCACGGTGGTGGACGTCAACGCATGAAGGCGGCCCCACCGTGCTGCACAACTTCATCCCATCTCACGACAAGGAGTTTCAATGAGCAAGCCTGAAATTGTCCTGTGTGCGCCTGTGCGCACACCCATCGGTGCCTTTGGCGGTGCGCTGAAGGAGACCCCTGCAACCGTACTGGGTGCGGCGGTGGTGCGCGAGACCCTCCGGCGTGCGGGGCTGCCTTCCGAGGCTGTCGATACCGTGGTGCTGGGCCAGGTGATCCAGGCGGGCGCCCGGATGAACCCTGCGCGTCAAGCCGCCATTGGCGGCGGCCTCCCGGTACAAGTTCCCGCATTGACCGTCAATCGGGTCTGCGGATCGGGAGCACAGGCCATCGCCAGTGCTGCGCTGGAGGTGTCAGCGGGCCACGCCAGGGCAGTGATCGCAGGCGGCATGGAGAGCATGGACCAAGCCCCGTACCTTGTACCTGGCGGACGCTGGGGCCATCGCATGGGGGACGCGGCGATGCTCGACAGCCTGCTGCGCGACGGTCTCAACGATGCCTTCAGCGGACAGCACTCGGGCTGGCATACCGAAGATCTGGCGAGCCGATACCGCATCACTCGTGAAGATCAGGACCGCTGGGCGGCGCGCTCGCAGCAGCGCTTCAGCGCTGCGCAGGCAGCGGGCAAGTTCGCTGAGGAAATCGTTGCCGTCGACCTGGTTGGCTGCAAGGGGCCCGTGCGATTCGATCGCGACGAAGCCAATCGCCCGGACACGACCATCGAAACGCTGGCCAAGCTCAAGCCTGCCTTTCGCAAGGACGGCAGCATCACCGCCGGCAACGCGCCCGGACTCAACAGCGGTGCGGCCGCCCTGATCGTCGCGGAGCGTGGTTTTGCCGAGAAGCACGGATTGCAGCCTTGGGCTCGACTGGTCTCGCACGGTGTGGCTGCGGTCGAGCCGGGCCTGTTTGGCATCGGACCCGTGCCAGCGGTCCAACTTGCCCTGGAGCGAGCTGGGTGGAAGCACGGCGACATCGAGCGCATTGAGATCAATGAGGCCTTCGCCGCGATCGCGCTGGCCTGTCTGCGCGAGATGAGCCTCCCAGAAGACATCGTCAACGTCGAAGGTGGCTCCATCGCCCATGGCCATGCGATCGGCGCCACGGGTGCCGTACTGACCACGCGATTGCTGCATTCGATGCGTCGTGACGGTCTCAAGCGCGGGATGGTGACGCTGTGCATCGGTGGTGGCCAAGGCATCGCACTGGCTCTCGAAGCGCTCTGATCAGTGGGCTTCGGCCGAGAGCATCCTGTTTCTGGAAACGTTCCAGGGTTTGCAGCGTCGCGATGCGTTCGCTGGTCACGGCTTCGTGCGCGGCGCCGAACAGCAGGCCCTGAACGGGGTAATCGTCCTTTTCCTGCAGATTGATACGGTTGGCTCTTAAAAACCCAATCCCGACAACAACTTAGGTATCCCGGTTTCTGCGCAAGGTTGGCCTTTTCGTGCAGATTGACACGCTTTGGCCTCGCGAGCCGATGGGTCCAGCTCGGCTGGGTCCGATGCTGTTGGTCCGCACGAACTCAAGCCGTGGTCACACTTTCGCAGTCGCTGCTAAAGCCGCGCGAGGTCGAAGTAGCGCCGACGCATACATCTCGATCCTGAACCGGAAGGTGCCCCGGAAGTTGATGTGCCCGAAATGCACGGGCCCGATGCGCCGCAGCCAGGCGTCGTCGATATTGATCCCGTCCTTGCGCAGGCGCTCGACCGCGTCGTTCATCCGGCTGGTGTTCCAGGCCAGTACGATGTTCGTCAGTAAGGCGTGCGAGCCGGAGATCGCTTTCATCTCATCGCGCCGCCGGCCGCGCTCGGGCGCCACCTTGCCGGTGTAGACCGCGCGCTGCAACTGGTGCACCGATTCGCCGCGGTCCAGCAACTTGTGCATCTCGCGCCTGAAGTCAGCAATCGCAATGTAGTCGCACAAGAAGATGCTGCGCAGCAGGCGACCCAGATGGTCCGCTGCCTTGTACGCGGGATCACCCTGCGCGGCGCTGCCCAGCAAGCGTAGCGCGACGTCGGCACCGATCCTGCCCGCCCGGATCGACGCGACCACACGCATCAGGTCGTCCCAGCCCGCACGGATAGCTTTGCAAGACAGACGCTTGACCGTCGCGCGTTCGATGCCTTCGGGCACCTCGAAGCCCGTCGGCACATACAGCTTGCGCTCTCGGAGATCCTGAAGGCGAGGGCACAGGTCGAAGCCGAGCAGTTTTGCGACCGACATGGCCCCGTTCGAGTACCCATGCGAATCAACGGAAAGTAGCGACAGCCGGATTCTGTCTTCGCTGCGGTTGTACCGCTCGACTCCTTCGATAGCCACACCGGCCTGCCGCTCGTTGAGGACGATGGGTTGATCGTAGACGATGCCCCAGCGGTCGAGCACGTGGGTATAGATGCCAGTCGCATAAGTGCGCCGGCGCGGATCGGTGCGTGCGCTCCACAGATGGCGCGTCGCTTCCAGCGACATCATGTCGGCCGAACCTTTGGCGCCATCACCCCAATGCGCGGAGATCGGTATCCGGCCCTGGAACTCGACCACGCGCTCGTTGGCCCGCCGCAATCGCCCGTGGGTCTCCAGCGCCCGCATCGCGACGGACACCCACGCCGTGTCCAGTCCGGGGATCATCGCCGCCGCGCTCTTGGCATCGATGTCGGTGCCATGCGCGAGTACCGCGGCATACAGGGCCAGCAGTTCGGCGACGGTTTCCGCCCGGTGGCCCAGTAGCGCCTCGCTGTAGTTGCTCAAGGCATCGATCTCGAGCAGGAGATCGGGGAATTGGACGTCCCCAATCTTTCGGTATATGAGCTCGCGCAGGCGGCGCGGTTCGCCCTCGTCGGGCAGGGCGGTTAGCGCCGGCAGATGCAGCATGCCGTCGACATCGATCTCGAACGAACCCTTCTCGCAGCCCTCTGCGACGGCCGCGACGCCGGCAGCCAGGTTGTCGAGGAGGGGGTCAAGTAGTGGATCGGCTGTTACCGGCATTCCCAACAATGCGAGATGGGCGTCTCGATCGCGTGCCCACTCGGCTGGGGAGATCAGCATCTGCTCGCGTGAGCGGTAACTCAATGAGTGATCGATCCAGACGCGGCCATTTCGCAAGCTCCTGCGCAGCGACATCATGGTGCACGCCGCAAACGCCTTCAGTCCGAAGCGCGAATCGACGTCGTGTACGAGATCGTGCCAGGCTGCGCCGACATCGGGTACTGCAAATTCGCGGGGTAGCTCAGATGCCTTTCCCGCCTGCAACTGACGCCACGCCTGCAGTTGCTCGAAGCCCCGGTCCTGCGCACGGCCGCCGAACTCCAGGGGCTGCAAGCCGCCCAGAAACGCTCTGACGCGTTGGTGGTCGGTGGACAGTGCCTTTCTCACTTCGGACGCAAAGCTCTTCGGCGCGGTATCGAGCACTTCACTCAGGAGGCGATCGGCTTCGGTGCACCGATCCTGGTACGACTTGGCTGGATCGCGCAGCGCATCCCGGGCCAGACGCGCCTGGTCGCGCGCGACGGCGCCCGACTGCTCGCGCTTCGTCTTCACCTTCTGCTTGGCTTCACGAAACAAGTCCTGGCTGCGGCGCAGGTTCTGCT
>NZ_JBDGIT010000015.1:0-80952 GCF_057657265.1 Variovorax sp. Soil_C_17
TCCACCACCGCAGCCACCAAAACCCCTGAGAGCTTCAACTGCCTGCCGTCTTGTGCGGAGCCCTCGATTATGACACGGTTTGCCACCGATGTGCAATCCGGGCTCAACTTTTTCGCGTACTGCCCAAACGACGCGGACAGCGCCCCTTCCTACTGCCGCGCCATCCTAGTGTTCGACGGCAACGCCTGCGGCCAACTGGTGCGAAACGGATTGATGTCCAAACCACCACGCCGCGTGTAGCGCGCATAAACGGCCAACTTTGTCGGCTGGCAGCGGCGCCAGATGTCCCAGAACATGCGCTCGGCGCAAGGCTCATGGAACTCGTTGTGATTTCGAAAGCTCACGATGTACGCCAGCAGTCCTGCCTGGTCGATCGGCGGCCCGCTATAGCGGATCTGAACACTGCCCCAGTCGGGCTGCCCCGTCACCAGGCAGTTGCTCTTGAGCAGCCGGCTGCTCAAGGTCTCGGTCACGGGAACCTGCGTCGCGTCGCTGGACAGTAGCTCTGGCGCTGGCTGGTACTGCGTGCACTCGATGTCAAGTCGATCGAGATCGAGGCCGTCGAGCTCATGGATCTGCTCGCGATCGAACGTCTCGGAGCCCACCAGCTTGACCCCGATACCCTCCGCACGCTCGCTGCCCCGCCAGACCGCTTCGCTCAGGTCGGCGCGCAGCCGCTCGCGGACGGCCTCCGCGTCGACGAAGACGGTGCTGTTGAAGCTATTGAGATAGAGCTTGAAGGACTTGCTCTCGATGATGTTGGGCGTCTCGCAAGGCACCGTGAAATGTACGATCGCCAGCTGCGGCTTGCCACGCGGATTGAGCCAGCTCAGCTCGAAAGCCGTCCACAGGTCCGCACCAAAGAACGGTAGCGGCCGGGTCGCGATGCCCATGGCCTGGCGCTGCGTGGCGCGCGGAATCGGAAACAGAAGGCCAGGGTCGTAGCGGTCGACATAGGTCGAAGTGCGCCCCAGCTGAGATTGTTCAGGTGTGTTGTCGAGGCTCATGCAAGCTTTTCGGCGGTCTGCATAAAAGGAATGATGTTCCGCAGCAGGATGTCGCAAACCGGCGGCGGCAGGTCGTGGCCCATGCCGGGCACGGGGACGAACTGCGCGCCCGGGATGCGGCGCGCCGTGTCCTGACCGCAGGCGATGGGCACCAGCGGATCCGCGTCGCCATGCAGGACGAGCGTCGGGCTGGAGATGCGCGCCAGCAACGCGTGGCGTCCGCTGTCGGCCCCGATCGCCAGCATCTGCCGCACGATTCCGTTCGGCCGGTAGGCGCGGCGCAGGCCGCGGGCGATGCGCTCGGCCACGGTCCTTTCGTCCTGTGGATAGGCGGGGCTGGCAATCAGCCGGACGACGCCGAGGCTGTGCGCGATCAGCGCGGCCTCTGTCCGGCTGGCCGGCCGGCGCATCAGCGCCGCAGCCACGTCGGGGCGTGGCCCAGGCAGGTTGCGCGCACCACTCGAGCTCATGATGCTGACCAGGCTCGCCGCGCGCTGCGGGGCGCCGATGGCCAGGCGCTGAGCGATCATGCCGCCCATCGATGCGCCCACCACATGCGCGCGCCGGATTCCCAGCGCATCAAGCACGCCGAGCGCATCGTCCGCCATGTCCTGCAGCGAATAGGCCGAGCGAACCGGCAGCCCGATGCGATGCCGTACGCTCTGCCAGACGAGGTTGCCAGCGCCCGCTTGGTCGAAGCCCTGGCTCAGTCCGATGTCCCGATTGTCGTGGCGCACGACCCGAAAGCCGGCATCGACCAGCGTCCGAACGAAGTCCTCGGGCCAGGCGATCAGTTGCATGCCCAGCCCCATGATCAGCAGCACCACAGGCCGGCCTTCGCCGCCGCTGTCCTCGACCTCGATCTGGATACCGTTGGCGGTGAGTTTCATGACTTGGCCGTCCGCTCCTTGCAAACAGTCGCGGCGCCTAGCGGAACTCGCGCTCGCGCAACCATTTGGTGGCCACCCATTTCTCGCCCGCCAGCACCGGGGCGCCACCATGCAAGGTGTGCGTCGACGGATCCGGCCGCTCATAGCTGAAGAAGACGCCGGTACCGCGCTTGGGCGCGACTTCGAGGCCCACGTCGGGGAAAGTCGTGGCCCCGCCGAGTTCGGGCTCCTGCAGGTACATCACCAACGTGGCCAGGCGTTGCCCTCCACGGCGCAGGATGGTGGGCGTGCCGGGCTCGTTGGGGTCGAAGTAATCGTAGTGCGGCCGGTATTGGGCGCCCGGTGCGTAGCGCAAGACCTGCAAGCCCTCCCCGAAGTCGAGCGGCCAGCGCAGCAGCGCAGCAATGCGCTGCTCCAGGCGTGCAACGACGGGGTTCTCCCCGCGCTCGAAGAACATGCCGTCGCTGGTGCGATCGACATTGAGTGCCTCACCGCCCGTCTTTGTCTCGACGGTGAGGGACCGTGCGAGCCGCTGCCGCGCCGCCTGGATCAGGGCCTCGCATTCTTCGTCCGAGACCAAGTCTCCGAACACCAGGACCCGCGGATGGCGCAATGTCTGGAGCACCTGCACACGGCGGTCGCCGGTGTCGATGTACAAGGGCGCGTTCGACAGATCCGGGCCCGGCATCGACGCGCGTACAGGCGCGGCGGCAGCAAGGCCTCGGGCAGGCGCCTCGACCTCTGCAAGCGCCGCGTCCGCCGCATCGTCGTGCCAGCCGGCATCGCGCATCGAGGCACGCAGGCTCGGGATGGAATGCCCGGCCGCGAGTTGGGCGACGACCCATTCGCGCAGTTCGGGGCTGATGGCTTGACCCGTCACGCTGATCTCCTCCGAAAAACGAAGCGCTCCGGCGCCGAGACCGTCGCGTCGAAGGCGTAGCCTTCGAGATCGAACTTCTCCAGCGCCCTGGGCGTGGAGGCTTTGTGCAGCACGGCCCAGCGCGCCATCAGGCCACGGGCCCGCTTGGCGAAGAAGCTGATGACCTTGTACTTGCCGTTCTTCCATTCCTCGAACACGCACTCCACCACGCGCGCCTTGAGCACGCTCAGATCGACCGACCTGAAGTACTCCTGCGATGCAAGGTTGATCACGACTGGCGTGCGGTCCGCCATCAGGCGCTGGTTCAGATACTCGGCAATGCGCGAATTCCAGAAGGCGTAGAGATCCTTGCCGTGCCGGTTGGCTAACTGCGTGCCCATTTCGAGGCGGTAGGGCTGCAGCCGGTCCAAGGGGCGCAGCACGCCATAGAGGCCGCTCAAGATGCAGATGCGCTCCTGCGCCCAGCCGAGCTGGCCCGGGCTCAGTGTCTTCGCGTCGAGCCCGCCGTAGACGTCGCCATCGAAGGCCAGGGCGGCCTGCTTCGCATTGCCGACCGTGCCCTTGGATGCCCAGGCCGCATAGCGCGCCACGTTCAGTGCCGACAGCTTGTCCGACAGCCGCATGAGCTCGGCGATCTGCTGCGGCGACTTCTCGCGCAGGATCTTGATCAGCTCGGCCGAGGGGCCTCGGGGTCCCTCGAAGTGCGGCTGTGTGGCGGGCAGGGTGTCAGGCACGGGGGTTTCGTAATCGAGCGACTTGGCCGGGGAGAGCAAAAACAGCATCCGCGAATTATCCGCGGGGCCGAAGCGAGGCGGCGCGAAGGGGTTAGAGTCCGGCTGATTCGCAACCACCCCGAGGAGATTCCGATGAAGGTTGTCCCGCTGGCGCGAGCCCACGCTCTCGTCCTTGCCGCCGCCTGTGCCTGGGCTGCAGCCTGGGTGCCCACCATGGCGCAAGCCGAGGCGCCCCTCGCCAAGGAAGCTGCCCCCGGTTTCTACAGCGTCATGGTCGGCGACTTCCAGGTGACGGCCCTGTCGGATGGAACCGTCGCGCTGCCCGTGGACAAGCTCCTGACGCGCACCACGCCCGAGCAGGTGAAGAAGACGCTGGCCCGGTCGTACCTCCAGAGCCCGCTCGAGACCTCGGTGAATGCCTACCTCGTCAACACCGGCGAGAAGCTGGTGCTGATCGACACCGGCGCCGGCGGCCTGTTCGGACCGACGCTGGGCAAGCTGGCCGCCAGCCTCAAGGCGGCCGGCTACCACCCCGATCAGGTCGACGAGATCTACATCACACACCTGCACCCCGACCACGTCGGTGGCCTCGCCGTCGACGGCAAACCCGTCTTCGCGAATGCAACGGTGCGCGCCGACAAGCGCGATGCCGACCACTGGCTGAGCACGGCCAACATGGACAAGGCGCCCGACGATGCCAAGGACTCCTTCAAGGGCGCCATGGCCTCGCTCAACCCCTATGTCAGCGCCGGCAAGTTCAAGCCCTTCGACGGAGACACCGACCTCGTGCGCGGCATCAAGGCCAAAGCCGCCTATGGCCACACGCCGGGCCACACTCTCTACGTCGCGGAGAGCAAAGGTCAGAAGATGGTGTTCTGGGGCGACCTGATGCACGTGGCCGCCGTCCAGTTCGAGAACCCGTCGATCACCATCCAGTTCGACACGGACTCGCGGCCGGCCGCCGCACAGCGGCGAAAGGCCTACACCGAGGCCGCCGCCCAGGGCTATCCGGTGGCCAGCGCACACATCCCCTTCCCCGGCATGGGCCGGCTGCGCGCGCAAGGCAACGGCTACCTCTGGATTCCGGTCAACTACGCGCCCGGGCGCTGAACCCCTGAATCAGTCGCGCTCGAATAAAATCGAGGGCTTCCTCAACCCACCCGAACGGCATCCTGCGGGATGCCGTTTTCGTCTTTGCACCCCATGAGCGACACCTTGTCCCAGCCCGGCCTCGAGAGCCTGTCCAAATCCTTCGAACCCGCCGCCCTGGAGGCGCACTGGGGTCCCGAGTGGGAGCGGCGCGGCTACGCGGTCGCAGGTTTCCGCGGCACGGGCCAGCCGAAAGAGGGCTCGCCCTCCTTCGCGATCCAGCTGCCGCCGCCGAACGTCACGGGCACGCTGCACATGGGCCATGCGTTCAATCAGACGATCATGGACAGCCTGGCGCGCTACCACCGCATGAAGGGCGACAACACGCTGTGGGTGCCGGGCACCGACCATGCCGGCATTGCCACCCAGATCGTGGTCGAGCGCCAGCTGCAAGAGCAGAAGATCAGCCGCCACGACCTGGGCCGCAAGAACTTCGTGGCGCGCGTGTGGGAGTGGAAGCAGCAGTCGGGCAACACCATCACCAACCAAATGCGCCGCATGGGCGACACGGTGGACTGGAGCCGCGAGTACTTCACGATGGACGAGAAGCTCTCGAAGGTCGTCACCGACACCTTCGTGCGGCTCTATGAGGAGGGCCTGATCTACCGCGGCAAGCGGCTGGTCAACTGGGACCCGGTGCTCAAGACCGCGGTGAGCGACCTCGAGGTCGAGAGCGAGGAAGAGGAAGGCTTCCTCTGGCACATTGCCTATCCGCTCGAGGACGGCTCGGGTTCGCTCACGGTTGCGACCACGCGGCCCGAGACCATGCTGGGCGACGTCGCCGTCATGGTCCATCCGGAGGACGAGCGCTACAAGGCGCTGATCGGCCGCAAGGTCAAGCTGCCGCTGGTCGACCGCCTGATCCCGGTGATCGCCGACAGCTACGTCGACAAGGAGTTCGGCACCGGCGTCGTCAAGGTCACGCCCGCGCATGACCACAACGACTACGCGGTGGGGCAGCGCCATGGCTTGCCCATCATCGGCGTGCTGACGCTGGATGCCGCCATCAACGACAGCGCGCCCGAGAAATACCGCACCCTCGACCGCTTCGATGCTCGCAAGTCGGTGGTGGCCGATCTCCAGGCCATGGGCCTGCTGGTCGAGACCAAGAAGCACAAGCTGATGGTGCCTCGCTGCGCGCGCACCGGCGCCGTGGTCGAGCCGATGCTGACCGACCAGTGGTTCGTCGCCATGACCAAGCCCGACGCCAAGGGTCAGTCGATCGCACAGAAGGCCATCGACGCGGTGCGCTCGGGCGAAGTGAGCTTCGTGCCCGAGAACTGGGTCAACACCTACAACCACTGGATGGAGAACATCCAGGACTGGACCATCTCGCGCCAGCTCTGGTGGGGCCACCAGATCCCGGCGTGGTACGACGCCGAAGGCAAGGTGTACGTGGCGCGCAACGAAGCCGAGGCGCAGGCGCAGGCGCCCGGCAAGACGCTCACGCGCGACGAAGACGTGCTCGACACCTGGTACTCCGCGGCGCTTGTGCCCTTCTCCTCGCTGGGCTGGCCCGAGCAGACGAAGGACTACGACCTGTACCTGCCCTCCACCGTACTGGTCACCGGCTACGACATCATCTTCTTCTGGGTTGCCCGGATGATCATGATGACCAAGCACTTCACCGGCCGTGCGCCTTTCAAGCACGTCTACATCCACGGCCTGGTGCGCGACTCGCACGGCCACAAGATGAGCAAGTCCGAAGGCAACGTGCTGGACCCGGTGGACCTGATCGACGGCATTGCCCTGCCCGAGCTGCTGGAGAAGCGCACCCAGGGCCTGCGCCGCCCCGAGACCGCGTCGGCCGTGCGCAAGAACACACAGAAAGAATTCCCCGACGGCATCGCCGCCTTCGGCGCCGATGCGCTGCGCTTCACCTTCGCCTCTCTCGCTTCGCTGGGCCGCAACATCAACTTCGACCCGAAGCGCTGCGAGGGCTATCGCAACTTCTGCAACAAGCTCTGGAATGCGACGCGCTTCGTGCTCATGAATTGCGAAGGCCAGGACTGCGGGCTGCGCGAGCACACGAAGGCGGAATGCGCTCCCGGCGGAACCGCGCATGGCTATCTGAAGTTCAGCCAGGCCGACCGCTGGATCGCCTCGCAGTTGCAGCGAGTCGAGGCCGAGGTGGCCAAGGGCTTCGAGGAATACCGGCTCGATAACGTCGCCAACGCCATCTACCAGTTCGCCTGGGACGAGTTCTGCGACTGGTATCTGGAGATCGCCAAGGTCCAGATCCAGCAGGGCGAGCCGGCACAGCAGCGCGCCACCCGCCGCACCCTGATCCGCACCCTCGAGGCGCTGCTGCGCCTGGCTCATCCGCTGATCCCCTTCATCACCGAGGCGCTCTGGCAGAAGGTGGCGCCGGTGGCCGGCCGCCCCGGCGAGTCGGTGATGATCGCGCCCTACCCGCAAAGCCAGCCCGAGAAGATCGACGAGGCGGCCGAGGCCCATGTCGCACGCCTCAAGTCGCTGGTCGATGCGTGCCGCACGCTGCGCGGCGAGATGAACGTCTCGCCCGCCATGCGGCTGCCGCTGTATGCCGTAGCCGACACCGCGGATGGCAACGCCTTCGTGCGCGAGGCCGCAGCGGTGCTGCAGGCGCTGGCCAAGCTCAAGGAAGTGAAGGTCTTCGACGACGCGCCCGCGTGGGCCGCCGCAGCCGAGGCCGCACCCGTCGCCGTGGTGGGCGACGTGCGGCTGTGCCTGCACATGGAAATCGACAAGGCCGCGGAAAAAGCCCGCCTCGGCAAGGAAATCGCGCGCATCGAGGGCGAGATCGCCAAGGTCAACGGCAAGCTCGGCAACGAGGCCTTCGTCGCCAAGGCGCCGCCCGCTGTGATCGAGCAAGAGCGCAAGCGGCTGGCGGATTTCAGCGCCACCCTGGAGCGGCTGCGCGACCAGCTTGTGCGCCTCGGCTGACACATCCTGGACACGGAGAGCTTTAGTATTCGAGTTCGGCGCCGCCGCGCGCCCCTATCCTCCCATTCACCCGATCAGACGCTAAGCCATGTCCACTTCCACCAAGCGCATCCGCAAGGCCGTGTTCCCCGTTGCCGGATTCGGCACCCGATTCCTGCCGGCAACCAAGGCACAACCCAAGGAAATGCTGCCGGTGGTGGACAAGCCGCTGATCCAGTACGCGGTCGAGGAGGCCTACGCCGCCGGTATCCGCGACATGATCTTCGTCACCGGCCGCAACAAGCGCGCCATCGAAGATCACTACGACACCGCCTACGAGCTCGAAAGCCAGCTCGAGGCCAGCAACAAGCTGGAGCTGCTCAAGATCGCCCATTCCGTGATGCCGGACGACATGACCTGCTCGTACGTGCGCCAGCCCCGAATGCTCGGCCTGGGCCACGCCGTGCTGTGCGCCGAGCATCTCGTTGGCGACGAACCCTTTGCAGTGCTGCTGGCCGACGACCTGATGGTCGGCCCGGAGCACGGCGAGCCCGTGCTGGCCCAGATGACGCGCGCCTTCGCCAGGCTCGGCGGCTCGCTGTTGGCGGTGCAGGAAGTGCCACTGGAGCACGTCAAGCGCTACGGCATCGTGGCCGGCGACACGATCGAGGAAGGCCTGGTCAAAGTCAATCGCATGGTCGAGAAGCCCAAGCCCGAGGAAGCGCCCTCGCGCCTTGGCGTCGCAGGCCGCTACATCCTGACGCCGGGCGTGTTCGACGAGATCCGCAACCAGCCCAAGGGTGCCGGCGGCGAGATCCAGTTGACCGACGGCATCGCCTCGTTGATGAAGAAGGAAGCCGTCTACGCCTATTCGTACCAGGGCGTGCGCTATGACTGCGGCAGCAAGGAAGGTTTCCTGCAGGCCAGTGTCGAGCTCGCGCTCGCACACCCGGAAGTCGGCGCCCAGTTCCGCGCCTATCTCAAGACCCTGGAGCTTTAGCGCGCTCGGCCGGCGCGACCAGCGGCTCGAGGAAGCGACGCAGCTCCTCGTCGCCGATCGGTGTGAGCGGCAGGCCGAAGGCTTCATGCAGGCGCGCCACCAGCGCCTTCGCCCAGAGCGCGTTCCATACCAGGCCCGGATGCAGGTCCGTGAGGAGTGCATTGCGCGGGTCGTCGCCGATGGTGTTGGTCACGCGCAGTTCCGGGCCGATCTCGACCGTCTTGTAGTCCGGCTTGCCCTCGGCGTTGCGCGAGCCCCAGTGGGACTGGAACCAGGCCAGATCGTCGAAATAGGCGAGCCGGGCGTCGCCCTCGGCCAGCTGGCGAATGGCGGCATTGAAGCCATCGAGCGCCGTCCGGATGTTGCGGGTTTCGGCCGCCGACTGCCAGCGCTCGAAGTTGGCGGGATCGTCCGCCTCGTTGCCGATGCCCACCAGCAGGATGCGCGTCCCCGGGTGCGAGGCATGGATTCGCCGAACCGCCGCGCCGATTTCGCCCGCGCAATGGGCGGTGGCCTCGCGCAGCTCGGGCGCATTCGGATCGCTTGCCTGCAGGTCCAGCAGCCCGCTCCAGTTGTTGAGGCCGATGCGGATCACGACCACGCCGCGGGCCCAGCGCGCCGGCGCCTGGTCCATCAGCGCGACGAGGCGCGGCACTTGGCGGAAGCGCCCGTTCATCAGGTTCTTGCAGGCGGCGCCGGAGTTGGCGAAGTTGTAGAGGTAGTCTTCTTTTCGTGGCGCGCGGCCACCCGGCAAGCCCATCCATTCGCGCGCCAGCGCAACAACGCCGGGCCGGCCCCAGCGCACCCAGGGGCCGGGATCCAGCTGCTGCCCGCGCAAGCGCGCCAACACCTCGATCCATTGAAAGGTTCGCGAACGCAGGCGCCCCCCGCGCTCGGTGGTGTCGGCGGGAAACCAGGCGTTGTCCTGGTAGGAGTGGCTGTTGGAATCGCCCAGCACCGCGAGCGGGATCGCATTGGAAGAAGAACGAGGGGTCGTGTCGTGCGGCATGCCGTCGCTCCACAAGCCGAGCGTGAGCGCCCCAGCCGCAAGGGCCAGCGCCAGAGCACCGGCGACAAGGCGGGCGCTGCGCTTCACGGCGGCACCGTCAGCGGCGGCGCAGGACGTGGATGAAGTCGTCTCCCACGGTTTGCTGCTCGACCAGGTCGTTGCCGGTCTGCCGCGCAAAGGCCTGGAAGTCGCGCACCGAGCCCGGATCGGTCGACACCACCTTGAGCAACTGGCCGCTCTCCATCTCGTTGAGCGACTTCTTGGCTTTGAGAATGGGCAGCGGGCAGTTGAGTCCGCGGGTGTCGAGTTCTTTGTGGATGTCCATCGATGTTCCTTCTACCGGGCTGCCGGACGCTGCCGGAATTCTAGGAGGCTGCCGCCGCGTCGGGCGCGGGGGTTGCCGGTCGTGGCCACTCCATGAATTGCGGCTCGTGCCCGCGCGTGCGCAGCCAGTCGGCCAGCGCGTAGCCGGTCCCTGCCGGCCAGCAGCGCAAGGCGGACAGGTCGTAGAGCCGGTAGTCGACCAATTCGGGCGACAACCGCACCTCGCCGTCGGCCACTGCGTGGTAGGCAATGATCACCTGGTTCATGCGCTGGAAATCGTAGACGCCGACGAGGTTCAGCGCACTGGCATCGAGGTTCGTCTCTTCCTTGATCTCGCGCGCGATGCCTTCCTGCGGCGTTTCACCGGCCTCCATGAAGCCGGTGATCAGCGCATACATCTTGTGCGGCCACGCGGCGTTGCGCGCCAGCAGCACCTGGCCGCGGTACTCGATGATGGCGGCGAGCACCGGCGTCGGGTTGTTCCAGTGCGTCCAGCCACAGGCCGGGCAGCGCAGCCGCGACTTCGGGCCGCCGTCCTCGGCCAGTTCGATGCGCGCGAGCGGCGTGGCGCAAGTCGTGCAGAACTTGGGATCGACCATGGCGCTCACGCCGGGAACACGCCGGTCGATAGATAGCGATCGCCCCGGTCGCAGACCACGAAGACAATGGTCGCGTTCTCCACCTTCTTTGCGATCTCGAGCGCCACCCACAGGGCGCCCGCCGACGAGATGCCCGCAAAGATGCCCTCTTCGCGCGCAAGGCGCCGGCACATCTCCTCGGCGTGGTCCTGGCTCACGTGGACCAGCTGATCGACGCGGCTGGGCTCATAGATCTTGGGCAGATACTCCTCGGGCCATTTGCGGATGCCCGGGATGCGCGAACCCTCCTCGGGTTGCGCGCCGATGATGCGCACCGCCGGGTTCTTCTCCTTGAGGAAATGCGAGACGCCCGTGATCGTGCCCGTGGTGCCCATCGCGCTCACGAAGTGCGTGATGCGCCCGCCGGTATCGGCCCAGATCTCGGGCCCGGTGGTCTCGTAGTGGATGCGTGGGTTGTCGGCATTGGCGAACTGGTCGAGCACGCGGCCCTTGCCCTGCGCCACCATCTGCTCGGCCAGGTCACGCGCGTACTCCATGCCGCCGCTCTTGGGCGTGAGCAGCAACTCGGCGCCGAAGGCCTTCATCGTCTGGGCGCGCTCGACCGAAAGATCCTCCGGCATGATCAGCACCATGCGGTAGCCCTTGATGGCCGCGGCCATCGCGAGTGCGATGCCGGTGTTGCCCGAGGTGGCCTCGATCAGTGTGTCGCCGGGCTTGATCTCGCCGCGCTCCTCGGCACGCTTGATCATCGAGAGTGCCGGCCGGTCCTTGACCGATCCGGCCGGGTTGTTGCCCTCCAGCTTGCCCAGGATCACATTGCCGCGCTTCGAGTTCTCGGCTGCATCGATGCGCTGCAGCGCGACCAGCGGCGTCTTGCCGATCGCATCCTCGATCGTCGGATAGTTCACATTTGCCATGCCAGGCACTGTGCCATAATTTTGAGCTCCCTTCCTTCCCCTGCCCGGGTGGTGAAATTGGTAGACGCAGGGGACTCAAAATCCCCCGCCGCAAGGCGTGCCGGTTCGATTCCGGCCCCGGGCACCAAAGCGATGCTGGCACCTGTCGCTTTCCCTGAGAACACGGCACCAAGTAAAAAAGGCTCCCGAGGGAGCCTTTTTCTGTGCTGATGCCTGCAGGCGATCAGTAACCGCCGCGGCCACCGCCGCCGTAGCCACCACCGCCACCGCTGCGGCCGCCACCACCGTAGCCGCCACCGCCACCGCCACCGCCGTAGCCGCCGCCACCACCGCTGCGGCCACCGCCGCCGCCGAAGCCGCCCGAACGGGGCTCCATGGGGCGGGCCTCATTGACCGTCAGGGCGCGGCCTTCGAGCGATTGGCCGTTCAGGCCTTCAATGGCTGCGAGCGCTTCCGAATCGCTGCCCATTTCGACGAAGCCGAAGCCCTTGGAGCGACCGCTGTCGCGTTCCATCATGACTTTGGCGCTGGTCACGTTGCCGTAGGCACCAAAGGCCTGTTGCAGGGTTTCGTCGCGGACGGAGTAGGCGAGGTTGCCCACGTAAAGTTTCTTGCCCATGAAGGGACTCCTAATCAAACCAAAAAAACAATCGATGGAGTCCCAGGGTCACAACAAGCAAGGATGCGCAGTGGCGCGAAACTGAACCGATTACCGATACGAAGCCGCAAGCGGCGACGCCCCGGCATTGTCTCTCACATTTGTGGGCCTGGTCCAATTTCTGAGCGAGGGAAAAGCCTAAGTGCTCAAAATGCCCGCCGGCGGCCTCTTGGATCCGCGCTTCTCAGCCCTTGGCCTGCGCCTCCAGACGGCGGTTGGCGTCCAACGCGTAGAGCACGGCCTTCTCGTCCTGGTTTTTGCCCGCCGCCTCCCCGATTGGCAGTTGTGCCGAACCGTAAAGCTCGCGCTCCAGTCGCTTCGCACGCTCGGAGTACATGCGGGCCAGGGCACCGTGGTGCTCGGCGGCCGCCTGGTGCTCGATGCGCGCGAGGTGCGCCTCCTCGAGCAGGGCCATGACCCGGCGCAAATGACCATTTCGGTTGGGCTGGAAAAAACTGAACATCGAAACCCTCCATCGGGAGCCAACAGGAACTCTTTTTAGCTTTAGTCGCCGGGCCGGCGCTGTAGGTGCAAGCGCTCTTGTTGTTTTTTAGTCATGAATTAGTTCTCAGTTTTCCAAAAATCTCGCCGACTGCCATCCACCAAAAGTGTTACGCCTTAGCGGGCATGGGTTGAAGGATGGTTTTCAGCTGCGGGCTCGCTCATCTGCCCGTCCTGCCTGAAGTCGCGCGGCGGCAAGTCCCAAGATCGTGGGCGAGAACGCCACGCGCTGCGCAGCAGCGGCCGAGAGAGCAGCCTGCTGCTCGGCATGGCGCAGCTCGCGAAAGGAGATCGGGCTGCGCTTCGCGCGTCTGGCCGGCATGCTGCGTTGCCCCTCTGAACGGCGGTTCTGTCAGCCGATGCCGACGCCTGTCGCCCGGATGCGGCGGACAAGCGCTGCGCCCGGCAGCCGACGAAGCACCGCGCCGCCAGCCGCTGGCTCCGGAAGACGCTCGCGCCTATACCTGCAACATAGGAGGCGCGTCATGGACAAGATCATTCTGGATTCAGCGGGCGACAACCGCGGCTACGAATGCCTCGGATTGAACGGCTCGCGCATCCTGACCCGCAGCCACGCGGAGGCCTGCTTCTGGCATTCGCTCGGCTATGTGGTGCTCCACTATTCGCATTGGGCGGCGTGAAGCGGCGCGCATCGCTTTCAAGAAAGAGAACAAGCCATGCTTATCGTCATGAGAACCGTGCCCCGCGCGCAGGACGCACGCCTGGTCATCGCCTGCATACGCGCCTGCATCTGGGCGGCCGTCGAAGGACGCCCCTTCTGTCCGCTGCGGCAGG
Organism: Variovorax sp. Soil_C_17; assembly: GCF_057657265.1. NCBI lineage: Bacteria > Pseudomonadati > Pseudomonadota > Betaproteobacteria > Burkholderiales > Comamonadaceae > Variovorax > Variovorax sp. Soil_C_17. The sequence continues at coordinate 13,368 of NZ_JBDGIT010000015.1, forward strand.
AATGAGCGCTCGCCCCTTCAGAGATGAATGACGCCGAGCCGCGCCGCCTGCGCGACCGCATCGGTGCGGCCCGTTGCCTCGAGCTTGTCGATGAGCGAGCCCACATGGAACTTCGCCGTGTGCACCGAGATACCCAAACGCCGCGCGATGAGCTTGTTCGACGCACCCTCGGCAACGAGGGCCAGCACTTCCAGCTCGCGCCGGGTCAGTGTCGAGTCCGTCGTCTCGGCGCGCTGGACGGCATCGGGCAGGACCAGCGCCGCGTCGGCGGCCTCGCCGCGCTCGGCCACGCGGATGTCCGGTGCCCCGGCCAGCGCGGCGAAGAGGCGCTGCGACAAGGCCTCGTCCTCGATCTCGAGCGCGACCACGATCGGCTTCATCGCGCCATTTTGGACCGCGCTCAATCGGCCGGCCTTTCGCCTACCGTGAGCTGCACCTCCACGGCTTCGCCGCCGCGCCGCAGCGAGAGCGCGAGCACCCTGCCCACGCTCGCCGGGCCCAGTGCGCGCAGCAACAGCGGCACGCCGCGGATGGGCTGGCCGTTCATCGCCACGATGACGTCGCCCTGGCGAATGCCAGCCGCCGCGCCCGGCCCCTGCGCCGCCACACCCATCACCATCGCACCGACGCTGCACGCATCCACGCGCACCGGCTGCAGGCTCAGGCCCAGGTAGCCGCGCGGCATGCGGCCGTGCGTCATGAGCTGCGTGGCCACGCGCTCGATCGTGGCCGCGGGAATGACCAGCACGCGCCGCCTGGGGCCGAACACCGCCATGCCCGCGGCCTGCCCCCTCGCGTTGAGCACGATGCCGCCTTCGGCGCCGAGGCGCAGCCGCAGGTCGAGCTCGATGCGCGCGTCGATCTCGCCGCCGCGCAGGCTGCGCCATGCCGGTCCGACCAGCGAGACCAGCCCGCCCGCCACCAGCGGCAGGCCTTCGCGTGCGCCGAGCGCGATCACCATCTCGCCGGCGCGCAGGGGCGCGGCATCGAAGACCACCGGAGGTGCGGTCGCGCCTTCGCAGCGCAGCAGAAGCACGTCGGTGGTGGGATCGCGGCCCGCCACCTTGGCCGCGACGGTCGTGCCGCCGGGCAGCACGAGCTCAGCCTCCTCGTCCTCCGGCAATCCCTCATCGGAACTCACGATCCATCCGGGCCGCCAGACGAATCCACTGGCGCGCGCATGCCGCGTCTGGATGGCGAGCACGCTGGGCGCCGCGGCGCTCACCGCATCGGCCATCGCGGCCGAGATCTGTTCGAAGACAGAGAAAGAAGAAGTGTTCGACATCGCAACTCCTGGGCTCGGCTTGCATTGTCGAAAGGCGGCGCGCGCTCGGCTACTGCCCGGTTGGGCAGGGCTGCCTTCGCAGCGCTCGATTGTTTCCAGCCTGAAAACACCGTGGTTCCAACAGCAGCGCTTTGACGGAAGCGTTTGCAACCACACTTGCTTTCATCGATCAACCCCTTTCAAGGAACCCGAAAATGAAAGCCTCGAAGATCCTTACCGCAGCTGCCTTCTCGCTTCTGGCTGTCGCCGGGGCACAGGCCGAAACTTATGAAGGCGTGCATCCCCTGACCTCCGGCGCCACCCGTGCCGAAGTTGCCAGCGAGGCCGTCGCGGCCGCGCGTGCCGGCAATGCCTATGGCGATGTCGCCGGCGCCGGCGCCGTGGCCATCAACTCGACGGCCGATCGCGCGCAGGTGTACCAGGAAGCCGTTGCGAAGGCGCACGATCCCTTCGCAAGCCTGGACCGCCGCGCCTTCTATCGCGATCAGGTACCGGACGCGTACAAGAAGCCCAAGGTGTCGTTCACGCGCCAAGCCGGCCTCTGAGTCCAGGACGAGATAAAAGCAAGAAGAAAGACGGGCCTCTCGGGCCCGTTTTTCTTTTGATCAGGCGTGCGCTGTGGCCGTGGAGACCCGCCACGTTTCCTTCGACAACCTGTAGAGCACATGCCGCAGAAGCCGATGGCCGGCGGGCACCAGCGGATGATCGAAGTCGTCCGCCGGTGAGTGCATCATGCCGAGCCGCTGCATGACGGCTTGCGAGCGCGTGTTCGCCGGCACCGTGAACGAGACGATCTCGTCGAGCCCGAGCGTCTCGAAGCCGAAGGCCAGCGCCGCACGCGCGGCCTCGCTGGCGAAGCCGTGGCCCCAGAACTCCGGCGCCAGGCGCCAGCCGATCTCGACGCAAGGCGTGAATGCCGCCGAGAAACCTGGAACCACCAGGCCCACCGCGCCGATGAAGGGCGCGACACCCGGCGCTTCCACGGCCCACAGCCCGAAGCCCTTGCGTTCGAAATGCGCGCCGATGCGCTCCACCAGCGCATCGCTTTGCTCACGACTCAATCGATGCAGCAGGTACTGCGTCGCGCGCTCGTCCGCATTCAAGCGGGCGAAAGGCTCGAGATCTTCCTCCCGCCAGGCACGCAGGATCAGGCGGGGCGTGGTCAATCGCGCGGTGTGAGCAGGCATGGAGAAAGGCGGTCCTACTCCATCAGACCGGAGCGCCCGCACCCGCGCCGCTCGTGCCTCTCGCGCCACGCGCACCCGTCACCCAGTTGAACAGCGGCGTTGCCATCAACGTGGTGAGGATCGCCATCAGCACGAGGATCGAGAACAGTCCCGGCAGAATCACGCCCGCGTGCAGGCCGATGTTGATGATGATCAGCTCCATCAACCCTCGCGCGTTCATCAGCGCGCCGATGGCGAGCGCATCGCGTTGCGGCTCGCCGGCCAGCCGCGCAGCGGCCCAGCAGGCGATGCCCTTGCCGCAGAAGGAGGCCAGCAGGATCGCGACCGCGCCGAGCAGGATGCCGGGCTCGAACAGCAGCGCGAGCCGCGTGTTGAGTCCCGAGTACGTAAAGAACAGCGGCAGCAGGAAGATCACGACGAAGGGCTGCAGCTGCTCGCGCAGCTTCTCGGTGAGCGCCCCGCGCGGCAGCGCGGCGCCGAGCAGGAAACCGCCGAAAACGGCATGAATGCCGATCGCGTCCATCGCAAAGGCACTCAGGCAGAAGAGCACCAGCACCAGCGCGAGCAGGGAAGCGGACAGCGGCGCCTCCGGCCGCACATGGGCGGCGAGCCGGCGCAGCAGGCGCGATCCGATGAAGACCATGAAGAGCGCATAGCCCACGCCGCCGCCGATCGCCGCGTAGGCGCCGCCCCAGGAGCCCCCGAAGCTGGCGAGCACCACCGCCAGGATGCACCAGGCAGCCGCGTCGTCGACCGCACCGGCCGTCAGCGCCAGCGTGCCCAGCGAAGTGCCGGCCAGGCCGCGCTCGTGGATGATGCGCGCCAGCATCGGAAAGGCCGTGATGGCGATGGCCGCGCCGAGGAAGAGCGAGGCCTCCAGCGGCTTGGCACGCGCCGAGAACAGCCCGGGGATCTGGTGCAGCCAGGGCACCAGCGCGAAGGCCAGCACGAAGGGCACCAGGATGCCGGCCATCGACACGGAGGCGGCACTCCTGAAGCGGCTCTTGAAGTGGTCGGCACGGAACTCGGTCCCCACGAGGAACATGTACATGCCCACGCCCAGCTGGCCGCCCACGTAGAGCATGCCCAGCGTTTCCTTGGGGAAGAGCGCGCGCTGGACTTCGGGGAAAAAGAGGCCCAGCAGCGAGGGGCCGAGCATCACGCCGGCGATCATCTCGCCCACCACCTGCGGCTGGCCGAGACGCTGTGCCAAACGGCCCACGAGCTGGCAGACCGCGATGATCACGGCGACCTGAAGGAAGAAGTACACAGACAGCTGAGTGGTGGGCATGAAGAGAAGAAGAAAAGCTCGAAGCAGGTCAGGGCACCAGGCCCGTGGCAACGGTCGGATGAAGCAGGCGCACGCGCAGCTCGCGCTTGAGCCGCGTATTGTCGAGTCGCCGCGACTCGCTCATGAAGCTCATCTGCGCAAGCGGCAGCTGCACGCGCGCCTCCTCGCGCGAAATGCGCGGCGGCCGCGGCAGTCCGTAGAGGTCGGCCGCGAGGTCGATGTAGTCGCCGATCTTGAGCTCGCTGTCGTCGCTCGCATGAAAGATGCGCTGCGGCCCGCCACGCCACAGCGCGGCCACGCAGGCACGCGCCAGGTCGTCGGCATGGATGTGGTTGGTGTAGACGTCGTCCTCGGCGCGCAGTACCGGCGTGCGCTTGTGCAGCCGCTCGCGCGGGGTGCCGCCATCGCGATCGGGCGCATAGATGCCGGGAATGCGCAGGATGCGCGTGGCCACGCCGGCGCGGCCCAGCCAGCGCACCGCGCGCTCGGCGTCAACGCGGCGATGCGCGCGGGGCGTGTCGGGCCGCACGGCGCGCGTTTCGTCGATGCGCGCGCCACCGCAATCGCCATAGACGCCGCTGGTCGAGCCGTAGACCAGCGCGGCCGGCAGCGTGCGCAGGCGCAGGGCGCGCACGAGCGCGGCGGTGCGCTCATCCCGCCACCAGCGCGCACCTTCCACGCGCGCGGGCGGCGCGAGGTGCAGCACACGCGTGGCCAGCCCGGAGAGGCGGCGCAGCGTGGCGGGGTCGTCGAGATCGGCCACGATCGGCGTCAGGCCGGCCTGCCGCAGGGCAGCCACCCGCTCGGTCGAGGAGGTCAGCGCGATCAGCCGCACGCGGCCACGCAGAGCGCGCGCTGCCCGCAGGCCGACGTCCCCGCAGCCGACCACGAGCACGCGCTCGCGGCGAAAGCGGGTAGGCCTGCTGCCGAACGGGCTGTTGAATCCGGGCAAAATCGGTGTCCTTTTTGCTGAACAAGAGTCGAAGAATACCCATGACCAGCGCAGCGCCGGACGAGGCGGGCTTTCACATCACCGTCGAGCCGAGTGGACGGCATTTCACCGCGCATGCCGACGAGACCATCCTCGCGGCCGGCATCCGCCAAGGCATCGGCCTGCCCTACGGCTGCAAGGACGGGGCCTGCGGCTCCTGCAAATGCAAAAAGCTCTCGGGCGAGGTCACGCTGCGCCTGCATCAAAGCAAGGCACTGAGCGCCGAGGAGGAAGCGGCGGGCTATGTGCTGACCTGCTGCGCGACGCCGCAGAGCGATGTGGTGCTCGAGTCGCGCCAGGTCACCGACGCCAACGCCTTCCCGATCCGCAAGATGCCCGTGCGCGTGCAGTCGATCTCGAGGAAGTCGCACGACGTGGTGATGCTGCGCCTGCAGCTGCCGGCGGGCGAGCCGCTGCAGTTCCACGCCGGGCAGTACATCGAATTCATCCTGCGGGACGGCACTCGGCGCAGCTACTCCATGGCCAACGCGCCGCACACCCTGGGCGAGCCCGGCACCGGCATCGAACTGCACATCCGGCACCTGCCGGGGGGCAAGTTCACCGATCATGTGTTCGGCGCGATGAAGGAGAAGGAGATCCTGCGCATCGAGGGGCCGTACGGCAGCTTCTTCCTGCGGGAGGATTCGCCCAAGCCGATGGTGCTGCTGGCATCCGGCACGGGCTTCGCGCCGATCAAGGCGCTGTTGGAGCACATGAAGTTCAAGGCCATCGACCGGCCTGCGACGCTGTACTGGGGCGGGCGCCGGCCCGAGGATCTGTACATGGACGGCTGGGTGCGGTCGGCGATGGCCGAGATGCCGAACCTGCGCTATGTGCCGGTGGTCTCGAACGCGGTTCCGGAGGACAACTGGCACGGGCGCACGGGCTTCGTGCACCTGGCGGTGATGGAAGACTTCGAGGACCTGTCCGGCCACCAGGTGTATGCCTGCGGCGCACCGATCGTGGTCGATTCGGCGAAGCGAGACTACGTGGCGCAGCGTGGACTGCCGGAGGACGAGTTCTTCGCGGATGCGTTCACGACCGAGGCCGACAAGGCGCTGCCCTGATGTCTTGCGACTCGCCTCCACGCACAATCGAACCATGAAAACCAGAGACTTCCTGCTCGCCCTCCTCGCGTCCACCGCCCTCCTCGCCGCCTCTCAGGCCTTGGCCCAGTCCGCGCAACATCCCATCCGCCTCGTCGTCCCCTACGCCGCCGGCGGTCCGATCGACGTCACCGCGCGCGCGCTGGCCGAGCGCGTGAAGGACTCGCTGGGCCCGGTCATCATCGACAACAAGCCCGGCGCGGGCGGCAACATTGGTGCCGACGCAGTGGCGAAGGCCGCGCCCGACGGCCTCACGATCGGTATCGCGGCGACTGCCACCCATGCGGTCAACCCATGGCTCTACAGCAAGATGCCCTTCGACGCCGCCACCGCGTTCGCGCCCATCACGCAGATGGTGCGCGTGCCCAACGTGCTGGTGATGAACGCCGAGACCGCGCAGCGCCTGAAGATCGCCAACCTGCGAGATCTGATCGCCTATGCCAAGGCCAATCCCGGCAAGCTCAATTACGGCAGCGGCGGCAACGGCAGCGCCGGCCACCTGGCGGGCGAGATGTTCAAGAAGGAAGCCGGCATCTTCGCCGTGCACATCCCCTACAACGGCGGCAACCCGGCGCAGCTCGCGCTGCTGTCGGGCCAGGTGGACTTCAACTTCGACAACCTCGCGACCGCGGCGCCGAACATCCGTTCGGGCAAGCTCAAGGCGATCGCAGTGACCACGGCCGAGCGCAGCAGCGCATTGCCCGAGGTGCCGACGGTGGCCAGCACGCTGAAGGGCTTTTCGATCGACACCTGGTGGGGCCTGGTGGCCCCCGCGGGCACGCCCGCGCCGGTGCTGGACAAGCTCAACCGCGCCTTCGTCGCCGCCCTGAATGCGCCGGAGACCAAGAGCCGATTCGCCACGCTGTTGGCAGAGCCGGTCGCGAACACGCCGGATCAGTTCGGCGCGTTCATGAAAAGCGAGCTCGCGAAGTACGAGCGAGTCGTGAAGGCGACCGGCGCAAAGGTCGATTGAGGACAGCGGCCGGGTCGGCCGCTGTGTTCATTCGCCCAGGTAGGCCGCGCGCACCTTGGGATCGCTCAGCATCACCTTGGCATCGCCGCTCATGGTGATCAGCCCCGACTCCATCACGTAGCCGCGATCGGCCAGCTGCAGCGCGCGGCTGGCGTTCTGCTCGACCAGCAGCACGGTGACGCCCTGGTCGTAGACCTGCTTCACCACCTCGAAGATCTTGTCGACCATGATCGGCGACAGGCCCATCGAGGGCTCGTCGAGCAGCAGCACCTTCGGGCGCGCCATCAGCGCACGGCCCATGGCGAGCATCTGCTGCTCGCCGCCCGACATGGTGCCGGCCAGCTGCGTGGCGCGTTCCTTGAGTCGCGGGAAGGTGGCGAACACGCGGTCGATGTCCTTCGCGATCTCGGCCTTGTCCTTGCGGATGTAGGCGCCGATCTGCAGGTTCTCGGTGATGGTCATGCGCGTGAACACGCCGCGCCCCTCGGGCACCATCACCAGGCCCTCGCCGACCAGGTCCCAGGCGCCACGGCCCTTGATGCTCTTGCCGAGGAACTCGATGCTACCGGCAGCGAAAGGCAAGGTACCGGTGATGGCCTTCATCGTGGTGGTCTTGCCGGCCCCGTTGGAGCCGATCAGCGAGACCAGCTCGCCCTCGCGCACCTCGAAGTCGATGCCCTTCACCGCCTGGATGCCGCCGTAGGCGACCTTCAGGCCGCTCACTTTCAAGAGAGTTTGTGCCATTTCAGTGTCCTCCCGTGCCGAGGTAGGCCTCGATCACCTTCTCGTTTTTCTGAACATCCGCCGGCGTGCCTTCGGCGATCTGCTTGCCGTAGTCGAGCACCGTCACGCGGTCGCACAGGCCCATCACCAGCTTCACGTCGTGCTCGATGAGCAGGATGGTGCGGTTGTCCTTGCGGATGCGGTCGATCAGCTCGCGCAGCAGCACCTTTTCGGTGGCATTCATGCCGGCCGCGGGCTCGTCGAGCGCGATCAGCTGGGGGTCGGTGGCGAGCGCGCGGGCGATCTCGAGCCGGCGCTGGTCGCCGTAGCTCAGGGTGCGCGCCTTGTAGTCGGCGTACTTGCCGATGCCCACGTAGTCGAGCAGCTCCTGCGCGCGCTTGGCGATGGCCTCTTCCTCGGCCTTGAAACTGCCGGTGCGGAACATGGCGCCCAACACGCCCGAGTGCGTACGAACGTGGCGGCCCACCATCACGTTTTCCAGCGCGGTCATTTCCGCGAACAACCGGATGTTCTGGAAGGTGCGCGCGATGCCCGCCTTGGCCACTTCGTGCACGGCGGTGGGCTGGTAGGGCTTGCCGCCGAGCTCGAAGCTGCCGCTGTCGGGCGTGTAGAGGCCGGTGATGACGTTGAAGAAGGTGGTCTTGCCCGCGCCGTTGGGGCCGATCAGGCCGTAGACCTGGCCGCGGGTGATCTTGATGCCCACATCGGACAGCGCCTGCAGGCCGCCGAAGCGCTTGGAAATGCCGCGAACGTCGAGGACGGTTTCAGTCATGCTGGTACTCCCCTCGTTCATGGATTGATGGACATCGGACGCGAAGCCTCGCCCGCAATCTCGTCGGCCGGCGTCGGGACACCGGGCGCGTGGGCCTGCGTCGAACCCGGCACCGGCGGAGTTGGCGCGCCCTTGCGCAGCAGCGACTTGCCATGCTCCGGCGTGGGCCAGAGGCCGCGCGGGCGCACCAGCATGATCACGATCATGGCCAGCGCAATGAACAGCTGGCGCAGGATGGAGGCGTCGAGCCGGCCGTCGGTCATCGCCTGCAGCGGCGCGGCCACGTAGCGCAGCACCTCGGGCAGCGCCGCCAGCAGCACCGCGCCCAGGATCACGCCCGGCAAATGGCCGATGCCGCCCAGCACCACCATGGCGACGATCATCACCGACTCCATCAGGCTGAAGGACTCGGGCGAGACGAAGCCCTGGAAGGCCGCGAACATGGCGCCGGAGACGCCGCCGAAGCTCGCACCCATGCCGAAGGCGAGCAGCTTCATGTTGCGGGTGTTGATGCCCATCGCCTTGGCGGCGATTTCGTCCTCGCGGATCGCCATCCAGGCGCGGCCGATGCGCGAAAGCTGCAGGCGGTGCGAGATCACGATGGTGATGAGTACCAGCGCGAGGAAGAGGTAGTAATACAGCGAGACCGAGGAGATCGTGTAGTCGCCGAGCTTGAGGGCCTTGCCGAGGTTGAGGCCCCAGAAATGCACCGGGTCGATGGCGGTGATGCCCTTGGGCCCGTTCGTGAGGTTGAAGGGGTGGTCCAGGTTGTTGAGGAACACGCGGATGATCTCGCCGAAGCCGAGGGTCACGATCGCGAGGTAGTCGCCGCGCAGCTTCAGCGTGGGCGCGCCGAGCAGCACCCCGAACAGGGCTGCCAGGCCGAAGGCCGCGGGGATGATGAGCAGCAGCGAGCTGTGCATCCCGTTGGGGAACATGGCCTTCATCGCCGGGAAGGTGTCGGTCAGGTGCGGCGACCCCAGCAGCGCGAACATGTAGGCGCCGATGGCGAAGAAGGCGACGTAGCCCAGGTCCAGCAGGCCGGCATAGCCGACCACGATGTTCAGGCCCAGTGCCAGCAGCACGTAGAGCAGTGCGATGTCGGCGATGCGCACCCAGGCGTTGCCCTGGCTCTGCAGCAAGAGCGGCAGCACCAGCAGGCAGATGGCCGCGATCGCGATGGAGACGATTTTCTTCGTGTCTTTCATGGCGCTCCCCCCTCAGGCCCGGTCTGCCACCCGCTCGCCGAGCAGGCCCGACGGCCGCAGCGTGAGCATGATGATCAGCACGATGAACGCGAAGATGTCGCTGTAGTGGCTGCCCAGGATGTCGCCGGTGAGCGCCCCGATGTAGCCCGAGCCGATGGCCTCGATCAGCCCCAGCAGGATGCCGCCGACCACCGCGCCCGCGAGGTTGCCGATACCGCCGAAGACCGCCGCGGTGAAGGCCTTGAGGCCGGGAATGAAGCCCATCGCATGCTGCGCAATGCCGTAGTTGGAGGCGTACATCACGCCGGCAACCGCTGCCAGCACGGCGCCGATGATGAAGGTGGCCGAGATCACCATGTCGGGACGGATGCCCATCAACGCGGCGACCCGCGGGTTCTCGGCGGTGGCGCGCATCGCACGGCCGAGCTTGGTGTAGTTGACCAGCCACATCAGCACCACCAGGCAGAAGGCCGTGACGCTGAGGATCATGACCTGGGTCGGCGAGATCACCGCGCCGCCGACATTGATGGGCGTGCTGGACAGCAGTGTGGGGTAGGCCTTGTTGGTGGGCTTCCAGATGATCATCGCGATCGTCTGCAGCAGGATCGACATGCCGATGGCGGTGATCAGCGGCGCCAGCTTGGGGCTGTTGCGCAGTGGTCGGTAAGCCACTTTCTCGATCGTGAAATTGAGCGTCGCGGCGACCACGCAGGCAATGATGAGCGCGATGATGAGGATGATCCAGCCGGGGGTGCCGGGCATCGCGGTCTGCATCCAGCCGATGATGGTCCAGCTGGTCAGCGCCCCGACCATGAGGACCTCGCCGTGCGCAAAATTGATGAGGTTGATGATGCCGTACACCATGGTATAGCCCAAGGCTATCAAGGCGTACATGCTGCCGAGGACCAGACCGTTGATGATCTGTTGCAGCAAGATGTCCATAAAGAGAATCCCTTTTTGTATTAGACGCCCTTGGTTGGCGCCCGACGTACCAGACGCACCGGTTCGGCGCCCTGGCTTCGCTTAGCAAAAAACCCGCCAGCATGTATCGACGGCGGGTTTGTGGCCGGGATTGTAGTCACGCCGCATCGCCATTTCGGTGCGCCGCGACCGGGGTTTTCCCGCTGGTGCGGGGTATTCGGTTTGCAGCCGTATCAGCGGTGATACACCGTGTATCAGCGATCCGCGTCTTCGTTGCGCTTGCGCAGTTCCCGCAGCTTCTCCGCGATGCGGATTTCCAGGCCGCGTTCCACCGGCCGATAGAAGGGTTGCTGCGGCTCGACGCCGTCAGGCAGGTAGCGCTCGCCGGCCGCGAAGCCGCCCTCTTCGTCATGCGCGTAGCGGTAGCCCTTGCCGTAGTCGAGCTGCTTCATGAGACGTGTCGGCGCGTTGCGCAGGTGCATTGGCACCGGGCGCGTACCGTCCTGCTGGACGAAGGCGCGCACCTCGTTGTAGGCCTGGTAGACCGCGTTCGACTTGGGCGCGATCGCGAGGTAGACCACGCATTCGGCCAGCGCCAGTTCGCCCTCTGGCGTGCCCAGGCGCTCGTAGACTTCGGCCGCGTCGAGGGCCAGGCGCAGCGCGCGCGGGTCGGCCAGGCCGATGTCCTCGCTGGCCATGCGCACCAGGCGGCGCGCCATGTAGCGCGGGTCGGCGCCGCCGTCCAGCATGCGCACCAACCAGTAAAGCGCGGCATCGGGATCGCTGCCGCGCACCGACTTGTGCAGCGCCGAAATGGTGTCGTAGAACTGCTCGCCACCCTTGTCGTAGCGACGCATGCGCTCGCCGAGCACGCGCAGAAGCCACTCGTCGCCGATGTCGCCGCGCTTCTCGGCGGCGGCCGCGACGGAAAGGGTCTCGAGCGTATTGAGCAATCGGCGCGCATCGCCGTCGGCGTAGGCCACGAGACGCTCCACCGCCTTGGCCTCGACGGCGGGCACGGCCTGGATGTCCTGGGCGCGCTTGACGATCTGGCGCAGGTCGTCCTCGGTCAGCGACTTCAGCACGTACACGGCGGCGCGCGAGAGCAGCGCCGAGTTCACTTCGAAGGAGGGGTTTTCCGTGGTGGCGCCGATGAAGGTGAACAGGCCCGACTCCACATGCGGCAGGAAGGCGTCCTGCTGGCTCTTGTTGAAGCGATGCACCTCGTCGACGAAAACGATGGTGCGGCGCTGCTCCAGCCCGTCGCGCGCGGCGGTCGCGCGCTCGACCGCTTCTCGGATGTCCTTCACGCCGCCGAGCACGGCGCTGATGCTGAGGAATTGGGCGTCGAAGGCATCGGCCATCAGGCGCGCAATGGTGGTCTTGCCGGTGCCGGGCGGGCCCCAGAGGATGCAGGAATGCGGCTGGCCCGATTCGAAGGCGATGCGCAGCGGCATGCCCGGACCCAACAGATGCTGCTGGCCGATGACCTCGCCCAAGGTCTTGGGGCGCAGCCGCTCGGCCAGGGGTTGATGGGAGGTAGGGGCCATGGAAGGCGTAGTGTCGCGCATGTGTCGCGCGCGCCGCCTCGCGGAGGGCGCCGGGTCGTCGGGCAGCGGCAAACCGCGCCGCGGCGCGGCGCTACTGGCGGATCACGTCCGCGCCGGCCGGCGCCTTGAACTGGAAGGTGCTCGCAGGCAGGGTTGGGTTGACTTCGACCTTGCTGAACTTGAGCACCGAGCGCTGACCGAAGCTGTCGAGGATCTCGAGCGAGGCCAAGGCCTCGCCCTGGAAGCCGATCTGCACGTTCTGCAATTGCCCGTCCTTGCTCTTCGGACTGGCCTTGACCCATTGCAGCCCCTCGCGTTCGGGCGCGCCCTCGAGCGTGAAATCGGCTTGCAGCGCGCGCAGGTCGGCCGCGGAGGCGATCAGCGCGGCGGGCGTCGAGCCCAGGGCCTGCGATTGCTTGCGCTGTGTGACCTGGTTCAGGTCGGCGTCGTAGAGCCAGAGCGTTTCGCCGTCGGCCACGATGCTTTGGGCGAAGGGCTTCTTGTATTCGAACCTGAACTTGCCCGGGCGCTGGAATTCGAAGGTGCCGCTCGACACCTTGGCGCGCGAGGGCTGCCCCTCCCTGGCCGGGGCGGTGACGGTCTGGGTGAATTCCGCGCGGCCCGACTTCGTGTTCTTCACGAAGGCCTCGAGGCTTTCCATGCCGCCGGCCCAGGCGCCGCTCGCGAGGGTCACGAGGCCGAGGGCCGCAAACATTTTCTTCAACAGCATCATCCCTTGTGTTCCGTCATTCGGTGCGCGCAGGCACCAGGATCTCGCGCTGGCCGCTGCCGCTCATCGCGCTGACCAGACCCGCCTGTTCCATGTCCTCGACCAGCCGCGCGGCGCGGTTGTAGCCGATCTTCAGGTGGCGCTGCACCAGCGAGATGCTGGCCTTGCGGTTCTTGAGCACGACTTCGACCGCCTGGTCGTACATCGGGTCCTTCTCGCCGCCTTCGCCGCCGCCTTCACCCAGTAGATCGCCTTCACCGTCGACGGTTCCGCCTTCGAGCACCCCTTCGATGTAGTCCGGCTCCCCTTGTGACTTGAGGTAAGCGACGACACGGTGCACTTCCTCGTCGCTCACGAAGGCGCCGTGCACGCGCACCGGCAGGCCGGTGCCGCTCGCCATATAGAGCATGTCGCCCATGCCCAGCAGCGCCTCGGCGCCCATCTGGTCGAGGATGGTGCGCGAGTCGATCTTGCTCGACACCTGGAAGGCGATGCGGGTGGGAATGTTGGCCTTGATCAGGCCGGTGATCACGTCCACGCTCGGCCGTTGCGTGGCGAGTATCAGGTGAATGCCGGCGGCGCGGGCCTTCTGCGCCAGCCGGGCGATCAGCTCCTCGATCTTCTTGCCCACCACCATCATCAGGTCGGCCAGCTCGTCGATGACCACCACGATGTGCGGCTCGCGCTTGAGCGGCTCGGGGTCGTCCGGCGTCAGGCTGAAGGGGTTGTAGATGAACTCCTCGCGCGCCTTCGCCTCGTCGATCTTGGTGTTGTAGCCCGCCAGGTTGCGCACGCCCAGCTTGCTCATCAGCTTGTAGCGGCGCTCCATCTCGGCGACGCACCAGTTGAGACCGTGGGCGGCTTGGCGCATGTCGGTGACCACCGGCGCGAGCAGGTGCGGGATGCCCTCGTAGACCGACATTTCGAGCATCTTCGGGTCGATCATCAAGAGCCGCACATCGCGGGCCTCGGCCTTGTAGAGCAGACTCAGGATCATCGCGTTGATCCCCACCGACTTGCCCGAGCCGGTGGTACCGGCCACCAGCACGTGCGGCATCTTCGCGAGATCGGCGACCACCGGGTTGCCGACGATGTCCTTGCCCAGGCCCATGGTGAGCATGGACTTGCCCTCGTTGTAGATCTGCGAGCCCAGGATCTCGCTGAGCTTGATCGACTGCCGCTTGGCGTTCGGCAGCTCGAGCGCCATGTAGTTCTTGCCGGGAATGGTCTCGACGACGCGGATGGAAACCAGCGACAGCGAGCGCGCCAGGTCCTTGGCGAGGTTGACGATCTGCGAGCCCTTGACGCCGGTGGCCGGCTCGATCTCGTAGCGCGTGATCACCGGGCCGGGCGAGGCCAGCACCACGCGGACCTCCACGCCGAAGTCCTTGAGCTTTTTCTCGATCAGGCGCGAGGTCATCTCGAGCGTGTCGGCCGAAACGGTTTCCTGGCGCCCTTGCGCGGCATCGAGCAAATCCACCTGCGGCAATTTGCTGTCGGGCAGCTCGCGGAACAGCGGCTTCTGGCGCTCCTTCGCGACGCGGTCGCTCTTGGGCACCTCGGCCAGTGCGGGCTCGATCTGCACCGGCGGTGCCGGCGGCCGGCGCTTGGGACGCGGCACGATGCGCAATTCCTCATCGGGCGAATCGGGGTCGCCGCCCTGCTCCACCGAGGCCAGCTCCTCACGCTCGCGCATGGCCTTCTTGCCCATCGCGATGTCCTCGGCGATCTCGCGCTTCTCGCGGCGCGACTCGAACAGCGAATAGAGGCGCGCGCCGATGCGCTCTGCGATCTGGCTCCAGGAGAAGCGGAACACCAAGGCCGAGCCGATCACGCCGGCGGCGATCGCGATGAGCGCCGAGCCGGTAAAGCCCACCCATTTGACGCTCGCAGGCCCCACCAGGTAGCCGAGCACGCCGCCGCCATGGCCAGGCAGGTGCGCTTCGAGTCGATAGAGGCGCGACCACTCGAGCACCACACTGGCGCACAGCAGCAGCACCAGGCCGAACCAGAAGGCCAGGCGGCTGCGGTTGAAGCGGCCGCGCGGCGGCTGCTCGGCGGCGGTCGATTCGCCGCCGCGCATCCAGCCGGCCAGCGACGACAGCCACACGCGCAGACCGGCCGCGAGGCACCACCAGACGGAGTAGCCCGCGAGAAAATAGCTGGCATCGGCCAGCCAGGCGCCGACGCGGCCGCCCCAGTTCTTGATCTCGCCACCGGTTCCCGAAGTGGACCAGGCAGCGTCCGAGGGCGTGAAGCTCAGCATGGCGAGCAGCCAGAACAGCAACGCGACGAAGCCGGCGATCAGCGTGATCTCGTGCGCGAAGCGCATCGCGCGGGCCCGCACGGGCTGCGCGTCGCCCGACGCGGAGGATTGAAGGGTATTGAGCGAATAGGTCATGGAAGGCACGGTCGCCTGCCCGCGTGAGCGGGCGAGCAACGCACGGAAACTACAACGAACACCATCGCGGCCGCGTTGTCATCGGGCCGGCAATGCGAAGGCCGGCTGCGAGGCCGCCGGCCTGAAGGTCAGGCGAGCGATGAGAGCCGTTCCTTGACGATCATCGAACCATCGGTCTGCGTCTGGACGAAGCCACGCTCCTCGAGGTCCTTCATGACGCGGCTGACCATCTCGCGCGACGCGCCGACCATCTTTGCCAGGTCCTGCCGGGATATCTTGTCGCGCACCTTGAGGTTGCCGGCGCCGTCGTCCACCGCGAACTCGAGCAGCGAGCGCGCCACGCGGCCGTAGACGTCCATCAGCGCCAGCGATTCGATCTTGCGGTCGGCGTGGCGCAGTCGCGCAACCAGGCCGCGCATGATGTTGTACGACATCGAGGAGTTCTCGGGCAGGCAGCGCGCGAAGGCCTCGCGGCCGAGCATCAGCACGTCGGTCTGGACCTCGGTGCGCACGGTGGCCGAGTGCGGCTCGTCGTCGATCATGCTCATCTCGCCGATGTAGTCGCCGGGATGCAGCGTCGCCAGGATGACCTCGCGGCCACGGCTGTCGGTGCTCATCACGCGGGCGCGGCCGGTCAGGATGATGTAGAGCGCATCCGACTTCTTGCCCTGCTCGACGACCACCTCGGCGCGCTTGAAACGCTTCTTGACGATCGCATCGGCGATGCTCGCCGACTGGGCCGGCGTGAGCGCGGCGAACAGCGGCACGCGGCGGAGCAATTCAAGATTGGACAGCATCGACATTCATCAATCCCCGGATCTATCGCGCGATTAAAAAGCCCATGCATTAATACAATCGCACGCATTGAAAACACCCCACGCCCGGTCTTGAACCGAACGGTGATACTCCATATCTACCCTTGAAAATGTACACGCTGATGCAGCGTCAAACCTAGGTTTTCTACTCATGTCGTCCTCTCCACGCCACGCCAAGGTACTCATTCTGGGCTCCGGCCCTGCCGGATATACCGCTGCGGTCTATGCGGCCCGCGCCAATTTGCAGCCCATGCTCATCACCGGCATCGCTCAGGGCGGCCAGCTGATGACGACCACCGACGTCGACAACTGGCCGGCCGACGTGCACGGCGTCCAGGGCCCCGATCTGATGCAGCGCTTCCTGGAGCACGCGGAGCGCTTCAAGACCGAGATCGTGTTCGATCACATCAACAAGGTGGACTTGAGCAAGCGCCCGTTCACGCTGACAGGCGACAGCGGCACCTACACCTGCGACTCGCTGGTGATCGCCACCGGCGCCTCGGCCAAGTACCTGGGGCTGGAATCCGAGCAGCACTTCATGGGCCGCGGCGTGTCCGGCTGCGCGACCTGCGACGGCTTCTTCTACCGGGAGCAGGAAGTCTGCGTGATCGGCGGCGGCAACACCGCGGTCGAGGAGGCACTTTATCTTTCGAACATCGCGAGCAAGGTCACGCTGGTGCATCGCCGCGACAAGTTCCGCGCCGAGCCGATCCTCATCGACAAGCTCCACGAGAAGGTCAAGGAGGGCAAGATCGAGCTCAAGCTGCACAGCACGCTCGACCAGGTGCTGGGTGACGATTCAGGCGTGACCGGCGTCCGCCTGAAGAACACCCAGACCGGGGCGACTGAGCAAGTTGACCTCAAGGGCTGCTTCATCGCGATCGGACACCATCCGAACACCGACATCTTCCAGGGCCAGGTGGAGATGAAGGACGGCTACATCCTCACCCGTTCGGGACTCCAGGGCTTCGCGACCATGACCAGCATTCCGGGCGTTTTCGCGGCCGGCGACGTCCAGGACCATGTGTACCGTCAAGCCATCACCAGCGCCGGCACCGGCTGCATGGCGGCTCTCGACGCCCAGCGCTTCCTGGAGCAGGACGGCACGCTTTGAGCTGTTCGCGGGGGGTTGGGGCTATAATCCAAGGCTTTGCCGAATTCGGCGCCCTCTTCACAAGGGGCAGAGTCTGGTCGGCAAGCCGGGGTACCGCCACCCGTTTCTGGCGAGGTCAAGCTGCAACCCACCCCCGCAATCCTTGCGCCGGGTGCCAGCTGTTCAAGAAAGAGTTCCACATGGCACGCGTATGCGAAGTCACGGGCAAGGGCCCGATGGTCGGAAACAACGTTTCCCACGCCAACAACAAAACCAAGCGCCGGTTCCTGCCGAACCTGCAATACCGCCGTTTCTTTGTCGAGAGCGAAAACCGCTGGGTTCGCTTGCGCGTTTCGGGCGCAGCGCTGCGCCTGATCGACAAGAAGGGCATCGATGCCGTGCTCGCCGACCTGCGTGCGCGCGGCCAAGCCTAAGGAGCTGAATCATGGCAACGAGCAAAGGCGGACGCGAGAAGATCAAGCTGGAATCCACCGCGGGTACCGGCCATTTCTACACCACCAGCAAGAACAAGAAGACGATGCCTGAAAAGATGTCGATCATGAAGTTCGACCCGAAGGCACGCAAGCACGTCGAATACAAGGAAATCAAGCTGAAGTAATTCGGCCGATTTCCGGATGAAAACCCGCTGTGATCCAGCGGGTTTTTTATTGCCCTCTATTCGTCCAACACAAAAAAGCCGGCTCGAAGGCCGGCTTTTTTGCAGGGGCCCAAGAGCCCCGACGGATCGGTCAGGCGCGCGCGGCGCGCAGGCGCGTGGAGAAGTCGCGCAGTCCCGCGATCCCACTGGCTTCCGCGCGACGGCACCAGGCGGCCAGATCGGCGGCCAACTGCTCGCGGGACTGCGAGGTGTTGAGCCAGAGCTGACGCAGTTCCTCGCGCATCGTCACCATCTTGTCGAGCACCGGGTGCGCCGCACGGGCCTGCACCAGGTTCGAACGGGCGGTGGCAGGCACCTTGTCGTCGTCGCGATGCAGCCAGCGCTTGGCGGCCTTCAGCACCGACAGGTCAGCGCCTTTGGCCTTGAGCTGCGCCAGTTCCTGCTTGGTGGCCCGGCGCATCTCGCGAGCGTAGCCGGCCATCACTTCGTAGCGGTTGGCAATGACGGCTTCCAGCGTCCGCTGGTCGGCCACCGGCTGGATGTCGCCCAACTGCATCTTCGGCGGCAGCTTCTTGACCTTGGCCCAGCCGATCTTCTGCATCAGGCTGATGTAAATCCAGCCGATGTCGAACTCGTACTTCTTGACCGAGAACTTGGCCGAGGTGGGGTAGGTGTGATGGTTGTTGTGCAGTTCCTCGCCGCCAATGATCAGGCCCCAGGGCATGATGTTGCGGCTGGCGTCGGGCGCCTCGAAGTTGCGATAGCCCCAGTAGTGGCCAATGCCGTTGATGACGCCGGCCGCAGTGATCGGGATCCACAGCATCTGGACCGCCCAGACCGCCATGCCGAGCGCACCGAAGAGCGCCAGGTTGAGCACCAGCATGAGGCCCACGCCCTGCCAGCTGTAGCGCGAATAGAGGTTGCGCTCGAGCCAGTCGTCCGGCGTGCCGTGGCCGTAACGCGCCATCGTCTCCTTGTTCTTGGACTCGGCGCGGTAGAGCTCGGCGCCGCGCCAGAGCACCTCGTCGATGCCCTTGACCTGCGGGCTATGCGGGTCTTCCTCGGTCTCGCACTTGGCGTGGTGCTTGCGATGGATTGCCACCCACTCCTTGGTGACCATGCCGGTGCCGATCCAGAGCCAGAAGCGGAAGAAATGGGAAGGGATCGGGCCCAGATCCATGGCCCGGTGCGTCTGGGTGCGGTGCAGGAAGATCGTGACCGCAGCGATCGTGATGTGCGTGGTAGCCAGCGTGTACAGCACGATCTGCCACCACGTGAGATCCCACAGGCCGTTCCCGAGCCAGTCGATGGTCGCGCTCAGGATGGCAGAGTCAGGAAGCAACATTGAATTCGGTACTCCATGGCCGCACGAAGGTGCAGCCTTCAGGTAACCATCGATTTTAAAGGGCGGCTCCTCAAAAATGGGGCTAAATCCTTGATCTGTAACAAGTAATCGCCCTTCTTTGAGGGTTTCGCCCTATTTCTTCTGCCAAACCGCGGCAAAGAAGCCGTCGGTGGAGTGACGGTGCGGCCAAAGCCGCAGATACCGTGCGCCGGCGTCCCCGCCTGCACAGAGGCTTTCGGGACTCGCGACCTTCAGGGCGCCCAGCAGCGGCGCGACCTCGAGGACCTCGAAATCGGGATGGGCAGTCCCAAAGGCCTCGGCAATGGCCTCGTTCTCCTCCGGCAGCACGCTGCAGGTGGCATAGATCAAGCGCCCTCCCGGCTTCACCAGGCGCGCGGCGCTCTGCAGGATCGCAGCCTGCTTGGCGGTCAGTTCCTCGATGGTCTTGGGCGATTGCCTCCACTTGAGATCCGGATTGCGGCGCAGCGTGCCCAGGCCCGAGCAGGGCGCGTCCACCAGCACACGGTCGATCTTGCCCGCCAGGCGCTTGATGCGCTCGTCTCGCTCGTGAGCGATGGCCGCCGGATGCACGTTCGACAGCTTGCTTCTTGCCAACCGCGGCTTGAGGGCATCGAGCCGGTGCGCCGAGGTGTCGAAGGCGTAGAGGCGCCCTGTATTGCGCATGGTTGCGCCGATTGCAAGCGTCTTGCCGCCGGCGCCGGCGCAGAAATCGACCACCATCTCGCCGCGCTTGGCGTCGAGCAGCAGGGCCAGCAGCTGCGAGCCTTCGTCCTGCACTTCGACCGCGCCCCGGGCGAAGGCATCGAGCTTGGCAAGCGCCGGCTTGCCCTCGACGCGCAGGCCCCAGGGAGAGAAAGGCGTGGCGGCGGCCGGGATGCCGGCCAGGCCCAGCTCCTTTTGCACGTCCGGGCGCTTGTCGGTCAGCGCGTTGACCCGCAGGTCCAGCGGTGCAGGCTGCTGCAGGCTTTGCACCAGCGGCCAGAATCCCTCGCCCAGCTGCGCCTTCAGCGGCGCCACCAGCCATTCCGGCAGGTTGTGGCGATGGCGTTCCAGCAGGTCTTCGGGCTTGACCGCATCGCACTGGTCGAGCCAGCGCTTCTCCACATCGCTGAGCGCGCTCTTGAGGAAATCGCGCGGACCGTGAAAGCCGAGGATGGCCATGCGCCGCTCCTTCGGCCCGCTGCCCGATGGCGACATGTGGTCGAACAGCAGCTTCTTGCGCAGCACGGTGTAGACCGTCTCCGCCAGCGTGGCGCGCTCGCGCGGCCCCAGTTCGCGGTGCTCGCGGAAATAACGGGAGACGACCTGGTCGGCCGGGTGATCGAATTTGAGGGCCAGGCCGACCAGTTCGGCGCAGGCCTCGAGAAGGGCTCGGGGATGCATGCCCCGATTGTCTCAGCCGGCCGTGCGAACCCAGATCGGCGCAAAGGCCTGCTGCTCGATTTCTGCCAGCGTCGGCGAATGCCCCGCCCACAGCACCAGGGCAGCACCCGGCAGGCTCAGCGTCTGCTCGAGCTCACGGCACAGGTTCCAACGCGCCTCATCGGACAGCCCCGGCAGCTCGAGGAACACGACGTAGGCGCGGCGCCACGGAAACTCGCGCAGGTTCTTGCGTACCAGCCAGGCCCGGGCGGCGGGCTTGCAGCGCACCAGATCCGCCCGCAACTCGCCCAGCTCGAAGTCGTTCAGGTCGTGGTGCGCGATCTGGCTGAAGAAGGGCGTGCTCGTGATCTCCTCCCAGGCGCGCTGCTCGGCCTCTTCCGCGGTCTTCATCCGCTCGCGCCAGCGCTTGAGGGCGGCCTCGTCGTGCGGCCCGGCATCGGGGTCCTCGAGCAGCGCGACCGCATTCCGGGCCGCCCACCAGCGGCTGGCGGTGCTGGATTCGTGCAGCCGGTCCAGCACCGCAAGGCGGGCGGGGCGGTCCTTCGCCGGCAGCGTTTGCGCCAGGCCCCGCAGCGCACCGGCGTGGTCAGGGGTGAGCTGCAAGGCACGCTCGTAGCGGCCGCGCACATCGGCTCTTGCATCCAGGCGGCGCTCGCAGTCGGCCCATTCGACCATTTCGTCCGCGCTGTTGCGCCCTGCGCCGCCGGCCAGGGCCGTGACCCGTTGCCGCACTCGCTGGAGGTAGGCATGGTGCTGCTTCCAGTCGCTGGCGTGAGTGCGGCGCCATTCCGCATCGAAATGACCGACCCAGCGCGCCCGGTCGGCCAGCAGGCCGAGTGCCGACTTGGCCGACCAGGCCGGCAGCACCGCCTTTTCGTCCAGCGCCTCGAGCCGGTCGCGCAGCACCGGATGGGTATCGTCGACATCGCTCACGCGCCGCAACGCACCGCGCAAGGCGTCGCGCGCCAGCTCAGGCGCGACGGGTGCGATCAGCTGCACCTCCATCGCCGCGAAGGGCCCGGCCGGCAGCGCCTCCGTGGCCGCGCGCGCCCAATGCGCAGGCCAGAACTCGTTCGCGTACCAGTTGCTCTTGACGGCGATCTCGGCCAGCGCGGCGGCTGCCACGCCCGGCCCGAGCAGGCGGGCCGAGATGCGGTCGGCTTCGTACTCGTCCTGGCGCGCCAGCGCGAAGGTCTTGGCGGCGAAGCGCGGGAAGTACCAGCGGAAGAAGGCCTGCGAGGCCAGCGCCACGACGCCGCTGTCGTTCTGCAGGTTGGCGTCGAGCTTGAGCCAGGACAGGCGCGTGCGGTAAACCCAGGCGCTCAGCTTGCCGTGGTTTCCGCGCAGATGTCCGTACTCGTGGGCCAGCACCGACAGCAGCCGCCGCCGGTCCAGCGCCATCAGCAGCGGCAGCCCCACGCTCAGGTAGTTGACGGCGCCACCGAAGAGGCCGAAGCGCGGCAGTTGGCGGATGCTGGCGTTGAACTCGCCGTCGAGGTAGACATGGTGAACAGGCGGTCCGTCGATCTTCCGGCGGATGCGGTCCAGTCCTTCGAAGAGCTCAGGCGCATCTTCGGGCGCCAGCCGCACGCCCTGCGGCTCGTCGAGCCGAACCCACAGCGCCCGCAACGTGGCCCACAGCAGGCCGAGTGCGAACAGCAGCAGCCAGCCCCTGGTGAAATTGAAACGCCCGTGCCCCAGCGAGAGCAGCACCCAGGCGATGATGCCGACCGCGAGTGCCATGCAGGCGATCACCCACAGGTAGCCCAGGGCGGCGAACACCGCGACTCCGCGGCGATAGCCTTGGCTGTCGTCAGCGCTGGCATGCTCGCTCAAGCGCACGAGGTGAACAAAATCGGCGCGGTCCATTCCCACTCCTTAAGCGTTTGAAGCCCATGAGCACCCCGACCGACGACGACCTGCCGCCCCTGATCGAGACCCCGCCCGGCCGTTACCGCCACTACAAGGGCGGCGAATACCAAGTGCTGGGCACCGTGCGCCACAGCGAGACGCTGGAGCCGATGACGCTCTATCGCGCGCTCTACGGCGCCCAGGGCCTTTGGGTGAGGCCCGCTGCGATGTTCGGCGAGTCGGTAGAAATCGACGGCCGGCCCCAGCCGCGCTTCGCACGGATCGGACAGAGGTGAAGGCGCGTCGCAACGCGGACTTTCTTCAGCTGCAGCGCACGGCCGTCACAAGGCTGCGGACAGCGGCGACCTGGCTGAGTCGAAAACGACAATTCACGAAGGTGCTCTCCAGGGGAAAGCCAGATTGTGTCAGTTTGTTTCTGACAGCCAAGTTGCAATAGCCTGCGGGTAAACCCTGTGTTCTTGCGTCAGCACCCGCGCGGCGAGGGTTGCGGGCGTGTCATCCGAGAGGATCGGAACGGCCGCCTGCGCCAAGATGGGCCCGTGGTCGAGATCGACGGTCACCTGGTGCACGGTCAGCCCGGCCACCTTGCAGCCCGCTTCGATGGCACGGCGGTGCGTGTGCAGCCCCGGAAAGGCCGGCAGCAGCGAAGGATGGATATTGAGCAGGCGGCCTTCGTACCGGGCCACGAAGCCCGGCGTCAAGATGCGCATGAAGCCGGCCAGTACCACCAGTGCCGGCGCGTGCGCATCGATCGCATCGGCCAGCGCTGCGTCGAAGGCCTCGCGGCTGGTGTAGTCCTGGTGCGCGACCACGGCGGTCGCGATGCCTTGTGCCTTCGCCAGCGCCAGTCCGCCCGCATCCGCCTTGTTGCTGATCACCGCGGCCACCCGTGCATCGAAGCGCTGGGCCCAGCGCTCACGCGTGGCGGCGCGCACGATGGCCGCCATGTTGGAGCCGCCGCCTGAGATCAGGATCACGATGTTTTTCATGGGAGGCGGGATTATCTGTGCTCGTTTCCACCCCCTGCTTTTGTCGCCGCGCTGACAGCGCAAACAAGCACGACCGTGCTAAAACCGATCGGTTCGACAGACCGACGCGCCGCCTTCGCGGCGCCCGACCAACACAGCGAGGCAACGCATGGATTTGAGCTTCACGCCCGAGGAACAGAAGTTCCGCGAAGAGATTCGCGCCTGGGTCAAGGACAACCTCCCCCAAGACATCTCCCACAAGGTGCACAACGCCCTGGAGCTCACGCGCGACGATATGCAGCGCTGGGCCAGAATCCTCGGCAAGAAGGGCTGGCTGGGCTACGGCTGGCCGGTGGAGTTCGGCGGCCCGGGCTGGACCGCGGTGCAGAAGCACCTCTTCGAGGAAGAAACCGCGCTGGCCGGCGCGCCGCGCATCGTGCCCTTCGGGCCTGTGATGGTGGCGCCGGTCATCCAGGCTTTCGGCAATGCCGAGCAGCACAAGCGCTTTTTGCCCGGCATCGCCAGCGGCGAGGTGTGGTGGAGCCAGGGCTACAGCGAACCCGGTTCGGGCTCGGACCTGGCCTCGGTCAAGACCCGCGCCGAGCGCAAGGGTGACAAGTACATCGTGAACGGCCAGAAGACCTGGACCACCCTGGGCCAGTACGGCGAGTGGATCTTCTGCCTGGTGCGCACCAGCAACGAAGGCAAGCCGCAGACCGGCATCAGCTTCCTGCTGATCGACATGAAGTCGCCCGGCGTCACCGTGCGGCCGATCAAGCTGATGGACGGCGGCCACGAGGTCAACGAAGTGTTCTTCGACAACGTCGAGGTCCCGGCCGAGAACCTGATCGGCGAGGAGAACAAGGGCTGGACCTATGCCAAGCACCTGCTCTCCCACGAACGCACCAACATCGCCGACGTCAACCGCGCCAAGCGTGAGCTGGAGCGCCTGAAGCGCATCGCCAAGCGTGAAGATGTCTGGGAAGACACGCGCTTCCGGGACGAGATCGCCAAGCTCGAGGTCGATGTGGTCGCGCTCGAGATGCTGGTTCTGCGCGTGCTCTCCGCCGCCACCTCCGGAAAGAATTCGCTGGACATCGCGGGCCTGCTCAAGATCAAGGGCAGCGAGATCCAGCAGCGCTATTCCGAGCTCATGATGCTGGCGGCCGGCCCCTTCGCGCTCCCGCTGATCCGCGAGGCCATGGCCGCGGGCTGGCAAGGCGACTTCCCCGGCGGCCACCCCGAGCTGGCGCCGCTGTCGACCACCTACTTCAACATGCGCAAGACCACCATCTACGGCGGCAGCAACGAAGTGCAGCGCAACATCGTCGCTCAGACCGTCCTCGGTTGAGCGCCACACAGCAGCAAGGAACGAGACGATGGACTTCAATTTCAGCGACGACCAGCAGCAGCTTCGCGACGCCGTCGCCAAGTGGGTGGAAAAGGGCTACGGCTTCGAGCGTCGCCGCGGCATCGAGGCCGCGGGCGGTTTCTCGCGCGAGGCCTGGGACGAACTGGCGGAGCTTGGCCTGGGCGGCCTCTACATCCCCGAGGACGAGGGCGGGCTGGGAATGGGCCCGGTCGAAGGCATGGTGGTGATGGAAGAGCTCGGCCGCGGCATCGTGCTGGAGCCGCTGGCGCAATCCTTCATTGCCGGCGCCGTGCTCGCGGGGCATGCCGACGAGGACACCCGCGACGGCTGGCTGCCGCGCATCGCAGGCGGCCAGGCGCTGGTGGTACTGGCGCACCAGGAGCGCAAGGCGCGGTACCGGCTCGACGTCTGCGAGGCCAATGCGACGAAGGACGGCGACACCTATCGCCTGAGCGGCACCAAGAGCCTGGTGCCGGCCGGCGACGAAGCCGATGCCTTCATCGTGCCCGCTCAGCTGGACGGCAAGATCGCCCTCTTCCTCGTCCCGCGCTCCGAAGACGGCGTGGCCGTGCGCGGCTACGGCACCCAGGATGGCAGCCGCGCGGCCGAAGTCGTCTTCGACAAGGCCGCCGCAACGCTGGTGGCGCAGGACGGGCTGCCGGCACTCGAGCATGCGGCCGACATCGGCATCGCCGCCACCTGCGCCGAGGGTGTGGGCGTGATGGACAAGACCCTCGCGCTCACCGTCGAATACATGAACACGCGCAAGCAGTTCGGCACGGTCATCGCCAATTTCCAGGCGCTGCGCCACCGCGTGGCCGACATGAAGATGCAGCTCGAACTGGCCCGCTCGATGAGCTACTACGCGACCCTCAAGCTCAATGCTCCGGCCGCCGAGCGCCGCCAGGCGATGGCGCGCGCCAAGTACCAGCTGGGCGTGTCCATGCGCTTCATCGGCCAGCAGTCGGTGCAGCTGCACGGCGGCATAGGGGTGACCGACGAGTACGTCGGCAGCCACTACTTCCGAAAGCTGACCCAGCTGGAAATGGTGTTCGGCGACACCTTGCACCACCTCGGCGAGGTATCGTCACGCATGCAGGACAGCGCCGGCGTCTTTGCATGACAGGCAGAGCTGCCATCTTCTTCCGATAGCACGCCGCGCCCGCCAGACCTGTGCTGGCGGGCGCTTTCTTTATTGCGCCGGAGCTTCCATGCACACTCGCCGACACCTGATCGCCTTCAGCCTCGCCACGACCATGCTCGCCGCCTGCAGCTCCGTGCCCACCATGACCGATCGTCCGCCGATCGTCTTCATGCACGGCAACGGCGATTCGGCGGCGCTGTGGCAGACCACGCTGTGGCGCTTCGAGTCGAACGGCTGGCCGCGCGACCGGCTGTTCGCGCCCGACCAGCCCTTTCCGCTCGCACGCGACGACGACGGCGTGGCGCAGCCCGGGCGCAGCTCGACCGCCGAGTCGATGGCCTTCCTCAAGGCCGAGGTCGAGCGGGTGCTGAAGGCCACCGGCGCGCCCCGGGTGGTGCTGATCGGCAACTCGCGCGGCGGCAACACCATCCGCAATTACGTGCAGAACGGCGGCGGCGACCAGGTCGTGAGCCATGTGGTGCTGGGCGGCAATCCGGCGCACGGCATCTGGGCCGTGAAAGGCCTGCGCGAAGGCAGCGAGTTTTCAGGCCTGAGCCGCTTCATCCAGCAGCTCAATACGCCGAAGAACGCGGCTGGCGACGAGGTGACGCCGGGCGTGAAGTGGCTCACCATCCGGTCGGACAACAACGACAAGTACGCGCAGCCCGACGGCGTGTGGATCGGGGCCAAGGGCACGGCCACGAACATCGGCTTCGACGGACCGGCGCTCAAGGGGGCGACCAACATCGCGCTGCCGCGGGCGGACCACCGCGAGACCTCCTTCTCGCCGGCCGCTTTCGACGCAACCTGGCGCTTCCTGACTGGAGAGGCGCCGCGCACATTGCAGCCGGTGGCGGAATCGACCGTCACGCTCTCCGGCCGGGTCACGGGCCTCGGGCTCGATCCGCTCAATCCCGCCAGCGGCGCGTTCGTCAACAACCTGCCCCTGGTCGGTGCGCGGCTGGCCGTCTACGCCGTCGATGCGGCGACCGGCGCCCGCCGGGGCCAAGCCGCCTGGGACCAGAGCATCGGTGCGGACGGCCGCTGGGGCCCTTTCGCGGGGCAAGCGACGACCCCTTATGAATTCGTGCTGAGCGCACCGGGCTACGCCACCACGCACATCTACCGCAGCCCCTTCCCGCGCTCCAGCGCCGTGGTGCAGTTGCGCCCGGAACGCTTCGCCGAAGCCGACCGCGACGCCAAGGCCCTGGTCATCTTCACGCGCCCGCGCGGCTACTTCGACGCCCAGCGCGACACCATGCGCTTCAACGGTCAGAGCGCGTTGCCCGGCGTTCCGCCGCAGGGCGCCGGGGTCTCGAGCTCGAAGATCCGGCTGGCGAGCGATGCGCCGGAAAGCGTGACGGCGGAATTCAACGGCGAGCGCGTGGCCGGCCGCACCTGGCCGGCCGAGAAGGGCGAAATCAGCGTGCTCGAGCTGAGCTACTGAAACAGCCGCGCGCTAGCCGTGCAGCCGCGAGTTGTGCGGCAGGTGCGCCATCAGGAACTCCATCTGGTCCGCCAGGATGCGGCGGTTGCGCAGAATGAAGTCTTCCCACAGCGAGGGCACGTAGGGCGCGTAGAGCAAGGGCATGTTCGCCTGCTCGGGCGTGCGGCTGCTCTTGCGGTGGTTGCACGGCTTGCACGCCGTGACCACGTTCATCCAGCTGTCGATGCCGTTCTGCGCGAAGGGGATGATGTGCTCGCGCGTCAGGTCTTCCTCGTGGAAATGGCCGCCGCAGTAAGCGCAGATATTGCGGTCGCGCGCGAAGAGCTTGCTGTTGGTCAGGCCGGGGCGCATCGCGAAGGGATTGATGCGCGGCACGCCCTTGGTGCCGATGATGCTGTTGATCGCGATCTGCGACTGCTGGCCCGTGACCGCGTTGTGCCCGCCGCGGAACACCGCGACCTGCGCGCCGACTTCCCAGCGCACCTCGTCCGCCGCATAGTGGATCACCGCTTGTTCCAGCGAGATCCACGACTGGGGCAGCCCCTGGGCCGACAGCTTCAAGACCTTCACACACGCCTCCTCACAAAAGGGAAGAACCACGGAAAGACCAGGACATCGCGCACATCGAACAGCTTGCGGGCGACGCACTGCGTCACAATATACCGGCTTTGTGACAAAAAGCCCCGAGTGGGCCCATTCGACGGGCGCGAAGCGCTATCAAAAAGATACCAACGATGCAGGTTTTCCGGGGGTTCAGGCATCCGGGCGTGGCTCCGGCCTGCGCCCTGACCATCGGCAATTTCGACGGCGTGCACCGCGGCCATCAGGCCATGCTGGGGCTGCTCAATACCGAGGCGCGCCTGCGCGGCCTGCCCAGCTGCGTACTGACCTTCGAGCCGCACCCGCGCGACTACTTCGCCCAGCTCAGCAAGCGGCCCGAACTGGCGCCCGCGCGCATCGGCACTCTGCGCGACAAGCTCAGCGCGCTGGCTGCCAGCGGTGTGGGCCAGACCATCGTGCTTCCCTTCGACAAGCGGCTGGCCGCCCAGACGCCGGAGGAATTCATCCAGCATGTGCTCCTCGACGGCCTGGGCGTGCGCTACGTGCTGGTGGGCGACGACTTCCGCTTCGGCGCCAAGCGCGCCGGCGACTATGCGATGCTCGACGCAGCCGGCGAAGCCAACGGCTTCGACGTGGCCCGCATGAACAGCTACGAGGTGCATGGCCTGCGCGTGTCCAGCTCGGCCGTTCGCGAGGCCTTGGCCGAGGGCCGGATGACCGACGTGCAGGCCCTGCTCGGCCGGCCCTACGCGATCTCCGGCCACGTGGTGCACGGCCGCAAGCTCGGCCGCGCGCTGGGCGCCTCGGCACCGGGACGCAACGACGGCTTTCGCACGCTCAACCTGCGCTTCAAGCACTGGAAACCGGCCGCAAGCGGCATCTTCGCGGTGCTGGTGCACGGACTTGACGATCACCCGCTGCACGGCGTGGCCAACCTGGGCGTGCGGCCCTCGCTCGATGCCAACGACGTGAACGCCGGCCGGGTGCTGCTCGAGACCCATTGCCTCGATTGGCCCGCCCACCTCGGCGAGGAGGGGGCCTACGGTAAACTCGTCCGCGTGGAACTGCTGCACAAACTGCACGACGAATTGCGCTACACCAGCCTCGAGGCCCTGACGGCGGGCATCGCGAAGGATGGCCGCGATGCACGTGCGTTCTTCGCTTCCGCCCACGCCGAGACCCGTCGCCAGACCACGCGCGATCGAATTTAACCGGGCCCGATCGCGCTGCCGCCCTTCTGCAAGCTCAGGGCGGACGGCTTTCTCCTTCGCACCGACACCTGCATCCAGGTTCGGGCCGAGCCTGTCGAAGCCCCTCTGTTTCGAACTTCATCATGTCTGCTGACGCCGCCTCCACCACCACCGACTACCGCGCCACCCTCAACCTGCCCGACACCCCGTTCCCGATGCGCGGCGACCTGCCCAAGCGCGAGCCGGGCTGGGTCCGGGAATGGAACGACGAAGGGCGCTACCACCGGCTGCGCGATGCGCGCCGGGGTGCGCCCAAGTTCATCCTGCACGACGGCCCGCCCTATGCCAACGGCCAGATCCACATGGGCCATGCGGTCAACAAGATCCTGAAGGACATGATCACCAAGGCGCGCCAGCTCGAGGGCTACGACGCGCTCTACGTGCCGGGCTGGGATTGCCACGGCCTGCCGATCGAGAACGCCATCGAGAAGAAATTCGGCCGCAACCTGAGCCGCGACGAGATGCAGGCCAAGAGCCGCGCCTACGCCGCGGAGCAGATCGCGCAGCAGATGACCGACTTCCAGCGCCTGGGCGTGCTGGGCGAATGGGACCATCCGTACAAGACGATGAACTTCGCCAACGAGGCGGGCGAGCTGCGCGCCTTCAAGCGCGTGATCGAGCGCGGCTTCGTCTACCGCGGGCTCAAGCCGGTGTACTGGTGCTTCGACTGCGGCTCCTCGCTGGCGGAGTTCGAAATCGAGTATGCGGACAAGAAGTCCAACACGGTCGATGTCGCATTCAAGGCGCATGCGCCCGACCGCGTGCTGGAGGCCTTCGGCCTGCCTGGAGAGACAGGGAGCGAAGGCAAGGACATCTTCGTCGTGATCTGGACCACCACCGCGTGGACCATCCCCGCCAACCAGGCCCTCAACCTCAACCCCGAGCTGGACTACGCGCTGGTCGACACCGACCGCGGCCTGCTGATCCTGGCCGCCTCGCTGGTCGAGATGTGCATGAACCGCTACGCACTCGACGCCAAGGTGCTCGCGACCGTCAAGGGCGAGAAGCTGGGCGGCCTCGAATTCGAGCATCCGCTGTACGACGCCGATGCCGGCTACCGCCGCCTGTCGCCGGTGTACCTGGCCGACTACGCCACCGCCGACGACGGCACCGGCATCGTCCACTCCTCGCCCGCCTATGGCGTGGACGACTTCAACTCGTGCATCGCGCACGGTGTCGCCTACGACGACATCCTGAATCCGGTGCAGGGCAACGGCGCCTACGCGCCCGACTTCCCGCTCTTCGGCGGCCAGCACATCTGGAAGGCGGTGCCGCACATCATCCAGGCCTTGCGCGATGCCGGCCGGCTGCTGGCCACCGACACCATCACCCACAGTTACCCGCACTGCTGGCGCCACAAGACGCCGGTGATCTACCGCGCCGCGGCCCAGTGGTTCGTGCGCATGGACGAGGGCGAGGGCGTGTTCACCAAGGACAAGGCCCCGAAGACCCTGCGCCAGCTGGCGCTGGCTGCCATCGACGACACCGGCTTCTACCCCGAGAACGGCAGGGCGCGCCTGCACGACATGATCGCCAACCGGCCCGACTGGTGCATCAGCCGCCAGCGCAGCTGGGGCGTGCCCATCCCCTTCTTCCTGCACAAGGACACGGGCGAGCTGCATCCGCGCACCATGGAGATCCTCGACCAGGCGGCCGACATCGTCGAGAAAGGCGGCATCGAGGCCTGGAGCCGCGCGACCACCGAAGAGATGCTGGGCGCCGACGACGCGCCGCACTACACCAAGAGCACCGACATCCTCGAGGTCTGGTTCGACTCGGGCTCCACCTTCTCGCACGTGCTGCGCGGCACGCACGCGAACGGGCACCACGAAACCGGCCCCGAGGCCGATCTCTACCTCGAAGGCCACGACCAGCACCGCGGCTGGTTCCACTCCTCGCTGCTGATCGCCTGCGCGCTGTACGGACGCGCGCCCTACAAGGGCCTCCTGACCCACGGCTTCACGGTCGACAGCCAGGGCCGCAAGATGAGCAAGTCGCTCGGCAACGGCATCGAGCCGCAGGAGGTCAACAAGAAGCTGGGCGCCGAGATCATCCGCCTCTGGGTCGCGGCCAGCGACTACTCCGGCGACATCGCCGGCGACGACAAGATCCTCGCCCGCGTGGTGGACGCCTACCGCCGCATCCGCAACACGCTGCGCTTCCTGCTCGCCAACACCAGCGACTTCGACATCGCCAAGGACGCGGTCCCGCTGGCCGAATTGCTCGAGATCGACCGCTACGCCTTGAGCCGCGCCGCCCAGTTCCAGGCCGAGGTGCTGGCGCACTACAAGGTCTACGAGTTCCACCCGGTGGTGGCCAAGCTGCAGGTCTACTGCTCGGAGGACCTGGGCGCCTTCTACCTCGACATCCTGAAGGACCGCCTCTACACCACCGCGCCCGGATCGCGCGCGCGGCGCAGCGCGCAGACGGCGCTGTGGCACATCACGCAGGCGATGCTGCGCTGGATGGCGCCCTTCCTCAGCTTCACGGCCGAAGAGGCCTGGAAGTTCTGCGGCAACGGCGAATCGATCTTCACCCAGGTGTACTGCGACCTGGGGCAGCCCGACGAAGCGCTTCTGGCCAAGTGGTCGCGCATCCGCGAGGTGCGCGATGCGGTCAACAAGGAGATCGAGAACGTGCGCGCGGCCGGCCAGGTCGGCTCCTCGCTGCAAGCCAACGTGAAGCTCGCCGTGCCGGCCGAAGACCATGCCCTGCTGGCTTCTCTGGGCGAAGACTTGAAGTTCGTCCTCATCACCTCGGTGGTCGACTTGGACCAGAGCGGGGCCCTGGCGGTGCAGGTCACGCCCAGCACCGCCACCAAGTGCGAGCGCTGCTGGCACTGGCGCGACGACGTGGGCCACGACCCGGCGCATCCGAGCTTGTGCAGCCGCTGCACCAGCAACCTGTTCGGTGCCGGCGAAGCCAGGAGTGCCGCCTGATGGCCGCGACCCGCTCGCTCGCCTCGCCGCGCACCGGCATCTGGCCCTGGCTCGCCCTGGCCCTGGTCATCCTGATCCTCGACCAGTTCACCAAGACGCTCATCCTGGGCTACTACAAGCTGGGCGATGCCACCTACATCACCAGCTTCTTCAACATCGTGCGCGCCCACAACACCGGCGCCGCCTTCTCCTTCCTCGCGGATGCGGCGGGCTGGCAGCGCTGGTTCTTCACCGCCATCGGGGTGGCGGCGGCGCTGTTCATCATCTGGATGCTCCGGTCGCACGCCGGCCAGAAGCTCTTCTCCTTCGCCATGGCCGCCATCCTGGGCGGAGCGATCGGCAACGTGGTCGATCGCATGATGCACGGCTACGTGGTCGACTTCCTCGACTTCCACCTGGCAGGCCGCCACTTCCCGGCCTTCAACGTGGCAGACAGCGCCATCACCATCGGCGCCATCTGCCTCATCCTCGACGAGCTGCGGCGCGTGCGCCGCGGCAAGTAAGGCGCCGGCCCCGGCGGCGGGAGCCGAAGGCTGGTCTATAGTCCTTCGCTTCCATGAAGCACCTGTTGAATCTGCTGGCCGCCGTCGCGCTGCTGGTATGGGGCACCCATCTCGTTCGCACCGGCGTGCTGCGCGTCTTCGGCGCCAACCTGCGCAAGATCCTGGTGCACAGCATGCGCAACCGCTTCACGGCCGCGCTCTCGGGCATCGGCGTCACGGCGCTGGTGCAATCGAGCACCGCCACCTCGCTGATGACCTCCTCCTTCGTCGGCCAGGGCCTGGTGGCGCTGCCGGCCGCGCTGGCCGTGATGCGCGGCGCCGACGTCGGCACGGCGCTGATGTCGGTGCTGTTCTCGGCCGACCTCTCCTGGCTGTCGCCGCTCTTCATCTTCGTCGGCGTGGTGCTCTTCATCTCGCGCGGCTCCACGGTGGCCGGCCGCATCGGGCGAGTGCTGATCGGCCTCGGCCTGATGCTGCTGGCGCTGCAGCTGGTGGTCGAGGCGACCGGGCCGCTGTTCTCCTCGCCCGCGGTGCTGGAGCTCCTCGCCTCGCTCGCCAGCGACGTGCTGCTGGAGGTCACCATCGGTGCCGTGCTGGCGATCGCGGCCTACTCCAGCCTGGCGGTGGTGCTGCTGGTCGCGGCGATGGCCAGCTCCAACGTGGTGCCGCTGGATGTGGCGCTCGGCCTGGTGCTGGGCGCCAACCTGGGCAGCGGCCTGCTGGCGGTGCTGACCACCGCGAAGTCGGCGGTCCCGGTGCGCCAGGTCACGGTCGGCAACCTGATCTTCAAGCTGCTGGGCGTGGCGATCGCGGCGCCCTTCGTCGGCCTCTACCTGCGCGAGGCCCGGCCCTACATCTCCGACGCGACACAGCTCGTGGTGCTGTTCCACCTGGGCTTCAACCTCATCATCAGCATCGGCTTCATCGGGCTCACCGGCTGGATCGCGGGGCTGGTGACACGGCTGCTCCCGGTGCCGACCGAATCGCCCGCCATGCAGCGGCCGCGGCACCTCGACCCCTCCGCGCTCTCGACGCCCACGCTGGCGATCTCCAACGCCGCGCGCGAGGCCCTGCATCAGGCCGACGTGGTCGAGACCATGCTGATCGGCATGCTCAAGGTGATCCGCGACAACGACCTGCGCCTGGCCGCCGAGCTGCGCAAGCTGGACGACACGGTGGACGAGCTCTACTCGGCCATCAAGTACTACATGACCAAGATCTCGCGCGAGGCGCTGGGCGAGGAAGAGAGCCGGCGCTGGACCGACATCATCAGCTTCACCATCAACATGGAGCAGATCGGCGACATCATCGAGCGGGTGATCATCGACATCGAGGACAAGAAGATCAAGAAGCAGCGCAGCTTCTCCGCCGCCGGCATGCGCGAGATCGTCGAGCTGCACGAGCGGCTGCTCGCCAACCTGCGGCTCGGCATGAGCGTGTTCCTCAATGCCAATGTGCGCGACGCACAGAGGCTGCTGGAGGAGAAGGCGCGCTTTCGCGACCTGGAGCGCGCCTATGCCGGCACGCACCTGGAGCGCCTGTCGGAGCAGACCGCCTCCAGCATCGAGACCAGCTCGCTGCACATCGACCTGATCAGCGAGCTCAAGCGCATCAACTCCCACATCTGCTCGATCGCCTACCCGATCCTCGACTCGGCCGGCGCGCTTTCCCGCACGCGCATGCGCGAGTCGCGGCTGGCCGAGATCGAGTGAGGGGCGGCCCCAGCGCGCTCAGAGCGTGAGGATGGTGCAGCCCGTGGTCTTGCGCGCCTCCAGGTCGCGGTGCGCCTGCTGCACGTCGGCCAGGGCGTAGCGCTGCTCGATCGGGATCTTCACCGCACCGCTGGTGACCGCGGCGAACAGGTCGTCGGCCATGGCCTGCGTGCTCTCGCGCGTGGCGATGTGCGTGAACAGCGTGGGCCGCGAGATGTAGAGCGAGCCCTTGGAGGCGAGCACGCCGAGGTTGACCGGCGGCACCGGCCCCGAGCCGTTGCCGAAGATGGCGAGCAGGCCGAAAGGCCGCAGGCAATTCAGCGAGCCCTCGAAGGTGTCCTTGCCCACCGAGTCGTACACCACCTTCACGCCCTTGCCGCCCGTGATCTCCTTGACGCGCTCGGCAAAATTCTCGGTGCTGTAGTTGATCGCATGCGCGGCGCCGTACTCCAGCGCCAGCTTGCACTTGGCGTCGGTGCCGGCCGTGCCGATGAGCTGCAGGCCGAGGGCTTTGGCCCATTGGCACGCAATCAGCCCCACGCCGCCGGCGGCCGCGTGGAAGAGGATGAAGTCGCCCGGCTGCAGGCCCTCGGCCGGCAGCGTCTTCTTCAAGAGGTACTGGGCCGTCAGGCCCTTGAGCATCATGGCCGCGCCGGTCTCGAAGGAAATCGAGTCCGGGAGCTTGCACACGGTCTTGGCCGGCATCACGCGCAGCTCGCAGTAGGCGCCGGGCGGCTGGCTGGCATAGGCGGCACGGTCGCCGGCCTTCAGGTGCGTGACGCCCTCGCCCACCGCCTCGACCACACCCGCCGCCTCCATGCCGAGCTGCAGCGGCAGGGACAAGGGATAGAGCCCGCTGCGCTGGTAGGTGTCGATGAAGTTGAGCCCGACCGCGTGATGGCGGATGCGAATCTCGCCGGGGCCGGGCTCGCCCACTTCGACCTCGACGAGCTTCAGTTCCTCGGGGCCGCCATTGCGGTCGATGCGGATGGCTTTGCTGCGCATGGGTTTTCCTTTTGTCTGGATGGGTTGGGGAGGCACATCGTAGTCAGGGTGCGATGGTGGTGCTGGAGGGGGTATTTGAACTCTCTCGCCTTCCGGGAGAGTGCGCACGAATCAGTAGGTGCCCGGGTACGCCCCGCCATCCGCCAGCACGTTCTGCCCCGTCAAATAACCCGCCTGCACGCTGCACAGAAAGGCACAGATCGCCCCGAACTCCTCCGGCGTCCCGAAGCGCTTCGCCGGAATGTTCTTCTTGCGGCTTTCCCACACGGTGTCGAAGTCCTGGCCCGTCTTCTTCGCTGCGCCGGCCATGGTGCCCTTCAGCCTGTCGGTGTCGAAGGAGCCCGGCAGCAGGTTGTTGAGGGTCACGCCCTGGGCCGCAATCCCGCTGCGCGCCACGCCCGCGACAAAGCCCGTGAGCCCGCTGCGCGCGCCATTGGAGAGACCGAGGATGTCGATCGGCGCCTTCACCGAGCTGGAGGTGATGTTGACGATGCGCCCGAAGCCGCGCGCCGCCATGCCGTCGACCGTCGCCTTGATCAGCTCGATGGGCGTGAGCATGTTGGCATCCACCGCCTTGATCCAGGCCTCGCGGTCCCAGTCGCGGAAGTCGCCCGGGGGCGGGCCGCCGGCGTTGGTGACGACGATGTCGAAGTCCTTCTGCAGCGCGAACACCGCGGCGCGCCCTTCGACCGTCGTGATGTCGGCGGCCACCGGCTTGACCCAGGGCTTGACGGCGCTCCCGCAGGCTGCGGCCGCCGCCTCGAGTTTCTTCGCCGCATCCGCCAGGCCCTCTGCGCCGCGCGCCACGATCAGCACGTTCACGCCTTCGCGCACCAGCGCCTCCGCGCAGCCGTAGCCGAGCCCTTTGCTGGCCCCGCACACGAGGGCCGTTTTGCCTGCGATTCCAAGATCCATGATCGAATTCCTTCGGGCGTTCAGCGCCCTGTACGTGTGAAAACAAAAATGCCCGCGATCACCAGCACGGTGCCGGCCGCGATCCACGCGGTGAAGGGCTCGCCGAGGATCAGCACGCCCATCAGGATGGTCGACATCGGGCCGATCATGCCCGTTTGCGCGGCCATCGCGGGCCCGATGCGTTCGATGGCCATCATCACCGCCAGCACCGGCAGTGCGGTGCAGACGATCGCGTTGAGCACCGACAGCCAGATCACCGCAGGCGCCACGAGGAAGGCCGTTTCCAGCGGCCGCAACAACAGGAACTGCACGATGCACAGCACGCAGGCCACGCTGGTCGCGAGCCCCACCAGCCGCAGCGATCCCAGGCGCTTGACGAATTCGCCGCTGGCCACGAGGTAGACCGCATAGCTCACCGCGCTCAGGAAGACGAGCAGCGTGCCCCAGGCGGCCGCCGCGCTCTGGCCCAGCTGCAACTCGTGGCCGAAGACCAACAGCACCCCCGCATAGCTGATCGCCATGCCGGCGGCCTGCCAGCGCGTGATGCGGCGGCGGTACACGATCCAGCCGAACAGCAGCACCAGCGTCGGGTTGAGATACAGGATCAGCCGCTCGAGGCTGGCCGTGACGTAGGCCAGACCTGCGAAGTCCAGAAAGCTGGAGAGGTAGTAGCCGGAGAAGCCGAGGCCGGCCACGCCCATCCAGTCGCGCCGCGTCAGGGCCGGCTTCCCGCGCCCCGCCCACCAGGCCATGAGCGCGAACAGCGGCAGCGCGAACAGCATGCGCAGCATGATGAGCGTGACCGCGTCCACGCCGTAGCGGTAGGCCAGCTTGACGATGATGGCCTTGCCGCTGAAGGCGATGGCGCCCAGCGAGGCGAGCGCCAGTCCGGGCCCGATGCGCTTGTGCGTGTGCGCGGGTCCCGCGGCGCCTGCCTGCACGCAAGACATCGGCGCTCAGTAACCAGCAGCGAGGCCGTCGCGCCGGGCATCGCTCGCCGCCACGTAGCCCTCGACCGCCGGCTCGCCTGCACGCCAGATGAACTGGCCGGCGCCGAAGTCCTGGTAGGAGTCGTTGATCACCTCGACCTTGTGGCCGAGCGCGCCGAGGCCTTGCACGAGTTCGGGTTTCATCGCCCCTTCGGCGTTGATCTCCAGCCCGTGGTTGAAGCGCCAGCGCGGCG
Organism: Variovorax sp. Soil_C_17; assembly: GCF_057657265.1. Classification (NCBI taxonomy): domain Bacteria; kingdom Pseudomonadati; phylum Pseudomonadota; class Betaproteobacteria; order Burkholderiales; family Comamonadaceae; genus Variovorax; species Variovorax sp. Soil_C_17. The sequence goes on from NZ_JBDGIT010000015.1 coordinate 50,674, forward strand.
CGTCGCAGGCCGCCTGCGGGTTCTGGGCGTGGTCCAGCATGCGCACCAGCGTCTGCATGTGGCCCTGCGGCTGCATGTTGCCGCCCATCACGCCGAAGCTCATCACCGGCTGACCGTCCTTCGTGAGGAAGCCCGGGATGATGGTGTGGAAGGGGCGCTTGCGCGGCTCGACCACATTGGGGCTCTTGGCATCCAGGCTGAAGCCGTGGCCGCGGTTCTGCAGGCTGATGCCGAAGGACGGCTCCACGCAGCCGGAGCCGAAGCCCATGTAGTTGCTCTGGATGAAGCTCACCATCATGCCGCTCTCGTCAGCCGCGGTGAGATAGATGGTGCCGCCCTTGACGGGGTTGCCGGCCTTGAAATCCTGCGCTTTTTTCACGTCGATCAGTTTGGCACGCGAGGCGAGGTAGGCGTCATCGAGCATTTGCAGCGGGGACACCTCCATCGACGATGGGTCGGACACGTAGCGGTACGTATCGGCGAAGGCCAGCTTCATCGCCTCGATCTGCAGGTGCTGCGAGGCCACCGAGTCGGGCGGCATCGAGGCCATGTCGAAGTTCTGCAGGATCCCCAGCGCGATCTGCGCGGCGATGCCCTGGCCGTTGGGCGGCATCTCGTGCAGCGTGTAGCCGCGATAGTCCTGCGCGATCGGAGCCACCCATTCCGGCTTCCAGTTGGCGAGGTCGCGCACCTTGAGGCAGCCGCCGTGGGCCAGCGAGAACTTCTCCATCGCCTCGGCGATCTCTCCGCTGTAGAAGGCGTCGCCCCGGGTGGCGGCGATCGCCTTGAGCGCGCGCGCCGCGGCGGGAAAGCGGAACAGCTCGCCGACCTCGGGCGCGCGGCCCCAGGGCAGGAAGGCGTCGGCGAAGCCGGGCTGCGATTGCAGGATCGGCGTGGCTGCGGCCCATTTCTGCTGCACCACCGGGGGCACCAGGTAGCCACGCTCGGCGATCTCGATGGCCGGTGCCATCAGGTCCTCGAAGGGCAGCTTGCCGAAGTGCTCGGACAGCGCGACCCAGCTGCCGACGGCACCGGGCACGATGACGGAGTCGATGCCGCGCTGTGGCGGTGCCGCGGCGTCCTTGCCGTATTTGCGATGGAAGTACTCGGGCGTCCAGGCGGCCGGCGAGCAGCCGGATGCGTTGAGCCCGTGCAGCCGCTCGCCGTCCCACAGGATGCAGAAGGCGTCGCTGCCCAGGCCGTTGCTGACGGGCTCGACCAGGGTCATCACGGCCGCGGTGGCGACGGCCGCATCGACCGCATTGCCGCCCTGCTGAAGGATGCGCAGGCCGGCCTGCGCCGCGAGCGGATGCGAGGTCGAGACCACGTTGCGCGCAAAGACCGGGATGCGGGTGGAGGTGTAGGGATTGGCGTAGTCGAACTTCATGGCTTCAGTCGCTGATGATTTTTCGTTCGGTGATGATCTTCTTCCATTTGGCGGAGTCTTGCGCCACCATGGCCGCGAACCGCGCCGGGCTGCCGGTGGCGGGCGCGATGCCCAGCTTGGAGAGCTTGTCGCGCACCTCGGGGTCGCTCACCGACTCGTTGGCCGCGGCATTGATGCGCGCCAGTAGATCGGCCGGAAGCCCCTTGGGCGCATAGAGGCCGAACCAGGTGTTCGACTCGAAGCCCGGCAGCACGTCGGCGATGGCCGGCAGCTCGGGCGCCAGCGGACTCCGATCGAGCGAGGTCACGCCGAGCGCGCGCAGCCGGCCGTCGCGCACGTGCGGCATGCCGGTGGGCAGCGAATCGAAGAGCACGTCGATCTTGCCGCTGATCAGGTCGGGGATCGCCAGCGCCGTGCCCTTGTACGGGATGTGGGTGACGAACACGCCCGCCTGCGCCTTGAAGAGCTCCGCCGTGAGCTGCACGATGGTGCCGTTGCCGCTGGAGGCGTAGTTGAGCTTGCCGGGATTCTTCTTCGCATACTCGATCCATTCGCGCACCGTCTTCGCCGGCGAGCTGTTGGGCACCAGCATGATGCTGGGGGCATCGCCCACATGCGCGATGGGCGTGAAGTCGCGCACGGCGTCGTAGGGCAGCTTCGCGTTGATGGCGGGGCCGATCGAGTGCGTGCTGGTGGTCGCCAAAAGCAGCGTGTAGCCGTCGGCCGGCGCCTTGGCCGCGAGGTCGGAGCCGATGGCGCCGCCGGCGCCCGGCTTGTTGTCGATGACCAGCGTCGTACCCAGCTTCTCGCCCATCTTTTGCGACAGGGTGCGCGCGAAGAGGTCGGTGGCGCCACCGGCCGGGAAAGGCACGATCAGACGGATCGGCTTGTTGGGGTAGGCCTGCTGCGCGAAGGCAGCGGGCAATGCAGCCGCGCACAGCACCAGTGCGCCGGCACGAAGAAGGGCGGATCTTTTCACTTTCATGGGTCAGATTCTGAGGCTTCGGCGTTGCGGCTGCTCAAAGCAAAACGGCGCCCGAAGGCGCCGCTCGGCGAAGCGAGAAGCTTCAGTCGACTTCGACGAAGGCTTCCTGGCGCTTGGACTTGACCGCCGGCAGCAGCACGATCACGACCATCAGCGCAGCCGCGACCAGCAGCCCGGCCGAAATCGGCCGCGTGACGAACACGCTCCACGAGCCGCGCGACAGCAGCAGCGCACGCCGCAGGTTCTCCTCCATCATCGGCCCGAGGATCAGCCCCAGCAGCAGCGGCGCCGGCTCGCAGCCCAGCTTGATGAACATGTAGCCCACCACACCGAAGATCGCGACCATCCAGACGTCGAAGGTGTTGTTGTTGGTCGAGTACACGCCGATGGCGCAGAACAGCACGATGGCCGGGAACAGCCAGCGGTAAGGAATGGACAGCAGCTTGATCCAGATGCCGATGAGCGGCAGGTTCAGGATGATCAGCATCAGGTTGCCGATCCACATCGAGGCGATCAGGCCCCAGAACAGCTCGGGATTGCTGGTCATCACCTGCGGGCCGGGCTGGATGTTGTGGATGGTCATCGCGCCGACCATCAGCGCCATCACCGGGTTCGGCGGGATGCCCAGGGTCAGCAGCGGGATGAAGGAGGTCTGGGCGCCCGCGTTGTTGGCCGCCTCGGGCCCGGCCACGCCGCGGATGTTGCCCTTGCCGAAGGGCACTTCGCCGGCCTTGAGCTTCATCTTCTTCTCGAGCGTGTAGGCCGCGAAGGCCGACAGCAGCGCGCCGCCGCCGGGCAGGATGCCGAGGCAGGAGCCGAGCGTGGTGCCGCGCAGCACCGCGGGGAAGCCGTTCTTGAAGTCTTCCTTGGTGGGCCACAGGTGGTGCACCTCGGAGGTGAAGACCTGGCGGTCTTCCTCGGGACGCGAAAGGTTGGAAATGATCTCGCCATAGCCGAACACGCCCATCGCGATCACGATGAAGCCGATGCCGTCGGTCAGCTCGGGGATGTCGAAGCTGTAGCGCGCCACACCCGAGTTCACGTCGGTGCCGATCAGCCCGATCAGCAAGCCCAGCACGATCATGCAGATCGCCTTGAGCAGCGAGCCCGAGGCCAGCACCACCGCGCCGATCAGGCCCAGCACCATCAGAGAGAAGTACTCGGCCGGGCCGAACTTGAAGGCCAGCTCGGTCAGCGGCGGTGCGAAGGCGGCCAGGATCAGCGTGCCGACGCAGCCCGCGAAGAAGGACCCCAGGCCGGCTGCCGCGAGCGCGGCCCCTCCTCGCCCCTGCTTGGCCATCTGGTGGCCGTCGATCACCGTGACGACCGAGGACGATTCACCCGGCAGGTTCACCAGGATGGCCGTGGTGGAGCCGCCGTATTGCGAGCCATAGTAGATGCCGGCCAGCATGATCAGCGCGGCCACCGGTGGCAGCGCGTAGGTGGCCGGCAGCAGCATGGCGATGGTGGCGACCGGGCCGATGCCCGGCAGCACGCCGATCAGCGTGCCCAGCAGGCAGCCGACGAAAGCGTAGATGAGGTTCTGCAGCGTGAAAGCCGCGGTGAACCCGATGGTGAGGTTGTTGATGAGATCCATGGCGTTGTCGCTCTCAGCCGGTAATGAAGGTGGGCCAGACCTGGAACTGCAGCTTGAGCAGGACCACGAAGGCGACATAGCTGCCCACCGCCAGGATGGTGGCGAGGATCAGGCTGGATCGGATGTGGTAGTGCTCGCCCGCGAGACCGGCGATCAGCACCAGGGCGTAGATGGCGGCGATCAGGCCCATGGCGGGCAAGCCGATGCCGGGCAGGCCGCCGAGCAGGATGCCGAACACGATGTTGGAGCCGATGATGAAGGTCAGCGGACGCCAGGCCATCTTGCCCACCGGCTCGCCGTCCACCGTCTCGATGGTCAGCGCCGTGAAGATCACGATGACCCCCAGCACGGCCAGCAGGATGCCCAGCATCAGCGGAAAGTAGCCGGGCCCCATGCGCGCGCCGGTGCCCACGCTGTAGGTCGTTGCTCCCCATGCGAAGGCAATGCCGACGACGGTGAACATCAGACCCGCGAAAAAGTCCCTTTGACTTTTGATCTTCACGAACTGTCCCCTCGAAAAATTTCGAACAGCGGATTGTGGGGTCAGCCGGTGGTCAGGATCGATGTGGATACCACCTAACGTGAAGCCAGGGTTTTCCCGGGGCGCGAGGTCTCGCGCCCGGTTCTATTCGAGCGGCGGCGTGGCGCTCAGGACTTCGTCGACGGTGGTCAGCCCTTCGGCGACGCGCAGGGCGCCGGCCAGGCGCAACGGCCGCATGCCGTCGGCCACGGCCTGGTGCCGCAGCGCGCCCACGTTGGGCTCCTTGTCGACCAAGGTCTTGAAGGGCTCGCTGATCGTGAGCAGCTCGTAGAGACCCATGCGGCCGCGGTAGCCTGTCATGCGGCAGTCGACACAGCCGACCGGCTTGTAGGCGCGCACCGAGCCGGTGATCTGCCAGGGCTTGACGAAGGCGCCGAGCTGTTCGCGCGTGACGCTCTCGTCCGGCACCTTGCAATGCGGGCACAGCGTGCGCACCAGGCGCTGCGCCAGCACGCCGAGCATGGTGGCGTTGATGAGGTAGTTGGGCACCCCCAGCTCCATCAGCCGCGTGATGGCGCTGGGCGCATCGTTGGTGTGCAGGGTGCTGAAGACCAGGTGGCCGGTGAGCGCGGCCTGCACCGCCATCTCGGCGGTGGCGAGGTCGCGGACCTCGCCCACCATGATGATGTCCGGGTCCTGCCGCATCAGCGCGCGCAGGCCCTCGGTGAAGCCGAAGTCCAGCTGCGGCTGCACCTGCGTCTGGTTGAAGGAGGATTCGATCATCTCGATCGGGTCCTCGATGGTGCTGACGTTGACCTCCTCCGTCGCCACCCGCTTGAGCGTCGAGTAGAGCGTGGTGGTCTTGCCCGAGCCGGTCGGCCCGGTCACCAGGATGATGCCGTGCGGCCGGGTCACCAGCTGTTCCCAGCGCTGCGCGTCGTGCTGTGCAAAGCCCAGTGCGTCGAGATCCTTCACCGCGGTGTCCGGATCGAAGATGCGCATCACCATCTTCTCGCCGAAGGCAGTGGGCAGCGTCGAAAGCCGCATCTCGACCTCGTCGCCCCGCATGTTTCGGGTCTTGATGCGGCCATCGAGCGGGCGGCGCTTCTCCACCACGTCCATGCGGCCCAGCAGCTTGATGCGCGAGACCATCGCGTTCATCACGCCCATCGGCATCTGGTAGGCCGGGTGCAGCACGCCGTCGATGCGAAAGCGGATCACGCCCTGCTCGCGCCGCGGCTCCAGGTGGATGTCGCTGGCGCGCTGGTCGAAGGCGTACTGCCACAGCCAGTCGACCACCTGCACCACGCTCTGGTCGTTGGCGTCGAGCTGCTTGTTGCTCTTGCCCAGCTCGACCAGCTGCTCGAAGCTCGCGCTGCCCGCGTTGCCGCCGGCCTTCTGCGCCGCGCGCACCGACTTGGCCAGCGAGAAGAACTCGGCCGTGTAGCGCTGGATGTCGGTCGGGTTCGCAACCACGCGCCGCACCGGACGGCGCGCCTGCCGCTCGACCTCGGCGATCCAGTCGGTGAGGAAGGGTTCGGCAGTGGCCACCACCACCTCGGCCGGCGTGACCTGCACCGGCAGCACCTTGTGGCGCTCGGCATAGGCGGCACTCATGGTGTCGGCCACCTTGCCGACGTCGACGCGCAGCGGATCGATGCGCAGATACGCGAGCCCGGCGCGGCCGGCCAGCCATTCGGTCAGCATCTCCAGGTCGAGCGGCTTGCCGTCGCCCTGGCGCGTCATGGCCACATTGGCCAGCCGCACCAGCGGCGGCTGCCGGCTCTCGGCCTGGGCGCAGCGCGTCAGCGTCCGCTTGGCCTCCTCGGGCGAGATCACGCGGTCCTTCGCGAGCCATTCGATCAGGTGCCGCAGGTTGAGGGGCCCTTCGTGGCGGGCAGCAGCCGAATGGGGAGAGGTCACTGCGTTCATCGGTCGGCGATCGGTTTGAACACCCGCAGCCACTTGGGCGCGGGCAGGCTCCAGCGAGTCTGGATGCTTTGGGCGCGCTCGGCAAGCGCCGGGCGCTTGGGCCGGCTGGGGCTGCGCTGGGCCAGCACGATGGTGTTGCCCTCGCGCGTCGGCCGGAAGGCCCACAGCGCTTTCTCGCCAAATGCGCCGGCAATTTTCTCGAGGCTGCGCTCGTAGCTGGAGGAGCGGCCGAAGAGGTTCACCGTCATGCAGCCGTCTTCGGTCAGCAGGCGTCGGCAGTCGGCATAGAAGTCCTCGCTGTCGAGCACCGGCGCCGCGGCCTCGTGGTCGTAGAGGTCGACCTGCAGCGCATCCACCGTGCCCTGCCATTCGGGCTTGCGGATTTCGGTCTGCGCATCGGCCACCACCACGCGCAGCCGGGCATCGTCGGCCGGCAGCTTGAACCAGCCGCGGCAGGCCGCCACGACCCGCGGATTGAGCTCGATCGCCGTGGTGCGCATGCGCAGCGCCTTGCGGCAGAACTTGGTGAGGCTGGCCGCGCCCAGGCCCAGCTGCATGGCGTGGCGCTTCGGCACCTCGGCAGGGTCGACGAAGAGCAGCCAGGCCATCATGCGCTGCACGTACTCGAGCTCGATCTCGAAGGGTGCGTCCAGCTTCATCGAGCCCTGGACCCACTCGGTGCCCAGGTGCAGGTAGCGCACGTCCCCGTAGTCGGAGAAGTTGACCTCGGGCAGGGCGCGCTTCATGGCACGGGCAGGTACTGCGCGATCACCTCGCGCCATGCCGCCGCCTTGCGTTCGAAGCTCCAGGATGCGTGCGCCGGGCTGGACGAGGGCAGGCGATGGACCGGCACGCCCAGCGTGCGCGTGTGCCGCGCATGCCTGAAGCTCTCGCCACCATTGTGTGCAATGGCAGCCAGCGCCGGCAGGCGCAGGCCCGCGATGTCGTTGACGACAGCGTCGCGGATCGCCGAATCGAGGCTGCCCTCGCGCCGGCAGCGCCCGTACACGTCCCATAGGCCGAGGCCGCGCGCGAGCAGCCAGTCGCTACGCTTTTGATAGCTGTCGGGCCCCATGGGCAGCGGGATGTCGGGCCAGGTGGCTTGCAAGATTCTCCAGAACTGGTTTTGCGGGTGCGCATAATACTGCCGCTGCGCGATCGACCGGACGCTCGGGAAGCTGCCGAGAATCAGCAGCACCGTGGATTCCGACACGATCGGCGCCAGGCCCGTGAGCACTGTCTGCGTTTCGCCGGGGTGCTCGTCGCGTCGATCCATCTCACCCGCGAGCATAGAAGCAAAAAAACCCGCCGACGGCGGGTTTTTTTGCGGGGCATCAAGCGGCCATCAGGGCTTCTTCGCGGCTTCGTTCTGGGCCGTGCCCGGGATCTTCTCGCCGATCTTGTCGCCCACCTGGCGGGTCTTGTCGCCGGCCGCCGCGGCGGTGTTGCTCACGGCCGTGCCGGCCTTGCCGGCGGCTTCGCCGGTCGCATGCGTCGCCTTCTTGGTGCCGCTCTTGGTGGCGCTCCAGGCCTTCTTGGTGGTCTTCTTGGTACCCTCCCACGCCTTCTCGGCGCCGCTCTCGGTCGCGCTCACGGCTTTCTTGGTGCCGCTCTTGGTCGCGTCCCAGGCCTTCTCGCCGGCGTTCTCCACCTTCTCGACCGGGGTCGGCTGGGCGGCAGGCTGGGCCTGAGTCTGGGTCTGAGCCGTGGCCGACAGGCCGATGGATGCCAGGGCGAGTGCCAGCGCGGCAGGGAGAACGCGAATCGATGCTGTGTTCTTCATGAGGAAAGCTCCTTTGGATGTTGGAGTGACGAACTTGCCACCGTCTTGCAACGGTCACTCGAAAGCCAAGGATGACATCGAAAGCGTGCGCGAACCCCGCCGCCGCGCAACAAGCGCCCTCGGCCTACGCGGCGGGTAGGCGATCCGCCGACGCGCCCATCAGCGCCGACAGACGCGGCAGCGCCGCGATCGCGTTGCGCGTGGTGGCTTCGGCGAGCGCCTCGGGCGCGATGCCGCGCAGGTCTGCCAGCACCTCGGCGATGCGCGGCAGCTCGCCCGGCTCGTTGCGGCCCTGCGGCTCGCCCGCCGCGCGCTGCGCCTGCGTGCGATAGATCCACTGCGGCTGGATATCGGGCGAGTCGGTCTCCAGCACGATCGCCTCGAGCGGCAACTCCACCGCGAGCCGGCGCAGCTGCAGCGCGCGCTCGAAGGTCAGGGCCCCGCCGAAGCCCAGCTTGAGCCCGAGTCCGATGCAGGCCTGCGCCTGCTGGGCGCTGCCGTTGAACGCATGCGCGATGCCCAGCCAGCGCCCGTCCGCCGCCACCTGGCGCAGATGCTTGAGCACCTGGTCCACCGAGCGGCGAACGTGAACGATCACCGGCAGCCCGTGCTTGCGGGCGAGCTGCAACTGAGTGTGAAAGAAGTGTGCCTGCTTGTCGGCGTCGAGCCCGGGCACGAAGAAGTCGAGCCCGATCTCGCCCACCGCGACAAGCCGCGGGTCGTCGTGCCGGGCCGCGAGTTCCGCATCGAGCTGCGCCAGGTGCTCCTCCGCCGCCTCGCCGGTGCACATGGGATGAATGCCGAGCGCGTAGGCGTCGTCCTGCGCATGCGCCAGCTCTCGCACCTTTGCGAAGTTGGCGGCCGCCACCGCGGGAATCACGCAAAGGGCCACGTTCCGCTCTGCCGCGCGCGCCCGGATCGCGGGCATCTCGTCGCCGAATTCCGGCGCATCCAGATGGCAATGGGTATCGACGAAGACGGCCATCGGCGGATGATGCCCGAACGCATGCACTGGCGCGGAAAGCGTGCTACCGTGCCTCCTCACGCGTGGACTTTTTAGCCGGAGGTGTCCCGATGCGCAGGCCAGCTTTCTACAGTCGCTCGCCCCGCACGCCGCTCGACGACGCGGCCGATGCCGGGACGCCGCAGCAGCCCGGCGACTCCGCCGACGGCGCATCGCCCCCGGCCGCGGCGCCCGCCGCCAAGGCACGCTGGCAGCCCGGCCGCCGCAGCTTCGCGCTGCTGCTCGCCCTCAGCATCGGATCGGCCGCAACCAGCGTCGCGCTGTGGCCGCGCCAGAACATTCGCCAGTACACGCAGAAGGACATCGATGCCGCCGTGCTGCGCACCCTGCACACGGCCACCCTCCCCTCGCCGGCCGCCAAGGCCGCCGAGATCATCCGCCCCTCCGTGGTGCGGGTGGTGGGCTACGGCCCCGAGAAGAAGACCCCCGAGGCACAGACCCAGAAGCAAGGACGCAACCTGGCCAAAGGCAAGGCGCCCGAAGCGCAGGCGGACGAGCCGCCGGGCGAGGTCGAGCGCGGCGTGGGCACCGGCGTGGTGATCGTCGACAAGGGCATCATCCTCACCAACCTGCACGTGGTCGCAGGCTCCGAGAAGATCAGGGTCACCTTCGCCGACGGCCTGGAGGCGCCGGCCGTCATCACCGGCGTGCAGCCCGAGAACGATCTTGCGGTGCTGCAGGCGCAGAAGCTGCCCGACGACCTGATCCCGGCCGTCATGCGCTCCACCGCCGACCTGCAGCCGGGCGACCAGGTGGCCGCGGTCGGCTTCCCCTTCGGCATCGGCCCATCCGTGTCGGCCGGCGTGGTCTCGGGCCTCAAGCGCTCCTTCCGCTCGCCCGAGGGCAAGCAGGAGCTGGGCAACCTGATCCAGTTCGACGCCGCCGCCAACCCCGGCAATTCGGGCGGCCCGCTGATCAACATGAACGGCGAGGTGCTGGGCATCGTCACCGCCATCCTCAACCCGACGCAGCAGCGCACCTTCATTGGCATCGGATTTGCAGTGCCGATCGAGAACGCTGCCTCGGCCGCCGGTTCGCCGCCCTTCTGATCGCTTGTCCCATCGCGTTTTTCCATCGCGTTTTTCTGACCGCATCACCGAAAGCACCGCATGAGCACAGAGACCGAACCGACCTTCGCGCCCTCCGCGACCACCGCCGAGCTGATGGAGCAGATCCTCTACCAGGTCAAGCGCGTCGTGGTCGGACAAGACCGCTTCCTGGAACGCGTCATGGTCGCGGTGCTGGCGGGCGGCCACCTGCTGGTGGAAGGGGTGCCGGGCCTGGCCAAGACCTTGACCGTCAAGACCTTGGCCGACGCGGTGCGCGGCCGCTTCAAGCGCATCCAGTTCACGCCCGACCTGGTGCCGGCCGACCTGGTGGGCACGCGCATCTATAACCAGAAGACCGGCGAGTTCAGCACCTCGCTGGGCCCCGTGTTCGCCAACCTGCTGCTGGCCGACGAGATCAACCGTGCGCCCGCCAAGGTGCAGAGCGCGCTGCTGGAGGTGATGCAGGAGCGCCAGGTCACCATTGCCGGCGAGACCCACCGCGTGCCGCGCCCCTTCCTCGTGATGGCCACGCAGAACCCGATCGAGACCGAGGGCACCTACCCGCTGCCCGAAGCGCAGGTGGACCGCTTCATGATGAAGGTGCTGGTCGATTACCCGACCGACGAGGAAGAGTTCGTGATCGTCGAGCGCGTGATCGGCCCCGCGGTCGAGGCCAGCCCGGTGGCGACCACCGAGCAGCTCGCGGCGCTGCAGGCCGAGGCGCGGCAGGTGTATGTCGACCCCTCGCTGATCCAATACGCCGTGCGGCTGGTGTCGGCCACCCGCATGCCCGACCGCCATGGCCTGAAAGACATGCGCCGCTTCATCACCTACGGCGCCAGCCCGCGCGCCAGCATCAACCTGACCGAGGGGGCGCGCGCACTGGCTTTGCTGCGCGGCCGCACCTACGCCCTGCCCGAGGACATGACGGCCCTGGTGCCCGACGTGCTGCGCCACCGCGTGACGCTGTCCTACGAGGGCCTCTCCGAAGGCCTCACGCCCGACAGCCTGATCGAACGCATCATGCGGGCCGTGCCGCCGCCGGCCAAACCGCTCGAACATGAAAAACTGGTGGCCTAGCCGACGCCCCGCGGCCAACGACGAAGCGCTTGCGGCAGAAGCCGCGGCCGGCGGCGCCGAGCGCGCGCTGCGCCGGCTCGAATGGACGGTCATCCGGCGGCTCGACGGCCTGCTGCAGGGCGACTACCGCACGCTGATGCGCGGCACCGGCCTGGACCTGGCCGACCTGCGCGAGTACCAGCACCACGACGACGTGCGCCACATCGACTGGAACGTCACCGCCCGGCTGCAGACGCCGCACGTGCGCGTCTTCACCGAAGACCGCGAGATGGCTGCCTGGTTCGTCCTCGACCTCAGCCGCTCGGTGGACTTCGGCTCCGGCCGCAAGGCCAAGCGCGAGATCTCGGCCGGCTTCGTCGGCGTGATCGCGCGCCTGCTCACGCGGCACGGCAACCGGGTCGGCGCACTGGTCTACGGCAACGACGTCGAGGCCGTGATCCCGCCGCGCACCGGCCGCCGCCACGTTCTGTACCTGCTGAACGCGATGGAGCGCCGGGCGCGCCAGAAGGAGCAGCCCCGGCAGAAGGGCATGACCCGGCTGGCCGACCTGCTCAAGTCCGCCGCAGTGCTCATGCCGCGCCGCTCGACCGTGTTCGTGGTGTCCGACTTCCTCAGCGAGCCGGGCTGGGACCGCGCGCTCGCGCAACTGGTGCGGCGGCACGAGGTGGTGGCGGTGCGCCTGTTCGATCCGCTCGAACTCGACATCCCCGACCTCGGCCTGGTGCCGCTCACCGACGCCGAGACCGGCGAGCAGTTGTGGGTCGATACCCACGACGCCGCCTTCCGCAAGCGCTTCGCCCGCCTTGCCGCCGAGCGCGAAACCACACTGCGCGAGACGCTGGCGAAGGTCGGCGTCGACACGCTCGAACTCTCGACCAACGACGATCTGGTGGAAGCGATCGTGCGCTTTGCCGACATGCGCAAGCGCCGGGTGCGCGCCGGCTCGTCCCAGCCCAAGGCGGTGGCAGCATGAACTTCCTCTGGCCTCAATTCCTCTGGCTCCTGGCCGCGGCGCCGCTGCTGGTGCTGCTCTATGTCTGGCTGCTGCGGCGCAAGAAGAAGCTGGCGCTGCGCTACGCCAGCCTGTCGATCGTGCGCGAGGCGATGGGCGTTCGACAGAGCGTGCGCCGCCACATCCTGCCCTTCCTCTTCCTGCTCGCGCTGGTCGCGATGCTGATCGCCGCGGCGCGGCCGATGGCGGTGGTGGTGCTGCCCTCGAACCAGCAGACCATCATCCTGGCGATGGACGTGTCGGGCAGCATGCGCGCGGCGGACGTCCAGCCCAACCGGCTGGTGGCCGCGCAGGAGGCGGCAAAGGCCTTCTTGAAGGATCTGCCGCGCCACGTGAAGGTCGGCATCGTCGCCTTCGCGGGCAGCGCCAACGTCGCACAGCTGCCCACCACCAACCGCGAGGACCTGGTGCAGGCCATCGACTCCTTCCAGCTGCAGCGCGCAACGGCCACCGGCAACGCCATCGTCGTCTCGCTGGCCACGCTGTTCCCCGACGCCGGCATCGACATCTCGAACTTCAGCCCGCAGGGCAACAACAGCAACCGCACGCGCGGCGTGCCCCTCGAGCAGGCCGGCAAGCCGGCGCCCAAGGAGTTCACGCCGGTGGCGCCGGGCTCCTACACCTCGGCCGCCATCATCATGCTGACCGACGGCCAGCGCACCACCGGCGTCGACCCGCTCGACGCGGCCAAGGTCGCGGCCGAGCGCGGCGTGCGTGTCTACACCGTGGGCATCGGCACCGTGGACGGCGAGACCATCGGCTTCGAGGGCTGGTCGATGCGGGTGCGCCTCGACGAGGAAACGCTCAAGGCCATCGCCAACAAGACGCAGGCCGAGTACTACTACGCAGGCACCGCGGCCGACCTGACCAAGGTCTACAACACGCTGAGTTCCAGGCTCACGGTCGAGAAGAAGGAAACCGAGATCTCGGCACTGTTCGCGCTCGGCGCCGCGGTGCTGGCGCTGCTGTCGGCGGGACTGTCGCTGCTCTGGTTCAACCGCATCCTCTAAGGCCATCAAAGGCCTCAGGGCGACACCTTCACGCCGACGAGATCCGCGGGCGCCGCGGCTGCCGCGGCCGCAGCGCCCAATTCCGCATCCATGCACAGCACCGCCTCCTGCAGCAGCCCGCGCAGCCAGACCAGCCCCGGGTCCAGCGTGCGGTACTTGTGCCATTGCATGGTCTGCTGCATCGCCGGCGACGGCAGCGGCGCCGCCAGCACGCGCAGCGGCAGCGACTTGCGCGCCAACCGGGCCAGCCGGGCGTGCATGGTCGCGATGCGGTCGGTGCCCACGACCAGGTAGGGAACCGCGGCAAAGCTGTAGGTGCTGACTTCGATGCGCCGAACCCCCGGATAGCGGCGCTTCAGCCATCCGGCCCGCGTGGGCTCGTCCATGCCGGATGGCTGCATCACGATGTGCCCGGCCGCCGCGTACTGCTCGGCCGTCAGCCTGTCGGCATGCCCGAAGCAGCCCCCGCTCCAGACCGCGCAGACGAACTGCTCCTCGAACAGGAGTTCGTAGGGGTGCTCCCCGGGCGTGCGGTATTCCGTCGGAAGGATGAGCAGGTCGGCCTCGCCGCTCTCCAATTCGCGCAGAGGCGGCTGCAGCAGCGGCAGCAGTTCGAAGCGCACGGTGCGGGATTGCTGGCCGGCCAGCGTGAGCAGATGCGGCATCAGCACCATCGAGGTGTAGTCGGAGACGATCATGCGAAAGCAGCGGTCCGATTGGGCGGGGTCGAAGCGTGGCTGGGCGAGGATCGCGGAATCCACCCGCACCAGCACGTCGCGCACGGATTCCTTCAGCGTCTCGGCCCGCGGGGTCAGCTCCAGCTTGCGGCCGACCTGCACCAGCAGCTCGTCGTCGAAGTAGTCGCGCAGCCGCCCCAGGGCATTGCTCATCGCCGACTGGCTCAGATGCAGTCGCTCGGCCGCCCGGCTGATGCTGCGCTCGGCCAGCATGGCATCCAGGGCGACCAGAAGATTCAGATCCAGCTTGTTGAAGCGCATGCGTCGATGTGCAGGAGCGAGGCCCATGCCTGCACGCGACGTATTGACGGCATCGATGCGGGACATGGACGAAAGCGATAGCAAGAAGATAGTGCTTATCGACCGCCGTGCCATCCGGGCACGCCCGGGGGCAGCGGCGGCCGGCGTCAACGCCACTGCAGCAGCAGCGACCAGGGCGCCCGGCTCATGTGCCGATCGACGCAACCCGAGGGGCCGGTTTGGCAGCCCTGCGGCAGATAGCTGGGGTCCAGCAATCGGGTGCGGGGCGCGAAGGCAAGCCGGCGCATCGTCACCGACTGCAGGACGTTGCCGCCCACCGCGTCGAATCCCTTCGCATCCACCGCGACGACCACGTCGCAGTGCATGGGCAGCGCCGCGCCGCCGGCGGGCCGCTCAGCGAGGATGCGGCCGATCGCCTCGAAGGTGGACAGGCTCGCGTCGTCGCTGCGTGCGTGGCAGACCAGGTCGCCGACGCGGGGCGGCGTGCGCGCGAGATCGCAGGCGCGCAGCGCGGAAGGGTTGGCCAGGCCCTGCGCCTCGTCGGCGCGGGCTTGCCATGCGGCACCGGCATAGTCGGCATGCGCTTCCGAAAAGACGAACTCGTCGGGCCCGAGCCCGGCCTGGCGCGCCAGCCAGCTGACGAAGGCGGCGGACCAGGGCGTATCGATCACCGCCACGCGATCGAGTGCGGCCTGAACGGCCCGCAGGTCCTGGGATTCGAGGCCCTGCGCCGCGTCCACGCCGAGGCCCTGCAGGTGCGCGGCCGTGGCCCGGTTCAGGGCCTGGATCAGCAACTCGCGGGAGGCGGGGCGCAGCGCGCCGAAGCGCACTTGGGAGGGCAGCCGGGCGTCCTGCGGATCCACCGCACGCCAGTAGCCCAGCACCCGCTCCCACGGCGCCATCGCGCTCAGCCCGCCGCGCGCGTCCTCGGCTTCGGAATAGCCGGCATCGGTGAGCCGGCCTTCGGCATCCAGCGTTTGCCCGCCGAAAGCGCGGTGCTCGCGCTGCGCCGCGGCCGCCATGGCCAGGGCGCGCGGAACGGGTGGCAAGTGCAAGGCCGTGGCCAGGCAGGCCGCCCCGGCCGGGCCGGCAGCCGCCCAAAGCAGTGCGGCAACCAGCGCTGCCGCGGCATGGAAGCGCCATGGCAAACAGGGCCGAGTATCGAGAAGCCGCATGCCGCGCGAGCATAGCCGGCCGGAGGCGCCCGACGCGCGCGCTGCTGCCGCTCACCCGCGTGTCAGCATCCGCCCCGCCCTCGCGCGCACGGCAGGCTCCTGCTCGCCGCCGACGAACGCACACGTCCCGTTCACGTACACCCGCTCGATGCCCACGCTCGCGCTCTTCGGCCGGTCGTAGGTGGCGGTGTCGGCGATGGTGCGCGGGTCGAACACCACCACGTCGGCCATCGCGCCGGCGCGCAGCAGGCCACGGTCCGCGATGCGCATGTTGCGCGCCGTCATGCCGGTCATCTTGTGCACTGCCTGCTCCAGCGTGAAGAGCTGCCGGTCGCGCCAGTAGCGCGCGAACACGCGCGGAAAGGCGCCCCACAGGCGCGGATGCGGATGGCGATCGTGCGGCAGGCCGTCGCTGCCGATCATCGTGCGCGGGTGGGCGATGACGCGCTCCACGTCGTCTTCGTTCATCTGGAAATAGCAGGCGCCGCCGGGCTGCAGGCGTCGGCAGGCCTCCTTCTGGTCCACGCCCCACTCGCGTGCGATGTCGGCCAGCATGCGGCCGGTCACGCCGGGATGGGGGTCGGACCAGGTGATGAGGATGTCGATCACGCCGTCCACCAGGTCCTCGCGCAGCACGGTGGAGCCGGCGACATAGGGGTAGACGTCGAGCGCGATGTCCTGGCGTTCGGCCAGCGCATCGATCAGCGGGAGCGTCTGCCGGGTGCGGCCCCAGTTGGCGGGCCCGGCGCACTTGTGGTGCGAGATCACGAGCGGCGCGCCGGCGCTGAACGCGGTGTCGCCGGCCTCGTGCATGGCCT
Organism: Variovorax sp. Soil_C_17; assembly: GCF_057657265.1. Lineage (NCBI taxonomy): Bacteria > Pseudomonadati > Pseudomonadota > Betaproteobacteria > Burkholderiales > Comamonadaceae > Variovorax > Variovorax sp. Soil_C_17. The sequence goes on from NZ_JBDGIT010000015.1 coordinate 67,005, forward strand.
CGATGATGTTTTCCATCTCGCTGCGCAGGTGCGTGGCGTAGACGCCGCCGTGGCGGGCCACGATGCGCGCAAGCGCCGTCACCTCCTCGGCCGGGGCGGCGAAGGCCTGCTCGTAGAACAGGCCGGAAGAAAGGCCGTGCGCCCCCTCGACCATGCAAGACTCGAGCAGCGCGCCCATCCGCGCCCGCTCGTCTTCGGTGGCGGCGCGGTCCAGCGCGTCCATGGTGGCGAAGCGCAGCGTCGTATGGCCGACCAGGGCGGCAACGTTGAGCGCGGGCTGCGCCGCCTCGACCGCCGCGCGGTACTCGGCCATGGTGGCGTGCAGGAAGGAATCGGCGCCCAGCAGGGTGAGCGGCGGCTGGGCCTGCGGCGTGCGGTACGGCGCGAGCGAGATGCCGCAGTTGCCGGTGACCACGGTGGTGATGCCCTGCGAGACCTTCGGCAGGTTGAGCGGGTCGCGCAGCACGATGGCGTCGTCGTGCGTGTGGACGTCGATGAAGCCCGGGACGACGGCCTTGGCGCGGCAGTCGATGACCTGCAGGTCGTCCACGTCGATGCCCTCGGGCAGGCGCCGGCGCAGGCCTTCGCCCAGGGCTGCGATGCGGTCGCCGACCAGGAGCACGTCGCCGGTCCAGCTCGGGCCGCCGGAGCCATCGACGATGAGGCCGGCTTCGAGCAGGGTGGCGCCGCGGTCCTGGCCCTGCGCCCTCTCCCGCGCGCGGGAGAAGGCGCCTTCGTGCGCGCTGCCCGGCGTGCCGGCGGCGGAGCCACCGTGTTCGCTCTCAGCCATGCTTGATTCCTCCGCCATCCCAGCTCTGCAGCGGATGCGTGCTGGCATCGATGCCGTGGCGCTGGAAGGCCTCGCGCGCGCGCTGCAGCCGTTGCACTGCGGGTTCGCCGCGGCGCTGTGCGACCAGCACGGTCAGGATCTCGATGGCCGTCAGGTGCGTGAGGTAGGCGTCGATGCCCACGTGCATCACCGCGTCGTCGGGCACCGAGAGGCCGAGCAGGAAATCGGCGCGCGCCGCCAGCGCGGTGCCGGGCCGGGTGAGCGCAACCACCTTCGCGCCCTGCCCACGCGCGATGTCCACCGCATCCAGCAGCGAGGGCATGCCGCCCACGTGCGAGATCGCGATCACCACGCCGCCCGGGCGCTGGGCCGCGCCCGCCACCTGCTGCAGGTGGTAGTCGGCCCAGGCATTGGCCGAGAGGCCCAGACGGAACAGCCGCGCCTGCAGGTCGTTGGCCATGAACCAGGAGGTGGCGCCGGCGCCGTACAGGTCCACGTGCGGCGCCGCGGCGATCGCGCCGACGGCGCCGTCGAGCACCGCCATGTCGAGCTGGCTGCGCACGCCGGAGACCGAGGCCGCGGCGCTGCGGGCGATCTTGCCCACCACCTCGTCGGCCGTGTCGGCGATGTTGACGCGCCGGTGCAGGGGCGAGCCGCCCAGCGCCAGCTCCTGCGCCAAGGCCAGCTTGAACTCGCGCAGCCCAGCGAAGCCGAGGTCGCGGCAGGTGCGCATGATGGTGGGCACCGAGCTGCGCGAGCGCTCGGCCAGCGATTCGAAGCTTTCTTCGAGCACGCGGTCGGGGTCCTCGAGGATCAGGTCGAGGATGGCGCGCCGCGTGGACGGCGCGCCGTTGCGCACCTCGGCCATCTTCTGGAGCAGGGACTGGGACATGGACCGCTTCAGAAATGCATGGACACCGCATCGATCACGCGCAAGTCCTCTTCCACCACCGGCATCCAGTGCCACTTGTCGAAGGTGGTGCAGGGGTGCGAGATGCCCAGGCCGACGCGGTCGCCCACCACAGGCGCCTGCGGCGATGCGGCGTCGTCCCAGCGCAGGTAGGCATGCTGGTCGTTCAGCCCGGTGATCTTCCAGTCGGCGGGCACGGCCTCGGGCACGAGGCTGCCGCGCGCGGCGCGGGCGATGGGCACGGGCAGCGAAAGGTCGAAAGAGATGTCGCGCTTGCCGACGGCAAGGATGGCGAGCCCGGGCTCGGGACGCGATTGCACGGTCGCCCACACCTCCATCGCCGGACGCAGGCTCTCGCCGCAGTCGCAACCGAGGCGCTGGTCCACCGCGCTCAGCATCCGCTTGTAGAAGCCGTGGTCGTGGGTGACGTAGCAGCCCGAGCGCAGGATGCCGCGCACGCCGGCCTTGAGTGCCGGCTTCAGCCGGCCGGCCACCAGGTCGAAGATGGCCGAGCCGCCGGCCGAGACGATCACCTCGTCGCCTTCGAACAGGCCGTGCGTGTCGCAGTGGCGCGCCACCGCTTCCACGCGATCCATCAGCGCGTTGGCATAGGCGGTGTCGGCAGCGCTGTCGCCGGTGGCGGCCAGGCCTTCGTAGCACTCGATGCCCACCAGGCGCACCGCGCTGCTCCGGTGCAGGGCGGTGGCGAGCGTCACGGCCTCCTCCTGCGCGCGGCAGCCGGTGCGCCCGCCCTCGACGCCGATCTCCAGCATGACCTCGAAGGGCAGGCTTTCGTGGTGTCGACCGGTCCAGTCCTCGATCAGCCCGAGCTGCGCCAGCGAGTCGACCAGGAACACGACACGCAGGTCGGCATGCGCGTGCAGCAGCAGCTGGATGCCGGCCAGGTCTTCATCGCTCATCACCTGGTTGGCGATGAGCGTGCGGCGCGCGCCGGCGGCCACGCCGATCGCCAGCTGCGTGACGGTCGCGAAGGTCAGGCCCCAGGCGCCGGCATCGAGCTGGCGACGGAACAGCTGCGGCGACATGGTGGTCTTGCCGTGCGGCGCCAGGTCGATGCCCCACTGCCGCACGCGCGCCTGCATCCATGCCAGGTTGTGCTCGAGCGCCTCTCGCTTGAGGACCGCCAGCGGCAGCGGCAGGTCGCCGGCCAGCACATGCCAGCCGGCCCGGCCGATCTCGCTGAGGCGCCTGGGCGGCTGGGTGTGGGGGTAGCCCTTGATGCGGGTGTCGAGGATCGGGTCGAAAAGTTCGTTGTCAGTGGTCATTCAAATCACCTCCGCGCCAAGCGCTGCCGTCTTGCCCTGGGAGCGGCCCAGCGGCTCATTGGAGTTACCTTCGCCTTCGGCTACGGTGCTATCGCCTTGGGAGCGGCCCGGCGGCTCATGTCGAACCAGGTCCTTGCGGATGCAGGCGGAAAAATGCCCCGGCGACAGTTCGTCGAGCGGCGGCACGGTGTCGGCGCAAGCCGCGATGGCGTGCGGGCAGCGCGTGCGAAAGACGCAGCCCGAAGGCGGCGCCATCGGGCTCGGGATGTCGCCCTTGAGCGCCACGCGCTCGTTGGGCAGCAGCGGATCGGGCTTGGGGCTGGCAGCCAGCAGCGCCCGCGTATAGGGGTGCTGCGGGCGCTCGAAGAGCTCGCGGGTCTCGGCCACTTCCATCACCTTGCCCAGGTAGAGAACGACCACGCGGTCGCACAGGTATTCCACCACGTCCAGGTCGTGCGAGATGAAAAGCATGGTCAGCGACAGGCGTTCCCGCAGGTCGGCCAGCAGATTGATCACCTGCGACTGGATGGAGACGTCCAGGGCCGACAGCGGCTCGTCGGCCACGATGAACTCGGGCTCCACCGCCAGCGCGCGCGCCACGCCGATGCGCTGGCGCTGGCCGCCCGAGAACTCGTGCGGGAAGCGGCCGGCATGCTCGGGCCGCAGGCCCACCGTCTCCAGCAATTCGGCGATGCGCCGCTCGCGCGCGCCGGGGCCCTTGGCCAGGCCGTGCGTGGCCAGCGCTTCGCCGAGGATGGCGCCGATGCGCATCTTCGGGTTGAGGCTGGCGTAGGGGTCCTGGAAGATGATCTGCAGCTTGCTGCGCAGGCGGCGCAGCGGGCCGGCGGCGAGCTTGCCGATGTCGTCGCCACGGTAGAGCACCTCGCCTTCGGTGCGCTCGACCAGGCGCAGCAGCGTGCGGCCGATGGTGCTCTTGCCGGAACCCGACTCCCCGACCAGGCCCAGGGTCTCGCCGGGGCGGATGGCGAAGGAGACGTCGTCGACGGCGCGCACCGGGCGGTCGCCGGAGCCGAAGTATTTCTTGAGGTTTCGGACCTCGATGAGGGGAGCGGCTGTACTCATGCGGCCCTCGCGAGTGGCTGGATCGCGGGCACCCGGATGCAGCGCGCCTGGCGACCTTCACAGGTGTCGACCAGCGGCGGCATCGCCTGCCTGCAAGCCTCGAGCGCCTGGTCGCAGCGCGGCTCGAAGGCGCAGCCCGGCGGCGGTGCGAGCGGGCTCGAGACCTGGCCGCGGATCGCGAACAGGCGCCTGGGCCGGCCCTCGCCGCGCGCCTGCGCCTTGCCCGGCAGGCAGGCCAGCAGGCCTTGCGTGTAGGGGTGCTCGGGCGATGCGAACAGCGGGCGCACCGGCGCGCGCTCGACCACGCGGCCCGCATACATCACGACCACGTCGTCCGCATGGTGCGCCACCACGCCGAGATTGTGGGTGATGAAGAGGATGCTCATGCCGGTCTCGGCCTGCAGCTTGCGCATCAGCTCGAGGATCTGCGCCTGGATGGTGACGTCGAGTACGGTGGTCGGCTCGTCGGCGATCAGCAGCGTCGGGTCGCAGGCCATGGCCAGCGCGATCATCACGCGCTGGCGCATGCCGCCGGAGAGCTGGTGCGGATATTCGTGCAGGCGCCGCGCCGCGGCCGGGATCTCGACCAGCTCCAGCATGCGCAGCGCATGGGCCAGCGCGGCCTTGCGGTCCAGGCCCTTGTGCAGTCGCACGCTCTCGGCGATCTGCTCGCCGATGGTGAAGACCGGGTTGAGGCTGGTCATCGGCTCCTGGAAGATCATCGACAGCTCGTTGCCGCGCAGGCGCCGCATCTCGCGGTCGGGCAGGCCGAGCAGGTCGACCGTGCGGCCGTCGCGGGTGACGAAGGCCGCCTGCCCGCTCACCTGGGCATTGGCGGTCCTGGGCAGCAAGCGCATCAGCGTCAGGCTGGTGACCGACTTGCCCGAGCCGGACTCGCCGACGAGCGCGGTGGTCTTGCCGGGCTGGATGGAGAAGCTCACCTCGGCGACCGAGCGCACCAGGCCGTCCTCGGTCGGAAAGGCGGTGCCGAGGTTGCGCACCCTCAGGCGAGGCGGGGAGTTCGGCGTCATCAGGTGGCCTTCTTCAGTTTGGGGTCGAGCAGGTCGCGCACGCCGTCGCCCAGCAACTGCAGCGAGAGCGCGGTGAAGATGATCGCCAGCCCCGGGAACAGCACGACCCAGAAGGCCCGGTCCGCATACTGCTGGCTGCTCGCCACCATGGTGCCCCAGGTCGGGATCTCGGGCGGCACGCCGACGCCGAGGAAGGACAGGCCCGCCTCCGCCAGGATCGCGTAGGCGAAGATGAAGGACACCTGCACCAGGATCGGCGACATCAGGTTGGGCAGGATGTGGCGCCACAGGATGCGCGAGGTGCGCACGCCGAGCGCGCGCACCGCCTCGACGAAGAGCAGCTCCCGCACCACCAGGGTGGAGGCGCGCACCACCCGCGCCACCCGCGGCGTATAGACCAGCACCAGCGCCAGCACCACGTTGACCAGCGAGGGCCCGAGGATCGCGACCAGCGCGATCGCCAGCAGGATGTCGGGAAAGGACATCATCGCGTCGACCACCCGCATCAGCGGCGCATCGAGCCGGCGGAAGAAGCCGCCCATGAGTCCGAGGATGGTGCCCAGCACCACCGAGCCCAGTGCCGTGAGCGCCGCAATGGCGAGCGAGTAGCGCGCACCGTGCACGATGCGCGCATACATGTCGCGGCCGAGCTCGTCGGTGCCCATCAGGTGCGCGGCGCTCGGCGGCTTGAGCCGGTCGAGCACGGCCGTATCGTTGGGATCGGCCGAGGCGAGCCAGGGCGCGCCCAGCGCGAGCACCGCGATCAGCAGCAGCACCAGGGCGGAGGCCATCACGATGCGGCGATGCATCAGCTGGCGGAGCATTCTTGGCATTTGCATGGCACTAGATCTTCACGCGGGGATCGACCACGGCATAGAGCAGGTCGATCGAGAAGTTGATGAGCACGTAGATGGCGGCGATCACGAGCAGGGCTCCCTGGATCACCGGATAGTCGCGGCGCAGCACCGCGTTCACGACCAGGTTGCCGACCCCCGGCAGGCCGAAGACGGTCTCGGTGACGACGGCGCCGCCGATCATCAGCGCGATCGTGAGGCCCAGCACCGTGACGATGGGCACCAGCGCATTGCGCAGCGCATGCTTGAGCACCACCGTGCCTTCCGAAAGGCCCTTCGAGCGCGCGGTGCGCACATAGTCCTCGCCCAGCACGTCGAGCATCGAAGCGCGGGTGAAGCGGATGATCAGCGCCGAGTTCAACAGCCCCAGCACCGTGGCCGGCAGCACCAGCGCGTGCAGGCGCTCGGCCAGCGGTGCATCGGGTGCGCCATAGCCCGAGACGGGGAACCAGCCCAGCGAGACCGCGAAGAACTGGATCAGCACGATGCCCAGCCAGAAGCTCGGGATGCTGGCGCCCAGCATCGCGATGCCGGTGAAGACCTGGTCCACCACGCGCCCCCGGAACACTGCCGAGACGATGCCGCAGGGCAGCCCAATCAGCGCCGCGATGGCCACCGCCATCAGTGCCAGCAGCGTGGTGGGCTCGGCGCGCTCCATGAGCGCCTGCGTGACCGGGCGCTGCAGGAAGATCGACTGCCCGAGGTTGCCCTGCATCACTTCGCGCAGCCAGTAGCCGAACTGCACCGGCAGCGGCTTGTCGAGGCCGTATTCCTTCTGCACGCGGGCGATGTCGGCAGCGGTGGCCTGGTCGCCCAGCAGTACCGAGACCGGATCGCCCGAGGCGGCACGCGTCAGGATGAAGACCAGCACCGCGACGATGGCGAGCACGACCACCATGCCGGCGAGGCGGGAGGAGAGATAGCGGATCATTCGATTCCCCGATGCCGAGCCTCGACCCGGCGTCGACGCCGTTACTTGATTCTTGCGTTCCAGAAGAAGGGCCAGGTCATCGGCTGGTAGTTGTCCAGTGCCGGGCTCTTCGCCGACAGGCCGTTGAACTTGCCGACGTTGACGTAAGGCACCTCGTCATAGACCACCTGCTGCACCTTGCCCCACAGCGCGCCGCGCTTGTTGGGGTCGACCTCCACGTTCAGGGCGCCGAGCGCGGCCTTCTTCGCCGGCGAGTCCCACCACCCCGGCGCGCCGTCGCCCAGCTGCGGCGGCGAGAGCATGGGCTCGGGAAACTGGCCCGAGTGGGTGACGTAGATGTCCCACAGCTTCGGGTCGTTGCGCCGCTGCACCAGCGTGGCCCAGTCGACCACGTTGAGCTCGACCTTGAAGCCGGCGCGCTTGAGCTGCTCGGCCATCAGCAGCGCCATGTTGTAGTGGAAGTCGTACTGGCGGCTGGTCAGCACCCGGATCGGGTCGCCCTTGTAGCCGGCCTTGGCCGCCGCCTCCTTGGCCTTGGGCGCGTTGCGCTGGTTGTAGAGCTCGGTGCCGCCGGTCGCATAGAAGGGCGAACCCTTGGGGAAGTGATTGCCCTCGGCGACGAAGAAGCGCGTGTCGCCGAAGCCGGCGGCCAGCATTTCGCCCTCGCCCAGCGCCACCTGCACCGCCTGGCGCACCGGCTGGCTGCCCATCACGCCTTCCTTGGTGTTGAACACCAGGTAGGGAAAGCCGAACGCCGGCGTCATGATCGGCAGCGTCTTGCCCGCGGCCTTCTCCAGCCGCGGCAGCGCCTCGGTGGGCAGCAGGTCGGCGAAGTCGTACTGGCCGGCCAGCGCTCCCTCGACGCGGGTGTTGGCATTGGGCACCGGCACGAAGCGCAGCTCCTCGATGGCCGCCTCGCGCTTGCCGCCGTAGCCGTTCGGGGCCTCTTTGCGCGCGCTGTACTTGTCGAACCGGGTCAGCAGCACGTACTGGTCGGGCCGGCGCTCCTTGAACTTGTAGGGACCGGTGCCGACGAAGTCCTTCAGCGGCTGCGCGATCGCGTCCTTGGCCATGATCGCGGCCATGCCGCTGGGCAGCGCGAACTGGGCCAAGAGCGGCGCGTAGGGCTGCTTGAGCACCACCTCGACGGCCAGCGGCCCCTTCGTCTTCAGGCTTTCGATCTCCTTGGCCACGGCCTTGCCGCGCGGCGACTGGTCCATCCAGCGCTGCAGGCTGGCGACCACATCGTCCGCGTTCAGCTCGCGGCCGTTGTGCAGCATCACGCCCTTGCGGATCGCGATCGCGTAGGTCTTGCCGTCGGCCGAGATCTTCGGCATGCCCTCGGCCAGCATCGGCACCACGTTCCACTTGGCGTCGAAGGTGTAGAGCGGCTCGTACACATGCTGCATGATGGTGCCGACCAGGTCCGCGGTGGAGGCCATCGGGTCCAGCGTCTGGGGCTCGGCCACCATGGCCAGCGTCGCGAAGTTGCGCGCGCCCTGGGCCTGCGCGGGCATCGCGGCCGGGCCGGCCAGCGTGGCGATCGCCAGCAAACAGGCGCCGAGCAGGCGGCGCTTGGAAGATGCGGGCTGGCCGCTCGGGCGTCCGGGGGTCTGCATGTGGAACTCCTTCGTGAGGCTGTGAAAATGAAAAAAACTTTCTCTTCGGGCCGGACTTTGAAGCAACAAGCGGGCCAATGCATGGGTGTAAACCCTGAGTTCTTGGCTTTATGCTGAAATAGAATTTCAAAACCGATGGGCGTCGCCGACCTTTACCGCCCCCTCTTCGCCAACTTCTTTCACCTCAGGAGCCCCCCATGCCGCTCGAATACCTCGGCGTCTCGCCCAATGCCTCGGACCGCCAGATCCGCCCCCTCTCGCCGGCCGTTCGCGCCGGCGATTTCGTCTACGTCTCGGGCCAGGTGCCGGCCGATGCCAAGGGCGAGATCGTGGTCGGCGGGATCGAGGCGCAGACGCGCCAGGTGATGGAGAACATCAAGTCGGCGCTCGCCCTCGCCGGTGCCACGCTGGAAGACGTGTGCAAGTGCACCGTGTGGCTGCACGACGCGCGCGACTTCGGTGCCTTCAACCGGGTCTACATGGGCTACTTCGACGGCAACTTCCCGGCACGCTCGACAACCGAGGCGCGGCTGATGGTCGATGCCAAGGTCGAGATCGACGTGGTGGCCTACAAGCCCAAGGCCTGAGCCCATGCCGATGCATCGCCGCGATGTCCTGCTGCGCGCACTCGGGCTGATGGCCCTGCCGGCCGCGCAGGCGACCCCCAGCCCGCCGCCGTGGCCGCACGCCTTGCAAGTCCCCGGCGGCATCGCCCGCCTGTCGCTGGGACCGGCCGCAAGGCGGCCGCAGGCGCGCACCGCGGACGACGTGCCGCTGCTGGTGCTGGGCGATGCGATCGACTGGGGTGCGCTGGTGGGCATCCCGCTGTCCGCGGAGCCGGGCGAGGCCCGCATCCGGGTGCTGCGGGAGGACGGCGGCACGAGCGAGCTGCCCTATGTGATCGCGCCCAAGCGCTACCGCGAGCAGCATCTCAAGGTGGCGCCGGGCCAGGTCGACCTGTCGGCCGAGGACCTGGCGCGCTACGAGCGCGAGCGCGTCCACCTGCAGACGGTGATGGCCACCTTCAGCGAGCCCCTGCCCCAGGGCGAGCTGCGCATGCAGATCCCGGTGCCGGGGCGGCGCTCGGGCTCCTTCGGCCTGCGGCGCGTGTTCAACGGCGAGAAGCGCAATCCGCACAGCGGCATGGACATCGCGGCGGCCACCGGCACGCCGGTGAAGGCGCCGATGGCCGGCCGGGTGATCGACACCGGCGACTACTTCTTCAACGGCGGAACCGTCTGGCTGGACCACGGCGGCGGGCTGCTGACGATGTATTGCCACCTGAGCGCCATGGACGTGAAGGTGGGCGAGAGGGTGGAGGCCGGCGAGCGCTTCTGCGCGGTGGGCGCCACCGGGCGCGTGACCGGCCCGCACCTGCATTGGTCGGTGATGCTGAACAGGGCGATGGTGGACCCGGCGTTGTTCCTCGAAGCCTGAGCCCTACTCCCTGGGCATGGCCTCCAGCGCTTTCGCGGACACGGCGAGCCCGCGCAGGATGGGCTGCGCAACCTTAGCCGGGAAGCCGGCAGGCAACTGCGCCTCCATGCGGGCGATGACCCCGGGCGTGCGGTCGAGCACGGAGGCGACGACGTCCTCCGCGTCGGGTCCATAGCCGCACAGACGCGCCGTGGCATTGAAGTGGCGCCGCTGGATGGTCGATCGCCGGTAGTGCCTGCTCTTCCCCATCATGGCCATCGCCAGCTTCCCGTCGTGTCGCGAGAACTGGTTGGGCCCGGCGCCCTCCACCGGCCAGATCGACATGACGTCATAGAGCGGCGCGAGCCTGAAGCGCCCCTCCGGCAGCAGATGAATGCTGAAGTTCTTGGCGTGGCCGTCCGGCGCGGCGAGCATCCAGAAGATCAGTTGTGCGGCGAGCAGGGTCCGCAGGTCTTCGCGCGCGTTGACCGACTGCCGCAGGATCCTGGCCAGGTCCAGCACGCCCGGGCCGCCGTCCGCCTCGTACTTCAAGTGCGAGGGCACGCCCAGCGCCTGGCAGAAGTCTTCCTGCGGCAAGCGCATCAGCCAGCGTCCCGACGAATGGAGCTGCCGGTCGAAGCGCTCGACGGCCAGCACCTTCTGCGTGCCGAAGGCGAGGATGGCGCAGCGGGGAACCGCGAGCCCGTAGGCCTGGAGGATGTTCAGGCACAGCCATTCGTTCTCCACCGAAGTGCTGAAGTCCGCCTGGCGATGCCCCACGAGCCCGAGCGGCAGCTTCAGGATGTGCGTCGTCGGCGTCGCGCCGTGCGGCCGCATCCATTGCTGGTCGTGCCACAGGAGCGCGGTCTTTTCCTGCGCGCCGGCCAGCGAGATGCGCAGCGCGTCCGCCTCTTCGAGCAAGCCGCCGAGGCGGCCCGGGGTCACGGTCTGGAGGAGCAGGGCCTCGACCTCCTCGACCGACATCGGGGTGCCTGATATCTGCCCGAGGTCCGCGGGCGCTTCGTCTTCGGCGAGGAGCTGGATGGCGCCGATGCAGTCGCGCCCCAGCGCCCGCAGCAGCTCGAACGCGTTCGTGGAGGCCGTTCCGAAGCGCGTGGCCAGCCGCTCGCGGATGGCGCGGCTGTCGGGCAGCAGGTTGTCGAAATAGCTGTTGACGACAGAGCCCTTGAGCCCACCCGCTGCCAGCGGAAGCGACAAGGACAGCGGGCGCCCGGCCGGCGAAGCCATCCATGCCGGATCGTAGACGAGCTCGGGCTCGCCGCGCCCGGGGATCCGCCAGACTCCGACCCGCTCGCCGTTGGCCCAGATGGATAGGGCCTGCGAATGGGACCTACGGCCCATGCCTCACCATTCCTGCGCCGGCTGCGCGCCCGACTTCGACTGGACCATGAGCTCGATGCCGAGCAGGCCGAAGAGCGCGAGCAGCTGGTCGAGGCTCACCGATTCGGGGTGCAGCTCCATGTGCGAGATGCGGCTCTGGCTGATGCCCATTCGCCTGGCCAGATCGGTCTGCGACAAGCCGGCGGCCCGGCGACCGGATTTCAGGAGCGGGCCGAGCTGGGAGGGGGTGGAGAGGACCTGGCGCATCGCTTTTGCCCATGGGACGGATATCCTGCATCTTACTCATAGGACAGGTAATTTCAAAATACCCATTTAATGGGTAAATGAGGTTTACTTGTCGCACGGGCAATGCGCAATGCCCCGAAGGCCCCGCCGCGCACCGCGTGCCGGGCCTGCATTCCAACGCCGGCCCCGGGCGCACCCCTCAGCGCCCGTTGTCCAGCCGCCCTGCCGCCAGCCGCAGCACGCGATCGCAGCGCTTGGCCAGCCCCTCGTCGTGCGTGACCACCACGAAGGCGGTGCGGCGCTCGTGCGCCAGCTTCAGCATCAACGCGAACACCCCGTCGGCGGTGTTGCGGTCGAGGTTGCCGGTGGGCTCGTCGGCCAGCACGCAGTCGGGCTGCGTCACCAGCGCGCGCGCGATCGCCACGCGCTGGCGCTCGCCGCCGGACAGCTCGGCCGGCCGGTGATGCACCCGCTCGGCCAGCCCCACCGCAGCCAGCATCGCGGCGGCGGCCTCGGCGGCCTGCTGCGGCGGCGTGCGGCGGATCTTCAACGGCATCGCCACGTTGTCGAGGGCGCTGAACTCGGGCAGCAGATGGTGGAACTGGTAGACGAAGCCCAGGTGCGCGTTGCGCAGCCGGCCCTGCTCGGCCGCATCCACATGCGCGATGTTCTTGCCGTGCAGCTCCACGCTGCCGGCCGTGGGCGCATCGAGCCCGCCCATCAGGTGCAGCAGCGTGCTCTTGCCCGAGCCCGAGGCGCCGACGATGGCCAGCGTCTCGCCGGCGCGCACGTCGAGGTCGACGCCGTGCAGCACCGTGAGGTCGATGCGGCCTTCGTGAAAGCGCTTGGTGAGGCCGCGGACTTGCAGGACGACGCCGTCGGCCGCCATCCCGGGGGGCATCGCGGATGCGCCGGCGCCGAGCAAAGGGGCCCTGTCATTCATAGCGCAGCGCCTCCGCCGGGTTCACGCGGCTCGCGCGCCAGCTCGGGTAGAGCGTGGCCACGAAGGACAGCGCCAACGAGATCAACGCGATCGGCAGGATGTCGCCCCGCTGCGGATCGCTGGGCATCCTGCTGATCAGGTAGATGTCCTGCGGCAGGAAGCGCGCGTTGAACAGCCGCTCCAGCGCCGGCACGATCACGTCGATGTTGTAGGCGATGCCCAGGCCCAGCAGCAGCCCGGCCAGCGTGCCGATCACGCCCACCATCGCGCCCTGCACCACGAAGATGCTCATGATGCTCCTGGGGCTCGAGCCCAGGGTCCGCAAGATGGCGATGTCGGCACGCTTGTCGGTCACCGTCATGACCAGCGTCGAGACCAGGTTGAAGGCCGCGACCGCGACGATCAGCGTGAGGATGATGAACATCATGCGTTTCTCGACCTGCACGGCCGCGAACCAGGTCTTGTTCTGGCGCGTCCAGTCGCGGATCAGGAACTCGCCGGGGAGCGTGACCGCCAGCTCATCGGCCACCTCGCGCGCCTGGTGCAGGTCCTTGAGCTTCAGGCGCAGGCCACTGGGCCCTTCGAGGCGGAACACGCGCGCGGCGTCCTGCTCGTGGATCATTGCCAGCGCCGAGTCGTACTCGTAGTGGCCGGAGTCGAAGGTGCCGACCACCGTGAACTGCTTCAGCCGCGGCACCACGCCGGCCGGCGTGACCTGCCCGCCCGGCGCGATCAGCGTAACTTGGTCGCCCACCTGCACGAAGAGCGAGCGCGCCAGCTCGACGCCCAGCACGATGCCGAACTCGCCCGGAACCAGCTTCGCCAGCGCGCCCTTTTGCGCGGTGGTGGAGATGTCGGTCACCTGCGGCTCCAGCGAGGGCTCGATGCCGCGCACCAGCGCGCCCTTCATGTCCTCCCCGCGCGCGATGAGCGCCTGCGCGGCGATGAAGGGCGCCACGCCGACCACGTTGGGGTTCTTGCGTGCCGCCGCGGCGATGGCGTCGATGTCGGCCAGCGCCTGGCCGTCGCGCGAGAAGATCTCGATGTGCGAGATCACGCCGAGCATGCGGTCGGTCACTTCCTTCTGGAAGCCGTTCATCACCGAAAGCACGATGATCAGCGCGGCCACGCCCAGCGCGATGCCGAACATGGAGACGCCGGAGATGAAGGAGATGAAGCCGTTGCGCCGCGTCGCCCGGCCCGCGCGGGTGTAGCGCCAGCCGAGCTGCAGTTCGTAGGGGAGTCGCATAGGGGGAGGATTGTGGCACCCGCGCCTTGCCCCAGTCCGAAATGGCCCCTGGTAGGGCGGGCCTCAGCCCCAAGGCTCCGATTCCGGAATTCGCACGTCGACCTCGAGGTCCCACTCCGGTGCCGGCGCCGGCACCGGCGGTTCTTGAAAGTAGAACGGAGCGAAAGGCGAAGGCACGAAAGGATTCAGCGGCGCCGCATTTGGCGGCACATAGAACGGCGACATGGGAACAGGTCCAACCGCCGGCGC
>NZ_JBDGIT010000016.1:0-69187 GCF_057657265.1 Variovorax sp. Soil_C_17
TGAGCCACTTGCGCGCAGTGCGCGGGCTGATGCCTGCCGCCTCGGCGGCAAGCATCAGCCCCATTCCTGCGATGCGTTCGACAAGCAACTTGCGACCTTCCAATGTCAATCTGGCATTCTTATGGCTGTTCATCCGGTGGAATTCCTCTGCGATCCTGAAGCGTGGTAACTCCAGTTTCCCAGACCCATCCGGGTGAACAACCTATTGAAACATCACATCTAGCGCCTGGTGGAGTTCAATGGCGAGGCAGCGCTGGAGCGCGAGCTCGCACGGCGACGCGGTACGGAGCAGCTGATAACCGTGTGCCGCTGTCGGTCGACGAGGTGACGCCCGGCGAATACCTGCGCGGCGCAGGCCGGCACGCTGGCCATTGCCGGCAAGACCCACGATCTTCGAGAGCCCGCGCGGCCAGGTGCTGACCGACGTCGTGGGTTGATCTCCCGCTCGTGAACAGAGCCGTGTCGCTTCAGAGGTCATGCGTACCCGCCGGATCGGCTATGGACAGGTCCCGAATCTCCTGGAATGCTGATGCCCGTTCGACCGGCAGAAGGTTCGAGGCCGACGATTTTGGGCACGCATGCGCGGCGCACGTTCGCCACGGAGATGCAAGCACCGCAGGTGCGAGAGGCGCTATACAGGCAACTCGGTCTGTGCCTCATCGCAGACCTATGGCAATGCGCATTCCGCAATCGATGAGATCGCGGGATCAAGCATCCGGTGGCGCTGGGGGCGCGTCACCTCAGACCTGCACTTCCGGCAACTGAACGACGATGCCATCCAGCGCGGCTTGCATCTTGATCTGGCAGCACAGCCGACTGTTCGCGCGTGGCTCAGGCACGCCCTCGAGCATGAAGGCCTCCGTCTCCGATACCGCAGGCAGTTTTTCGGTCCAGCGCGCGTCGACATAGGCATGGCAGGTGGCGCAACTGCAAGCCCCCCCGCAGTCGCCCAGGATGCCGGGCACAGCGTTGTCCAGGGCAATCTGCATCAGTGTGCGTTCGAGAGGGGCGGACACCAGGTGCGTGGTGCCATCGTGCTCGATGAATGTCACTTGGAGCATGGGTTTTTTGCATCTCGTAGAGGTTGATCGGGTCCGCAAGAGCGGGTCGGCGACGGCCAAATGGATCGTTCCGTCGTCTTGACATAGACCGTCCCGTCGGACTATTATCGATCCAACAGCAGCGCATCGCAATGCTTTTGCGCCTTGCAGAAACACTCTTCGTGAAGGTGACAACATGAGTACCTGTGCCCCGGTGATTCCCATCGCCCGCGCCAATCCCGAGCCTCGTGTGTGGGGCGATCTGGTCCGAGAGAACGAGGTGCACGGCTCGCTCTACACCGACCCGGCGATCTTCGAAGAAGAGCTGCGCAAGATCTGGTTTCGCACCTGGGTCTACGTCGGCCATGAGAGCGAAGTGCCCCAGCCCAACGACTACGTGATGAAGTCGATCGGCCCCGAGCCGATCCTCATGACGCGAAACCGGGAAGGCCGGATCCATCTTTTGCACAATCGCTGTCCGCACCGCGGCAACCGGGTGTGCATGACCGAGAAAGGGTCGGCGCGCTCGTTCACATGCCCGTACCACGGCTGGACGTTCACCAACGATGGTGCGCTGCGCGGCTATCCGTTTCCATCGGGCTACGAGGGCCTCGATCGCTCGGAGCTCGGGCTCGGTAAGGTGGCGCGCGTCGCTTCCTACAAGGGCTTCGTCTTCGGCTCGATGGCGGAAGAAGGGCCTTCGTTGGAGGAGCATCTCGGTGCGGCCATGGCGGCCATCGATGCGCTGTGCCTGACCTCGCCCGAGGGCGAGGTGGAAGTCACGGCCGGCTTCCTGAAGCACAAGGTCAAGTCGAACTGGAAATTCCTGGTCGAGAACGAGACCGACGGCTATCACCCGTCGTTCGTGCATGCCTCGATCTTCGAAGTCGCCAAAAGCGGCATCGGCTCGCTCTACAGCAGCGACTCGACGGCGGTGTCGCGCTACTTTGGCCAGGGACATTCCGAGAACGACCTGCGGCCGGAGTTCCGAAAAAGAGATATACCGATGAGCTGGTTCAATACCACTGCAGACCGCCTGCCCGAGTACACACAGCGCATGGAGGCGGCCTACGGCGTGGAGCAGGCTCGCAAGATCATGATCGACGGCACGCCGCACATCATGATCTATCCGAATCTCTTCATCGCAGAGATTCAGATCTTCGTGATCCAGCCACTGGCGTTCAACGAATCAGTGCAGCATGTCACGGCGTTGCAGTTCAAGGGCGCGCCCGATCTGAATCGTCGTCTGCGTCAGCAGACGATGGGGTCTGTCGGCCCAGCCGGTTTCCTGTTGGCGGACGACGCGGAGATGTACGAGCGCACCCAGCTCGGTGTCCAGGCGAAGAGTCCCGAATGGTTGTATCTGGGTCGCGGCAAGCACCGCGAACGCACGGACGAGAACGGCTACCTGATCGGGGACGCCACCGACGAGACGCCAACGCGCGGCATCTGGCGGCATTACCGCTCGCTCATGGAGGCGGCGTGAGCATGAACGTCGAAGACCTGCTGCTTCACCACGAGGTGTCGCAGTTCATCTACCGCGAAGCGCGCCTTCAGGACAACCACGAATACGACGCCTGGGAGGCCTTGTGGACTGACGACGGCGTTTACTGGATACCCGCCAACGGCGAGTCCGGCGACCCGGAGCAGGAGATGTCCATCATCTATGACAACCGCTCGCGCATCGCGCTGCGGGTGCGCCAGTTCCATACCGGCAAGCGCTACAGCCAGTCGCCGCGCTCACCATTGCGCCGGGTGGTCTCCAACGTGGAGGTTCTCGAAAACAACGGAACAGATCTGGTGGTCACCGCCAACGCGATCGTGTTCGAAGCGCATGCGCGCGGCGACACGATCTGGGGTTCACGCAATGAATACAGGCTTCGCCGCGAGGACGGGGTGTTGCGCATGGCCGGCAAGAAAGTGGTGCTGACCAACAACGAGCGGGCCCTGTATTCGATGGCCTTCCTGATCTAGATCCCCTGAGCCCGAGACCCTACAGCCCACGCCGCGAGGCAGGAGAAAAACATGACTGGAGACAAGCGAAGTGAGAGTGCCTCGATCGAGGTGCTGGTCGCCGAAGGATTGGTTCGCCTGGAACTGCATGCCGACGGCGTGGCTCACGTGCGGCTGAACCGGCCTGAAGCCTCGAACGGACTCAACATGGAGGTGCTCAAGGCGTTGCATGAGGTGCTGATGCAGGTGCACGGCGACGGCCGCGTGCGCGCCGTGCTGCTCACAGGCGAGGGTAAGAACTTCTGTGCTGGTGGTGATGTCCACACCTTCCTGTCGAAGGGCGAGGCGCTGCCCGACTTCATTCGCATGGCGACCTCATATTTGCAGCTGGTGGTGTCGCTGCTGATGCGGCTCAACGCGCCCGTCGTCTGTGCGGTGCAGGGCTTTGCGGCCGGCGGCGGCGGCATGGGACTGGTGTGTTCGTCCGACGTGGTCGTGGCGGGCGAGTCGAGCCGCTTCCTGGCCGGCGCGACGCGCGTGGCGATGGTGCCCGATGCCGGCGTCTCGGTGACGCTCACGCAGTTGGTGGGTTTTCGCAAGGCCATGGACATCGTGCTGTTCAACCCGGTGATCGATGCCGCCGAGGCGCTGCGCATGGGGTTGATCTCGCGCGTGGTGCCCGATGCCGCGCTGGCCGACGAAGCGCTGTCGCTGGCGCGTCAGCTTGCGGCCGGTGCGCCCGCGGCGCTCGCGGCCACGAAGCGGCTGCTGTGGAACGGAATCGGCCTCGGCGCCGAGGCTGCCATGCCCGAAGAGAACCGCACCCAGGCCCAACTGGCCGGCATGAAGGATGCGCTGGAGGGCTTGGCGGCAGTAATCGAGAAGCGCGCGCCGCGCTTTACCGGGCATTGAGCGCGATGCGCAGCGTGTTCCTGACCGGCGGTGCCAAGGGCATCGGTGCCGCCATCGCTCGCCGGCTGGCCGCCGATGGCGCGCGCGTGACCATCGCAGACCTCGACATCGCGAGCGCGCGGGCGCTGGCTGTTGAGATCGGCGCCGCCGCGGTGGAGCTCGACGTGGCCGACCTCGAGCGCGCGCAGCGCGCGGTGCTGGAGACCGGACCGCACCAGATCCTGGTGAACAACGCAGGCATCGACCAACATGCCTATTTCACGCAGACCCAGATCGCCGACTGGCGCCGGCTGCTGGCGGTCAATCTCGAATCGGTGTTCGCTACCACGCACGCGGCATTGCCCGCGATGCAGGCGGCGGGCTTCGGCCGCATCATCAATATCGCCTCCGAGGCCGGCCGCATGGGTTCGCGCGGCGCGGCGGTGTATGCCGCAGCCAAAGGCGGCGTGATCGCCTTCACGCGCTCCATTGCGCGCGAAAACGGCCGCAAGGGCATCACGGCCAACGTAATCGCGCCGGGGCCGATCGACACACCGTTGCTGCGCGAAGCCGTGGCCGCTGGCGGCGACAAGCTGCTGGACGCCATGAAGGGCGCCACGCTGGCCGGCCGGCTGGGCACGCCCGAAGAAGTGGCCGCTGCGGTCGCTTTCCTGGCCTCCGACGCTGCGGCATTCATCACCGGCGAGACCTTGGGGGTCTCCGGCGGCATGGGGTGCGGCCAATGAGCGAGCGCAAGATTGCCGCTTCCGACGAACAGCTCGACGGCGTCATCCGCCGCGTGCTGTCGGTCTACCGAAGCTGGAACCGCAACACCACGGTGGCGCAGATGCGCGTCGATTGGGACGCGCTCTTCGGCGGCCAGCCCGTGGAGGCTGCGGTGCAGCCTGTGACCATCGACGGCCTGAACGCCGAGTGGATCGCCGCACCAGAGGCGGACCCGCAGCGCGTGGTGCTCTACTTTCATGGCGGCGGCTTCCAGGTGGGGTCGGTGCATTCGCACCGCGAGTTGATGGCGGGCATTTCCGAAGCGGCAGGTTGTCGCGTGCTGGGCCTGGACTACCGCCTCGCCCCCGAGCACCGCCATCCGGCGGCGCTCGACGATGCCTGCGCCGCCTACGACTGGCTGATCACGCAAGGCACACGGCCTGCCGACATCGTCTTCGCAGGCGATTCGGCGGGCGGCAGCCTCGTGCTGGCCGCCTTGATCAAGCTGCGCGACGCGGGTTGTGCGCTGCCTGCGGGCGCGGTGCTGATGTCCGCCTGGACCGACATGACGGCCTCGGGCGAGAGCTATGTCTCGCGCGCGCAGAGCGACCCGATCCATCAGCGTCCGATGATCCTCTCGATGGCACGCAACGCCCTCGGCGCCGAGGGCGATCCCCGGCATCCGTGGGTATCGCCGCTGTTCGCTGAACTGCTCGGCCTGCCACCACTGCTGATCCAGGTCGGCGACTGCGAGACGGTGCTCAGTGACTCGGTCGACTTCGCCGCGAAGGCGAAGGCGGCCGGCGTCGATGTGCGTCTGGAGGTGTGGGACCGAATGATCCACGTCTTCCAGCAATTCCCCGACGACCTGCCCGAGGCGCACGACGCCCGGCGCGCCATCGGCGCCTTCGTCCGAAGCCTTTTTCCAACCCCTTCCATCACGAGAAAGTCCTGACCATGTTCGGAATCGTCGGATACGGCGGCTATGTGCCTCGCCTGCGGCTGCTGCGCCGCGCGGCGGCCGAGGCCAATGCCTGGTACGCCCCCCAGTTCGTCAACGCTGCCAAGGGCACCCGAGCCTTTGCCAACTGGGACGAAGACAGCATCACGATGGCGGTGGCCGCAGCGCGCGACTGCCTTGGCTCGGCGGACGATCGCTCGCGCATCTCCAGCGTGCTGCTGGCATCTGGCACTCTGCCCTTTGCCGAACGGCTGAATGCCGGCGTGGTGTGCGAAGCACTCACGCTGCGCGACGACGTGCAGGCGGCCGATGTCACGGGCTCGCAGCGCGCGGGCCTGTCGGCGCTCGCGCAGGCTGTGGCGCAGGTGCGCAACGGTGGCGGCGACGTGCTGGTGCTGGCATCCGACAACCGCAAGACACGTGCGGCCAGTTCGCAGGAACTGGACTTCGGCGACGGCGCCGCCGCGCTCCAACTGGGCTGCGACAAGGTGCTGGCCGAATACCTTGGCGCCGGCACGGTCACGGTCGATTTCGTCGATCACTTCCGTGCTGCGGGGGAGGACATTGACTACGCCTGGGAAGAACGCTGGGTGCGCGACGAGGGCATCTCCAAGCTCGTGCCGAGGGCCGTGAAAGCTGCACTGGAGGAGGCCAAGGTCGAAGCTGCGCAGATCGACCACTTCATTTTCCCGACCACCTTCCAGAAGATGGACCAGCAACTGGCCAAGACCTGCGGCGTGCGAGCGGAGGCAGTGGTCGATTCGCTGGCCTCGCGCGTGGGCGACACCGGCCTGCCGCACGGCATGCTGCTGCTGGCCCATGTGCTGGAGCGTGCGGTACCCGGCCAGCACATCCTGCTGGCCCAGTTCGGCAGCGGGGCGCAGGCGATGGTGTTCCGCGTCACCGACGAGGTCCGCAACTTCCGTCCGGCCCAGGGCGTGAGCGAATGGGTCCGTCGGGGTGTCGAAGAAACGGCTTACACCCGCTTCCTGTCCTTCAAGGAACAACTTGACCTCGAGCGCGGCATGCGCGGCGAGCAGGACCGCAAGACCGCGCTGTCCACTGCCTACCGCCATCGCAGCGCGATCATGGGCTTGGTCGCAGGGCGCTGCGAGGTGACCGGCAGCGTGCACTTCCCGCCATCACGCATCTCGTACGACCAGGGCAAGCCGCTGCAGGACACGCAGAAGCCGCACAAGCTCGCCGAACGCCGCGGCACCGTGCTGAGCTGGTCGGCGGAGTTTCTGTCGTTCCACCGTTCGCCGCCGCACCGTTACGGCCAGGTCGACTTCGAGGGCGGCGGCCGCGTGCTCATGGAGTTCACCGACACCGGCGACGGCGAGATCGACGCCGGCAGCGCGGTCGAGATGACGTTCCGCATCAAGGACATCGACGACCGCCGCGGCTACACCCGCTATTTCTGGAAAGCCACCCCGGTGCGCGCCGCCGCAACGGAAAAAGGATCGGAGTAAATCATGGCCGCAGGTATCAAGGACAAGGTCGCCATCCTCGGGATGGGGTGCAGCAAATTCGGCGAGCGCTGGGACGCGAGCCCCGAGGACCTCATGGTCGAGGCCTACAACGAGGCCATGGCCGACGCCGGCATCGCGCCCGAGCAGCTCGACGCCGCATGGTTCTCGACCCACATGGACGACGTCGGCACCGGCCGCGGCGGCACACCGATGGGCATTGCGCTGCGCCTGCCCAACGTCGGCGTGACGCGCGTGGAGAACTTCTGCGCCGGTGGTTCCGAGGCGATCCGCGCCGCGGTGTACGCGGTGGCCGCCGGCGCCTGCGACATCGCGATCGCTCTGGGCGTGGAGAAGCTCAAGGACACCGGCTACGGCGGCCTGCCGGTGGCCACGGTCGGCACCTACATTCCGCAGTGGTATCCCAATGCGGTGGCGCCGGCCAACTTCGCGCAGCTGGCTTCAGCCTACCGCAGCAAGCATGGCGTCGATGCGGCGCTGCTCAAGCGGGCAATTGCGCATGTCTCGATCAAGAGCCACGCCAACGGCGCGAAGAACCCGAAGGCGCACTTCCAGAAGGCTGTGAGTGAAGAGACGGTGCTGAAGGCACCGATCATCGCCGAGCCGCTGGGCCTGTTCGACTGCGCCGGCGTGTCCGATGGCGCAGCGGCGGTGATCGTCACGCGGCCCGACATAGCACGCAGCCTGGGCAAGCGCGACCTCGTGACCTTCAAGGCGCTGCAGATCGTGACCTCCAACGGCTGGGAGCTGCAATCCAACGAATGGGACGGCAGCTACGTGCACACCGCGCGAATCGCGGCTCAGCGCGCCTATGCCGAGGCCGGCATCACCCGGCCGCGCGAGCAGATCAGCATGACCGAGGTGCACGACTGCTTCTCGATCACCGAGCTGGTGACGATGGAAGACCTGGGCCTGTCGGATGTGGGCGGCGGCGTGAAGGACGTGCTCGACGGCATGTTCGATGCCGACGGAAAGATCCCGTGCCAGATCGACGGCGGACTCAAGTGCTTCGGTCATCCGATCGGCGCCAGCGGCATCCGCATGCTCTATGAGATGTACCTGCAGCTGCGGGGCAGGGCGGGTCCGCGTCAGCTGAGCAATCCCTCCGTGGGCTTGACGCACAACCTCGGCGGCCAGCCTTCGCAGAACGTCTGCTCTGTTTCCCTCGTCGGCCTGGAAGGCGCCTGACCTTGTCCGCGAGCAGATCATGACTGTCGGCCTCACCCAATTCATCCACCGCGAATTGCAGCAGAACCCGCAGCGCATCGCTCATCGCCGGATACAAGTGCCCACGCAGCGTTGAAGTGCGCACGGAACTTCCGTTGTCCGGCGCAGGAAAGATCCAGAAGAACAAGCTGCGCGAGTCGCACTGGGCCGGCCGCGGTCGCCAGGTCGCCTGAACGGGCGCACTGATCCCTTCATTTGAATGAAACGCCAAGGCATATGACTGTCCCTCCGAATCCGAACCCGGTGGTGTTGCTGGACCGGCCGGCCCCCCACGTGGCGCGCCTCCTGATCAACCGACCCGACAAGCGAAATGCGATCGACCACGACGTGCGGCAGGCGCTCACCGCCGCGATCGCCGGCATCCGCGACGATGCCGGCGTGCGGGCGCTGGTGTTCGGTGGAACAGCGGGCGTGTTCTCGGCCGGCGGCGACGTGCCGAGCATGCTGGGACTGGACGAGGCCGGCGCGCGGGCACGCATGCAGCATGTCGCGGTGTTGTGTCGCATGGTCGCGGCCTTGCGCATTCCGGTGGTCAGCGCCGTCGAAGGTATCGGCGCCGGGGCGGCGGTCGGCCTCGCACTGCTTGGTGATCACATCGTGGTGGGAGCGGGCACCCGCATCCTGTTCCCCTTTCTCCAGCTCGGGCTTGTGCCCGACTGGGGGCAGATGCTCACGCTGCCGCACCGGGTCGGCGTGCGTGAAGCCAGGCGCGTCCTCACGGCGGGAGAGCCTGTGCGCGGCGAGGAAGCACTGCGCATCGGCCTGGCCGACGCCTTGGTAGCCGACGACCAGGTGATGTCATGCGCGGTGGCGCTGGCGAGCGACCTGGCGCGGCTTCCGATGGGCGCCTTCGCGCGGATGAAGGACCGGCTCACGCGCGTGTCCTCGTCGCTGGACTTCGAGTTGCAGCGAGAGGAAGACGACCAGGCGGTAAGCCTGACCGGCGACGAATTCCGCGAGGGCTACGACGCCTTCAGGAACAAGCGGGCCGCCGATTTCATCGCGATGCCGGGAGTGAAGGCATGACGGGCGCCGCCATCGGGCGGGCACCGGAGGGCGTGCGGGTCGAGCGCGACGGCGCCGTCGGCATCGTCGTGCTGAACCGGCCGGAGAAGCGCAATGCGCTCGACATTGCCATGCGCCGCGCGATTGCCGAGGCGGTCATGGCGTTGGACCACGAAGACGCGATCCGCGCCATCGTCATCACCGGCGGCACCGTGTTCGCCGCCGGCGCCGACCTGAACCTGCTGGTCGACAAGGGCGCGCAGCAGGTGGCCGGCATCGACCTGGGCCAGTACTGGGCGCCGGTGGCGCAGTGCGGCAAGCCGACCGTCGCAGCGGTCGCCGGTTTCGCACTCGGTGCGGGCTGCGAGTTGGCCATGATGTGCGACTTCATCGTGGCGGACCCGACCGCGCGCTTCGGCCAGCCGGAGCTGGCGGTTGGCATCATGCCCGGCGCCGGCGGCACCCAGCGCCTGCTGCGTGCCGTGGGCCGGCCTGTGGCCGCGATGCTTTTGCTGACCGGCGAGCAACTGACGGCCGATCGCGCCTTCCAGCTCGGCCTGGTGGCTGAACTGGCCGAAGAGGGCCAGGCACTGGAGCGCGCAACCGCGTTGGCCCGCAAGGCCGCGCGCATGCCGCCCAAGGCGGTCGCCGCTACGCGTCGCATGCTGCGCCAGGGCCCCGACCTGCCGCTTGACGCGGCCCTCGCGCTGGAGAACCGCGAGTTCCTGCTGCTCTTCGACACCCCCGACAAGACGGAGGGCATGCGTGCCTTCCTCGACAAGCGACGCCCGGAATTCACCGGCAAATGACCATGACAGACAAACTCAAGTTCGCCGTCATCGGCGCCGGGACCATGGGTCGCGGCATTGTTCAGCTCTTCGCCCAGGCCGGGCACCGGGTGCATTGCTTCGACAGCTTCGAAGGCGCCGCAGGCAAGGCGGTGGAATTCGTCGTCGGCATGATCGGTCGCGGTGTCGAGAAGGGCCGCATCAATGCAGATGAATTCGAGCGCATCCGCGGTCAGATCCATGCCGCCGCGACGATGCAGGACATGGCGGATTGCGACGTTCTGATCGAAGCCATCGTGGAAGACCTGGAGGCCAAGCGCGCGCTGTTTCGTAGCCTCGAAGCAGTCGTTTCGCCCCAGGCGATCCTGGCGAGCAACACCTCGTCGCTCGTCGTGGCCGAGATCGCGGCCGTGTGCGCACATCCGCAGCGGGTGGCGGGACTGCATTTTTTCAATCCGGTGCCGCTCATGAAGGTGGCCGAGGTGATCGCCGCGGTGCGTACCGCGCCGGCGGTGGTGACCACCTTGCGCGACCTGGTCGCGGGTGCGGGCCATCGCGCGGTGGTTGCGGCGGACCAACCGGGATTCCTCGTGAACCACGCGGGCCGCGGCCTGTACACGGAGGGGCTTCGCCTGCTCGAGGAGCAGTCGGCCAGCGTGGACCAGATCGACCTTGTGCTGCGCGAGGCGGCAGGCTTCCGCATGGGGCCTTTCGAGCTGCTCGACCTCACGGGGCTGGACGTGTCGAGCAAGGTGATGAGTTCGATCTACGAGCAGTTCCAGCAGGAGCCGCGCTTTCGCCCTTCGTCGCTCGTACCGCCGCGGGTGGCGGCCGGGTTGTTCGGTCGCAAGACAGGGCAGGGCTGGTATGCCTACGAGGGTGATGCGCGACAGGTTCAGCCGACGCCTCCGGTGCCGGCGCTGCCGGCCGGCCTTGAGGTCTGGGTGACGCCGGAGGCCGCGCAGCGCGACGCATTGAAGGCGCTGGTGGAGGCCGCCGGCGCTCGATGGGTCGAACGCCCGACGCCCGAGGCACTTCTGATCGTCCAGCCCTGGGGTGGCGATGCCACCGGCGAGGCCGTGGCGCTCGGGCTCGATGCTGCGCGATGCGTCGCGATCGACCCGCTGCCCGGCCTGGAACACCATCGCACCCTCATGCTCACCGTGGCCACCGCGCCGGCCATGCGCGACGCCGCGCATGCGCTGTGCGCCCACGACGGGGTGGGCGTCACGGTGATCAACGACAGTCCCGGCTTCATCGTGCAACGCGTGCTGGCGACCGTCGTCAACATCGCGGCACAGATCGCACAGCGTGGCATCGCGTCGGTGGAGGACATCGAAGACGCGGTCAAGCTGGGGCTTGGCTATCCGCAAGGTCCGCTGTCCTGGGGAGACCGCATCGGCGGTGCGCAGGTGCTCGCGATCTTGCGACGCATGCAGGCGGTGACTGGCGATCCACGCTACCGGCCCAGTCCCTGGCTCGAGCGGCGTGTGGCGTTGGGCATGTCCCTGTGCTCGGCCGAGGCCGCACGCCGATGACCGCCGTGCCGCAGGCCGGCACCGCTCACTCGCGCGCATCGCACCGCGCCGCCACGCCCAACCCAACGAATTCATCCACAGGAGAAAAGTCATCATGAGCGAAACCGTGCTTCACCCCGTCAGCTACGACGCCATCGTGATCGGTGCGGGCGCCGGAGGCCTCAGCGTGGCCGCGCGCCTCGTGGCCGCAGGCAAGAAGGTGCTGGTGGCCGAGAGCCTGGGCCGCGTCGGCGGCCGCGCCTCGAGCGAGCAGATCGACGGCTTCACCGTCAACATCGGCGCCATCGCGATCGAGAAGGGGTCCATCTTCGAGGAGACCTTCGCCTTGCTCGACGTCGAACTCGACCTGCGCGAGCCCAACCCCGCGACCGTCTTCCTGATCGACGGCAAGATCATCAACGTCGCCAAGGGCGGCTGGGGCATGCTGCTGGGCGGCTTCACCAAGCAGGCGGCGAAGATCGGCGCCAAGTTCGCGGACGCACGCGGCGGCGACCTGCCCGAGGCCAAGCTCACCACCAAGGAGTGGTTGTCGCAGTACACCAAGAACGAGACGGTGCATGCGATCTTCCGCAATCTGTGCGCGGCCATCTTCGCGGCCAACTCGGACGAACTGCCTGCGCGGGCCTTCCTGACCTACTTTGCGGTCAAGGGCGCGTTCAAGCGCTTCGGCTTCTGCCCGCGGGGCACGGTCGGGCTGTGGAACGACCTGACCGATGCGATCCGCCGCCGTGGCGGCGAGGTCTGGCTCGACGCACCGGTGGCGGCACTGAACATCGAGAACGGCCGAGCGACGGGCGTCGACCTGGCCAAGGACGGCGTGACGCTGCGCGTCAATGCGCGCGCGGTGATCAGCAACATCGGGCCGCATGCCACGGCTCTGCTGCCGGGCGCAGAGGCCTTCGGCGGTGAGTACATCGCGTTGGCGACCACCGGGCCGAAGCCGGCCGCCAACATCGTCATCAACTTCGCGACGCGCGAGCGCCTCTACGATGCGCCGGGCCTGGTCACCTTCGGGCGCACGCGCCGCCTGTGCAACATCGGCGAGCTGACCGCGACCTGCCCCGAGCTGGCGCCCGCAGGCTGGCACCAGTACGTCGCCTATGCCGTGCCGCACCCCGCGCTGGGCGACTTCGACAACGACGCCGAGGTCGAGGCCTCGCTGCAGGACCTGCGCGACCTTTTCCCCGGCTTCGCGAACGCGAAGATGCTGTCGGTGCGCGTCATGCGCGACGGCTGGCCAGCCCAGCGTTCCTGTGGCGGCTACGACCTGCCGCAGACCACGCCACTGCCAAACTTCTGGCATGTGGGCGATGCGGTCAAGCCCTACGGCGATGGCGGCACGCAGGCCTGTGCGGACACGGGCCGTTCCGTGGCCAAGCTGGCGCTCGATGCGCTGGCCGCGGCTTGAGACGCCACGCCATGGCCGAGAACCAAGACATCCAGGCCTGCGCGTCGCTGCTGGCGCGCTTGCGCCCGCTGTTCGAGCAGGCCACGCAGGCGCTGGCACAATCCTGCGCCCAAGACGGCGTCTTCAGTGCGCGTCGTTTCGATGCGCAGCAGGTTGCCAGCTATGAACTGGCCTGGGCCAGTGCCGATCTGCTCGCGGCGCAGACGGCCGTCCAGGGCGTCGGCAGCGGTGCGAACGCGCTCGAAACCGGCCTGGCGCTGGTCTTCGGCGTCGACGCCATTGGTTCGGTGCTCGCGCGCACGGAAATGCTCTTTCTCGAACTCGGCCTGGACATCGCGCCGGTCCAGGCCTTTGCATCGGATGCCGCGTGGGCGGCCTTGCGCCGTTCGGCCGGCAGTGCGGCCGCGCTGCAGGCAACCGGCCGGGCGTTGGCCGATGCCGATGGCGAGGTCGGGGGCGTGGTGCTCGACGAGGCACATGCGATGGCACAGGATGCCTTCCGCCGCTTTGCCGCCGATGTGGTGGCGCCGCAGGCGGAAGCACTGCACCGCCACGACCTCACGGTGCCCGAGAGCCTGCTGCAGCCGCTGCGGGAGATGGGTGTGTTTGGCCTGTCGGTGCCCGAGCGCTTTGGCGGCCACGCGCCGAACGACCGCGACGACACGCTGCTGATGGTGCTGGTCACCGAGGCCCTGTCCGAAGCGTCGCTGGCGGGTGCCGGCAGCCTGATCACGCGACCCGAGATCCTGAGCCGCGCATTGATGGCCGGCGGCACCGAAGA
Organism: Variovorax sp. Soil_C_17; assembly: GCF_057657265.1. Lineage (NCBI taxonomy): Bacteria > Pseudomonadati > Pseudomonadota > Betaproteobacteria > Burkholderiales > Comamonadaceae > Variovorax > Variovorax sp. Soil_C_17. The sequence goes on from NZ_JBDGIT010000016.1 coordinate 13,809, forward strand.
ACAGAAATCCCATTGGCTGCCGCGCATCGCGGCAGGTGATCCGCTGTGCGCGATTGCGATCACCGAGCCCGACTACGGCTCGGACGTCGCCGGCCTGATGCTGCGCGGCACGCGTGTCGAAGGCGGGTGGCGCCTGGACGGTGCCAAGACCTGGTGCACCTTCGCCGGCAAGGCAGGGCTGCTGATGGTGGTGGTGCGCACCGACCCCGATCGCTCGGCCGGCCATCGCGGGCTGAGCCTGATGCTGGTGGAAAAGCCGTCGGACGACGACCATGCTTTCGCCCATCGCCAAAGTGAAGCGCAAGGTGGCGGGAGCCTGACGGGCAAGGCCATCGCGACCATTGGCTATCGCGGGATGCATTCGTTCGAGCTGTCGTTCGACAACCTGTTCGTGCCTGACAGCCATGTGATCGGCGGCGCGGCGGGTCTGGGCAAGGGCTTCTATTTCACGATGGCCGGCATGATGGGCGGGCGCATGCAGACCGCGGGGCGGGCTTCGGGCGTCATGCGCGCTGCCATCCGTGCCGCCTTGCGCTACACCGAGGATCGCAAGGTCTTCGGCGCGCCGTTGCTCGACTGTCCGCTGACGCTCGCCAAGCTGGCGCGCATGGGGGCACGCTATGCCGCGTGCCAGCGGCTGGCCTATGCCGTGGCGCGGACACTCGATGAAGGCGGCGGCCGCATGGAGGCCAGCCTCGTCAAGCTGCTGGCGTGCCGCTCGGCCGAATGGGTGACCCGCGAGGCACTGCAATTGCATGGCGGCAATGGCTATGCGGAAGAGAGTCCGGTAAGCCGCTACTTCGTCGACGCGCGCGTGCTGTCGATCTTCGAGGGCGCGGAAGAGACCTTGGCACTCAAGGTCATTGCGCGCAGCCTGCTGGAGCAGGCGCTGGCCGACGCCACGCCCGCCCGAGCGGTGGCTCCCACGCATTGAGGAGCGACGCGATGGACTACGCTGGCCTGCTGGAGGGCATGCGCGTGATCGAGGCCGCCGCCTTCGTGGCGGCGCCGCTCGGCGGCATGACGCTGGCCCAGATGGGCGCCGAGGTGATCCGTATCGACGCGCTGGGCGGCGGCCTGGACTACCGGCGCTGGCCGGTCACCGAGGACGGCACCAGCTTGTTCTGGGCCGGGCTCAACAAGGGCAAGAAGTCCGTCACCCTCGACCTCGGCTCGCCCGAGGGCCGCGAGTTCGCCATGGCACTCATCGCTGCACCGGGCGAGGATGCGGGGATGCTGCTCACCAACTTCCCGCCGCGAGGCTGGCTGGACCACGAGAGCCTTCGCGAGCGGCGCAGCGACTTGATCCAGCTGACGGTGCAGGGCGACCGCCATGGCGGCTCGGCCGTGGATTACACGATCAACCCCCGTATGGGCCTGCCGTACCTCACCGGCAGCGGCGGGGCCGAAACGGCCGTCAACCATGTGCTGCCGGCGTGGGACCTCGTCACCGGCCAGATGGCTGCGGCAGGGTTGCTGGCGGCGGAGCGGCATCGGCGGCGCCAAGGCGTGGGCCAACATGTGAAGTTGGCGCTCGAAGACGTCGCGCTCGCTGCCGTGGGCAGCCTGGGCTTTCTGGCGGAGGCGCAACTGGGGCAAGAACGTGGCCGCCACGGCAACCATCTGTTCGGTGCGTTCGGCCATGACTTCCCGACCTCGGACGGCGTGCGTGTGATGGTGGTCGGCCTCACAGGAAAGCAATGGCGTTCGCTCTGCGACGCGCTGGCGATGGGGGATGAGATGGCCGCGATCGCGCAGCGCACCGGGCTCGATCTTGCGCGCGAGGGCAACCGCTTTCTCGCGCGCGAAGAGATCGCGGCCGTGGTCGGACGCTGGATGGGTGCCAGGCCGTTCGCAGACGTGGCCGCACAGCTCGATCGCCACGGCGTCTGCTGGGGCAAGTACCAAACCGTGACCCAGCTCGTGAGCGGGGACGAATCCTGTTCATTGGCCAACCCGATGTTCGGCGAGATCGCGCAGCACGGCGTGGGCTCCCTGATCGCGCCGGGGCTGCCGCTCGATTTCTCTGCCGTGCCTCGGCGTGCAGTCCAGCCGGCGCCGCGGCTTGGGGCGGACACGGAGCAGGTGCTGTGCTCGGTGCTTGGCGTGGACATCGCCGAGTTCGGTCGTCTGCATGACAGAGGCGTGGTCGGCGGGTGATTTCCGACGCCCTCGCGCAACCGGTGAACAGCTTTCGCACCGCGCGTGCGCCGGCCAGCGACTGCGTGTTCTGGGTCGGCGAGGCCGACGAAGAGGGCAATTGATCAGGGCATTCAGCGCTTGGCCTGAGCGGGCGGCACGAAGCGCTGTCCCTTGAAGCCGTACACGAACAACTGCGAGATGCGCGCGGCCAGTTCGCTCGGCGGTATCGCGCCGCTCTTCTCATACCAGGTGAAGGTCCAGATGATCATGCCGAACAGCAGCATCGCATAGGGACCGCGTGGCGAGCGCGCGGGCATCAGCTCCGGGTTGATCTCGTGCAAAACGCCCACGAGCAGGTCCACGATGCGGTTCTCTAGCTTGCGCACTTCACGCCGCTGCGCATCAGGCAGGAACTTGATGTCGTTCATCAGCACGAGGTGTTCGCTGCGCGAGTTGGCTCCGCGCGCAACGAAGGTCTCGACATAGCGGTTGAAGCGTTCCTCGGCCGGCAGCGACTGGGTCACAACAGTCTCGAGCTCGTCCAGTTGCGCCGTGATGTGCACGCGCACGATCTCGAAGAGCAAGTCTTCCTTGCGTGCGAAGTAGTGGTAGAGGTGCGACTTCGAGGCGCCGCAGGCCTGAGCGACCTCGATCATGGTGGATCCCTCGAAACCCTTGCGGGCGAACAGCGCCGCGGCCTGGTCCAGGATCGACTGTCGCTTGTCGTCGTAATCGTCTGCGCGTACCCGTGTCATGGCTTGGTCCTGTGATGTGTGAATGCAGTGGCGGCGCTGCCCGCGAACGGTGCGTCCAGATGCGCGCCCAGCTTGTCAATACTTCGCTGCTAGCATATTATTAGACCGACGTGACGGTCTATGAGCGAGATGTTTTCGGGGTGACGATGGCCGAAATTTTTTGGGTGCAGCATGCGTGAAAACGAAATTCTTCTGATCGTGGGTGCCGGTCATGCCGGTGCCGAGCTGGCGGTGGCTGCGCGGCAGCAAGGCTGGCTCGGTCGCATCGATTTGATCGGCGACGAGGCCATGCTGCCGTACCAGCGACCCCCGCTGTCCAAAGCATACCTGCATGGCGCCGCGAGCTTTGAGTCGCTTGCACTGCGGCCTGCGTCGGCCTACGAGGCGGCCAGGGTTCAAGTGCATTCGGGCGCGCAGCTGGTCCAGATCGACCGGGCGGGTCATCGTGTCCATCTCCAGGACGGCCGGGTCATGCCTTACACGAAGTTGGCGTTGTGCATGGGCGGGCGCCCGCGCACGCTCGTGTTGCCTGGACTGGACGCAAGTGCGAAGCCACGCAACCTGCACTACCTTCGAACGCTCACGGATGCCGATACGATTCGCGCCGGATTGAAGGAAGGCGCGCGCCTGGCCGTTGTGGGAGGCGGCTATGTCGGGCTCGAGCTGGCGGCGTCGGCTCGAAAGTTCGGCGCCGAGGTCACGGTGATCGAGGCACTGCCGCGTGTGCTTGCACGCGTGACCGGTGCGCAGGTGGCGGCCTTCTACGAAGCCGTGCATCGCAAGGCGGGTGTGCAGTTGCGCACCGGGCTGTCCGTCGAACGCGTGGAACTGGCGAACGATGGCGCGATCGCCGTGCTGGTGTGTACTTCGGGCGAGCGCATTGGCGCCGACATCGTGGTGGCCGGCATCGGCATGCTCCCCAACGTGGGACTGGCGCAGGCGGCCGGACTCGAAATCGACGGCGGGATCGTGGTCGACGAGTTCTCGCAAACCTCCGACCCCGACATCTTTGCGGCGGGCGACTGCACCGCGCACCACAGTGCGCTCTACAACCGGCACATTCGCCTGGAGTCCGTACCGAACGCATTGGAGCAGGCCAGGGCCGCGGCCTCGGCGTTGTGCGGAAAGCCCAAGCCCAATCACGCAGTGCCGTGGTTCTGGTCCGATCAGTACGACCTCAAGTTGCAGATGGTCGGCTTGTCGCAGGGCCACGAAGCTTGCGTGCTGCGAGGCGATCCCGCCTCGCAGCGATTCATCGCCTTCTATCTGTCAAAGGGGGTCGTGATCGCTGCCGATGCAGTGAACCGGCCGGCCGATTTTATGCTCGCCAAGCGGCTGGTCGCCGCAGGTGTGGTGGTGGATGCCTCCGTGCTGGGCGACGAATCCGTCTCCTTGAAGAACTTTCTGCCGGTCTTGCCGGCGGCGCCCGCCACTGCCGCGCAGCTCGGGTAAGCCCGGGCAGCCCGGTGGGACCACTTTCCAATGACTCACTGCAACCACGAATCAAGAGGACGGTGCAAGCCCCTTGTCTATGAACATACTGATCGTCTACGCCCACCCGGAACCGAGATCCTTCAATCGCGGACTGTTGGACCGTTCGATACAGGTGCTGCAGGAGGAGGGACACCAAGTCGTGGTGTCCGACCTCTATGCCATGGGCTTCAATCCGGTCGCCACTGCCAAAGACTTCCGCGAGCGGCGTTTCCCTGATGCGCTGCAGTACGACCGTGAGCAGAAGCATGCCCACGAACATCAGGCCTTCGCACCGGACATCCAGGCGGAGATCGAAAAGCTGCTCGCGTGCGACCTGTTGATTTTGCAGTTCCCGCTCTGGTGGTTCTCGGTGCCTGCCATCATGAAGGGCTGGTTCGACCGCGTGTTCGTCAATGGCGTGGTGTACGGCAAGGGCCGTCGCTTCGACGCTGGCGGCATGAAGGGGCGTCGTGCCCTCGTGTGCACCAGCACCGCGTGCCTGCCCGGCATGGTCGAGCCCGATGGCCTGCTGGCCCATCTGGACGTGAATCTGTGGCACCTGCTCCATGGCACGCTGGCCTACGCGGGCTTCGAAGTACTGGCGCCTCATGCGTCGTGGTCCATCCACTACACCACACCCGACACGCGCGCCGGTTACATCGATGCGTTCTCCCAGCGACTGCGTGGCATCGGCCAAGAAGTGCCCATGCCGTTGCACCGGCTCGATGAATTCGGCGCGGACTGGCGCCTGAAGCCGGGCATCGCGCCGCGCACGAACGGCCACCGCCGGCCCCAGCCGGCCGCGGAATGAACGACGCGGCTGCGGACAGCGCCATCACGCTGGCGCAGCGGATGGCGTTGGACCTGCCGCGCCGCAGCCCTGGCGCAGCCGCCACAGCGACGCAAACCAGAACGGCCGCTCCTATGGAGGTCGGTTGCTGGGGCAGGCGTTTCATGCGGCGCTGCTGAAAGCGCCACATGAGCGCGAACCCACGGCGATGCAGTTCCCGTTCCTGCAGGGCGCGATGCCGGACAAGCCGGTCGACTACACGATGTCACCCCTGCAGCGTGGCAAGCGCTTTCACTCGATGGGAGTGCGCGGGTCGCAGGGTGAGCGCACGGTGCTCCAGGCGCAGGAGAGTTGCGTGTTGCCGCTGGACGGGCCGGCGCACGCGCGACCGAGCCTGGCGCCTACCGACGAAGTTCCCGAGCGCCTGTCTCGCCTGGGGCAGGTGTCATCGGCGCTGCGCGACCGACTTGCGCTGATGGGCGGGTATGGGCGCGATGTCAACGTCTGCATCGATTTCCGCATTCCGGACGCAGAACGCCAACTGGACGCAGCTACGGCAGACCATCGATTCCGCTACTGGATGCGGGTCGGGTCCGTACAGCCTTCCTGATGCGCCGCGCGTGCAGGCCGCATGCTTTGCCTATCTGTCCGATTGGTAGCTCAATTTTGACGCGGACTGTGCATTGCCCACTACCACGACCTCCATGGCCGACATGTGGCAACGGCCACTCAGGACTGCCTGCCGACGAACGCGGACTGATCGAGCGGGCGCCCTCGCGTGGCAGGCCGAGCAGCGCAGCAGCGATTGCGGTCGCGCAAACACAGTCCCTTCGAGGGTAATCCCCAGCCTCAGGGCTGCCGAAGCCTCCCATAATTCGTTCATTGTCAGTCCGACGGGACGGTCTATAAAAGACCGTTTTCCTTTGCTCGAAGTCGGCGGCGCCGGCTACAAATTTCTCGACGTATGGTCATCACTCAACCCTCAGGCGATTCACCGAAGCCCGCGCTTGCCATCCACAACATCCAGGTGGTCTACGGCGGCGCGATCGAAGCCGTACGTGACGTGTCGCTGGAAGTTCGCCCAGGGCAGATCGTGGCCTTGCTGGGCTCCAACGGCGCGGGCAAGTCCACGGTCCTCAAGGCTGTGTCAGGCGTGCTGGATGCCGAAGACGGCGAGGTCGAGAAGGGCTCGATCCTGCTGAACGGCCAGGCCATCGAAAAGGCGCTGGCGCCGGCCATCGTGCAGCAAGGCATGGTGCAAGTGCCGGAGGGGCGCCGCCTGTTCGCCACGCTGACGGTGGAAGAGAACCTGGTCGCAGGGGCGCACCTGCAGGCTGCAGCCAGCCTCGCGCGTGGACGCGACGAAGTGTTCGCTTTGTTTCCCCGGCTGGCCGATCTGCGCGGCACGGTCGCGGGTTACCTGTCCGGTGGTGAACAGCAGATGGTGGCCATCGGACGTGCGCTCATGAGTCGGCCGCGCGTGCTGGCACTCGACGAGCCTTCGCTGGGTCTGGCGCCGCTGATCGTCAGCGAGATCTTCCACAGTATCCAGAAGCTGCGTGACACCACCGGCCTGACGATCCTGCTGGTCGAGCAAAACGCCAACCGGGCCCTGGCCATCGCCGACTACGCCTACATCATGGAGAACGGTCGCATCGTGCTGGATGGCACCAGCGAGCAACTACGCCGCAACGCCGACGTGCGCGAGTTCTACCTTGGCCTGAGCTCGCGGCCCGGACGCACCAGCATGAAAGACGTCAAGCACTACAAGCGCCGCAAGAGGTGGCTGTCATGAGCACATCCGCGCAAATCCCGGTCCTGGAAGCCGTCGGCATCTCCAAGCGATTCGGCGGCGTCAAGGCCGTGAACGCAGTCCGCCTGAAGGTGATGCCGGGCGAGATCGTGAGTCTGATCGGCCCCAATGGCGCCGGCAAGACCACCACCTTCAACCTCGTCAGCGGCGTCTTGCCGCCCAGCGAGGGGCAGATCCTCTTCAAGGGGCAGGACACGGCGAAGCTCAAGTCTTCCGAGTTCGCCCGCCTGGGCATCGGCCGCACTTTTCAGAACCTGGCGCTATTCCGTCAAGGCAGCGTGATCGAAAACCTGCTGGTCGGGCGCCACATCCACTTCAACTATTCCGTGCTGGAGTCGCTCGCATTCTGGGGCCGCCCCCGGCGCGAGGAGATCGCCGCGCGCGAAAAGGTCGAACAGATCATCGAGTTTCTGGAGATCGAAGAGCTGCGCGACAAGCCGGTGAGCCAGTTGGCCTATGGCCAGCAAAAGCGCGTCGAGTTGGGCCGCGCGCTGGCCTGCGAGCCCAGCCTGTTGCTGCTCGACGAAATCGTGGCGGGCATGAACCGTGAAGAGAAAGAAGACATTGCTCGCTTCACCCTGGACATCCGCGATGAATTCGGCGTCGCGGTGCTGATGATCGAACATGACATGCAAGTGGTGATGGACCTGTCGGACCGTGTGTACGTGCTGGATTTCGGTTGCCTGATCGCACAGGGAACGCCGGCCGAAGTGGCCGCGAATCCGGCCGTCCTGGCGGCCTACCTCGGCGAGGAGGGCAGCCATGTTTGAGCACGAGCAATTGATTTGCGGCGAAGGCACGCTGCCGGCCTTGCTGCGCGCGCGAGCCCTGGAGCGCGGCGCGCAGGTGGCGCTGCGCGAGAAGGTCAACGGCATCTGGCGCACGCGCACCTGGGCCGACTACTACCGCGACGCGCGCCGCACGGCGATGGGCCTGATGAAGCTCGGCCTGCGCCGCGGCGACCGCATCATCATCGCGGCCGAAGGACTTCCGGAGTGGTTCTACGCCGACCTGGGCGCCCAGATGATCGGTGTGCAGGTGGTGGGTATCTATCCCACCAATCCCCGGGGCCGAGGTGCTGTACATCGCAGGCCACTGTCAGGCGAAGGTGGCGATCACCGGCGACCAGGAACAAACCGACAAAGTGCTCGACGCGATGGCCAGCGAAGCCGGCTTGCCGCATCTGAAGCATCTCTTTTGCGTCGACATGAAGGGCCTGCGCCGCTACGAGCCTAGCCGGCCGCACAGCTTCGCCCACCTGATGGCGCTGGGTGACCAACTCGCCGCCGAGGACGCCGTGGCGGAAAAGCGCCTGGATGCCAGCATCGACGCTCTGGTGCCGGACGACGTCAACATCTTGGTCTACACCTCGGGGACCACCGGGCCGCCCAAGGGCGCGATGCTCACGCACCGCAACTTCATCTATGGCACCTACGCCTACCGCGCGGCGCGGCAGATGCACGACCAGCCGTTCGAGTCGGTGTGCTACCTGCCGTTGTGTCACGTGGCGGAGCGCGCCTACTCCACGGTGCAGCACCTGATCTCGGGCGGTTGCGTGAACTTTGCCGAGTCCGTGGACACGGTGGCCACCAACATCCGCGAGATCGCTCCGACCTTCTTTCTTGGCGTGCCGCGCATCTGGGAGAAGCTGCAGCAGGGCTTCGAGTTCAAGATGAAGGACAGCACCCGTCTGTCTCGTTGGGTCTACCGCGTTGGCATGCAGCGAGGGCGGGTGCTGTCCGATCGTCGTGCGGTCAAGGGGCGGCTCACGGCGCTGGGTGATCGGCTGGAATTCGGCTTCTGGTACGTCGCGCTGTTTCGCAACATGCAGCGCCACATGGGATTAAACCGTACCCATACCCGCATGTGCGGCGGGGCGTCGGTGTCGCCCGAGACCCTGCGCTTCTTCGACATCATCGGCGTACCGGTTGGCCAAGGCTACGGGCTCACGGAGTCGTGCGGACTGGGGTTCGTGCAGGTGCCGGGACGCCCCTTCCTGAATGGCAGCTGCGGCCCCGCGATGCCGGGCACCGAATGGAAGCTCGGCGCCGACGGCGAGGTGTTCCTGCGCTCGCCCGGTGTGTTCAAGGGCTACCTGTTCGACGACAAGGGCACAAGCGAGATCCTGCAGGCCGATGGATGGCTCGCCTCGGGCGACATCGTGGAACTGCGCGGAGAGGACGAGGTCGCCGTGGTGGACCGCAAGAAGGCCATCATCATCACCAGCGGCGGCAAGAACATCGCGCCCTCGGAGATCGAGAACGCATTGAAGGACAGCCCGTACATCCGCGAGGCCATCGTGGTGGGGGAGGGCCGCAAGTTCCTGGGGGGACTGATCCAGATCGACTTCGACAGCGTGGGCAGGTGGGCCGCCGAGCGTGACCTGCAATACACCACGTTCAAGTCGGTGACGCTCCTGCCAGAGGTCATGGCCCTCATTCAGGGGGTGGTCGACGAGGTGAACTCGCGTTTTGCACGGGTGGAAAACATCCGCAGGTTCGTGCTCCTCGAAAAAGAGCTGGACCACGACGACGGCGAAATCACGGCCACGCAGAAGGTCCGCCGCGGCCTCATCAACAAGAAGTTCGCGCGCGAGCTCGAACAGATCTACGGGCAGGCGTCATGAGCTATTTCATCGAACTGATCGTCTCGGGCTTGGCGATCGGCGCCATCTACGGTCTGGTCGCCATGGGTTTCGCGGTGATCTACAAGGCCACCGGCATCGTCAACTTCGCACAGGGCGAAATGGGCATGCTCACCGCCTACACCTCCTGGTCGATCGCCGTCACACTGGGCACCGGCGCCGTGCTGACGGTACTCGTGGCGGTGGTGGTGGGCGCTCTTCTGGGCCTGATATGCGAGCGGCTCGTCATGCGCCCCATGCTCGGCGAGTCGGTGCTGTCCGTCGTGCTGGTGACTGTGGGACTCTCCGTGATGCTGCGTTCCCTGGTGACCCTGATCTGGGGTGCCTCGCCGCAGAAGTTCGCGGTGGCGGGCGCTGACACCATCGTGCATCTGGGCGGGATCGGCATGCGCGTGAGCCAGATCGCAGTAATCGCCGTGTTGCTGCTGGCGCTGGCGGGCCTCTGGTTCTTCCTGAGCCGCAGCCGCTTCGGAGTGGCCATGCGCGCGGTGGCGGCGGACGAGAAGACGGCGCGCCTCATGGGCGTGTCCACGGCCCGCGTGCAGGCGGTGGCGTGGGCGGCAGCGTCCGGGCTTGCCGGGCTTGCGGGCGCGTTCTTCGCGGTCATCTACGGCCTGGCGCCCACCATCTTCGAACTTGGACTGAAGGCGTTTCCCGCCACGGTGCTCGGTGGCTTCGATGCCATCCTGGGCTCGGGAGTCAGCGGCCTGGTGATCGGCGTGCTGGAAAACCTCGTGGGCGGCTACCTGCCCAGCACGCTCAAGGAGATCGCCGGCTTCGTCCTGATCCTTGTGGTCCTGATGGTTCGGCCCTTCGGTCTGTTCGGCGAAAAAAGAATTGAGAGGGTCTGATGCGCAGCGGCTTCTTCAAACAAAAGTACAGCGACCTGGTGGTCCTGACGGATTCGCCTGCGGTGAAAATCTGGGTGGCGGTCTTGCTGGTCGCGCTGATCGGGGCGCCATTCGTCATAAGCCACTACGTGCTGTCGCACATGACGGTGATCCTGTTCACGATCGTGGGCGCACTGGGCTTGATGGTGCTCACCGGTTTCACCGGGCTGATCTCGCTGGGCCACGTCGGCTTTCTCATGCTCGGCGGCTACGCCTATGCGATCGGCGTCACGCGGCTGGGCCTGCCGCCCGAACTGGCGCTTGTGATGTCGGCGGTCGTGCCGGCAGCCTTCGGGTTGATCGTGGGCATTCCCTCGCTGCGACTGCATGGGCTCTACCTTGCCATCACGACGCTGGCGTTTGCGCACATCGTGAGCGCCGGCATCCTGGCGGGCGGCAAGTTCACCGGAGCTGGCAGCGGGATCGCGGTAGAGCGGCCGGTGATGCTCGGCATGGACCTGTCCAGCGACAGAGCCTTCTACTGGTTTTGCATGGCGATGTGCGTGCTGGCGGTCATGGTGGTGTTGAACCTGCGGCGCTCCTATGTAGGCCGGGCCTTGGTGGCCATTCGCGACAACGACATCGCTGCGCGCACCATGGGCATCAACCTGGTGCGCCACAAGCTGCTGGCCTTTCTCGTCAGCGCGGCGCTCACAGGCGTGGCCGGGGCGCTGATGGGCATGTACATGAGCATCGTCTCGGTGGAGGGCTACCCCTTCCTGCTGAGCATCGAAGCGCTGGCGGTGATCATCGTCGGCGGCATCGGCTCCGTGCTCGGAGCGGTGCTGGGCGCCATTTTCATCGTCAGCATGCCCGAGGTGTTCTCGGCGCTGATGGCCAGCCTCGGCGGTCGCCTGGCTGAGCTGATGACGACCAGTGCGCACGAGATCAAGACCATTCTCTATGGCCTGGCCATCGTCGCCTTCCTGCGCTTCGATCCGCGCGGCCTGCGCGGCATGTGGCACGACCTGCGCCATGCGTGGGTGTTCTGGCCGCTGCGCTACTGAATCGTGCGAGTTTTCTCAACGGCTGATTGCCACAACTATCAGGAGACATCCATGAAGCACAAACTCTTGCGGCTTGCTGCCGCCAGCCTGCTGGCCGCCGGCGTCGCCGCGCCTGCCTTGGCGCAGCAGCAGGGCATGACGGACAACGAGATCATCATCGGCGACATCCTGCCGCTGACCGGTCCGCCCGCCATGTTGGGCGTCGCACACAATCTGGGCGTGAAGGTCGCAGTCGCCGAGGCCAATGCCAACGGCGGCATCCATGGTCGCAAGCTGCGCCTGGTCTCCGAGGACGACGGCTATGTGCCTTCGCGCACGATCCAGGGCGTTCGCAAGCTCCTGAACAGCGACAAGGTTTTCGCGTTCACCTCGATCTCTGGCACGGCCCAGGCCCAGGCCGCGATGTCACTCTTCAAGCAGGCCGGCGTTCCCGCCATGGCACCCATCACCACCTACGAAGGGCTCTACAAGCCGACCATCAAGAACGTGTTCGCCGTGGGCTACGACATGCGCGAAGCGGTCTACGGCCTGGTGGTCCAGATGGCGGAGCGCTACCCCGGCAAGAAATGGGCACTGATCTCGCAGGACGACGATTACGGCGAGAACGTGCGCGACGGGTTCGAGCGTGCGGCCAAGGAGAAGAAGCTGGAGGTGGTTTCCAGCCAGATCTTCAAGAAGGGCCAGTCGGACTTCTCGTCGGAGATCCTCAAGGTCAAGCAGGCCGGCGCCGAAGCGTTGATGGCGGGCGGTGTGCTTGGCGAGAACGTCACCATGGTCAAGGAGCTCGAGCGCATCGGTCACAAGATACCGGTGGGCGTGACCTACGTTTCGCGCGTGCCCGCCAGCGCCAAGATGATGGGGTCGGCCGGTGAAAACGTATACACGGTGGACTACGTCTACCTGGAGAGTTCTCCGGAGGCAAAGGGCTTCATGGAGAAGCTGGACCGGCATCTTTCCGCGGAGGAGCGCACGCGCGTGAACCGCTACTCTTTCACCGGCTACGCGGCGGCGCGTGCGCTGTTCACGGCGATGGAGCGATGCGGCAAGGGGCTGACCTGGGACTGCACCAATGCTGAACTTGCAAAGATCAGCAAGCTGGAAACGGGTGCCATGACGCCGATCAGCTTCTCGGCGACAAACCATCTGGCCGCGCCCAAGCTGTTCCTGCTCAAGGCCGATCCGGCCACCTCGACCTATAAGCTGGTGCAGTGAGAACCGGCAGGGCGCGGCGAGCGCCCCCGTCATCTCAACCCTTCTCTGCCAGGAAGCCGTTGAGAAACAGGCGTGCCATGCGGTCGCACAGTTCCTGGGGTTTCACCGGACCGGTGGACGTATACCAGAAGTCGGTCCAGTTGAGCATGCCCACCAGCATCATGGTGTAGGGCTTGTAGAGGTTGTCGGCCAGATGGGGGTTCAACTCCCGCAACAGGCCCGCAATGAGATCGGCCAGCTGGCGCTGCAGCACAATGAGCGGCGCCTGCTTTGCCTTGGGAAGAAACTTCACATCGCTCATCGCGACCATGTGACGGCGGCGCGACTGCACCGACTTCTGCATGTAGGCCTGGACCAGCCGTTGCATGCGCTCGCCCGGCTTGCCCTTGCCGCTCAGCGCTTCCTCCAGCGCTGCGATCAGCCGCTGCAGATGCTCCTGCAGCATCGCAAACAGCAGATCGTCCTTCGCCGGGAAGTAGTGGTAGAGCATCGACTTGGTCGCTCCGCATGCCTTGGCCACATCCTGCATCTTGGCCGCGGGGTAACCCTCCTTGGCAAAAAGGGCGGCAGCGCAGTCCATGATGGCCTGGCTCTTGGATTCATAGTCGTCTGAACGTACGCGGGGCATGCGGTCCTCCTTGGGGCGGGAAGTGTAGCAAGCGCTGCTTGCACAGAGTCAGCTACGTCATTAAAATAAACCGACGCGCCGGTCTATTAAATTGTTCGGCATGCCCGTTCTTCGAACTGAATCCCTCACGCATCCATCCCTATGACCGAATTCGAATTTCTGGAACCTGACCTCCTCGACGAAGACCTGCGCATGGTGCGCGAACAGGTGCGCCGTTTTGTTCGCGAACGCATCGTTCCCTGCGCCGATGCCTGGGAAGCTTCAGGCGAGATCCCGCGCGAGCTGTTCCGCGGTCTGGGCCAGCTCGGATTCCTCGGGATGCGCCACCCCGTCGAGTACGGCGGTGGCGGCATGGGCCCGTTGGCTTCCGTCGTCCTCGGGGAGGAACTGGCACGTTCGGGCTACGGTGGTGTGGCGTCGGCCCTCACGGTGCACAGCGACATGTCCATCGGCCACATCGCGCATCGCGGCACGCACGAGCAGAAGCTGAAGTACCTGCCCGCGGCCTGCGCGGGCGAGAAGGTCGGCGCCGTATGCGTCACGGAGCCGAACGCAGGCTCGGACGTCGCCGGCCTCAAGACGCGCGCGCAGCGCATGCCTGACGGCGGCTGGGTTCTCAACGGTTCCAAGACCTTCATCACCAACGGCGTATATGGAGACATCTTCATCGTGGCGGCTCGCACCGATTCCGATGCGAAGGGCAGCCGCGGCATCTCGCTGTTCATCGTCGAGAAAGGGAACCCGGGCCTGAAGGTCGCGCGCCAGTTCGACAAGCATGGCTGGCGTTCGTCCGACACTGCGGAGCTGTTCTTCGACGACATGAAGCTCGCGCCCGATGCGCTGCTGGGCGAGGAAGGCAAGGGCTTCTACTACATCATGAGCACGTTTCAGAACGAACGCCTGGTGGTGGGGGCACTGGCCTCGGGCACCTGCACCCGGGCCATCGAACTGACGGTCGACTACATGCGCCAGCGCCAGGCATTCGGCAAGACGCTGTGGGACCAGCAGGTGGTGCGAAACAAGCTTTCCTGGGTCGCGTCCAAGGCGGCGGCGGCGCGTGCGCTCACCTACCAGTGCGCCCAGATGATCGCCGAGGGCAAGGACACGGTGCGCGAGGTGTCCATGCTCAAGGCCTTCGCGGCCGAGACCCTGCAGGAAGTTGTGCACACCTGTCTGCAGTTGCACGGCGGCACCGGCTTCATCATCGGCACGCCTGTCGAACGCATGGCGCGCGACGCCCGCATCCTGACCATCGGCGGCGGCGCCACCGAAGTGATGCTCGAAGAAGTCGCCAAGCGCATGTGAGCCGCGATGAGCGAGACGGAATTCACTCCCTACGGATGGCCCGAACCGGGTGATCGCTACCTGGCAGCCACGCAGTTCCTGGACTTCGACGCTCCTTCGGTGGCCCGGTTCGTGGGCGATACCGTCCAGGATGCGCGCATCGCAGCCGACTGGACCGGCTACTACCCGGCAACGCTGTGGCACGAGCGCCAGGCCGATGCGTGAAGCTGTTTGCCAACCCTCCCTCCGAAAGCTAGTGCATGCCCGGTCCCCTTTCTCACATTACCGTCATTGAACTGGCCGGCATCGGCCCGGGGCCGTTCGCCTGCATGATGCTGGCCGACCTGGGTGCCACGGTCGTGCGGGTCGATCGCCTGCCCGGGCCTCCTTCCAGGGGCGGACTGGAAGACCTGATGCGCAACGACAGCATCGTCGACCGCGGCCGGCGCTCGGTGTCGGTGAACATGAAGGACCCGCGCGGCGTCGAAGCGGTGCTCCGGCTGATGGAGCGCGCGGACATTCTGGTGGAAGGATTTCGCCCCGGCGTGGCGGAAAAGCTGGGCCTGGCCCCCACGGTGTGCCACGCGCGCAATCCGCGACTGATCTACGGCCGCATGACAGGTTGGGGGCAGACGGGGCCGCTGGCGCATGCGGCCGGCCACGACATCAACTACATCTCTTTGTCGGGCGCGCTGCATGCCATGGGCCAGGCCGATCGCGCCCCCGTGCCGCCGCTGAACCTCGTGGGCGACTATGGCGGCGGCGGCATGCTGCTGGTCGTGGGCGTGCTGGCTGCGCTGGCCGAGGCGCAACGCTCGGGCAAGGGACAGGTGGTCGATGCCGCCATGACCGACGGCGCGGCGCTGCTGATGGCTGCGCAGTATGGGCTCATGACCAAAGGCTTTTGGCAAGACCGGCGGGAAATCAATTTCCTGGACGGTGCGGCACATTTCTACGGCACCTATGAGTGCGCGGATGGCCGCTACGTGTCGATCGGCGCCATCGAGCCGCAGTTCTACAGCCAACTGCTAGCGCTGTGCGGCATCGACGATCCGCAGTTCCGGCAGCAATGGGCGCAAGGGGAATGGCCTGCGTTGCGCCGCAAGCTCGATGCCGTGATGCGCCAGCGCACGCGTGATGAATGGTGCGCGCTGCTGGAAGGCACCGACGCGTGCTTCGCGCCGGTGTTGTCGATGGCCGAGGCGCCCCTGCACCCGCACAACCGGGCGCGCGGAACCTTCGTCGCCCCCCAGGGCGTCAGCCAGCCCGCGCCGGCGCCGCGATTCGATCGAACGCCTTCGGGGCTTCCGCAGCCCGCACCCACGCTGGGAGCGCACACCGGGGAACTGCTCGCCCACGCAGGCTTTGCACCCAAGGACATCCGCGCGCTGCACGAGGCCGGCGTCATTCATCTGGCCGGAGCTGTCGCATGAGCCTTGCACCACGGCCCTGCGCACGAACGCCGCTGCATTCGCGCCGCATCTACTGCGAGGGTTTCCGGCGCGAAGATGGTCTCCTCGAACTGGAGGCCACGCTGATCGATACCAAGCCCATGCCGCTGCAGCTGGTGAGCCGGGTGGTCCCGGCCCAGGAGCCCATTCACCAGATGCGGGTGCGCCTGGTGCTCAACACGCAGCGCGAGATCGTGGATGCCAGCGCCTTCAGCGAACACACACCCTATCTCACGTGCTCGGGCGTGGAATCTGGCTATCGCCAGTTGATCGGCCTGCGCATCGAGCCGGGCTTCACCCAAAAGGTAAAGCGCTTGTTCCGCGGCATCGCGGGCTGTACCCACATCACGGAACTCCTGCCCCTGATGGCGAGCACCGCTTTCCAGCTGTTCTGGGCCGATGGCAGTTTTGCCGAGCAAGACGCGCGCGCCAGCGAGCAACGCCAAACGCCGCTGGGCGGTTGCCATGCCCTCCGGTTGGACGGCGAAGTCGTCCGGACCTATTTCCCCCATTTCCAAAAGACACCTTCGCCATGAATGACGCTGTGCTTTTCGATGTCCAGGACGGCATCGCCACGATGACCCTGAATGAAGGCGCTCGGCTCAATCCACTGACGCAGCCACTGCTTCAGGGGCTGCTCGGCGGACTGCGCCGCGTGCGAGAAGACCCGAACATTCGCGCCTTGCTGCTGACCGCCAACGGCCGTGGCTTTTGCGTCGGGGCGGATCTGGAGGAATTCGGCCGTCGCGTTGCTGATCCGGCCAGCGGGACGTTGAGCGACTACGTCGGCCAACTGCTGCGCGAGCAGGCCAGCCCGATCATGCTGGCGATGCGCGCACTGCCGGTGCCCGTCGTCTGCGCGATCAACGGGGTGGCAGCCGGCGGCGGCGTAGGGCTGGCCTTGTCCGGCGACATGGTGCTCGCTGCGCGCTCCGCCTATTTCTACCTGCCGTTCATGCCTTCGCTCGGGCTGGTGCCGGACATGGGCTCCAGCTGGCTGGTGCCGCGCGCCGTCAGCCCCGCACGTGCGCTGGGCCTGGCGCTGACCGGCGAGAAGCTCGATGCGCAACGGGCTGCGGAGTGGGGCTTGATCTGGGCGTGTATGGATGACGAGATCCTGCAGGGGGCGGCCCGGGCATTGGCGCTGCGCCTGGCGCGTCTGCCATCGCATGCGATCCTGGAGGCACGCGCACTCGCGTCGGCCGCCGTCCGCAACAGCCTGGAGCAGCAATTGATCCTCGAATGCGAGCGCCAGCAGGCTCTGATCGATGGCGACTCTTTTGCGGAAGGCGTGCGCGCATTCGCCGAGCGGCGTGCGCCTGTGTTTGCAGGACGCAGAAATGCGTAGAAGCCGCGGAGCGGCACGAGGCCTTCACATGCCCCGAAGCGGACCCGAAGCCCAGTGCAGTCGCACCGGGCTTTTTTCATTGCGACACCGCATGCGGGAAAGCCCCCAACGCGATGCCGCGGGGATCGTCGGATACGACGATACCTCGCGCAAGGCCTCTCCTTAATGTCCATGGTGCGCCTGAACGAAGGGCGCGGCATTCGAACAACAGGCCCCGCACGCTCCCCTGGAGCCGACGACGGGGCCCCGATGGAGACACAGCTTGCTGGTACTGCAGATCATCGTCGCGGGCATCGCACAGGGCTGTGTCTACGGCCTCATTGCCCTGGGCTTCGTGCTCATCTACAAGGCGACCGAGACCGTCAACTTCGCCCAGGGCGACCTGATGATGCTCGGGGCCTTCGCCGGCTTGGCCGGCATGAGCGTGCTGGGCTGGCCCTTCTGGCTGGCCGCGCTCGCGGCCGTCGCAGCGATGGCGCTTGCCGGCATGCTGATCGAGCGTGCGGTGATCCGCCCGGTGCTCGGCCAGCCGCAGTTCTCCATCGTGATGCTCACCTTCGGCCTGGGCTACATCGCCCGCGGCGGCGTCACCATGGTGCCGGGCATCGGCACCGACACGCATGCGCTGGCCGTGCCCTACAAGGGCAGCACGCTCGACCTGGGGGCAGTGGTGGTCGGCGGCGAGCAGACGGTGATCATCGGTGCAACCGCCGCGCTGTGCGCCAGCCTGTGGCTGCTGTTCCGCTACACGCGCGTCGGCATCGCGATGCAGGCCGCGTCGCAGAACCAGCTGGCGGCCTACTACATGGGCATCCCGGTGCAGCGCCTCAACGGCCTGGTGTGGGCGCTGGCCGCTGCCGCCGCGACGGTGGCCGGGCTGCTGCTCGCGCCCATCACCTTCGTGCACGCCAACATGGGCTTCATCGGACTCAAGGCCTTTCCGGCGGCCATCGTCGGCGGCTTCGGCAGCCTGCCGGGCGCCATCGTGGGCGGTTTGATCATCGGCGTGGTGGAGTCGCTCTCGGGCTTCTTCCTGCCCGAGGGCTTCAAGGACGTGATGCCCTACGTCGTGGTGCTGCTGATGCTGGCGATCAAGCCGACCGGGCTGTTCGGCGATCGCGCGCGCAAGAAGGTCTAGGACCGCAAAAAAACCAAGGCCACCCATGCGCTTCATATTCAAGACCCGTTACGACCAGGACATCGCGCTCGCCCGCCACGGCGGCGACCGGTTCTGGTATTCACTGCTCGTGCTGGCGCTGGCCGCCGCACCCTGGCTGCTGCCGGAGTACTGGCTGGCCCAGCTCAGCTTCGTGTTCATCTATGCCATCGTTGCCGTCGGCCTGATGCTGCTGGCCGGCTTCACCGGGCAGTTCTCGATCGGCCATGCCGCATTCATGGGCATCGGCGCCTACGCCGAGGCTTATCTGGCGGCGCGGGGCTGGCCGCTGGCGGCGAGCCTGGCCTGCGCGATGGCGCTGGCCGCGGCAGCCGGCGTGGTGGTCGGCTTGCCAGCCCTGCGCGTCAAGGGCATGTACCTGGCTATCGCGACCCTGTCCTTCGGTTTCATCGTGGAGGAAGCGCTGGCGCGCTGGGAAAGCGTGACTGGCGGGAATGCGGGCAAGTCCGTGCCGGCGCCGCGGATGCTTGGCTATGCGCTCGACAGCACCGAGAGCTTCTATTTCCTGTGCCTGGTGTGCGTGGTCGGCAGCACGCTGGTGGTGCTCAACCTCTTGCGTGCGCCCACCGGACGGGCCTTCGTGGCGATCCGCGACTCGGAAGTGTCGGCACAGAGCATGGGCATCCAGCTGGCGCGCTACAAGTCGCTCTCGTTCGCGATCTCGGCCGCGCTCGCCGGTCTGGGCGGAGCGCTCTACGGCCACAAGATGCAGTTCATCTCGCCCGAGCAGTTCAGCCTGGTGCAGTCGATCGACCTGGTGCTGATGGTGGTGATCGGCGGGCTGGGATCGATCCACGGCGTCTTCTTCGGCGCGATCTTCCTGATCGGCATGCCTCAGCTGATCTCGTTGGGCAAGGACCACCTACCGGCGGCGATCGGGCAGGCCACCGGCCTGCAGAGCGTGGTCTACGGCGCAGTGCTGATCGCCTTCGTGATGCTCGAGCCGATGGGCCTGTACGGTCGGTGGCTCAAGGTGCGGACCTGGCTGCAGCTGTATCCCTTCTATCGGCGCGGCATGTTCAAGCGGCAGAAGTCCTTCCAGAAGTCGGAGCGGTTGAAATGAGCGCCCCCTTGCTTTCGGTGCGCGATCTCAGCGTGCGATTCGGCGGTGTGCTGGCGGTCAACAAGGTCAGCTTCGACGTCCGCGCGGGCGAGGTATTCACGCTCATCGGACCCAACGGTGCCGGCAAGACCACGGTGTTCAACCTGATCAGCCGCATCTACACCCCGACCGGCGGCGCGCTCAGCTTCGATGGCCAGCGGCTCGACGCGGTGCCGCCGCACGGCGTGGCCGCGCTCGGCATTGCGCGCACCTTCCAGAACATCGAGCTCTTCGAGCATGCGACGGTGCTGCAAAACCTGCTGATCGGGCGCCACATCCGGCGCAGCACCAGCGTGTGGGCCGAGATGCTTTTCACGCCCGCGGTGCGTGAGGCCGAGCGCCGCACGCGCCGCAAGGTGGAGGAGGTGATCGACCTGCTCGAGCTGCAGCACTACCGCGATGCGCTGGTGGCGGGCCTGCCCTACGGCGTGCGCAAGGTCGTGGAGCTGGCGCGCGCGCTGTGCACCGAACCCAAGCTGCTGTTGCTGGACGAGCCCTCGTCCGGCCTGAACGTGGAGGAGACGGGCGACATGGCATTCTGGATCGAGGACATCCGGCGCGACCTCGGCGTGACCATCCTGATGGTGGAGCACGACATGGGGTTGGTGTCGAAGGTGTCGGACCGCGTGCTGGCGATGAACCAGGGGACTGTGCTCGCCGTCGGTACGCCGTCCGAGGTACAGGCGGACCCCGGCGTTGTCGAAGCCTATCTCGGGACAGTCGACGATGTGAGCAGCTTGCGGAGGAAGGCATGAGCGACGTCGTCCTCCAACTGCTCAACGTCGAGAGCGCCTACGGCCCCATCAAGGCCATCCGCGGCGTGAGCCTCAAGGTGCGTGCCGGGCAGATCGCCACCGTGCTGGGCTCCAATGGCGCGGGCAAGACGACGATCCTCAAGACCATCTCGGGGATCATCGATCCGCGCAAGGGCAGCATCGAGTTCAAGGGCGGGAACATCACTGCGAAGGACCCCGCGCACATCGTGCAGCAAGGCCTGAGCCACGTGCCGGAGGGCCGCGAAGTCTTTCCCTTGCTATCGGTGAAGGACAACCTATTGATGGGCGCCTACACCCGTCACGACCGTGACGGCGTGGCGCGCGACATCGAGACCGTGTTCGGCTACTTCCCGATCCTGAAGGAGCGGGCCGCGCAGGACGCCGGCCTGCTGTCGGGCGGCCAGCAGCAGATGCTCGCGATCTCGCGCGCCATCATGGCCGGCCCCGAGATGATCCTGCTCGACGAGCCCAGCCTGGGCCTGAGTCCCAAGCTCACCAAGGAAATCTTCGAGATCGTGGTGCGCATCAACCGCGAGCGCGGCACCACCATCCTGCTAGTCGAGCAGAACGCCAACATGGCGCTCAACGCCTCGGACTACGGCTATGTGCTGGAGAACGGCCGCATCGTCATGGAAGACACCTGTGAGCGCCTGCGCGAGAAGGACGACATCAAGGAGTTCTACCTGGGCATGAAGGAAGAGGGCGCACGCGGCGAACGCCGCTGGAAAAAGAAGAAGACATGGCGATGACAAGAACGATGCACATGCCCAGACTCTGGAACCTCGATCACCTGGCGCCGCACCACGACATCGTGATGCCGGGCGACACCGTGCCGCGCATGTTCTGGAACGCGGTCGCCGCGCGCGGCGACGCCGTGATGATGCGCCAGAAGGCCTTCGGGCTGTGGCAGGCCTGGAGCGCGCGTGATGTCGGCGTGATCGTGCGCGAGCTTGCCATGGGCCTCGCGGCCGCCGGCCTGCAGCCGGGTGACTGCGCATCGATCCTGTCGAACACGCGTGTTGAATGGGTCTGGTTCGACATGGCGGTGCTGAGCGCCGCCGGCGTTTCCAACGGCATCTATCCGACCGACTCGGCGGGGCAGGTGCAGTTCCTCTGCGAGGACTCGGACACCGTGGTGCTGGTGGTGGAGGACGAGGAACAGCTCGACAAGGCGCTGGAGGCACGGGCGCGCTTGCCACGCCTGCGCAAGATCGTGCTGATCGACCCGACCGGCCTGTCCCGGTACAGCGACGCGATGGTGACCACCCTCGATGCGCTGCGCCGCGAAGGCGCCGCCTACGACCAGGCCCATCCCGGCGAGTTCGATCGGCTGCGCGAGCTGCGCGGCCCGGACGAGCTGGCCATCCTCATTTACACCTCCGGCACCACCGGAAAGCCCAAGGGCGCGATGCATTCCCACCGGGGCCTGCTGGTCGTGGTGCAAGGGCTGAACGTCGTCCTGCCGCAGGACGAGCGCGATGAACGCATGTGCTTCCTGCCGCTGTGCCATGTGGCCGAGCGCGTGGTGGGCCTGTACGCCTCGATCTACACCGGCACGCGGATGAACTTCGTCGAGAACCCCGACACCGTGCCGGAGAACGTGCGCGAGATCGCGCCCACGGTCTTCGGCGGGGTTCCGCGGCTGTGGGAGAAGTTCTATTCGGCCGTGACCATCGCCGTGAAGGAAGCCGGCCCTCTGCAGCAGGCGCTGTATGCCTGGGCGTTGTCGGTGGGCCACGCAGTCGCTGAGCGGGTGCTCGCCGGTCAGCCGGTGGGCGGCTGGCTCAAGCTCAAGTACCACCTGGCCGGGTTGGCAGCGTTGAACAACGTGCGTCGTTTCATCGGCATCCAGCGCTGCCGCTTCCTGGTCACCGGCGCGGCGCCGATCTCGCCCGATCTGATCCGCTGGTATCTGGCATTGGGCCTGCCGATGCTCGAGGCCTGGGGGCAGACCGAGTCGGGCGGCATCTCGACTTCGATGCCGCCGGGCCGGATCCGCCTGGGCACCATCGGCACCGCCAGCGCCTACAACGAGGTACGCCTCGACCCTACCACGGGCGAGCTGCTTGTGCGCGGACCCAACGTCTTCATGGGCTATCTGAACCAGCCCGAGAAGACCGCCGAGACCATCGATGCCGAAGGTTGGCTGCACACCGGCGACGTCGGCGCAGCGGACAGCGACGGATTCTTCCGGATCACGGACCGCATGAAGGACATCATCATCACGGCCGGCGGCAAGAACATCACGCCCAGCGAATGGGAGAACGAACTCAAGTTTTCGCCCTATGTGACCGATGCGGTGGTGATCGGCGACCGCCGCGCCTATCTCAGCGCAATCGTGATGATCGAGCTGGAGAACGTCGAGAAATTCGCGCAGGACCACGACGTGCCATTCTCCAACTACGCGAGCCTGGCTCGCGCCCCCGAGATACTGGCCCTCATCCAGGCAGAGATCGAGAAGGTCAACAAGAAGTTCGCGCGCGTGGAGCAGATCAAGAGGTTCTTCCTGCTCGAGACCCAGCTGAGCGCCGAGGACGAGGAGCTCACGCCGACGATGAAGCTCAAGCGCAGCTTCGTGCAGAAGAAGTACGCCGGGCAGATCGAAGCCATGTACCGCTGACACCACCGACGCCGCCGATTGCAACCATCCGAAGGAGACACGCACCATGAAGAAGACCATTTCCCACGCGCGCTGCCTGCTGGCAGTGTCCGCCCTCGCTGCTGCCGCAGCCGCGGCGGCCCAGACCCAGGGCATCGGCAAGGACGAGATCGTGCTCGGCACGCTGCAGGACCTGTCGGGCCCGCTCGCCGGCTACGGCAAGGATCTGCGCAACGGCATGCTGCAGCGCGTCGCCGAGGCCAACGACAAGGGCGGCGTGCACGGACGCAAGATCAAGCTGCTGGTCGAAGACAGCGGCTACGACCCGAAGAAGGCCGTGCTCGCGACGCAGAAGCTGGTCAACCAGGAAAAGATCTTCGTGATGGCCGGCTCGCTGGGCACCGGCGTCAACAACGCGGCGTTGCCGGTGCAGAACGCGAAGAACGTGATGAACTTCTTCCCGGCAGCGCTGTCGCGCGACATGTACGAGCCCGTCAGCAAGCTCAAGTTCGCCTTTCTGTCTTCGTACTATGACCAGATCGCGCCGGCCTCGGCACGGCTGTTCAAGGAGAAGAAAGCGGGCAAGCCCTGCATCATCTACCAGGACGACGAGTACGGCCTGGAGATTCTGCGCGGCGTCGAGGCCGGGCTCAAGACGGTCGATGCGGCGCTGGCCGAGAAGACCAGCTTCAAGCGCGGCGCGACCGACTTCTCTTCGCAGGTGGCGCGCCTGAAGGCGGCGGGCTGCGACTTCGTGGTCACAGGCACGCTGATCCGCGAGACCGTGGGCACGATCAACGAGGCGCGCAAACTCGACTTCAGCCCGACCTTCCTGGGCGCCTTCGGCACCTACACCGACCTGATCCACAAGCTGGGCGGTAAGGCGATGGACGGCTTCTACTCCACGATGACGGTGCAGCATCCCTACGAGGACACGGCGCCCGAAGCGCTCAAGCCCTGGATGGCCAGCTATCGCGCCCGCTTCAACGAAGCGCCTTCGGCCTACTCGATCTACGGCTACGTGATTCTCGACCGGCTGGTGCAGGCGATGGACAAGGCCGGCGCGCAGCTCACCACCGAGACGCTGGCCCAGGCCGTCGAGGCGCTCAAGACGCCGTCGGACATGTTCGGCATGCCCGAGCTGAGCTTTGCGCCCGACAGGCACCTGGGTTCCAACAAGGCGCGCCTGTCGCAGATCCAGGACGGCCGCTGGAAAGTCGTGATCGACTACGACCAGGCGAAG
Source organism: Variovorax sp. Soil_C_17 (assembly GCF_057657265.1). Taxonomy (NCBI): domain Bacteria; kingdom Pseudomonadati; phylum Pseudomonadota; class Betaproteobacteria; order Burkholderiales; family Comamonadaceae; genus Variovorax; species Variovorax sp. Soil_C_17. The sequence continues at coordinate 38,143 of NZ_JBDGIT010000016.1, forward strand.
TGATTTCTCTCACCTGACGAACACAGGAGCATTCCATGCACATCAACCGGATCGCGCGCTTCGGCGCCGCCGCTGTATTGGGTCTTGCGGGCGCCGCTGCGTCGGCCCAGACCCAGGGCATCGGCAAGGACGAGATCACCCTGGGCAGCGTTCTGGATCTCTCGGGCCCTGTCGCGGGCTACGGCAAGGACGTGCGCAACGGCCTGCTCATGGGTGTGGCCGAGTTCAACGCGCAGGGCGGAGCCCACGGGCGCAAGCTGCGCCTGCTGGTCGAGGACAACGGCTACGACCCCAAGCGCACCGTGCTGGCGGCGCAAAAGCTGGTGAACCAGGACAAGGTGTTTGCGCTCGTCGGCACCTTCGGCACGCCGCACGCGCTGGCGGCCATGCAGGTGCAGGCGCCCAAGGGCGTCTTCAGCCTGTTCCCGATGGCGCTGTCGCGCGACATGTACGAGCCGCTGAGCAGGCTCAAGTACGCGATGCTGCCGTCGTCGGTGGACCAGATCCGCGGCGTTGTGCCGGGGATCTACCAGCGCAGCAAGGCGCGCAAGGCCTGCACCCTGTACCAGGACGACGACTACGGGCGCGAGGTGGTGCAGGGCGCCGAGGCCGGGTTGCAGTCGATCGGTGCGGTGCTCGGCGAGCGCACCAGCTACAAGCGTGGCGCTACCGATTTTTCGTCGCAGGTCGCACGACTGAAGGCGGCCGACTGCGACTTCGTGGTGCTCGGCACCGTGATCCGCGAGACCGTGGGCGCGATCGCCGAGGCGCGCAAGCTGCAGTACGCACCGACCTTCGTGGCGGCCTCGACCGCCTATTCGGACCTGATCCCGAAACTGGGCGGCAAGGACATGGACGGTCTCTACGCGGTGACCACTGCCCAACAGCCTTACCTCGACGACGCATCGCCGGCCATCGCCGCCTGGGCGGCACGCTACCAGGCGCAGTTCAGGGAAGCGCCGACCGTCTTCTCGGTCTATGGCTTCACCATGATCGAACTGCTGGCCAAGGGCCTGCGCAAGGCCGGTGCCGATCTCGACGCCGATCATTTCGGCAAGGCGATGGACAGCCTCGGCGACGTGCCGGGCGACATGTTCGGCAACCCGCCCATGCACTTCTCGCCCACGCGGCACCTGGGCTCGGACCGGTCGCGCCTTTCGCAACTGCAGGGCGGCCGCTGGAAGGTCGTGCTGGACTACGACCAGATGCAATGAGGAGATCTCCATGAACCGGAAGGTGATCGTTGCTGGCGTGGGCATGGTGCCCTTCGCCAAGCCAGGTGCCAGCGAGAGCTACCCGATGCTCGGCGCGCGCGCCGCCAAGGCCGCGCTGGACGATGCGCGGGTCGACTACCAGTCGGTGAACCAGGTCTACGCCGGCTACGTCTATGGCGACTCCTGCAGCGGGCAGGCGGCGGTCTATCACGTGGGGCTTACCAGCGTGCCGGTGATCAACGTCAACAACAACTGCGCCACCGGCTCCACCGCGCTGTTCCTGGCGCGCCAAGCGGTGGCCAGCGGCGCGGCCGAGTGCGTGCTGGCACTGGGTTTCGAACAGATGGCGCGCGGTGCGCTGGGCGTGCACTTCCAGGACCGTCCCGATCCGTCGCAGCGCTTGCTCGACACCATGCAGCAGATCCAGGGCTCGGACGCCGAGGCGCCCATTGCCGCGCAGCTATTCGGTGGTGCCGGGCGCATGCACATGCAGTTGTACGGCACACGCGCCGACACCTTCGCCCGCATCGCGGTCAAGGCGCGGCGTCATGCGCAGCACAACCCCAATGCTATCTTCCGCCAGCCCCTGACGCTCGACGAGGTGCTGGCTTCGCCGGCCGTGTTCTATCCATTGACCCGGCTGCAGTGCTGCCCGCCGACCTGTGGCGGCGCCGCTGCGGTGCTGTGCTCCGAAGACTTCGCACGCGGCCATGGGCTGGACGCCCGCGTCCGCATCGCGGCCCAGGCCATGAGCACCGACGGCAACAGCAGCTTCGACGAGAACGACATGCGCAAGCTGGTCGGCTACGACATGACGCGCCGGGCAGCGCAGCAGGTGTACGAGGCGGCCGGCATCGGCCCCGCGGACGTGCCGGTGGCCGAACTGCACGACTGTTTCACCACCAACGAACTGCTGAGCTACGAGGCGCTGGGCTTCGCGCCCGAGGGCGGCGCCGAGCGCTTCGTGGTCGACGGCGACAACACCTACGGAGGCCGCGTGGTGACCAATCCTTCGGGCGGCCTGCTGTCCAAGGGCCATCCGCTGGGGGCGACCGGGCTGGCCCAATGCGCCGAGCTGGTGTGGCAACTGCGCGGGCAAGCTGGCGCCCGGCAGGTTGAGGGCGCGCGCGTCGCCTTGCAGCACAATCTGGGGCTCGGCGGCGCCTGCGTGGTGACGCTCTACCAACGGGACTGAGGCCGTGCTCGGCGATGGAACCTTTGCCCCGGCCTGCCGCTACGGCGGCGCAGACGTGACGAACCTCGAGGAGCCTGCCATGCCCACCGGCATCCCCGGTCACACAGACGATCCCCCCAGCCAGAGTGCCGTGCTTGCGGTTGCGGCGCCGCAGCCCGCGCTGCGGACGTTTCCGCTCGCGGGCAAGCTCCGCCCGCCGCTTGCCACCGCCTTCGAGCTGCAGCGCACCGAAGTCTGCGAACGGATCTTCAATGCCGGCGCCGCACGGCTGGTGCTGTTGCGTGCACCAGCGGGCTTCGGCAAAACCACCGTGATGCTGCAGGTGCGCCGGCGTTTCGAGGAAACCGGACTGCAGCAGGCCTGGCTCACGCTGGATCGCGCCGACAACGATGTCGGCCGCTTCCTGGCGGCGCTCACGGCCTCGCTGGAGCCGCTGATTCCCGCGCTGCGCAAGCTGCAGCCGCTCGAAGGGCAGGGCCCGGACGAACTTGCATTTGCCCTGATCGACACGGTGGCGGCGCATCCTGCGCCGCTGGCGCTGTTCCTCGACGACTTCGAGGTGCTGCAAAGCCCGGTGGTGCTCGGTCTGGTGCAGGAACTGATCGACCAGTTGCCGCGCTGCGCGCAGCTCGTCGTCGGCTCGCGCGGGGTGCCCGAACTCGGACTGGGCCGGCTGCGCGCGCGAGGCCGACTGCTCGAGGTCGAGCCGACGCAGCTGCGTTTCTCCGAAGCCGAGGTCGATGGCTTCCTTCGCCAGCAGCGCGGCCTTACCTTGCAGCCGGAGGACATCCGCCGCCTGCACCGGAGTACCGAGGGATGGGCCGCGGCGCTGTGGCTTGCGTCCGTGACGCTGGAGCATCGCGATGAACCCGGCCGCTTCATCGCCGGCTTCTCTGGGTCGAATGCGGCGGTGGTCGACTACCTGGTGGACGACGTGCTCTCGCGGCAGTCCGACGATGTACGCGGCTTCCTGCTGCGCACCAGCATCCTGGCGCAATTGAATCCGTCTCTGTGCGATGCCGTGTGCCAGCGCGACGACAGTGCGGCCATGCTGCGCGCACTTGAACAGGCCCACCTGTTTCTCATCTCGCTGCAAGCCGACCACAGCGAGTACCGGTACCACGGCATGTTCGCGGAGTTCCTCCGGGCCCAGCTGGCACGCCAGCACGCGCCGGAAATTCCGGCGCTGCACAGTGCGGCCGCCCAATGGTTCCTGGGCGTCGGGCGGCCGGTGCCGGCGATCGAGCATGCGCTCGCGGCCGGAGATTTTGCGTTGGCCTTCCCGTTGCTCGAGGCCGAGGCCCAGTCGCTGCTCGACCAGGGCCGCGTCAGGCTGCTGTCGCGTTGGCTCGATCCGTTGCTCGACGCCGGGCAGTTGGCCAACCGCCCGATGCTTCAGGTGTTGCACGCCTGGGCTGTCTGCCTGGCGCGCGGCCCGAGGGCTGCGGCTCCGCTGCTCGAGCGGCTGGAGCAGCGCACCGACGACGATGTGGAGATGCGCGCCCACCGGCTCGCGATGAAGCCGTTGCTGATGGTGCTGACCGACCGCATCGACGAGGCGATGCCGCTGACCACCGAGTTGCTGGTCGTCTTGCCTGTCGAGGCTACCTTCGCCCGGGGTTTTCTGGAAGTGGTGCTGGCCAACCTGGCCATGATCGCCGGGCGTTACCACGAGGCCCTTCGCCTGGCCGATGCGGCGCGCAGCCGCCAGCCCGAGCACAGCAGCAGCTTCAACTTCGCCCTGTCCGAGGCGGCGGAGGGTGCAGTTGATCTGACGCAGGGCCGCCTGCGCAAGGCCATCGCGCGCCTGCGGCTGGCGGTGAGCGCGGGCACGGTCGATCCTTCGCGCGCGACCAACGGCAACGCCATGGTCGGCGTGCTGCTGGCCGAGGCCTTGTACGAGGCCGACCAGTGCGAGCAGGCCGAGCGCCTGCTGGCGGTCTACATCCCGCTGATCTGCCGGGTCGGTATTCCGGACCAGTTGATCTGCGCGCACGTGATCATGGCTCGCATCGTGCTCGATCACGGTGATGTCGACCGCGCGCAGCAGCTGCTCACCGAACTCGAGCACATCGGCCACCGTGACGGCCTGTCGCGCGTGGTGGCGAGCGCGCGGCTCGAACGCGTGCGCATGGCGGTGGTGGAAGGCAGGCTCGCGCGCGCCAGGACAGAGCTCGATCGCTGCAACGACAAGCTGCTGTGGGCGCGCGTCTCGCGGCTCTCGCTGCGCGCCAATGTGGTCGAGACCTACGACGTGGCGCAGGCGCGCTGGTCGATTGCCGGCGGCCATGCCGCGGAGATGGTCGCGCCGCTGCGCCAGGAACTCGACGCCGCCGAGCGCGCCCAGCGCGAGCGCCGGGCGCTCACGTTGCGGCTCCTGCTGGCCCAGGCGCTCTACAGGGACGAACAGCGCAACAAGGCGATGCGCGTGCTGGCCAAGGCCGTCCGCCTTGCGGCCGCCGAAGGGTATGTGCGTGCCTTCCTCGACGAGGGGCCGCTGGTGCTGACGATGCTGCGCGACCTGCGTACACAGCCCAATGCATTGCTGGACGAGGCCGCCGCCGCCTCCGACGATGCCCCGCTGGCCTTCATCGATCGGATGCTGCGAGAGCCGGCTGCTGCTGTCGCGGGCAGCGAGGCGACCTTCGCAGAAGCGGGCCAGCGCATGGGCGCGCCAGCGCACAGCGAGCTGCTCACCCGCAAGGAGATCCAGGTCATGCGGCTGGCGGCCGAGGGCTTGTCGAACGACCAGATCGCGGAGCGTCTTTTCGTCGCCGAGACCACGGTGCGCACGCACCTGCGCAACATCAACGTCAAGCTCGATGCGCGCAACCGGATGGAAGCGATTGCGTTCGCGCGGCGCGCCGGACTGATCGCCTGAACGTCCCGGATTCGCGGGGGGGAAGGCTGGCGCAATCTTGTCGGATGCGCCGATATCGAGGCGCCATGCCGATTGCACACTCGGCGCCGTGTCGCCAAGACATCTGCTGCGCGGCCCCATAAGAATCCGAAGACTTTCATGACCCTCATCCTGGCGCAGCACAAGGAACGCCGTGAACATCCCTACCGCTTGACTACCATCTGCGGCGACCGGCGCCGGCAAGCTGCTCAAGCACCAGCTGCGCGAATCCTATTGGCCGGCCCATGAGCGCCGTCAGAACACCCGCTTTGTGCTGGCCGAGCTGAAGACCGAGAACCGCATCGGCCGGACCTTTGTCGACTGCTGCCTGCAGCAGCTGCTGCAGGGCGAACTCGACGCCGAGGCCGCCTCGATGGCCAAGGACTGGTGCAGTGACCTGCAGTGCAAGGTGGTCGATGTCAGCGTGCAGCTGCATGGGGGAAACGGCTTCATGGCGGAAGCGCCGATCGCGCGGGCGTACGTGGACGTGCGCGCGCAGCGGATCTATGGCGGCACCAACGAGATCATGAAGGAGCTCATCTCGCGCAATCTCTGATACATACCGATTCGCCTTCGAAGCGATCACTGCGTTGTTTCGCCTTGCCGTGCGCCAGCACTGTCCTCGGCTTTGCGCCTTGTTCTCGCATTGAATGCAAACCGGTATGACCGGGCCGAATTCGTCGGATGCGACGATACCGGGCGGGTTCGGAGCGGCGACAGTTCCAGGCATGGGACATCAACCGCACAACGGTATCGCAGGGGCCGGCATCACACTGCAACTCCAGGACGCGATCGCCACAATCGGCATCGATCTTCCCCAACCCAAGAACAGCTTCCGCGTCGAAAACGTGCAAGCGCTCGGCGCCCAGCTCGATGCTGCGCTCGAAGGCGGCGCGCGCTGCGTGGTGCTGCGCGGCGCCGGTGCGGTGTTCTCGGCGGGTTGGGACATCGGCGCCATCGACCCCGCTGCCGACGACCCGATGGCCATGATTGGCCAGGTGGTCGGCCCGCTGTGCCAGCGGCTGCGGACCTTGCCGGTGCCCACCATCGCCGCGGTGGCGGGGCCGGCGCTGGGCTTCGGCTTCGGGTTGGCGCTGTGCTGCGACATGGTCCTGGCTGAAGAAGATGCGCTCTTCGGCAGTCCATTCCGGCACATTGGCATGGTGCCCGACACGGGCGCCCACCACATCCTGCTGAGCCGCACGGGCTTCGCACTGGCCTGCGAGCTGATCTACACCGGCCGCTTCGTGAACGGCACCGAGGCCGCTGTGCTGCGACTTGTCAATCGCGCGGTGCCCCAGGGCGCCGTGGCAGAAGAGGCGCAGAAGCTGGCACAGAGCATCGCGAGCGGGCCCACCGAGGCTTTCCGCCTGTCGAAGCAAGTGCTGCTGCAAGGCGGCGATTTCGATTTGATGCTCGCCCATGAAGCACGCCAGCTGCAGAAGGTGTTCGCCACCGACGACCTGAAGGAGGGTATTGCCGCCTTCCAGCAGCGCCGTCGCCCTGTATTCAAAGGCCGCTGACCGGCGCACCGAAGCAGCCCGCAGCCAACGACAAGAACCCCAAGGACAACAGATGACAGAAGCCTACATTCTCGACGCCGTGCGCACGCCGCGCGGCCGCGGGCGCGCCAGCGGCGCGTTGAACGAAGTCGCACCCGCTCGCCTTGCCGCTCAGGTGCTCCAGCAGATCCGCGACCGCAACCGGTTGGACACGGCGCTCGTCAACGACGTGATCCTCGGCTGCGCCGAGCCGGCGCTGGAGCAGGCGTCGAACATCGGCAAGGCCGCCGTGTTCGCGGCCGGCTACGACCATGCCGTGCCGGGCGTGCAGCTCAACCGATTCTGCGGCTCAGGGCTGGAAGCCTGCAACTTCGCCTCGGCGCTGGTCAAGTCGGGCCAGGCCGAACTGGCCATCGGCGGCGGTGTGGAGAGTATGTCGCGCGTGCCGATGTTCGCGGGCGGCGGCCCGTGGATCACCGATCCGCAGATCACCATACCGAACCGCATCGTGCCGCAGGGCGTGTCGGCCGACCTGATCGCCACGAAATACGGCTTCAGCCGCCACGATGTCGACAGCTACGCGGCCGAGAGTCAGCGTCGCGCCGCCGCCGCCTGGGCAGAGGGGCGCTTCGCGAAATCGGTGGTGCCCGTGCGCGACATGAACGACGTCGAGATCCTCGCGCGCGACGAGTACATCCGCGTCGACACAACGATGGACACGCTGGCCAAGCTGGAGGCTTCCTTCGCCGTGCAGGGCGAGAAGATGGGCTTCGACGCGATGGCGTTGCAGCGTTACCCCGAGTTGAGTGCGATCGAACATGTGCACCACGCCGGCAATTCCTCGGGCATCGTCGACGGCGCCTCGGCGGTGCTGATTGGCTCGCGCGAGATGGCCGACCGGCTCGGGCTGAAGCCGCGGGCGCGCGTGGTGTCCTTCGGCACCATCGGCAGCGAGCCAACCATCATGCTGACCGGCCCCGCGCCGGCCGCCGAAGCGGCGCTCAGGCGTGCCCGCATGGCCGCGAGCGACATCGACCTGTTCGAGTGCAACGAGGCCTTTGCCGCGGTGGTGCTGCGCTTCATGCAGGCGCTGCGCGTGCCGCACGACAAGGTCAACGTCAACGGTGGCGCCATCGCGATGGGCCATCCGCTGGGCGCGACGGGCGGCATGCTGCTGGGCACGGTGCTCGACGAACTGGAGCGCCGTAACCTCTCGACCGGCCTGGTCACGCTCTGCGTGGGCGGCGGCATGGGTTCGGTGATGGTGATCGAACGCATCTGAAGGAAGAAGAGGAATTCACATGATCGACTACACGCTGGATGCCGACGGCATCGTCACCCTGACCTGGAACGTGGCCGACCGGCCCATGAATGTGCTCAACCTTGCGTCCATCGCCGCCTTTGACGACGCGGTGCGAAAGGCCATCGCCCACGAGGCCGTGAGGGGCGTCATCATCACCTCGTCGCGGCCAGAGTTCGTGGCGGGCGGCGACCTCGACCTGATCCGCCGCATTCACACGGCCGAGGAATCGATGGCCAGCTCTGGCCCCTTCAGTCGCACGCTGCGCACGCTCGAGACATCTGGCAAGCCTTTTGTCGCAGCGATCAACGGCACGGCGCTGGGCGGCGGGCTCGAGATTTGCCTAGCCTGCCATCGCCGGATCGTCGTCGATGATCCGAAGATTCAGCTTGGCGTGCCCGAAGTTTCGCTGGGCTTGCTGCCCGCTGCCGGCGGAACCCAGCGCCTGCCGCGCATGATCGGCATCAAGAGTGCCTTGCCATTCCTGCTAGAGGGACGCAAGACCGATCCCACCGGCGCTCTGAATGCGGGGATCGTCGACGAAGTCGTTCTAGCGGACCAGTTGCTTGCGCGTGCGAAAGCGTGGCTGCTGAGCGAAGGTGCGTCCGCCGTCGTGAAACCCTGGGACGCGAAGGGCTTCAAGTTTCCCGGCGGCACCCCCCAGTCGCCTGGCACCACGCTGCTCTTTTTCGGCATCGCCGGCAGTCTGCTCGGCAAGACGCAAGGTCTGCACCCGGCGCCGGAGGCGATTCTGGCCTGCGTCTATGACGGGTGTCAGGTGGACCTCGATACCGGGCTGAAAATCGAGCAGCGGCAGTTTGCCGGGCTGGCGATCTCCGCGCCGACCAAGAACATGATTCGCACCCTGTTCTACGACATGGGTGATGCGAACCGGCTTGCCGGAAGGCCGCAAGGCGTTTCGGTGCGCGAGTACCAAAAAATCGCCGTGCTGGGCGCGGGCATGATGGGCGCGGGGCTGGCTCACGTTTGCGCAGTCGCTGGTCTGGATGTGGTGCTTCTGGACACGAGCCTGGAAGGCGCCGAGAAAGGCAAGGCCCATGGAGCGAAGATTCTGGACGTGCAGATGGCCAAGGGGCGCATGACGGCAGACAAGCGCGACGCGATTCTGGCGCGTGTCTCCACGACCACCGACTATGCCGCGCTAGCAGACTGTGAGATAGTCATTGAGGCAGTGTTTGAGGATCGCGCGGTGAAGGCTGAGGTGACCCGCAAGGCCGAGGCGGCCATGCGGGCGGACGCCATCTTTGCTTCCAACACATCCACACTACCCATCACCGGCCTGGCCGAGCTTTCGTCAAGGCCGGAGCAGTTCGTCGGCCTGCATTTTTTCTCGCCGGTCGAGAAGATGCCGTTGCTGGAGGTCATCCGGGGCAAGCGCACCAGCGAGGAGACGATCGCCCATGCGCTCGACTTTGCAAAGCGCATCCGCAAGACGCCTATTGTGGTGAACGACTGCCCGGCGTTCTATGCCAACCGGGCATTCGCCATGTATCCCTACGAGGCGATGACGATGCTGGGAGAAGGGGTCCATCCGAGCTTGATCGAGAACGCCGGCCGCATGGCTGGCATGCCAATGTCACCGTTGGCCCTTGTTGACGAAGTTTCCTCCGAGCTGCTGTACAAGGCGATGAAGCAGGCGCGTCAGGACCAGGGGGACGCGTACCGCGAGCAGCCCCAGGACGAAGTCTTGATCACGATGGTCGAGAAGCTTGGACGTCTCGGGCGCAAGGCGAATCAAGGCTTCTACGACTACCCGGCCAATGGAAAGAAGAGCCTGTGGCCGGGCCTGTCGGATCAGTTTCCTGTTGCCAAGGAGCAGCCGACGCTCGAAGAGGTTCGCCAACGCCTGATGTATTCGCAATCGCTCGAGGCGGCGCGCTGCCTGGCCGAGGGCATTGTGGGCACTCGGGATGCGGATGTAGGCTCATTGCTGGGTTGGGGATTTCCGGCGGTTCTCGGTGGCGTGCTGGGGCAGATCGACACCGTGGGCGCTGCCCGCTTTGTCGAAGCCTGCGACATCATTGCGCGTCGTCATGGGGAGCGGTTCGAGGTGCCCTCCGATCTGCGTGAGCGCGCAGCCAGGGGCGAACGCTACCACCCCGTGTGAACGCCCTTGCAGCTGGGGCGCGGACGGAGTGCTCGCCCCCTGCGACTCTTACCCAAGGTTCAGTACGTCCGACCCAACAAGGACGGAAGAATGAAGAAGCGGGTGAGCCATTCGAGCAGCAATACAGCAACGGTCCGGCGTTTTCCGCGTTGTCGGCGTCGACCGGACCCCTCAGATCGGAAATCTCATGCCTCCCTCCAGTTCTCTTTCGAAAAATCAACAGGTGCACTTCATCACCGGAGCTGGTAGCGGCATCGGCCAGCTAGCGGCGCGGCGCGCGCTCGCGGCAGGACACAAGGTCGTTGCAGTCGACATCAACGAGCAGGGCTTGGCGCAACTCGGCGCGTCGGAGCGGTTGCTGAGCCTGCGAACAGACATCACCAACCCGGTCGCGCACGGCGCCGTTGAGCTCGCGCAATCGGAGTTCGGCCCAATCGATCGCGTCGTCAACGCCGCGGCCATCATGCCACTGGGCCTGCTCACTGAGCAGGCCAATGAAACGATTCATCGCATCATGTCCATCAACTATGGCGGTCTGGTGAATGTGGCGCAGGCCACTGTACCGGCCATGCTGCGGCTCGGACGTGGTCAGTTCGTGAGCTTCTCATCGTCGGCGGGGCACATCCCAGTGCTCTACATGGGCGCCTACGACGCGTCCAAGTCGGCGGTCAACGCCTTTACCGAGGTACTGCACCACGAAAACCTCGGGCGAGGCGTCCAGTTTTGCTGTATCTGCCCGCCACCCGTGTCCACTCCACTGGCGACTTCGGCTACGTCGATGCTGACGGCTTTCTTTTCATCGAAGACCGCCGCACCGACCTGATCCTCTCCGGCGGGGTGAATATTTATCCGCGCGAAACCGAAGAGGCACTGCTCGCCCACCCTTCGGTATACGACGTGGCTGTCATCGGCGTACCAAATGTCGAGTTCGGCCAGGACGTGATGGCGGTCGTCGAACTGCATCCCGGTTTCGTCGCGAGTGCCGCTTTGGCGGCAGAACTGATCGAGTTCAGTCGCTCTCGCATCGCCCACTTCAAGTGCCCGCGTCGTGTGGAGTTCCAGCCGCTGCCGCGCACTGCCACCGGCAAGCTGCTGCGCCGTCGGCTCAAAGAGCAATTTTCCGTCAATCCGACCACGAACGCCTGATTCCATGACAGCTTCTGCCTACATCTACGACCACGCGCGTTCGCCGCGTGGCAAAGGCCGCCCCAGTGGCGCCCTGCACGAAATCACGCCGGTCAAGCTGGCCGCCCAGGTGCTCGCCGCGCTGCGCGAACGGAACGCACTGGACACAGCCCTGGTGGACGACGTCATCCTAGGTTGCACCAATGCCTTCGGCGAGCAGGGCGCGGATATCGCGCGCACTGCGGCGCTGCTGGCCGACTACGGTCAACACGTGCCCGGGCTGCAAATCGACCGGTACTGTGCATCGGGTCTGGAAGCGGTGAATTTGGCCGCGTCACAGGTGGCCGCCGGCCACAAGCAGGCCATCGTGGCAGGCGGCGTGGAGATGATGTCGAGGGTGGTGCCACTGTCCGGCGGCGGCGCATGGGTCACCGACCCGCAGGGCGTGTGGCATACCTACTTTGCACCGACCGGCGTCTCTGCGGACCTGCTGGCCACGCTCGACGCTTACAGCCGCGAGCAGCTGGATGCCTACGGGCTGGAGAGTCAGCGCCGCTGCGCCGTTGCGGTGGCCGAAGGCCGCTTCGACCGAGCGCTGGTACCCATCAAGGACATCATCGGTCGGGTGCTGCTGGCGCGCGACGAGTTTCCCCGTCCCGACGTCACAGCAGCCGGGCTGGCCGAGTTGAATCCCGCATTCACCATCATGGGCGAGCAGGGCGGATTCGATGTCGTTGCACTGCAGCGCTATCCTCAGCTCGAACGCGTGGAGCACCGACACACTGCTGCAACGTCCAGCGGTGTGGTGGATGGGGCTTCCTCTGTGCTGATCGGTTCGGCTGAGTTCGGTCGCCAAGCGGGGCTCATGCCAAGGGCCCGGCTGGTCAGCCATGCGAGCGTGGGCAGTGAACCGTTCTTGATGCTCGATGGCCCGGCTGCGGCCAGCCAGAAGGCGCTCAAGCTGGCCGGTTTGACGACCGGCGACATTGATCTCTTTGAGGTCAACGAAGCTTTTGCTGCTGTGGTGTTGCGTTACATCCGCACGATGGAACTGGACCCCGAGCGGGTCAACGTCAACGGCGGCGCCATCGCTCTCGGCCATCCGCTGGGAGCCACCGGCGCCATGCTGCTGGGCACTGTGCTGGACGAACTCGAGCGGCGCAATCTGCGCACCGGTTTGATCACCCTGTGTGCCGCTGCCGGCCAAGCCACGGCCTCGGTCATCGAACGCGTCTGACCGATCACGAAGGACTCCGACATATGCAGAACCTGAAATTCACTGTCGATGGCGACGGCATCGCTCTTATCGCCATTGATCTGCCTGACCGTTCGATGAATGTCATCACCCCGGGTCTCACGGAGGATCTGGCCGCTGCGGTCGAGCGCGTGGCGACCGAGCCCGGCATCCGTGGCGCGGTACTCACATCGGCCAAGACGGAAGGTTTCGTCGCCGCGGCCGACATCGGCTTCATGGCCACCTTGCTTGAAGATGGCATCGATGCAGCGGCAGGCGCCCGGCTGGCCGAGCCACTGAGTCTGGCGTTGCGGCGGATGGAGACCTGCGGCAAGCCCTTTGCCGCCGCAATCAACGGACTGGCACTGGGCGGAGGGTTGGAGTTGGCTCTGGCATGTCATTTCCGCGTGTTGGCCGATGTACCCCATGCGGTGGTGGGCCTTCCAGAGGTGGGACTGGGCTTGCTGCCCGGCGGCGGCGGCACGCAGCGGCTGCCGCGTCTGATCGGTATCGAGAAATCGCTGCCGTTGCTGCTGACCGGGCAGCAACTCAAGCCGGCCGAGGCGCTGAAGATGGGTGTGGTGCACGCGCTCGCCGAACCTGCACGCGTGGTGCTGGCTGCGCGGCAGTGGCTGCTCGCCGCGCCCAAGGCCACCCAACCGTGGGACGACAAGGGCTACCGCGTACCGGGCGGCGCCGGTCCGACCGCGACCCATGTCAGCCGCACCGTCACCGCCGCAACAACCCTGGCTGCCGCGCAGACCCAGCGCAACATGCCTGCACCGCTGGCCATCCTGTCCGCTGTGTACGAAGGCGCGCAGCTGCCGATGGACAAGGCACTTGGCATCGAACGAAAGTACTTTGGCCATCTGCTGGCCAGCGACGTCGCGCGCAATCTGATGCGCACCATGTTCATCAACAAGCAGCGATGCGACAAGCTGGTCAACCGTCCGGCCGGTGTTCCCAAGGCCAAGGTGACTCGGCTGGGCGTACTGGGCGCGGGCATGATGGGAGCGGGAATTGCCTACAACGCTGCCAACGTAGGCATCGACGTGGTGCTGCTGGACGCAACGCTGGAGCAGGCCGAGCGTGGTAAGCAGTACGCCCAGAAGGTGCTGGACAAAGCCATTTCGCGCGGCCGGTCCACGCCGGAGAAGACCGCTGCCGTGCTGGCGCGCATTCAGCCCACCACTGATTTCTCCGCGCTGGCCGGATGCGAGTTCGTGATTGAGGCGGTGTTCGAACAGCGGGGCGTCAAGGCTGACGTCACGCGCAAGGCGGCCGCTGCGATGTCCCCAGACGCTGTGTTTGGCAGTAACACGTCGACGCTGCCGATCACGGGACTTGCCGATGCGTTTGAGCGACCTGCCGACTTCATCGGCGTGCACTTCTTTTCTCCGGTTGAGCGCATGCCGCTGCTCGAAATCATTCTGGGGGAAAAAACCAGTCAGGCGACGTTGGCCCGCGCACTGGACCTGGCCGAGCAACTGCGCAAGACGCCGATTGTCGTGAACGACAGCCGTGGCTTCCTCACCAGCCGGACCTTTGGTACCTTCGTCAAGGAAGGCGTGGCGATGTTGCAGGAGGGCGTGCTGCCGGCGCTGATCGAGAATGCTGCTCGCCAGGCGGGTATGCCCCTGGGGCCCCTTGCGGTGGTTGACGAGGTGTCGCTGGACATCACCCTGAAGGTTTATGACCAGTGGGTGGCCGACGGGGTGCAACCGCCACACGAGCCAGCCCTGTCGGTGAACCTGATGCGCAAGATGGTCGCGGAGCTCGGGCGCAAGGGAAAGGCCGCCGGCGCGGGTTTCTACGAGTACCCGGCGGACGGCAAGAAGCGCCTTTGGCCAGGCCTGGCGCAACTGTGCCCGCCGCAGGCTTCTCAGCCGGATGTGGAGGAGCTCAAGCGCCGCTTCCTGACCATCCAGGCTCTCGAAGGGGCCCGCTGCATCGATGAGGGCGTGGTGCGCGATCCGGCCGATGCCGACATCGGCTCCATTCTCGGCATCGGCTACCCGGCGTGGACGGGTGGCGTGCTGTCATACATCGAGACCGAGGGGCTGCAGCGCTTCGTCGACCAGGCGCGCGACTTCGCAGACCGCTTTGGACCGCGTTACGAGCCACCCACGGACCTGTTGCGCCGCGCGGCGGAAGGGCGGACGTATCACCCACCGATGGCGGCGGCAACCTGAGATCGGGAACTCGTCGGAGGCGACGATACCGGAATGCCGGACGTTGCCTACGATGGTTCCTTTGAACGAAGAAAGACCGCAAAGGAATTCACGGCATGATCATCGAGAACTATCGCCCTCGTTGGTACACGGAAGAAATCGAAGCGCTGGGTGACTTGGCGCGGCGATTCACCGCCGAGCACGTGACACCGAATCAGGAGCGTTACTTTGCCGAGGGTGCTACCGACCGTGCCCTGTGGCGCGAGGCAGGCAAGCTGGGCATCGTGCTCCCGGACATCGCCGAGGAGTACGGCGGCAGCGGTGGCACGTTCGCATACGAGGCGGTCATTGCGCATGAACTGTGTCTGGCCGGCGACACGAGCTGGCGCGCGGGCAAGCAGATTCACGTGATCGCCGCGCACTATATCGAGCGCTACGGCACTGACGAGCAAAAGCGTCACTATTTGCCCAAGTTGGCCAGCGGCGAGATGATCGCCGGGATGGGCATGACCGAGCCCGGCGGCGGCACCGACCTGCAGAACCTGCGTACCCGGGCCATCCGCAAGGGTGGCCGCTACGTGGTCGATGGTTCGAAGACTTTCATCACCAATGGTTCGATCGCTGACTTGCTGGTGCTGGCGGTGAAGACTGATCCCGAGCAGAAGGCCAAAGGCGTATCGCTGCTGTTGTTCGAAACTGCCACTGCGGGATTTCGCGTTGGCCGCCGGCTTCACAAGATCGGCTTGCACGGTTCGGACACTTGCGAGTTGTCCTTTGACGGCTGCGAGGTGCCGCTTGAATCGGTGCTCGGCGGAATCGAAGGCCAAGGCTTCTACCAGATGATGCAGGACCTGACCTACGAGCGCGCGCTCGTGGGCGTCAACTGTGCGGCCGTGATGGAGCATGCCTGTCGCGTGACGATCGAGTACGCCAAGGACAGGCCGATGTTCAACAAGTGCCTGATCGATATGCAGCACACCCGCTTCGAACTGGCCGAAGTCAAGACAGTGGCGACGATTGCTCGGCTGTTTGCCGACTTCACGGTCGAACGAATGCTTGACGGCACCATGACCACCGAGTTGGCCTCGATGGCCAAGTGGTGGACGAGTGAGAGCCAATGCGAACTGGTGAACCGCTGCCTGCAGATCTTCGGCGGGCACGGCTACATGCTGGAATACCCCATCGGTCGCATGTTTGTCGATGCCCGCATCGAGCCGATTTACGGGGGGGCCAATGAGCTGATGAAGGATCTGATTGGGCGTGGACTGTAGCGCCGATCGCAGCCTGCGCGGTATGCCGGCGCCGGCACTTGGCCGCCGCCCATCGCTGTCATTCGAGGGCCGTGCTCAGGCGTGGCGTGCCACGCTTGCAGAGCTCACCGCGAGTGATTCGCCCTGGCGCCAGCGCGGCCACTGCGCGCACCTCCGCGCTGAACGCCGATTTTTCGCCTGGCGCCGCCCGGCCGCCCCGGCTGCTGTGGCCTACCCGAAGATCCCGCGCTACAAGAGCAGCGGCGGCCTCGAGGGTGCTTCGAACTTCGCTTGCCAGGACTGACAGCAGGCCGCCGGAAACCCGGCGGTCAACCGGTCTGCAGTCGCTTAACCAGGAACTCCACTCTATGTCACCACCATTGCGCTGCTCGACCAGTTGGCGCACGACCGCCTGGCGGCGGTGGCGGGTGAAGTGCGGGCAGAAATTCAGGCGGTTGACTTAAGGGGAAGTGCTTGCAGAGACCCGTCAGGCCTCATACCCATCTGCGTGCCCTGCCTTTGTAGGCCTCGTACTCTGCCCCAAATAGAGATGCCAGCACACGTTCTTCCGGAATGATTTGGAACCGGGTGATGTAGAGCACGTACATGACAACCCACAGGACAGCGAACGGATTCGCCAGAAACACTGCCCACGCCAACAGGGTCAGCAAGAGCCCGACATACATGGGATTGCGCGTGTAGCGGTACACGCCTTGGACGACCAACGAGGACGCCAAGCTTGCCTTGACCGGGTTCACGGTGGTCTTGGCGCGCCGAAACGCAATTATTCCGGCGATGCTGATGCCTTGGCCGACGCACACCAAAACGACGGCGCAGAGCACGCGGGCCGGATAGGGAATCTGCACAAGGCCCGCGAGGGCTGGTGTCAGCCACATAAGAAGCGCCAGGACAAGCGCCACGATCGGGGGAGGAACCTTCAGTTCAAGCACGCTCATATCACTCCATGAGGTCTAGCACCCGGCCGTGAACACAGCTGTGATTTCAGCCCAGTCCGAACGTCTTGCGCAGGCCCTTTTCGACCGGGCCAGCGGGCATGAAGCGGCGCAACTTGGCCAGGAGGGACGCTTCGCCCTTGGGCGTGTGGCGCATCTTCCACGGACCACGTGCCGCGCTGACCATCGTCGCCACAACGCCTTCAGGCGTGGGCGCCTTTTGCACGTTGTTCTGGAAGGCTTTGGTGACGATGGCAAGCTCTTTGCTGTAGTCCGGGATTCTGGCAGCGGTCTGAGGCGCGTTGAGATCAAAGTTGGTTTTGGTGAAGGAGGGCTCGACCAGCGACACGCGGATGCCGAATTGGCGTACTTCATGATCCAGTGACTCGGACAGCCCTTCAACAGCGTATTTGGAGGCCGCATACAAGGCCATGTACGGCGAACATAGAAAGCCCACCACCGAGCTGACATTGACGATGCGACCGGAACGCTGCTGACGCATGTGCGGCAGCACGGCCTTGATCACGCGCAAGAGGCCGAAAAGGTTGGTTTCGAACAGCGTCTGGGCTTCGGCAATCGAGGTTTCTTCAGTCGCGCCCAGCAGGGTCACACCCGCATTGTTGACCAGCACATCGATGCGCTTGGCCTGCGCGATGATGGCCTGAATGCCTCGATCAACGGAAACATCGTCGCGGATGTCCATCTCAATGAGCGTGACGCCAGGTATGGCTTGGGCCTTTGCCGTGTTGCGCACGGTGCCGAAGACCCGGCAGCCTTGTTCGGCAAACTTTGTGGCGGCGGCACACCCGATGCCTGACGACACGCCGGTGACGAGGACAACTTTGGAATTCGACATGGCAGTTCCTTTGTGTAGAGGGTGTGGAGTGAGGAGG
The DNA here is from genome assembly GCF_057657265.1 of Variovorax sp. Soil_C_17. Taxonomy (NCBI): domain Bacteria; kingdom Pseudomonadati; phylum Pseudomonadota; class Betaproteobacteria; order Burkholderiales; family Comamonadaceae; genus Variovorax; species Variovorax sp. Soil_C_17. The sequence continues at coordinate 56,007 of NZ_JBDGIT010000016.1, forward strand.
ATCAGTTGTGTAAGGAGGCAGGTCTGATCGGACTGCGTGCCATGACGATCCACGCTGCGCCGTCGATCATCACCGAACGCTCGCCGGGGAGGCCCGCGAAGACGGCACGAACCGCGGCCGAGGCGCGGGCGCGGATGTCGTCGGGCTGATCAGCGAGCGCGCGCGAAAGCGGGCCGACCTCGAGCGCCATCTTCACCGCGTCGTCGATCGCAGCGTCCCGCGTCCCGCCCTCGCCGAACGGGACGGAAGCATCGAAGGGCGCGATAGCGATATCAGTGAAGCCGGCTGCCGTCAGGATGCGCGCCACTCGTCCCCGGTCGCCGAACGAAAATGGGCCGGGCGCTTCGGGATCGGGCAGCGCGGTCAACGGGACGATGCTCTTGAGCGCGCCAATCGGCAGGCGCACCCAATCGTTCTCGGCCACGCCGCGCCAGCAGACGAAAGCGACCCGCCCGCCCGGCCGGAGCGCGCGTCGCAAGTGGGCGAACGCCCCTGTCGGATCGTCGAAGAACATCACCCCGAAACGCGAAAACAGGATGTCGAACGCGCCCTCGGGCAGCTCGGCGCTGCTGGCGTCGGCCACCCGGAACAGGGCCGGCGTATCCTGTGGCGCAAGCGCGCGCGCTCGGTCGATTAGCGCTTCGGATATGTCCACTCCCAGCACTTGGCCCCCCGGGCCAACGCGGGCGGCCAGAGCCAGACTCGACGCGCCCGCGCCGCAGCCGACGTCCAGCACGCGCTCGCCCGTCGCGGGCGCGACGGCTTCGATCGCGGCCTGGCCGAACACCGCCACCATGGCGTCGAGCCGGGCCTGGTTGGCGACCCAGCGCTCTCCGCTTTGGCCATTCCAGTCGGCGACCTGATAGGCAATTTTCTCTGTCATGCTATCTCCTTTTCTGATTCGTTCTTAACTAGCTACCCTTTTATCGAGGCAGGGGGAAATGACGCTACTCGGCCCATGCCGCGATCCGTTTCGCGATCGCCTCGGGGGCCTCGATGTGCAGGAAGTGACCGACCCCGGGGATGACTTCCAGCGCGTGCGGAGCGGCGAACCGATGTCGGTCGTCGACCTGCTGGGGGAGGATGCAGCCGTCGTCGGCACCGTGAAGCTGCAACAGGGGCACCGCGATCGGCCGAGACAGGCGGCGCGTCGCTCCAAGCATGCCGGGGCGCAGCATCGCCCGGTAGTACTTGAGAGGCGCGGGCATGCTCGCCCGCAGGTGCTCGTGCAGCTCTGCCTGGAGAGCAGGAGCTAGCGAGAGGCCGGGCGACCACTGACGCCAGAGGTGGTCGATGAGGGCGAGATCGCGGGCGGCGGCCATCCAGCCGCTTCCCGGCAGTTGAAAGAGTCCCATGTACCAGCTCCGGCGTAGCTGAGCGGGGCGCGCAAGCTGGCGCATGAACGTGAGTGGATGGGGGATTGCGAGGGTGACCGCGCGTTCGATCCGCTCCGGCGCGGTGACGCAGGTATCGTAGGTGACCAGGGCGCCCCAGTCATGGCCAATCAACTCTACGGGCCGCCCCGGAGACCAGCGGTCGATCAGGGCGATCACGTCGCCGGTGAGGGCAGCGAAGTCGAACGGCCCCGCAGTCGGGGACGGCGCGTAACCGCGAAGCCACGGTGCGACGACGTGACGTCCACGGCGGCCGAGTTCGGCAAGGAAGGGCTTCGCGGTCGGCGGATGGTCCGGGAAGCCGTGCAAGACGATGGTCGGTTGGCCATCGGGATCACCCCCCTGCAACGCATGAAAGGTGCCGTGTGGCAGGTCGAAAGTGACGTGTTCGAACTCCATGTGTGGGGCTTCTCCAAGAGCGGTCGGACGAGAGATGCTGATGCTGGCTTCGGCGTTCCTGGTTCGGACAGGCGCGTGTCCTCAGGCGCCGGGTGTAATGCGGGGTCAGCCGGCCAGCCGGCTCTCCGTGACACCGGCCCGCAAGCTTTCAGAATCAAGCCCGCGGCAACCGGAGCAGGGAATCCATGCCCTCAAACCACCATCGATTGCTGGGCGAAGATGCCCGCCATCGCGCCCTGCGACGATGCCTGGGTGACCGAGGGCAAGAAGGGCGTGGCGAGGTCGCCGGCGGCGTAGATGCCGGGCGTGCTGGTTTGGCGGCGCTCGTCGACCTTCAGGACGATGCCGGTCGGCGTATCCACCGTGGCGAGGCCCAGTGATTCATGCAGGCTTGCGGACGGCTTGGTGCGCGGATGGGCGAACAGGATGTCGACCGCGATACTGCGGCGGGTATCGAGATTGACGGTGGTGATATGGCCCTTGGGATGGGCGATCTCGACGATCCGGCCAAGGGCGACAGGTATGTTGCGGCGCGCCAGATCGGCCTGGATATCGGGCGGAATCTCGTGACCATCGGCGAAGACAGTCAATCTGTCGGTCCAATGTTGGAACAGCTTGGCCTGATTGTGCGACTGCGGGCCGGACCAGACGAGGCCCCAATGCTGGCCGGCGACTTCAAAGCCGTCGCAATACGGGCAGGGCACGATGGACGTGCCCCAGCTTTGGGCAAAGCCCGGAACATTTGGCATCTGGTCGGCGATGCCATAGCTCAGGATCACGCGGCGCGCCCCAAGGCTTTCGCCATCGCCAGTGAGGACGGAGAAATGGTCGATGGCGCCGGAGACGCTGTCGGCCCGGGCACTGACCAGCTTGATCGCGGGATAACGCGCCAGCTGCTGCCGCGCCTCTGCCAGGATGTCCAGCGGCGGCTTGTGATCGTGGCCGAGCAGGCCATGCGAGTGGCCGGCGAAGCGATTGCGCGGCAGGCCGGTATCGAGAACGGTGACCTTGCGGCGGGCACGGCCGAGCTGCAGGGCGGCGGCGAGGCCGGCAAAGCTGCCGCCGATGATGATGACGTCATTCATGGTGATGGGCTCCGTGTTGTGGATGGAGGGGGGTGGGCTGGGCTTGGCGGCGGACTGTGCGTGGGCGAGGCCGGTGGTGGCAAGCGCGGCCAGCGTCAGCAGGGCTCGTCGTTGCATGGAAGTCTCCTAATATCTTTCATTTGATTCAAACTTCAGTTGTCGAGTCCCGGGCAGGGGGCTTGATGGCTGAGCGGGTTGGCTCGCCGGCGTGCAGCTTGAGTCTCCTTGAGGCGCGAGCCCGCACACAAGAAGGCGCACGCCGGTGGTCGGCTCGATGTGGTTGTTATGTGGGATCACGCTCAGCGCCCGGTGATGCTTGAGCCGGCTTTCGAGCGAGAACTTCGATCGGGATGATTCGCGCCTCGGAACAGCCGCGTGACGAGTTCGCCATTGCCTGGGTCGCGATCTCCCGGTCCATTAGCATCACCGCGCGCCTTGGCGGCTTCTCCCCGCGCTGGGCGATCGCGCGAGAGCGCGCGCCAAACGCCAGGGTTTCCTCGAGAGTGCTGTGCAATCGAATGACGTCGAATCCCGCTCCCCGTAGGTCGCGCCGCGTCTCCTCCGGCGTCGACAGGAAGCTGGTGTTCGCGCTCCTCGCCCAAGGCGTTGGATAGTCGAGTTCTCCGCCTTCGCCCTTGGCAATCTCCGAGAGCATCAGCCAGCCGCCTGGCTTGAGCACCCGGCACGGACCACCGACGTGAAGCTGCGAGTCTGCGCGGAGTTGGCCGGTGTCACGGTCGTCATGAAGACGGGCTTCACGGCGGCGGCCGGTGGGGGCGGTTCGCTGCAGGCCGTCAGCAGCAGGCTGGCGACCGCGATGCTCGAGAGCGAGAGGGCTGGGAAGATGCTGTTCAAAGGGGCGTTCATCGCGGCGTCCTTGCGGCAAGTGAAGTCATGTCGGTGCTGGGCTGCGTCATGGGAAACCCACCGCCCAGGGCTTTGCAGAGCTGCACGTCGGCCAGCGCCTGCTGCAGGCGGCTCTCCGACAAGGCCAGTTCGCTGGCCAGCACCGAGCGCTGCACGTCGAGCAGGACCAGCAGGTCGATCTGTCGTTCGCGCTGCAGCGACTCGGCGCGCTGCAGCGAACAGCGGCGGTGCTCGACGGTGAGCGCGAGGGCCGCGTTGCGCTCGGCCTCCTGCGAGCGCACGAGCAGGCTGTCGTCGACTTCCTGGACCGCCAGCAGCACTGCCTTCTGCCAGACGAGCAAGGCCTCGTCGGCGCGCGCGGACTGCACGCGAACGCCGGCATCGATTCGGCCGGCGTTGAAGATCGGCATCGCAAAGGCCAGCGCGACGTTGGAGAAGTGAACCGGCGCGAGATCGAGCGCGTTGAGCCGCAAGTCTTGGCGGCCCACCAATGCGCTCAGGAACAGCTTGGGCCACCACTGGGCCCGGGCTTCGGCAGTGCGCAGCACCTCGGCACCGACGCGCGCCTCGGCGGCGACCAGGTCGGGGCGGCGCCTCAGCAGCTCGCTGGGCTGGCCCGCCGCGATGGCTCGCGCCGCCGGCCACGCGAAGCCGTTGTCGGCGTCGACAACACCCGCCGACGGGTTGCGGCCGAGCAGCACGGCCAGCTTTGTCTGCGTGGTGCCGACCAGCATCCGCAGCGCCGGCACCTGGGCATCCAGCGCGTCGGCTTCGGCGCGCGCGCGGTCGTGGTCGAACGCACTGGCCTGGCCTTCGCGCAGCCGGCTTTCCACGCGGCTGGCGGTGTCCCGTTGCGCCTTCGCCAGGGCCTGCACGATGCGCAGCCTCTCATGGGCGCTGCGCAGCACGAAGTACTGGCGCGCCACCTCGCTGGCGACCTGCAGGCGGGCGCCTTGCACTCCTGCGGCCGCCGCCGTGGTGCCGGCCTGCGCTGCGTCGCGCGCAGCCCGCACGCCCCCCGCCAGGTCGATCTCCCAGGCCACGTCGACTCCGGCACGCAGCGCGCGCGTGTCGGGCATCCCTTGCTTCACGGACCCAGGCAAGCCGCTGCTGCTGCGCGATGCGGAAGCCTGCACGCCCACCGCCGGCCACAGACGGGAGGCCTGGGCATCCGCGCTCGCGCGGGCCTGGGCGACGTGCTGGAGCGCGATGGCGATGTCCTGGTTGGCGCCAAGCGCCTCCTCAACCAGCGCGGTGAGAGTGGGATCTCCCCAGGCGGCCCACCACGCAACGCCCGCGGCTTCGCCTTCCGTCTGTGCCGCATCGCTGTGGGCAAAGGCGGCCGCGAGGGGCACCGAGGGCGCGGGAGCCTGCACCGGGGGTGTCGAGCACGCCGACAGCACGACCCATGCCGCGAGCGGCAGGAGGCGGGCTGCCTGGAGGGCCGGCCCTCGGCTGCACCAGGAGAAGGAAGTCATGGGTCGATCTATTATTGGACTAGAAGTTCAGTAATGTGCAGTTGATATAGTGAACTGTCAAGGCCAATTAATATTCCATGTGTCCGCCATGGGGTGATGGTCCGCTGCTGCCGCTCGCGCGGCTCGCCCTGCCTGCCAGTCCAGTTGTTCGTCTGTTGCGTGTTGGAGGCTCTTCGGGTCTCTGTCAGTTGCTGGACTACAAGTCCAATAATATGCTTGAGCTATAGTGAACTGTCTAATCCACTAAATCAGCCCATGGCCCGCCCCCCAGCTTCAGCTCCCAAGCCCCAACGCGGGCGACCACGCGATCCCGAGCGCGGCCGGCGCATCCTGGAAGCGGCGCAGAGTCACTTCAACGAGCATGGCCTGGAGCGTGCCAGCGTGGATGCCATCGCCGCGGACGCCGGTGTGTCCAAGACGACCGTGTACAACAACTTTGGCTCCAAGGAGCGGCTGTTCCATGCGGTCGTGCGCGACAGGACGGCGACGGTGGTGGCTGGCGTCCCGGGCGCCGAGGCGCTGGACCCGGACCAGCCGGAGAAGACGCTGCTTGCGATCGGCGCCCGGTTTCTCGCACTGGCGCGCGGGGACGCCCTGGGTGCGTTGCGCGCTGTCTACGGCGTCGCGGGGGCGCAGCCGGAAGCCTGCCGTGCGTTCTACAAGGAAGGCCCGGAACGTGCGAACGGCGAGCTGGCTGCATACCTGCGCCGTGCCGACTCGGCGGGCACGCTGAACGTGCGGAACCCGCTTCAGGCAGCGGACCTGTTCCTGTCGATGTTCCTGGGCTCCGGGCACATCCGCGGACTGCTGAAGCTCGAGATGCCGGATTCCCGGGAAAACAGGGCTCTTCTGCGCGAGGCCGTACGGGTCTTCATGGCGGCCTACGGCGAGTAGGCTCCGCAAAGCGGCCTGAGGCTGTGAGCACGCGGCGGGAAGCGAAGAACTCTGCATGTGCGCGGCTGACCCTCGCGATGGCGGGCGCCTGCTGGCGCTCGCGGTGCATGCCGGGCTTTCGCCGCAGCATGGTAGTAGTCCGACGGTGGCCGTTATTGACGCCCTCACTCACGACCGTTTAGGGCGTGTTAACACTAATTGAGATCGGCACGGTCGATGCGAGACACTTCATGCATGGAGATTTCGCCAGCCCAGTTCGCCCAGATAGAGCACTGCCTGCCACTGCAAAGAGGCAACGTCAGTCTGTCGAATCTGAGTGTGTTGAATGCAATCCTGTATGTCGCCGAGCACGGCTGCAAGTGGCGCGGGCTGCCAAAGCGGTTCGGCAATTGGCACACCATCTACACGCGCATGAACCGGTGGTCCAAGGCTGGCGTGCTCGACCGGGTGTTCGAGGAGTTGCAGCGTGCTCAGGTCGTTCGTATCAGGATCGAGGCCGTCTCGCTGGACAGCACCAGCATCAAGGTGCATCCCGATGGCACCGGGGCGTTAAAAAAAACGGCCCTCAGGCCATCGGCAAATCCAGAGGTGGGTGGAACACCAAGATTCATATGGTTGCCGCGGATGCTCGAACGGCCATAACGTTCTCGCTGTCGCCCGGCCAGGCGCACGATGCGCCCGAAGGCCGTGCGCTGCCGCGTCGCCTGGGCGGGCCGGATCGGCCACTGCATCTGTTAATGGACCGTGCCTACGAAGGCAATGAGACCAGGCAGTTGGCGCTCGACCTGGGGTTCATTCCTGTCGTGCCGCCGCTGAAGACTCGGCTTGAGCCTTGGGAGTACGACCGCCAGATGTACAAGCGCCGCAACGAGGTTGAGCGATTGTTCCGACGCCTCAAGGGCTACCGGCGCATCTTCTCTCGCTTCGAGAAACTCGATGTGATGTTCCTCGGCTTCATCAGCTTCGCGCTGATCGCCGATGGGCTTCGTTTGTGTTAACAGGACCTAGTCGGGCATTGACCTCGTCGATGTGGAAGGCGCGAGGATCGAAGGGACGACCGATCCATTCCTTCATCTCGATGTGCTCGGGATGCTGAGGATCGACCAGCGCTTCGAGGAACTCTTCGTAGCCCAGTGACCCGCCCACGTCTTCTGGCGGGCATGCGTTCTCGCCGCCGACGCACTGTGCATACCCAATCGATGAGTCCGGCTTGATGATCTGCTCAACCTTGATCTTGTGCCACCAGCTGTCGCCGAAGTCGTAGAGATGCTCGAAGGTTTTGCGCGTGCCGAGCGCCTCGGTCAATGTCACGTCCTCCTCGGGCATCAGGTCATCGGGTACTACGGCACGCCGCTATCACGATAAGTATTCTTATCACAATAGCAAGTGTGTGCTGGTAAACTGGAGGGCATGAAAGTACGCACCGTGAATAGGGCAGGGGCCGGAGATGGCGATTTCCCCGGCGCCTCTCAGCTGGCGGCGCTGCGCGCCTGGTATGCGGGTCTGTCGGCGCGCGCTGCGGTCGTGCAATATCTCGGCGAAAACAAGGCCACAGGACAGTCTTCTCGCGCCATGCTGGGCGATATCCGGCGCCAGCTGGCGAGCTACGCGCGGCTGCGGCACCGGGACGACCTGGCCTCGCTGATCGCGCACCCGGCGGCGGAGCGAGAGCAACGTGCTCGGGCGGTCAGGGATGCCATCGAGAAGCTGCAGGGTTTGCCCCTGCCAGCGCCGATGGTGACGGACACCGTCGACCGCTGGCTACCGACCCGCGCCGCGCGGGCCCTGCAAAACGCCGGCATCCAGACGCTGGCCGATCTGACGGTGCGGGTGCCGCGACGACGCCGCTGGTGGGCTGCCGTACCCGGCCTCGGCGCAGGCAGCGCGCGTCAGATCGAGGCGTTCTTTGCCGCCCACCCGGCCCTGACCGAACGGGCGAGGGCGCTGGTGGTCGTGCCGAGAACCGAGACCGCGCCGTGGGAGCACCTGGTCGTGCCGCAGGAAGTCGATGGCACCCGGGGCACCTTCCGGGCGCCGCAGGCCACCTGTACCCTGTCGGCCAGCAATGACTACGAGGCCGTCCAGGCCTGGCTGGGCCTGCAGGACGCCGCGGCGACCCAGCGCGCCTACCGCAAGGAAGCGGAGCGGCTCATGCTGTGGGCGATCCTCGAGCGCGGCAAGGCGCTGTCGTCGCTGACGACCGAGGATGCCGTCGCGTACCGCGCCTTCTTGCGGCGCCCATCGCCGCGGGAGCGCTGGGTCGGACCCGCAATGCCGCGCACGTCTGCGGAGTGGCGCCCCTTCCAGGGACCACTGGCGCCGCGCTCCGTGGCCTACGCGCTGTCCGTCATCGGCGCCTTGTATCGCTGGCTGATCGAGCAGCGCTATGTGCTGGCCAATCCGTTTGCCGGCGTGAAGGCCAAGGGAACGGGCCGTGACGGCGCTCTCGATGTATCCCGGGTGTTCACTGAGCACGAATGGACGCTGATTCGCTCCACCGCCGACGGCATCGAGTGGATCGGCGGATGGAGCGAGGAGGGCGCCCAGCGCCTGCGCTTCGTGCTGGATTTCTGGTACGCGACGGGCCTGCGGCCCAGCGAGATGGTTGACGCCCGGCTGGGCGGCATCGAGCACGATGCGCAGGGCGACGACTGGCTGAACGTGGTTGGCAAGGGCAGCAAGCACGGGAAGGTCGCCTTGCCATTGCTGGCGCGCGGCGCTCTCGACCAGTATCTGGCGCAACGGAGTCTGCCCGTGACGCGGTCGCGCTGGAATCCCAAGGCCGCGCTGGTGGCCGGTCTGGCAGAAGACGGCACCGGGATTAGCGCATCGCGCTTGTGGTCGGTGATGCGCCGCTTCTTCCTCCACGCCGCGCAGGCCTTGGAAAGCGTGAGTCCGTCCACCGCGGACAAGCTCAAGCGCGCCACGCCGCACTGGATGCGGCACACCCATGCCACCCATGCGCTCGCGCGCGGCGTCGAGCTGACTACCGTGCGGGACAACCTGCGGCATGCCTCCGTGGCGACGACCTCGGTCTACCTTCATACCGACGAGGTTAAGCGGGCGCGGCAGATCGGGGATGCTTTTCCGGCACGTCCTTTCGTGAGAGCAACGTAGACCGAGATGCTTCGGGCGGCAGGGCGGCGGCCTTCGGCAGGGCGTTCTGGCGGAGCAGTTGGGGATCGAAGGTCCTTCGCTGGCGCGCTCGATCGATCAATTGGTCCAGGGCGGCCTCGTGGAGCGTCGCGAGGACCCGGGCGATCGCCGCGCCAAGACGCTGCATCTGACCGAATCGGGTGTGCAGGCATGCGAACACATCGAATCGGCGCTGGCCATGATGCGACAAGCGTTGTACGAAGGCATTCCCGACGAGGACCTGTTCGCTTGCCTGCGTGTGTTCGACACCTTGCGAGGACGACTGGGACGCCCGTCGCTCGGGTTGCCAGTGGCAAGCCGAAGCAGGGCAGTGAGGCGGTAGACGCATGAACCTCCTGGAACCGTTCCGCTTCAACCGCGGTGAACTGAACTTTTCCGTGAAGGGTTTCGCCGCCGCTATGCTGGCGATGTACATCGCCAGCCGCATGGCCCTGCCGCGGCCTTTCTGGGCGCTGATGACCACCTACATCGTCGCCAACCCGCTGGCCGGCGCTGTGCGCTCGAAGGGTCTGTTCCGCCTGCTCGGAACGCTGCTTGGCTCCGCCGCCGCGCTGTTGCTGGTGCCTGCGCTCTCGAACACACCCGAGTTGCTCACGCTGGCGCTCGCCCTTTGGTTGGGCGTCTGCCTCTATTTCTCACTGCAGGACCGGACCCCGCGTTCTTATGTTTTCATGCTGGCCGGCTACACGGCGGCGCTGATCGGCTTCCCGGCGGGGGATGCACCGCAGTCCATGTTCGATATCGCCGTCGCGCGCGTCGAGGAAATCGGCCTGGGCATCCTGGTGGCCACCGTGGTCCACAGCATCGTCCTGCCGGCCGGACTGGGCCCCACCGTGCTCGGGCTGCTGGACCGCAGTCTTCGCGATACCCGCCAGTGGCTGCTCGACCTCGTGCAGCCCCCACTTCGCGATCGAGGGGTGACGCGCTGACGGCCGACCGGGGGCGGGTCGCGGCCCACATCACGCAGCTCAGGCTCCTGTCCACGCACATCCCTTTCGACAGGACGCATCTGCGATGGACGGCCGGCGCCGTGCGCGCGGTGCAGGACCGCGTCGCGTCGCTCACGCCCGTGCTGGCGGCCGTCGAGGACCGCCTTCACGCGCTGCAGCAGGCCGAAGGCAGACTAGCGACGGACGTGGTCGCCGTATTGTCGAAGGTCGCCCATTGGTTGCAGGCGCCCGATAAGGAGGGCGATGGCGATGCATCAGGCCTGCGGCAGACGATTCAGGACTTCGGCGAGGCAGTTGACGCGCAGCTCCCGAACTGGTCACGCGCTCTGCGCCTCTCATTGGCCGAGTGTCTAGACGAGCTGGTCGACGGCTGGCGCTCCTGCATCGCGCTGCGGCAGGAGGTGGATGAAGGCCTGCGAGGCACGACGGCGCCTAGGCGCGGCCAGCAGACCGTCGGCGATCGCACGCTGCATCGCGATGTCGGGATGGCGTTTTTGTCGAGCCTGGCCGCCATGGTGGCGGTTTGCATCTGTGCCGCGTTCTGGATACTGACCGGTTGGCCCAGCGGTTCCGCGGCCGTGATGATGGCGGCGGTCTTCTGCAGCCTTTTCGCGACCATGGATGACCCCGTGCCGGCGATCCACGGCTTCCTCAGATACACGCTGTGGTCGGTGCCGCTGTCGGCACTCTATGTGCTCTTGCTGCTCCCTGCGGTGCGTGACTTCGGCATGTTGGTCGTGGTGTGCGCGCCGGTGTTCCTGCTCCTCGGTTGCTTTGTGGCGCGGCCGACGACGACGATGACCGCGATGCCGATCGTTCTCGGGGTGGCCAGCGCGTTGGCGTTGCACGACACGGCCAATGCCGACTTGGTGAGCTTCACCAATTCGATGGTCGCGCAGATCATCGGTATCCTGGTCGCCGGGCGCACGACGCGGCTCATTCGCTCCGTGAGCGTGGACTGGAGCGCGCGCCGTATCCAGCGGGCGACGTGGCGCGAGTTGGCAGAAATGGCCACGGTGGCGCGCAGGCAGGTGAAAGCCGACGCGTATGCCGTGCGCATGCTCGATCGCATCAGTCTTTTGGCGCCACGAGTGGCGGCGGCGGGCGGCGTGGTCGAGGGCATCTCGGGCGATGCGCTGCGCGACCTTCGCCTCGGGGCAGACATCGTCGCCATGCAGCGCGTGCGCGGGCGTCTGCCCACGCACCTCGGTCACGGCCTGATGCGCGATCTGGAGCGCTTGTTCCGTGAGCGCACTGCCTCGCAAACCGTGGCCAATCCGTCATCGCTGATGAAGCGCATCGACGATGCATTGCAGGCCGCACTCGGCGCGCATGACCACGCGACGTCCGATGGCCGTTCGACCGTCAGCGCGCTGGTCGGACTTCGCCGCAATCTCTATCCCGAAGCGTTGCTGACAGGGCCGAAAGGGCAGACTCGGGTGCTTATGGGAGTGGAAAAACCCCTGGGGCCGTACGCTGCGAAGCGCGTTGACGTCAAGTCGTACAGTCATCACTCCTCGTCCAGCATCCGGCTGACCTTGCTGCCCAGCGCACTCTCCGCGCGGAAATACCCCACCACCGTCGCCACGCTCTGATGCCCTGTCATGGCCATGGTCTCGGGCAGCGGCATGTTCTGCTTGCCCGCCTCGGTGACGAAGCCGGCGCGCAGCGAGTGCGCGCTGAAGCGGCCCTCGATGCCCGCCAGCGCACAGCGCTCCTTGACGATGTCGCGCACGGCCGCCGGGGCGAGCGGCTCGCCCAGATGGCCGCCCTTGCGGATGCGCCGGAAGATGGGTCCCTCCTGGACGCCGTGCGCCTGGAGCACCGCGAGCCATTCGGTCATGGCCGCTGCGGCGCTGCCTACCAACGGCTTCACGTCCTCGGGCCGCAGCTCCCCACGCTGGTTGGTCTTGGAGTGGGCGAGGGTGTAGACGAAGGCTTCGGCATTCACTCGCTGCAGGTTTTCCAGGGTGGCGGCGGCCACCTCGGAGCGGCGGCGCCCGCCGGTGGCCCAGGCAAAGAGGAGCAGGGCGCGGTCGCGCTTTCCGCGCAGGGACTCGTCACAGGTGGCCAACAAGAGCTGCAACGGATCCTTGGTGAGCGCGCGCTGGCGCTTGGGCCGCGCCCCGCGCTGGGCGTAGGCGCGGCGGGTGCGCGCGAGGAGCTCGCGCACCAGGGGGTCTGCACAGGGGTTCGCGAGCTTCTGGCCGTTGGGCACGCTGGGTGTGGCGCGGCCTGGGCTGCCTGGGCCGGAGGAGGGCGCTGAGGCGCGCGTCGCCCCGGTGGTTGCGGCGTAGGCCATCTGATGCGCCTTGGACAGCACCGCGATGCGGTGGATGAGGGTGTTCAAGGCCGGCGGCCCGAGGCGCGCCTTGTAGCCGTTCTTCACAAGAGCGTGATCGACATCCGGCGGCAGCTCGCAGACCAGCGCGCTGGCCTTGCGCCGCGGGCCGACAGCGGGGGGCTCGCGATGGCGCGTCTGGCCGGCTTCGTCGGGCATGCCGTTGTCCTGCGTGCTGCCATCCGCGCCGCCATCCGCGCCGCCATCCGCGTCGCCATCCTCGTGCCGGCGCGCCGCGTGGTCGACGATGAACTGGACCACCACCGGCACGGGGACCGGCAATGACAGCGCGTGGCCGTAGCGCGCGGCGTACCAGGCGCACCAGTAGCGCATCGCCGAGCCGTAGGACATGCGCGTGTTGACCGATTCGCCCTGGCGCAGCAGCGCGCGCGCGGCGTCTTCGGCGGTGGCGGCCAGCCGTTCGGGATCGAGCACGGCATCGCGCTCGGCCAGGGTGGCCAGCGGGTGCGCCGGGGGCGAGGGCTGCGCGGCCGCACTGGGCCCGTCATCGGGTTGAGACGGCGGTGGGTTCATGGCAGGAGGTTGTTCAAGCAATTCCATTGCCTTGTTTCAAGTCAACGGATCGCTGCCGCCGCTGGAGCGGCCCGCGGACGCAC
>NZ_JBDGIT010000017.1:0-65023 GCF_057657265.1 Variovorax sp. Soil_C_17
TTGAGGGCCTCGATGAATGCGGTCACGCGCGCGGGCCTGTAGATGCCCGGAGGCAGCGCGACGTGAATGGCGATCGGTTCAAGCCACCAATTTTCCAGCACCCGCTGCACCCGGCCGGTCTTGAGGTCTTCCTGGCACATCCAGGGGGCCGCCGCGCCGATGCCGGCTCCGTTGAGGATCGCGCGGTAGCTCGACAACAGGCTGTCGGTCTGGATCGGTGTGTCGAGCATCACCATGCGGGAGCGGCCCGATCGGTCCAGCATGCGCACGTTGCCGGTCACGTAGGGCACGAGCCCCGCGCAGGGCAACTGCGGAAGGCGCGCGATGGTGATGGGCCCCAACTTCTTGGGCAACTCGGGCGCGGCAATCAGCACGCGCTCCATCGTGCCGAGCTTGCGGCTCGCCAATCCGGGATCGCGCACCTCCCCCACGCAGACCCAGCAATCCGCGCCCCATGCAGTCAGGTCGAGCACCCGATCGGTCAGCGTGAGTTCGACGCGCAACGCGGGATGTGCGGCCCGCAGATCGGTCACGGCATCGGTCAGGAAGCCCGTCCCGTACCCCGAAGGCCCGATCACGCGCAGCGTGCCTTCGGGCTGGCTCTGCCCGCCCTTCAGGCGTTGCGCCAGGCCTGACCAGCGGTCGCCGAGGTCGCGGGCCTCGATGAGCAGCGAGCGCCCTTCGTCGGTGAGCGAAAAGCTCGCCGTGGTGCGCAGCGCCAGCTTGCAGCCGAGCAGCCGCTCGAGTTCGAGCAAGCGCCGGCTGACCGTGGGCTGGGTCATGCCCAGCAACCGCGCCGCCTTGCTGAGCGAGCCGCTCTCGCCGATCTTCCGGAAGGTCTCGAGCAGGTCGAGCCGGTCATGGACGTGCTTCATGCGCCTAGCGTATATGACTTCATCGGTCCATGCGTCTACCGCAAAGCGGTCGTGCTTCGTATCGTTGGGGGCATGACCAGCCTCAATTCCCCTGCAACCGACATTCCCCGGATCGGCGACAGCCCCAAGGGCGGCTCCGTCCTCGGCTTCTACGCCCCCAAGGGGTCGGCCCGTCCGCCGCGCGTCGCCCGCGGCGAGGGCATCTTCCTGTGGGATGCGAACGGCAAGCGCTATCTCGATGCCACCGCGGGCGCCGTCGTCGCGAACATCGGCCACGGCAACCCGCGCGTGCTGGCCGCGATGGCCGAGCAGGCTTCCAAGGTGACCTTCGCGTATCCGCGCTTCTTCGAGAGCGAACACAACATCGCGCTGGCCGACCGCGTCTGCGAGCTTGCGGGCGACGGCTTCGACCGCGCATTCTTCGTCTCGGGCGGCTCGGAGGCCAACGAGGCCGCGATCAAGCTGGCGCGCCAGTATGCGGTCGTGACCGGCCAGGGCAGCCGCTCGAAGGTGATCTCGCGCGATCCGAGCTATCACGGCTCGACGCTGGGCGCGCTGGCGGTCACCGGCGACGCCAACACGCTCGGCCTGTACGGGCCGATGGTCCGCGCGATGCCCAAGGTGCCGGCGCCTCTGTCGTACCGCGTGCCCGAGGGCCACTCGGTCGAGTCGTACGAGCAGGCTTGCGCCGACGCGCTCGAACAAACCATCCTGCGTGAGGGCCCGCAGACGGTGCTGGCCTTCATCCTCGAGCCCATCGGCGGCCTCTCGACCGGCGCGGTGGTCTCCTCGGCTGCCTACTTCCGGCGCGTGCGCGAGATCTGCGACCGCCACGGGGTCCTGGTGATCTTCGACGAGATCATGAGCGGCGCCGGCCGCACCGGCGCCTTCCTGGCCGCGCACCATTGGGAAGGCGCCCACCCCGACCTCGTGACGCTGGCCAAGGGTTGGCCGCCGGCTACACGCCGCTCGGTTGCCTGCTCGCACCGAACAGGATGGTCGATGCGATCGCGGGCGCCGGCGGCTTCGTGCACGGCCACACCTACTTCACGAATCCGCTGTCGTGCGCGGTGGCGCGCGCCGTGGTCGAGGAGGTGGTGCGGCAAGACCTCGTCACGCGCGCACAGGGCATGGGCGAACTGCTGATGGCGCGCCTGCGCGACATCGCAGCGCGCTCGCCGATCGTCGGCGACGTGCGCGGCAAGGGCCTCCTCACAGCCATCGAGATCGTCTCGGACAAGGGCAGGCGCAGCCAGCTGCCGGTCGCCTTCAACGCGCCTGCGCGGCTCACCGAGCATGGCCTGAAGCACGGCATCGCGCTCTACAACCGCCGGGCCAACCTGGGCGCCTTCGGCGATTTCCAGATGATCACGCCACCGCTCACGATCACCGAAGCGGAGATCGACGAGCTGGGCGACCTGCTCGAAAAGTCATTGGCCGATCTCGCCGACGAGATCGCGCGCCAGGGCCTCGCGCGCTGAACCCCGCGACACCACGATTTCGCAACCCCCCCAGGAAAGCACCCGATGAAGCTCTCGTTCACTCTCAAGGCCGCACTCGCGTGCACGGCATGGGCCTTCGCCGCGGCGGCGGGGGCACAGATCAACACCGCTCACGGCCCGCTGAAGCTCATCGTCGGCTATCCGGCCGGCGGCTCGGCCGACGTGCAGGCACGCACGCTCGCCGACAAGCTGGCTGCCGAACTCGGCACGACCGTCGTCGTGGACAACCGCACCGGCGCAGGCGGGGCGATCGCGGCCGACTACGTTCGCACTGCGCCCGCGGACGGGCTCACCGTGCTGCTCGCCAACATGCACATGATGGTCATGCTGCCGCTCACCACGAAGTCGGTGCGCTACGACCCGGTCAAGGACTTCAAGCCCGTCGGCCGCATCGTGAGCTTCTACGAAGGCATCGCGGTGCCCGCCGAGCTGCCGGCCAGGGATGTGAAGCAGTGGCTCGACATCGCCGCCAAGGACCCGAAGAAGGCGAACTACGGCGTGCCCGCGCCGGGCAGCGTCTCGCAGTTCATGGGCTACAGGCTCGGCAGCGATGCCAAGGCGGGCCTGGTGGCCGCACCTTACCGTGGCGCGGCGCCGCTGGTGCAGGACCTGCTCGGCAACCAGATCTCGGCCGGGATCATGCCCATTGCGGATCTGGTCGCCCACCAGCAGTCGGGCAAGCTCAGGGTGCTGGCGGTGAACGGTGACAAGCGCGCCGCACTGCTGCCCGACGTGCCGACGCTCAAGGAACTCGGCCAGCCGCACTTCGACAACCTGGAATGGACGGGCCTCTTCGTGCCGGCCGGCACGCCGCGGCCCATCGTCGACCAGCTGAATGCCGCGCTCGGCAAGGCGCTGGCCGGCAAGGACGTGCAGGAACGGCTGCGGAAGCTCAGCAGCGATCCGAGTCCGAGCACGCCCGAAGAACTCTCGGCCCTCATCGCCGACGATCTCAAGCGCTGGGGGCCGGTGGTGAAGGCCTCGGGCTTCACGGCGGAATGACAGCGATCGCGCCGCACCCGATCCCGCCCCACAGGCCGCTGCGGCTGCCCGGCCTCCACGGCTACGCCGATGCCAAGACCGTGGCAGCGGGTGACCTCATCCGCTTCCACATCAGCAGCGACGTGCCCTACGAGTTCGCGGTCTGCCGGCTGGGCAGCGACGTCGAAGGACGCAGCGACGACGTGGCGCTGGAAGCGTTCGCGCCGCATCCGGCACGCGTGCAGCCGATCCACCCCGGCTCCTACGTGCATGTCGAGCGCGGCTTGCCGGCCGGCCTGCCGCTGCGCGGACTGAGCTTCGAATGCTGGATCAAGCCCTGGACGGTCGATGTGAGGCAGGCCGTCGTCAGCCAGCACGACGACCCCGCGCAGCGCGGCTTCGCGCTCTTCATCGAGCCGGGCGGTGCGCTGTCGTTCCACCTGGGGGACAACGCCGCGCCGCCGTGCGGGCGGCTGGCCGCGCGCCGCTGGCAGCATGTCGCCGCCACGTGGGACGGCAAGCTCGCCATGCTCTACATCGACGCGGAATGCGTGGCGCAGTGGCCTGCGGCGCAGGCCCTCACGCCGCCCGCAGCGCCGCTGCGGCTCGGCGCCAGCGCCATCGGCGGGCGGGCCGACCTGTTCCTCGAAGCCGACCTCGTCATGCCGGCGCTGTACGGCCGGGCGCTGTCTTCCGGCGAGGTCGCGGCGCGCCGCGAGCAACGCGGATTGCAGATCGCATCGGGCCGATCGGTACTCACGTGCTGGCCGTTGCGCGAAGAACGCGGATCGCAGGTGGCCGATGCCAGCGGATACCATCGCACGGGACGCATCGTGAACCACGCCACCTGGATGATCGTCGGCCCGGCCTTCGAGCCCGGCAAGGTCGGCCAGTACGAAGAAGACGAATCGCCCTACGACCCGCTCCACGACCCGACGCGCGGGCACGGCCTGCGGTTCGCGGGCGACGATCTCTACGATTGCCGCTGGGAGGCGATGCACGAATTCCGCATTCCCGACGGCGCCAGGTCGGGCGTCTACGTCGGACGTGCGCGCTTCAACATCGAAGGCCGCAAGGCGGACTACGACATCACCTTCATCGTGCGCAAGCCCGCGCACGTGGCGCCGGCACCGATCCTCGTGCTGTGCGCCGTCAACAGCTGGCTCGCCTACGCCACCACGCCATTCGCGAAGAACGTGGTCGACGATCCGGTGTGGCCGCGCCGTTCCGAGGGCCTTGCGAACAGCCATCCCGAAGCGCCGGCCTTCAGCAGCTACGTCTACCACCGCCACGGCCAGCCCTGCTACCAGGTCGGCCTTCGCATGCCCTGGCCCAATGCCAGCCCCAACGCGCTCTACGACCCGGCCGCGAGCGGCTTCAGCCAATGGACGCGGCTCGAGCGTCACCTGCATGTGTGGCTCGACCGGCAGGGTTACGACTACGACGTGATCGGCGACATCGACCTGCACCGCGATCCGTCGCTGCTCGCGCGCTACAAGACCGTCTTCGTCAACGGGCACAGCGAATACTGGTCGCTGCCCGGGGTGGAGGGTCTCGACGATTTCCTAAAGCGTGGCGGCAGCGCGATCGTGCTCTCGGGCAACACCATGTACCTGCGCGTGAGCTACGACGAGGAGTTCACCGTCATGGAGCAGCGGAAGGTGAACGGGCCCGATCACGACGACGCCAGGCCACCCGTCGGCCCGCCGGCAGGCGCGTTTGGCGAGCAGTACCACAGCCAGGACTGGGCGCGCGGCGGAAGGCTCAAGGCATCAGGCCGTCCGGCCGGCGAAATCATCGGCCTCGAAACTGCGGGCTGGGCCTTCGCCGACGTCGACGACTTTGGCGTCTACCATGTCGAGCTACCGGCACATGCACTCTTCAACGAGCCGCAGCCGCTGGGCCTCGGAAAGGGCGAAACCTTCGGCCACGCGCCCGGCGGCGGGTTGCCGCGCGCCATTGGGCACGAGTGGGACCTAACCCTCTTGACCCTCGCGAAGATGACCAAGTGCTGCCCCCCGGGTGCTTCCCTGCCTGTCGCGCAAGAGGGCATCGAGGTCATCGCCAAGGGCATCCGGCGCGTGCCGGGCAAGCTGGACGCCTACCTCGACTACTACTCGAGACCCACCGAATCGCTCGACGGGCTGTCGGCCGAAATGATCTATTGGGAACGGCCGCAAGGCGGCCGCGTGTTCCACGCAGGCGCAGTGGGCGCGGCCTGGGTGATTGGCAGCGACCCGCTTTTCGGAACGCTGCTCGGCAACGTGCTGCATCGTTTCGGCGTGGCCCCCAAGAATCTCACACGAGCTCTCACTCACAAGGCTGCATCGTGACCACACAACCAGAAACCGCCCCTCGCACGGCGTCCGCACCTTCCGAAGCGCCCTTATGGACACCGGCGCCGGCCCGCAAGGAACGGGCCCTGATCACGCACTTCGAGTCTTGGCTGGATCGCGAACGCGGCCTACGCTTCGAGAATTACGAGGCCCTGTGGCAATGGTCGGTGACCGACCTGGAGGGCTTCTGGAGCGCCGTGCTGGCCTTCTTCGCGCTTCCGTTGCGAACGCCGTACGCGCGCATCCTGTCCAGCGACGACATGCCGGGCGCCCGCTGGTTCGAAGGCGCCAGACTCAACTTGGTCGACCAGGTGTTCCGCCACGCGCACCTGGCCTCGCCCGCGATCGTGTTTGAAAGCGAGGCCTCGGGCACCGGCGCCATGAGCTGGGTCGAGCTCCAGCGCCAGGTGGCTTCGGTGGCCCAGGCCTTGCGCGACCTGGGTGTGCAGCAGGGTGACCGGGTGGCCGGCTACCTGCCCAACACTCCCCAGGCGGTCGTCGCGTTCCTGGCCGCCGCCAGCCTGGGCGCGGTGTGGTCCCTGTGTGCGCCGGACATGGGGCCGGTGAGCGTGGGCGACCGATTTCGGCAGATCGAGCCCAAGGTGCTGGTTGCGGCGGATGGCTATCGCTTCGGCGGCAAGCCGTTCGACCGCCGCGGCACGCTGGACGAGATCCTGCGCGAGCTGCCGACAGTCACCGGAATTCTCTGGATTCCGCATCTTGACGCGGCTGCGCATCCGCCCGGGCAGGCCACGGGCCGCACGACGGTGCGCTGGCAGGAGGCCATTGCGCGCGAGGCGGCCTGGCAACCGGCAGCGCTGCCGGCGGACCATCCGCTGTGGATCCTTTACTCGTCGGGAACGACGGGACTGCCCAAGGCGATCGTCCACGGCCACGGCGGGGTGCTCGCGAACGGCATGGTGAACATGGTCCTGCACGGCGATCTGCACCCGGGCGAGCGCGTTTTCTGGGCCGCCAATACGTCGTGGATGGTCTGGAACGCACACATCCTCGGGCTGCTGGGAGGCGCCACCATCGTGCTGTACGACGGCGCCGTGACCGGTGCCGGCGCCGAGCCGGACTGGGGCCACCTGTGGAAGCTGGCGGGACGGCTGGGCGTTGAGGTATTCGGCGCCGGAGCCGCGATCCACCACGCGTGCTTGAAGGCCGGCATCGTGCCGCGCGAGATCGCGGACCTACGGCAGTTGCACACGGTGTCATCCACGGGTTCTCCCCTGGCACCCGAGGCTTGCGAATGGCTCTACAGCGCCGTCAAGCGCGATCTCTGGCTCAACATCGTTTCCGGCGGGACAGACATCGCCGGCGGCTTCCTGGTGGGGCTCCCCACCCTGCCGGTGCGCACCGGTGAGATGCAATGCCGCACGTTGGGTTCCTGCGTGCAGGCATGGAACGAGGCCGGCCAACCCGTGCTGGATGAGGTGGGCGAACTGGTGTGCACCAGACCGCTGCCTTCGATGCCGCTGTACTTCTGGGGAGACGCGGACAACCGGCGGTACCTGGAGAGCTACTTCGATAGCTTCAAGGACAGCCAGGGCCGCAACGTCTGGCGGCATGGCGACTGGCTGCGCCTGGTGCCGCGGCCGGGCGCCACGGCAGGCCTGATCTACGGCCGTTCGGACGCCACCATCAACCGCCAAGGCGTGCGCATGGGAACGTCCGAGCTGTACCGCGTCGTCCAGGGCATCACCGAAGTGCTGGACAGCCTGGTCGTGGACCTGGAGTACCTCGGGCGCGATTCGTACATGGCGCTGTTCGTTCAGCTGCAGCCCGGCATCCAGCTGGACGCGCCGCTGGAGCAACGCATCCGGCAGGCCTTGCGTACAGGCTTGTCAGCACGACACGTGCCCAACGAAATCATCCAGGTGAGCACGATCCCCAAGACAATCACCGGCAAGAAACTGGAGTTGCCTGTCAAGAAGCTCCTGCTGGGCCACGCGCTCGAGAAGGTCGTCAGCCGCGATGCGCTGGCGGAGCCTGGGAGCATCGACTGGTACGTGGATTTCGCCCAAAGGTACCGCCGTCGCATAGGCTGACGCGGATGTGCGAGGCTCCGCTCGCCGCTCGCCGCTCGTCGCTCGGCACGAAGCCCTGGGCAAGGTTTGGATAGATCGGACCGGACTGGCGCGTGATCACTATCGTGCTGGAATGCCGGAAAGCCGTCGTCGACGACCGTCGGCTTCTGGCCCCAAAGCAGACATCCGCTCAATAACTGCGTCCTTGGGGCACGATGCACCGGGGTCTCCATGCCGGACAGCGTGTTATTGCAGCGCTAGCCATGGACGGCGACGATCATCATACAAAGCGCCCAGAAGACATGCAGTTCACAGCCCCCAAGGCTCCAGTTCCATTTGCCTCCTGAGATCTTGTACGAGGCAACTCCTGCACAGAGCATGAACGACGCTCCCAACCACGAGGCATAGGGCTGCAGCACGTTGAAAACGAGGCCAACGGTTGCTACAAGTTCGATGACCAGCGAGAGGACGACGAAGAAGCGCACGGGCAGCAGCCCCGCGGCCTCGAAAACGTCCTCAACTGCCTTGCGCGCCGTGAACTTCGCGACGCTGTGCGGGATAAACATCAATCCACACAGCATCGAGAGCTGCCGTAAGGGATCGGTTGCGATACTTGTGTCCATGATCACGTGTAAATTTCTAGACTCGCTCAGGCACGAGCGCCACGCCGACAGAAGAGGAAATCCTGTCGATCATGGCTTAGCCAAGCCGCTGCTTCAGGCCCTGCATGGCGAGCAGCAAATCAACGATGAACTTGCTGCCGGCCTCGTCGGTGAACTGTCCCTGCGCGTCGAACTTGTCCGCGCAATGATTGATGAACACCTCAGGTTTGTTCACCGTGAACGCATCCATGAACACCATGATCTTCCGCAGGTCGTACTGCACGCGCGCTGTGCCGACTGGCCCTGGGCTGGCGCCGATGATGCCGACGACTTTGCCGGCGAACGGCGGCTCCGGCGGGCGCGACATCCAATCGAGCGAATTTTTCAGCACTCCGGGGATGGAGAAGTTGTATTCTGGTGTGGCAATCAGCACTGCATCCGCCTGGCGCACTTTCGCCTTCAGCGCAGCGACAGGGGTGGGTTCCCCCTGGGCGCGCTGGTCGTCGTTGTACATGGGAATATCGCCGATGCTCGCGATCTCGATCATGATTCCTGCAGGCGCGAGCTTCTGAGCCGCTTGGAGCGCCAGCGTGTTGTAGGAACCGGCGCGGAGGCTGCCGGACAGGCCAAGGATATTCATCAGGTTTCCAATCGAAGGTAAGCGGGGCCCGCGGAGCTATGCCGCTTGTGGCGTAGTGAAGTAATCCACCTGGTGCCGCGCGATGCGCAGGTTGCCCACCTCGCGCTTGACACGCAGGTGTTCGGGGTGACTCGCGTAGGCCTCCAGTGCCGCCTGGGAGGCGAACTCGCTGTACAGCACGACGTCGCATGCGTAGTCCACACCGCTCGTGTCGATTCCGATTTCCAGGTGCAGGAGACCGGGCACTCGCCCTCGCAGGCTGTGGAAGCTCTCCGCGAGCTGCCCGGCATTCTGCTGGCGCTGCTCGGGCGTTTCGCCGCGCAGCTTCCACATCACGATGTGTTTGATCACGTTGCTCTCCATGGCGCTCACTCCGCGGGCGGAAAGCCGGCCTTCTGAGGCCATAGATTCTCGAAGGCGTGAACGCTGCTTGACGCGTAGACACCAGCGCGCGTGAACGGCTCGTCGGTGAGCCAGGCGTGCGCATCGTCCCGGGAGGAGAAGTCGATCGACAGCAGGCTACCGATCATCGACGTTCCGTCGTCCGCGAGAAGGGGCCCGGCGAAGGCGATCCGGTCAGCTACCTTGGCCAGATAGGCCTTGTGAGCAGGTCGAAGTTGCAGACGCAGTTCCTGCACACCGGGTTTGTCGATCAGGAAGAATGTGTAGAGCATTTTGGGATATCACATCCTCGCAAGCGCCGTGGAGAGGGAACATCACAATCGGCGGGTTGACGCTCGCAATATTGAGAAAGGCGCGGCGTTGCCCACCCCCCGGTGCAAGCAAGGGCGATCGGTCGCGGAACGACGGCGCTGGTGATCAGCATTGCTTGCTGCGACTCGTCCAGGTCCCTGCAGTCGAGGCCGTGGAACCTGGACGTTGAAGGCGCTTGCAGCATGTTGGCGTCTCCATTCAACACCGACTGAAACCTCACGGCTGCGGTCGGTGGGTCTTCGATTATCTTGGTCAGTCCTTGACGGTGGCGATCGCCTCGATTTCCACTCGCGCACCCATGACCAGCCCTGCCGCCTGGAACGTCGTACGCGCCGGCGGATCCTTCGGGAAATACTCACTGAACACCTTGTTCATCGGCAGCATCTCCGCGAGGTCGGCAACATAGATGACAACTTTGTGAACATCTTCGAGCGACGAACCACCAGCTTCGAGAACGGCTTTCAGGTTCTCACAGACCTGGCGCGTTTCCGCCTCCATGCCGCCTGCGGCCAGTTGCCCTGTGGCGGGGTCCATGCCGAGCATGCCGGACGTGTAGATCCAGTCGCCAACCTTGATGCCTTGTGACAGCGGTACCTTCACAGGCGGGACTTTGTTCGTGTGAATGACGGTTCTCTTCATGTGCTCTCCTAAAGGTTGGTGAGATCTGCCTCGAGAGGCAGGCGGTTATGGCACTTGCGCGCCAATCGAATTCGGCCTCACGCCCTCATATGCGTGCTGGAGCAGCTCGCGGATTTCAGCGCGCTGGGCGCTGCCAATGGGGCGCGGGTTCCAATACGGGTTTGCAACGGCGAGTTCGGCCGCCTTGTCGAGATCCTCGTGGCGCATGCCGATATCCTTCAATGCCACCGGGGCATCGTTCTGCAGCGCGAGGTCGAAAAGGCCAGCTGCCGCACTCACCCCGCTTCTGCCGAGCGCACGCTCGATGCGTCTGGCAGCTTGTGCGGCCGCAGTCGCGTTAAATGCGATCGCATGGGGCAGCACGACGGTGTGGACTTCGGCATGGGGCAGATTGAACGTACCGCCAAGCGTGTGGCAAAGCTTGTGGTGCAACGCCATGCCGACCGTTCCCAGCACGGTGCCGCAAAGCCATGCCCCATAGAGCGCGTCACTGCGGGCAGCCACGTCCCTGGCGTCGGCCCGGATGCCGGGCAGCGCCTGCGCAAGCGCACGAATCCCTTCCTCGGCCATCAGATCCATGACGGGGTTGCTGTCCTGCGCGTACAAACCCTCGGCGGCATGCGCGATGGCGTTCATCGCACTGGTGACGCTCAGGCTCACTGGAAGCGTCATGGTGAGTTCGGGGTCGTAGATCACCGTGCGAGGCAACACGCGCGGGTCCTTGCCGGTCTTCTTGAGCCCTGACTCCGTGATGCCGTAGATCGGTGTCATCTCGCTTCCCGCGTAAGTCGTCGGGATTGCGAGCACCGGAAGTGATGATTCCAGCGCGATCGCCTTGCCAAGCCCGGTCGTCGACCCGCCGCCGATCGCAATGGCGCAATCGGCATCGCGCTGGCGCGCGAACTCACGGGCCTCCCGAGCGGTTTCGATAGGTACATGCATCACTGCACGCGCGAACACCCCCGCACTGCGGTTGCCGATGCGATCGGCTATCGCGTGGGCCTGTTCGGCCTGCTCGGATGTCGAAAGCACGATCGCTCGCTTGGCGCCGAGCAGGTCGATCTCCCGCTCGAGGTGCGACAGGCTTCGGGCACCGAAAACCACTCGCGAGGGCTGGGCGATATAGACGAAGTCCTTCATGTCCATCAACCGTTCAGCGCGCGAATCGGGTTGAGCACGAAGTCATATTCCAGCAGGTAACTACCATCCGCCTGCTCCTTCCACTCGCAGACCAGCGACTCGCGCACGCCGAATACGGCATCGGAATCGAGGTAGTCGCTCTTGTCGCGAAAGACATGCGTGACCAGCGTCTCATAGCCAGGTGCCTTGACCATGAAGTGAAGGTGCGCCGGGCGCCAGGGATGTCGTCCCGTGGCTTCCAGCATCCGGCCCACGGGGCCATCGTGAGGAATTGCGTACGGCACGGCAAGGATGGACCGGAAGAAGAACTTCCCATCGCCATCCGCCTTCAAGACACCCCTCGCCTGCGCCTGATCCAGCCCTTCGTGCTGCACGTCATACAGCCCGTCTTCGTCGGATTGCCACACGTCCAGCACGGCGCCCGGGATGGAGTTGCCCGCGACGTCGCGGACGGTTCCACGCACCACGCAAGGCGTGCCCTTCGCCCCATTGGCGATGTCTTCTCCAAGCTCATACCGGGGCGCACCTTCGACATGGAAGGGACCGAAGACGGTGGACTCCGTACAGCCTCGCGGCTTCTCGGTATTCATTGCGACCGTGAGCATGGACAAACCCAACACATCGGAGAGCAGGATGAACTCCTGCCGCTTCGAGTCCGTGATGTGTCCGCACTGCGTCAAAAAGTCGATTCCCTGGAACCACTCTTCCTCGGTCAGCTTCACGTCACGTGCAAAGGCATGGAGATGCTGCACCAGGCTCGTCATGATCTGGTGGACACGAGGAGTCCCGGCATCTGCGAAGCTGGCGATCACAGCCTGCGTGATGTTGTCTTGATTAAGGTTTCGCATGGTTCAGGAGGGGCCCGCTTCCGGGCAGGTCAGTCGAACTATAAAATTTCACAAAGTTGATGAGAAGCCTTTGAAGCGGAAATGATATTTCCTTAAATTGAAAAAATGGATCGCTTCACCGTGGCACAACACCGAGGGCCCGGGCACGCTCATTCGCCAGCCGACCGGAGCCGAAGTGCACGCGCAAAACCCCAGCCCGCGACGGGCAAGGCGACAGCCGCCGAGAGCAGGACCGGGGTGAAGCCGAAGTGGTCCAGGACATAGCCTGTCGCGGCGACGCCCAGCGCCTGTCCGGCGAACAGAAAACACGCGAACACCGCCACGGACGTCCCGCGTGCCGCGGGCATCATCTGAGTCGCATGGGTCTGCAGGGTGTTGTGATACAGGAAGGTGCCGAAGCCCACCACCAAGGCGATGAGGCCGGTCAGCAAGGGCAGCACCGAAATCCACCAGGCCAGGAACCCGCCCCCCATCAGCCAGCCTCCCGCCAGCACCATGCGCTTTTCCCCGAAGCGGACCACGATGTGCCTGGCAGTGACGGCGTAGGCCAGGCCGCCGACCGCATTGAGAGCTGCCAGCGCCGAGGCCGTAGACAGCGTCAGCTTGTGGTGCAGGTGCAGGTAGGTAGGTAGGTAGCTCAAGGGCCCCAGCAGGAAGAACCCCTCTGCCAGCACCGCCAGCAGGACGACACGCGCCCAGGGCAGGCGCAGCACGGCCACCAGCTGCTGCGCCACCGGCACCTGCGAAGCAGCAGCGGCGGGCGCGGCAATCGAGGCCTGCACCTGGCGCGCTTGCACCGTCAGCAGGACCGCCACCAGGGCATATCCCGCGCTCAGGCTGATGAAGGCAGCGCGCCATCCGGCGGCCGACTCGGCGAACAACCCGCCGGCCAGCTGGCCCGCCATCATTCCCGAGATGGTGCCTGTGAGGAGACGCGCCAGCGTGGCCTGGCGCTGGCCATAGGGGACGGTGTCGCCGATCCAGGCCATAGTCAGGGGAATTACGCCGGCGGCGGCGATGCCCCATGCGACACGCATCCAGACCAGCACCTCGAAATTGGGCGCAAGCGCCGACGCCAGCGATGCCACCGCACAGCCGGCGAGCGCCAGACGCACCAAACGTGCCTTGCCGTAGCGGTCGCCCATCGGCCCGAACAGCAGCTGCACCAGCCCGTAGGCGATGGCAAACCAGATGATGACCTGCCCGGCTGCGCCCGGCGTCACGCTGAAGTCGCTGGCCAGGCGCGGCAGCATCGCGTCGCAGATGCGCAGGGCGGCCGCGCTGAAAAACGCGGCGGCAGCCAGCAAGGTGACCGTCACCAACGAATCCTGATCACGTCAACGTTTTCTGAAGTTGGGCGTCCACACGTCAAAGCTCCCGCGCCTCTACGACTTGTGAATGGGCACGAACGACTCTGAGAACGGATCCGGCTTGTAACCGGCCGCCTTGAACAGATGAGCGCGCGACTCGTCGATAGCGGCGCGCAGCTTTGCCTGGTCCACACCCAGAACGACACCTTTGCGCTTGCGCAGACGCCCGCCGATGATGACCGTATCGACATTGCTGCGCTCAGCCGCGTGCACCACGGTACCAATGGCGTTGTTGACCGGGTAGATGTTGAGGTCCTTGGTGCGGATCAGAACCACGTCCGCCTGCTTGCCTGGCGTCAGGCTGCCGGTGCGCTTTTCCAGTCCCGCGGTTGCGGCGCCATCGATCGTGGCGGCTTGCAGCAACCGGGAAGCATTGGTTGACGCCGCCACATCGGCATTGCCACCGTGTCCCAGGACCCGTCGCAGGTAGAAGGCCACGCGCATTTCCATGAACATGTCACCGCTGTAGGAGGTCTCGTTATCGACACTGAACCCGGGGCGAATGCCGTGCTCGAGCGCCTTCTGCCACGCATTCATGCCATCCTCGATACCGTAGTGGGCATCGGAACGTGGGGTAACACTGACGCGCACACCTGCCTCGCGCAAGATCCTCCAGGCGGGTTCCGGCAGGCCTATGCAGTGGTTAAAGATGTTGTCACTGCGCAGCAACCCTTTCCGGTGCAGGCCCTCGAGCTGGGCTGCCAGGTCGCTGCCAATGAACTCGGTCACGATGACAGCGCCCAGTTCTCGTGCAACGGACCACTGGTCCGTTTCAAGCTTCGGAAAGGCGTCCATCACGCCCAGCGTCAACAAGCCTGCGGGCCGATTGGTGAGGTACTTGGCGTTCAGACGTGCAAGGTTGCCTGACCAATGTGCCTTGTCCCAATCACCCGCCACCGGCGCCCCGGTGACGTGAACCGTTCTGATGCCTGCATCGAGCATCGCTTCAACTCCGGCGTCGGAGTGCGCGGCCGAGCGGCTGTTATGGGAGTTGTCGATCACGGTTGTGATGCCGGCATCGATGCAGCCCAACGCCGAGACCATGTTGCCGACGTAGATGTCGCGCGGCCGGTAGTACTTGGCGAATGAGAGATGGGTAGCGTTGCTATAGTCCCCAAGCGTTGCCGCATTGGGGTTGATGCGGCGCAGCTGGCCTTCCCAGCAATGGCGATGCGTATCGACCATACCCGGAATGGCGATCATCTCTGCGGCGTCTATCACTTCGGCGCCACCAGCTTCCAGGTTCGTGCCGATCGCGGCAATGGTGCCATCGGCAATCAGGATATCGCCCTTGGTCAAATTGCCGACTTTGGCATCCATGCTGACGATCGTGGCGCCTCGAACCAGAATCTTGCGAGGCGCTGTTGCCGGCGGCGTGACGAGTTGACGGTCCTGATCGGACATTGTTGATTTTTCCTGGGCAGAAACGGATCCAGCCAGACATGTTGCTGCAGCAAACGTAAGCGCAGAACGGCGCGTGATAGCAGACCTCATGTTGTCCCTCATGATCGTTTGGATTGGACGGGAATGGCGGCCGTGCTGAAGCACGGCGCCAACGCGCAGGGGAGACCGCGATGGCGCCCTTCACGGGCGCCTGCGACTATTTCAGCGTTTCCTGGAGTTGACCGCCGGTCAGGTTCTCGCGCTCCCACGCCAGCTGCGTCGGGCAGCTGCTGGGGTCTTCCTCGCGGGCTTCGTAGTAGGGCTGATACGGCTTGTACAGGCTGTAGATGCGGCGCAGTTCCTCCACCGCGGTCCCGTGCATGTCGACGCGCAGGTCCCATGCCGCGTAGCTCTTGCGGTCCATCACAACCACGCAGGCTGATCGCTCGGGCAAATGGCGGTCGTTGGCGGCCTGGCCACCCGCGTCCCTGCCGGACTCCAGCGTGCTGATGAGGCGTTCGACCAGCGGCTGGTCCGGGTCTTTGTTGAACGTGGTTTCCATCGCCTTGAGCACATGTTCGCCTGTCAAAACGTTGCCGAAAACGGTGTAGTCCGGCCCCGTCTTGTCTCCGGCCCAACCCGTAACGCGCGCGCCCGTGTGAACCACGCCCACACCGTCACGCGTCATCACGGCGATCTGGCGAAGGCTCTCGTGGAGGTCGTCCTCGACCAGGGCAGCAAGCACGCTCTTGCTCGACCACCCCTGCTGCAGCAGGCTCTGTGCCAGTGGCGCATTGCGCCTGCGCCCGTTGGCCTGTGACATGACGACGCCGTAGGCGTTGTGCGCTCCTTGCGTGAACGACCCGAAGGCAACTGAATACGTCGCGACGGCGACGCCGATCTGATGGGTGCGGGGGCAGTGCCCGATTACCGTGTAGGTCATGATGGGTTCCGGTCAGCATTGAAGGGGGTACGGGTCGCGCTCAGTCAAGGCGAATGTTGTTGCGTTTCACGATCGCGCCCCATTCTTCGTAATCCTTGGCCAGGAACGATCCGAACTCCGCCCGGGTTCCCCCCACGGGAATCAAGCCAAGTTCGACCGCGTTCTTTTGAAACTCGGCCGACGCAACGATCTTCTGCAATGCCGCCGACAAGCGATCCAGGACTTCCGCAGGGGTACCCCGCGGCGCCAGGACGCCATTCCACGAATGCAACTGGTTGCCCGGCAAGACCTCGGACAACGTGGGGACACCGGGCAGGCTCGGTACACGCTGATTGGCAGACACGGCCAGCGCTCGCACCTTGCCTCCCTTCACCTGGGGAATGGCGGCGGCCGACGCTTCCATCGAAAACTCCACGTCGCCACTCATGACCGCGAGCATGCCTCCGTCCTTGTAGGGAATGGCCGTCATGGTCGTACCCGTCTTCTGCGCCAGCTGAAGGGCCGCGATGTGGCTTGGCGTGCCATCTCCGTAGGTCGCGTAGTTCATCTTGCCCGGCTCGCGCTTGGCGGCTTGCACCAGATCATCAAGCGACTTGTTCGGGGAATTTGCGCGAACGATCAGCACAAAAGGAACTTCAGCGACGTGGATGACCGGCACCAGGTCGGACGCCTTATACGGCAGCTTGCTGAACACATGTGGATTGAGCGAGACCGACGGAACTGCGGTGTAGAGAAGCGTATATCCGTCGGCGGGAGCCTTGGCCACGAGGTCCGTGCCAATGATCTGGCTCGCCCCGGGCCTGTTGTCGACGAGGACCGGTTGGCCAAGATCCTTGGTGAGGCGCTCTGCAATGAACCGGGCCGTGACGTCCGGAGAAGCACCTGCCGGCCAGGGGACGACCAGGCGCACCGGCTTTGTCGGAAACGGCGCCTGGGCGAAGACGGACGCGGACAGGAGAGCCGCCGCCGCGAAGACGGACGCGGCCCGGCGGGAAACGGCGCAACGGAAAAGATTGATGCTCATATCTGGCTCCAAAAGAATGGGATGAAATTCAGGCCAGGTGCGGCGGCGGTTTGCCGTACTCGCGTTCGATACCGCGCTCCTTGAGCCAGTCCTTGTGCCGGGGCATGACCGACGGGTCATCGACCAGCGCCTCGTAGTACTCCACCAGCGGCATGTACCAGTCGACGATCCGCCGCAGTTCCGCGATCGGCTCGGACGCGTGGTCGCAGCGCAGGTCGAGCCGCGCCGTGCCCTTGCGGCCGAACGTCTTGATGGCCGCCGAGGTCTGGCCCTCCAATTGGCCGCCGGCATCGCGGCCGCCTTCGATCGCGCGCATCAGACGGTCGTCGAAGCTCGCGGCGCGGTTTTTCTCCCACGCCTCGCAGATCCCATCGATGGTCTTCTCGCCGGCGAGCACGTTGCCGAAGGCAATGAAATCGGAGCCGATGCGATGCCCTGCCCATTGATAGTTCTTCTTGCCCGTGAAGACGGCCATCCCGCCGCGCGAGTCGAGAACACCGACCTGCCTGTATTCCCAGTGTTTGTCCATCTGTTCCATGTCGATGAGCACCTTCTGGGCCGAATACCCCCTCTCGAGCAAGCCCAGCGCGACCTTGCCCAGCCGAGGTTCCACGGACGATTGATAGGAGAGCACGCCGGCTTGCGCCGATGCGAAGGGCGCTATCCAACCCACCGCCGGCGAGAAGCTCGAAATGCAGATACCGAAATCACCCGACTGCTTGTCGCGCGCAATGATCGTGAAAGTCATGGCTAAAAACCCCTTATCTGAATTGGTGAAATCTGCGCTTTCCGGTTGGCCGCATCAGTCGAGGCGAATGCCATTCCGCTTCACGACGGCTCCCCAGTTTTCGAAATCCTTGGCCAGGAACGAACTAAACTCCGCCGGTGTTCCGCCGCCGGGAACCAAGCCAAGTTCGAGCAGGTACTGGCGGAACTCGCTCGATGCTGCGATCTTCTGCAGTGCCACCGACAAGCGATCCACTACTCCCGGAGGGGTGCCACGCGGTGCGAAAATGCCGTTCCATGAGTACAACTGGCTGCCAGGAAAGCTCTCGGACAAGGCGGGGATGCCCGGCAGACTCGGCATACGTCCTTTTGCGGACACTGCCAGCGCTCGCAGCTTGCCTCCCTTGATCTGAGGGATGGCATCGGCCGACGCGGCGAACGTCCAATCCACGACTCCGCTCATGACGTCCAGGATGCCTCCATCTTTGTATGGCACGTGCGTCATGGTTGCGCCGGTCTTTTGCAACAGCTCCAACATGGCAACATGGTTGGGTGTGCCCTCTCCATGTGACGAATAGGTCAGCTTGCCAGGCTGCCGCTTGGCGGCTTGCAACACTTCGTCAACCGACTTGTACGGCGAATCCGCGCGAACGCTCAACACAAAATTAACGTCCACGAGGTGGATGATCGGCACAAAGTCGGAAGGCTTATACGGCAGCTTGGCAAACAAGTGGGGGTTCAACGAGATAGCCGGAGCTGTGCCGTAAAAAAGCGTGTATCCATCGGCGGGAGCCTTGGCCACTGCGTCCGCGCCAATGATCGAGCTCGCCCCCGGCTTGTTGTCTACGAGTACCGGCTGTCCAAGATCCCTGGAGAGGCGCTCTGCAATGAATCGGGCTGAAACGTCCGGTGAAGTTCCTGCCGGCGTCGCGACAACCAGCCGGATGGGCTTGGTCGGAAACGTTGTCTGGGCGAAGGCAGATCCGACCAGGAGTGTTGCTGCCGCGAGTACGGGCGCGGAACGGCGGGAAAAAGCCGCAAGAAAACGATTGATGCTCATGCTTGCTCCAAAGTGGGACCGTGGGACAGGAGTTCCCGTATACCGGGCCGGTAAAGCACAGTCTATAATTTCACCAATCGACTGAAAAGAACCCAGAACGGAATTCACATTTCCTTGAAGCGGAAAAATGGACCGATTCACTGAGCTGTCACTTTTCATCCATGTTGCAGAGCGGGGAAGTCTCAGCAAGGCCGCGGAGACGTTGGGCTTGTCCAATCCTGCCGCGAGTCGCTACTTGGCTTCGCTTGAGAACCGCGTCAAGGTGCGGCTAGTTGAGCGGAACACCCGTCGCCTCTACCTGACACGCGAGGGTCAGGAGTTCCTTGAACGTGCACGGCACATCCTCAGTGAGCTGGACGAAGCGGAATCGGCCCTTCATAGCGCCACCCTCAATCCCTCAGGCGTTCTACGAGTCAGCGCCTCGCTGTCTTTCTCGATGCAGATCATTGCGCCTCGCCTGCCACGCTTCCACCAGCTCTACCCCCAGCTACGGGTGCATGTAGAAACTGCGAACAGGTACCTGGACATGATCGACAACGGGATCGATGTCGCGATCCGCACACGAGAGCAGGAGCCGGACAGCACCATCACGATTCGCCGTTTGGGGACGACACGGAGATTCCTGGCGGCATCTCCGGCATACCTTGCCAACCGAGGCGTGCCGCAGCATCCGCGCGAGCTTTCACTGCACGCTCTTCTGCTATACGTCTATGCGAAGAACCCGAATGAGCTGAGTTTCACTCGCGGCGCGCAGCGGGAGTCAGTGACGGTTCATGGGCTGCTCGAGTCAAACGATGGTCAAGTGCTCAGGGCAGCTGCACTGAACGGCCATGGAATACTCGTGCAGCCCAGCTACATCCTCTATGACGATGTTGTTGCCGGCCGTTTGGTGCCCGTGCTGGACGAGTGGGAGTTGCCACAGCTCACGATCAATATCGCCTACCCCAGCCGTAAACACTTGTCTGCGAAGGTTCGCTCGTTTATCAACTTCATGGTTGATGAATTTGCCGCCCATGACTACGAGCGGAAGTGGACCGGGCGGATGTGACGCTCAGGCCCTGCTGAAGTGCCTACTGCTGTTCCGCGTCCCAGCTCCGCCCAGGGCAGCCCTGAGTCCGCCCACTGGTTGCCGTCCGCGCTATTGCAGCGTGGCCTGACCTGAAGAGACGATGATGGGGCATGCCGCTCCAAGCGGGCGTGTCGCCACGCCAATCACTGCTTCCATCACCGCTGAAGAACTCGCTGCACTCATTGCCGAGCGCGACGCGCTGGCCGGCGCGACGACCACGAGGCGCCGCTGCCTTGGAACATCCAATTCGGCGCCGCATAGATCGCCGCGCACACTTCTGCTCGAGCATCACGGGCAAGGGTACTGTCGCATAAGCCGACGCTGGTACCCTGAAGGTCAGATGATGTCAGGGACGAAGACGGTGATTGAAGTGCTGCGCAAGGTGATCAAGCGGATGCATTACCCGCTGGAGGTGATGCTGGTGTGCGTGCGGTGGTATGCGGCCTACCCTTTGAGCTTCCGTCATATCGAGGAGATGATGGCCGAGCGCGGCGTGCTCGTCGACCACGCGACGGTTCATCGTTGGTCGATCAAGATCCTTCCGGTGCTGGCCGTGGTGTTTCGCCGACGCAAACGTCCGGTGGGCACGAGTTGGCGGATGGACGAGACATAAATCAGGGTCGCTGGCCAAGGTATCTGTACCGAGCCGTCGATCGCGACGGCGATACGATCGACTTTCTGCTTCGCGCCAAGCGCGATCACGCGGCGACCCGATGCTTTTTTGAGCAGGCCATCGGCCTGCACGGTGTACCTGAGAAGATCACGAGTGACAAGAGCGGTGCCAACACGGCCGCCATCCAGAGCATTCAAGCCGACTCCGGTGCGGACATCGAGATGCGCCAGTCGAAGTACCTCAACAACATCGTCGAACAAGACCATCGGGCCGTCAAACGCATCGTGCGCCCGATGCTCGGCTTCAAGTCATTCCGATCCGCGCGGGCGCTCATTGCCGGCATCGAGACAATGCACATGATCAGGAAGGGGCAGAGGCACTGCCGCAAAAGCCAAGCCGCCTCCGCAGCAGCGCAGTTCTACTCGCTGGCGTTCTGAGCGACACGCACGACGCGCACTCCCTCGGCCCGGCGCTGCTATTGCGACAGAACCGTGAAGAAAGAGTTGGGTCGCAGCCTAGTTCCGCAGGGGCGCTCCCGAAGCGATGCGCCGTCACGGAATGCTGGAGGGCCAACGTTGGCGGCATGGTTCCAATGGGGCTGCCGGAGTCGATATTTCTATCAGGAACGGACTTGTCGAACCAACGGCTCGGCTGAACAGCGGTAGTCTTCGATCGATCGCTTCAGATCCGAAGGGATCTCCAGAGACTTCATCGACTCCATGCAAACAAAGACAATTTTTACCTCGGCCAGTATCCTTGGCCGCTCGTCCTGGCCAGCAAGACCCACGATGAAAGAGACGGAACTGCGGCCCGTCTCCTCCACGCGCAAGGTCGAGGTCAATACCTCGCCCAACCGGCTGGGCGACATGAAGTTGAAATTCAGCTTGACCGTGGGGATCGCGATCCTGCGAACACGATGCAGGCAATCGAAGTCGACGCCAAGGCCGTGCTTGAACCAGTGCTCGACCGTGTCGTTGACCATCTCGGCATAGCGCGGATAGAAGACGATTCCTGCGGGATCGCAGTGCCTGAAGCCGATCTCCACGCTCATTTCGTGACGCTTCATGGCGGGCATCCTCTCAGCGAGCGTGCCGGGACCGGTTCAAACTCAGGCGATGACGGGAGGGGGCTCATGGATCTCATCGCCCCCTCCAGCGCAAGTCCGCCCTCGTCCTCCAATGCGGCCTCCCGAAGCGCCTTGACCTTGGATGCCGCATTTGCGGCAGGCAGCCGCTCCAGCAGGGACATGATGGCCTTGAAGTTGCGCATGCCCCGCGCATGGGTGTCGCTGTAGCCCTTGATGAGGCGCTGGCATTGGGCGATTTCGCACGCCAGGTCATAGTCCTGGCTGGTCGCCCTGTCGATGTATGCGAGCCAGTCGGACATTTCGCTCATCTCGTGTTGGTAGCGCAAGGAGTACTTGCGAACTGCCTTGAATCGGGACACGCCGTAGAGAGCCAGAAATCCGACCAGGGACGAACTGCGAACGACCCGGCCGTTCGTCGTCAACGGGCCCAGCACCGAGCGAACGAGCCGAGAGCGGAGGACGAAGCGCCCAAGCGCGGGTGGCAGCGTTTCCGCAATCTCCTCGAGCCTCGGATGAAAGTACTCGTTGATCCGCACGATCTGGCCCGGCGCCGCGCCGATCTCCTGGCGGACGCGCTCGAACCTCGACTTGCGGATCTTCAACTCGGCGACACGAGGAAGATCCTCGAAGCTCATCCACAGCGCCAGATGGCGCGCCACTTCGTTGGTCAGCCTGAAGGAGCCATCACCCCGCGCCGCGTCCAGCCGATGCACCTCATCCATCTTGTCGAGGTAGAGCTGCGCATAGTCCCTGCACTGATAGTCCGACGTCTTCGCGATGCCGGCACGCAAGGTCGCGTGCGTGGAGGAGGGGTAGTCCCGCTCGATGCGCTGCACGAGGTCTTCGAGTCGTGGATCGGCTGGCGTCGAACCAGCGGATTTCGCTTCGCCACCCACCGGCCTTGCATCGGTTCCCGCGGAGAAGCCGGCGTCGAAGGCCTTCAGGCTCGTGGCGACGCCCACGCCTCCTTCTCGAATGGCTTCCTCGCACATGTCGCGGGGCAAACCCGGCAGCCCGGCTGCCGCCAGCGCCCCGAAGAGGCTCGCGCTGATCACGCTTCCTGCCTTTTCGGCAACAGCGGCGAAATCCTGGAGAACGAGCTGGCGCGACGCCCGCTCGCATTGCGCACGGAAGGCGTTCGAGTCCACCCGGCCGTCCCCCATGGCCATCTTTTCCTGCAGCGCATAGACCCGGTGAGAGGAGGCAATCAGGAGCGTGCGGTCGGGCGTCACCAGGCCGCGCTGGACTGCGCGCGCCGCCTCCATGAGCTCCGATGCGATCACCACGTCCACATCGCCCGGGGTCGGCATCAGCGCGAAGATCGGCGCCGCCACCGTTCCGCGCACCACCGGAAGAATCTCGACGTAGTAGATGGTCGCACCCGTGCGCTGGGCCACGCCCGGAACGGACGTCGATTGCGCATGGAAACCCTGGCGCTCGGCGGTCTGCACGATCCAGTCCGCCAGGACACCGCCGCCCTCACCGCCCATCGCCAGGACGGCAATCTTCAACGGCCGCATGCTGACTTCAGGCTGCATATCGAATCTCCCGTGCAGCCAGGCGGCGTTGCAGCGGCTCGATGACGGCATTGGCCAGCCGGCCCGTCAACCGCTCGAACCAGCCGGCGTTGCGGACCACTTCAATGCGGTAGAAGGACGGGCAGAGCACGGCTGCATGGGACACTTCCCCGCAGTGTCCGCATGCGACGCAACTGGACTCGACCGTGGCCACGGGGTCCTGCCGCAGCGGGTCGGGGTTGTCCTTGATGGTCAAGGAAGGACAGCCCGACAGCCGGATGCACGAGTGATCGCCCGTGCAGGTCTCTGCATCCACCCCGAACTTCTCCTGCACGACGCGCGCCCCGGCCTTCAATCGCTCCCGGACCTGGGGCTTCGTGCGACGCTGCTTGTTGAGCATGCACTCGGATTGCGCGATCACCACCTTCGGGCCCGGCTCCTGCGACGTCAGCGCGTCCCGGAGCGCCGCCTTCATGGCCTTCAGGTCGTAGGTGCGCGAAACCGACCGAATCCATTTGACGCCGATGCCGCGGACCGCCTCGGCGATCGGTAAGGACGCCGTGCGGGTCGGCCCGGCGCCCCGGGACGACAGGATGTCCTGCCCCCCCGTGGCGGCTGAGTAGCCGTTGTCGACCAGCACGATGACGTTGTCGCTCTGGTTGAAGACCGCATTGCCGACACCGGAAGTCAGGCCGTTGTGCCAGAAGCCGCCGTCGCCCATGATGCTGACGCTGCGCCTTCCCGTCTGCCCGGTATTCAAGGCGGCCGCACCCGCAGCGCCCAGGCCGTAGCCCATGGAGGTTGCGCCGATGTCGAAGGGTGCCAGCGCGGCGAACTGATGGCAGCCGATGTCGGCGCTGATGTGATGCTTGCCCGTCTCCTTCTCCACCATCTTCAGCGCGGTGAAGA
The DNA here is from genome assembly GCF_057657265.1 of Variovorax sp. Soil_C_17. Taxonomy (NCBI): domain Bacteria; kingdom Pseudomonadati; phylum Pseudomonadota; class Betaproteobacteria; order Burkholderiales; family Comamonadaceae; genus Variovorax; species Variovorax sp. Soil_C_17. Next base: position 24,012 of record NZ_JBDGIT010000017.1, read on the forward strand.
CGGGCCGCTCGGGGCACCCGGTACAGAAGGACGGCGGCCTCGGGAGCACGGGCCCGCCGTCGTCGAGCGCGACTCCGGGCATGGAGGGAATGATCGGCGTGACCTTGGGGGCCAGCATCTGCCTGACGCCTTCCGGCATCCCTTCCTGCGTCAGCATCGACGGCGCGTACTTCTGGAGGAAGCGCCGCAAGCCCTTGAGCATGACCAGGGTCGTGTACTCGCCGGCCTTGGGCAGCATGTCCTTCCCGTGAACGCGCGTCTTCAGCTGCTGGCGATTCACGAGGGTGTGCAAGGTCTGCTCGATGAATTCGGGTTGACCTTCTTCGAGCATCAGCACGGCGTCCTTGCCCTCGAAGAAGGCCTGCACTTCGAGGTCCACGACCGGATACACCACGTTCATCACGTAGATCGGCAGCGCCGTGTTTCCGTACACGTCGGCCAGCCCCAGCAATTCCAGGGCACGCATCAACGAGTTGTAGAGCCCGCCCTGGACCACCAGGCCGACAGGGAGCTTGGGGTCCCCGAAGACCTCGTTGAGCCGGTGCGCCTGGATGAAGGCCTGCGCCGCCGGCCAGCGGTCCGCAATCTTCTCGTGCTCATGCACGAAGGTGGCCGGGGCCAGGGCCATGCGCTGGATGTCGCGCCGGGGCTCGTCGAGCGCATCCTTGACGGTGAATAGCGGCCTCCGGTTTTCGGCAGCGATGAAGCGGCCGTGGGAGTGACAGGCGCGCACGCGCATGGTCAGCATGGCGGGCGTCCGGCTGGCCTCGGACAGCTCGAACGCCTTCTCGACGGCGCGCACCAGCGAGGCGTGATTGGGCCGGGGGTCGAGCAGCCACATCTGCGACTTCATCGCGAACGCATGCGAGCGCTCCTGGATGATGCTCGAACCCTCTCCATAGTCCTCGCCGAGGATCACCAGCACCCCGCCGGTCACGCCGCCAGAGGCGAGGTTCGACAATGCGTCGGCTGCGACATTGGTGCCCACGGTCGACTTGAAGGTGATCGCACCGCGCAGCGGGTAGTGGACCGAGGCGCCCAGCATCGCTGCAGCCGTGGCCTCGCTGGCGCTGCTGTCGAAATGGACGCCCAACTCGTCGAGGATCTCGCTCGCATCGGCCAGGACGTCCATCAGATGCGACACGGGCGAGCCCTGATAGCCGCCGACATAGGCCACGCCCGACTGCAGCAAGGCCTTGGTCACGGCAAGAATGCCTTCTCCCTCGAACTCTGCGCCGGGCGCAATTTTGAGCTTCTCGACTTCGTGCTTGAAGGAACGTTCTGCCATGGCGATTCTCGCGGTTCTGGATGGAATGGAATGGATGGGGGAGGGGGCCTCAGGGGCCCGGCAACGGCGCTTGCGTTCAGGAAAGCTCGGTGAGGGCGAGCACGCGCAAGGGGCTTCCGGAGCCCTCCAGGATCTTCAACGGCGCCGAGAAGATCACGGCCCCGGTGGCGGGAAGCAGGTCCAGGTTGGTGAGGCACTGCAGCCCGTACTTTCCTGCGCCGTGCATCAGGGTGTGGCACGGGTAGGCCAGGGGCCACCTGAAGGATTGGCCAGCATCGGTGTTGATCGTCTCCACGCCGAAGCCATGCACGTCACGCTCGCGGATGAGCCATTCGATGGCCTCCTGCGTCGGGCCCGGTGTGTGGGCGCCGTCCTCGCGCGTGTTCAGGAAGCGGGCCGGGTCATTCACACGCTTGGACCAATCGGTCCTGAACAGGACCCAGGCACGGGCCGGAATGCGGCCATGCCGGGTCTCCCAATTTTCCAGGAACGCCGGGGTGAGCAGCCAGTCGCTGTCCCCGGCCACGTGCGCACTGGCATCGACGACCACGGCGGGCGTCAGGAAGTTCTCGACGGCGATGGTGTCGACCGTATTGGCGGCATGCTCGCGGCCGGTGATCCAGTGCGCTGGCGCGTCGAAGTGGGTGCCTGTGTGCTCGCCGCAGCTGAAGTTGTTCCAGTACCAGTCGGGTCCTGCTTCGTCGTACTTCGAGATTCGATCGCGCCTGAAGCCCTGGACCTGGCCGAACTCGGGAGGCAACTGAAGGGATGGGAAGTCCTCGCTCAGGGTCTGGGTCAGGTCGACGACGCTGATCTTGCGCGACCGGATCGACTCGGTCAGTTGATGCAGTGTGTTCATGGCGAGGGCCCCTTGTCTTGATGGGATGGAGCGCGAAGGCTCACCGCTGCGTTTCCACCAGCGCCAGCACGCGCAGTGGACTCCCGGAGCCCTTGAGAATCTTCAGCGGAGGCGTGAGGATGAGCGCGCCGGTCGGCGGCAGCAGATCCAGGTTGGTCAGGCACTGCAGGCCCAGCTTTCCGGCGCCGTGCATCAGGGAGTGGCAGGGATAGGGGGGCTTCAGGTGGTAGCCCTGCCCCGCATCCGTACCGATCACTTCCGAGCCGAAGCCCAGCACGTCTCTTTCCTCCACCAGGAACCTGACGGCGTCCGTTCCGGGGCCGGGCGTGTGCTGGCCCGTCTCGTCGAAGTTCTGGTAGGCGACGGCGTCGCTGCGCTTGCTCCAGTCCGTGCGCATCAGGAGCCAGGCGCCCGCCGGGATGCGGCCGTGCTGCGACTCGAACGCCAGGATGTCTTCCACGCTGAGGAGGTAGTCCGGGTCCTTGGCTGCCGCGGCCGAGCAGTCGATGACGCAAGCCGGTGCGAGGAGCTGCTGCACGTCCAGCGTGTCGACCGTGTTGTGCGGCAGGTGGCGCCCGGAGATCCAGTGTGCCGGCGCATCCAGGTGCGTGCCGGTGTGCTCGCTGCACGAGAAGTTGTTCCAGTATTGACCCGGACCCCGCTCGTCGTAGTGAGAGATCTCCTCGATCCGGAAGGGCCATGCCTGGCCCAGTTCGGGCGGCAGCGAGATCGTCGGGAAGCCTGGCGACAGGGTTTGCGTGAGGTCGATCACGCGGATCGTCCGGGTTTGGAGCGCTTGCGCGAGCGCCTGCAGAAGGGAGCCGGAAGTCATCACAGCCCTCCCGCGACGAGCTCTCGCTCGAGCGCCTTGTGGTTGTCCTTCCAGCGCGCGAACCACTCTTGCGCAACCTCGCCCGGGTACAGGTCCTCCACCCCGTCGGTCAGGGCGCGGACCATCGCGCCCGCCAGTGAGCCGGCCGACAGCTTGGGTGGCGGCACGTTCTGGTTCCACTCATCGTCGATGGGCCCGGGAAAGACGTTCAGCACGCGAATGCCGTGGGGCAGCATCTCCGCGCGCAGGCCTTGCGACAGCGACCAGGCGGCGGCCTTGGACGCGGAGAAGGTGCCTTGGGAGGGCAGGTTGGACAGGGCAAACACCGAGAGGAGGTTGACCCATGCCACGGCGTGACCCGGTCCATCTGCCGCGCGGCCCTTTAATGCCGGGCCAAATGCCTGCGCCAAGCGAAGCAGCCCGAAGTAGTTCACTTCCATCTCGGCCCGGGCAATGTCGGTGCCTGGCCGGGACCAAATGCTCTCGGTGCGGTGCACTTCCGCGTTGCTCACCACGATGTCCACCTTGCCTCCGAGCTCGCCGCCCAGGGCTGCCACCGAGCGCGCATCGGTGAGGTCCAATGCGACGGCTTCGACGCCAGGGACGTCCTTGAGCCTCGCGATTTCTTCCCCGCGCTTCCACGGCTCGGAATAGCCGACCCAGACGGTCTCCGCGCCCGCCTCGAGCAGCGCACGCACGATGGCCTGCCCCACGGCGGTCTTTCCGTCAGTCACGAGGATCTTTCGCCCACGGGGGCTGCATCCGGTTTCCATCTGGAGCTTGTCCTTCCAATCCATGTTGAGTTCCTCGATCGGCTGTGCCACAAGCACGGCCTGTCCGGCCCGGTCCAGCCGCAGCAGGACCTGGACCCTGGTTCGCTCGGCGCCGCCAGCGGCCCGGGGCGGCACCACGCTTTCGGTCAGGAAGGCGATGACCGTCGGACCGGTGTCGAGACGCACCACGCCGATTCGCCACGGCAGTCGCTCGCGAAAGTAGAGGTGATTGCTGTGATGCAGCGTGGCGACGCTCAGCAGTTCGCCGCACGGGCTCTGCTTGCGCCAGTTCAGGTCCGCGGACAGGCACGTCCCGCAGGCGTCGCGAGGTGGGTACTGGACCGCACCGCACTCTTCGCACACCTGGAGCTCGAGGTGATCGCTGACCGCAGCCGCCCGGGTCAGGCCATGGGCCACGCGACCTCGCCCCATGGGAGGCAGGTTCATTCGCTGCGTACGCAGCACCGGGTTCTTGCGGGGGAAGACGGGGGACGTCATGGTGCGCTCTCCAAGACGACGGCGCCGGTGCACACGCACCGGTCGAAGTTGACGATTCCGAAGCCGCTCGCGAGCCCCCAGCGGGCGTCCTTCACCTGCCGCTCTCCGGCGGTGCCTAGCAGCTGGCGCATCGTCTCGGTGAGCCCAAGAAAGCCGCCGGCCGCGCCGGCCTGTCCCGCAGACAACTGGCCGCCACTTGTGTTGTGCGGGACCGTACCGTCGTGGGTGAAGGTGTTCTCCCTCACGAACTCTGGTCCGCCGCCCAGGTCACACAGTCCCAGGCCTTCGAACTGCATGAGCACGATGACCGGATAGTCGTCATACGTGTGGATCACATCGATTTGGTCCGGCGAGATGCCGGCCTGTGCGTACAACTCATCGCGATCGCGAAGCCAACCTCCGCGGATCATGACCGGATCGTCCGCATAGGCGTTGTGGCGCTCGATGGCGCCCCGCAATTTCACGTGCGGCAGGGAAAGCGCCTCCGCACGCTCCTCTCGCATCACGAGGAAACCCTCGGCGCCGGCACAGGGCATAACGCAATCCAGAAGATGGATGGGATCTGCGATAGGGCGCGCCCCCAGGTAGTCGTCCAGACTCATGGGCTTGCGCAGCATTGCATTGGGGTTGCGCGCAGCGTTGGCTCGCTGGCTCACGGCAATCCGGCCGAAGTCGGCACGGGTCGCGCCGAACTGGCGCATGTAGTTGTCGGTGATCAGCGCGAACATCGAATTCGGCCCGCCCGCACCGTACGGGTAGGTCGCGTCGCGCGCGAAGGAGCTGAAGTTGGCCAGCCCCTGGCGGAAGGACTCCACGTGATTGGTATCCGCGCCGATGCACGCGATGATGTCGGCGTCCCCGCACTGCACTGCCCTTGCCGCACGGCGCAGGGCCATGACGCCGGAGGCGCCCCCCGTGGGCACGTCATCCATCCAGCGCGGCAACAAGCCGAGCTGCTGCGTGAGGCCGACGACGGTGTCCGGCCTCAGCAGGAAGCTGCTGAGGCTGATCCCGTCGACCTGCGACTTGTCCAGCCTGGCCTCTTTCAGCAGGCCGCGCAGGGCCTGGGCGGCAAACCACTGCGCATTGCGGATGCTGTAGCGCTCGTAGGGCACGGTGAATGGCGCCACGAGCGCCACGCCCTCGTAGCCGGTGCGTTGGGGCATCATGGCTGGCGCGTCTTCATCGACCGCGTGTCGACGCAGTTGGCCGATCCGGGCAACTTCTCCACCATCTGGCGAAGCTCGCCACGCTGGACCTTCTGGGAACTGGTGACCGGCACCGCGTCCACGAAGGCGATATAGCCGGGCGCCTTGTAGTAGGCCAGTTGCTCGAGCGCGAGCTCGACAATACTACGCGCCACCTGTACCTGCGTGCTCGGCGTAATCGGCACCCTGGGGACGATGCATGCGATCACCTCGTCTCCTCGGACTGCGTCCGGTGTGGCGGCCACTGCAACCGCCTTGACGGCGGGGTGACGAACTAGCACCCCTTCTACCTCGACGGCCGAAATGTTCTCGCCGCTGCGCCGGATCACGTTCTTCTTGCGATCGACGAAGTACAGGCTGCCCGTCGCTTCCCGGCGCACGATGTCGCCTGTGTGGAACCATCCACCCGCCCAGGCCTCTTCCGTGGCGGATTCATCCTTGAGATAGCCCGAGAAGAAGTGGCGACGCGGATCTTCTCCCTTCGCCCGCACCAGCAGTTCGCCCGGCGTGCCGTCAGGGACATCCTGGCCCTCGTCGCCCAACAGGCGCACCTCGACGTCCTTGCCCGGGATGCCGAAGCAGTTGACACCGACTTCGCGCGGGCCGGAATTGGCATGGATTGCGCCGCCCGCGCCCGTTTCAGTCATGGCCCATCCTTCCACCAGCGGGAAGCCGAAGCGTTCCTCGAAGCGGGCGTGGTCCTGGCGCGCGACGCCTGCGCCGAACGCCCAGCGCAGCGAGTGGGCGCGATCCATGTCGGAGGGTTCGGCCCCCAGTAGCATGGCCGGCATGACGCCCAGGTAGTGGCAGATGGTGGCGCGCGTAGTGCGCACGGTCTTCCACCAGGTCTTGGGGTGGAACCGGTCGAGTTGGATCAGGCAGCCGCCGGAGGTAATAACGGCCATGGCGGTGAACGCCATGGCGTTGACGTGGTTCATGGGCAGCGGCGTGACAATGCGCTCTTCGTGCGGACGCACCGGGCACCAGCCACCGAGCGTCGTGTACCAGTCGCCGATGTGCAGGAAATAGTCGTTGGACAGGCGGCAGCCCTTGGGGCGCCCGGTAGTACCGGAGGTGTAGAGCAGCGCGCACTCGCTTTGCAGGCCGGGACGGTCGGACAGGGGCGCCTCGGCAGCCGGGCGCGGGATGTCCGTCGTGTCTGCCGTGGCGACCTGGGTCTCGATGCCGACCACGGCTGCAGCTTTCTGCACGACCTCGAGCCGGCCCGGAAGGACCATGGCCAATGCCAGCTGCGCATGCCCGATCAGGTATTCCAGCTCGGCGGAGCGCATTTCAGCGCTGATCGGGACCACCGAGGCGCCCACGGCGTTGAGCGCGAGCCAGTGGAACAGATGGTCCGGCCGGTTCTCGAGCAGCAGGCCGACGCGGTGTCCGTGGCCATAGCCGGCTTCCGCGTACGCCACCTTCAGCGTCTCGACCCGGTCGCTTGCAGCGCGCCACGAGATGGTTTGCGCTTCGATGCCGTAGTTGGCCGCGGTGACCTCTTCGACGCAGAGGAAGTCGGCATCCCCGCATTGCAAGGCGCTCGCGCGGAATCGGTCGTAGACAGTGCTCATCGGATGCTCAGATTGGTGGTTGACGGGTGGCTTCGAAAGTGCAGACCGCTTCTTCTTCCGGGCTGGAGGCATGTGATCTGCACGCAAAACAGTCGCTCTCGCTCGCGAGGACGGGCGCTTGCCAGATGTGGCTGCAAACCGCCGAGAACATGCCGACGATCGGAGCGCACGCCTCGCCCTTCGCCCGGTGGGCCTGGGCAAACGGACTGTTGAAGACGCGCAGCCGGCACGTCGTTCCGTCCCACTCGAAATGCCATCGGCCCCAGCCGAGCGATGCCGCCCCGGCCGCGACGCTGGCCAGCAGGGGCGCGGGGTCGGCGTTCGCGGGGTTCGCGTAGGCGCGGACGCTGGCACTGCCGTAGCGGTTCACCGAATCCCGGAACGCCATCAGCGCGTCCTCGGCCGCACCTTCGGACAGGCTCTCGAAGATGCCCATGAGAACGTCTGCGCGCAGCAGGACGTAGCGCCGGTCTTCGTCGAGTACCTGCCCGTTCTCGACGTCGAATTGCAGCCGGTCGTGAAGTGCCGATGCGGTCATGCTCACGCTCACGGAAAGAGCTGGATCATCGGCAGGCGGCTCGCTGCGTTGAGCAGGTTGACCCGCTTGAGCTCGATGCGCCATTGCCCATCGAGCCGGACCAGCCGGTGAACGTAGTGGCCGTGCAGCACCACGACCTCGTCCTGCCGGCATTCCGAGTAGTTGAATGCGGTCCGGAAGACGCGGGTGTCGGCGTCGGTGCTCTCTTCGCTGAGCATGGGCTGCTGCAGCACGTGCTGCATGACGCTGGCGGGTTGCTGCGAATGCGCCCGGCCGGAGGCCAGTCGCTCGACGCGCAAGCGGAGCAGGTCCAGGTCCTCGTCGGCAATCGACAGCCGGGCGTCACGCTCGCCCTGGGATCTGCTCAAGGGAACCCAGTAGCGCCCGCCCGGCGAGAACAGCTGCAGCCATTCCTCATAGCGGCCTTCGTCGAGCAGGAAGGCCTCCCGGTAGATCAGCTCGACACACTCCGGCACCGACATCTCATGCATCCTTCATGTTCATGTTCATGGTCATGAACTTGGCCCATGCGCGGTATTGGTTTCGCATGAGCAGCTCGCTGGTGCCGCTGGTCTCGACCGTCTGCTGGTCGGATTCGCCGGGCGCGTGGTCGCGATGCAGGCTCACCCATGGGTTAGGTCCCGATCGCAAGCCCTTCTGCTGGGACTCGAACAGATGGAGATCGTCGTGTGCCACCACCGACATCGGCGAGAAGACCAGGCGGCTGTAGGTGAGCGCGCGATCCAGCAGCAGGTCCGGACCGCCCACGGTGCGGAAGTTCCAGGCCTCGATGACCGTCTTGTCGACCCCGATGGGCCGAATGACCCGGATGGTCTGGGGCGAGCCCTTGATGGCCAGGCTGGGATAGAGGACGGTGTTCTGCGGGGCTTGCTCGAGGACCCGTTTCGCACGCGCCTCCCCATGGGCCGCCTGCAGGTCCTTCACATACTCGCCCAGGCTCCCGTAGCCCGAGTGAACACTGAAGCGCGTTCCGGAGATGCTGTGGCCGTTCGGAAAGACCTTGCCGCCCATGCCTTCGAAGAACTCGTACCGTTCTCCGAACGGAAGGATCTGCTCGAAGGCCAGCGGCATCGGCTCCGGGCCGCGGTCGCGCGCAACGGTTTGCGCTGCGCGCACCGCCGACTCGTGCGTCGACACCGGATGCACCGAGTCGTTGACGTTCTCGAGGTAGAGCTTCCAGTTGCAGTGAACGACGCTGCGCAGCACGCCGCCGGCAATCTCCAGGCGGCCGACGGGAGAGCGGTCGACCATCAGGTCGATCGTGGGCAGGACGTCGCCGAAGTACTCGTGGAACGTGGGGCCGGCAGCGTTCAGCCGCGCAAAGATGAAGTCGCGGTAGACATGCAAGGCGGCGACGGGCGACAGACCGCGTCCGGATTCGCAGGTCAGAAGTCCGGTGTTCTCGTAGCCCGAGCGAAGCGGGTAGGCCGCCAGTGCGCCATCCAGCCGATACGACCATGCATGGTAGGGACAGCGCAGGAAGCGCCCGCTCAGCCGGCCGGATTCGGTGGTGAGCAGCTGCGCTCCCTTGTGGGCACAACGGTTGTGCAGTGCCCGGATCTCGCCCTTGTCATCGCGCAGGACGATCAGGGACTGCCCCGCGATGTCGACCGTGAAGAAGTCGCCGGACTCGGCGATTTGGCTGGCATGGCCCAGAAAGGACCAAGTGTTGCCAAACAGCTCGCGCTGCTCGATCGCAAAGAGCTCTTCACTGAGATAGAGGTCCTTGTGCACCTTGTCGCCCTGGACGAGCGCCGCGATCTGCGCGGAACCAACTTGCTTCAGGTTCATGTCAAACTCATGATGTGGTGTCAGCAGTATACTAAACTAGCGGCGGGATACAAGGTGTTTTTGCGTTTTTACAAGGCTTATGTCGGAATTCAGGCGACTTCTGCATTTGTATCCGGCTTAGTCGGTATACCAAAAGCGGGATGGCTGACGCAAATCTGAGCCGCACCAGTCCTTGACCATGGAGACACCTTCGGGGCGCCTTAAGCTCGCGGCTTCGCACCCCGTCACCGAAATGCAAGTAAGAGAAGAAAACTCCGCCGCCGCTCAACCCAGCTTGAGCGCGGCTGCCTATGACTACCTTCTTGCGCTCTTGCGGGGCGGGCTGCTGGGCGCCAGCGAGCGACTCGTCGAAGCCGACATCGCGAACAACCTCGGCGTTTCACGGGTGCCCGTGCGCCAGGCGCTTCTCCAACTGGTGGCCGAGGGCTACCTGGTGAGCACCCCACGCGGCTACAAGGTGCCCACCCTGACGCCGCAAGACGTCGAGGACGTCTTCGAGCTGCGCCTGCTTCTCGAGCCGCGCGCCGCCGCCCTCGCTGCGCGTGACATCACGAGCGCGCAGCTGCAGCAAGTGGACGCCGCCCTTGCCGAAGCGCAGCGGGCGCACGAGTCGGATGACGCGACCGGTGCATTTGGCGCCGGCCGCCAGTTCCGCGACGCCTGGCTCGCGGCCGTGCGCAACACCCGCCTGGCCTCCGGCATCGGCCGCTATGCGGATCAGGTGGCGTTGGTGCGACGAATGACGCTTGGCGATCCCGCGCGGCGACTGGCGGTCATCACCGGCTACCAGGAACTGCGCAACGCCTTCGCGCGCAAGGACAGCGTTGCCGCCCACGATGCCATGCTTCGCCTGGTTCTCGCTGCCCAGCGCGACTTCGCGGAGACCCTCCGAACCGCTGGCCAGTCCTAGGCAGCTGGAACTCCTGCGTGCAAAGCGCGCGCTTCTGCCTGCATTGCCGTCTCACTCGATCCCGCTGCCCATCCTGAAGCGAGCAGCGAGATGGTCGACGACCCGTTGGCCAACCGCAACCCTTGATTCAGCGAGTCACTTTCTGAGTCATTCGAAATTTCCCGTTTGTTGCGGGTCGCCGGGCGGTCTGTAATTCAGGCCATGGCCGACTCACGCCGCACGCAACACCTCACATGCCTTGGGCAGCCAGGCATCGCAGGACCTTCCCATCCAAAGCGTCCCAGCTAATGCGCGCCCTGCGCATCCAGCACGCTGAACCAGCAGAAAGAGCCAATGAAGTACACGAAGGACAACGCCCAGCACTACGCGAAAGAGCACTTTACCGGCGTATGGGCCGCGAGCACCACGGCTTATCGCGCCGATCTTTCCTTCGACGAGCAGGGGTTCGCACAGAACATCGACCACTGGGTCGGCGCATTGAAGGTGGCGGGATTGTTCGTCACCGGGAAGCAAGGCGAGTTCTTCTCGATGTCGGTGCCGGAAAGAAAGCGCAGCTTCGAGATCGCGGCACAAGCTTGCGAAGGGCGGGCGCGCACCGTGATGTCCTGCTCGGACACCAACCTGGACGTGGTGATCGACCTGGCGCGCCACGCGGAGAAGGTCGGCGCGGACTGGATCGTCGTGCACAGCCCGGTGCTTCATTTCGCGAACGACATCGAAGCGACCGTCTACGAGTACTACCGGCATCTGAGCGAGACGCTGGACATCGGCATCGCGATGTGGAACCACCCGGATTGCGGATACATCATGTCGCCCCAGCTATGCGCCAGGATTGCCGAGCTTCCGAACATCGTGGCCATCAAGTACAGCGTCCCGCGCGAGCTGTACACGGAGCTGACCCAGCTGGTGGGCGACCGCATTCAGGTGAGCACCTCGTCGGAAGAGGATTGGCTGGACAACATCATCGATCTGGGATGGCGCCTCTACCTGTGCTCCACGCCCCCGCTTCTTCTTCAGACGGCCAGGGACCAGCGCATTCACGAGTACACCCAGCTCGCCTTCGAAGGGCGCCTTGCCGAGGCACGTGCCGTTCGCGACAGCCTCGAGCCTGCACGCCAGGCCTTCCGCAAGAGTCGTCCCGCCGGAACGCCGCAGGCCCACACGAAGTACTGGCAGGAACTGCTCGGGCAGGTCGGCGGCCCGGTCCGGCGTCCTTTGCTTAGACTGACCGAACAGCAGCGGGCGTTGACCCGCCAGATGTTCGCCGAAAGTGGCCTGCGTCTCTGAGGCGGGCATGTTCAGGCAAGCATCCAGATCTGGCGCAGGACGATGACGCAGGAACGCCGAACCCCCCGCCGGATTGCACTCATCGGCTTCGGTGCCCTGGGCCAGGTCCTTGCCGGCGAATTGCAAGCCGGCCATGTGCCGGGCGCCGAACTCATCGGGGCGCTGGTCACCGGCGCGCAGGCCCATGGCGGCCTGCACACATCGTGGACCCGGCTTGACGATCTGCTGGCCGCACAACCCGACCTGGTCGTGGAGGTGGCGGGCCAAGCGGCCCTGCAAAGCCACGCAGCGGCTTGCCTGGGCGCGGGCTGCGATGTCGTGGCGGCCTCGGTGGGTGCCCTGATGGATTCTTCCTTGCGCAACCGCCTGTGGGATTGCGCGCGTCAGGGCAGGAGCCGGCTTCTCATTCCTTCCGGGGCGCTCGGGGGGCTCGACTACCTGCGCGCGGCGCGCCGGGTCGGTGCCGTCCAGGTGAACTACCGGGGGTGCAAGCCCGTGGCCGCCTGGCGCGGTACGGAAGCGGAGCGCCTGGTCGACCTGTCGGCCACCGACAAGAGCACCGTCTTCTTCCGTGGCGGTGCCGAAGAGGCGGCAGCGCGTTTTCCCAAGAACGCCAACGTTGTCGCGGCGCTTGCGCTGGCCGTGGGCGACCCGATGGCCGTGACCGTCGAACTGGTGGCGGAGCCAGGCGCCAACGCCAATCGCCACGAACTCACCGCGCACGGTGCTGCAGGGACGATCCGCCTGTCAGTCGAGAACAGTCCCCTGCCGGCCAATCCCAAATCCTCGCGAATCACCGCTTTCAGCATCCTGGAAACGGTGGCCTCGCATGGGGGCGAGCTGTGACGGCGGGCTCAGCGATCCCCGCGCCGGCGCGCGAATTCCAGCAGATGGTCCGCCATGGCCTGGGTCGCGGCGGAAGGCGTTCGGCGCTTGAGCGTCGAGAGGCTGACGTGCCGCTGCACCGTCGGGGACATCAGCGGAACGGCCCGGACCCCCGCCGCTTCGCCGAAACGGACCGAGTAGGCGGGCAGCACGGCGATGCCCATGCCTGCCGCCACCATGGCGATGGCGGTGGCCACATGGTTCACCTCCTGCGAAAGGCTGATCGTGGCGCCGATCGACTCCATGGTCTGGTCCATGATGGTGCGCAAGCCGCTTCCCTTGCACATGGCGATGACGGGCTCGGAGAGCAGGTCGTGCCAGGTGGCCTGCGGTGCGTCGCCCAGGCAGTGTTCACTTCGGCAGACCAGGACCATCACATCCGTCAGGACCACGGTGGATGCGAGCTCGGGATGCTCGCCATCCAGCGTCGCGATGAGCAGGTCGATGTCTCCCTGCTCCAGGGCCTGCATCAGTTTCGCCGAGGCGTCATCGAAGACACGGACCGTGATCTCGGGGTACCGCTCTGCGAAAGCCTGGATGGCGACCGGAAGAAAGGTGGAGGCCAGCAGCGGCGTCGCGCCGATACGGACACGCCCGCGGCGGATCACGCTGACGTCGCGCAGATCGGAAGTCATCCGATCGAGGTCACCGAGCAGTTGCTCGAGGGAGCCGAGCAGTTCCGTTCCTGCGTCCGTGAGCTCGAGGCGCCGCGTGGTTCGGTCCAGCAGTCGCAAATCGAGTTCAGCTTCGAGGTTGCGGATCAGGGACGAGAGCGCCGACTGCGTGATGAACAGCTGGTCCGCCGCGCGCGTGAAGCTGCCCGCCCGCGCCACCGCGACGAAGGCCCTCATTTGCTTCAATGAGATGTTGCGATTTTCCTTTTTCATGACGAGGTGAACATGAACCTGAAGTACGGCGGACCCTTCAATTTTGACAAGTGGCTGGCCGAGAACGCCGCAAGCCTCGTGCCGCCTGTCGGAAACAAGCAGATCTGGGCCGATTCGGACCTGATCTGCACGGTCGTGGGCGGCCCCAACCAGCGTTCGGACTTCCACGACGACCCGTTCGAGGAGTACTTCCACCAGTTCCGAGGCACCGCACACCTACTGCTGCTGGACCGGGGCAAGTTCGAGCGCGTGACCCTCCACGAGGGCGACACGTTCCTGCTGCCTGCGCATGTGCGCCACTCGCCCCAGCGGCCCGAGGCTGGCAGCCTGTGCACGGTGATCGAGCGCTCGCGCCCCGTGGGAGTGAAGGATGCATTCGAATGGGCTTGCGCCGTTTGCGGCTCGCTCGTCGTTCGCAAAGAGCTTCAACTGCAGAGCATTGTGAGCGATCTGCCCAAGGTGTTCGCCGAGTTCTACGAAACCAGCGACGCCGAGCGCACCTGCAAGACGTGCGGAGCCGTCCACCCCGCCAAGGATTGGCGTCAGTGGCATGCCGACCTGGCCGCTCATCATCCCGACGCAGCCGTGCCAGCGTTGACGGGGTCGTAAGCGTGCCGCTCAAATCCCCAAGCAAGTTCGCTCCACTCTCAATCAACCTCACGGATAACGTCATGACCGCTCAAAGCCCCACGCATCCAATTCTCAAGACCATCTTCTGCGCAGCCGCGGTAGGAATTTTTGGAGGGGCGACCCTGCCATCTCAGGCGCAAGGGGCGTATCCGAACAAACCGATTCGAGTCTTGGTTCCGTTTCCTGCGGGCGGGGCGGTGGATACGTTCGTCAGAACGATTGAGCCGGAGCTTTCGAAGCAATTGGGGCAGCCGGTGGTCATCTTCAACAAGCCGGGTGGTGGGTCGCAGATCGCCGTGGGTGACATGATGTCCTCGCCAGCCGATGGCTACTCTGTGTTTGTAGGGCAAACCGGAGATTTCAGCGTCAACCCCTTTCTGTACAAGAACAGCAACTATCTTCCGGCGCGGGATTTCGACGGCGTCTCCATGCTCGTTCGCGCGCCGCAGGTGATGCTGGCCAACGTCTCGGGCAAGATCAACAGCGTCCAGTCGTTGAAGCAGACCATGTCCTCGCCTGACGGAAGCGTCCTGTACGGCTCCTTCGGATCAGGCACTGCGCCGCACCTCCTGGGGCATATCCTGTCTAGAGCGGCTCCGGGCGCGAAGTTCACGCATGTCCCCTACAAGGGCTTTCCACCGACCATGCAGGCCATCATGACCAACGAGATCGATCTGCTGTTCGACGCGGTGCCCGGCACTCTCAACCTGATGAAGACCGGCAAGGTGATTCCCCTGGCCCTTGCCGATTCCAGTCGCAACAGCTATCTGCCGAACGTCCCAACCACCGCAGAGATCGGCTTTCCATCGCTGGTCATGGACTTCTGGCTTGGCGTGGCCGTGAAGAAGGGAACGCCGCGGCCCATCATCAACAAGATTCACGAGGCCTTCGAACAAGCGGTGTCGAACCCTGGGAACTGGAAAAAGCTCTCGGATCTGGGCTACAGCCGAGTCACCATGACCCCAGAAAAGTTCGACGCTTTCGTGCGTGATGAATCCAACAAGATGAAGCCCCTGATTGCCGAGACGGGTGTCACCATTGACTGACCCTGAAGTGCCCGGGCTCTGCGGCCCGCAAGGATGTCAAGAATGAAGTACCTTGATCCTCGAACGATGACCGCCGCAGAGGTCTACAAAGTGATGACCGGCATCGTCGTTCCGAGGCCCATTGCGTGGGTCAGCACACGGTCGCGCAAAGGCGGCGCCAATCTGGCGCCGTTTTCTTCCTTCACGTTCGTGAGCCACTCACCACCGATGTTGGCCATCGGTGTCGACGCGAAGCGTGATGGCGCAGGGCTTAAAGACACCGCGCGAAATATCCTCGACACGCGGGAGTTTGTCGTTCACATCGCCGACTACGCCTTGTTGTCACCGCTACACGCGAGCGCGGAGGAGTACCCGAGCGACATCAGTGAGATCGATTCCCTGGGCTTGCGAACGGCGCCCTCGTCACACGTCGGCGCGCCTCGTCTCCTGGATGCACCTATTGCCGTCGAATGCCGGCTTCATCGTTGCATCGAACTCGGACAGGGGCCGACCAGGTTGATGATCGGGGACGTGTTGAGCTTCCACGTGCGCGATTCGCTGATGAGCGCCGGAGGCAAGGTCGATACCGCGCTCCTCAATCCGATTTCCCGGCTTGCAGGTCCCAACTACGCCACGATCGGACAGATCCTGCATCGCTAGCGGTGCCGGCCCTCGGGGCCGTACCGCCGGCGATCAGGCGGCCCGCTGTCAAATGTCCAGCACCAGCGGGCCGCGCTTGCAGCGCGACACGCAGATCATCATGGTCTTGTTCGACTGGCGTTCCAGCTTGGTGAGGATGCCGTCGTGGTGCTCGATCTCGCCGGCTTCCAGCACCTGCGTCTCGCAGGCGCCGCACACGCCTTCCTTGCAGCTGTGGTCCGGGTTCAGGCCTGCCTCGATCAGGCTGTCGAGGATGGACTTGCCAGGCGGCACTTCCACGCTCTTGCCGCTCTTGGCGCATTCCACGACGAAGGTCTCGGTGGCGGCCGGCGCCTCGATGTGCACAGCGGCAAAGCGCTCGATGTGCGCGTTGGCGAAGCCCAGCTCCTCGCAGCTCTTCTCGAAGCTGTCGAGCATGGGCGTGGGGCCGCAGCAGTAGTAGTGGCTGGCGGCGCCCTTGCCTTCGAGCATGGCCACCAGGTTGGGCGGCGCACCCTTCTCCTGGTCGAAGTGCCAGGTGACATCGATGCCCTTCTCCGCAACCAGCGCGGTGATGGCATCGATAAAGGCGGCTTCCTTGCGGTTGCGCGCGCAGTAGATCATCTCCACCGGACGGCCCAGGGCCGCCAGGCGCTGCAGCATGCACCACACGGGCGTGACGCCGATGCCGCCGACCACCAGCACCGAGCGGTCCGCGTCTTCGTGCAGCTTGAAGTTGTTGCGCGGATGCGAGATCTCGATGGTGCTGCCCACGCGCAGCTGCTGGTGCACATAGCGCGAGCCGCCGCGGCTCCTCTTGTCGTTGAGCACGCCCACCACGTAGCGCTGCCGGTCGCTGGACGGATTGCACAGCGAATAGCTGCGCACCAGGCCGTTGGGCAGGTGCAGGTCGATGTGCGAGCCGGCTTCGAAGGCGGGGAAATCCACCTCCGGCGTGGCCGGACGGAACTCGACGCTGACGATGCCGTCGGCTTCGTGGCGAATGGTGTGGACCAGGGTTTTCAGCGTGGGGGATGACATGGCGGAACGTCCATGAAAGCCGGCTCGCTACTTCGCCGTCGGCATCGCGAACTCGGCACCCTTGCCGATGCTCTCCGGCCAGCGCTGCATCACCGACTTCTGCTTCGTGTAGAAGCGCACGCCTTCCTCGCCGTACGCGTGCATGTCGCCGAAGAGGGACCGCTTCCAGCCGCCGAAGCCGTGCCAGGCCATGGGCACCGGGATCGGCACGTTGATGCCCACCATGCCCACCTGGATGCGCCGCGAGAACTCGCGCGCCACGTTGCCGTCGCGGGTGAAGCAGGACACGCCGTTGCCGAACTCGTGCGCGTTGATCAGGTCCACCGCCTGCGCCAGGTCGTGCACGCGCACGCACGAGAGCACCGGGCCGAAGATCTCTTCCTTGTAGATGCGCATCTCCGGCGTGACGTGGTCGAACAGCGCGCCGCCCATCCAGAAGCCGTCCCCGCAGCCTTCGCCCGCGGTGCTCGCGTCGAAGCTGCGGCCATCCACCAGCAGCTTCGCCCCTTCCTTCACGCCCTGCTCGATGTAGCCGGTGATGCGCTGGTGCGCCGCACGGGTCACGATGGGGCCCATCTCGGCCGCGAGGTTCTCGCCGTCGAGCACCTTGAGCGACTTCGCGCGCTCGATCAGCTTGGGCATCACCTTGTCGGCCGCGTCGCCCACCAGCACCGCGACGCCGATCGCCATGCAGCGCTCGCCGGCCGAGCCGTAGCCCGAGCCGATCAGCGCGTCCACCGTCTGGTCGATGTCCGCGTCGGGCATCACCACCATGTGGTTCTTCGCGCCGCCCAGGGCCTGCACGCGCTTGCCGTGACGCGCGGCGGTCTCGTAGATGTAGTTGGCAATGGGCGTGGAGCCGACGAAGCTGATCGCCTTCACGTCGGGGTGCTCCAGCAGTGCATCCACCGCCACCTTGTCGCCCTGCACCACGTTGAACACGCCGTCGGGCAGGCCAGCCTTCTTCAGCAACTGCGCCATCAGCAGCGACGGGCTCGGGTCCGTCGGGCTGGGCTTGAGGATGAAGGTGTTGCCCGCGGCAATCGCCACCGGGAACATCCACATCGGCACCATCACCGGGAAGTTGAAGGGCGTGATGCCCGCCACCACGCCCAGCGGCTGGCGCAGCGTCCAGTTGTCGATGCCGGTGGAGACCTGCTCGGTGTAGTCGCCCTTGGGCAGTTGCGGAATGCCGCAGGCGAACTCCACGATGTCGATGCCGCGCGTGACCTCGCCCTGGGCGTCGGTGAAGACCTTGCCGTGCTCGGCGGTGACCAGGTGCGCCAGCTCGTCGCGGTGCTGGTTGAGCAGCTCCAGGAACTTGAACATCACCCGCGCACGGCGGATCGGCGGCGTGTCGGCCCAGGCCGGGAACGCGGCCTGCGCGGCGGCCACGGCCGCATCCACGTCGGCCGGGGCGCCCAGCGCCACCTTGGCGGTCACCCGCCCGCCGGCCGGGTTGGTCACGTCCTGCGTGCGGCCGGAGGTGTTGGCCGCCGGGCGGCCGCCGATGAAGTGAAGGAGATTGGCTTCGGAATTCAGCATGGTGATTTCAATGTTTTCCATCCTGAGGACCGCCAACGGCAGTCCACGACGTGAGAGCGCGCGTGTTTGGCCCACGTGGAGCGTGCGGGGGCATCCGCAGACCTGGCCTAGTCTCCGGATCTATTGGCGGACGCGGGCTCGATCTGCATGAAGTGCGAGACGTTCTTGACGGTCATGTAGTGATGTAGCCCCTCGCTGCCACCTTCGCGCCCGTAGCCGCTGGATTTGACGCCGCCAAAGGGCGTCTCGGGCAGCGACGCCTCCAGGGTATTGATTGAGAAGTTGCCGCACTCGACCTCTTCCGCCATCTGATCCGCCCGGGCTGCACTGTGGGTGAAGCCGTAGGCCGCCAGGCCGAAGGGCACGGCATTGGCCTGCGCGATCGCTTCGTCCAGCGAACCCACCGGGTTGATGATGGCCAGCGGACCGAAAGGCTCCTCACCCATGACCCGGGCGCCGGCAGGCACGTTGGCCAGGACCGTGGGCTCGAAGAAGTAACCCGGGCGGTCGATGCGCTTGCCGCCGGCGACCCGGCGAGCACCGTTGGCCGTGGCGTCTTCCACCAGCTCGGCGAGTGCCCGGACCCGGCGGCCGTTCGCTAGTGGGCCCATCTCCACGCCAGGGGTCATGCCGTCGCCCACGCGAAGGGCGCGCGCGCGCGCAGCGAAGATTTCCACGAACTGGTCGAAGACCTTCTCGTCGACGAAGAACCGGGTTGGCGACGTGCAGACCTGGCCTGCGTTGCGCATCTTGCGGTTGGCGGACATCAGCGCTGCGTCCCGCACGTCCACGTCATCGCACACGATGACGGGCGCATGGCCGCCCAGTTCCATGAGCACGGGCGTCATGTGCTGCGATGCCAGCGTCGTGAGATGGCGCCCGACATTGGTCGAACCGGTGAAGGCGACGAGGCGAACTTGGTCCTGGGGGATCAGGTAGCCGGAAATTTCAGCCGGATCGCCGAAGACCAGATTGAGCACGCCTGGCGGCAAGCCCGCATCGTGGAGCGCGCGGGCAATGTGCAGTGCGCCAGCCGGGGTTTCCTCGGCTGCCTTGAGGATGATCGAGCAGCCCGCGGCGATGGCCCCGCCGATCTTGCGTGCCGGCTGGCTCATCGGAAAGTTCCACGGCGCAAAGGCCGCGACCGTGCCGATGGGTTGGTGATGCACGATGTAGCGGGTGCCGTGAGCACTCGGAATCACGCGGCCATAGGTGCGCACCGCCTCGCCCGCATCCCACTCAAGGAATTCGCAGCCCCGGATCACTTCCAGGCGTGCTTCCGGGAGCGGCTTGCCGTGCTCGAGCGTGATTGCGTGCGCAATGGTGTCGATGCGCTCGCGCATGAGCCGTGCTGCGCTTCGTAGCACGGCCGCGCGTTCGCTGGGTGCGGTGCGGCGCCACACCCGGAAGCCCTTTTCGGCCGCGCCGAGCGCGTCGTCCAGATCCGAGGTTCTGGCACGCGGCAGGCGACCGATCTCCTGTTCGGTCGCGGGATTGACCACGGGCATGTCGCCATGCGTCTTGCGCCAGGCGCCGCCAATGTAGAGCTGGAGGTCGGGGTAGTCGGTCATCGAGTGCAATCCTTGGCAAACGGAAGGTTCATCCGGGGGCACTATGGCATTCCGACGCAATTCCAAAAAGTGAATTCCGTTACCATTCACTTGAACAAAACTCATGGCCCCGGCGCTCGCCACGGTCCCAAGGTGTGCCGAGCCCTCACAAGGAAAGGTGGTGCCCATGCCGAATTGGGAACAGCGCATCTCCCTGCGGCACTTGCGCCTGGCCGACGCCATCGAGCGCGAGGGAAGCCTCGTGCGCGCTGCCGAGCGCCTCAACATGACCCAGTCGGCAGTGACCAAGGCACTGCAGGAGATGGAGGCGCTGACCGAGGCCCCTCTCTTCACGCGCACCAGTCGTGGCTCGGTACCAACGCCTTTTGGACAGGTGCTCGTGCGGCATGCACGTACCATCATTGCGCAGCTTCGCAATGCGGATCGCGAGGTGAGCGAACTGCGCGAGGGGCATGGCAGCGTGACGGTCGGTACGCTGCCATCGACCGCCGGCGGCATCCTTCCAGCCGCATTGACCTTCGTGTTGAAGCGCCAGGCGCATTTGAAGGTGACAGTCGTTGAAGGTCAGCATGACTGGCTGACCACGCTCTTGCGCCGTGGCGATCTGGACCTCATGACCAGCCGGCTGCCGCGCCGGCGGCTGCCGGCGGACATCACGCAGGAAGTTCTGGGAATGGACCGTGTTCGCCTTATCGTGAGCGCGCAACACCCCTTGAGCAGAAAGCCGCGACTTCGATTGGACATGCTCGATGGTTACGGATGGGTGCTTCCTCCGCACGAAACGTCCATGCGGCGACAACTCGAGGTGACCTTTCGCGAAGCCGGATTGGATGCGCCCGTGGCCACGGTGGAATCCATGTCGTTCCTGACAAATCGTGCGCTCATACTCACGACGGAAATGATCACTGTATGGCCGCAGCACTTGGCCGACGTGGAGGCACGCACCGGGCTGATCAAGGTCCTACCAATCGAGCTGGCCAAAACCGACCGTCCACTGGGAGTTTGGTGGCGCACAGCGCCGGGGCTTTCGCCTTCCGCGCAGATGCTCGTTGACGCACTCAGAAAGGCCAACTCCGCAGTTGCCGTCGCCGGAATTGAGGGCTGAGAAGCCGCGTGCGATCTCTCTGCAAGGCTTCAAAGTTCGCCCGCTCGCAGTTGGCGCGGACTCGAGAGCCGCTGCGGCGATGTCTGCTCGTTGGTTCAAGACCAGACATTGATGGAGACTATCCATTTCCTGGGGGTGTGCAGTGCAGCAAATCTTCAGCGGCCAAGCTTTCTACCCAGAGGCGCACCGATTTCCGCCCAAGGGGTCGACTTTTGCTGCAGCGCACACCCCCAACTTCTGGATGCTCTCGCCGTCCAGCGCAAACATCGCGATGGAGCTCCGCGCCCGGCGCGCTTGCGCCGGCAAGAGTTTGAGTACATTCGCCACGGCACACAGGCACTGACCGCTGCGCTGGACGTGCATACCGGGCGCGTGCTTGCGCGCTGTACCGACCGTCGCACCCAGACCGACTTGGTGGCATTCATGGAGGAAGTCGCCCGGACTTATCCGGAGGGAAACGTCCACGTGATTTGGGACAACCTGAACACGCACCGCGCCTACGGCGTCTGGAAGAGCTTCAACGCTCGACATGGCGAGCGCTTCTTCTTTCATTTCACCCCCTTGCATGCCAGTTGGGTGAACCAGATCGAGTTGCTGTTTGCCATCTACACACGGCGAGTGCTTCGTCACGCCAGCCACTATTCGATCTCCCATCTGCGGCAGCGTACCGAGGACTTCATCGTCCAGCGCAATCGCGCGCCGCAGCCATTTAAGTGGACATTCGCCGGGTTCGAACTACAGACCGGTGAACCCAAGAGGATCCCTGCCGATGTCAGATCCATTCGCCCGAGCACGAGCCGACGAACTCCAGCGTCATCTGGCTCGTCTCACGGGGCATGACCATGTCCGAGTTCGCCCCTACGGCAAACACCTACTGATCCAGATGCACCGCGGCGACGATGTCGTCGACATCATTGCTCGGCTGACGGAGGTATCTCGCACAAGGTACACCGCTGCGTTCCGCAGTCACACGGGACGTTGGGAGCCGCTGCCCGTATCGGGCGACCTTGCGCACTCGGCGGCCGCCGTTGCAACGCTGCTCGCCCCGTACCTTGAGCCGTAATCAGCAAGCTAATTCAAGGATGTCGTACTAGTGCAGTGCGCGTGAAGTTAAAGAACTTATCATCCCCTTCATACTCCAACCGCTCAGGAGGCTGGAGCGATGCGAGTTGCCGAGACAATTGAACTGGACGAGCAGACCGAGCGGGAGCTTCGTGTGCTGGCCAAGGGCCGGCGCGTGGAGGCGCGGCTTCAGCAGCGCGCACTCGTGATCATGCTGGCGGCCAAGGGGCTGCAGAACAAGGACATCGCTGTGGAGGTGGGCCTTGATCGCCGGCAAGTGGCGCTATGGCGCCAGCGCTTCCTGCACGGAGGCATCGATGCGCTTCGCAAGGACGCGCCTCGCTCGGGTAGGCCCGCCACGGTTACGGCCGAGGCGGAGTCGCGCATCGTGCACGCCACGCTGCATGAGAAGCCCGCTGACTCCACCCACTGGAGCACCCGCACGCTGGCCAAGCACCTGGGCGTGGGCGCCACGACCATCCGCCGCGTTTGGCACAGCAATGGCCTGAAGCCTCACCTGAGCCGGAGCTTCAAGCTCTCGCGCGATCCGCGCTTCGAAGACAAGTTGATGGACGTGGTGGGCCTGTACATGAATCCGCCCGAGCATGCCCTGGTGCTCAGCTGCGACGAGAAGAGCCAGATCCAAGCGCTCAACCGCACGCAGCCGGGGCTGCCGATGAAGCGCGGGCGTGCCGGCACCGTCACCCACGACTACAGGCGTCATGGCACGACCACGCTGTTTGCGGCGCTCAACACGCTGGACGGCAGCGTGATCTCGATGTGCCAGCCGCGGCATCGCCACGGCGAGTGGCTCAAGTTCCTGCGGCTCATCGACCGCAGCACGCCCGAGCATCTGAGCCTGCATCTTGTCGTCGACAACTACGCCACGCACACCCATCCCGACGTGCAGAAGTGGCTGGCCCGACACCCGCGATTCGTCATGCACTTCACTCCAACCAGCGCATCGTGGCTCAACATGGTCGAGCGCTTCTTCCGCGACATCACCGACAAGCGCATCCGGCGCGACAGCTTCACCAGCGTGGCAGAGCTGGAGTTGGCCATCGATCTTTACGTCGCCCATCACAACATCGACCCCAAGCCGTTCATCTGGAGTGCGCCGGGAGACCGGCAAGGAGTAAAGGGTGCAAGTCCCTGACAACAAAGAAGTAGCGAATCATGTTGTCCCCGAGTCATGCGTGTCACATCGCGAGATGGGGCGCGAAGCGTTGACAGGGGTACGCACAGGCCAGCCATTGAGCCGCGATAGGAAAGAAATTCCGGGTGCCGACGCCGTTCCAGAGGCGGAAGGCGAAACGCCAGGGCGCGCCATCGCAAGCACCCTGACGACTCGGCGTGGTCGTAGAACCTGGCATGTGCGCACGCTCCTTGTACGGGAACCGGGAGATCTCGGGTCTGACCAGCCGCCTCATGGGCTGGCCCGCATCGGGAAGGCGAGGAGCCGTAGCCGATGATGAACGGACCCGAGAAGTCAGACTCCGCCATAGTAGCGATGAAGCCTGCGAACAAGGCCGGGCGACCGGCTGCGGAGTGGGCGGAGCCAAGGGCGGGGACCAAGGGGAACACGGGCCAACCGCACACGCGACGGACACAGAGCCGCGGTAGCGTGTCACAGGGGCTGGACCGTGTACGCAACGCTGCAAGGCAGCGGAAGAAGGAAAAGTTCACTGCGCTGCTGCATCATGTGACAGTCGATCTGCTGACGGAGGCGTTCCTGGCGCTCAAGCGCCGTGCCGCACCCGGAGTGGACGGCGTGACATGGGAGGACTACGAGGCGGACCTGGAGGGCAACCTGCGGGAACTGCATGCACGAGTCCATCGCGGCACGTATCGGGCGCAACCTGTTCGGCGGCGGTTCATACCCAAGCCGGGCACGGACAAGCAGCGCCCGCTGGGGATTGCTCCGCTGGAAGACAAAATCGTCCAGCGCGCGGCTGTCGGGGTGCTCAACGCGATCTACGAGGAAGACTTCCTCGGCTTCTCGTACGGGTTTCGACCCGGCCGAGGGCAGCATGACGCGTTAGATGCACTGTCGGTGGCTATCTGCGAGACCCGGGTGAACTGGATTCTCGACGCCGACATCCGAGGCTTCTTCGATTCGGTCAGCCAGGAATGGCTGGTCCGATTCCTGGAGCATCGGATTGGCGACGAGCGCGTCATACGCCTTGTGCGCAAGTGGCTCAAGGCGGGCGTCCTGGAAGACGGGAACTGGAGCGTCAGTGAGATGGGGACACCTCCAGGGGCAGTGGTTTCACCGCTGCTCGCGAACGTCTACCTGCACTACGTCTTCGATCTCTGGGCCAAGCAATGGCGGCGGCGCGAAGCCACTGGCAACGTGATCGTCGTGCGCTACGCCGACGACATCGTGGTCGGCTTCGAGCATGAAGCCGACGCGAGGCGCTTCTGGGGTGCGATGCGAACGAGGCTCGAGCAGTTCTCGCTCGAGCTTCACGGGGACAAGACCCGGCTGCTGGAGTTCGGCCGCTTTGCGGCAGCACGACGAACGCAGCGCGGGTTGGGTAAGCCAGAAACCTTTACGTTCCTGGGCTTTGTCTTCATCTGTGGAAAGACCCGCCGCGGAGCCTTCCAGCTCCTGCGAAAGACAAGGGGTGACCGCATGATGGCGAGGCTCAAGGAAATCAAGGCGCAGCTTCGGGAACGCATGCACGACGCTATCCCCGAACAGGGCAAATGGCTGAAGGCTGTGATCGCGGGCTACTTCGCGTATCACGCGGTGCCCACGAATCTGCGGGCACTGCAGGCCTTCCGGTACCACGTTACGGAACTATGGCGGCGCACGCTCCGGCGGCGTAGTCAGAAAGACGGGCTGACGTGGGAACGGATGACGAAGCTCGCTGCACACTGGCTCCCGACACCCCGAATCCTTCATCCATGGCCGGACCGGCGCTTTGCCGTCAAACACCCGAGGTAGGAGCCGGATGCCCGAATCGGGCACGTCCGGATCTGTGCGGGGGGTGCCCGGTAACGGGCATCCCTACCGCGAGCCGCTCGGGCTTCCGACATCCTGGCCAAGGTCACGCGAGCGAAGGCAGGTCTCGCTGCCGCAGCGGGATAAGTGCAGAACAGAGTGGCGCACTGCACTAGATACTCAACCATTGCTTCAACACTGTTGGATCCATCTGTTTCGGCTGTGCCAAGTGCCTCTGGCGTGACATCGGGCTGCGGCAATACGAAGTTGTCGCCCCAGTCGAGACATTTGAGGTCCATGACCACGCCCGTGAGGCCGTCGGTCAAGCTACCGACTTGGCACTTGTAGAAGTGATTGATGACCCCAGCACAGAGGTCTGCCAATTGAAGCTGTGGGTGTTGCTTCGAGTCCCCTTGGGTCAAAGAAAGTGCACGGAGCGGAAACTTTGTCTTCCTGCGATCAGTCCCGATGGTTTGGGATCCCTCATCTGGTCCAGCCATCATGCACATCCGCATCAGCCTATGCGACGGCGGTACCTTTGGGCGAAATCCACGTACCAGTCGATGCTCCCAGGCTTCGCCAGCGCATCGCGGCTCACGACCTTCTCGAGCGCGTGGCCCAGCAGCAGCTTCTTGACGGGCAACTCCAGCTTCTTGCCAGTGATGGTCTTCGGGATCGCGCTCACCTGGACGATTTCGTTGGGGACGTGGCGTGCCGACAGACCCGTGCGCAAGGCCTGCCGGATGCGCTGCGCCAGCGGCTCGTCCAACTCGATGCCGGGCCGTAACTGGATGAACAGCGCCATGTACGAATCGCGCCCGAGGTACTCCAGGTCCACGACCAGGCTGTCCAGCACTTCGGTGATGCCTTGCACGACACGGTACAGCTCGGATGTTCCCATGCGCACGCCCTGGCGGTTGATGGTGGCGTCTGAACGGCCGTAGATCACGCCTGCCGTGGCTTCCGGCCGTGGCGCCAGTCGCAACCAGTCGCCATGCCGCCAGACGTTGCGGCCCCGGCTGTCCTTGAAGGTCTCGAAGTAGCTCTCCAGGTATCTCCGATTTCCCTCGTCTCCCCAGAAGTACAGCGGCATCGAAGGCAGGGGCCTGGTGCACACCAGTTCCCCCACCTCGTCCAGCACGGCCTGGCCGGCCTCGTTCCACGCCTGCACGCAGGCGCCCAGCGTGCGGCATTGCATCTCGCCTGTGTACACCGGCAGGATGGGAAGCCCCACCAGAAAACCGCCCGCGATGTCCGTGCCGCCGGAAACGATGTTGAGCCAGAGATCTTGTTTGACGGCGCTGTACAGCCAATCACAAGCCTCGGGTGACAGCGGAGAGCCTGTGGACGACACCGTGTGCAACTGCCGCAGGTCCGCGATCTCGCGCGGCACGATGCCGGCCTTCAGGCACGCGTGATGGATCGCAGCGCCGGCGCCGAACACGTGAACGCCCAGTCGCCCCGCGAGCCTCCACAGGTGGCCCCAGTCCGGCTCGGCGCCGGCACCGGTCACGGCGCCGTCGTACAGCACGAGGGTGGCGCCCCCCAGCAGCCCCATGACGTGCGCATTCCACACCATCCACGACGTGTTGGCGGCCCAGAAGACGCGTTCGCCCGGGTGCAGGTCGCCGTGCAGGACCATGTTCACCATGCCGTTCGCGAGCACGCCGCCGTGGCCGTGGACGATCGCCTTGGGCAGCCCCGTCGTTCCCGACGAGTAAAGAATCCACAGCGGGTGATCTGCCGGGAGCGCCGCCGGCTGCCAGGCTGTCACGCATGCGATGGCCTCCTGCCAGCGCACCGTCGTGCGGCCCGTGGCCTGCCCGGGCGGATGCGCAGCCGCGTCAAGATGCGGAATCCAGAGGATGCCGGTGACCGTCGGCAGCTCGCGCAGGATCTCGTCCAGTGCGCCGCGGCGGTCGAACGGCTTGCCGCCGAAGCGATAGCCATCTACTGCGACCAGCACCTTGGGCTCGATCTGGCGAAACCGGTCGCCCACGCTGACCGGCCCCATGTCCGGCGCGCACAGGGACCACACCGCGCCCAAGCTGGCGGCGGCCAGGAACGCAACGACCGCCTGGGGGATGTTGGGGAGGTAGCCGGCCACGCGGTCGCCCTGCTGCACACCCAGCTCGCGCAGGGCCTGGGCCACCGATGCCGCCTGGCGCTGGAGCTCGTCCCAGCTCACAGCGCCGGTGCCCGAGGCTTCGCTTTCAAACACGATCGCTGGCGAGGCAAGGTGGGCGTGGCGGAACACCTGGTCGACCAGGTTGAGCTGGGCGCCTTCGAACCAGCGGGCGCCCGGCATGTCGTCGCTGGACAGGATGCGCGCGTACGGCGTTCGCAACGGAAGCGCGAAAAAGGCCAGCACGGCGCTCCAGAAGCCCTCCAGGTCGGTCACCGACCATTGCCACAGGGCCTCGTAATTCTCGAAGCGTAGGCCGCGTTCGCAATCCAGCCAAGACTCGAAGTGCGTGATCAGGGCCCGTTCCTTGCGGGCCGGCGCTGGTGTCCATAAGGGCGCTTCGGAAGGTGCGGACGCCGTGCGAGGGGCGGTTTCTGGTTGTGTGGTCACGATGCAGCCTTGTGAGTGAGAGCCCATGCGAGATTCTTGGGGGCCACGCCGAAACGATGCAGCACGTTGCCGAGCAGCGTTCCGAAGAGCGGGTCGCTGCCAATCACCCAGGCCGCGCCCACTGCGCCTGCGTGGAACACGCGACCGCCTTGCGGCCGCTCCCAATAGATCATCTCGGCCGAAAGTCCGTCGAGCGATTCGGTGAGTCTCGAGTAGTAGTCGAGGTAGGCGTCCAGCTTGCCCGGGACGCGCCGTATGCCCTTGGCAATGACCTCGATGCCCTCTTGCGCGACGGGCAAGGAAGCACCCGGGGGGCGGCGCTTCGTCATCTTCGCGAGGGTCGAGAGGGTCAGGTCCCACTCGTGACCGATGGCACGCGGCAGCCCGCCGCCGGGCGAGTGGCCGAAGGTTTCGCCCTTGCCGAGGCCCAGCGGCTGCGGCTCGTTGAAGAGCGCATGCGCCGGCAGCTCGACGTTATAGACGCCGAAGTCATCGCCGTCGGCGAAGGCCCAGCCGGCAGTTTCGAGGCCGATGATCTCGCCGGCCGGTCGGCCCGATGCCTTGAGCCTTCCGCCGCGCGCCCAGTCCTGGCTGTGGTACTGCTCGCCGTACGCGCCGGCCGGCGGGCCCACGGGCGGCCTGGTGTCGTCGTGATCGGGCCCGTTGACCTTGCGCTGCTCCATGACGGTGAAGTCTTCGTCGTAGCTCACGCGCAGGTACATCGTGTTGCCCGACAGCACAACGGCGCTGCCGCCGCACTTCAGGAAATCGTCGAGACCCTCCACCCCGGGCAGCGACCAGTATTCGCTGTGCCCGTTGATGAAGACGGTCTTGTAGCGCGCGAGCAGCGACGGATCGCGGTGCAGGTCGATGTCGCCGATCACGTCGTAGTCGTAGCCCTGCCGGTCGAGCCACACGTGCAGGTGGCGCTCGAGCCGCGTCCATTGGCTGAAGCCGCTCGCGGCCGGGTCGTAGAGCGCGTTGGGGCTGGCATTGGGCCAGGGCATGCGCAGGCCGACCTGGTAGCAGGGCTGGCCGTGGCGGTGGTAGACGTAGCTGCTGAAGGCGGGCGCGTCGGGATGGCTGTTCTCCAGGCCCTCCGAACGGCGCGGCCACACCGGATCGTCGACCACGTTCTTCGCGAATGGCGTGGTGGCGTAGGCGAGCCAGCTGTTGACGGCGCACAGCACCAGGATGGGGGCGGGTGCCACGTGCGCGGGCTTGCGCACGATGAAGGTGATGTCGTAGTCCGCCTTGCGGCCCTCGATGTCGAAGCGCGCGCGGCCGACGTAGACGCCCGACCTGGCGTCGTCGGGCATGCGGAATTCGTGCACCGCGTCCCAGCGGCAATCGTAGAGATCATCGCCCGCGAACCGCAGGCCGTGCCCGCGCGTCGGGTCGTGGAGCGGGTCGTAGGGCGATTCGTCTTCTTCGTACTGGCCGACCTTGCCGGGCTCGAAGGCCGGGCCGACGATCATCCAGGTGGCGTGGTTCACGATGCGTCCCGTGCGTTGGTATCCGCTGGCATCGGCCACTTGCGAGCCGCGCTCTTCCCGCAGTGGCCAACAGGCGAGTACCGAACGGCCCGTTGCGATCTGCAATCCGCGTTGTCCATGGCGGGCGGCGATCTCGCTGCCCGACAGCGCCCGGTCGTACAACGCAGGCATGACGAGGTCGGCTTCGAGGAACAGGTCGGCCAGGCCGTCGATGGCGCTGGCGCCGAGCCGCAGCGGCGCGGCCGCGGGCTCGACGGCCTGCAGCGCGGGCCACTCCGCGACGCACACCCCATCGATGCAGAGCGTCGCGAGCTCGCCGTTCCACGTGGCGGCAATGTGCTGCCAACGACGCGTCGCGAGCCGGCCGTGCGATGGTGCGGCGTTGTCTCCCAGGTGGAACGAGAGTGCGCCGCCCGGTTCGATGAAGAGCGCAAAGCCGCGGTGCGCGGGGTCGTCGTACTGGCTGACGATGGTCTGCCTGACGTCGACCGTCCAGGGCTTGAGCCAGCATTCGAAGCTCAACCCGCGCAGCGGCAGCCCGGCCGGCAAGCCGCGCTCGACATGCACGTAGGAGCCGGGGTGGATCGGCTGAACGCGCGCCCGATGCGGCGCGAATGCTTCGAGCGCCACGTCGTCGCTGCGTCCTTCGACGTCGCTGCCCAGCCGGCAGACCGCGAATTCGTAAGGCACGTCGCTGCTGACGTGAAAGCGGACGAGATCGCCCGCCGCCACCGTCTTGGCATCGGCGTAGCCGTGGAGGCCGGGCAGCTGCAGCGGTTTGTGCGGCGGGATCGGGTGCGGGGCGGTCGCTGTCATTCCGACGTGAAGCCCGAGGCCTTCACCACCGGTCCCCAGCGCTTGATGTCGTCGGCGATGAGGGCCGAGAGTTCTTCGGGCGTGCTCGGATTCGGATCGCTGCTGAGCTTCAGCAGCCGTTCCTGCACGTCCTTGTTGGCAAGTGCCTTGCCGAGCGCCGCATGCAGCTGGTCGACGATGGGCCGCGGCGTGCCGGCCGGCACGAAGAGGCCGGTCCATTCCAGGTTGTCGAAGTGCGGCTGGCCGAGTTCCTTGAGCGTCGGCACGTCGGGGAGCAATGCGGCGCGTTTGGCGCCATTCACCGCCAGCACCTTGAGCTTGCCCGACTGCTGGTGCGCGACGAGATCGGCAATGGGCATGATGCCGGCTGAGATCTGGTTGCCGAGCAGGTCCTGCACCAGCGGTGCGGCGCCTCGGTAGGGCGCGGCGACGAGGCCGGCCTTGGCGTCGCTGCCGAGCCGATAGCCCATGAACTGCGAGACGCTGCCCGGCGCGGGCACGCCGTAGTTCGCCTTCTTCGGGTCTTTGGCGACGATGTCGAGCCACTGCTTCACATCCCTGGCCGGCAGCTCGGCGGGCACCGCAATGCCTTCGTAGAAGCTCACGATGCGGCCGACGGGCTTGAAGTCCTTGACCGGGTCGTAGCGCACCGACTTCGTGGTGAGCGGCAGCATGACCATCATGTGCATGTTGGCGAGCAGCACGGTGAGCCCGTCCGCCGGCGCCGTGCGAACGTAGTCGGCTGCGATCGCCCCGCCTGCGCCGGTGCGGTTGTCCACGACGACGGTCGTGCCGAGTTCGGCCGCCAGCTTGTCGGCGAGCGTGCGCGCCTGCACGTCGGCCGAGCCGCCGGCCGGGTAGCCGACGATGAGCTTCAGCGGGCCGTGCGCGGTGTTGATCTGTGCCCCCGCCGCCGCGGCGAAGGCCCATGCCGTGCACGCGAGCGCGGCCTTGAGATTGAACGAGAGTTTCATCGGAGGCTTTCCTGGGTGGGGTTGCGAAATCGTGGGGTTGCCGGGTTCAGCGCGCGAGGCCCTTGCGCGCGACCTCGTCGGCGAGATCGGCCAATGACTTTTCGAGCAGGTCGCCCAACTCGTCGATCTCCGCTTCGGTGATCGTGAGCGGTGGCGTGATCATCTGGAAATCGCCGAAGGCGCCCAGGTTGGCCCGGCGGTTGTAGAGCGCGATGCCGTGCTTCAGGCCATGC
Organism: Variovorax sp. Soil_C_17; assembly: GCF_057657265.1. Lineage (NCBI taxonomy): Bacteria > Pseudomonadati > Pseudomonadota > Betaproteobacteria > Burkholderiales > Comamonadaceae > Variovorax > Variovorax sp. Soil_C_17. The sequence goes on from NZ_JBDGIT010000017.1 coordinate 55,025, forward strand.
TCGGTCAGCCGGGCGGGCGCGTTGAAGGCGACCGGCAGCTGGCTGCGCTTGCCCTTGTCCGAGACGATCTCGATGGCAGTGAGGAGGCCTTTGCCGCGCACGTCGCCCACGATCGGCGAGCGCGACGCGATGTCGCGCAGGCGCGCCAGCAGAAGTTCGCCCCTGCCCTGTGCGCGCGTGACGAGGTCTTGCCGCACCACCTCCTCGACCACCGCACGGGCCACCGCGCACGACAGCGGATTCGTGAAGTAGGTGTGGCCGTGCACGAAGCCGCCGGCACCCGCGATCGCATCGACCATCCTGTTCGGTGCGAGCAGGCAACCGAGCGGCGTGTAGCCGGCGGCCAGGCCCTTGGCCAGCGTGACGAGGTCGGGGCGGGCGCTCTCCCAATGGTGCGCGGCCAGGAAGGCGCCGGTACGTCCGGCGCCGCTCATGATCTCGTCGAAGATCACCAGCACGCCGTGGCGGTCGCAGATCTCGCGCACGCGTTGGAAGTACGCAGCCGAGGAGACCACCGCGCCGGTCGAAAGACCGCCGATCGGTTCGAGGATGAAGGCCAGCACCGTCTCCGGGCCCTCACGCAGGATGGTCTGCTCGAGCGCGTCGGCGCAAGCCTGCTCGTACGACTCGACCGAGTGGCCCTCGGGCACGCGGTACGACAGAGGCGCCGGCACCTTGGGCATCGGGCGGACCATCGGACCGTACAGGCCGAGCGTATTGGCGTCGCCGGTGACCGCCAGCGCGCCGAGCGTCGAGCCGTGGTAGCTCGGATCGCGCGAGATCACCTTCGAGCGGCTGCCCTGGCCGGTCACGACCGCATACTGGCGCGCCAGCTTGATCGCGGCCTCGTTGGCCTCCGAACCGCCCGAGACGAAGAATGCGCGGTCGAAGCCGTCGCCCGCAAGCTCGCAGACGCGGTCGGCCAGCGCGATGTTGTGTTCGCTCTCGAAGAAGCGCGGGTACGCGAAGGTCACCTTGGAGGCCTGCTCGGCCATCGCGGCCAGCACGCGCGGGCTGCCGTGGCCGATGTTCGCGACGACGGCGCCGGCGGTTGCATCGAGATAGCGCTTGCCGTTCGCATCCCACAGGAAGATGCCCTCGCCGCGGGCGACGCGCGGAGGACGGGCCGACCCCTTGGGGGCGTAAAAGCCGAGGACGGAGCCGCCTTTGGGGCTGTCGCCGATCCGGGCGATGCCGGTCGCGGGGGAGTTCGAAGTGTTCATGGCCCGACGATACGAACCGGAGAGACTTTCCGCTAGACGCATGGCGTGATGAAGTGCTATACGGTAGGCGTATGAAGCACGTACACGACCGGCTCGACCTGCTCGACACTTTCCAGAAGATCGGCGAAAGCGGATCGCTCAGCAAAGCGGCGCGGCTGCTGGGCACGACGCAGCCCACGGTCAGCCGGCGTCTGCTCGAGCTGGAGCGGCTGCTCGGCTGCAAGCTGGCACTGCGCACAACCGCGAGCTTTTCGCTCACAGATGAGGGGCGCTCGCTCCTCGTCGAGGCCCGCGACCTTGGCGACCGCTGGTCAGGCCTGTCGCAGCGCCTGAAAGGCGGGCAGAGCCGGCCTGAAGGCACGCTGCGCGTGATCGGGCCTTCGGGGTATGGGACGGGCTTCCTGACCGACGCGGTGACTGACCTGCGCGCGGCGCATCCCGCGTTGCGTGTTGAACTCACGCTGACCGATCGCTTGCTCGATCTGACGGCGTGGGGCGCGGATTGCTGGGTCTGCGTGGGCGAGGTGCGTGATCCTGAATTGGTGAGCCGCAAGCTCGGCACGATGGAGCGCGTGCTGATCGCCACGCCCGAGTTGCTCAAGAAGCTGGGGCCTGTCAGCATGGCGCGCCTTCCGCAGTTGCCCTGCGTGGGGCTCGTGCCCTACGTGAACGGCAACGTGCGCATGCTGGACCGGGCGGGACGCTCGCGCATGGTGAGGCTCGACACGCCGATCCAGACCGACAGCCTGTTGTCGAGCTACCGCGCGATCCTCAACGGAGCGGGCATCGGTGCGGCGGCCCCCTGGATGTGCCAAGAAGACCTCAAGACGGGCCGGGTGCAGCGGGTGCTGGCGAACTGGTGGCTTGAGCCGATCGCCATTCACGTCGCGCTGCCTCCGGGCATCTACAGGCCCGCGCGCGTGACCGCATTCATCGAGGCCCTCAAGGCAAGGATGTTTGCGCTTTCCGGATTCAAGCCATCGCACTAAGAAAAGCAAACCACCAAGACGTACCCAATGCCCTTGCAATCCGGCGGACGGGATCGGACCATCATTCGCCGCCAACAGGAAAGTCTATTTATCACCAATGACCGCGATTGCAGACACCTCGATCATCATTCCCACGAAAGGCAGACTGTGTACCGTGATAGACGTACTTGCAGGGAAGTTGCCTTCGGGCCAGAACTCGTGGCGGATCGGAATGAGCGGCTCCAGCAGCCTGGGGTCGGTCAGATAGACAGTAATGTTGACGACATCTTTCATGCTGCCGCCGGCGCGTTTGACCGCTGCGTCGATGGCTCGGAAGATCACGCGGGCCTGGCCTTCGAAGTCGCCGGCCATCGATTTGCCTTGTTCATCCCTTATACCGACTTGACCCGATATCCAGAGCGTCTTCCCGCCTTGCGTCGCCACCGCGGTGGAATACCCACGGGGCTGCCCAGCTTCCGATTTGAGGTACTCGCGGGCATTCGCAGTCATTGTCAGAAAAAGCGAACTGCATACTGTGGCGAGCAGTGCATGGCGAAATTTCATATCCACTCCTAAGTTGACGAGCCGGTTTCAATAGGGCATGCAGGTACATGCGCACTTGTTGGCGATGTCGGCAAGGCCTCATCGCCCCATCGCTGCCACGCCACCAGTCGCCACGACCGAGTCCTGATCTGGAGAGCCGCCTGAGGCGCCGATCGCTCCGACGATCACGCCCGCTTGCATCAGCGGAATGCCGCCTTCAACTGCGTTCGCATGGGGCAGGGTAAGAATGCGCAGGCCGGCGTTGCCAGCTGCCAGCGCATCCTGAAACGCTTTGGTCGGACGACGGTACATCGCGGCCGACACCGCCTTGTTCTGGGCGACCAGAATGCTGGCGTTCTGAGTGTTGTCCATCTTCTCGAATGCCACGAGGTTGCCCCCGGTGTCCACCACTGCCACCGCCATGGGAACGTTGATTCGCCGAGCCTCGGCAAGCGCAGCACCGATAGCGTGGCGGGCCTGCTCGAGATTGATGTTGTTTCCGTACTGCGGGACTGAGGCCGCAGCGGGCGCGGATGCCTGCGCGATGGCCGGTACGCTTCCCCCGTATACGGTGAGCGCAGCAATGAGGGATGCGATATTGCGGAGAGTAACCATGGCGAATTCCTCCGGGTATAGAAGAAGCGCGCGCACGCATGCGCACCGCGGGGCGGCACCCGCTTCCTTTTGCTGATATGAGTTGTGCGGTTGCGAACTGCTGCCGAAATATCTTCGACGTTCAGCTTTCGCACGCGAAATCGACCGCATGGATAGTGATCATGTGTAGGTCCCTAGAGCGTCTGCGCTGCAGACTCCAGCTCGGTCCTGAGCTTCTGCGCGATGCTCTTCATGAGCCGATGCAGTCTAGGAGACTAGGCAAGCCCACCAGTTCGAAGCTGGCGATCGCCAATTTGAATGAGGTTGTCTGATCGAGGGTTCGCATGTTCTGCTTAGGCGTGAGCGATGAACTGCACTCTATAAATTCATCGATCGTGTGCAAAGCGAAATTTCTGGAAATCACATTTCCTTGAGATGGAAAATTGGATTAGCTCACCAAGCAATCGCTGTGTGCCCAGGTTTCGGAGCAAGGCAGCCTCAGCGGCGCAGCCACGGCACTAGGGCTTTCGGACCCCACGGTGATACGCCGCTGGCCGCGCGTGCAGATCGGGGACGGGAGACGGCTGGGCCAGCGTAAGCCGTCAATCAACTATGCTCTTGCGCGTGATACGCGCGGACGTTTGCGCGACGATTCATGCGCCGCGGAATCGTATGCTCTAAGGCAGCAGTGCCCCGTAGTCGTCGTGCCGGCCAGCGCGCCGCGCTCGGTCACGAACTCAGCGCTTCCGACCCAGAGTTCTTTGCCGGTTGCATCTCTAGTTGCTGGACGCATACGGCCGCGCACTCCGACGCCGCAGTTGACGCACTGCTCGAGTCAGGCATCCGGGCGGTGCACGTCACCGGGGCGCCGGTCGCGGGCGATTGGGATACGGCACATTGGCCGGGCAACCTTGCGCGTCTGCATGCCAAGTACCTCGCCAATCGGCCTGCAGGCTTGTTGACACTTGGCGTGATGGACGCCTTTCCAAAGCTTGAAACGGACCAGTGGGCCGTTGCACGGGAACTGGGCGCTGTCATCGTGACCGAGTTCATTGGCGCCGACCTGGCAGCCCAACTTCCGGACCTGCACCGCAAGGGGCTGCTACGTAGTGACAACATCTTCAACCACTGCATCGGTGCCGGAATCCGCCTGGAAGATCTTGCGCGAAGCAGGTGTGCGCGTCAGCGTGACCCCACGTTCGGATGCCCACTACGGCATCGAGGATGGCATGAATGCGTGGCAGAAGGCGCTCGAGCATGGCATTCGCCCTGGCTTGAGCGTCGATAACGAGACCTCCTACAGCGGTGACATGTTCATGGAGATGCGCGTGGCCTTCTATCTGCGACGGGTGCTGGGGCACGGTGGCAATCCCGATGTGGCGGCATCGACAAATGCCTCCCGGTTGCTGCAGGCTGCCACGATCGACGGTGCAGCAACCGCGGGACTGGAAAAGCGCACTGGCAGCCTGACGCCGGGCAAGCAAGCCGACGTGGTTCTGATCCGAACGAGGGACCTCAACATCTACCCGGTCAACAACGCGATCGGTACTGTGGTGCACGCGGCTGAGCGCAGCAATGTCGATACCGTCATCATCGGTGGGCGGCTGCGCAAACGTGATGGCGTCGTGCTCGGCGTGGATCGAGCAAAACTGCGCGCCGCGATCGACGAGTCCCGCGCTTATCTGTTCAATGCCGCCGGCTACAAGCCAGATCCATTTTCGGAATCGTTCATGCCAATCCGCCGTATGTAAGAAACGCCTGGGGACATCGCAGCGCTGGTTTCCTCTATCGTCGGCTCGAATTGTCTGGCTGTAATCGCCTTGTTCAGCAACGCTGAGGTGAAGTCAGCGATTGTTCATGCCACGCTTATCGGCCTGACCAAACTGGACTTCGCTTCTCAGCAAAGGCTCTTGGGCCTTCGATCCGGTCAGCGCTTGCGTAGAGTGCAGCGACCGCCGGCAACTGCTTTTGCCTTGGATAGGTTTCACTCATGGCTGGCTCGGATAGTCCGGCTTGCACAAGCGCTTTGGAGGCCCTGATGGCGGGCGGCGATGCTTTGAGGATTTCCTCTGCCCACCGCAGTGCTGTCGCTAGCACCTGATCCTTCGCGACCACTTCGTTGACAAAGCCCAAGGATTTGCCTTCTGATGCCTTGACACGCCGGCTGGTCAAAATGATCCCCATGGCTTCTTTGTAGGCGATCTGCTGCGAGAGCCGCAGAAGCCCTCCACATATGGCTGCCAAGCCTACACGTGGCTCAGGCAACGCGAATTCTGCGTCTTCTGATGCAATGATCAGGTCGCACGCCAATGCAATTTCGAACCCTCCGCCCAGGGCGACGCCGTTGACAGCGGCAATCACCGGCTTTTGCAAATTGACCCGCCCGGTGATACCTCCGAATCCGCTCGGCGGCCAGGTGTTGTCATTACCGGCAGCCTGGAACTTGAGATCGTTACCGGCGCAGAATGCCTTGTCACCTTCTCCAGTGATGATGGCCACCCAGGATGAAGGGTCAGCCTCGAATCTGTCGAAGATCTTTTCGAGTTCCAGACAAGCTGGCCGATGCAGCGCATTGCGCACCTCGGGCCGACGGATCGTGACGATCAAGACATGACCGCGCTGCTCCACGTCGCAATATTGATAGTGCTGCGTGTTGTTGTCGCTCATTCCTTGAGCCTCGCAGTTTTCGAAAGCGCTCGGATGGCGGCCTGGTCGGCTTCCAGGCGCTTGGCAAATGCTGCGCCGCTTGTGCCGACGCCGGTGATCCCAAGAGCCGCGACCGATTTTGCGAACTCCGGAGTCTTGACCACATTGATCGAAGCTCGCTCGAGTGTTTGCAGAATCTTCGCAGGGGTCTTTGCGGGCGCGACGATCCCGTACCAGACGTTGAAGTTCATGTTCTTGAGGCCCAGTTCATTGAACGTCGGCACCATGGGCAGCAGGGCCAGTCGCGAGTTTCCAGTGACAGCCAACGGACAAATTCGCTTGCTGACAATATGCGGCATCGCCACCGGGCTGACAAAGGTGTACTCGACTTCGCCGCCAATCAGACCGGTGATGGCAGGAGCCTCACCTTTGTAAGGAATGTGCGCAGCCTTGATGTTCGCGCTTTGATTGAACATCTCTCCGACCAAATTGCTGGCACTGCCGTAGCCGACCGAAGAGTAGTTGAGTGCGCCTGGCCTTGCTTTCGCGGCCTCGATCAGTTTCGCGACGTCTTTGGGCCCTTTCTGGCACTCCACCACGAGGAGCCACGGGAGGTCGGTCGACAGACTGACCATTGCGAAATCTTTCAGTGGATCGAATCCAGCCTTTTCATTCAGTACCGGTTCCGCAGCCAGCGACGATGTGCTCCCGAACAGCAGCGTGTACCCGTCCGCATCCGCTTTTGCCACGTATTTCGTGCCGATGGCACCGGACGCTCCGGCCTTGTTGTCGACAATGACAGTGGCGCGAAGCTGCTCCTGCAGACCTTTGGCGACCAGGCGGGCCTGCACATCCGTGCTGCCTCCCGGAGGAAAAGGGACGACCAGAGTGATGGGCTTGCTCGGATATTCTTGTGCGGAGGTTGTCAGTGCGAGCAGGGCCAACGTCGTCGAGATGACGATCTGCTTGCCTGACAGGAAGTATTTGAGATGGATCAACGCTAGTCTCCTTAGTTGTGTAGACGTAATGCCTGCGAAAAATGTCGATGAGCTGGCGGCTTTCGTGGTGCCCGATTTCCGACGTTCAAATGCCGGTGGCTGAATGGCCGAATCGCGCCGACGCCGTTCCGTTTTGCCGCAACGGGCGCACCGCGCGCGTCGGCGATGCGCGTGAAAGAGATGGCAGAGACGGTGAGTGGCTGAATCAGCCCTTGAGCGCGCGAAGATCTAGCGTTCAGCTACTTGTGGTCGCCGGCTCTGCGGAGATTCCGAATCGAGCGAGAATTTCGGCGTTGTGCTGACCGATGCTCGGCGGCAGCGATCTCAATCGTCCGGGTGTACGACTGAGCTTGATAGGAATGCCCACGCCGCGATACCCATCCCTATCGAGAAGCATTTCTCTGTCCGAGGTGTGTTGCAGCTTGAGGGCCTCGTCGACTGTCAGTACAGGAGCGCAAGGCACGCCCGCTGCCATGAGTTGGGAAAACAGCGTCATGCCATCCTGCTCGGCCAGTTTCTGCGACAAGCGCTCGGTCACTTGTGCACGATTGGCTATTCGGCTGACGTTGGTGGCGTACTTCGCATCCTGAATGACATCCTCGAGACCAAGATGCCGGCAGAGCGTCACAAACTGTCGATCATTGCCTACCGCAATGAAAATCGGGATAGTGGCCGTTTGATAGAGGTCGTACGGCACCAGATTTGGATGGCCATTTCCTGTCCTCGTGGCCTCGCCACCATAAAGCACATTCGCCGCGTGGGGATGCAGGAGCGATAACGCAGTGTCGTACAGCGTCGCTTCCACCATTTGTCCTTTTTTCGATCGCTCACGTTCGTAAAGCGCAAGCATGACGCCGAGCGCGGCCTGAACGCCCGTAGCTGCATCGACGAGCGGAATGCCGATCCGGGCCGCCTTGGCTGCAGGATCGCCGTTTGTACTCATGAGACCCGACATGGCCTGGATCGCGGCGTCGTAACCGGGCAGCCCGCCCATCTGACCCATTTCCCCGAACCCAGAAATCCGGCAGTGGACCAGGTTGGGGAACTTGGCGGCCAGGGTCGACAGGTCGTCGATGCCCCACTTTCGCCACGTGCTCATCTTGAAGTTCTCGATCAGCACGTCCGCGCACGACAGGAGTGAGAAAAGCGTATCGAGCCCGCTGTCCGCGCTCAGATCCAGCGCGACATTTTTCTTGTTGCGGTTCAGACCCAGGAAATAGGGTGCGCTGCCATCGGCGACCGGGCGACCGTACCGCCTCGTGTCGTCGCCGTCGAAGGATTCCACCTTGATGACCTCTGCGCCGTGGTCGCCAAGGATCTGACCAGCGTATGGGCCGGCTAGCACCCGTGACGCATCGATGACAACCACGCCATCAAGCGCAGATTGCTTTCCACTCATAACCAGTCTCCAAATTCTCCGAGTCGCCTCAGGTGCCGGGATCGGCGCCCCCTGAGCCTTCAGCAAATTCTAAGAAGTCTGTTGTCTATGTGTCAACACGCAGTAATGATTACTGCAGAGCAGTAATTGCCATGGCATTGAGCTTGGGTCCAAGCAGCAAGCGTGTGACCGGTATGCTTCGCGCCATCGTTTCGCTCTTGGGATGCACGTATTGGCTCGCACATCAAACCTTCTCACCGACCTGAGCACGACGCTTGAGGAGAAAAAGGAATCGAGACACTTCGTCACGGCGCTCAGTCGAGGGCTGGACATCCTTGCGCTGTTCACCCGTGACGTGACCGCTTTGGGCAACGAGGACATTGCTCAAAGCACGGGGCTGGCGAGATCGACGGTGACGCGGATGACCTACACGTTGTCCATCACCAAGCACCTGGTGTATGACAGTGCGATCAAGAAATACCGGCTTGGTCCTGCGACGATGGCATGGAGCTACGCCGTCATGGACAGCGTGGCCGGCGTCCAGTCGCTAACGCCGTTTCTGCAGGATTTCGCGAACCAGATCGGAGCGTCGACCGTGGCGCTGAATATTCAAGCCGGCTCCGAAGTCATCTATGTGGCTCACGCATCGGGCCCAGCGCAAGTACAGGTCCGAACCGGCGTCGGGACTCGGCTGAAGCTTTGGCAGGCGGCGGCGGGCAGAGTCTTCTGGTCCGTGTCCGATGACGCGAAGAAGCACGAGGTCGAACAGGAATGGCTCAATTTTCCGGCTGACGTCCGGGCCAGGATCGCTGAAGAAATGCGCGCGGCTCAGGCTGAATGGGACAGCTATCGATTTTGCACAAGCATTGGTGCGTGGCGCCTCGGAATCAACGCGGTCGCATGCACTTGTGGCGACGGCTCTGGAAGTGGCTGGAAGTACGTGGTGTCCTGTGCGGGCATGAGCGCGGAATTCGATCTGGAAACGCTCAAGCACAGAATCGCACCGCAATTGAAGGACTTTGCGAATTTTCTAGCGCCAAAGTTGACCTCACTCTGATTCGGGCCAACTGGGTCACTTCTGGATGGAAATCAACATACCGGCGAGCTCTACGTCAAAGTTGAACTCCACGCGTTAGGGATGGTCTGCAGAACGCGATCCGCGGACGCAGTTGAGTGAATAGTGTGATGAGGAGAGCATCTGTTTCCTGGGGGTGTGCAGCGCAGCATCTTTTCCCTGTGGCTACGCTGCGAGCGGCGGCTGAACCTGAGCGCCGAAGCCCGGATACCACCTCTGGAAGGACGTGCGCAGCTCGTCATTCAGCACCTGCGTGCGGACCTGAAGGAGCAGGTGAGCGCCACGCGGCGTCCAGCGCATCTGCTGCTTCTTCACGAACCGCTTGGCGATCACCTGGTTGACCGCGGATTCGACGAAGCCGGTTGCAATGCGCTCCCCGCATCGGTACCTCTCCCCGTAGTTGACGATGGCGCCGGCGTTGTTGTCGATGTAGATCGCAAATTCATCCAGCGCCCGATCAAGTTTCCTCAGCACGACCGAGGGCGGCCGCCCAGCTTGCCTGTCCTGCTCGCGCACGCCGTCGATCTCTTCGAGCAGGTCGTACAAGGTTTCGTCGGCGCGCATCACGTTTCCA
>NZ_JBDGIT010000018.1:0-61881 GCF_057657265.1 Variovorax sp. Soil_C_17
TTGCTCGGGTGCTGAGCGATGCGCTGCAGGACGTAGGTCAGGTAGCGTTGCGGGTCGATGCCGTTCAGCTTGGCAGATTATGCCGACCGCCGAACTATGCCGAGCGGGCTCGCTTCTCCCCGAATTCGTCGTAGTCGACGCGTGAACGGCTCGGCATAGTTCATCCTGCCTCCGTCCTCAACAACGGAGAGCACGATGATGGTTGCGGAAGAGTACTTGAACAGGAGCCGGCTGTTCCGGCAGCTCAAGAGCGGCGCCCACGGACAGCTCGTCGAGCTTTACGCGGCGCGGCTCGTCGAGGTTGGGCTCGCTGGCCAGGGCACTTGGCGCTGCCTCAATTTGGTCGGCGATCTCCTGGCTTGGATGGCAAGCCGCCGGACCAGGCTGACCGACATCGATGAACGCCTGATGGAACGCTACCTGCGGCACCGAGGAGAGAGGCAGACCATCCAGCCTGGAGACCGGGCAGCGCTGAAGCGGTGGCTATTGGTTCTGCGCGCCGCCAGCAAGATCGCGCCGGCGGCGCTGCCAGTGGACACCCCGCAAGCGCGGATGTTTGCGAAGTTCAGCGACTATCTGCGCAGCGAGCGCGGTCTGGCAGCGAGAACTATCGTGCGCCATCTGCCTGTGATCCGCCGGTTCCTGTATGAAGTTTGTCCTGCTGGTGCGAGCGACCTCGGCAAGATCAGGCAGGAGGAGGTGATCCGCTATATCGAGCGTCACGCCAAAGATTGGAGCCCGAGGTCCGGCAAGGCGATGTGTTGGTCGCTGCGTGCATTTCTCCGATATCTCCATCACACGGGACTGAACCCGCTCGCGCTGGCCGGCTGCGTGCCTTCGATCAGGCAATGGAAGCTCGTGAGTCTGCCGACCTATCTCTCAGCTGCACAGGTTCAGAAGGTCCTCGATGGTTGTGACCGAGCAACGGCGATGGGACGGCGCGACTACGCCATCTTGATGCTGCTGGCCAAGCTCGGCCTTCGGGCCGACGAGGTCGCCACCCTCACTTTGGATGATGTCGACTGGAGAGCCGGCGAGATGCTTGTTCGAGCCAAGGGCCGACAGCGAGCGAGGATGCCGATTGCACCAGACGTCGGTGCGGCCCTGGTCGCCTACCTGCGTGACGGCCGACCCAAGTCGTCGTGTCGTCGACTGTTCCTCCGAAGCCTTGCTCCCCACGTTGGCTTCGCCTCAGGATGCGCGATCACGATGATCGCCAAGAGCGCCCTCGAGCGCGCCGGCGTCGGTGGCTATGCGCACCAAGGAGCCCACATTTTCCGACACAGCCTCGCCACCGAGCTTCTGCGCTCCAGTGCAACCTTGTCGGAGATCGGCCATGTGCTGCGGCATAAGAGCCACGACACCACGCGGATCTACGCGAAGGTCAATATCGAGGCGCTCCGCACACTGAGCCTGCCGTGGCCGGGAGGTGCGCGATGACGGATCTGCATTCGGCTCTGGAGCGGTACCTGAGCATGCGCAAGGGGCTCGGGTACAAGTACCAGCATCAGACGCGGCGGCTCGCCGACTTCATCTCGTTCATGGAGACGCGCAAGGCTACGACCATCACAACGAAGCTCGCTATGGAGTGGGCGACGTTACCGCCTGGCAGACATGCGTCCTGGGCATTGCGGTTGACAGATGTGCGCGGCTTTGCGCGCCACATCGCCAACATCGATCCGAGGACGGAAGTGCCACCAGCCGGCATCCTGCCAAGCCTGAAGCGTGCCAAGCCCTACGTCTATAGCGATGCAGAGATCAATGCGTTGCTGGCGGCGGCGCTGTCATTGCCACCAGTTGACGGACTGCGCCGCTGGACTTACCACCATCTGTTCGGATTGATCGTCGTGACAGGCATGCGTCTGTCCGAGGCGATCGGCCTCCAGCGTGACGACGTCGACCTCGAAGCAGGCGTGCTGACGGTCCGTTTGACCAAGTTTGGCAAGTCACGACTCGTACCCTTGCATCCGACGACACGCGAAGCGCTGCGCAACTACGCGGAACGGCGTGATGCTCAGCTCGCATCGCGCCGCGGCCCGCATTTCTTCGTAGCGGAACGAGGCGGTCCATTGCTGCACCAGTACGTTCATCGTGTCTTCTGGCGTTTGTCTCGCGAGATTGGTCTGCGGCGCTCCGGCGAGCGTACCGGACCGCGCTTGCACGACTTCCGGCACCGATTTGCCATTTGCACGCTGTTGGGCGGGTATCGCGAAGGCATTGATGTCGAGAAGATGCTTCCGTCGCTTTCCACCTACCTTGGCCACACATGCGTGCGCGACACCTATTGGTACCTCTCGGCATGCCCAGAGTTGATGCAAGAGGCGGCGCGGCGTCTCGACCAACGGTGGGAGGCCAAGCCATGAAGCCCGGCTGCACTGTCGCCACGCTCATCGAGCGCTTCTTCACCGACCGGCTCATGCGTCAGCGCAACGTGAGCGCCCATACGATCGCCTCCTACAGGGATACGTTCCGGTTGCTGTTCACGTTTGCGCAAGCGAAGCTTCGCAAGCCACCGTCGGCCTTGACGCTCGATGAGTTGGACGCGCCGTTCATCGGCGCATTTCTGACCGATCTTGAGACCAAGCGCGACGCCAGCGTCACAACACGCAACCTGCGCTTGACGGCCATCCGTTCCTTCTTCCGGTTTGTGTCCTTCGAGGAGCCCGCTCACAGCGCCCTTATTCAGCGCGTGCTCGCGATACCGAGCAAGCGACACGACAAGCGCCAAGTGCATTTCCTGACGCGCCCCGAGATCGAAGCGATCCTTGTCGCGCCCGATCGGACGACATGGCTTGGTCGTCGCGACCACACCTTGCTCCTGCTCGCTGCCCAGACTGGCCTGCGCCTCTCCGAGCTGGTCGGCTTGGACAGGGACGCCATCCATCTCGGCGCTGGCGCGCACGTGCGGTGTGTCGGCAAAGGCCGAAAGGAACGATGCACCCCACTGACAAGGTTCGCCCGAATCGCTCTGCAGGCGTGGCTCAACGAGCCGACTCGGCATGGCGCCAGCGCCTTGTTCCCCAACATGCATGGCGGCCGACTCAGCGCCGACAGCGTCCAGTCGCTCCTGGCCAAGCACGTGCGTGTCGCGAGCGAGAGATGCCCATCGTTGGCGTCCAAGCGGGTGTCTCCGCACGTCCTGAGGCACAGCGCGGCGATGGAGCTCCTACAGGCGGGCGTGGATAGCTCGGTGATCGCGTTGTGGCTCGGTCATGAGTCGGTCGAAACCACGCAGACCTACCTTCATGCCCACCTCGAACTCAAGGAGGCAGCTCTGGCGAAGCTTGAGCCGTACAAGCATTACAAGCGACTCCGCTTCCGCCCCGATGACCAAGTGCTCGCCTTTCTCGAGGCGCTGTGAGCACTCAGACTATGCCGAGTGAAACTGGAGCGGTGAACCGCCTGGGGCTTCATAATTCCGCCCGATCAGGACGTCGTTCCAGATCCGCTCGGCATAGTTCGGCGGTCGGCATAAACTGCCAAGCTCAACGGACTCGATCCCGAGAAGTATTTGCGCGATGTGTTCGAGCGCATCGCCGAGCACCCCATCAACCGCATCGAAGAACTGCTGCCGTGGAACATCGGCCGATGCGCTGAGCAACAACGACAAGCCGCATGACCATGGCGACCACGACGCCCCGCAAACGCACTGCTGCCACCACCATCCTGCAACTGCGTATCGAATTGCGCGGTACCAAGCCCAAGATCTGGCGCCGGGTGCTGGTGCCACAGACCATCACGCTGCGCAAGCTGCACTCGGTGATCCGGGCCGCCTTCGGCTGGAGCGGAGGACATCTGCACGAGTTCATCGCCGGTGACGGCGAGCGCTCGGCAGCCCGGACCCGATGTACGACGACGCCGGGGCCGTCAGCAGCGACAACGTGCGCCTGACCACGGTGCTGCGGTCCTCGACGCTGAGCTACGTCTACGACTTCGGCGACTACTGGGACCATCGCATCACGGTGGATAAGACGCTCGCCGGGGATCCGCTGCTGGAGCTTCCGTTCTGCGTCGGCGGGGCCGGGGCAACGCCGCCCGAGGATTGCGGGGGCGTTTCCGGGTACGAGGACTTCGTGCGCGCCATGGCTGATGTGGATCACCCCGAACACGCGCACCTGGCGCAGTGGATCGGCGCCGATACCTGGGACCCGGCAGCATTCGACAGCATCGAGGTCAACGACCGTCTCGCCCAGATCAAGCTATGAGGCAACTGACGGGCTGACGGCCTGTCAAGAGGGCCTCGGTCGCACGCTTACGTTCAGGCGAGGTAAACACCTACTGCGCCGCAATCTTCGAGTGGACGGCTCACCCCGGCATATCACCAATTTGGTGGATGGACAGGCTCTGCCGACCCTACTACCGTGCACCCTCGACCGAGAGGAGCCCGGACATGACACTCGACGAAGTCGCCCAAAGCGAGAAATCAATCCCGTTTCCAAGGATCGGTTCTGATAAGGCCTTGACCCTGGAGATCCAGGCACGCCTCCAGGAAGTCGGCATCCTGGATGGCCCCCCAGATGGCCAGTTCGGCCCCGTATCTGCATGGGCGCTTGGCGAGTTCCTAAAACGATCCCTCGGGGTGGCATTGGCGACAGATCTGACGTCCTCTGCGGCGAAGGCGCTTTTGGCTCCTGGTGCGCTGGAGGACTTCCCGCTGACGCCTGGCGACGATTTTGCCGGAAGGACGGTGCAGGCGATGCTTGGCCGGGGCGACTGGGTCTGTCGACATCCCGACTGCGTGAATATCGTTTACGTCGACGGCACGGACGTAGACGGCACTCCCAACGCGAACATGCACAACAAGTTCCAGGACGTCCGTCTGATCATTAGCATCGGCGAGGACGGAACGCCAGCGATTGTGGCCGCATGGGACTCGACTACCGAACCTGGGACGTTCTACGTCAGAACTAAGAAGCTTGACGTGAGAGGAGCGGCCCACATCGTTTCTGGCCAGTACAAGGCATGGTCAGTTGGAACTCACCGAGCTGGAAGCCCGAGCGCTCACGAGGCACTCGTCCAGACCTTGCCAGTCAAGGTGACACGCGATCTTGACGAGAACTTTGATCCAACCGGAGATAGCACCTTTGTGGGGCTATTCGGCATCAACCAGCATTGGGGCTACGACTTTTCGCGCGAGGACGTCCGCACCGCAAGCGCCGGCTGCTTGGTCGGACGAACGCGCGCCGGACATCGACAGTTCATGGACTTATGCAAGTCGGACCCGCGGTACCAGGTGAACCACAGCTACCGATTCATCACCTCGGTTCTATCACCTGAACTCATTCGAGGTGCCACATAGGGCACTCGCCGTCCGGATCGCTTGATTCAACGCGTCGCAACGCGCGCGCTAGCGCACCGCCTCGTCCAGCGAAGGAAACCGACATGCGCCCGATGGAATGCTGCGCGGAGCGCGAAAGATCGGGAAAGATCCAGTTCGCTGTGTCGGATGGGCACTCAGAGATCGTGGACCACCATGGCGCCATGAAACCGAGCCTGCGCCGTCATGCAATCGACTATTCGGGCGCAGCTCGCCACCTGCTGTATCGACTTCCGATGAGTGCGCGCCGTGAATATCTACAAAAGGTCCGCGCTAGCGCGGAATCCTTGCTCACCGCCAACGTCCGAGCACCACAAAGGGAGTCATTCTTAACTCTCGAAGACGAGACGGTCAGCACAAGACAGAAGCGTCTAACCTAGGGCAATGCTGAACAAGTCCAAGTCCTCCGGCAGCCTCTGATGTGCGTTGACTCCCGTATGAAGCAGCAGACTCTCGCCGTGGCCGCCGATCAAAACGCCCACTACGAACAGTACCGTAGGCCGACGAGGCGCGACGCCTTCCTGGCGACCATGGAGCAGATCGTGCCGTGGTCGCAGTTGTGCGAGGTCATTGAGCCTCACTATCCGAAGCCCGGCCACGGGCGGCCGCCGGTGGGTTTGGAGCGCATGCTGCGCACGTACTTTGTGCAGCAGTGCTTCAACTTGGCCGACGCTGCGTGCGAGGACGCGTTGCTCGACAGCACGGCGCTGAGGCGGTTTGTCGGCATCGACCTGGGCCGCGAGCGTGTGCCGGACGCCACCACGCTTCTGAAGTTTCGTCGCCTGTTGGAGAAGAACAAACTGGGTGAGGCGCTGTTCGCGAAGGTGGGCGAGGTGCTGCAGGCCCGAGGCCTGAAGGTTGGGGTGGGCACCATCGTGGACGCCACGATCATCGGCGCGCCCAGCTCCACGAAGAACAAGGACGGCAAGCGCGACCCCGAGATGCACCAGACGCGCAAGGGTAGGCAGTATTTCTTCGGCATGAAGATGCACATCGGCGTGGACAGCCAGACCGGCTTGGCGCACAGCGCGGTGGTCACGGCGGCCAACGTGCACGACAAGCACCCGCTGCCCGATCTGCTGCACGGCCAGGAGCAGCGGGTTTGGGGCGACAGAGCCTACTCCTCGCAACAGGCGTTGATTCGCTCGAAGGCACCGCACGCGGCTGACTGGACCAACCAGAAGGTACGCAAAGGCAGTGCGACCGAGGACCTCGAGCGCTTGGTCAACCGAATCAAGTCCAAGGTGCGGGCCGGGTTGAACATGTCTTTGCTGTCGTCAAGCGGCTGTGGCGATTCGACAAGGTGCGCTACCGCGGCTTGGCCAAGAACGCCACGCGATCCTTCGTTGCGCTGGCGCTGGCCAATATCTATCTGGCGCGCGCGGGTACTGTATGAACCGGTCTGCCCGTAAGGGCCACCGAGCGAGCCAATCGCTCGCCGTGCGGCCTAGAACGGGTCGCCGGGCGGGGCAATTGGCTCTGAATCCGCGCTGCCGCGCCGAAGTGGACCTCAATTCAAGCATGGCGAACGAGGTGACTACGTGATAGAGAAGTCCGGGGCCTTGTTCAGCATTGCCCTAGCGCCGCAGCAGAGCATGAAACCGCGCTGCCCAGCGCCGAGCTCCTCAGCGTCAAGGGCATTGGCGGAGCAGAAGGCGGTCCAGTCCTTGGCCGCCACCAAGTTGATCGACTATGCGAAGTGCATAGCACGTAGCACTTCGTGAGTCGGGACTCGATAGGAGGGCTTCGCTGGACTCACGCGTTGTGTAGCTCCTCTAAATTAGGGATTCTGTGATGGATCAGACTCGGATAAAACCGGATCGTCGCGCCTCCGGGCGAGCCTCCAGGCTAAGAACATGCTGGACCTGCACAAACGTTTTACGGCCACCGTCGCTACGGCATTCCTGGTTGTTACCAATAGCGGGTGCTCCCTGCTCGACCCCTACGTGCGCGCCAAGATGCTCGACAGCGCCGACATAGATGCTGTCGGCATTCCGGCATCGGAATTGCCGCAGAACAAGGCGCTTACCAGCGCCTTTAAAGCGGCCGCTACGCAACGTGCCGCCTACTACGATGCAGTCAGCGACCGCGCCAAACTGCGCAACGGCCTCCCGCTCTTTCTGATTCCATTGAGTGCCGTCGCACTCTACAAAGGCCTATCCAGTGATGGCGGTGAATCGACGCGAAAGGTTCTCCTGAAGGAAGGCCTTGTTGGCGCCAGTGTGTTTGCCATCGGGAGCTACTACACCTCCACGAATCGCGAGCAGATCTATCTTGCCGGCGCGAAGGCCCTTTCCTGCAGCATCTACGCCCTGACCCCTTACTACCTGCCGGATGATCTGGCCGCGAGCATCAGCACCGCGAACATCGCCGAACTGAACCGCGCTCTCGTTGAGGTGACGGCTACGACCGCCCAAGTGCGCTCCTACCAGCAGAGCGCTGGAGCCGCCGACACGAATCTCAGAACCAAGCTAGCAGAGCTCATCGCGCGCGCCGAGCTGAGCATTGAAGCAGCGCGCCAGGTTCGGAACCGCGCAAGCCAAACTCAGGCCCGGCTGGACGACGCTGGCGCGCGCCTACGGGTGACTGTTGAGAACGTCGTGGTGGCAGTGAATGAGCAGATAGCGCGCATGGAGCCCGACCCGTCGGTAATCCTCACGCTGGCCGGCAGCCTGCCGACGACGGCAAAGCAGCTTGCTCCCGGTGGAACGTTCACTGCGGCGAGCGCGGGGCCCGCCAAGCCCGTGGACGTGTCAGTATCTGAGCAAACGGCCCCAATAAACGCCTTGCCAAAGCAGGTTGCTGCTCTCGATGCCAGGGTCGCATCAGTGCAGTTTGCGCTAGACGTAATCGATCAACGCGTGAAGACGACGCCGCCGCCAGAAACTTGCCAGGTGCAAAGCACTCAGGGCCGTCTTGATATCTGGCCCGAAGATGCGGTGGAAATGAAAGTTGGCGATAGATTCCAGTTCGTGATCCGGACAACCGCCGGCATCCCAACGATCGCGTGGGTGGGCCCTGTCAGCCCCGAAGTAACGCTCACTCAGTCTGTCTCAGGTTCCTCGATGCTGGCGACAGTCGAGTACAAGGCAGCGGTGGAGGGCTTGTCTCAAGTCGCCTTGCAAGTCTCAACCGGCGAACTCAGGAAGCAGGTGACCATCACCCTGTTGCCCAACTCACCGCCTGCGGCGAAGACCAAGGAGGAGAAGCGTCCTATCGCGGAGAACCCGAGGCCAAAGGCCGGCGCCCCGGGAGGAAAGCCGGGCGCGGGAAGACCGGGCGGTATTGGCGGCGCTCAGGCGGGTCCCAAGAACGCTTTCGAGCGAGACCTCCGCAGCGACAAGATCCGGGCGCTGCAAGAGAAGCTGAAGGTGCCACCAACCGGTGCCTTCGATCCGGCGACACGTATCGCGATCGAGAAATGGCGGAGGGAGCACGAGCTCCGGCCATTCTTGGATCAGGTGCGCAACACGCTGGAATACGACACGATCATGAAGTGACCCCGCCATGCCAGTGCGCGTCTGGAACCAGACTATTGATCCGAACGCGAAGTGCGTCGGAACCCTCACGTGCGTCGCGCGCATCGGGAATGACCCGGCGCGCCTCGTCGCTGTGTCTGCAGCCCATGTGCTAGCGCCGCTCGTGGAGCAGGGCACTCAAGGCCCCCAGGAAGGCGACGAGATCGTCTTTGAGATTGTCGGTGGTCAGCAGCGTCTGTCCGGCCGGCTTTGGTTTTGGAGCGAATTGCAGCGCCTGATGGATGGCTTCATCAACGAGTTCGACGCGGCTGTCGTCGACCTCCAGGCGGGAGATGCCGCCACGCTTCTGAGCGCGCTTAAGCAACCGCCGACGCTGTCCCAGCCCAAAGAAGGGACGACATTGGCCTTCGAGGGGGCCACAACCCCCAACAGGATCACCGGGCAATTCGATGGCCTGCATTCAACAGAACCGGTGATCTACTCGGTGCTCGGTGGGTCCGGGGCAAGTGTGATGTTCACGGACAGCCTGATGGCCGGGCTCCAAGCAGCCTCAGGCGACAGCGGATCCCTCGTGACAAGCGATCCAGATCCGACGTCGGCCGTCGGCCTTCTGATCTCTGCACAGGGGGAGCGCTGCAGATTCCTTCCGCTGGACAAGCTGTTCGCGACCTTTGGACTCGACTGGGTGAGCGCCTCCCACCTCCATGCGAAGGCGACGGTCCCTGCAGACGCAGGGGGTCTGGCCAAGGCCGTCCCCGATCGTGACGTTGCCCTGGACACATTGGCGCGAACGCTTTGGGGTGAAGCTCGCGGGGAGCCGATTCAAGGGATTCGCGCGGTCGCCGCGGTCGTGCTGAACCGAGCGTTGCATGATCGCGTGCACTGGTGGGGCCGGACCGTCGTGGGCGTGTGCCGCGCCGGCAAGCAGTTCTCGTGCTGGAACGGCAATGATCCCAACCTACCCAAGCTCTTGACCGTCACGGACACAAACGACAAGTTCCGAATCTGCTTAAAGGTGGCACAGGATGCCCTCGACGGAAGGCTTCGGGAAGAGCGCAAGCTCAACGCCACGCACTATCACACCAAGGCGATTCTGCCGGACTGGGCCCAACGGAAGATACCCTGCGCCGACATCGGCAATCACCTCTTCTATAACGACATTGAATAGAAGGAGGCATGCATCATGAGCCTGGCGATAGAAGTGGGAATTGGATTGGCCTTCGTGTTTGCGTTAGTGGCCTTGATGTGCACGGGCCTGCAAGAGATGTTGGCCGCGGCGCTGAACCTGCGGGGCAAGACCCTTTGGGAAGGGGTTCAAAGCATGCTGCAAGCCAACGCGCCTGCCAACACAAACGCAGCGGCTAGAGAGGATGTGTCGCCCTCGGGCCGGATCGAAGCTGCCACCCTTAAGGGAGCGGCAAAGAGCGGAGCGAATCAAGAGACCCTCGCACCACCCAGATCCAAGGAGTCGAGCAAGCCGCTGAATCAAGGCATAGGCATGCGTTCAGAAGCACGCTCCCGCGCACTCATAGGCGATGCTTCGGAGAGTGAGACGAATCAGCAAAGCTCTGGCACGCTCCTGGAAGCCGCGCTCCGGGTGCACCCGCTGATCACGGCGCTGGTACCAGACCGATTCGGACCGCTTGGGCTCATGCAGTGGATCCGGGGCACACGTGCGCCAAGTGCCGATATCGGCAATGCGAAGCCGAGCTACCTGCAGGCGAGCACTTTCGCCACCGTGCTGGTAGACAAGATCGGTGAGACCTGGGAGGGCGGTAGCAGGCGCTTTGACGATTTCGGACAGGCGGTGGCCGCCATGCCCGAGAGTCCGCTGAAGAAGATTCTGCAGGGAATGGTTCGCGACACGCAAGGTGACCCCGCGAAACTGCGCGCCGCCATAGAAGCCTGGTACGACGAGACCATGGTCCGCGTGGGTGGTTGGTACAAGCGCCGGACGCAGGTGATGTTGTTGCTCATGGGATTTTTGGCCGCCGGCGCCATGAACATTGACGCCATTCACATCGCGGGCGCGCTTGCTTCGCAGCCCAGCCTGCGGACAGCACTCGCTGATCGCGCCGCGGACGCTGCTGCGGCCGCGAAGCAGGACAAGCCCTCGACTGAAAAAAGCAACCAAGCAACTGCAGCCCTGAACGACCTGCGTGATCTGAACCTCCCGATCGGGTGGTCCGGAGGGCGCCCCGTCATCGGGCTGTGGGATGGTGCACTGATGGTCTTGGGTTGGCTGATAACCGCTTTGGCGGCGTCGTTCGGAGCGCCATTCTGGTTCGACTTGATCAACAAGCTCGTACCTCTTCGCTCTTCCGGGGCAAAGCCCGCGTCAGCCCCTGAGCCACCTGCTGCCGCCGCAAGTACGGCACCAGGAGCACGGCCCAGTGTTGGTGTCGGCTCAGGCCCGGTCGCCGGTAGGCCTGAGCCTTTCCGGGCCGCCCTCAACGACTTTGAGGCAGCCCTTTCTGCAGCAGACGTTCTTCAGGTCAAGCGCACGCTGGGTGTGGATGACGCAGGCAGCGGCAACCCTACCTTGGACCAGAACACCCGGGAAGCAATCCAACGCAAGCAGGCGGAAATGGGGTGGCCGGCGAGCGGGCAGCTCAGCGCTCACTGGGTCAGCGTTTTGCGCACTGGAGGGGTCTGAGCATCTGCGGGTCGGACACGGTGCTTTCGCCCCTCGGCAATCAGCCGTCTCGATGCATCGGGCAGAACAACCCGCGCATCTCGGAATACGGCGAGGGTACGTGTCAACGCTGCTTTCAAATGTTGACCCTGCCTCGATTTCACGTACAGCAGAAGTTGATAACTTCGAAGGTACGGAGAATCGAAATGAAAGAAGGCAAGCTGCCGAAGAGGCAGTACACAAGGCTGAGGCCGTGAGGCTTGCAGCCTCGGTGGGTGGGCACGAGGCGGCACGACGCCTCGGTGTCCCCGTAGCCACCGTGGGAAATTGGTCAAGGCGAGGCGTCGGCTCTGGCGGCGCTGGAGGCGTTGCTGTGCCGGTGTCAACGGAAGCGCCTGCGCGCCGCCCAATCAGCGAGTTGGAGGCTGAGAACAGCCGTCTGCGCAGGGAACTGGCCGAAGCGAAGCTGGATGTAGAGATCCTTCGAAAAGCGACGGCGTACTTCGCCAGGGGGTCGCGATGAAGTACGCCTGGATCGACGAGCATCGTGACCAGTACGCCGTCAGCCGACTTTGCCGAGTGCTGGGCGTGTCTCGCAGCGGCTATTGCCAATGGCGCGTGCGCCCGCCCAGTCCCAGAACGTTAGCCAATCAGGCCTTGGACGCGAAAGTCGCGACCATCCACCAGGCCAGTCGTCGAAGCTATGGACGTCCTCGGATCGCTGAGGTTCTGCGCCAGCAGGGCGAGATCGTCAGCGCCGAGCGCGTTCGCAAGAGTCTGCGACGCCAGGGCCTGAGGCCGGTCTACAAGAGGCCATTCGTGGTGACTACCGATTCGGCTCACCGCCTGCCGGTGGCGCCCAACCTTCTGGATCGCCGCTTTGGAGGCTGGCAACCGAATCAGGCGTGGGCGGCGGACATCACGTACGTGCCCACAGGCGAAGGCTGGTTGTACTTGGCCGCCGTGATGGATCTAGCCGGCCGACGCATCGTCGGCTGGTCGATGTCCGAAGCAATCGACGCCACCTTGGTATGCACGGCCCTGAAATCGGCATGGTGGCATCGCAAGCCGGAAAGGGGCCTGCTGGTCCACGCCGATCGCGGGTCGCAATATGCGAGTGAGCAGTACCGAGCACTGGCGGGCGAGCTCGGCATCATCATGTCCATGAGCAGGAAAGGTAACGCCTGGGACAACGCACCGGTGGAGAGCTTCTTCAAGACGCTCAAGGTCGAACGCGTCTACCAGGTACGCTACGAGACCCGAGCGCAAGCGAGGCTGGACATCGTTGACTGGATCGAGAGCTGGTACAACCGCCGGCGTCTGCATTCTGCCAACGGCTTCCTATCTCCAGTGACCTGGGAGAACACCCGATTGGCGGCATGACTTGATGTACGTGGAAACGAGGCAGGGTCAGTCTTGGACCGGTCGTCGCCGTGCGCACCGCCGGCGAATTGCCGCAGGACGACAACGGCAAGAGCTGGTGGGCCAACGAGCTTCATCCCACCCCGCCGGGATTCCGGCGCATCGCGTTCAACAGCCTGCGCGCGCCGATGATCGAAGCCGGCCTCTGAGGCAGGCGCCGCAGCCGGGCAGCGCCTTGCCGCGCCTGCCTTGCCGGCCAGGTGCGGCGCTCAGGCACTAGCCATAAAGTGCTAATACCCCGACAATGCGGCGGCTCATGCGCTCGGGCCGACGGCGAATCGACGCCGTGCCCACGGGCCTTTCGCCGATCGCAGCATCGCAACGCAGCGGGGCTTTGACTGCAAGGGGACAGGCCCCGCTCGAGCAGGCTTTGCGCATTGAACGGTCGGGGGTTGAGGTCCATGCAAAACGACACGGCGGGCGAGTCGCTGGATGCCGAGGCGGGCAGGCGTTTTCTCACCCTGCTCTTTGCCGACCTCTCCCAATCCACCGAACTCGCCGAGGTGATGGAGACGGAGGACTATGCGGCAGTGCTCGCCGCTCTGCGCGGCGTCTACAACAATGTCATTTCGAGCCATGGAGGGGTTGTCGTTCGTGTGCAGGGGGACGGCCTGCTTGCGATGTTCGGCTACCCGCAGACGCACGAACACGACGGCCGCGCCGCGGTCGCCGCCGCGCTGGATCTACATCAGCAGGTGAGCGAACTGCGCCCGAGCCTGCCCATGGGGCACACGCTGTGCCTGCACACCGGCATCCACTCGGGGCTGGTCCTGCTGCGCAGTGGCGGCGTGGAACTGGGGCGATACGAGCTGCTGGGCATGGCCCCCAACGTCGCCGCACGCCTGTCGGCGGCCGCCGGACCGCACGAGATCCTGGTGAGCGACGAAACCCTCGGGCCGGCCAGCCGCTTCTTCGTGACCGGCCCCCCCCACACGCTCCTCGTCAAGGGGCGGGCCGCGCCCTTGCTGGTCTATCGCGTCAATGCACGCGCCAGCCTGACCGAGAACTTGGCAGCGACGGCGCTGCACGGTTCGAGCGCGTTCGTCGGCCGCGAGGCCGAACTCGATCGCCTGGACAGGGCCATGGACGACGCCGTCGACGGGCGCAGCCGCTCGGTCGCCGTCGTCGGCACCCCCGGGATAGGCAAGACCCGCCTCGTCGAGCACTTCCTCCGGCGTGTCATGCAGCGCGGCTTCACCATCCTGCGCGGCTACTGCGACAGCGAGTTGGGCGGCGAGCCGCTGCAGCCGTTCCACCACATGCTGCCGTCGCTCGCCGTCGTTGCGACGCCTCACACACCGGATGGCTTCGACCAGCTCTTCGGGCGGATCGCCGCGCAACAGCCGATTCTGCTCTTCGTCGACGATTGGCAATGGGCGGACGATGCGTCGCACCAGGTGCTCGCAGCGCTGCGCAAGCGCGCCAGCGCGAAATTGCTGATCGTGCTGTCCGCGCGCGCCGACATGGCGGCGAACGCGCCCGCTGCAGCGGACGAGACCATCGAGCTCGTCCCGCTGAACGGTGCCGAGGCGGCGCGCGTCGTCGCCGCGCGGCTGCCGGGCATCGATCCCTTCGTCGCGGGTGAGATCTGCCGGCACGCGAACGGGAATCCGCTTTTCCTGGAGGAGCTCTGCCATTCCGTCGGGCGCGGCGACGTCGACCGGCGGCCCGGCCGCACGCAGGGCGGTGCCGGCTGGCTGAACCGGCTCGTCGAGTCGCGCGTGCAGCGCCTGGCACCGGCTCAGATCCAACTGATCCGCGTGGCCGCCGTGATCGGCAACGTCATTCCGGCCTGGCTGCTGGAGCGCATCACCGGCCAGCGCGCGGATGGTCCGCTGCAGCTCGGCCTTGCCGAGCAGGACTTCATCTTCCCGGGCGAGCGTGCCGGCACGCTGCGCTTCAAGCACGGCATCACGCGCGACGTAATCTACGAGTCGGTCGGCCTGCATGTGCGTCAGGAACTGCATCTGCGCATCGCAGCGGCCTTGCAGGAGCGCAATGCCGACGATCTGCAGGACGGCGCTCTCGAGGCGCTGTCGCTGCACTTCGATGCCGGCGGCGATGCCGCCCAGGCCACACGCTACGCCGCCCTGGCCGGTGACAAGGCGCTGGCGGCCTCTGCGCTCGATCGGGCCCGGGCACTCTATCGGGTGGCGCTCGCGGCGCTGGAGCGGCTGCCACAGACGCCCGAGGTGGCGCTGCGATGGGTTGCCGTCGCGCAGCACCTAGCCCGCGTATGCGTCTTCGACCCGGTGCGCAGCGAACTCGCCCTGTACGAGCGCAGCGTCGAGCTTGCCGAACGTCACGGCGACGCGGCCCTCGTCGCTCACGCGCGTCACTGGCTCGCCTACATCAGCTATGGACTGGGCGACGGCCATGCAGCCGTCCTCCACTGCGAGAGAGCGCTGGCCGCGGCCCGCGCGGCGGGAGACGACAAGCTGACCATTCAGATCATGGCCGCGCTCGGCGAGTCCTTGTGCGCCACGGCACAGTATGAGCGGGCGCTCCCGCTGCTGGACGAGGCGATCGCGGTCAAGCGCCACTACCGCAGCCGGCATCACCTGAACGTCGGCCTGGCCTTTTCGCTGGTGTGCCGCGCCTACCTGCTCGGCGACCGCGGCCTGTTCGACGAGGCCTATGCGTGCTTCGACGAGGCGTCCTCGTGCATTGACGGCGCCACGCACGAGATCGGCGCCACAGTGCATGGCTGGCGCAGCGCGGTCCTCCTGTGGCAGGGCCGCTGGCCGGAGGCGCGCGACGCCGCCGATGAATCCGGGCGCCATGCCGAGGCCACGCGCAGCCTCACGCAACTCTCGATCGCGCGCGCGATGAGCGCCTACGCCGAATGGATGCTCACCCGCCGCAGCGCCTGCCTGCAGACCATCGTCGGTGTGACGGCTTGGCTGGACCCACGCCAGAGCGGCCTGTTCCGCTCCCTCAACAACGGCTGGCTGGCCGCCGGCCTCATGGAGGCCGGGCGGCGCCGCGAGGCACGCCACCATGCGGCCCTTGCGCTGTTGCGCGGCCGGCGCAGCGACCTGCTCGGCGTGGCCATGTGCTACCGGGCGCTGGCACGCGATGCGGCCGCGAATGCGCCCTGCCGCGTGCAGCACTACCTGGACCTAGCCATGCGGGCGGCGCGTGCGCGCAGCTCGGCCCACGAGGTCGCCGTGACGCAGCTGTGCGCCGCGGAACTCACGTGGCGCCTCGGCCGCGGCACCGAGGACGACGTGCGCGCCATGCTCGCCGAGGCGGTGATCGGCTTCGAGAGCATGGGGATGCACTGGCACCTTGGCCAGGCACGGCATTTGCAGCAGACGATGGGCATGGCCGCCGCCCTGGCTTGCTAACGCGGCGTCAGGATCAGCTGCACGGGAGAACCCGTCGGCCGCAGGGTGCCGGCATTCAACAGGCCGGCCATCATGGCCAGCAGCACGCCCATGGCCATCGGGTAACCGGGACAGCCGTGGACGGTCGGCGTCTCACCGACGCGGTCGTCGCGCCCGAAGATCAATTCGTTGGGTGCGGCCGCGTCGGCTCAGCGCCGAGGCGATGCCCAGGACGATGCGGTTCTCTGGCGTCCGATCCGGCCCGTTCTCATGGTGGACCGGACAACGCCACAGCATTTCGGGGACCGGACGCCGGCGCATGGTCTCAAACAGGCGCGCACGCAAGGCCTGGTTGGCCAGCGTGTAGGTGATCTGGTTCTTGCCCGCCACGTCCCGCAGCGCCTGCTGGTGCTGCCAGAGCGTCTCTTCCTTGATCCACGTTTCCATCGTGCGCAGGTAGTTGCCCTGCACGGTCGGCGGGAAGCCGAGCAGCACGCCGGCAAGACCGAGCGCGAACGATGGATCCTGGAGGGAAACGCCGCCCATGCGCGTCTGGATGTCGAGGGCCAGTGTGCCCAGCTGGGGTACAGTCTGGAGCCAATTCGTCACCGCCGCGAGGACCGATTGGCCTTGGACGCGGCCCGCGTCGATGACGTCCAGCCGCGGATGGGGCGAGAAGATGAAGCGCGATGCCGTGGCGAAGTTGCCGGGGCAGCGCGGCTTGCCGGGGTTGTCTTGCAGTCGCCCGCCGGCGGCCATGAACTGGGCGCCCGGCTGGTCGGGAAGGCCGATCCATTTCGTGCAGAGAGTCGCCATCACGTGGTCGCTGAAGCTGACCAGGTCGATCGGGCGGCGTTGCGCAGCGCCCGCCTGGCCAGGCAGGGAAGGAAACGTCGCCAGCACTTGGTTCACCATCTGGATGGTTTCATCGAAGGCCTGCTGCTCCCCGAAGGCCGCGATGGCGGCATTGAGCGGGAGCGCCTTCGTTCGCTCGATGTCGGGATCCATTCCCAGAAGATTCAGGCCGATCGAGACTTTCATGCGGTCGCCGTAGCCCGCCACCGAATAGGCGTTACCCTGGTCCTTCATAACGTCCAGCACCGCCTTGCAGGTACCGACGAGGTGGCCGTAGGCCGTATCGATGGGTGCGGCAGGATTGCCCGCGCGGACCTGCTCCCACACCTCGACCGCTCGTTCATGATCCTCGAGGAGCCCGCGCATCCGTTCACGCTCCTGTTCCAGCTCCTGCCCATCCGTCTCTTCGGGCATGCGTCGGTAGTGAGGCGCAGGCCCGGGAGGATTGCTGCGGAAATTCGGCAGGTCTTGTAGGGCTGCCAGTGCTGGCACGAACAGATACAGCCCCCATTCCAGTTCCACCAGGGGCCGGTCGCCGAAGACAACCCGTTTTACCTGGCCCGCGCCGTCGATGAAACGGAAGGCGCTCGACTCGCCCAGCTGCGGCACGCGCAGGAAGGGGTCGGCCTGCGCCGAGCCGACGCCACTGCTGTTGCCCCCGGAGATCCAGCGCTGAACGATCTCGAACTGCTCGGCGATGCTGGCGCAGTAGGCCATGAACACGAGACCACGCTCGGCGCTGCGGTCATCGGGCGAAAGCGGCCCGTAGGACATGCCGCGCCGCAGCAGCCGAGGCGTGTAGGCACGTCCGTCGCGCGGATTGGCGCGACGGACGTGCGAATGGAAGGGACAGGCATCGCTGGCCGCGCCCCCATCGTAGGTGAAGTCGTTCAAGGCAGTGCCCGACGCCTGAGGCACCAGCGGGGTCCCGTCGCGCTGCCGGCCCATCATCTTGGAGAGCAGCTCCTCGCGCGCCGCGGGCGTGAGCGCGAGCCTGTCGAGCTCTTCCTCCAGATGATCGACACGCTGTCGCAGCTTGCGCAACACGAGGAAACTTCCTTCGAACAGCAGGGGCTCGATGCTGGGATGGGGCGCGTCGCCGCGGTCGTTCCCGTGTCCGAGCAGCAGCTCGCCCGGCCGCACCTCGTCGGAGTGCTTTCCCAGGGCCGCTGCCTTCGGCTCTGGGGAAATGACGGGCTGGCTGATGCCGTCGGCGAACCCGAAGTGCCCCTTGCCGAACGGCGCGCCGGGGGGCCGATGGCTCCGCGTCGGCTGGACAGCCAGCACGCGCAGGCCTGTGCCGCTTGCCTGAAGCGTGCCGACCATGGCCCTCAGCTTCGGGTGCATGTCGTGCGAGGGGTTGCCGGGGTCCCGCACGCTCAGCACCAGCACCACGTGCACGACCTTCATGTCGATGGCGCGGCCACTGCCGTCGAAGGCCCGCGGCCGCGTCCAATGATCGGGGTGATTGCCGCGCACATCGCCCAGAATGCCGCAGCGCGCCTCCATGCCGTCGACGAACTCCTGCGGCAATGCTTCCAGACGTGCCTCGGCGATGCCCAGCGCCGCCAATCCCGCATGGGTGAATCCGGCCACGCAGCCGACCGATCCCGCCGGCACCGGCCCGCACTGGGGCGCCAGATTGGTGGCGAGGTGCTGGCTCGCTTTCGATCCGTCCGCGATGCCCAGCAGCACCACGCATCCATGCGTCGGCGGCTCGCTATTGCCGCCGAGGATCTGGGCCTGCAGCCGGGTCGGATCATAGGGCAGGGCCGGGACCGCCACGGCCGCGCCGCCGGTGCTCGCGGCCAGCCAAGTCAGCTCGTCGGCTAGCAGCGCGCGGGTCTTCGTCCAGGCAGCCAACACTGGTTGCATGCCGTCCAGCGCCGCCATCACCCGGCGCGGACCTTCGAGCACGAGTTGTGCGAAGCGGCGCAGGATGGCCATCTCGTCCGAGCCGTCGCCGACCTGGAAATAGGTGGACAGCCTATAGAGGCCCTTCAGCGTGCGCAGAGGCAGCACCAGTGCGCCGATCGGGTCGGACAGCGCCAGCTTCATGGCGTCCGCCTGCCGCTGCGCTTCGGATGGCAGGTGCAATCGCGCGATTTCCTGGTCCGCCGCCGGCGGACTGACCCACTCCCGCTGAACCCTCTCCACCGCGGCCAGGTACTGCTGGTCGCCCAGCGTCATCTCCGAGTCCGCGTAGAAGAGGCCGCCTTCGACCTCGTTGCGGCGCACCCAGGCGCAGTAGTCCTCGAACCGGGCGCTGCGCGAACCGAGGTAGCCGTCGCAATGGCAGAACAGCAGGTCGAGCAGCGTGCCCAGGTCCCGGTAGATCACCCGCATGTAGGGTTCCCATCCGCCGTCGAAGGTCACGTTGAGCGACAGCCGCCACGTCCCGTCGGCCGGCGCGTCGGGCGCGCCTACCGTGGGCGGCACGATCGCGTAGCGGAAGTGATGGATGATGCCGAAGCGCCCGACCACGTCCGGGAACACCGGCGGCCGCAGCTCCGATTCGCGGATGTTCTGCCGCGACGAATGCAGCGCGTCGAGCACCTTGCGCAGGCGCTCGAGGTAGCTGATGGGCTCGAAGCCCATCACCACGCTGCTCTTGATCGGTGCCAGGACGGAAAGGTTAGTCATCCCGCACAGCGCCATGCTTCGCTTGTGTGCCATTTACGCGCCCTCCAGTTGGATTGGACTTCTGCGTGGCGGCCGGCCGCCCAGGTCGTTTTTCCCTTGCTCCTCGAAAGCCGCGCCAGGGCTAGCGCGCGCCGGCCGGCCCGCGCGCTGCGGCGCCGTAGCGGGGCTTATCCGCCTGCGGTCCTGAAGGGGGTGCGTTGCGAACGGCCGCCTCGGGGTCCTTCTCGAGTTGGGAGAGCGCCAGTTCCCGGCTCTTCACCGCCCAGTACGCGCCGAAGGTCCAGATGCCTGCAGCCTCGATGAAGAACACATGGTTGGACATGGCGCCGAACACGCCCGCGAGCAGCCATCCCGAAAGAGGACACAGGGCCATGAGCACCGCGATCGTCCGGTAGGTGTGGCGGAATAGCACCGGATTCCCCTTGCCCTGAGGCAGATAGGCAAGGGTCTTGTCCGCGCAAGTCCAAGCAACGATGGCCAGGATGACGAACAGGGCCACGGCCGCCAGATAGTGAACGGGCACTGCCGGCGCGGCGGCTGCCCAGTCCCGGACGGCGGGGCAGGCGTCGTACAGCAGCTTCAAGCGGGGGTCCGGATCGTCGGCGCGCAGCCGCTCCGGCACGACGGCCACCAGCCCCGCGCAGGCGCCGGCGACGTTCAGCAGGACGTTCTCCCGTGCCGTGAAGCCCTTGTACAGGTACAGGCCCGCGCCGAACGCGAACAGGAAGCCCACGAAGATCGTCCGCATCGGGAACGAGGCGCACTGCTGCGCCGTCGCGGCGAAGAAGTAGGCGCTCATCGATGGCTGCAGCTCCAGGCCATGGCGATACCTGCCATAGAAGAAGAGGAACAGCGGGAAGGCGAAGGCCAGGATCGCCAAGCCCATGCGCAGCGAGAAATAAGTGTCTGAGAAGTGGTGCTGTAGAGCCTGGGGATCTCTTGGTGGAGGCGCATTGACTGGCGGGTTCATTGGCGTCCTCTCGGCGGATATCGAGGACGCATGATCGTTCTCGGCCATACCGGGCGCAACCTCCATTTGAAGGAGACGATGGCGGATGGCGGGAATGGCGATGTCGAGAGGCAATAAAAAATCCGGAAGAGCCTGGGCTCTTCCGGATTCGGATCCGGCTGCGGCATGTAGCGTGGACTCGTTGTCGGCTGCGTCAAGCGCTCCTCAAAGCCGAACGACGCATCCTCCACGACGTGCTTGTCGAACACGTGATAGCCGGAGCGCACGAGCTGTGGCAGCGAAAGCAGAAGTGGTTCAGTGAGGCGAGACGCGCGCCATCTCGTCGGCATGCTTTGCGTCCCTCGTGGTCCGGTTAGTGA
This sequence comes from Variovorax sp. Soil_C_17, assembly GCF_057657265.1. NCBI lineage: Bacteria > Pseudomonadati > Pseudomonadota > Betaproteobacteria > Burkholderiales > Comamonadaceae > Variovorax > Variovorax sp. Soil_C_17. The sequence goes on from NZ_JBDGIT010000018.1 coordinate 21,010, forward strand.
GCCCCTGTTGCTGCGGAACGCCCCTGCCGGATGTGGCAGCCGGCGTCGGGGCGCTGGCTGTGGGCCGATGCAAGGCAGCGGAGCCTTGCCGCGGGCGTGATCTCGCTGGCGACCGCGCTGCGGATGCCCGCTTCGATCGTGGCAAACGCGTCGCGGGCCCAGTCCTGCACACGGTGTTGGCCGAAGATCAGGATGTGGTGGTCATAGAACCAATGGCACGCGGACGTGACCAGATCGTCGGCATGCGCGGCCTCAGCGGCATGAAGCGCCAAGCCACGAGGGCGGCTTCTGCGCCCGGATCGAGATCCCTCAGGCCAAGGTACTCCCTGGCCCATTGTTGGTGCTCGTAGAGGGCGGGGCGGCGTTCGTAGAGACTGCGCAGGCACGCGATCGTAAGTGGCGTGGCTTCCAGCGTCTTGGCCACGTACCGCAGGTTGCGTGGCGGCACGGAGGAGCGGTCCATCGGGCGGCCGCAAGCACGCAGGAACGGCAGTTGCAGCGCGCCTGCGACCCGGCGTTCGGATCGGAATCGAAGGCGGATCACCTCGACGTCGCCATCTCCGAGTTGGAAAAAATGCTGGACATCGAAGTCCGTCAGGTGAGCGGGCAGGGTCCCAGACCGATCCCGGCATGACCCCCGTGGCTCGGCAACTCAACCCATTCGAACCCAAGATTTGCAACGAACTGATTTCCACCGCCGCTTGACGGCCTGAAGTGATGAAGCAAGGTTGGACCTGCGCGGGGTGTGCCTGTAGTTTGATAGGAGGAGGTCAACGCCATTCTCAAAAAACCGAATAAGGCCCCCGCGCGTGTCTCTCATCAGGGTACGCAGCCATCAGAACGCTGCAACAACTTGTTGGCCAATGCCACTGCTGCGACGTTCTTGTTTCGAATGCGCGCACCATCTGGGCGCTGCTAGCCCACAATCGGCGATACGAAGCTGGCTACACACGGCCAGTCGCTTGACGCATTGAAATGCGATCGGCAAGAAACAAAGACAGGGAGAACAGACCGTCGATTGCTCAGGCGATCAGAAATTGATGGCAAGACAGGTAAGACCGTGGTCGACCAAGCCCGCTATGACCGTGGCACTCAGAGTGCGCACAAACGATTGAGGCGTCGACCAGCAGATCCCATCAGGGACCGCAGCCAAAAGCTGCAACCAAGTCCGGATGTACGGGAGCAATCTTCACCTTTGCGTCGTCACGAACTGAGTGCCTGGCATAGGGGGCGTTCATGTACGACGCTGGACGACGGCGTCTGCCCAACTGCAGGCTTCGGACTTGTGCCCCGACGCGCGGAAGATAACGGAACGGGCGCCGTGGATGAGAAGCGTCCGCAGATAGCTGTCGCCTCGCTTGCTCATGTCAAGCAGATTGGTCTTTCCTCCAAACGAGTGCTGCCTGGGCACCAGACCCACCAGGCGGCCAGTTGGCGGCCGCTGTCGAAGTTCCTGGCATCGCCGATCGACGCGATCAACGCGCTGGCGGTCAGTGGTCCAATGCCTGGGACTTGTGCGAGCTTGCAACTGACCTCGCTGCTGCGATGCCATGCCTGGATCGTCCCTCGAGTTCATCGACCTGGCGATCAAGCTCCTTCAGATGGTCGAGCAAATGTTGCACAAGAACGCGAAACGCAATCTACACACACGAAAGGCACGACTACCACGTTCTTGGCGGAACTGACCGTGAGTGAGTGCACTTGGTTGCCGGCAGCAAGGTCACCCCAGCCTGATACGTTCCCAAAGCGCCAGGTTCTCCCCCATTTGAAGTATGTCCTGCGCGCCCGCAGGGTGCGATGATTTGCGAAGAAAAGACTGGAACAGCCGGCTGTCTCGCTGTGCATCCCGACCACCGGAGTGACCATCGATGGCAAATGTATTCTGGGGCGTCCACACGGCTCTGGCCAAGGTTCAGTTTGCCTCTGTGCTGGCAATCGGGGATTCATGGCTCTGGTACCCCGTTGACAACTTGGCCACCGAGCTGGGGTCTCTCTTTCCAAGCGAGACCTTCGTGGTGATTGGGAAGAACGGCGCTGAGGCAGCGGATTGGTCTCAAGGCACCCGCAAGGCCATTGATTTCGGGTTCGACATGTTTGCCACTAGTTGCAAAGTGCTTATCCTGAGCGGCGGCGGCAATGACGTTGCCGGCCAGGATGACTTTCTCCGTCTCCTCCAGCCGGACTGCTCAAGCTTTACGACAGTCTCGGAGTGCTGGCGCCAAACCCAACCACTCGCAGTCATCACGGGCATCATGAATGCCTACCGGGAGGTGATCGTCCGCTTCCGCGCCTATAACCAACATGCCCCGATCGTGCTCCACAACTACGATAACGCGTGGCCCACCGGCAAGGGCTTCTTCGGTCCATCGGATTGGCTGAAGGTGCCGATGGACATAGCCAAAGTGCAGGGGATGAAGTTGCGCCGCGATCTCTTCAAATCCCTCATCACATCGCTGGGGGATGCACAGGACGATCTGGCTCTGAACGGCGGCCTTGGACCAATCATCGCAGTTGAGACGGCGGGAGAGTTACCGGAAGACGGAGCAGAAGGCTGGTGGGCAAATGAATTGCACCCGACTCCCAAGGGCTTCCGTAGAATTGCGCAGAATCGATTGATGCCGGCGTTGGAGCTGGTCCTCTCATAGAGCTTTGCTATGCGGGCTGGCACGGAGTTCGGTTTTCTCGCGCCATCCAAGACAGGTCGCGGAAGGTCACAGAATGGACGATCGATCAACGGACTTCCCAGGCGCGCTCCATCAAATCTCCGATATACGAGAGCCACCCACGAGTGGGTCGACGCCCCAGCGTGACATGATCCTTTTCTGCGACGGCACCAACAACACGCTGACCGGCGGGACAAATGATACGAACGTTCTCAAGCTATACCAGCACATGCGTGCGACCAACAACCCGAACCAGGTCCTCTACTACGACCCCGGCGTCGGCTCTCCGGATGGTCTTCCCGGCGTTGGATTGGATGTCTTGTCACGTAAGTGGGAGCGCATTTCTGGCCTCGCCTCTGGCCATGGTGTCTACGAGAACATCCGCGAAGGCTATGACCCTGCCTCGATTTCACGTACAGCAGAAGTTGATAACTTCGAAGGTACGGAGCCGGGCCGTCGTGCACCCACCACCCAGAGGAGCGAATGCCGCAGAGAAAACGCCCCTTACGTCAACGAGGAACGCCCGCCTTCAAATCAGGAGGGTACGGCTGCCCGGTGTGCGCCTGGCTGGGTCTGCGAAGACCACACTGATCGGCCATCCGACTTGGTGGCCGACGGAGGTGGATGCGACTGCGGCGGCGCCGCAGTGCCCTGCAAATGCAATCCAGAAGCGATCTAGGATCGATGGAAAAAGTGCATGCCTCTGTGGACCTACCGACCTACCAACCTCAAAGTGGTCGGCAGAGGCCCGTCGCTCGCTGCACCGTCGCGATGACGTGCTCCGTTAATGACGTTGTCTGACTTTCGCGAGGAGAGCTGCACGTTGCTCCTCCGTTCCGCCCGCGGCCACGTCCTCCCAAGTTCCGTCCTTCTTGAATACGCGGGCTGCGAAGCATTGCACCTCGCCAGACTTGGCGAGCTCAGCATCCTCTCAAGGTAGGCCGTCAACTCAGGGCCAGACGGAATGTAGTCGGTCCATGGGCCCACTGTATCCGATGGTCCGAAGCCACACCCCTCGGCGCATCCGCGATGCGGGCCCGCGCTTTCGTGCTGCTCATCGAGCTCCCTGCAGGATCTCGACCCTCCCGGGCTCCAATCGCTGACGCACGTGGCCCAGCAGGGCCGCTGAAACCCCCACCACGCCTGATCCCTTCCCGACGCCGGCGCCGTTCACTCCATCCCCTCGGCGTGGTCAATCCGCTCCCCAGCCCGCCCCTCTGCACGCGCTACACCGTTTCGGCAAGCTCTGGGTAGGTCTGGAACTGAGCGGTCCAATCCGTGCATACGTATTAGGCGATGCGTCGGTAGGAATTTCGCGGTTACCCTAGTTTGTTGCAGCACCATTTACGAACCGACCTAGTCGGGACGGATGCCCGCAGTTGCGGTCTGAGCGATTGCACAACAATCTCTGGGCGGAGCCGGCATGCTGTCGTCCCCGCGATCTTCGGCGGTCATCGCCAGCCCGAATTTGGTCGCGTATCCTCAATTCAGCGGACGTTTGGGGTGTCATAGCGTTGCACAATTGGGAACGGCCGGCAGTGGTGACGGTCTCGGGAGACGGGCTGATGGGTAGCGTATTGTTTGTTCACGGCACCGGCGTGCGGGAGGAGGGATATCGCGCTACGGTGCAGCGCATCACCCGCGGCCTGCAAGCAGCGGTGCCCGGAGCGCAGGTGCAGCCCTGCCTATGGGGCCCAGAAGTGGGCGCCAAGCTGGCGCGTGACGGGCGGTCGATCCCTGACTTCGAAGGGGTCACTCCACCGGAGGCCGGCTCGGAGGCGAGGCGCCTGTTGTGGGAGCTTCTGAGCATGGACGCCACCTACGAGCTGCGCGAACTGGCGGCCCGCCCGGCCAGTGGGGCGGGCCGGATGGACGCCAAGGTGGATGGCTGGCCCTTGGAAGTTGCCGCGCTGAGCACCGACGTGGCCGCGCTGGCGCTGCTGCCGCCAGAGGTGCCGAGTAGGCTATGGGAGGAGGCGGTGGCCAAGGTTGTCGCAGCGCCGGCGTTGACCGGCGCTGCGCGCGCTGCGCGGCGGGTGGACGCCGGCGTACGTGAGGCCGCCGCGCGCGCCTGCGTGGCCGAACTACTCGCCGGGTTGCGCCAGATCGAAGCTCCGCCGCTGTCCGACGACGAACGCGACGCCCTGGTGCAACAAGTGGTCGACCAACTTGGCGGCCTCGAGGCCGGTGCCGTGTTGGACTGGCTCGGCAACAAGCTCAAGGGTGCAGCCAGCCGCTGGGCCACCGCCAAACTGGTACGCCAGCGCGACGTACTCAGCAACGCTGCTTATCCGGCGGCAGGCGACATCCTGCGCTACCAGGCGCGCGGGGCGCCCCTCCGGCGATTCATCGCTGACCGCATCGACGATTGCCCTGACGACGAGGTCACCGTCATTGCCCACAGTCTGGGTGGCATTGCCTGCGTAGATATGTTGGCCATGGCGTCACGACCCAAGGTCAAGCAATTGGTCACCGTCGGTTCCCAGGCGCCGCTGCTGTACGAACTGGGCGCCCTGCGCGCTCTGAGGCCCGGACAGCACCTGCCTGAGCACTTCCCGCGGCGTTGGGTAAATGTGTACGACCGCCACGATCTGCTGAGCTATTTAGCCGCGCCGGTGTTCGGCGGCTTCGCCGCGCGTAGCATCGTGGACATGGAAGTAAAAAGCGGCCAGCCTTTCCCCGACGCGCACAGCGCCTACTGGGGCACGAAGAACTTCTGGCCTGAGCTGCTCAGGCGCCTGCTCCCGCTCTAGTCCCGCGCGCCGATGCCATTCGCGCCGCCCAATCCCTCGCCCCCGTCGGCCAGCCGCGCGGTGATCGTGGGGGTGGAGCGGTACGGCGTCGGTAACCTGCACGGCCCGGTGGCCGAGGCGCTGCAGGTAGCGCAGGCGCTTCAGACCGCCGGCGTAAGGCACGAGCGCATCGACCTATGGCTTGCGCCGGCCGACCGAGCCGCCTGCGACCATGTCAACGTGGCCTGGCCTGGATGGCATGAGTTCAACATCGAAGCGTTTGCCCGCTACCTGCTCGAAGACTTAGCCAATGATGCCGCCGGCGGCACCCTGTATCTGCACTGGTGCGGCCACGGCGTGGCGCGCGGCAAGGAGCACCACCTGCTACTGCCTGGTTCCAGCAGTGCGCAGTTAGAAACCCTGGAGTTGGATCAGCTAGCGCGCCATTTGGTGGATAGCCGACACGCATCCTTTGGTCACCTGGTACTGGTGATGGACACCTGCCGCGAATCGCTGCAGGCGTGGAACACCGATTACCTCGCACCGCGCAACCTGCTGGCGCAGGGTCGTGCCAACGGCCCGGTTTATTGCAAGCTCTTTGTCTGTGCCGAGGGCCAAACCACCACGTACACCCAGGCTGGCTCCAGCCACGGCGTGCTGCTTCGTCAGCTGCTGGCCGAGGCGCCCGCCGGTCATTGGCCCGAGTTCAAGTCCGCATTGCAGGCCGCGGCCAGCCGGCTGGCCGCAGCCGCTTATGTTTTTGCCACCGACTGGAACGACCAGGAAACCCATCTTTCCACTGAGCCGGCGCTAGACTGGGTGTTCGGAAGCGCGAAAGTCGCGTTCGACCGCCAGGCCGAACTGGCCGTGCTGAGCCTGCGGCCCGAGATGCCGCGCGGCTTGCTGGCAAACCCGGCCGGGCTGCTGAACTATCTGCAGGACCTTCCCGCCACGCATGGCGTGGCGCCGCTGCACGAGTTTGCGCTGCGCCTGCTGGCTGAGCCCGCGGTGGGTGAGGCGAAGGCGTTGCGTGAGTGGGTGAAGGCCATTGTCAGCGACGCCGAGCGGGCCAGCATCGACGCGCGTATGCAGGCGCCGCCGGCACAGCAAGTTCTGCTGCTGTGGGTGGCGGCCGACCCCGACGCGCCGCCCGCTCAGCCTGCTTGGTGGGTGATGGCCGCGCGCTGTAATGCCGAGGGTGTACCGGTGCCAGACGGGCGCGACCACCATCAGGCCCGTCATGCCCGCGGCGTGCCGGCGCTGAAGGCCGAGCTCGCTGGCCTGTTGGCCGAACTGCGCGTTAGCTCCAGGGAGCCGATAGAGCTCTTCCTTCCGCGCGGCCTGCTGGCCGAGGGCTTGGAGCTGCAGGAACTGGCGAGCGGCTGCGACGAGGACCCAACTTTCGACCTGTGCGGCACCTACGTAACCCTTCTACGAAACCCGCGCGAGTTGGGTCAATTGCGCAAGCTGTGGTGCGAGCGCGCACCCGAGGTGCTGGCGCGCTGGCATACCGCGCAGCCCCTGGCCCAGCCGCCCGCCGCGGGCGCGGCGCGCCCGGCCGACGCTTACTTGCAAGCCGGTGGGCCGATGTGGTGCCTGGTGCCCGATGCCCAGGCCGACGCGCAAGCCCTACAGCAGGCACACCAACTGTGCACCAAACACGGTCTGCCCGCGCTGGCATGGGCTCGCGGAGCGGCCATCGCTCCATTGCTGCAGGGCCACCTCGACGCAGGGCTGCGTGGCCCCAGCGCCGAAACGCCGGCGCGGCTGCTGCAACTGCGCCGCGCAGGCCTGCAGGAGCTGAGCCTAATGCTGGACGACCCAACGCGCGTGCCACCCTGGGGCCCGCAAACATAGGACGCCATATGCCAAACAACATCAAGGATTGGAAGCTCTACACCGGTAGCCGCAAGCCCCACGACGGTATCAGCCACCTGCCGCCAGCCCCGGGTTGGCGGCCCGATCCCGCCAAGGTGTTGCAAGAGCGCAAGCTGCTCGACTGGAACCGGCTCAGGACTTGGCCTGCCGCCGCTCGGCGCGGCGCCCGATTTCACGCCACCACGGCCATTGTCGAGATGGTCAATGCCGCGCTATATCTCCGCCGGCCGTTGCTCGTGACCGGGCGGCCCGGAAGCGGCAAGTCCAGCCTGGCCTATGCGGTGTCATATGAGTTGGCACTGGGCGCGCCGCTGCGTTGGTCCGTCACCTCGGCGTCCACGTTGCGCGACGCGCTGTACCGCTACGACGCAATCGGCCGCCTGCAGGACGAGCAGACGACCGGCGCCAAGGCCGCCGCAGCCGGCGACGCCCGGGCAATCGCCGCTCAGCTGGGCCGCTACATCCGCCTGGGGCCACTGGGTACCGCGCTGCTACCAACGACGCGTCCGCGCGTGTTGCTCATCGACGAGATCGACAAGAGCGACCTGGACCTTCCCAACGACCTGCTCAACGTGTTCGAGGAAGGCGAGTTCGACGTACCCGAGCTGCGCCGGTTGCAATTCGCCGGCCCGGTAACCGTGTTCACCGACGACGAAGACAGCCAGCCCGTCGCCGAAATCGTCGGCGGCAAGGTGCGCTGCGCGCAGTTCCCGCTCATGGTTCTCACCAGCAATGGCGAGCGCGACTTCCCCGCGCCATTCTTGCGCCGCTGCCTGAGGCTGGACATGCCCAACCCTACCGGCAATCATCCGGCCGACGACAACGTCGAAGGCAAGCGCCTGATGCAGATCATCCGACTGCAATTCGACGCTGCCGAGGTCCGCCAAGCCCAAGCACTAATCGACGAATTCCTAGCTAAGGTGCAGGCTGGCAAGCTTTCCAACGTAGCCACCGACCAATTGCTCAATGCGGTGCACTTCGTGGTGCACGGCCAGCTCGGTAACGCCGACGAGCAGCAGCGTCTGGTGCAGGCACTGACACAGGAACTGGTGGGCCCGCGCGGTTAAGCATGGCCCGGCAGAATAAGACGAACCCCGCGTTGCGCCTGCACCAGCTGGCGCAGGCTGTGGCGAGGGTGGATCCGCTGGCCGGCTGGGAGGAGTTGCGCGACGTGCTGTGGCTGGCGCAGCACCTTCCGCGTGCGGCCGTACCGGTGCCGACCGCCGTCGGGGCCCAGGCTGCCCCGCGCGACGACGCGGGTGCCCGCGCGTACACCGAGATGGCTCCGCCCGCGACCGTCCCACCTTTAGGCCCCGCGGCCTACCAGCCTACCACCCGGCCGGTGGAGGTGGACGACAGTGCGGCACGTGAGGCGGACCGGCAGGCCGACAGCGCTGTGTATGCTGGCGCGGACGGCGACGGGGCTGGCGGCCTGCGCGCCATCCCCTTGCCCAGCCCCCACCCGCTGCCCGAGGCAGCCGAGCTAGCGCGCGCGCTGCGCCCCCTGGGCCGCCGCCACGCCCGCGGCGCGGCGCGCTTACTTGATGAAGAGGCCAGCGCCGAGGCCCTGGCCCACACCGGCCTGCCCCAACCGGTCCTGCGGCCACCGCGCCCGCGCTGGTTCGACGCTGTGGTGGTGGTGGACACCCACCTGCCGCTGCTGGCTTGGCGGCCGCGGGTGGATGAGTTCGTCAACCTGCTGCGCCGCCGCGCCGGGCTGCGTGATCTGCATCTGTTCAGCTTGCACGCACTGCCCCAAGGTCTGGCGCTGCATTCCCCTGACGGCCGACCCGCCAACCCCGCGGCGTGGCAGCATGGCCAGGGTGGACGGCTGCTCCTGGTGGTGTCAGACGCTACCGGCCCGGCCTGGCACGACGGCCGCATAGCGCGCTGGCTGTTCCCGTGGGCGTGCCTGATGCCGGTAGCCGTGGCCCAGTTGCTGCCTGAGCCGCTTTGGCCGCACACCGGACTGGGCTTTGTCGACCTGCGTGTGCAGGCGCATCGGCGCGACCAGCCGAGCGCCACGCTGGCGGTGCTGCGACCCGAATGGGCCGAGGGCGAGCCTGGCTTGGTGCTACCGGTGCTGGACATGGCCCCGGCCGGCGCGCGGCGCTGGGCTCGAATGCTTATGGCCGCAGGCGGGGCCAGCTGCCCCGCTGCACTACTGCCCTACGAGGGCGGCGCCACCAGCAACGCCGCCGCTCGCGTGCCTGAACCCGGGGCGCAGGTGGCGGCACTGCGGCGCAGCGCACGGCCCCGGGCGCTGAAGCTGGCCGCTGCCCTGGCGGCCATCAAGCCGCTCACTCTGCCGGTGGTGCGCCTGGTGCAGGCCAACCTTCCACCGGTGCCCGCCGGCGACGACGACTTAGCCCAGGTGCTAGCCAGCGGCCTGCTCACGCCGCGCGGCCCCGCGCCGGCCGATACGGCGCTGAACCTGCGCGCCGACGAGCAGGTGACGCTGGACATGGCCGACTCCGTACGCGACGAGCTCGTGGGGGGGCTTCTGCGCAGCGAATGGTGGCAGCTGAACCTGGCGGTGCAGCGATACATTGAGCAAGCCAGTGGCAACCCCTTCGATTTCATTGCCTACCTCGAAGACCGCCAGGGCAGCAGCGATCTGACACCCGCGGCGCTGCCGTTCGCGCGCTTCGCGCGCCGTCTGGCAGATCGATTCCGCCCGCCGGGCGCGGCCGGCGCCGCCGTGCGTCGACGCGTGGTGCACGAGAAGGTCGCCGGTCCAGGGCTCACGGTGCGCGCCGAGGTAGCGCTGCCCGCGCCGATGCATGGTCTGCGCTGGTCGGCAGATGGCCGGCGCCTAGGCGTGCTACACGGCCTGGGGCTTGACATCTTCGAGGCACCTCGCCTCCACCACGGTACTCGCACACGCCGCGGCGGATGGCTGCTATACGTGCTGTGCCCCGCGGCCGATGCTGACCCAGTGCGCGAGTTGGTGACCAGCGTGGCGCGCCAATTGGAGCAGCGCACCGGACGACCGGTTGGGGTGCGGGTGCTCGGCATGCCATCAAGCGAGCCGGGGCGCTGGAAGGTGCGCATGCTCGGAGTGTTGTCGTCCCGATCAAATGCCGCCGAGCAGGCCGGTGATCGGCCTGTGATGCTTTTTGCAATGACCGGGTCGGTTGCAAAGCGGGGAACTCGCGAACACACGGCGTGGCGGCAAGAACTTCAGCGACTTAAGGAGGTGCGGGTTCTCGCGCTGACCGAAGCCTGGGCAGGTCTGGGGTTGGACAGTGACCTCTGGCTCAGCGCATTCGAGCAGGGCGCTGCGTCGCCTGCACTGGGGTCAGCCGTCGACGCCCTGCAAAGGTCCCTGCCCCCGCTGGCCGAAGCGGGCTTGGGACGCTTGGAGGCGTTTGCGTTTGCCGACGAGGCCGGGCACGACTGGTTGGCAACGCATCGCGCCGGCAGCAGGTGGGAGCTGGTGTTGCACCGACCCCTGCCCGACGGCAATGTCGAGGAAATCAAGGCCGAGACGCTGGGACTCGGACCGGGCGAGATCGAGCAGCCCGCTGTGAAGGCCATGTACGTGGCCGATGGCACGCTATCCGCGCTGCTTGAAGGGGACCAAGGTACCACTTGGCGTGCGGGTAGCGTCAGCGTTGAAGTCACCCAACAACAACCGCTCTTAGGACTGACGCAGTCCGGTCGTTGGATGGTGGCTCTGCGCCCGGGCCTTGCCATCGAGGCCAGCATTGGGCAAAGCCGACAGTTGTTCGAGGGGGCTGCAGCATGATCTTGCCTTCGCCGGTTTCACAGTCCTGGCTTGTGGCAGCAGACCCCCAAGGCCGCTGGGCTGCCTTTGCTGAGCCACCCCATACGCTGGTGGTAGCACGCCTACCCGAGCAGGCTGCGGGCAGCAGCCGGCGTTGGCAGACCACAGTGCAAGAGGGCATTGCGTCACTGAGCGCCTCTCGCGACGGGCGTTGGCTCGCAGTTGGCCACCAGACGGGCAGCAGCCTGGCGCTGTGGGCGCCGGTGGACGAAGTTCTTTCCGGCTGGATGGAGGTGAGCCGCGCTACGCTGCCTGGTGCAACCGGTGCGGTCGAGCTGGCTTTCTCTCCCACCGACGACACCCTGGCGGTCGCCTGGGGCGACAAGCTACAAGCGTTGCGGTTGGATCTCGGCGAACTGAGCCGGCTGCGCCATGCGGCAGCCGAACTGTCGATGGGCGCCAAGACACTCAAGCGAATCGTCATTTTCAGTCCGAGCCAATACGCTCGTTATGCCGCCTTGCTTGAGACAGCGTTGGCGCAGGATTTGAAGGTCGAGCGGCTGACAGATGGCTCAGCGCCAGCGAATTCGGTGAACGCAATCGGTACGTCCGTTGAACTTGCCGACGCCATCGTGACCATTGTTGGCACGGCCGGTCGGCGTCAATCGGAAACGGAAATGCGCCTGGCGAAGAAACTGGGCAGGCGGATCATCCCGGTCCAGGCCTCTCATGACATCGAGGAGGCTGGCGAGTTGCGCGACATGGCCGCCGCCAACGTTGACGCCAGAGGCCGAGTTCTCGCTCTAAGCGACCTGGACGGAGCTGCCTTGAGGCACGCTATCAATTCCACGGCGGTCAACGTCGTCAGTTCCATGGGGATCGATACGACGCCCTTACTGCATGAACTTCAAAACACGTACGAAGAGGCGGAAAACCGCTACTTCAATCCTCCCAGCGAAATCCAAAGCCTCGGACGAAGGCTGCGTGAAGGCGACTTTCGAGCGCTCGTCTCGCAATTAGGTCCTGACGAGCTGCTCATGGGTCTCTACGAGAACCAAGCCCGAGCCCTCGTGGCGACGCATGTTTCTTCAAGGGCCCGGCTTCAGGAATTGAGTCTGGCGAACTTGATGCTGCGCGGGTTCTATGCAATGCCGCGAGAGACCGCCAATCGCGGTTGGAATGGTGGGGAGCCGGTTGCCGCAAAGGCGGAAAAGCGGCCGATGGTTGTCATCTCCTACGTTCGCACCTACGCAGCGCTCGCACGGGCACTTGTTTCGGCGCTGGAGGAGACTGGAAGCATTGACGTTCGCTACGACGGCCACATTTCCTCTGGAGAGAGTTTTCCGGGTACCGTGCTGCAGTGGGTTGATCAGTCGGATGCATTGGTCGTTTTGGCCGGTCCAGCAAGCGCGCAGGCCAACTACTCCAAGGTTGAACTTGAGCGGGCGCAGCAGCTCAGGAAGCCCGTCGTAGCCGTTACTGTCGAGGCAGGAACGCTGCCGCCAACGCTTGCGTCGTATCAGGCGGTCAACGTCGATGAGCACGGCACCCCGTTGTTGCTTGCGCATCTTAAGGGCCGTCCCCTCGAAGCCGCCCTGCGCCGCACCGCACTCCAGGTGCTCGACGCTGTCACCGAGGTGGAGGGCAATGCGCGTCAACGCTCCTTGCCCGCGACATCTGTGGGCAGTGGCACTGGTTCGCCACCGGATGCTGAGTTGACTACGCCAGAGGGGGCGGGTCCTGGCAAAGTCGCTCCAACGCGGAGCCTTAAGCGCGGAGACCGCGGGCCAGACGTAGCCGAGCTTCAGCGCATGCTGGCGGTAGAAGCTACGGGCGTGTTTAATTCGGTAACTGCAGATGCAGTCGGACTTTTCCAACGCGAGCGAGGCCTGGTGACGGACGGTGTTGTTGGAGCGCAGACTTGGCAAGCGCTCGGACGGAACGTTTCGGCGCTGAACATAGCCGCTGCTCCAGAGCCAGCGCGGCCGGCATCGATCCACAGGGGACCTCGGGCCGTGGTCTCAATCGGCGTGGACACGGTGGCGGGGCTTCCTTCGCTCCGGGCCGCCGCCGTTGCCGCGAAGAGCTTCGTGGAGTGGGCCACGAACAACCAACACATACCGGCCGACCAAGTGGTCTTGATCACTGACACTGACGGGCCGGTTCAGGTGCGCGACATCCAAGATGCCGTAGATAGGTGCCTTCGGATCAAGGAGTTGGACCAGCTCATCGTGTTCTTCGCCGGTCATGGCGCCACCGCGAATCAGCAACTTGTCTGGCTATTGACCTATGGGATTGTCGATTTGAACGAAGCTGTCAACGTCAACCAAGCCGTCAACATGGCGCGGTCGACGGCCGTCCCGCACATCGTGTTCATCTCAGATACCGCGCGCGACCAGAGCCAAGCGGGCATCGACGGCGACCTGACTGGGTCGGCTATCTTCCCCAGCTTCAAGGCGCCGACGAAGCTCTGCGAGGTTGATCGTCTGTTTTCCACGGGTGTCGATAGCAAGTCTTACGAGGTGCAAGGGGCGGAATTGAGTCACCAACCCGAGCCGGTCTTCACGAGCGTACTCTTGGCCGCCCTGAGTGGACGGGAAACTTCCGTGCTCCACGAGTACGAAGGCCACCGTGTTGCGACCGGCCGGTCGATCAGGCGGTTCGTGGGCCAGGAGATGTCCCAGAGGCTAGGGCAGCTGTCCGTTGGACTCCATCAGGATCCGGTCTTCCTCATCGAGTCCAGTTCCGATCGATGGCTGGCCAGCTTTTAAGTTTGGCATGCTGTATTTCGGGGTGATCGAATGAAAGATGCTATGTGGGACTACCCGAGCGAGACCCGTTTGGCTAGAACGGGATTTCCTTAACTTCTTGGCAAAGGAGATGGTATGGACGCCTCCCCCTCGCTGATTGACTGCGAACGGTGGAGACGCGGGTGATGAAGGGGGGCCTCGCAGTCGACGGCATCGAGTGCCAAAGTGGAAGTTCGATCTACCCACTTACAGACGGAGGCCCCGAAATGAATCGTACGACGTATGGCTTGGACATTGCAAAGAACGATTTAGACCGCGACCTCCACTTTGGGCTTGTCCCTTGGGCGCGCGGGGCGTGCTGGGAGCACGGCCACGCTGTACCCAAAGCTCGATTCGGTGGGCACGAAGCGTGGTTGCATCAGCCGACTGGTGGCGTCGTCGATGAACACAAGCAGCGTGCACTCAGGCCCCCGGTCTTCGACCAGGCATGGTCGCTGCCATCGATCTGGATGAGCTCGCCCAGGCAGGATCCGGTTGCGCGGCTGGTGGATTCCACATCATCTCGAAGGATACCGGCTTCGATCCGCTGATCCGGCACTTCAAGGACCGGAAGATCCTCATCGCGCGCTGGCGTGACGTGACCGAGATCCCGCCGAAATGGTCATCACCGCTTGAACAGTTTCTCCATTTCTTCGCCTGAGATCTGCAGCGAAGGTTCTTGCGGCAGCCTGTAGATCTTGTAGTTTTTGAAGGCCATGGTGGTCGAGCAACCGCTGGTGGGAACGTCCTTTTGTTCGCACAGCCAGTTTGCGGCCTCAGTGCTGGCAAGACTTGTTTGGGTCACCACTTGGGCTCCGCACTCTTGCTGTCCACCCGGTGCGCCTGAGATAACGGCGATCAACTCGCGAGGCTTCACATCCAGGTTGTAGCCTGCGTGTATCCCCTTGAAGACGGGCCCTCCAGAGTCGCCTTTGCACGACACGGTATTTCCCTTCATCTGATCCGGTCTCCATGACATCTTGCCGTTTCGCAGATCCACCTCGCCGACAAACCAGCCTACGTCCAGCACGCTTCTTGACTCGATGGGCCTGTCAGTTCTCCAATCGCCGTAGCCGGCCGCGGAGATCTTGGTCGGCACAGCGCTGTCAAAGCTCACCTTTGCAAACGTGCGAAAGCGTGTTCCTACCGGTTGGGCGAGTGTGAGGATCGTCAAGTCAACGCTTTCGCTTGGGTGCGGGCGAATCCCACCATTTTTGGCTAGCGGGATCTTGTCGAACCCAACACATTGCCTGGGCGGCTTCTTTTCCGCCTGAGCTTTCTTGCACTCCTCATACTCCGCAGGATCCCACTTGGGCACGAACACCAAAAGGTGCTCGGCCTTCGAGTCGTTGGTGCAATGCTTCGCAGTCAAAACCAGGGTCTCGGCGATTAAAGTCCCCGTGCAGTTGTGCCTGACATGCATGTGACCGATCCTGACAACCTCCAAGAAGCCGACAGGATTGAACGAGTCCGATCGCCTGTCGTCCACGGACACTTCAACGGCCTTGCCATGAGCAATCTGTACATCCGAAACGGTGTAACCCGTCGACCGGCTGCAATCGGTTCTCTTCATTCTTTTCAGATCGTCCTGACACTCCTTCAATCTGGCTTGAAGGGAAAAATCAATTCGCGCCTGGATGGAAGGCGGTGGAGGCGAGTCAGGAGGCAATGGGTTCTGAGTCCCGGCGGTGCCCATCTGCTGGCTTCCACTGCCAACAGATGGCCCAGAGGGCTGGCGCGGTTCCGGATCTGAGGGTCTTGGCCGAATACCTGGGGCTGGATCCCAAGGAGTTCGACGCGGATCCGAGTCATACGGCCATTGAGAGAACCTTTCCAGGTCAACCCTGTACTTGGCGAGAAATGCTGCGCTGCTCATATCCAGCACGCCAACTTCCCTTTGGTTCGCGAGCTTCTTCCAGTCTTCGCCCAGGAGGTCGATCTTTACCGAGTCTGCCAGTGCGATGTTTGGATACCTGCCACTCCTGGCGAGTGCCTCGAACGCGGCGAGATCGGCCTTGGCAGCCAAGTTGTTCACGGCTCTGGACTTCTCGGCAGGCGTCCAGTCAGAACGCTCGATCACCTTGATCGCATCGAGAAATCCGGACTTGTTGCCCTGAGTGAGTTCAGTCCAGGTTCTCTCCGACGTTACGTCAAACCGGACACCCTGCTGGCGCAGCCTCTGCATCGCCGTCTCGACTTCTGCGTAGCCCTTGCGACCAGGTGCCAGGGCAGGTTGAGCTACGGCAAGATGCGATGCCATGGCACAGACGAGCACTATAAATTGGTCTTTCATTCCGAAGCCTGCGCAGGAAAGCTTGACGCAACGATCTCGTTGACAACCTCGAGCATCCTTGCTTCCTGAAGGCCTCCGAGCCATCGAGATTGAATGAAGTACCCCTCATCCTTGAGAGACGTCTTTCCGTTCTCGACCTTCGTGGCCAGCAGGTTGAACTCGATGAGCGGCAAAATGCCAAAGTCCGGCCAATGACCGATCAGCTCCTTCTTGGTGAAAAAGGAAGGATACTTCAACGTTCCCGTCGCCATCGCGCTCCAACAGTCCGGCCAGTTTGACCGCACGTACTTGAAGTAGCCCTCCAGAACCCGCCGCGTACCCTTGGTTGCCAGGTCCATCTTGTGCAGATAGAACTCTCCATTGGATGAGTCAACAGGCTGCTTTGCGTACTCGCCAGAATCGAGAAATGAGTGTTCCGCGTTTGTGATTCCCTCATGAAAGGCCAGGTCCTGAAATCCATGCAGCATGTATCCAAGAAGGTATGCGGCCCCCGACGAGTCATTCGTCGCGCATCGTTCGAGCGACTTTTTGACGTAGCCGGCGATCCAATCTCTGAATTTGGCCTTGGCCGCTTCCTGCGTTCCGAAGACTTTTCCGTCATCATCGTTTGGGGTCTGTGCATGAGCCGCAGGCACACCCCACTCGAAGAAGTCGGCATCGCCGGACGCCCTGGCGATCAAGTGGATCATGGAATCGGACCATGTAACCTTTAAGTTGGACTGCACCGCCTTCATCGCGGCGACGCTAACTTCGTAATGCCCGGCGTCCCCCGCATGTCCGAGCATCGCTGCAAATGGCAGGCCTCCCGTTTTGCCGTATTCGGAAGTCGTTGGAACACTGTTCGAGACCCAGGCGTTCACCTCGCATGGGAGCCCCTCCGGACACTCCTCATAGATGAATGAATCGCGGTATGGTCCCGGGTGAATCGTCGAGCGCGTGAGCCGCAGCCATTTGTAGTCGTTGGTCGCTTTGATTTTCTGGAGGGCCGCACTTCCAAGCCCCTCGGTGCCATCGAGACTGCAGGCGTCCAACTCGGCCAAGACACGCTCCGGAATCACCGGCTGTAGTCCGCCTTGCTTGGTGTACACCCTCGCAAGCAGCTGATCTTGTGGCGTCGTGCACCACTTGACCTGTTGCTGCGGCGTCGGAGTGAACTGGGCATGAGCGCCCTGTAGCAGAACCGAGAGCACAAGGCCACACGTCGTTACGATCCGAACGAAACGGGGAGCTGACTGCATGGTGTTGCCTCCTCGTCGGCAATGGTCGTTATCAGAAGCCGCTTTGCAATACCCCAAATGGGGGAGCCAGTCACCTTGCCGTGTGCCCACTTCGGTCACACGTGCTTCGGGCACCCCGGAGGCCCAGAACGTCACCACCCAGTGGCACGCCACTTTCTCCCTGCCGGTGTTGGTGACCGAGTCCGGCCGCACCACGGCGTACACCTAGGGGTCCATTTGATTTCAGTGCAAAAAGTGACGCTTCGACGGATGAGCATTGGCGCGGGTTTCGCGATGGTGGCGCTCGCAAGTCCTTGACGCTACACGAGTTTCTGCTATCCCTCGCCTGGCTCTCCAGGGCGCGTTATCCAGAGGTCGATTTCAGCCGCTGGCCCTTGTTTTGCCTGCAGTTTGTGACGGCAGCAGCTGCGCCGCGTAGCGCTCGACAGGGAAACGGAAGACGCCCCGCAGGTTGATGCCCTCGAGGCGGGTCGGCGCGATGCGCCCCGTCAACTCCGGCGGCACGATCTGGCGCCGGTTGGCCCACCGGTCCAGCACCGCCTGCATCTGCGCCGTGTTCCACGCCATCACGATGTTGGCCAACAGGCTCAGCGCGTCCGCCACGGCCTGCATCTCGTCCGCACGCCGAGCCTGCGCCGGAGCGACGCGGCCGGTATAAATTGCGCGCTTGAGCGCGTTCACCGCTTCGCCACGGTTGAGCACCCGTCGCAACTCGCGCCGGAAACCGCCGTTGACAAGGTAGTCGGCCAGGAACGCCGTCCTCAGCAGCTTCCCCAGTTGTACACCGGCGTCATAGATCGGGTCTCCTCGCGCTGCCGAGCCGAATCTGGCCAGCGCGGTCACCGCGCTGGCATGGCCCAACATCACCGAGGCGGCCAAGTGCACGAGGCTGTCCCAATGGGCTTCGATAAGCGTGGTGTCTACACTGGCCTGGCAGACAGCAGCGATCTCCTTGGGGACCTTCATGCCGCGTGGCACGAAGAGGTGCCGCTGCTTGAGTTCCTTCAGCCTCGGACACAGGTCGAAGCCCAGCAATCGGGACAGGGCCATCGCGAAGTCGGTGAAGCCGTGCGTGTCCACGGAGAGCTGAGATGTCTCGATGCGTTCCTGTCGAATGACACCTTCGATGGCGGCGCCCGCCTGACGCTCATTGAGCACGATTGGCTGCGCGTGGAAGATTCCCCAACGGTCCTGCACGTGGCTGTATACGCCGATGGAGGCCGTTTGGCGCCGTGGGTCCTGGCGTGCTTGCCAGACGCGCCGACTGGTCTCCAGGCTCATCATGTCGGAGGAGGCCAGATCGCTTCGGCCCCAGGTTGCTGCGATGGGATGGCGCTGCATGAATTCCAACACCGCCTGGCAAGCCTGGGCCAGTCGACGCTCGTCGCCGGCCCAGCGCATAGCCTGGCGGATGCTGGTGGCCGACAATTGCGGGATCATGCGCGCGCACTCGGCCGCAGTGAGGCTGGTGCCGTGCGCGAGGATACCGGCATAGGCGGCCATCAGCAGTTCCTTGTCCGTCCTCGGCTCACGCCCGAGCATGATCCAGCTGAACCGCGCCTGGGCATCCACGGCCAGGATGACCTCGGGGAGTTGCACCTCGCCGATGCGCTGATCGAGCTGGCTCCTCAGCCTGGTGACTTGCGGATCCTCTTCTTCCGCGGCCAATGACACCAGATGCAGCTCGTCGTCAACGCGCAGATCGCCAGAGCGCGCGGCGGCTGCCACCGCGTCGACACCGACGAGAACGCGTGCGAGTAGCGGCACGAGGAACTCGCTGGCCTTGGCCGGCAGCTGCAGCCTGGCGTAGTGACGCCGAGCTTCGGCCTGCCAACGCTCCTCGGGCAGGAACAAGCGCTCCCGGCCGCGAAAGCTCAGTGAATGTTCGATCCAAACCGAGCCGTTGCGCACCGCCCGGCGCAGCGCGAGGAGGGTGGCGACCTCCAGCGCCCTGAAGGCACGCTCGCGATCAGGGTCGGCGATGGCTGCGCGCCAGGCTGCGCCAAGGCGTGGCGCCGTGGCCCCATCTGGAAGTCGCTTGGCGCCGGCGGCGTAACCGGCTCGCAGCTTGTTCAACGCGTCGAGCGCGGGATGCTCGCCGGTAGCCTGCCAGGGCAGCCGGCCCACGCCGACCAGCAGCGAGCGTACAGGCGCGACGGCGTCGATCAGACGCTGTCGGATGACCGATGCTCGACTCGGCGGGCGCTGGGCGCGCTTGGCCGCGACGATCTCGCGCAGGCGCGAGCGAAGTTCGCCATCGGGAACATCGTCATGGGAGGCAAGCTCGGAGAGTTGCAGCAGCAACTCCTGGTACTGCTGCGCCCAATCCAAGGAGGCGGCAACGCCGTCGGCACCGTGGCGCCACAGGTCGGCCACGCGGCGCTGGAACATGAAAACGAGCTGATCGGTGGCCGTGAGCAGGCAGTAGCGCAGGAAGCAGCTCACCTCCAGCGTGCGAGCCGGCTCCTTGATCCTGGCGCTGACCGACAGGGGTCGGCCCGCCATGCGCCGGGCGTAGCGGCGCACCAGCACGTCATTGAGATCGCCCAGATGCCGATCGACGCCGAGATCGATCAGGAATGCGATGCGTTCCAGGACCTCGGTAATCTGGCGCGTGGAATGCCTTGCCGGCGCGCTCCACAGCCAGCTTTGGCAGTGCACACCGTCCGGGCGCGGTGTATTGAGCGCTGAGGTCCAGCGCTGGCGGGTCGCCGCAGGCACCGTTGTCATGATGGCCTGGCCAGTCGATGCTTCGAATTCGACCAGTGCGGCCGCCACCATGGCGCGGATCACGCGGTCGTGCACGATGAGCAGGCGATGGTCGTAGAGCCACTGCCTGGCAAGCACCAAGAGTCGCTCGCGGTCGGAGCAGTGCGCGACTTCATCGCGCAGGACCCTCACAAGAGCGCGGCGCTGGTGCTCGGTCATCCATTGTAAGCCCAGGCATTCACAGGCTTGCTGCTGGTGGTCGAACAGGGTGCGCCCGCGGGCGTACAGCGCACGCAGCGACACCAGGGCGGGCGTGGAGATGTCGAGCTCGCGGCCAAGGTGGCGAAGCAGGGCAGGGGCACGGTGCGCACGCTGTTCAGCGGCCGTCCGGTCATGCGGGCGAAGCCAATGTGCAGCGCCAAGCCCAGCTTGAGGCTGTCGCTGCGCCGCCGCGCAATCAGTTCGAGTTCGGCGCGGCTGAAACTGAAAAAGGCCTGTAGCTCGAATTCGCTGACCTCGCCCGGCATGTCGCGCAGGCCCAGATAGGACGTCTGCCAGCCTTGCATTGCCGTGCTCCTTCGCAGTTCGGGGGCCGGTGACGATACGCCGCGGCGAAGCGAACAGCAATGCTTGCGAAATCAACAACTTAGCGAACTGCCCCCGCGCCGTTGCTGGGGATCCGAACCGTCAGTTTTGACACTGAAAACAAATCGACCCCTACAGCTCTCGCACCACCTCCACGCCGACCTTGAAGGCCTTCCACTGCTTGCACTGCACCAAGAACTTCTCGCCGCCCTTGCTCAGTACCAAGTCGACACCACCGTCTGGACCGCCGCCGCCGGTCTCCTGCACGCGAAATCCTTGCAGTCTGAAGGCCTCACCGACCAACACCTCGAACTAGCGCCAGGACATGCCGTCCAGCGCATCTGCGCTCTTGGCGTGCGCGACGTTGCCCATGAGCATCCGACGCGCCCGGCGGCGCCAGGCCGACATGCCCGCACCGATCTGGCAAAGGGCAGGCACGATGTACTGCCCATAGCCAGCCAGCGTGGCTCCGGCGGACCGGACGGCGGTCGTCGCGACGCTGCCCGGCTGGAAGGCCGTCACCGGCACCGCTTGCGCCCAGCGGTGGAAAAGCACGTAGAAGATCAGAGCCAGGACCACTCCAGCCCACCAGGGCAGCATGGCGACCAGTTCCAGGAAATCCTCCACCGGGCTCGACCTCTTTCTTCTTGCCATCGTGCCCTCCCGTGAAGTGTAGTAATGATGGTTCTTCCGCACTTGATGTGACGACACGGTGCCGGCGGCATGATCGACGTCCAACTTCAACGGAGGGGCGCGATGATTGTCATTCCCGGTCTGACGAGTTCACTTGCAGGTGTCGGCAAGCGAATCATCGAGTGGCACGAGGAGAACGAGCGCCTTTTCGTGGAGGCGACCAGTTCAACCCGATGGGCCGAATGTCCGAAATGTTCGCGCCGCAGTGACCAGGTACACGGTCGCTACCATCGTCAGCTCGACGATCAGCCCTGTTTCGGTCATCCCGTGACAATCTCGATCGAGGTTCGTCGCTTCAAGTGTGGGAATGCGAACTGCAAGCAGCGCACATTCTCGGAGCGCCTCGGCACCTTCGCTTCCACGGGACATCGCCGCACCCGAGGCTTCAACGAAGTGCTGCGGTCACTGGGCTACGCGCTCGGCGGCGCGGCAGCCGCTCGACTGGCAGCCCGCCTCGGCATGCGCATCAGCGACGACACCGTGCTGCGCGAGCTGCGCCGCGCCGGATGCCAGCCGCCAGAGACAGCGCCCGTCGTTGTCGGCATCGATGACTGGGCAATGGCCCGCGGCCATCGGTATGGGACGATCATTGTCGATTTGCAATTGCGCAGGCCCATCGAGCTAATCGGCAACAGGGAGACGTCAATGGTCGCCGACTGGCTCTTACGTCACCCGACTGTCACGGTGGTCGCCAGAGACCGGGCTGGGGCCTATTCGGACGCTGTTCAAAGCGCAGCACCTGCAGCGCAGCAGGTCGCCGATCGCTGGCACCTTCTGAGCAATCTGCGGGAGGTGGTGGAGCGCCTTTTGATGCGTCAGTCCGCGAAGCTGCGAGAAGCGGCGAGGCTGGTGGGCCAAGCACTGTACGTTGGACGTGAGCCGCTCAGGGCAGACAACGGCGCCAAGGTACTCGCGCTCACCATCTGGCAGCGTCTCGGGATCGACCGCCGCGCGGCACGACTCGCCCTCTACGAAGAGGCCGTGCGTCGGCACAATCTCGGAGAGACTTTCAAGGCGATCGGCCGCGCGATGAACCTTGACCAACGCACCATAAGCAACTTCATTCGCTCCGGCTCGTTTCCCGAACGGGCGCAGCGCACGAGGGGTTACCAGATGCTCGATGCCCATCGTGAATACGTCGACTTCCGCACCGCAGAAGGCTGCGTCAGCGCCACCCGTGTCTGGCACGAACTGCAAGGCCAAGGCTTTGCGGGCAGTCGAAACACCGTGCGCAATGAGATGGCGCGAACACGCGCCACGGCGCAGCAGCCACACGGATCTCCAACCGGTGTCGAACGCTTTGCTCGCCCTTCACCAGGGCGGGCCTATGCCTGGCTCGTCGGCTGGGACGATCGCGGCAATCACGAGCGGAAGCACAGCGATCACAAGCGGTTCGTCGATACCCTTTGCAGGATCGAACCCTCGATCGCCATCGCCGGTCACATGGCTCGGCATTTTCTTGGGCTGGTCCATCGTCGCGACGTCATCGGCTTCGACGGCTGGCTCGCACGGGCACGCAGTTGCGGTGTACCGGAACTGCGCCGCTTCGCGGTTGGGCTCAAGGGCGACTTGTCAGCGGTACGCGCGGCGTTTGAATCGGTCTGGAGCAGCGGACAGGTCGAAGGGCAGGTCAACCGACTCAAGTTCCTTAAGCGCCAGATGTACGGTCGTGCAAGCCTCGATTTGCTGCGGATTCGAACGTTGCACCCCAATTGAAACGAGGGCCGTCGTCACATCAAGTGCGGAAGAACCATCTTTACTACTCTTCACGACAGCCGGCCGTCAGCAATGCGCTTCGTCGCGCCCGCCAACTGACCAACGACGATCTGTTCATCAAGGTGGCCAACGGCGTTCGGCCGACGGCGCGGATGATGGCGATGTGGCCCGACATCCATCGGTCGCTCGCCGTCTTACGCGCCTCGATCGCGCCGCAGCATTTCGATCCTCGTGCGGACGCCACCACCTTCCGGATTGCAGTGACCGACAGCCTTGCATCCCAGGCGGTGCCCGGCATCACGCTGAAGCTGAGCGAGGCCTCGCCTTTCGGGCGTGTCGCGTTCTCCCACCACACGAATGCCAGTTCCCTCGAGGCGATCGAACGCGGCACGCTGGACTGCGCAGTCGGGATGTTTCCGGCGCTGCCCCACAGCGTCCATGTGCACAGTCTCCGTGCGGACCACTATGTCTGCGTCATGAGGCGAGGGCACGAACTCGGCCGCGCCATGTCCCTCGATAGCTTGGCCGACGCGCGGCACGTGCTCGTTTCCCCGTCGGGTCAGGACATGGGCATCGTCGACAGCTGGCTCAGCCTGCATGGCCGCAGCCGCAGCGTGGTCGCAGTCGTCAATCGCTTCGCCGACGCACTGCGGATCGTGGCCGACAGCGACCTGCTGGTCTGTGTTCCCAGCGACCTTCTCCATGGCCACGCTCGCAGGCTCATGGCCAGGAACAAGCTTGTGACGCGCGGCCTGCCGTTCGAGGTGGAGAAGCTCCTGTACAAATTGGTCTGGCATGAGCGGCTGCATGCTCACCCTGCGCATCAATGGTTCCGCTCCCTCGTCGCGGAGGTCTGCGGCGCAGCCGTGGGCGATCGTTGACGCGACCCTGGCCGGCGCGCACGGTTCGTCAATGAGCGGAGCCAATGAGTTCATTGGCTTTCCTCGTTGGACGCGCCCCAGCCCAGGGCCTCTAATTCGTGCGTCATCAGAACACAACGGAGAGGCTTCATGCTTCACATGGACGGAAAGATCGCCGCCGCGGCTTGCGCGCTCGTGCTCGGATGCGGGTGCATCGGAGCCGCCGCCGCTTCGATCGGCGGGCCCCTGAACCTGGCCGACGAGGGCATGTTCTTCGTCAACGGGGAGCCTGCCACCTCGAAGCATCCGGGCGTTTCGCCGGCCGGCCCGGTCAAGCCGGGAACGGTGACGGTCAACCAGATGTACGTGCACTACCGCATCCCCGCCAACAGGACCAGCGCCATCCCCATCGTGCTGGTGCACGGCGGCGGCTTGACCGGGATGAGCTACGAGACCACGCCCGACGGACGGGAGGGGTGGGCCACCTACCTCGCGCGCAAGGGGCATGCCGTCTACGTCGTGGACACGCCGGGGCGCGGGCGCTCCGGCTTCGACGCGACCGCCATCAACGCAGCCAAGGCCGGGGAGAGCGTCGCCGGGTTGCCCGCCAGCGTGTTGATGGTGACGGCCGAACTCGCCTGGCCTCTCTTTCGCTTCGGGCCGTCGCACGGGACCGCCTACCCCGACACGCAGTTTCCGGTCGAGGCATTCCCGCGATTCGCTTCGCAGGGGGTGCCTTTCGCCGAGGCCATGCTCGACAGAGGAGGCATGGGAACGGCCCCGAAGGCGCTCGCGGCCCTGCTGGACGATATCGGCCCCGCGATCGTCGTGGTCCATTCGCTGGCTGGTCCTTTTGCCGATGCGCTGGTCGGACTGCGTCCGGCGTTGGTCAAGGCCGTCGTCAACATCGAGGGCGCGCAGTCGGTCGCACCCACGGACGCGCAGATCGCGGCCTATCGAGGGGTCCCCGTGCTGGAACTGTTCGGCGACCATCTCGACGCTCCCGTGTTCACGGGCCAGCCCCGCTACGCGGCGCGCAAGGCCGTGGTCGAGCGGATCAAACGGCTCGAAGGGGGCCGGGCGACCCTGGTGCGCCTTCCCGATGTAGGCATCAAGGGCAACTCGCACATGATGATGCAGGACAGGAACAACTCGGAAGTGGCTGACTTCATCCTGCGCTGGATCGCAGACCAAGTGCGCTGAGTCATCCTCTGCCGCGGGTGATGGCAATGACGAAGCCGACCCGCTTCCCGAGCGGCCCGGGCGCCGGCCGCTCAGCTGGAATGCGCGCTGCCGCGATCCTCCGCCACGACATCGTTGCGCAGGATGCCGATGCCCTCGATCTCGACTTCGATGGTGTCGCCCACCTGAATGGGGCCGACGCCCGCGGGTGTGCCGGTCATGATCATGTCGCCCGGCAGCAGGGTCATGTACCGGCTGAGATAGGAAACGATTGCGGGCACGGAGAAGAGAAGGTCCGAGGTCGTGCCGTCCTGGCGCACGGTGCCGTTGACGCGCGTGATGATCCCGAGCCCGGAAGGGTCCAGCCCGGTGGCGATCACCGGCCCCATCGGCGCGAAAGTGTCGTAGCCCTTGCCCGCGAGCAGGCAGCCGAATTCGCTTTCGCGACGCTGCAGCACCCGATCGCTCACGTCGTTGCCGCAGGTATAGCCGAACACATGGTCCAGCGCGTTCGCCTCGGACACGTGGCGCGCCTGCTTGCCGATGACGACGGTGAGCTCGCCCTCGAAATGGATGTTCTGTCCGTCGTCGGGGTAGACGATCGACTCGTCCGGGCCGATGACGGTCGTGCTCGGCTTCATGAAGAGCACCGGCAACTGCGGGACCGCCTTTCCGACCTCCTTGGAATGCGCGATGTAGTTGTAGCCGAGGCCGAACACACGGGGCCGCTCGATGGGCGCGAGAAGGCGCACGGCCGCGAGCGCATCGATGGCGCCGCTGCGCTTCAGGCCGTCGAGCGGCGAGCCGTCCAGTCGAACGAGCGTCGTTTCGTTCTCGACGATTCCGTAGTGGACGCGATCGTCCAACGCGTACCTGGCGATGTGCATGGGGAGTTCCGTTTTGTTCCGTTGGGATGATGAGTTCATGCGAACGTTAGCCCTCAAGCCATCGACTGTCAACCGAAACCCTGTCCACTACGCATCGTGAGAAAATCGTTGACAAGGGGAGCAGGCGTTTGCAGAATCAATGCCAACGTTAGCACAACCAAGGAGACATCGCGTTATGAGCAAAATTGGACACCCTCTGCGGCGCATCGGAGCGTGCGCCGCATCGCCCGGGCCGGGCCGCGAGCCGGACGCGTGCGCACCATGAGCCTGACGCTGCTCGCCCAAGCGGCCATCGGCGGCGTATTGCTGGGTGGCATCTACGGCTTGCTGGCACTCGGACTCAGCCTGAGCTGGGGCTTGCTGCGCCTGGTGAACCTGAGCCATTTCGCCTTGGCCTTCCTGGGCGCCTATCTCACCTACCAGCTGGGCACCCAGTTCGGCATCGCGCCGTGGTTCTCGGCGCTCGTTGTGGTGCCTGCGTTCTTCGTGGCCGGCCTGGCCTTGCACGCGGTCTTCGTGCGTTTCAAGGTCGACGAGTTCGCGTCGATGCTGGTGACGTTCGGGATCACCATCCTGATCGAGTCCATGATCCAGTGGCTCTGGTCCGCCGACTATCGCAAGTTCGAGTCCGGCTACGCCCAGGAGTCGCTGCAGATCGGGCCCGTGTTCGTGCCGGTGCTGGAACTCGCCGCCTTCGCTTGCGCGGCGCTTCTCGCCATCGCCGCGTGGGCGGGGCTGAACCGGACCTTGCTCGGCAAGGCATTGCGCGCTGCCGCCCACGACGGCGCCATCGCGGCCGCCTTCGGCATCAATGCCACGCGCCTGTCGTACCTTCTTGCCGGGCTGTGCGCCGCCCTGGCCGGCGTTGCCGGCGTGTTCATCGCGCTGACCTCGACGCTCGCGCCCTCGCAGATCGAGGCCTGGATCGGCGTCGTCTTCGCGGTGGTGATCATCGGCGGGCTCGCCAGGCCGCTGGGCGCCCTGGCGGCCGGCGTGCTGATCGGCGTCTCCGAGTCGATCACTATGGCGGCGGTCAATCCCGCCTGGGCACCTCTGGTCGCCTTCTCGATCCTGATCGTCCTTCTTCTGTGGAAGCCCAGATGGCTCTGACACTACAACGTGCCCGTGCGGCGACCCTGGCGGCGGTGGCCGGGCTGATCGCACTTCCCTACGCAGGCGTCGCCGACTTCTACCTGTCGTACCTCTATGTCGTCTTCTTCTGGATCGCGCTGGCCACCAGCTGGGGCATCCTGAGCGGCTATTCGGGCTACTGGAGCTTCGGCCACGCGGCATTCTTCGGTGCCGGGGTCTACACGGCCGCCACGCTGGCCGGCAAGTGGGGCGTGCCCTTTCTGCTGACCGTTCCGGCAGCGGCGGCGATCGCGGCCGCGCTGGCTCTCGGCATCGGCCTTGTCGTGTTCCGCATCAAGAGCCTGCGCGCCGAGTTCTTCGCGCTGCTGACGCTGTCGGTGACCTATGTGCTGGCGGCCATCATCTCCAACACGCCGCTCGACGGGGGTGGCGGGGTCTACCTGAGCAATGTGGCCCTTCCCCAGTTCGGCACGACGGTGCCGGGTGCCATCTACCTCCTCGGACTCGCGCTCGCGCTCGCGGCGCTCGCCGTGTCGCGCCGCATCCTCCGGTCGCGCCTGGGGGCGGGCTTGCTCGCCATCCATGACGACGAGGACGTGGCGGAGGTCAAGGGCGTGCCCACCCTGCACTACAAGCTGGCCGCCTTCGCCATCTCCTCGGCCATCGCCGGCGCGGCGGGAGCGATCCAGGCGGGCTACCTGGGCTACGTGACGGTGGGGGAGACCTTCTCGATCACCGTGCCGCTGTACGTCGTGCTCATGAGCATCCTGGGCGGCGCCCGCCATTGGGCAGGGCCGGCCATCGGCGCCACGCTCATCACCGTGGCCTTGAGTCTTTTCGTCGGCGGCGGCCATGCCGAGATCGGCCGCGCAGGCGTGGCGCTCGCACTCGTGGTCGTGATCCTGGTCCTGCCGCAGGGGATCGTCCCCAGCCTGCTCGCCCGACGGGTCCGCCGCAAGGACCCGGCGCCGACGGCTGCGCCGGAGGCGCACAACGCGGTGGTCATGCAGGCGCCTGCCCTCCACGCCGTGACCGGGCGCCCCTTGCTGGTCTGCCGCGGAGTCGCGAAATCCTTCGGCGGCATCCGGGCCTTGCAGGGCGTTCATCTGCAGGTGGACGAGGGAGAGATCCTGGCGCTCGTGGGGCCGAACGGCTCCGGCAAGTCGACGCTGATCAACATGATCAGCGGCCACTTCTCGCTCACCTCCGGCACCATCGAGCTCGCGGGCACGCGCCTCGACGGCCTGGCACCGCACGAGATCGCGCGCCGCGGCATCGCGCGCACCTACCAGATCCCGCGCCTCTTCGACCACCTGACGGTGCTGGAGAACGTTCGCCTGTGCGCCTTCTTCGGCGGGTCGCGCGCGTCGACAGGGGAGGGCGACGCGCAAGCGCTGGCTCGACGCTGGCTCGCTTTCACCGGCCTGGAGGACAAGGCGGATCTCCTGCCGCCCGCTCTCAACCTGCACGAGCGCAAGTTCGTCGAGCTCGCGCGCGCCCTGGCAGCCCGGCCGCGCCTGCTCCTGCTCGACGAGGTGCTTTGTGGATTGACCCCGACCGAAGTCGACCAGGCCATCGCGATGATCCGAAAGATCAGGGCCGGCGGGACGACGATCGTCTTCGTCGAGCACCTGATGCGCGCCGTGGTGGCGCTCGCCGACCGCATCGCGGTGCTCGACCAGGGCGCGCTGCTCGCCCTCGGACAACCGCGCGAAACGATGCAGGACCCCCGCGTCGTGGGCGCCTACCTGGGGACTGCCCATGCTGCTTGAAGTACGAAAACTCCATGTGTCCTACGGCGACGCGCCCGCGCTCTGGGATGCGACGCTGGAGGTCGCCGCGGGCCAGGTGGTGGCCGTGGTCGGCCCCAACGGCGCAGGCAAGAGCACCCTGATCAACGCCATCGCGGGCATCCTGCGCGCGCGGCAGGGCGAGATCCGGCTCGACGGGACGGACGTCGCGAAGATCCCGGGCCATCGCGTGTGCGAGCACGGCATCGCCATCGTCCCTGAAGGGCGGCGCCTGTTCACCCACATGAGCGTTCTCGAGAACCTCGAGCTCGGCAGCTACCGTGCCGAAGCGCGCGGCTCGGGCGAGGGCTCGCTCGAGAAGGTGTTCTCGCTCTTCCCGATCCTGAAGGAGCGGCGCCATCAGATCGCCGGCTCGATGTCCGGCGGGCAGCAGCAGATGGTCGCGATCGGCCGCGCGCTGATGGCGCGGCCCCGGCTGCTGCTGATGGACGAGCCCTCGCTCGGCCTCTCGCCGGCCGTGGTCGACGACATGTTCCGGATCATCCGCGCCATCAACGAGCGTGGCGTGGCCGTGCTGCTGGTCGAGCAGAACATCCACAAGGCGCTCGAGATGGCGCACCACGCCTATGTCATCGAGCAGGGGCGGATCGTGACCTCGGGCAAGCCCGACACGCTGCTCGGCAACCCTCGCATTCGGGAGGCTTATCTTGGCGTCTGATCTCCTGCTTCAAGAAGGCGCACCGCTGGTCATCCGCCGCGTGGTGACCGGCCACGACGGTGCAGGCGCGTCGGCGCTGGCGCTCGACTCGGCCGTACCGCGCTCCGACGCCTTCCGGCACATTCCCGGCATGGTGTCGCGCCTGGTGTGGGCGAGTGCGCCGGTGCCCGGCTTGCCCTTCGACGGCGTGGACCCGACGCCGGCCGTTGCCGACTTCGTGCCTGCGCCGGGCGCGACGCGCTTCCTGATCGTCACCTTTCCGCCGGACAGCGTGTTCTCGGCGCCGGACTTCGATCCTGCAGCCGCTGCCGCGGAGAACCTCGCCATCAGCCCGGGCCTGGCCGAGCGCTTCGAGCCCGACGGCATGCACGCCACCGACACCATGGACTACGGCATCGTCCTCGACGGCGAGATCTGGCTCGAGCTCGACGAGGGGCGCTCGACACATCTGCGCCGCCATGACGTCGTGGTGCAGAACGGCACCCGCCACGCATGGCGAAACAAGAGCGAGCGGCCGGCGACCCTCGCCTTCGTGCTGATCGGCGCATCGGGCGCGGCACGGAGCAACACGCCATTCGACACAGGAAATGCTCATGACTGATACGAGGATCACGCGGCTGCAAGGCCGCCGCGTGTGGGATTCGCGCGGACGCCCGACGGTGGAGGCGGAAGTGGCGCTGGCCTGCGGCGTCACCGCCCGCGCCATCGCGCCCGCCGGCGCCTCCACCGGCAGCGGAGAGGCGCTGGAGTTGCGCGATGGCGGCACGCGCTTCGGCGGCCTGGATGTGACGAAGGCGCTTTCGTCGATCCACGAGATTGCGTCTTCGCTGGAAGGGCTCGACGCCTGCGATCAGGCGGGCATCGATGCGCGCCTGCTCGCTCTCGACGGCACTCCGAACAAGAGCCGTCTCGGCGGCAACGCCATCGTGGCCACATCGATGGCCGTGCTGCAGGCCGCCGCGGCCTCGGCGGGGGAGCCCCTGTGGCGCCATCTCGCCGGCGGGCGGCCGGTGCGCATGCCGCTGCCCGAAGTGCAGATCTTCGGCGGTGGGGCGCATGCGGCGCGGCGCGTCGATGTGCAGGACTTCATGGTGATGTGTCCCGCGGCCGGCAGCTTCAGCGAGGCCCTCGAATGGACCGCCGAGATCTACCTCGCCGCCGGCGCCCTCATGAAGAAGGCGGGCAAGCTCCAGGGGGTCGCCGACGAGGGCGGCTACTGGCCGGCCTTCGACAGCAACGAGCAGGCGCTGGACATGCTGATGCGGGCCATTGCCGATGCGGGCCTGCGCCCGGGCGAGCAGGTCGGCATTTCCCTCGACATTGCCGCCTCCGAGTTCGGCCGCGACGGGCGCTATGTTCTTGCGCTGGATGGCCGCAGCCTCGACTCCGGCGAGATGATCGTGATGCTCGGCGGCTGGCTCGACGCCTACCCCATCCTGTCGATCGAGGACCCGCTCGCCGAGGATGACCATGACGGCTTCCGCCGGTTCACCGAAGCCCATGGCAGCCGTTGCCAGGTCATCGGCGACGACTTGCTCGTGACGAACGCGGCCCGCGTCGCAGCCTCCGCTGCAGAAGGCTTCACGAACGCGGTGCTGATCAAGCCCAACCAGGCCGGCACGATCACCGAGACCCATGCGGCCCTGGCGGCCGGCAAGCAGGCAGGCTTCGGAACGATCGTCTCGGCGCGCTCGGGGGAAACCGAGGACGTGACCATCGCGCATCTGTCCGTCGGCTGGGACGCCGGCCAGCTCAAGGTCGGTTCCTTCTCCCGTTCGGAGCGGATGGCGAAGTGGAACGAGGTCCTGCGCATCGAGGCATCGCTGGGCCGCGACGCCGTATTCAGCGGTTGGTCGGCGTTGCCGTTCAAGCATCGGGCGCCATGAGCGCCGCGGACTTTCAGGCTCTCTTCATCAACACGGCGCAAGCCACATCACAAGGCAGTCACTCGCAATGAAAACGATCCGGCTCGCAGGCATCTCGGGCAGCCTGCGGCAAGCTTCCAGCAACACCGCCATCCTGCGCACGCTCCAGGCCTCGCTGCCCGCGGGCGTGGAGATGACGCTCCTGCCGCTCGACGGCATTCCCCTCTACAACCAGGACCTGGACGGGCCCGGCCTGCCCGATGCCGTGCGTGCGTTCAAGGCGGCGGTCGATTCGAGCGATGGCGTCGTGATGTGCTCGCCGGAATACAACTTCGGCATGCCGGGCGTGCTGAAGAACGCGATCGACTGGGCATCGCGGCCGGCATTCGCATCCCCGCTGAAGGGCAAGCCGGTGCTGGTGATGACCAGCTCGCCGGCATTCACGGGCGGCGTGCGCGCCCAAGCCCAGCTGCGCGAGACGCTGGGCGGCACCTTGTCGCGCGTCATCGCCAGGCCGCAGGTCGTCATCGCCGGCGTCAACGGAAAGATCGAAGGCGGCCGGCTGGCGGACGCCGCGAGCCTGGGCTTCGCGCTCGAGGCCGTCAACGACCTGATCGCCGAGATCGGCCTGCTTCGCGCGGCGCCGACGCCGGCCACCGCACCGGCCCAGGGCTGAGCCCGCCGGCCCTTTCCCGCTTCAACAACCCACCCGCGAGGTCCCTCATGCTGCCCGCCGTCAATCTTCGACCGCCCTTCAACATCACGCGTGCCAGCCACGTCGTCCTCCATGTCTCGGACCTCGCGAGGAGCCGGGCCTTCTACGTCGACATCGTCGGACTCGTGGTCTCCGAGGAGGGCGACGGCGTGTGCTACTTGCGGGGCCTTGCAGAAGCCTGCCATCACAGCCTGGTGCTGGTGCAGTCCCGCACGGAGCAGACCTGCAAGCGCATCGGCTTTCGCGTCTTCTTCGAGGAAGACCTCGACAGCGCGTATGCGTTCTTCCGGGCCGAGGGCCTCGCCGCCGAATGGGTCGACGTCCCGCACCAGGGGCGCACGCTCCACGTCGATGATCCGATGGGCACCAAGATCGAACTCTGCGCGCAGATGAAGACGCTGCCGCGGATGTACCTCAAGTGCGAGAGCTTCACCGGCGCGCATGCGCAGCGCCTCGACCACTATCAGCTGCTGGCGCCCGACACCTATGCGCTCTGCGAGTTCTACAGCCGGCTCGGCTTCAGAAACTCCGAGTACATCGCGCACGGGGACAAGCTGCTGGGCGCCTTCATGTACCGCAAGGGCACCTGCCTCGACCTGGCGATCGTGAATGGCGAAGGGCCGCGCCTGCATCACTTCGCCTACACCGTCTCGGAGTCGCACAACATCTTCACGGCCTGCGATCTGGCGGGCAACTACGGCTACGCCGCTTCGGTGGAACGGGGGCCGGGGCGCCATGGGCCGGGCGGCATGCTGTTCGTCTACCTGCGCGATCCGGATGGCCACCGCGTGGAGCTGTTCAACAGCCACTACCAGACCATCGACATCGAGATCGAGCCGGTGCGGTGGGAGGCGGCCTCGCTCAGCACCAACGTGCGCTGGGGCATCCCGGCCCCGGCCCGCTGGTACTTCGAGGCCACCCGCTTCGCCGGCACCTCCCTCATCGAACCGGCCGAGAAGCCCAATCCCGAAACGCTGGAGAGCTACGCCCTGAAGCTCTCCGCCCAGAACTGAGCAACAGAAAGGTCATTGCCATGGCACGAGTCAAGTATCTCCAACGTTCGGACGCCCAGGCCGATCCGGCCCTCTTCGACCGGCTGGAACGGGAGCGCAAGGTGCCCACCGCCAACATCTTCCGGGCGCTGGCGCATGCGCCGCAGGCGCTGGACGGATTCATCTCCTATGCCAACACGCTGCGCGGCTCCGAGCTGAGCCCCAAGCTGCGCGAACTGGCGATCCTCACCGTGGGGCATTGCACCGCGTCGGCCTACGAGATCGCGCATCACCAGTCCCACGGACTGAAGGCGGGCATCAGCGCGGAACAGCTGCGGGCCGTGCCCGAATTCGAAAGCTCGCCGCTTTTCGACGAAGAGGAGCGGGCCGTCATGGCGCTGGCGCGCGAGTCCACCCTGAAGGTCG
Source organism: Variovorax sp. Soil_C_17 (assembly GCF_057657265.1). Classification (NCBI taxonomy): domain Bacteria; kingdom Pseudomonadati; phylum Pseudomonadota; class Betaproteobacteria; order Burkholderiales; family Comamonadaceae; genus Variovorax; species Variovorax sp. Soil_C_17. Next base: position 54,524 of record NZ_JBDGIT010000018.1, read on the forward strand.
ATGTGAGCGAACCCACGTGGCGCAAGGCCGCCGCCTTCCTGTCCGAGCGCGAGCAGGTGGAGCTGGTCCTCACCATCGGTTGGTACAACTCCGGCGTTCGCATCATGGGCGCGCTCGGCATCGAGCTCGAGGACGGATACCGGTGAAAGCCGCCGCACGCACGGCCGGCATCGCCTGAGCCGGTCATCTGACAACGCGAGGAGACACACCATGAGCATTGCTGGATTTCAACGACAGCGCCGCACCCTTCTGGCCGCGGCCGGCACGCTGGTGCTGGCACACGGCCTGCCCGCACGCGCGCAGGCGGGCGGCAGCGCGGAGCCGATCCGCGTCGGCGGCACGCTGCCTCTCACCGGGCCGCTCGCGCCGGTGGGCGGCATTCACAAGGTCGCGGCCGAGGCCTTCGTCGATTCGCTGAACAAGCGGGGCGGATTGCTGGGCCGCAAGGTGGAGTTCCTGCTGCTCGACGACCAGTCGCAGCCGGGCAACGCGCGCACCTTGTACGAACGCCTGATCACGCGCGAGAAGGCCGATCTGCTGATGGGGCCCTATGGCACCAGCTCGATCATCGCGGCGATGGGCGTGGCACAGCGCTTCGGCAGGCTGTTCGTCCAGAGCAGCCTTGGCGACCCGAGCCTGGCGCCTTACGAGTTGCAGTTTCCCGCGCTCCCCCTGGGGCCGGAGCCGCGAAAGGCCGATACCGAGGTGCTGCTCGACGCCTACGCCAGCACCGCGACGCCGCCGAAGACCATCGCCTTCGTCACCAGCAAGTTTCCATCGGCCCTCGATCTCGCCAAGGGCGGGCAGGAGGTCGCGGCCCAGCGCGGCCTGAAGGTGGTGCTGTCGCTCGAGTACGAGTTCGGAACGCGCGAATTCGGCGGCATCGCCGCGCGCATCAAGGACGCCAGGCCGGACCTGCTGTGGTCGGGCGCGGTCGGCCTCGAAGCGGCCCAGCTGCTCGATGCGATGAAGCGCATCGACTACCAGCCCGAGCGCCAGTTCCATCTGTTTCCGGCGCCGGGGCCCACCGTGTCGAATCCGCAGGCGGGCGGGCTGACCACGCTGACCTGGTTCGAGGACCACGCGCCCTTCACGCAGAACGCGGGCGCCGCCGAGTTCGTCGCCTCGTACAACGAGCGTGCGAAGGCGGCGGGCCTCTCCTGGCCGCACGTCGACTACCAGGCCGCGGCGGAGTACGCCGCCTGGCAGATCCTGGAAGCCGCGGCCAAGGCGGTGGGGCGTCTCGACGACAAGGCCATGGCCGCCTGGCTCAGGGCCAATCCGGTCGACACCGTGCTGGGGACACGCCGCTTCGACGGCAAGTTCAACAGCGGGGTTGCCGACACCAAGATCAAGCAAGCCCAGAACGGCAAATGGGTCACGGTCTGGCCGCCCAAGTTTCGCCCTCCGGGCGCGGCCTTCGCCGCACCCTGAGTTTTTTTCCCGGAACGCTTTCGTGCCAAGACCGATCCGGCGTCGCCGGACGCGGGCCCGCGCGCGAAAGCTCCGCTCACGCAAAGAGGTCCCCATGAACAGAACCATGATCGCAGCCCGGCTGCATGCGCTCGGCACGCCGATGTCGCTCGACACGATCCCGATCCCCAAGCCCCGTCCCACCGATGTGCTGGTGAAGGTGATGGCCTGCGGCATCGTCCCCAACATGGCCAACGTCATCAACAACTGGCCGAGCTGGTTTCCGCACCAGCCCTTGCCTCGCTTTCCGGCCGTCTTCGGGCTGGACCCCGTCGGCATCGTCGAAGAGGTCGGCGAGGCCGTGATCAACACCAGGCCGGGGGACCGCGTCTACGTGAGTCCGCTGCGCTCCTGCGGCTCCTGCCAGGCATGCCGTGCCGGCCAGCGCAGCCATTGCCGCTACTTCACGCTGAACGGCTACTTCAGCACCAGCCGGGACGGGCAGCGCATCTTCGACCTGTATCCCTACGGCGGCTTCAGCCAGTACATGACGGCGCCGGAGTACGCGATCGTCGACATCCCGGACAACCTGAGCTTCGAGCAGGCTGGGCGCTTCGGCTATCTAGGCACCTCCTACGGCGCCTTGAAGAACGCGGGAGCGGGCCCGGGTCAGGTCGCCCTGATCGACGGCATCACCGGCACGCTCGGGGTCGCGGCCACGATGCTCGGGCTGGCCATGGGCCTGTCGCAGATCCTCGGCACCGGGCGCGACGAGCGGCTGCTCGCCAGGATCAAGGCGCTGGCACCCGATCGCATCCAGGTGATGAAGCTCGGCCACGGGTCCACCGGCGAATGGGCCAAGTCGCTCACGGGCGGCGAGGGCGCCGATTTCGCCATCAGCGCATTGGGCGCGAAGGCGCCCGCGTCGACCATGCTCGACTCGATGAAGGGCGTGCGCCGCGGCGGCAAGGTGGTGAATGTGGGCGGCGTCGCGGAAGACCTGCCGATCGACGTGAAGTGGCTGATGGACGAGCAGATCCAGTTGATCGGCTCGAACTGGTTCACGACGGCACAGGGCCAGGAGATGGCCGAGATGGTCCGCACGGGCACGCTCGACCTGTCGTACCTGGAGCATCGCACCTTCCCGCTCTCGCGCGTGAACGAGGCGATCTCCGGCCTGAAGGACCGCGACGGCGGCTTCAGCAACTACGTCGTGCTTCCCCAGGCCGTGGACGCGGCGTGAACGCGCCGGAAACTGCGCTCGGCGCATTCCTGGTCTCGCAGGGGCTCGCGAGCGCGCAGGAGCCGGCGCGCTGGCATGCGCTGGCGGGCGGGGTGTCCTCCGACATCTGGCGCGTCGACCTGCCGGGCCGATCGTTGTGCATCAAGCGCGCGCTCGCCAGGCTCAAGGTCTCCGCGGATTGGCAGGCGCCGGTGTCGCGCAACGCCTACGAGTGGGCATGGATGCAGTTCGCGGCGGGCCACGCGCCCGACAGCGTGCCGCGTCCGCTCGCCCATGACTCCGAGGCGGGCCTCTTCGCCATGTCCTTCCTCTCGCCGGAAGCGCATCCGGTCTGGAAGGACCAGTTGATGGCCGGCGATGTGTCGACGAGCACGGCGCGCGCCGTCGGGCAGGTCCTCGGCGAGCTGCATGCGGCGAGTGCGGGAAGGGCCGAGCTCGCCGCCGCATTCGACACCACCGATAACTTTCGCGCCTTGCGCCTCGATCCCTACCTCGTCGCGACCGCGCAGCGTTACCCGGCGCTCTCCGGGCCGCTGACGGCGCTGGCGGAGCGCACGGCCGGACTGCGCATCGCACTCGTGCACGGCGACATCAGTCCGAAGAACATCCTCGTCGGCCCGCGCGGGCCCGTCCTGCTCGACGCCGAGTGTGCCTGGTACGGGGACCCGGCCTTCGACCTGGCTTTCTGCCTGAACCACCTCCTGCTGAAGTGCCTCGTGCGGCCGGACCGGTGCGAGGCGCTGCTCGCGGCCTTCGCGGCCTTGGCCGATGCCTACTTCGGGCAGGCCGGCTGGGAGCCGCGCGCCGAGCTGGAAGGGCGCGCCGCCCGCTTGCTGCCCGCCTTGCTGCTCGCGCGCATCGACGGCAAGTCGCCGATCGAGTACGTGAGCGACGAGGTGCACAAAGAGCGGGTGCGCGCCTTCGCCCTCCCGCTGGTCCTGCGTTCCGCGAGCCGCCTCTCGCTCGTCGCAAGCGCGTGGGGCCGCGCGCTGGCTGGCTGAGCCTGCACGCCGCCGCGCGGCATGCGCCGCGTCCGGCGGCGCAAGGGTCGGCGGCTATCGCCGCGGGCCGGCGTTGCGCGGCTGCTGCGGCGCTTCTCCGCGCAGCACCCTCACCACTTCCTCGGCCGCACGCCGGCGCAGCTCGATCAGCGAGGCATCCGACGAGAAGGCGACATGCGGCGTGAGCATGGCACCGGGATGGGCGCGCAGCGCTGCAGGCACCTCGGGCTCGGACTCGAGGACGTCCAGGCCGGCGGCGGACAGGTGCCCGCTGTCGAGTGCCTCGATCACCGCGTCCGTGTCGACCACGGCGCCGCGGCTGACATTGATCAGCAGGCTGCCGCGCGGCATCCGGGCGATCCGGTCGCGATCGATCAGGTGCCGTGTCGACGCTGTCAGCGGCGCATGCACGATCACGATGTCGCTGCGGGAGAGGAGGGTGTCGAGATCCACGCTCTCGACGCCGTCGCCGTCGTCGGCAAGATGGGGATCGTGCGCCAGCACCCGGCAGCCGAAGGCGCCCAGCTTGCGCGCAGTCGCGCGGCCGATGCGCCCGAAACCGACGATCCCGCAGGTGAGCGCGGCCAGGCGGCGCAGCCTGGCGGTGGCGGGGTTCCAGCGGCCGGCGCGCACCTCGCGGTCGAAGGGAAGCAGTCCGCGGGTCCATGCGAGCGCGAAGCCGAGCGCATGGTCGGACACTTCCTCCACGCAGTAGTCCGGCACGTTGGTCACCCAGATGCCGCGCTGCGTCGCCGCGCCGACCGCGATGTTGTCGAGGCCTACGCCCAGCCTGGCGACGATCTGGAGCTCCGGCACTGCCGCAATGGCGTTGGCCGACACCGGCGCCCAGCAAGTCAGGATGGCCGAAGGCTGGTGCTCGCGCGCCAGGGCCTCGACGCCCTCCGCGGGCAAGGGCGTCGCCGGCCCGCTCACGAGGCGCATGCCGGCGGCTTCGACGATGCGGCGCTCGATGTCGTCGTCGGGCCAGGCGTAATCGGTGAGCAGGACAGTGTGGTTCATGGTCTGAATGGAGATGGAATGCTCAGCCGGCCAGCTGCCGGGCGCGCGCCGGGGCGCGGCTGGCGTTGGCCGTCTCGGCCGCGCGTGTGCTGCCGCGCACGACGAGCGAGGGCGGCGAGACGGAGCTGTACGGCGCCGGGTGGGCCGACTTCTGCTTGAGCTGATGAATGAACCAGAGCCCGCAGGCGGTGGCCAGTTCGGACACGGGGAGGCTGATCGTCGTGAGACCGGGGCCCCACCACCGGAAGCCCAGTTCGTCTCCGAAGCCGACCACGGACAGCGCCTCGGGCACGCTCACGCCGCATGCATGCAGCTCTTCCAGCACGCCCTGCGTGTTTTGGACCGAACCCAGCACCACCGCCGTCGGCGGGCTGCGCAGCGCAAGAAGGCGCCGGATCGCGTCGCGGCCGAAGTCCGTCGACGCAGGGGCGCCGAGTTCCTCGCGCACATGCGCGGCCGCCTTGCTGCCGGCGAGGGCATTGTGAAAGCCTTGCAGGCGCGCAGCCCCGGTGGGCAGGTCGGTGGTGCCGCCGATGTAGGCGATGCGCTGGTGGCCGAGCTCGACCAGGTGCCGGGTCGCCTGGAAGAGCGCCTGCGTGTCGTCGATGCCGAACCAATGCTCGCCCAGCGAGGCATGCCTGCGCAGCAGCTGGATGCACGGCGTCATCTTCAGCAGGCGCACCGATTCCGGATGCGGCCGCGAGGTCGGCACGATGATGATCCCGGCCACGTTGACGCTGGTGAGTTCGCGAATGTGGCGCAGCTCGACCAGGCGATCGTCATCGGTTTCGGACAGCGTGAGCTGCAGGTCTGCGCTCTCCAGGCATTTCGACAGGGCGTGCGCGATGGTCGAGTAGAAGCTGTTGCGAATGTCCGGAACGACCAGGCCCACCAGGTTGCTGGAGACGCCGCGCATCATCCGCGCCGCCCGGTTGACGACATAGCCCATGTCGTTCGCGACCTCCTGCACCTTCTGCTTCATGGCCGCGCTGATGCGCGGATCGTCGGCCAGGGCACGGCCCACGGTGGAAGCGGAAACCTCGAGGCGCGCGGCGATGTCTTTGATCGTGACCATGGGATGAGATGAATGCCCGGAATGAGATAACGATAGCACACACGTGCGCTGCCTGCCAAGGCGAGCAGGCTGGATCACCATTGACTTCTTCGCGCCGACGCCCTTAGAATTTATGCTAACGATAGCACGAACACGCACAAGCACGCACAAGCACGCACAAGCACGCCGGATCGACTGATCCACGCCCGGCAACCCCCTTCGGATCGCAATGAAAAAACAGGAGACAACGTGAAGCGCAACCCTCATGCACGCCATGGAGACCGATCGAGATACGCATGGCTCGGCCTTCTTGCCCTCGGCTCGACCGGTGCGGCCTGGGCCCAGTCCTCGGTCACTCTCTTCGGCGTCGTCGATGCATCGGTGAGCCACTACGCCAGCAAGTCGGAGGACCGGAACACCGCGACGCCCGCCTCGCCGTTCTACGTGAACCAGGGCTCGCGCACCGTCAGCCGCACCGCGCTCGCGAACTCGGCCTACAACAACAGCCGCCTGGGCTTCCGGGGAACGGAGGATCTGGGAGGAGGGCTCGCAGCCGGCTTCTGGCTCGAAAGCCCGATCACCAACGACGACGGCGCAACCGGCCTCGCGAACTTCGGCCGGCGTTCGACGGTGAGCCTCATGGGCGGATTCGGCGAGCTCCGCATCGGGCGCGACTTCGCACCCACTTTCTGGAACGACACCGTGTACGACCCCTTCGGCGCGGTGGGCGTCGGGGCCAACCTGATCTCGTCGGCCAGTCTCTTCAATCCCACCGGCGGCGCCGGCACCTTCGGCGGCAACGTCAACTACCTGCGCGTCGGCAACTCGATCGGCTACTTCCTGCCGGCCGGGCTGAGCGGCTTCTATGGCCAGTTCATGTATGCACTGCACGAGAACGACAGCTACGACCCGGGCAGCGCGACGCCGCCGGGGGTGAACCCGCTCACCGGGCAGCTCAACAGCGGTGCGGTCGCAAGAACCCGTGCCGGCCGCTATGTGGGAGGCCGCCTGGGCTATGCCAACGGCCCCCTCGACCTTGCGCTCTCCTACGGCAGCAGCACCGTGGCCGACGACTATTTCGCCGGCACCACCGACGAGGTCAGGACGGCCAATCTGGGTGCGTCGTACGACTTCGGCTCGGTGAAGCTTTTCGGTGAACTGTCCCGCGTCAGCAGAACGCGCGACTATGCGGTCTCACCGCTGATCGCATTGCCCGACACCGATCTCAAAGGTTATTTGATCGGCGCGACGGTCCCGGTGGGAGCGGGCCTCATTCGAGCCGCCTATTCGCGCGTCAAGTACGACATGAATGCGGCGACCTTGGCCCAGGTGCCCGACCCGAAGGGCAGCAAGGTGAGCCTCGGCTACGTGCACAACCTCAGCAAGCGCACGGCACTCTATGCAACCGTGGCTCGCGTCAGCAACAGGAATGGCGCGGCGCTGACGGTGGGTGGGCCGGCATTCATCAACACGAGCGTGTTTGCGCCCAGAACTTCGAGCGGATACGACTTCGGCATCCGCCATGCGTTCTAGAGCGCCTTGCTTCTAGTTGTTGAGTTGCATGTATGGACCCGACGCCATTTGCAAGCTGCTTTCGGTGCTGAGAAACGGTTTGCATGCATGTATC
>NZ_JBDGIT010000019.1:0-58978 GCF_057657265.1 Variovorax sp. Soil_C_17
GAGACTGCGCAGGCTCGCGATCGACAGCGGGGCCGCTTCCAGCGTCTCCGCCACGTACCGCAACAGGTTGCGAGGCAGGACGGAAGAAGCGATCCATCGGACGGCCGCACGCGCGCAGAAACAGCAGTTGCAGTGCGCCGGCGACCCGGCGGTCGGATCGAAATCGCTGGCGGACCGACAGAACGTCGCCATCTCCGAGCTGAAAAAAGTGCTGGAGGTCGAAGTCCGTCAGGCGAGCGGGCAGGGCTTCCAGGCCGACGAAGTGATAGACGTAGGTGGACATGACCGGCCAATCCAGGCTGTCGAGGGACTGTACACGGCAGCCGCTGGCCGCTGCGTAAGCGGCGCCTTGACGCCCGGAAACCCGCGCCAGCAAAGGCTTCCGGAGCAAACCGTATCAAATTACATGAAAAGGACGATCACCCCGAAGCAGTCGCCGCCCGACCAGCTTCTCGTCCTCGATGGCTATGATCCGGTGATCCTCTCCCGTCGCGCGTGATGCCGATGCCGATGCGCTGGATGGCCTCGAGGCGGGTCGGCGCGATGCGCTCCGTCAACTCCGGCGGCACTCTGCCCCGGTTGGTCCACCGCTTGCTGCGTTTTCCGGGACGCACGTCACCGGCGCAACCTCAAGATGGAAAGATACTTGCGCACTGAGTTGACAGAGTTGCCGACGGCCACCACAGCGGCGCGCAATTCGCCCTCGGTGCAGCCGAGGTTCTTGGTCCAGTAGCGAAACTCATGGTCTTGGTCGAGCGCGATGAACCTGCTATCGCGGACGGGTCGGGAGGTTTCATCGGGCATGGCGTTTTCCTTCTGAGTCGTCTACAGAGTTGTCAGCTCCGACACCCTGCATGTAGGCGTCTTGCCTTCCTGCGCGTGAGTTTCTCGGAGTGCGAGCTTTCTGCCGCACGGCTATGAGGGTTTCCGCGGGAAGGCGCAGGCAGCGCTTTAGCTATTTCGAGGGAGCACATGCTTGCCGCAGGTCGCAATTGCTTTTCGCTTTCCGACAAAGCGCTGAACTTCCCTCACTCGAAGGCGACGCGCGTGGCGATGAGCACGCCGTTCACCACCCGCGCCCCTTCGATGTTGACCTTGACCCCATTGCCGAGATTGGCCACCGTCCCGTTGACGAACACCACGCCCGGACCGCTGGCGTCGACGGGCTGGCCTTTCACCCGGAAGCTCGCGGCCGAGCTGAAGTTGCCGACGGTGCCGATCAGGGTGAAGGACGCGGGTCCGCCGGCGCCCGGCACGTGGCGGATCCTGAGCTTGGAAGCCTGGAGGATGCCGTTGGACATGATGCCGCCGACTTGCACCTTGACGCCGTTGCCGACCGCGCTGGCCAGCCCGCCGGTGATCTGCGCCGCAGCGGCGTTCACCGGAACGCCGAGCACGCGCAAGGACCCCAGCCCGGCGTAGTCGGTGACGAGGCCGGCGAGCTGCACCGGCGTGGCGTTCGCCCTCGGCACCGGATACCACCACTGCACGAGGGTGGCGGGCAAGCGGCCCGGCAGCACGGTGTTGGCGCGCACGCGCACCAGCGTGCCATCGGCCAGCGCGCTGCCGTCCGGGCTGCCGGAGAGTACCGCCGCGCTGTAGTCGACCGTGAAGCCGCCGAGGGTGAAGGTGTGCCGCAGGGGATCGAGGTTTTGCACCGTGCCCGTCAGGATGGCCGCGGAGGGGCCGCGCTGCTCGATGCGCGTGGCCCGCAGGATGCCCGGTGCGCCCGGCAGGCCCCACACCTGCAGCGTGGTGCCCGGCGGGATCGCCGCGAGGCCGGCGGCATCGGCCCACACGGTGGCCTCGTCGGTGGTCACGGTGGTGCCGAGGATGACGAAGCTGCCCTGCGCGAGATCGACCGAGGAGGGCGTGCCGCGCAGATCGGCGGCGGATTCGACCCGGCGAGCGATGCCGCTGGTGAAGTCGGCGTTGACCGGCCCGGTGACCTTGGCGCTCATGCCCAGCTGCAAGGCAGGCGCGTCTTCGACGTTCAGCACCGCGGTGTCGGTGTTGTAGCGCAGGCCGTTGACGATGATGCTGCCCGAGCCGTCGACCGCGCCGACGCCGGACGCATCGGCGGTGCTCACGCCGGTGCCGCCGGAGCCGACGCCGCCGTCGCCGCCCCCGCCCGATGCAGTGGAGGTCCCGGTGCCGCCCGAGCCGGTGCCGCCGGGGGCGGAGGCCGTTCCGTCCGAGCCGCCCGAGCCAACGCCACCCTGGCCATCTCCCCCGCCGCCGCCAGCCGGGCTGCTCCCGTCGAGCGAACTCCATACCGCGCCCGACCCGGCCACGCCGGTGCCGCCGACGGCCACACCGCCGCCACCGCCGCCGCCGCCACCGCCACCGCCACCGCCACCGCACGAGACCAGCGCCCCGATCAGCAGTGCCAGAAAGCCGTTGCGCAGCCAGGAATTTGTCATCTTCTGCTTTATCGGTGCGACGTAAGTACCAAGGAAGGACGAAGGAAGGACGAAGGAAGGACGAAGGAAGGACGCGCAGCTTACTCGTCTGGTGAATCATCGAAGTAGGTATAGATGCCGACTCTGATGCGGCCCTTGGCGTCTTTCCCGGACGCTTCGAAGGCGCGCGTCATCTCGTGCGCCAGCTCGTTGTGAAGCACGGCCCAGCGCTCGCGCACCAGCCGATGGATTCGCTCGCAGTCCTCGAGCGGGATTCCGGTGGCGAACACCGAGCGTTCCAGCAAAGGCGGCTCTGCTCCCAGGGTGTTGGCCACGCCGGCCAGCAGATGGTCGCGGGCGTTGTCGCCCAGGAAGGCGAGCATGCTCTTCAGGTCCTTCGACGGGACGAAGGCGGCGGTGTTGAGCTCCACGCTGCCCGCATGCTCGATCGCCATGTCCAATCGCAGCAACTCGTCGAGGATGCTGCGGTGATGCAAGTTGCCATGCGTCGCTTGCCGGGCCAAGGCTTCGAAGGAGCTTGTTTCGCCCTCTGCCGTGATGGGCAGGACGCGGGCCGTCGGATCGTCGGCCACCCGCTGGAGCCAGAGGGTCAAAGCCTTGGCGGCTGCCGACATTTCGGTGTGCGGCAGCGGTTCTTCTGCCTCGCGCACCTTGGCCGTCACGGCCTTGCGGTTCAAGCCGGTGGTCACCGAGATCTGGCTGAGGTTGGGCTCCACGCCCTTGGCGAGCCATGCCCGGCGCGCCTCGTCGATGAGGAGTTCGCGCAGCATCAGTTCGAGGTTCGCGTGCTTGAGGCCCAGCGCCAGCGCGAGGCGAATGACTGGCCGCATCACGCGCCCGCAGGCTTCGAGCACCCAGCCCGCTTTGCGTTCGGCCTCGCTGCCCCTCTCGCCGGCGGATGCGGACATAGCCGCTTCACGCTCGGTCTTTCTAGCGCCAGTGCGTTTCGTGCCCAAAGATTCTGCTTCCCTTGGCCGCGGCGTGATGGAGTTGGTCTCTGTTGTGCGGTATGTCCGGCATCCACAAGCCGAAACGATGGTCACGGTCCCCAGAAGATGCCTTGTCGGACCAACGCAACCTGATCCCGTACAGCACGCGCAAGCTCTTGGGCAACAAGATGATCCTCAAAGGCGGGGCACGGTGCAGTAACACAAGGTTACGAACATGACAGTGAAAACAGCTTGTGTCTTACAAATGGATGCACATGAGTGTAAGAGAAGTGCTCTATTCGTGTGAATCTTTCCCACGTTAGCCGCCACTTCGGAGAGAAGAATGTCGCATTCCGTCACGCGCCAGAAGAAGGCGGCCGCCTGGAGGAGGTGCTGGCCGGCCCTTGCCTCACGACACACGAGAGGGCCTGTAGACGAAGCCTGCGCAAGGAAGGAACGCGAACGCGGCGACCGGGCTGCCGCGAGGCGTGCCAGGAAAGCGGTGCAGGCACGCATCGTTGCCGCGTTCCGAAGATTTCTTCTCGGCACCGGAAAAGGGCCTGCCGACGAAGATCTCCGGACCTTCGCTAAGCTGGCCATTGCTGAACAGCGCCTTCGGCGCCGGCTCGGACGCGCCAAGGCCCTGGGCAAGGAGCGCCGCCGTGCCCTCTAGTACCGTTGTGCTCGGTGAAAAACAGTCAGACGTCGTCTTTGCCAATCTGATTGATTTGGCGCAGGCACGCACTGGGCTGGACTCGACAGAGATCTGCGAGGCCTGCAGCACCGTCAATCTCGGCGCTGCGCGATTCTGCAAGACCTGCTCGCATAAGCTGCCAGCGTTCTATGCGGCAAGGAGCACCTTCGACGCGACACTGCAGTGGCCCCAGCGGCCCACCTCCTTGCGGAGCTGGACCTGGGACTTGGGCGCCTTCTGGCTGGTGATTACCATATTGGCAGGCGCGACAGCATGGGTCCCGGTCGTGTGACGCCAGCAGCCGGATACCTGCCATGAGCGACGCAGTCCTTCATGTAAAGCCGGACTTTGGCGAGACGGTGAGCAGGGAGCCGACGCTGGATCATTCGCCCGACGCCGCCGCGAATGAGCCGGTTCAAGCGCTGCCTTCCGCTGCGTCCAAGACAACATCGGCGCAACCCATTTGGACTGATTGGCAGCCACCAGGGCCGGCAGTTCCCCCACACCTTTTGACGCGGGTCTGCAGTGTGTGTCAGACCCTCAACAGAGACACGGCCCACTATTGCCGACGTTGTGCGCGCAAGCTCCTGCCACAGGTTGGCGAGGAATCAACGGGGCCGCAGACCCCCCCACGGTCGCGCAGCAGGTCTCGTCCTCATCAGTTGATTCATGGCCTCCAGTGCGCACACAGCGTCGGAGCAAGGTGCCGCGGTACGTCCTCGGGATTCCGGTGCCCGCTGGTGTGGATGTGTCGATCGTCTGGCTGTTGATCATCCTGGGGGTCCTGCATGCCGCTTTCGTGCTCTGGTACGTCGGTCGCTCTACGCAGCGGGGCCCACCGCGCTCTGACCCGGAGTCGGTCTCGTGGCAGAGGACGCCAGCAGGCGAAGGCCCGGCGCACGCGGCGGTGGTGCCGCCCCAAGCCGGGCCGACCGTCGCCACCCAGGCTGAGCGAGAGCCTGCCGCGCCATCGGCGAATCAGGCCCAAGGCGAACCTGTTCCCGCGCCCTCGGCCCAAGCCGAGAGCGAGTCTGCACCCGCGACCGTCGAGGCCAGGAGCGAGCCCCCGCAGTCGCCCGCCCTGGAGGCCCAGGTCGCCCAATCACCGGTAGTTACTCCTGCTGAGGACGTCCCGGCGCCCGCCCCGGCAAAGCGGAAAGCGCAGTTCAGCCCTGCAGCGCCCGAATCGACGCTTGCTTCGCCAGCGCGACCGCGAACCAGGTCTGCCACCGTTTGGGTGGCAGATGGGCAAAGGTCGGCGAAGGCCCATGAGCATCCGGTCGTGCGCGACGTGCCAAAAGCCGACGAGCCGGCGAGGATGGCCACGCCAGAAAGAAGCAACCCCACGCCTGCACTCGCTCAACCTTCGATCGTTCCCAGTGCCCCGCCCCGCGTCGGTGAACCGCGTGCCAGGCCCATTCCCGGCACGAAGTATCAGACCGCTGCGCCGCGGCCAGCAGTGCCCAGTCATTGCGACCGATATAACCCGTACGGGGAGGCGGTCTGTCTGAACGCTGTTGCGTCAGCGCGAGTGGCGCAGCCATCGCTTTCCGTTGCTGGTTCGCGCCCGACTGGAAGCGCGGCGCCCGCCAAGGGCTCTGGCGGTGGCGGTCTCAACTGGCTTTTTGCCGGCGGCGACGGCTCTGGCGGCGGCTCGGCCGGTGGTCCTGGAGCAGGTGGGCCCGGTAGTGGTGGTGCCGGCGCTGGCGCAGGCGGCGGTGGCGGTGGCCCCGGCGCAGGCGGCGGTGGCGGTGGTCCCGGCGCAGGCGGCGGTGGCGGTGGTCCCGGCGCAGGCGGCGGTGGCGGTGGCCCCGGCGCGGGCGGCGGTGGCGGTGGCCCCGGCGCGGGCGGCGGTGGCGGTGCTGGCGGTGGTGGTCCCGGAGGCGGCGGACCCGGGGGCGGCGGCCCCGCAGGAGGCGGTGGGCCCGGCGGTGGTGGTGGACCTGGTGGTGGTGGCGGCCCTGGCGGCGGTCCCGGTAGATGACACGCGGAGCTCCGAGCGAATGACTCACCATATGGACTCACCAGTGAAGGCGCGCAGAACGTATCGGCGGGTTTTCGCACGGACAGCTGTGTTCGCAACGATCTTGGTACTCGGCCTGTTGGGCTTGGGACTCATCTTCCCGCCCGAGGCGACGCAGCCCTATGCGCTCTCCGCGGGCGGGGGAGGTGAAACGAGCTACGGTTTGCGCGACCTTCAACTGCTCGTCATGATTGCCTCTTTCTTTGTTGCCATTGCTTCGTGCGTCGGGCTGTGCATTACGGGAATAATCAAGTGGCTTGACACGAGAAGCGCTCGCAAGGAAGCCAGGACGTATTCGACCAGCGTGGACAGGCGGGCCGCGGCCCTTACGACCGAACCCGCGAACGAACGCCTGCGCGCGCTGAGGGCAGTGACTACTTCATCGATCGAAGAAGCGCCCGCTCAAAAGACTTGATGCGACGATGCCTCATTCGGTGCTCACAGTGCATGACTCACTGAGGCCACTCAGCTCGTTTAAAAAACAACGCCGGCAACGGCATCATGCGCACCGTCCACAAGCCCAGGCCGACCTGGGGCCGATGGAGCGACTCGCCAGCCCTGATCAGCTTTTGTAGTTCAGCGCCCACAGCCACAACGGGCGCGGCGTCAGCAGCATCAGGGCGATCACGACGAGCGGAGCGACAGGCCATGCTCCCATGGAATGCGGGGCCACAGCAGCGCTTGCCGGCGCGCGCATAGCGGACGGCGACCACGCGCATGTTCCGATAGAGCGCTGTTTCGCGGCCTCATGCTCGGGCGGCATGCGCAGCTCGCACGCCGGCTCAAACGCCCGGTGGTCTTCCACGCCGCGCCCCGCAACGGTGACGGAACCCGCCTGCACGCGGTAGCGTGATACGGTCTGCCCCACATAACGCGCCCAGGCGCCGCTGTTGGCCAGGCGCACCGAGAAGCTCCAGTCGCCCACGTTGCCATCGCGCTCTCTGCGCATGTGCTGCAGATGGCTCGCCTTTTCCACCAGGAAGGCATCGGGCGAAATGGACTCCTCGAGGCACCATTCCCACATCGGGCGCGCAGCGGCCGGGCCCTGCCGGCCGTACTACTGGTCGCTGGCAGCGGAGAGCTCGGGATCGACCACGCCGGCCTCGTCCATGATCAACGGCGTCCCGAACCACAGCTTGACGCGGGCATCCTTCTCGTTGGCGCAGGCATCCGCCAGCACGCTCAGCGCGCCGGCGCACAGCTGGTCGTCGTTGTACAGGGTCATCATCGGCGCCGCTGACCTTCTGAGCCACCGTCAACGCGATCATCTCCAGCCTGAGCCCGCGCACGCGGCCCATCGTGCCGGTCCACTTCCAGGGCGACCGTGCGAGATGGACGAACTGATGGCGCTCGCCCGGCAGCACTGGCTGAAGGTCATTGAGGACTGCGCGCACGCCTTCGGAGAAGCAGCCGAAGTCGCCAATGGTGCCGCGTTGCGGCCGTAGTAGCAGGTCTCGCGGGCACACGCGCCCGCTGTTCAAGATCCAGTGCCTGCGCCAGTTGAGGCAACTGCGCGGCCTGAACTCTCTTGGCGGTGCTAACAACGCGCGCGCTTCTCCTGAAGCCTACGCTCAGGAGACCCGGCACGACTTGACAACGAAGGGCGCCGGGTCGGTGCCGAAGAAGGCGTTGGTGCAAGCCACCGTCCCGTTGACCGTTTTCTGCACCCAGCGCGTGTCGGCGCCATACCTCACGACGGTCGGCGCCGACATGGTGAAGCTTTGTCCCTCGTTGGCCAGGAATGCACCCGAGGGCGGCGGCGCTGGGGCTGGCGCTGGCGCTGGCGCTGGTGCGGGTGCGGGTGCGGGTGCGGGTGCAGGTGCGGGTGCGGGTGCGGGTGCGGGTGCAGGGGCAGGGGCAGGGGCAGGGGCAGGGGCGGGTGCGGGGACAGGGGCAGGGGCGGGTGCGGGCGTTGCCGTCGGAGTTACGCACGACTTCGCCATGTACGGCGCGGGGTCCGAGCCGAAGAAGGTGTTGGTGCACGCACCATTGCCGCTCACGGCCCGTTCGAGCCAACGTGTGTCGGCGCCGTAGCGCACCAGTGTGCCGTTGGGCACGGTGAAGGTGCCGCCTTCCTGCGCCAGAGTGGTGTATTGCTGGGCTGGGGCTGGGGCTGGGGCTGGCGCTGGGGCTGGGGCTGGGGCTGGGGCTGGCGCGGAAGGCGTGTCCGCGAAGCAGGCCTTCGCAGTCATCGGCGCGGGGTCCAGGCCGAAGAAGGTGCTGGAACAACTGGCACTGCCCGAGACGGTCTTGCTGATCCAGCGGGAGTCTGCGCCGAAGCTCACCAAGGCCGGGCTCGCCATGCTGAAACTACCGCCTTCGTTGGCGACCAGCTTGTCGCCCGCAGGCGGCTGGTTGCCCGGCACGACGCCAGCCGCCTGCGGCGTGAGTACCTCGCAGGCCTTGGCGAGTCCGGGTGCGGGATTGGCGCCGAAGAATTCGTTGTTGCAGGCCACGACGCCGGATGCGGTCTTCTGAACCCACTTGCTGCCGCTGCCATAGCGCACGGTGGTCGCCGTCGGCAGCGTGAAGCTCTGCCCCTGATCGGCGGCCTTGGACCAGCTCGCATCGACCTTCATGATCTTGGCCACCGAGGGCACGCCGGCACTGTCGATGACGAACAGCATGTAGTAGCCGATCGGCAGCGTGTTCGGCCCTTCGTTCAGCTCGATGTTCACCGTCGAGCTGCCCGACGCCTGCGTGAAGGGCAGCTCGAGAAAGCGCTGCTCGAAGTTGGTCGAGTGGGTCACCGAGCCGGTGCGGATCAGCGTCACGCGCTGGATCGCCCGGCCCGACGCCACCGTGATGCCGAAGGTCGAGCCGAGGTCCACCTTGGCCGGCGCGGCGTTGATCATCGGACGGGCCTGCTTCTGCCCGTTGCTGTCGAAGAGATAGGGCGGCGAATAGATCTCGGCGTTGAGGTTGACAACCGGGCCGGGCGAGCCGCCGCCGACGGAGAGCACCGTGGCATCGGGCAGCAGGATCGCCGACGAGTGATAAAGCCGCGGCTTCGCGGCCGATGCGCCGGTGGTCCAGCCGTTGGTCTTCGGGTCCCAGATCAGGGTCGAGAAGGCCGTGTCGACCAGCACGTTGTCTTCCGACGAGCCGCCGGTAACGGCCACCTTCCCGTCGGCCAGCACGGTCGCCGTGCTCCAGATGCGGTTGGTGCCGGGGCCGGCGATCGGCGTGACGACGGGCGTACTGCCGTTGACGTCCACCACCATCGCGCCGCCTTCGTCGTCCACCATCATCATGCGGCCGCGGTCGAACAGCGCCCAGGGCAGTGTCCAGTCGGTGTTCTTGGGCAGCGTGCCGATGGCGTCCATCGTCTCCGCCTCGACGTCCAGACTGAAGAGACTGCTGCCGCTGGCGATCACGACCTTGCCGTTCGGCGCCAGGAAGCCGCGCGGGTAATACCAGTCCGCCGGCCAGTGGGCGATCTTCGACAGCGTCTTCCAGCCCGAGCCCGGGGTGTAGATCTCCGGCGGTCCCGCACCGGCGCCGCTCTCGTCGATGCCGGCGGCCGTCAGCACGCGGCCGTCCGCCAGGGGATACAGCGAGCCGTACCAGCGCGCGTACTGCATCGGCGTGCCGGAGGCCTTCAGCTCCAGCAGGAGCGGATCGAACAGGTTCGTGTCGCGCACGCCCAGGTTGGGTGGCGTGCCGTCGTTCAGGCCGCGGGTATCGCCGCCCGCCAGCAGCACCTGCCCGGTGGTCGGCAGCATCACCTGGGCATTGCAGAACATGTCGGTGCGTGTGGCGTGCTGCAGCAGGCTATGGGCGCTGGTCGCCGGATTCCACACGTCGTAGTAGAGCTGCGCACCCTGGTTCCCGTCGGGGTCGGTGCCATAGCTCATGATCTTGCCGTCCGGCGTCAGGATGGCATGAATGGCATTGAGCGGCCAACTGCTTGCGGAAGACCATTGGCCCTGGATCTCGGGGCCGGCCACGCTGCCGGTCTGCAGGTTGGAACTCTTGCGCTGGGGGTGGCCATCGCCCCGATCGATGGGCGCCGGCACTTGGCGCTCGCGCGCACGCTCGCGCTCGATGTCTTCGCGCGTGCGCACGGCACGGCGGACCTTGCCTGCCTTGGCGGCGTCGCTGCTGGCGGCCTCGGGCGCGCCGGTGCCGCTGCTGCTGCTGCTGCTGCTGCTGCTGCCATCGTTCGACGCTCCCTGACCGGCGCCTGCCGAAAGGCCATTCACGCCGCTGCCACCACCGCCACAGGCGGAAATCAAGGCCGCAACGGAAAGGGCGACGACGGTCAGGCGAAAGACCTGGCACTTGCAAGACATCGGTGCTCCGCAAAATGTTAGTACTTTGCGGTTATATGTCGTGCGCCTGACATGAGCGGAAGTTTGCGAAGTTCTCCTACGGCTGGCCGCGTTGTCGGCGAACTTCGGCGTTGGGAACACGCGACGCTCCGGCCGCGTGACGTAGGACTCTTTCCCGGAAGGCCTGTCTTTGCGACCAAGGCACGCTACACCTCCACGCCCCATGCCTCACGAGCGACTTCAACAGGATTGCGCGTGCCCTTCAACGCATACAACTCGAGGGCGAAGTGGGCCGTCTGCTCTAGGTCGGCGCACCCTTCGGAGAGGCGGTGCCACTCGACGACGAAATCGTGCTGCCACTGGCGGCTGCGGTTCGGGCCGGGCCTCGTCGTCTGCACCTGTTGCTGCCAAGTCATTTTTTCCTCCTTGTCTTTCTTTCAGTGGCGGTGGTCAGCTCGCTGCGTCGAGCACGTGACTTCCACCGGTCTGAGCCATCCTAAGTTGCAGAAATGGCTCTCAGGAGAGCAGTGGACGGCTGCGGTCACGAGTTGTGACTTTGGTAATGGACGCGGGACAATCACGAGCACCCGCCTGCAGCGTCGAACTCAACGGGCTTTTCGCACAGAGCCGCGAAACCTTGTCCGAAACATAGCGATTTGGCATACACGGCAAGCAGGGGGGCGGTTGTGAGGTTTTCACATTTTTACGCACCTCTTCCAGTCCGATCCGCGTCCGCGCGACAGCGCAACGCGATGTACATTCGATGCGGCGGAGCAGCAGCGCCGGCTCGCGACGGCTTTCGACACGGCAGTGCATGAACGCTTCATCCTGGAGCAAGGCCCGCTCTTTCGCGCAAGGCTCTATCGCACCTGCCCGGAAGATCACACGCTCTTGATCAGCGCCCACCACGCCGTGTGCGATGGGTGGTCGTGGGGCGTGATATGGGGCGAGCTGGGCGCCCTGTATGCCAACGAACTGGACCTGGGCCCCCCGCTGGAACCGGCCCCTCGGGCGCAAAGATGGGTTCGTGCGCAAAGTCGGCCAGGCTCTGGCCGCTGACACGCCGTACGATCCACCAGAGAAGCGTGTAACCGGTGTTGCTGTAATATGCTCCGCCCAGTTCAATGGCTTTTGTTGGAAGACCAGGCTCAGGATGTCGCTCTCGGTGATTGTGACCTCCAGCCGCAAACCCGCCAGGGTCCCACTGGTCGCGCAGGCCGCTGGTGGGATGCAAGGTTGCGGATGGTGCTGGATGGCCCTTCCATCTGCAGCTGCGGCACGTGTTTCTTCACCGTGTCGTCCAGCGACAGCTTTCCTCCTTGTGCCAGCAGGTGGCTGGCGTAAGCCGTGAACTGCTTGGAGGGCGATTCCGCGGGGAACCGATGTTCGGCTTGATCGGAATGCCGTATTCCAAGCTGGCTTGGCCGTAGCCGCGGCCGTGGACGATCATGCGTTCTTGCACGACGGCCAGGAGCCAAACCCGGAGGATCGGGCTTGTCTCAGGCGGCGAAGACTTTGTCGGTATCGGCGAGGGGTCGCGGCGGCGGCGGAGGACCAGGCGCGAGTGCGCGCAGCCAGACCAGAAGCAAGGCCCGGCGAAGTAGCAACAACGACATTCGGACGGCCCCCTGAAGAGTTTGT
Organism: Variovorax sp. Soil_C_17; assembly: GCF_057657265.1. NCBI lineage: Bacteria > Pseudomonadati > Pseudomonadota > Betaproteobacteria > Burkholderiales > Comamonadaceae > Variovorax > Variovorax sp. Soil_C_17. Next base: position 11,985 of record NZ_JBDGIT010000019.1, read on the forward strand.
AGATGCTACCCGTGCATGCAGCCTTGGGCTTACCTTGAGGTCCGAGGATCGCCCGGGGCTCGCTGCGCTCCACAATCCTCCGAACAATCGGGGTAAGCAGGTAAGCACGGTCACCGTGAAAGCTAAAGCCATGAGCGGCAACCGTTATGACGGAGCCTATCCATTCCGCGCCCGCGCAGGGCACTTGGGGTGCACCAAGAATGTAGGCGTTTTGTCATGGCCAGACCAGCCATGAAGACGGGCTTCTGCCCTCCTCAAATTGGGACTCAATGCTCATGTATACGTTTGCCTTCACGCCTACATTCGGATCTAAGCCAGACCCGTTATGCGAATTGATGGGACTGGAAAGCAGCATAGGAGTTGGATATGAGATGTGTCGTTTTCCTTGTCAGCCCCCTTGTGACGGCGGCACTGGTGATTGCCTTTGGCTGGCCCGTCCTGCTCGCAGGCTTTGCTCTTGCGTTGTGTACGCTAGTCTTCTCCACTGCAGCCACAGCCGAGGAAGCCCCAACGGCGTTGACCGCCGAAAGCAGCGGACCTCATTGCCCTCGGACAGCTGCATAGTGTGTAGCGTGGATTCGACGCAATCCGAATCACCCCGCGGACAGAGTCTTTTGATGAACTACGAGTTCTACTGATGACACCACAGGCAGAGTTCCCAACTTCCACTTCGTGGCGCACAGCGTTCCGAGACGAGTGGTTCCGTCTAGCAGACAGCCGCTCTGATGTGGGCGACATCGAGAACTGGGCAATCGAACTCTACCCAACGCATTGGCGCCGTCATCCAGTGCGGGTGGCCCGCGAGGAGTGGCATGAGTCAGCGTCAGAGTCGTGCGGTCGGAATCAATTTCCATCATCTCTGGCCAAACGAGATTTTTGTTCTCGGCTTGCTGTCTGGAAGTCCTTTGTCGTGACCGAGGCCAGTGCTCTGTTCACGACCTTGAGATCATCGTTGGCGGAGCGCGCTACGAAGCGCAAGCGCCTGGGTGTTTGCGACCCGCACTGACTCGAGTATTGCGGAGGGGCTGGAAACAGTTTTGGCATTTCCAAGAAGCCCTCGCGCAAGTCGCCTTCAAGAACTGAGCTACGCGCGAACTCAACTTGGGTGGGGAAAAGCTCATGAACTCGCGATCAACAATGCGCAGCGGGCGACGACGTCTGTTGAGCCTGTCCGGAATTTTGTGTGCGAGGCATAGCATGACGACCAGGAGCATGCATGCCAAGTGTCAACCGCCGATGTAGATCTGACCCCCTGATCGCCGAAGTAAATCTGCCCCACCCCAGGTCGCGATCGATGCGCTGTTCGGGCGCGGAGCGCGTAGTCCGAGGCGGCCGAGCAGCGCGCGGCGCCGGTCATGTCACCGACGTGGCCCTCCTTGCCGCCTGGCCGGCATTGCGTTTGTCTTTCAATCGGAAGCTCTCGCCCGTGATCTGCACGATGTGGGCGTGGTGCAGCAACCGGTTCAGCATTGCCGCCGTCAGCGTCTTGTTGTCCGCGAAGGCGCTCGCCCACTGCGTGAACGGCAGGTTGCTCGTGAGCAGCATCGAGCCACGCTCGGAGCGCTTGGCCACTACGTTGAAGCACAGGTTGGCTTCGTCCGGCCCGAACGGGAGGTGGCCGATCTCCTCGATCGCCAACGGCTTCGGTCCGAGCACGGCTCGGTTGAAGTATTCCTTCAGCCGGCTCTGCGCTTTGGCCGCTGCCAGTTGCATCATGAGGTTTGGCCGCGGTGATGAAGGGGGCCTTGTGTCCCGCCATCACGCGCGGTGGCACAGTGCCAACGCGACATGGGTCTTGCCGACGCCGCTTGGCCCGGGCAGCACCACGTTCTCGGCCGAACTGCTCCAGCGTCTTCATGGAGGGCATTGTCGCCAGGCGCATCATGGTGACGCGCTTGCGCTCCTCTCGTGCCACGAACTCGCTGGCAATGACCTTCTCGAGGAAGTCTGCGAAGCTGGTTCTCCCAGCCGCTTGAGGATATCGAAGGCCGTCATTCCGGCTGCCGCTTAGATCAACCGGCGGATGTCATGACCGCCTTCTTGGAAAGGTGTGCCCGTTTGCTTAGCGCTGTGCCCTTGATGCACGGCGGCGAGGCCTTTGGCGATCACCAAGGTTTGCGTTGACTCCGCTGTCGTGCCATTCCGTCGGTTCCAGCCCGCCACCGCCAAGCCGCGCGCGGATAGTTAGGCAGGACAAAAGTACCGACTTTTCGAAGCCGCCCTAGGACTTGTTGATGAGGACTGAAAGGACATTCCTCCCATGTGTTTCAACCATCAGTGATGTCAAATTTGCAAACAAAAGCAGTACGTCATTGACGCAGGCACGCCGGCTTTCCGGCGCTCACCAAGGAAGCACATGACCGCGATTACCGGCTCCAACAGCAACGACCTTCTCACCGGCACGGCCGGCAGCGACACCATCAACAGCGGCAACGGGGACGACAGCATCAGCGGCGGAAGCGGCAACGACTCAATCAATGGTGGCGCGGGAGACGACAGGCTCGATGGCGACAGCGGTAGCGACCAGCTCAACGGGGGATCGGGGAACGACACCCTGGTCTACAACGTGAGCGAAAACATCGCAGCAGGCACCAAGGACGTATATACGGGCGGCGTGGGGGTCGATACGCTCGAGCTCCAGCTCACGCGGGCGCAGTGGCTGGACGCCGCCACCCAGACGCAGATCGCCGCCTATCTGGCCCATCTTGCGGCAGTGACCAATGCCCTGACCGGCGAAGTTTCCAATGGCGCCGCCAGCGATTTCGTTTTCAGGTTCGGGTCATCCACGCTGACGCTGCAGATGACCGAAGTCCTGAGAGTCCTCGTGGACGGTGTCCAGCTGAACCCGGCCAACGAGGCGGTGAGGGCGCTGGGCGATGCGGGGACGGCGACTGAAGACGATCCAGGGGTGCAGATCCACGTGCTGCAGAACGATCTGGTCCCTGACCTGGTCAAGAGCTTGGCGTTGGCCTCGGCTCCGGCTCACGGCACGGCGACGCTCGTCCAGCCGGCGATGGACGATCCATCGACTTGGCATTTCCAATACCAGCCCCGTGCGGCCGATTTCCAGCACCTGGCGGCCGGCGAGAGCGCGACCGACACCTTCACTTACGAGGTGAAGGATGCCGACGGAGGCACAGGCCAGGCCACGGTGACCATCACCATCACTGGCAGCAACGACGGTCCGGTGATCACAGCGCAGGACCTGACGGGCGCGGTGGGCGAGCAGCTTGCGCCGGCGGGCCAGTTGAGCGACAGCGGCGTCATCGGGTTCAGCGATGCGGACCTGAGCGATGTGCACCTGGTGAGCGCCACGGGCATGCCGGTCGGCAGCGTGCTGGGCAGCCTGACGGCGGTCGTGGACAGCGACAGCACAGGCACCGGCACGGGCGGCCAGCTCACCTGGACCTACACCGTGGACGCGACGGCCGTCGAGTACCTCGCTGCAGGCGAGACGCGGGTCGAGAGCTTCACCATCACGCTGGACGACCAGCACGGCGGTCTCGTGACCAGACAAATCGATGTGACCATCACCGGCGCCAATGACGTGCCGGCAATCAGCGCTGCGGACGCGAGCGGAGCGGTGACCGAAGACGCGGCGACGCCGACCCTGAGCGACAGCGGCACGATCCGCTTCGACGACGTGGACCTGAGTGACGCGCACAGCGTCAGCGTGATGGTCGATCCGGCCAACATGCTCGGCGGGGTGCTGACGCCCGTCGTTGACGACGCCGCCACGGACGCGGGCGACGGCACCGTGAGCTGGAACTACAGCGTCTCCAACGCGGCCACGCAGTATCTGGCTGCCGGCCAGACGGTAACGGAGAGCTTCACCGTGCGCATCGGCGACGGTCATGGGGGCGCGGTTGATCAGCAAGTCTCGGTAACCGTCACTGGAACGAACGATGTGCCGGTGATCGGCGGTGTGGCGAGCGGTGCGGTGAGCGAGGATGCCTCGACCCCGAGCCTGAGCACCAGCGGTGCGCTGACGATTGCTGATGTGGACCAGGGCCAGTCCAACTTCACGCCCCAGGTCGGCACCGCTGGCAGCAATGGCTACGGCAGCTTCACGCTGGCGGCCGACGGCAACTGGACCTACACGGCCGACAATGGCCAGAGCGCGATCCAGCAGTTGGGCGCAGGTCAATCGATCAGCGACAGCTTCACCGCGGTCTCGTCCGATGGAACGGCGAGCCAAGTGGTGACGGTGACCATCACCGGGACCAATGACGTGCCGGTGATTGGCGGTGTGGCGAGCGGTGCGGTGAGCGAGGATGCCTCGACGCCGAATCTGAGCACCAGTGGTGCGCTGACGATTGCCGATGTGGACCAGGGCCAGTCCAACTTGACGCCGCAGGCGAGCACCGCCGGCAGCAACGGCTACGGCAGCTTCACGCTGGCGGCCGACGGCAACTGGACCTACACGGCCGACAATGGCCAGAGCGCGATCCAGCAGTTGGGCGCAGGTCAAACGATCAGCGACAGCTTCACCGCGGTGTCGTCCGATGGAACGGCGAGCCAAGTGGTGACGGTGACCATCACCGGGACCAATGACGTGCCGGTGATTGGCGGTGTGGCGAGCGGTGCGGTGAGCGAGGATGCCTCGACGCCGAATCTGAGCACCAGTGGTGCGCTGACGATTGCCGATGTGGACCAGGGCCAGTCCAACTTGACGCCGCAGGCGAGCACCGCCGGCAGCAACGGCTATGGCAGCTTCACGCTGGCAGCCGACGGCAACTGGACCTACACGGCCGACAACAGGCAGAGCGCGATCCAGCAGTTGGGCGCAGGTCAATCGATCAGCGACAGCTTCACCGCGGTCTCGTCCGATGGAACGGCGAGCCAAGTGGTGACGGTGACGATCACTGGTACCAATGACGTGCCGGTGATTGGCGGAGTGGCGAGCGGTGCGGTGAGCGAGGATGCCTCGACGCCGAATCTGAGCACCAGTGGTGCGCTGACGATTGCCGATGTGGACCAGGGCCAGTCCAACTTCACGCCCCAGGTCGGCACCGCCGGCAGCAACGGCTACGGCAGCTTCACGCTGGCGGCGGATGGCACTTGGACCTATGCGGCCGACAACAGCCAGAGCGCGATCCAGCAGCTGGGCGCAGGTCAATCGATCAGCGACAGCTTCACCGCGGTGTCTTCCGATGGAACGGCGAGCCAAATGGTGACGGTGACCATCACCGGAACCAACGACGTGCCGGTGATTGGCGGCGTGACCAGCGGCGCAGTGGTCGAGGATGCCTCAACCCCGAACCTGAGCACCAGCGGTGCGCTGACGATTGCCGATGTGGACCAGGGCCAGTCCAACTTCACGCCCCAGGTCGGCACCGCCGGCAGCAACGGCTACGGCAGCTTCACGCTGGCGGCGGATGGCACTTGGACCTATGCGGCCGACAACAGCCAGAGCGCGATCCAGCAGCTGGGCGCAGGTCAATCGATCAGCGACAGCTTTATCGCGGTGTCGTCCGACGGAACGGCGAGCCAAGTGGTGACGGTGACGATCACCGGGACCAACGACGTGCCGGTGATCGGCGGCGTGGCCAGCGGCGCAGTGATCGAGGATACCTCGACCCCGAGCCTGAGCACCAGCGGTGCGCTGACGATTGCTGATGCGGACCAGGGCCAGTCCAACTTCACGCCCCTGGTCGGCACCGCTGGCAGCAATGGCTACGGCAGCTTCACGCTGGCGGCCGAAGGCAACTGGACCTACACGGCCGACAACAGCCAGAGCGCGATCCAGCAGCTGGGCGCAGGTCAATCGATCAGCGACAGCTTCACCGCGGTCTCGTCCGATGGAACGGCGAGCCAAGTGGTGACGGTGACGATCACCGGGACCAACGACGTGCCGGTGATTGGCGGCGTGGCGAGCGGTGCGGTGAGCGAGGATGCCTCGACGCCGAATCTGAGCACCAGTGGTGCGCTGACGATGGCCGATGTGGACCAGGGCCAGTCCAACTTCACGCCGCAGGCGAGCACCGCCGGCAGCAACGGCTATGGCAGCTTCACGCTGGCAGCCGACGGCAACTGGACCTACACGGCCGACAACAGGCAGAGCGCGATCCAGCAGTTGGGCGCAGGTCAATCGATCAGCGACAGCTTCACCGCGGTCTCGTCCGATGGAACGGCGAGCCAAGTGGTGACGGTGACCATCGCCGGCACCAACGATGCCCCCGTCCTGAGCGCTGCCGCGACACCTGTGCTGACTTCGGTCAACGAAGATGCCGGCGCACCATTCGGAGCCGTCGGAACGCTCGTATCCAGCCTGGTGAATCTGAACCCACCGGCCGGCGGCCTCGACAACGTGAGTGATGCGGACAACGGTTCGGTCACCGGCATCGCTTTGACAAGCGTGAATGCTGCCAACGGAAGCTGGTGGTACTCCATGAACGGCGGTGCCACCTGGGCGACGGTGGGTGCGGTGACGAACTCGTCCGCACTGCTGTTGGCTGCGGACGCCAACACGCGGATCTATTTCCAGGGGGATTCGAACTTCAGCGGGACGGTCAGCGACGGCATGACCTTCCGTGCGTGGGACCAGTCGAGCGGCACGGCGGGTACGACGGTGAACACCCTGACGAATGGAGGCAGCTCCGCATTCTCGAGCGCGACGGATACGGCGAGCATCACCGTCGCCGCGGTGAATGACCACCCGGTCGCCTTGGCTGACCGGATCATCGTGTCGAACAGCACGCTGGTCACGCTGTCGGTGAACTCGCTCCTCGGTAACGACACGGACATCGACGGTTTCGCTTTAGCCATCACCGGCGTCGGCAGCGCAGTCGGAATCTCCGGCCTCACCCTGGACACCACCAACGGCACAATCAGCTTCACCAGCGGAAACACCGTGGGTGCCACGGCCGGCAGCTTCCAGTACACCGTATCGGACGGCGCCGGGGGCATCGCGACGGCGACGGTGACGATCGACATCAGAGCCGTGTCCAACGGGAACAATGCCGACACCATCAATCTCAGCACGGCCGGTACGTACCAGGCCTCCTACATCGACGGCCGCGGCGGTGCCGACGAGCTGGCGGGTGGTGCAGCCGGCGACGTCTTCATCGGAGGGGCCGGCAACGGTAGTGACGCGCTGACCGGCTCTCACGGCAACGATCTTCTGGTCGGCGGTGGCGGCAACGACACGCTGTCCGGCGGCGCTGGCAACGACGTGCTCCGTGGTGGCACCGGCAACGGTGACACGATGGACGGCGGCGCCGGCAGCGAAGACCTGCTCGACTTCTCGGACGGTACTGTGGCAATCAATTTCACGCTCGTGCAGAGTACTGGCTCGACCAGCATCGCCAACGACACGGGTGGTCTCGGCCAAAACGACACTTATCAGAATATCGAAGGCGTGATCGGCACGAACCTGGCCGACACCCTTACCGGCAGCGCCGAGAACGACATCATCCGCGGCGGCGCCGGCAACGATACGCTCGACGGCGCGGGTGGCAACGCCGACCTGCTCGATTTCTCCGACGGCACCGCCGGGCTGACGTTCACGCTGACGCAAAGCAGCAGTGCAACGAGCTTCAACACCGGCGCCGCCGGGCTCGGCACCGACAGCTACCGAAACTTCGAAGGCGTCATCGGCACGGCTTTTGCCGACGCCCTCTCCGGCTCCGCGTCGAACGACCAGTTGCGCGGCGGCGGCGGCAACGACGCGATCAACGGCCTCGCCGGGGACGATCGCATCGTCGGCGGGACCGGCGCCGACATCCTCACCGGCGGCGCTGACAACGACACCTTCGTCTTCGATTCGGCACCCAACGCGGTCGATTCGATCACCGACTTCGACGCCTCGGGTTCTGCCGCCAGCGGCGACCTGCTCGAGCTGTCGCTCAGCACCTTCACTGCGCTGTCGACCGCGAGCGGCAGCACCCTGGCGGCGAGCGAGTTCGCATCGGTGAGCGGCGGTGGTGCCGGAGATGCAGTAGGTGCGGACGTTCACGTGATCTACGACAGCGCCACGGGCAGCCTCTACTACGACTCGGACGGCCTTGGCGCCGCCAACCGTACGCTGGTAGCGACGCTGACACTGAGCAATCCGGGTGACACCTTCGACAACAACGACATCAAGGCCGGCTCATGAGACATCCGATGTCGACGTTGTCGAATGATCGGCCGGCGACATGAAGCCTCTCCTTCGGCTCCTGGAGCGGCCGCTTCTGTTCGTCGCCGGCTTCTCCTTCTTCGTGAACCTGCTGCTGCTCGCGCCCGCGCTCTTCATGCTGCAGGTCTTCGACCGCGTGCTGACGAGCCAGAGCCAGGAGACGCTGCTCGTGCTGCTGCTCGGCGTGGCCGTGGCTCTCGGCCTGATGGCGGTGTTGGATTACCTGCGTGGCCGACTGCAGGGCGTCGCCGGCAATTTGATCGCGGAACAGCTGTCACCAGCCGTGGCCAAGCTCATGCTGGGCCACGCGGCGCGCCGCGCAGAGCGCTCGACGTCCGAAGGCTTGCGCGACGTGGCGGCGCTGCGCAACCTGTTTTCCGCGCAGGGGCTGCTGGCGCTGTTCGACATGCCTTGGGCCTTTGTCTACGTCGCTGTCATCTGGCTGGCGCATCCGCTGCTGGGCATGGCGGCCGCCGCCGCATCCGTGCTGATGCTCGCTCTCGCGGTGGTGAACGACCGTGTCACGCGCCGCGACATCGAAGCCTTGCAGAAAGAGGCCGCCAGGACCACGCGCTACCTCGAGGGCTCGATGCAGAATGCAGAGCTCGCGCAGTCCCTTGGGATGGGTGACGCGCTGATCGCGCGCTGGCGCCAACTCAACACAGGCGTCACCGCGCTGCAGGGCCCGACCGCCCGCAAGTCGGTCGCAATGGCGGTACTCACGCGAACCACGCGCCAGGCGGTCCAGGTCCTGTTGCAGGCACTGGGCGCCTACCTCGTCATCACCGGCGAAGGCACGCCGGGCATCCTGGTGGCCTGCACCATCCTGTTAGGCCGGGCACTGGCGCCGGTCGAGCAAGTGGTGGGGAGCTGGCGGGTGCTGGCCGAGGGGCGGCTCGCCTACTCGCGCTTGTCCGAGCTGTTGGGTGCCGCCGAGCGCCAGCCGGAACGCATGACGCTGCCGGCCCCGAGCGGCCGCCTGCATACGCAGGGCCTGGTGTTCCGGGCGCCGCAGAGCGAGCGGATGATCCTGGCCGGCGTTTCGCTGAGCCTGGAGCCCGGCGAGTCGCTCGCCATCACCGGCCCGAGCGGTGCCGGCAAGTCGACCCTGGTGCGCCTGCTGACCGGGCTTTGGAAGCCCCATGCGGGCGTCGTGCGGCTGGACGGCGCAGATCTTGCGCATTGGCCGCGCGAAGCGCTCGGCCCCTGGCTGGGCTATGTGCCGCAGGGCGTCGAGCTGTTTGCCGGCACCGTTGCGGAAAACATCGCGCGGCTGGGCGAAGTCGACGCGGACAAGGTCGTGCAGGCGGCGCAGCGCGCCGGCGTGCATGCGCTGATCCTGTCGCTGCCGCAGGGCTACGACACCGTCATCGACAGCATGGGCGTGATGCTGTCGCCCGGCCAGCGCCAGCGCATCGCTCTGGCGCGCGCGCTCTACGGCAACCCGAAGCTGCTGGTGCTGGACGAGCCCAATTCCAACCTGGATGGCGCGGGCGAACTGGCACTGGCAGAGGCCTTGAAGGCGCTGCGCGGCCAAGTCACCGTGATCGTCGTCACGCACCGCAGCACGCTGGTGCAGCACATGGACAAGCTGCTGGTGCTGGAGGCCGGCAGGGTACAGCAGTACGGACCGGTGGCGGAGGTCATGCAGTCGATCAAGCGAGCCGGGCAGAACACCGGCGGGGCGCAGGTGGTAATGATGCCCCGCCCTGTGGAGAAGGTGTCATGAATCCCACTGCCAACGCGCTTGCGGCCAACGACCCGCTGGCGCTCCATGTGCGCGAAGCGCGCGGCCTGACGCACTGGGGCATGACCGTGCTGGCCTGCGGACTGCTGCCGGCCGCCGCGTGGCTGAGCTTCGCTCCGCTGTCGTCCGCCGTGATCGCGCAGGCCCATGTGAAAGTGGACCTGAACCGGCGACCGGTGCAGCATGCCGAAGGCGGCATCGTGCGCGAGGTGCTGGTACGCGACGGCCAGCATGTGCGGCAGGGGGAACCATTGCTGGTGCTCGGCGATGTCTCGGTCGACGCCGATAGGAACCGGCTCGACCACCGCGTCCAGACCGAGCGGGCCAGCCTCGCGCGGCTGGACGCGGAGCAGACCATGGCGCGCGCGGTCGCCTTCCCGCCCGATGTGGTCGAGACCGCGGCAGCCGACCCGCGTCTGGCCGTGCAATTGGACAAGGAGAGCGCACTGTTCGAGGCGCGGCGCGATGCGCTGGGGGGGCAGGTGCGTCTGCTGCGTTCGCAGCGCGAGAAGGTGGCAGAGGAGATCGTCGCACTGCGGGCCCAGATCATGCAGGCGAGCGAGTCGATGAAATCCCAAAAGAACGATCTGGAGACGCACCGCAAGCTGCTCAAGGATGGTTTCGTCTCGGCCGCGCGCATCGCACAGCTCGAAGGCACCGTCGCCGACTACGGCGTGAAGCTCGAGGAGCGGCGGGCGGAGTTGGCGCGCGCCGAGCAGCGCACGGTCGATGCCGACCTGCGCATCCGGGCGTTGGAGAGCGACTACCGACAGCAGGCGAGCGACCAACTCAAGGTCACGGCGGCGCGACTCGCCGAGATCGAGCAGGAGCGGCGCAAGTCGGCCGACGCCTCGGCGCGCCAGGTGATCACGGCACCGGCCAGCGGCGAGGTCATCGATCTGAAGTATTCGACGCCCGGCGCGGTGATCCCGCCTCGCGAGACCATTGCCGACATCGTACCGGACAACACCCGCCTGGTGACCGATGCGCGCGTGCATCCCGAGGACATCGGCCGCATCCACCGTGGCCAGCCGGCCGACATCCGCTTCACGGCGTTCAAGTACCGGACCACGCAGCTGGTGCACGGCAAGGTGGTCTATGTGTCGGGCGACCGCCTGATCGACCGTGCGACCAGCGCTCCCTACTACTCGGTGCTGGTCGAGGCCGATCCGGCTTCGCTCGCGACGGCCGGGGACCTGAAGCTGCTGGCCGGCATGCCCGCCGAGATCTACCTGCAGGGAGACGAGCGCACCGCCCTCCAGTACCTGTTGGAGCCTATCACCCAGTTGCTGCGCCGCGCCGCGCGCGAGCGTTAGTTCGCCGCATGTGCTGCGACCCGGCCAGATCGAGCCTGGAGGCCATTCCATTTTGGGGTATGCAGTCCTGGATGATTGAGCTTCGAGGAGGGAAGCTGCGCGGTTTCTGCACCGGAGGTCCTGCAGCTGCGGGCGTGCTGCGCAGCATCAGCCGCTGATGTCGCGGCGCATTCTGGTGCGTGGCGACACGAGCGTCGCCTGGCTTCACCATAAACGCCGAACAAGAGTAAGACCATGCTGTCGATTGGATGGCAAAGGCCTTCATTGCAGTGGCTCCTCAACCTGAGCTCGAACCGGGGACCTACGGATAGACAGGGTGTCAGGCGACACGAGAAACTGACCCCCTGACGACATGAGGAATTGACCCCCCTCATGGCAGGAGGCCAAGATGGAAGGCAACGTGTTCGAGCAAGCTCCACCATCCGAACGGATGGATTGGAGCGAGGCAATGCAGGCACCGGAGGACGTGGAAGCGATGCTCAAGCTGGCGTCGCTCGGCTGGGGCGCCAAGCGCATCGCCAACGAGTTGGGGGTAAGCCGCAACACCGTCCGGCGCTACCTTCGCCAAGGCGGATGGCGGCCTTACGAATCACCGCCGCGGACCGGTCGCTTGACCGAGCATGCAGAGTGGCTTGCCGGTCAATTCCGCCAGCACCGTGGCAACTGCGATGTCGTGCGCCAGGAACTGCTGCGCGTGCATGGCATCGAGGTGAGCCTTCGCACTGTCGAGCGTGCGGTGGCGCATCTGCGCCGTGAGGTCATGGCCCAGAGCGTCGCAACGGTGCGGTATGAGACGCCGCCGGGCCATCAGTTGCAGATCGACTTCGGCACCGTGCGCGTGCCGGTGGCCGACGAGCCGCTGAAGGTGCATCTGTTCGTCGCCTCGCTGGGCTACTCCCGCCGCACCTTCGTTGCCATGTTCCTGCACGAGCGCCAGTCGGCGTGGCTGCAGGGCCTGGAAGGCGCCTTCCGGCACTTCGGCGGCACGACGCAGGAGGTGCTCGTGGACAACGCGCGAGCCCTCGTCAACGCGCACGATGCGCAGACCCGCGAGGTTCGTTTCAACGACCGCTTCCATGCCTTCTGTCGGTACTGGAAGGTGACACCGCGGGCCTGCGCGCCTTACCGCGCCCAGACCAAGGGGAAGGACGAGCGCGGTGTTGGCTACGTCAAGCGCAACGCCATCGCGGGGCATCGCTTCACTTCGACGGAACACCTGCAGGCTCACCTGACGCGCTGGATGCGGGAGGTCGCTGACGTGCGCGTGCACGGCACGACGGCAGAGCCTCCGGCACAACGCTTCGAGCGCGACGAGCGCCACGCTTTGGCGCCGCTCGCCGCCCGCGCACCTTTCCTGCAGGTGCGCGAACTCACCCGGCGAGTCCACAGCGACGCCTGCATCGAGCTGGACACCAACCGCTACAGCGTGCCGTGGAAGCTCATCGGCGAGAGTGTGACTGTCATTGCGGCCGAACGGCAGGTGCGCGTGCTTTACGCCGGCCAAGAGGTCGCGTGCCACGCCCAGAACACGGGCCGGCGCATCACCGTGATTGAACGGAGCCACCTGACTGGCATCGTCGGCGCGAACTTGGTGGGCGTGAGCTGGCTGACCAGGACAGCCACCAAAGCCTCGCTTGTTGCGCTGCCCACGGCCATGCCCGCCGAGCTGCTGCGTCCCCTGGCCGAATACGAGAGCGTCCTCGGAGGTCGCTGGTGATGGCCGCCGGCAAGAAGGCCAAGGCCCCGGCGTTGGAGGTGTCGGGCGACCTGGAACCGATGCTGACGCGGTTGAAGTTGACCGCCATCCGCGATCAGCTCGATACGCTGCTGGATCAGGCGGGGCGTGCGGAGCTGAATCTGCGCGAAGCGCTGTCGATGCTGTGCGCAGCCGAGGTCGCGCGCAAGGATGAACGGCGCATCCAGATGGGCATGTCGATTGCCAAGTTCCCTTGCGTGCGGACCCTGGAAGGCTTCGAGTACGAAGCACAACCATCGGTGGACCCCAAGCAGGTCCGCGAGCTCGCCACCTCGCGTTGGATCGGCAACGGCGACAGCGTGCTGCTGCTGGGGCCACCCGGCGTCGGCAAGACGCACCTGGGGGTGGCGCTCGGGCGCGAGGCCATCGTGCGTGGTTACTCCACGCTGTTCGTGCCGGCAACGGGGCTGGTGACGCAACTCGCCCGTGCACACGCGGAAGGCAGGCTCGAGGAGAAGCTCGTGCACTTCACCAAGCCTCGGCTGCTGGTCGTCGACGAGCTGGGCTACCTGCCGTTCGAGGCGAACGCCGCGCATCTATTCTTCCAGCTGGTGAGCCGACGCTATGAGCGCGGCTCGATGCTGGTGACCAGCAACCGCTCGGTTGCCGAGTGGGGCACGGTGTTCGGCGACGCCGTCGTGGCGACCGCGATCCTGGACCGGCTGCTGCATCACAGCCAGTGAGGCAGCAGACAAACTAGGGAGCTGGCGGGCGCCAGGTTCGGCAGGGGTTCGCCGCGACCAAATAGCTCGCGACGTGGCCAAAGGCCCAATTGGGCTGACCGGGTAAGACCCGCTAGATGCGATTGCCCAGGACTTGAGCAGCTTGGGCGCCGATGTGAGATTCAACCGGACTTGAAATCGGCATGCTGACCAAGTTCCTCGGCTACGGCTTGCAGGCGACCGGCTTCTCGAGATCTGCATGGAAGCTAGCCGGGTCAAGAAACCTGGCGATGCGCAGCAACGACGCGCGTGGCAGATCCTCAGCACCGGCTGGTACAGCCGTGTGCACGTCAAGGTGCGACAGAACTTCGCCGGACTAGATGCTCGCGGGCGCGCTTAACCTGTTGCTGGATGCCACGATGGTGCTCTACAAGACCTACCTGAAGCTCGACAACGCCACCACAGGGCCGGTGAAATTCGACCACTCGACCCGTCGGTGAGCTGCTCACGTCGGTGATTGGTGTCGGGCCCGTCAAGAGAGAAGGCCTGTGTGGTGTCGGGCGAGGCGTGTGTCATCTCCCAGGGCCGCCGCCCGGACCTCCGCCACCTGGGCCACCACCGGGACCCCCGCCACCGGGACCTCCGCCCCCGCCCGGGCCACCACCGGGACCGCCCCCTCCACCGCCGGCGCCCGCACCGGGACCTCCGCCACCGGGACCTCCGCCCCCGCCCGGGCCGCCACCGGGACCGCCCCCTCCACCGCCGGCGCCCGCACCGGGACCACCACCGCCGGCACCCCCACCGGGACCACCACCGCCGGCACCCCCACCGGGACCACCACCGCCGGCACCCCCACCGGGACCACCACCGCCGGCACCTGCGCCAGGACCACCACCACCGCCTGCGCCCGCGCCGGGGCCGCCGCCGCCACCAGATCCGTCGCCACCTGCAAAGAGCCAACTGAGGCTGCCATTCCCAGGTCTCTTTGGCGGCGCATCGGTTTCACCTGAACGCCGTCTGGTGACGGCCGGGAATGGCGCGAGCCGAGCCGATGGAACGGGGTTCACACACGGCGCCTCGCCGTACGGGTTGTAGCGGTCGCAGCGGGTGGGAACCACTGGCGTCTGGTATTGCGGGGCCGGCATCAGGCTGGAACGCTGCTCACCTACGCGAAGCGGCGCACTGGGAACCAACTGTTGTTGAGGCAGGACTGGCGAAGCGCTGCCCTTGGAAGCTCCGATCACTTTTGTCTCGTCTGCCTTCTCGGGAGCAGCGACCTTCGTGGCCTCAGTGGCTCTGCGTGCGTCGACCATCGTGGAACGCTCGTGGGCTTTTGCGGATCGATCAGTCCCGGCAAGGCCGACGGACCCGGCCCTGGGTGGCATGCGCGCTGGTGCGACACGCACAGGCTCTGCGACATCACCCGCGCGCTCCTGGATCGGAGTGGTGTCGTTTTGAGTGACAGCACCTGCCGGCGGTGGAGAGAGCTGAGCTTCTTGGGTCTGCGGCTGCGCGGGTGCTGACCTTGGTTCCGCATCTGTCGGCAGTGAAGCTTCGTTAATGGCTTGCGCCGAGGATGCCAGCGCGGGCTCGGTATAGGCCTGATCGGCCGAAGGGGCGGGCTCGCTTTCCGCCTGCATAGCAGTGGATGGAGCAGGGCGAGACGGCGCTGTCGCTGCAGCCGGACTTTCTGCTGGCGTACTTGGCGTACTTGGCGCACTGGGCGTAGGGGGCCTCCAAGTGGCCGCTGCCGGATCGGAAAGCGGTGGACTGTGCTTGGCTGGACGGCCCAGATACCAGAGCACGAAGGCCACGTGCAGCAGCGCCAAAATGATCAACAGCCACACGATTGACACGTCGACACCTGCAGGTACCGGGATTCCCAAAACACGGCGAGACGTCTTGCTCCCGCGCTGGGCACGCACCGGAGGCCATGAATCCAGAGTTCGGGCCGAGCCTTGCAGCACAGGCGTGTCAATCGTGCGCGTCTGCGTCGCTCCGTCGCTCTCCGGCAGAAGCTTTGCGGCGCAATTGCGGCAATACCGGGCCGTGTCCCTGTTGAGGGTCTGGCACTGGTGGCAGACGCGGGTCAGATGCTGCGGCTGAACCGCCGGACCCGGTGCCTGCCAATCTGTCCAGTCGGGCTGTGTCGGTACCGTCGACGGTGCCGAATTCGACGCCTGCCGCGGCTCATTGGCGGCAACTTCCGCCGCATGACTCAACGTCGGCGAGCCAATCACCGGCTCGCTCATGTCCGATATGGGCTTGCGGGCCGCCTCGGTCATGGCTTGCAACCCTTGCTGTACTAGGCCAGTGGCACTAGCGCCGTGATGCCCGCGAGCAAGTTGATGACGTAGAGCTCACGGCGACTCTCCTTGTCAGAGGACCTGGTGACGGCGCGCCGGCGCCGAAGCCGCTGCTCCGCAACGGCGAGCTTGGCGAAAGCCCGTAGATCTTCGTCCTTTGGCCCTGCTCCTGCGCCACGCAGATGCCGTCGGAACGAATCTACGATGCGCGCCCGGACTGCTCGCTTTGCCCGAGTCGCCACAGCCAAGTCGATGCGTTCTCTTTGTTTCCTGGCGCAGGTCTTGGTCGATGAGCTCGCGCGGCGTGGCGCGGGTGCTGACCAGCACTTGCGCCGTGCGGCTGCCTTCTTCTGGCGATTGACCAACCGTGACATTCTTCTTCTCCGATCAGAGCGGCCGCTGGGAAAGATTCACACGAGTAGTGCTGTTGTCTTATAGACATCAGCGTCCGTTTGTCAGACGGCGACTGATGTTGGTGTCCCTGGCATGTGGCAGGCCGTTCTTCCCCAAACTTTTAAGCCGAGGAGCATCGTGTCGTACAAGACTTTGCGCGTGCTGTACGAGATCCGGCTGCGCTGGTCTGACAAGATCCCTCCTGAGGAACGCGACGATAGGCTCGGCTTGTGGGTGCCGGACATGCCCCACAACAGAGGCGAGCTCAGCCATGCCGCGGCCAGGGGAGACAGGATCTTTGGGCACGAGACGCATTGAATCGAGAAGCGCCAGGCGTGAGGCGGACATGACCTCGCCACACGGCGAGGCTGGCAACGACGCCGAAAACCAGATCGGTTGGGTCCTCGAAGCCTGCGCACGCGCGATGCGGCCGGTCGTACGGCTCGCGCTCGCGTTCGGACTGAAGCACTCCCATCTCGAGCTCGCGCTGCGCGAGCTTCTGATCGATGAAGCTTGGCGGGCCTGGCGCTTGAAGGGCACGGAGCCGAACATCAGCCAGCTCTCCGTGACCACGGGCTTGAACCGCAAGGCCGTGACCGCCAAGGTGCGCGAGGCCGTCGAGCCGCTGCCGCACACGGAAATGTCGGCCGCTGCCAAGACGCTGACCCATTGGCTTCACATGCTCGCCGAGGATCCGGCGGCCCGCATCTTGCCTATTTCTGCAGAGGAGGGGGCCGTCTCCTTCGAAGCCTTGGCTAAGCGTGCCACGCGCGGGAACGTGCACCATCGCAGCATTCTCGATGAGCTCCTGCGGTTGGACATGGTGATCGAACGCTCGGGCAGCGTCGAAATTAACGCCGCCGCATTCGTGCCGGCCAAGGACCTGAAGGGCATGCTCGCCTTCCTGGGGGACAACGCTCGCGATCATTTGCTCGCCGGCGTGGCCAATACGCTGGGAGCACAACCACCCTTGCTGGAACGGTCGGTTTTTGCCGCTGGGATCCCGATCGAGGACTGCGAGCGCATCCACCAGTTGGTGCGCGAACGCTGGGGTGCGCTGCACCATGAACTGACGCAGGAGATGACACGGGCCTTCGAAGCGGCCGAAAAAATCGCCAGAGCTCGCATCAGAGTCGGCATCTACGCCTACTACGAAGATTCAAGCGTTGAGTAAGCTGCGGGTCCTTCCTCCTTTGCGTTCACACCACCGATCAAGCAGAGAGCATGGCCAACACCTTCTTGCGCAACGGCTTTCTGGCCGTGTTGCTCGGCCTCCTGTTGTCATGTGGTGGTGGCGGAGGCGGTGGGGGCACGGGCTTCGCGCCGGCCAATACTGCCAATGCGGTCGGTGGGCCGTTTTCTGGTGATGCGAGCGCGCCCGCCGGAAGCGCAGGTGATGGGCAAGGCAGCAGCGCATCTGCCCCGGCAGGTGCTTCCGGGCCAGGAGGGACGTCCGGCGGGGGTGGCGCATCCGGTGGCAGTGGCGGCACAGCCACCGCAGCATCCAGCGATGACGGCTCGGGCGTGGGCTCCGGCGGCACCGGCGTGAGCACGGCCGACGCGGCGGGCATCGGCGCCGTCGACGGCGCAGGCAGCATCATCGTCAATGGCTTGCGCTACGACACGGACACGGCCGTCTTCAATGTCGAGGACGCCCCCACGCTGCAGCTGGGAATGAGCGCGAAGGTGACGGGGCCGGTCAATGCCGACTTCACGAGCGGCATCGCCAGGCGCGTCGAGTCCGCGGCCGACCTGCGCGGTGCGCTGTCCTCGGTCAACCTGGCGCAAGGCAGCTTCGTCATCCTGGGTACAACGGTCACCACGGACGAGGCTACCGTCTGGGCCGATTCGGCCGGGCTCGCTGCCGTCGCGCCCGGCAGCACGCTGCAGGTCTGGGGTCTGCCAGGGGCACCGGGCGTGCTGCGGGCCACGCGCGTGGAGCAGCATGGAGCGTCTGCGCCAATCCTCACGGGCACGGTGCAGAACCTCGACCCCGCAAGGCGTACCTTCACGCTCGGCGGGACGGTGATCGACTACGGCGCTGCCGTGCTTTCCGGCAGTCCCGACGGCGGCCCCTTGGCCGATGGCACCTTGGTCCGCGTGCGTGCAAGCACGGTGCAAGCGGGCCGGCTCTCCGCGACCTTCGTGCAGTGGTGGTACCCCGTGCCCACGGCGAACGCCACGGCGGTGCAGCTCGCAGGCATCGTCACCGATTACTCGGGCCTGGGCTCGCTGCGTGTGCTCAATGTGCCGGTGAACGCTTCGGCCGCAAGGGTAACGGGCGGGCCAGCCAGCGCCGTCGGCAATGGGGTCAAGGTGGAAGTCGGCGGTGTCATGTCCAACGGCGTGCTCCAGGCTTCGAAGCTCAAGATCCGTCACGTGCCAGGCACGGGTGGACTATCGAGCTTCCTGCTCATCGGCACCGTGGGCAACTTCAGCTCGGTGGCGAGTTTCCGGGTCCGCGGCCAGCCGGTGGATGCCAGCGGTCCGGGCGTGGTATTCGTGAACGGCAGCGCCGCGAATCTTCGCAACGGCACCAAGGTCAACATCGAAGGTTCGCAGGTCGTGAACGGCGTACTCATCGCAACGCGCGTCAGTTTCGAGTGACGCAGTTGTGAGGGCAAATCAGGAGCAAACGGCGTCACCGGGCGCGTTTGAGAAAAGAGAGCGTCGGTCCTTTACTGCCTTCGCAGCCCAGCCGGCCAAGCTCGCAGAGATAGCCGCAGCCGTCGGCCTAGCCCTGCAGCGCCATGCAGTAGTCGAAAAACTCCTCCAGTTCCGTCGACTTGTCGAAGAGGGCGGATGCCCCGGCCGCACGCGCCCGCTCACGGGTACTCGGTGTCGCATAGTTCGTGAGGATCACGATTGGGAGCTGCGAACGCGCACGTCTGAAATGCTTGGCAACTCCAAGGCCCGAACCTTCTCTTAGCAGAAGATCCACGACGACAAGATGCAGCTCACCGGTGTAGGAGGCAAGCCAGGCGAGCGCTTCGCTTTCCGTTTCCGCGGATGCGATGACCTCGACATCCGCAAGGTCACGCATTGCGGGCACCAAGTTCGCCCGAATGGTCGCGTTGTCCTCAACCAGGAATGTCTTGGTAGGCATGGCCCCGTCGTGTTGCGCCGCGATGATCCTGCAGCTTCATCAGCAGCATCGTAGGCCAGCACGCAGAAATGTCCCCGGCGCTATCCATTCCTTGTTCCTCCGCCCTTCACCTCTTTGGCCAGCGCGTCGTTCACCTGCTCGAGTTTTTCCGTCGCCGAGGAAAGATCCTCCTGGACGTCTTCTGCACGTTTGGATGCCAACTCGATGTCCCCGGGTGGAGTTCCGTCAGGAACCTTGTCGAGAACTGCCCGGACGATCGTCAATTCGTCTGCTGCCCGCTTGACCTCTTCGGTGGCATCCACGTTCTTCGCGAGCGCCTCTTCCAGTGGCGTCGCGTCTGCAGAATCGGCAGGGTTGGACTGGGTCATGCCTGACTTTCTTCGAAAAAACGTCTCGCTTCGAACCATCTCGAACTTTCCGAGGTGTTGCGATTCCCATACTCGGCTTTTCCAGGGTGCCGAGCAGCGACCCTTGTGCTAGGTACCCCATTCTTCGCGTGCAACCTCAATGGGATTGCCCTGCCTTGAGCCGCGTACAGCTCGACGGCGAACTTGCTCGTCTGCACCCAATCGGCGCACCTTCGCAAAGTCTGTGCCACTCGGGGACAAAATCGTGCTGCCACTGGCGACCATGGTCAACATTCTGGGCGAGCGTCCTCGTTGGCAAGTCGGATTGCCACATCATCATTCCTCCTGGTCTTTCAACGACGGTGTTGGTCAAGATGCCCTGAGCGCACCACACCACCGGTCTGGTGCCATCCTAGACTGCAGCAATTACGCACAATGGCAAGCGCGACGCGGCCGGTCGCAAGGTGTGACTTTGTTAAATGCTCAGGGAGAGCTCGGACGTCCTTCAACTGGGATCGAGCTTGGGCATGCTCAAGCCAAGCGATGGGCGGCGATCGCTTAAGCGCTTTCCGTTCAGGCAGCAGCAAAACGTCTGGCTTGCCTGCATGCAAGCAGGCGCTCGGACGGTCTTGCCGGGCTCTGTCCTACACAAGAGTTCAGGAAGGCAAGGCATGCTGGGAGGAAGTGAATTTTTCACTTCCTTACGTCTCCCAGTTGTAGCGGTGGATCCCGTCGACACGGACGGATGGGTACCTTTGCAATCTGAAAGGGCAGGTTGTTCAGAACTACGTGCCGCTTTTGTTCCCTGAAATTGACGAAGGTACCGCCCTATTGAGCTTCGAAAGAAAGCCGGCCCTGCGCATCAATCGCCTTCAACGCGACAGCGCATGCGTGACTAACCTGCACTCAGAGGATCGATTTGTGAGAGGTGCACTACACCAGGCTGACCAACCTGACTCTGAGGACTTCGACCCATTCGCCTTCGGCGAGGTCCAGACGATCATTCCCAGCACGGAAGCCCAGCGCGAGGTCTGGCTTGGCGATCGCCTGAGTCCGGACGCCGCCCTGGCGTACAACGAGGCCAGCGCGCTCGGGCTCGCCGGGCCGCTTGACGAGGCCGCCCTGCAACGCGCCATAGACCACCTCCTCGAACGCCACGATAGCCTTCGTGCCACTTTCTCGCCGGATGGCACCCAGCTCCTCGTTGCGCCAGCCACCGCCTCCGTGCTGCAGCACATCGACCTGTCGCATGTGGATGCGGCGGAACAGAAGCGCCGGCTGGCAGCAGCCTTCGAAGCGGCCGTGCGCGAGCGCTTCATCCTGGAGCAGGGCCCGCTCTTCCGCGCAAGCCTCTACCGCACCAGGCCGGAAGACCACACCCTCCTGATCAGCGCCCACCATGCCGTGTGCGACGGATGGTCCTTGAGCGTGATTTGCACCGACCTCGGCGAACTCTATGCGCACGAGCGGGGCCTGCGCCCACCGCCGGGGCCGGCGCCTCGCTATGCGGACTACGCGAAGTGGGAAGCCGACGAAACCGCCAGCCCGCGCATGCAAGCCCATGTTGACTATTGGCTCGGCCGCTTCGCGGGCGGCAGCGTGCCGGTGCTCGAGTTGCCGCTCGACCGCCCACGCCCCGCAATGCGGACCTTCTCGTCGCGGCGGATTGACGGCTTGCTCGACGCCGAGCTGCTCGACGGCGTTCGCAAGCTCGCCGCCGGGTCGAGCGCCAGCCTCTATGCAGCCCTGTTCGGCGCCTTCGCCGGCGTGCTGCATCGCCTCACGGGGCAGGAGGACCTGGTCATCGGCATCGCGGCCGCGGGCCAGCTTGCCAGTGACATGCCGCGGCTCGTCGGGCATTGCGTCAACCTCCTGCCGCTGCGTGTCTCGGTCGACGCCGCAATGCCATTTGCCCAGCTGGCGAGCCAAAGCAGGAGCCTGCTGCTGGACGCCTTCGAGCATCAGAACCTCAGCTACGGCACGCTGCTCAAGAAGCTGCTGGTGCCGCGCGATCCGAGCCGCCTGCCGCTGGTGAGTGTGCTCTTCAATGTCGATGCCAGCACCGAGCGCACCGCCGGCGAGTTCCCCGGGCTGCAGGTGCAGTTGCGCAGCATCCCGCGGGCGTACGAGAATTTCGAGCTCTTCCTCAACCTCACGCCGGTCGCCGCGGGCATGCAGTGGGAAGTGCAATACAACGTCGATCTGTTCGACGCCGAGACCATCGCCCGCTGGATGGGCATGTACGAAGGCCTGCTGAGGGCGGCGGTGCGCGAGCCCGGCGTGGCGCTCGGCCGCGTCGGCCTGCTTGATGCTGCCGAGGAAGCGCGCCTTCTCGCCCTTCAGCCAGTACCCACCCCGCTTTCGCGCGGCGGCCTGGTCCATGCAGGCTTCGAGCAGACGGCGGCGGCGAAGCCCGATCGCATCGCGCTGCGGCACGAAGGCCGTCAGTGGACCTACTTCGAACTGGACGCGCGCGCCAACCGGCTGGCGCATGCCCTGCGCGCGCGCGGCATGGGCCGTGGCGAACGCATCGGCCTTTGCCTCGAGCGGAACGCGGACATGCTGGTCGCGCTGCTCGCCGTGCTCAAGTGCGGCGCAGCCTATGTGCCGTTGGACCCGGAATTCCCGAAGGCGCGCCTCGATTACCAGGCACAGGACGCGCGGCTCGGCCTGCTGATCACCACGTCCCGCGTCGGCCCTGCGCCGAGCGCCTGGTGCGACGACGCGGACCAGCAGGTGCTCCGGCTGGACCAGGAAACCCAATGGCTCGCAGCGCCGGCAACGCCGCTGCCCGCCGGGCCGCAGGACGCGCAGCCCGGCGACATGGCCTTGAGTTCCTTGGAAAGCTTCTCTGCCATTTTTGATATGTTAATTGTCTCGCCCATGCTTCTCCTCGTTAAAATTGCTTTAGCTTGTTAAAAAACCAATTAGTGTTGATTAGATTTTCACTGGCAGCAAGAACTCTCTCAACAGCTGAGAGCTATACTGATGTTCTGTGCCAGGCTCATACTTCGGCCTCACGGGACTTTTCGCCATTGGAGCTTTTTCAACGTGCATCAGACGCGAATCCGTCATTCAGCGGCAGAAAGCCGGACTCGTCGATCGAGTCGTATTTCCGCAGCCAGTCTCGAGGGAGGCGTTTCCGCCAGCCGGGGCGCCCGGCTTGTCCTTCTGATGGAAGGCAATGCCAAGCCAGTGCAGTAGCATGCCGAGTTCACAAGGCGGCCAGAAGTAGCAGGTGGTCGGAGTGGATTGCTTCATAGGTTGATGGCTTCACCCAAGCCCGTCCCTCAGCAGCATGGGCGTTGGCATAGCTCCAAGCGGCCACGCGATGAGCTGTGCCGCTGTCGACGGTCACGCCTGCAACTTCGCCAATCTCGCTGAGCTGTGGCGAACGAGCTGTCAGCCGCTGCAGCCATCGCTCCAGATGACGCTTTCCAGCCAAAGAGTCGGACTTGCTGCGGTTGCACTGCGGATGCGCCAACACGAAGTTGTGCGCAAGGTCGCGCGGGTAGAGCGCAAAAGGAACGAAGTGATCCACATCGCTCCCCTGCAAACCCTCCCCGCAATAGAAGCATCGCGGGCCATCCAGTTTCCGCAGCCCGGCACCAATGATGGCCAATGACTGGCGGGAGAGCCCAAAAAGAAAATCTTCCAGATCACCCGAGTCGCCCAAGATTCCGTGATTTCGCCGATTGGCCTTGATGTGGTCCACCCAATGCGTGCGGGACAGCTGCTGCACGAGAGGGTGGAAGCGACGTAGGCAGTAGGCGACATTCGGCTTGAGCATCACGACGCCTCGGCCGGGCCGTTCGTAGAGGAAGGGATCGGTGATGCCGCCGAAGTTTTGCATATAGGCCAGCGGCTGCGCCGAAACCACCGCAGCGACTTTGGTCAACAGAGTTCCGTACAAGGCCTCGTTGCGTGCTTGGTGCAGCGTTGTCGCGCTCGATCGTGTTCGGAACTCCTCGATCGCCGTCAGAACAGCGGCTTGCACCCCAAGGCTCTGACTCAGCACGCCGGGGCCCGTGTGCGGCCTCCCGGTCCCGTAGGGAAGGGCGTGGCGCCAGTACAGCTGGATGAACCGCTCGGCAATCTGCCGGGTGGTGAGCGCCAGCTCGGCGCCGTCGTCCGAACCGAGCTCCACCGCCAGGTCGGACAGCGCAATGAGCAAGGCAAATTTGTAGGTGGCCGTGAAGTCGCCCTCAGCGAACAGGCGCTGCAGCTTCGTCAGAAACGTCAGCTGCTCCTCGGCGGAAGGCGGGGCCTTGGAGGTCAAGCGCGCGGGCTCCAGTAGTCGGCCTTTTCCGGGATCACCCATCGAACGCCGCCCCTCGGGTCAGCCAGATCACCCTGGAAGCGCGGGATTAGGTGAACGTGAAGGTGCGGCACCGTCTGGCCCGCGGAGGCGCCGTCGTTGATCCCGATGTTGAAGCCATCGGGCTGGAATTCCGTCTTTGCTGCCGCCTGGGCTTGATCGAGCAGTTCCAGGAGGGCGGCACGCTCCTCCTGACTGATTTCAAAGAAGGAGCCCACATGCCGCTTGGGAATGACCAGGCTGTGACCTGGCGAGAGGGGAAAACCATCGCGAATCCAGAGGGCATGGGCGTTTTGACCCAGGACGCGCTCGGCCGGTAGGGTGCAAAAGGGGCAAGGCTTGTCAGTCATCGTTGTTACCCCACCAGACGTCGGAATGACGCCCGGTAGTCGATCGGCTCCAGGTGAAGCTGCTCGGCCAGCTTGCCTTTGAGGATGTAGACCTTGGGCTCCTCGCGAAACTGGAACACACGGTAGAGATGGAAGGCGTCCTCTTTCTCTGCTGCGCAGTCCAGCTCATTGCGGCTGATGATGAAGGACGAGGCATGACCGCCATTGGTGGTCTTGACCTCGATGAAGCGATGCTCGCCCGGCCGCTCGTGCGAGAGGATGTCGTAACCGACTCCATCGCCCAGCCGATCCGAGACCCAATCCAGCTGCTGGAACAGCTCGGGATAACCCGCCTCGGTGAGTCGCCGCTGCTCGAAACCGATCACCCACTGCTCACCGGCGCGGCCGAGCGTTCGATTGACTTCGTCGCGCTGCGCCCAATTCATCTTGCGCGGCAACCTGGGCTTTGGCTCGTCCTTCTTGACCTGCGCCACTGTCTCGAGGAGGGGCGGTGCCACCACGGAAGCGTGGAAAGTCTGCTGGGCTGGCGTCTTGACCTCTTCCATCGCATCGACCACGCGGGACACGAGGTTCGGATGATCGAGGACGAATTTCTGAACCGCCTGCCGAAGGAGCAGTTGCGCGTTGCTGCGAGGCTTGTAGCCGGGGATGAATGGCAGTTCCAACCCGTGCAAGACGGCACTGATGTTCTGGTACTTGAGTTCGACCGAGCCCTTGCTGCGACCGCGAAGCTGCTGGCGAAGCTGGGCATTGAATTCCGATTTCGTGTACTGCTGCCGCGCAGCTTCCAGCCGCAGCATCTCGAAATAGGACGAGACCGTGGCCTGCACTTCCTCAGCAGTCCAATCCTCGCCAATTCGCACCACCTCGAAGCCCAGGCGCTGCAGCTTGGGGACAACCGTTGCCTCGCCGCCGGAAAAGTCGCTGGGCTTGAGCGGCCCCTCGTCGGGGAACTGGTAGCCAAAGGCGGCCCCGACGATGGCCTTCGAATCGCACAGCTGCCCAGTTCTGCCATCGCGCACCAGAAAGTCACGGGACTTCCCGAAACCGTAGCGTGACAAGAACGCGGTCCGTCCAAGGCGAACGAACTCGTCCAGGGCCGCTTGAACCGCAGCGGGGCTTTGGAGGCGTGCCAGTTCAGCCGCCATGAAGGTTCCAGGGCATCTGCTTCATTGTCTGCAAATGTATCCGGTCGATCGGCCTTTTGCAGTAGCGCTGCGGTCGCGAGCAGTGCGCATCTGATCACGGACCAAGCGCCGAGATTGACGCCAGCTCGACGCCCATGCTCTCGACGCCATAGTTGCGCCGGATCGCGCAGGCGCCAAGAGGTAGCTCGGGGACGCGGTTACTCAACAAAAGTAAGCCAAGGTCCAATGGTGTGTCCTGCCCGGATGATCAAGCCGGCAGCCGGAAGTGCAAGTTTCTGGGCTTCATGAGGGGTGAGCAGCCCTCTGGCCTATTGCAGTGGAATGTCAACTTCTGTTACAAGTAAACGCTCCCTCGCTCTTGAGCTGTTTGCCCGGCCGCCGTTGAAAACCCCTTTGTCGATTCTCTGCGCGCACGCGCCCGGCGCATTGCCGCCGAGGGTCGGCTTGTGTCGATCGACGTCGAAGCCGATCCCAAGAAGAGGGATGGATCTTCGCCATCGACGCCCTCCGCTCGGACATCGATTTCCTGCGCCGCTGCCTTGGTCCGTCGATTGCCGAACAAGGCGATGATGGCTGTGATTCGGTAGCGGCCGCACTTTGGTACCAACTACATGCCCCATCGCCTTCGCAAAGTCTTCGCCATCAATATTCGGAACGCGACCACGGACGCCGCATCGGCGCAGATCGCGCTGCTCGATCTGCGCGCGCACACCATGGCGATCGGCGAGAACGGCGTTGGCAAGTCCAGCTTCATGCGGCTGATTCCGCTCTTCTACGGCGCGACGCCCGAGCGGATCATGCGCGGCACCCAGAAGCAGAACCTCATTGGCTACACGCTTCCCGGCCCCAGCAGCGCGGTCGCCTTCGAGTACGAACGGGAGACCGAGGACGACCTGCGCCTGGCGGTCATGTTCGCCAAGCCCGCCGTAGACCGTCCAGAATTCATGATCATCGAAGGGGCCTACAACGAGGCCTACTTCGTCGATGAGAACGGCGAGTTCGTCGAGCGCGACCGGTTCAAGGACCATGTGGAGCGCATGGGCAAAGTGGTCTCGCCGCGGTGGGAGTTGCACGAGTATCGAAGCGTCATCCTCTACGAGCATCGCCACACCAAGGAGGCGCGCAGCCTCCGTCATTGGGCCGCCCAGCATTCACTTGGGCCCTCGAGCCTTTACGGCCTGGACCTGATCGCGGTGGCCATGACCTCCGAGAAGATGTCGTTCCGTGAGCTGCAGAGCCTGGTGCTTGAGCGGCTGAACGATTCGGCCTTCGAAGGCGCGCGCAACTCCAACGCCCGCCAGCTGCGTAAGGACCGCAAGGACGTCGATAGTTGGCTCGCCAACGTGAAGCACGCCCAGGAGGTTCTCAACGACACCGCGCGCAAGAAGGTCATCGAAGATCAGATCGGGAAAGTGGGGCAGATCGCCCTGGACCTGGGCTCTTTGCGTGCAGCGTGTGAGCTGAGCATCGACCGCCGGGCCGAAACTGTCGATCAGCTGAAGCTGGAGCTCGGAAAGCTTACGATCCAGATGGACGAGCACCAGCGCACCGCTTCGGTCGCCGCCGCCGCCCACGACCGCGCGGTGAGTGATTCCAAGAGCGCGCACTCCGCGGCCAAGGCGGCGCTTGGCGAGATCCACGGCCAGGAACAGCACTTCGCCGCAATCAAGGTCGACACTCTCGTGCAGGAAGATGCGCTGCAGGGCCAGTACGCGCACGACAAACAGGCAGCCACCACCGCGCGAAACGGCTTGACCGCGCGCGCCAACGATGCGCAGCAAGCCCTGCAGGAGGCCCTGGCGAAGCTGGACAAAGACCTGCGCGATCGCAAGGGCCAGATCCAGGACCAGCGCGAGGCCGCCACCAAGGATTGTGAAATCCAGGTCGCCGCAGTTGAGGTGGAACGCAAGGCGGTGCTCGAGGCGCTCGAGGCGATGCCGACGGCGCCACGCCTGGTCGAGATCGAGAAGCAGATCGCGGACCACCGCAACAACATCGGCGCGCAGGACGCCCTGTCGCGCGCGGCTGAAGCGCCCAAGGAGGCCATGGACAACCAAGCTCAGGCCGATGCGGCGCTCAAGGAAGCCGACGCCAAACTGGTCGAGTGCACGCGCCATGTCGAGCGCACCGAGCTGGCGCTCAAGTCCAACGAGGCCCTGCAGGCCCAGTCGCTGCAGAACCTTAACCAGGCCGAAGCGCAACTGGCCGACGCCACGTCCCGACACGAGATCCTGAAAGCCCAGCTCAACCCTCCCGCCGGGAGCGTGCTCTCAGCGCTTCGCACCCGACCCGCAGACCAGTGGGCAAGCGCCGCCAAGGTGCTCGATCCCGAACACCTGCTTCGCACCGACCTGGCGCCGCAGTTCGATGACGATGTCCTGCGCGCCTCCCAGGCACCGGCGCACGAAAGGCAGGGCGGGGCTGACGACAGCGAAGAGGTGGCCGTCGGGTCGCTGCGCCTGAACGTCGCTCCCATCGACTTGCCGCAGTGGGCGACGCAAGACGGCACGCGCGCGAGGATCAACGAGTCGGCCGCGAGGCTGGACGACGCCAGTGGCCACCACACCGCCGCCCTGGCCGCGGCCAAGAAAGCGCAGGCCGACCTGGATGCCGACCGCAAGGCTCTGCAGACGGGCCAGCATGCACTCACTCGCGCAAGATCGAACCAGGCCGATGCCGCGGAAGCGATGGTGCGTGCGAGGAAGCACCTTGAGATGGAGGTGGCGCGCGTGCGCAAAGCCCACAGCGATGAGGCCGGCAAGCTGGGCCTGGAGCTCTCAAAACTCACCTCCGAGCAGAATACCCTGGTGAAGGACGAGCAGGCCCGCCGCAACACGGTGATGCGCCAGTTCGATGAACGCGTCGGGAGGCTGCGGACCGTGCGCGACGCTACGCTGCAGCGCCTCACCGATGAAGCCGCCGCGGCGGACAAGGGTGCCAAGGAGCAACGCGCACGGGCCGAGGAGGCGCACAGCCGCGCCCTGGAAGGCCTGGGCGTCGACCCTGTCAAGGTGCAGGAGCTGAACGAGCGAATCGGCCGCTTGGAGGCCAAGCTGCTGGCCATCGCCCAGAATGCTCACAATGTGGCCGCATGGCGCAAGTTCGAGCTGGAGCTCCTGCCCCTCAAGCCCGAGCGGGAGGAACGGGAGCAGGAGCTTCGCAAGCGCGCGGAGATGGCCGCCACCGACAAGGCCAGGTTCGAGAAGGACATGATGGACAAACGCGCCAAGCTCGTCTCCGACGAGGCCAATGCGCGCCATCAGTTGACGACCACCCAGGAGGAGCTGGACAACCTTCGACGCCTCCGCGATCAGCAGCTGGCTCCGTACCGCAACCAGGGGCCGGTCTACGTTGGCGAAGGCCTGTACTACGATCTCAGCAGCTCGGCGAGGACGCGCCTGGACGCACTCGGCACCGCCACGCAGCGCCTGGAAAGCGCCACGCGCGATCTGTGCTCGAAGATGCGCGAGCGCACCAGTGCCATCTCGCAGTGGCTGGATAGCCGTCAGTCCGCCCACAACGCGCTCACCCAGCAGCGCGAAGACCAAGGGTGGGGCGACTCCTACCTGCAGCACGAGCGTTCGGTCGACTGGGGTCGCGCCGTGTGCGAATGGTTCGCGCCGCTCACGCACCGCGAGTACCACATCGCCCTACGCCATGAGATGGACGGCTACTTCGCCGCGGCGGAGTCCTTCGTGAACCACATCGCCAACTTCGAAGCCCGAGTGGGCGAGCTCAACCGGCAGTTCAACAAGTCCCTGGACCAAGCGAGCGGCTTCAAGCGGTTCAACAAATTGCACATCAACATCTCGTCCACCGCCACCTCGAGCCCGGCGCTCAAGGCGCTGCGCGAGATGCGTGACGTGAGCCAGTCGCGTATCAGCTCGCATCGCACGTCGCTCGCCTCCAACCCGCAACTGCCCAGCGACGAGGAGATCTCCCTGGTGCGCTCCTTCCGCGACCAGATCCCCGACACTGGCTCCCTGCAGGTGAATCTGGACGAGCATGTGCGCCTGTCCTTCGAGCTCACCGAAAACGGTAAGGACCACAAGGTCGACAACGACCGGTCGATGACAGGACTCTCGTCTACGGGCCTGACAGTGCTGATCACCATGATGTTCCTACTCGGGTTCCTGGGCATCGTGCGCGGGCCACGCTCGCCGGTAGGCATGACCTGGGTCTTGGACGAAGTGGGGCGCGTGAGCCCCCTTAACATGCTGGCGTACCTGGACAAGCTGATGCAGCAGAACGTCACCGCCGTGTGCGCGGCGCCGAGCATCGACCCGGCGCTCGGCTGCCTGTTCGAAAGCTCGCACCTCTTCGAGGACGACGGCTCCATCGTCAAGGCGAGCGCGCCAGCCGACGACACTCTTGATCTGGAAGTCGAGGAGGCCGCGCAATGAGCAAGCTCGCAAGCACCCTGAAGTCACTCCTCGCGGGCGACTTCATCTGCCCCGTCGCGCATCCGGTCGGCTACGACCTGCTGTGCGAAGAAGAGCACCGCGCGGCCGCCGAAGCCTGGGTGGAGCAGCTGGGCTTCCGGCTCGTTCGCCTGAGCGACGAAGGCGCCTTCTTCCTCGCCCCAGAGGTGGCCGACACCGAGGCACGCGCGGCCGTGCGCGAGTCGTTGCGCAACGTGCGCACGACGCTCTGGCCCATTGTGCCGGTGCTCGAAGCGATCCGGCAGGCTCAGGGCCAGGACTCACACCTGCAGCCGGGGCTCACGCTGTGGGAATCGGAGCTGGCGGAGCGCGTTCGCCTCACGCCGGCCCTGGAGCAGCAGGTGATGGAACTGGCGCTGCCGGGCATGCGCCTGGATGCGAACAGCAACGACCGAATCTCCCGCATGCTGGAGTTCCTCGTGAAGGAGCGCTACGCGATGCCGGTTCCAAATGACAGTCGCGGCTACAAGCTCACCGGCAAGATCGAGTTCCTCTACGCCGTGCTCGAGGTGATTTCGGAGAACACCGAGCTCATCAGCGATGCCTCGGTGGTCGACCAGGAGCAGATGCGCCTAACAGAGGCGGCCAAGGAATGAGCAACTCCGATCGGAGCTCGCCGCTCAAGCCGGTCTTCTCGGCGCTGACCCGCCACGTCGACCTGGTGGAGGTGGCGCTGCGTGAGCTCGTGGGCGTGGATGGTGAACTGGCGGCTGCCGACCCGGCCATTCGGTCGCTGCGCGAGCTCAACGTCCTGCGGTCCGCCGGCGAGCGCGGCTACCGGCTGCACAGCCGCCTGCGCGACTTCGCCAACGACATCCTGCAGATTCACCCTGCCTATCAGAGCCTCACCGGCATCGGGCAGCTGGTCGAGCAGATCCCGATGATCTGGAACGAGCTGGAAGACCTCAGGTCCGCCGGCGACTTCAAGGAGGCCGACGAGGCCGCGGCGCAGATCGAGCAGGACGCGTTCGACATCTCCGACTTGGTGGAGCGCAACCTGCGCCTGCTGGGCCTTCTCCTGAGCACGCGGTTTGGCAACGTCACGTCGCTGGCCGCCAAGAGCAGCCAGAACCGCTACTACCAGCGCCAAAGCGAGGTGATGAGCAACGACCTCACGCGCCTCAGCAGGGCTGTCGAGAAGGTGGAAGCCGGCGCGCGCGAGCGAGGGCTTCAGGCCTTGGCCGCCATGCTGCGCAACACGATCCAGGGGCAACTGCCGCGCTGGACGCAGACGCTCTCCCAGTATCAGAGCCAGATCCGGCGTGAGATCTTCAGCATGCGCGAGATCGAGCGCAAGAACGTGTTGCTCGCGCGCACCGCCATGCTGATGCGGCAGAACCCCGCCTGGAAGGGGCTGGAGGACCCACAGGTCCCGGACGTCATCCCCCCGTTCATGCTGTCGAAGCCGTTCATCGGCGCGCCGTTGCCTCCACTGCGCATCCACATGGATCCGCACGACGACGAC
The DNA here is from genome assembly GCF_057657265.1 of Variovorax sp. Soil_C_17. Lineage (NCBI taxonomy): Bacteria > Pseudomonadati > Pseudomonadota > Betaproteobacteria > Burkholderiales > Comamonadaceae > Variovorax > Variovorax sp. Soil_C_17. Next base: position 43,460 of record NZ_JBDGIT010000019.1, read on the forward strand.
CGGAGCATGAAGGATCTGATGCGCGATGAAGTGCATTCGCTTCCCAAGGTGCCGGTCGCGGCGCCGCCGGCGGACAGGTCACCCCGCATCAAGAAAGCGCAGCCCAAGGAGCCGCGCGGTGCTCCTGGCAAGCCGACCATGCAGGCGCTCGCGCGCCTGGCGCACGCCGCGATCGCGCATGCGAAGACCGAAGGCGCCAAGCCGCTCTCGGTGATGGACTGGCGCGCCGGCGACGCTGTAGCCAAGGAGATGGCGCCGGACCTGTGGCTCGCGTTCTCGGCCTCGGCGCTGCGCCCCTACAAGTTCCGCGTGGTGCTGATGGTCGACCCGGCTGCACCTGGTGAGCGATTCCGCCACACCTTCAGCGATGCGCTCCTGGAGCCGACGCCCGATGCGATCGCGCTCTTCAAGCGCACGCTGGGGCGGCAGCTGGCGCAGGCACGGCCCGAGGAAGGGCCGGCGGCCGTCGAGATGCCGGTCATGTCATGACACCAGCGCAATACACGTTCCTTCGCAACCTGGTGGCCAACCGCTCGCCGCAGCTTCGCTCAGCGATCGCCAAGGAGATGGCGGACACAGAGGATCTCGGGCGCGTGCGCGGCCGCGCGGTCTACTACGAGGAGGTGGACTTCATCAAGGCCGAGATCAAGCTGGGCAACGCCCGGTATTCGATCGTAGCGCCCGAGGCTGGCCGGCGGCGGCACGAGGCTGATGATGCAGCTTCAGAGAAGGCCGCCGCCGCACCTGTGACCGAAGGTCTGGTCGCGGTTGTCGCGGACCGGATCCCGGGTATTGCAACCCCCGAGGGGAGCTTCCTGGCCATGGACTGGAAGGAAGCGTTGGCGCTGCCATACGAGGTGCTTGTCGTCTGCGAGAACCTGGAGCCGATGCGGCGTATCCATCGCTACGGCTGGCTGCAGCCGCACCTCAATAGGCGACGCACGTTGGTGCTGTTTAGGGGCGCGCCCACCTGGTTCCGGATCGATTCGGCCCGCCGCTTGGTCGAGGCCGACACGCGGCCTGTCATCGGGCTCTTTGACTTCGATCCGAAGGGGCTGGCCATGGCTGCGCTCCTGCCGCGGCGCGAGGCGCTTTGTCTGCCGCCGTGGGAGATCCTGCAGCCGTTGGTGATCGACCGCAGGCGCCATGATCTTTTTGGGGATCAGGTGGCCGGGTGCAGAGCGACACTGGATGCCTGCAGTGATCCGGACATTGCGCTGGCGTGGGAGCGTATGCGGCTGCTCACCCGGGGGCTCAATCAGGAGGCGTTCCCGGAAAGCGACTGAGCGCAAGTCCGGCAGGCGCCCTCACGGCAAGGCTCGGCGCTCGTGGCGCCTATGCATCTGGTTCGGCCATCCTTCGCCGGACGGGTGCTTGCAAAGCCAGCCGTCTTCTTGTCGCAGGGCGCACGTGGCTTGAAATGATTCTCGACGAAGAGGCCGCCGAGCACGCCGGTCCGCCGGTCCGCCGGTCTACATGAAGACGATCGGATCGCACGTCATGTCGATTTCATTTTTCATTCGCTCCTCTCCCTGAAAACCCGAACGGCAGGGAGTAGAAGGCACCATGGTCTTGCGGCCTTGCGCCAAGCGGACATGGCCCTTGCAGGGCCTGCATCGTAGGCTATCGCACATCTCGCAGCTCGCAGGATTGCCATGCCATTCTTCACGCCGAAAGCCTGCCGCTTTTGACCAATCTGCTCGCCGACCAAATGGAATTTCGCGGGAACACCCCGCTGCCTGGGCGTGAGCCTGCGCACCCGGCAGCGCTACCAGGGCAGCAGCAACGCACACCTGCCGTCCATTTGGCGCTGTGGATTAAGAGCCGTGCATGGCCGCCGACGCAAGGTGACATTGATGCTCAGCCACCCAGCTGCAAAGCCATCGAGCGATTGGCTTACCATATTGCCATAGTTGGCCGCGTTCGGACGCATGCGGACAGGTAACGGTACTTCAAAGTGGATCGCGAATATAACCTAAGAACAATAAAAGCAGACCTTCTTAATCATTTGTCAACTGCTGCCTATTTAGCGGATCAGGGACTCAAATACGGATACTTGCTCTCTCTCTTTCGCTATGTGGTTCAGTCGGCTGCCTATGCCGGATTTGAGATCACCGCAACTATCTCCGAAGTTCCAGAGCAGTTCCCCGAGCAGGCTCAGCGGCTTCTCCAGCCCAGCGACGGCGACTTCGTTGCGACTTTGGATTTATGTATTCCTGCATTGCGACAAGTCTGGCCAAATTGCTGCCCTTCTTGGTTCGATGCACGAGGATCAAGCTCTGAACTCTCTGGGCGAGAAATCTGCCTTCGCGTCATCAGCACCAGGAACGATCGGATTGGCCACGGCGTCTTCGACGAAAGCTCTTTGGTTGAGGCGTTAAGTGTGCTGCCACGCCATGTGGAGATGTTGATCGACATGTTGGGGGACCTGCTTCCTCGGTTCGATCCAAGCGGCGCAGGCTCCGCGGTGGGTTTCGTCGCCACTCCGACGTTGGACATACGGGTGGAAACCATTCGTCAACATCAGGGCCAGTTGGTTCTAGTAAGACGCTTGGAAAATCGTGGAAGTGTCTGGAGAATAAGAGGACAGACACTTTCGCACGTCAAATCAAATCCCGTCTTCATCGAGATCTCAGACGAGTGCAGAGTACTGCGGGAGCTTGCCGGACGGCCCTCCGAGATGGTTGCTCGCCTCGCATCCGTGGGCGCCTCGAAGTGGCGCGCCTCCACCGTCATACCCCTCAAGCAGACGCAAACCTTCGAGGGCCGGTCGGATGAAATCTCAGAGTTGCTCGATTGGTGGAACGATACGGACTCCAGGGCATGTCTTGTCTATGGTGACGGAGGCATCGGCAAGACAACCTTGGTCTTGGAATTCCTGAATGACCTGTTGGACAGCCCACCAGAGACACTGTCTTGGATGCCAGAGCTACTGTTCTACTATTCAGCGAAGCTTACCCGCTGGGGCGTCTCAGGACTGGAGACAATCGGCGGCGTCGGTGCGAACGTAAATGAAGCCATACGCAGTCTCGCACGTGTACTCGAATCGCCACTAACCAGAGACTGGCACACAGAAGACTCAAGATCCCTTATCGCGCGGGCAGCGACGCTTTTTCAGTCCGCGGGCTTGAACAGAGACTCGATACTCTTGGTGATTGACAACACCGAAACGCTGGCACGAACAACGACGGGTGAAACGGATCTGGGCAAGGTGCTGCGAGAACTGTCCAAGAAAGTTGGCAAGCTCCTTGTGACCTCGCGCCGTCGTGAGAGATTCGAGGCGACACAGATCCCGGTTCCACCGATGACTGAAGATGTTGGGGCGCTTCTGCTCGAGAAACTGGCAGCGACGTATGATGCCAAAGCCATTCAACAGGCCGGACCAGCCAAGCGCCGCAAAGTGACTCGCGATTTTGGTGGAAAGCCGATTCTCCTGGATGTGCTTGCCCGACACATTGCCAATACGAGTTGCGGCATCGATGAAGGATCCAGTGCAATCCTCAGTCAGGAGCGAGGAGATCTCGGCGCCTTTCTGTTCGAGGATGCTTGGAATCGAATGGAGCAGTCCTACCGAGATGTGTTTCTCGCGATTGCCCAGCTCGGCGGGTCAATCGGCGAGCAGATGCTGAACTGGGCCTGCGCGGAGTTCTCCTGTTATGGGCCGAATTGGCTCACCGCCTTTGAAGAGACCAGGTTCGGCTCACTGGTTGACTACGGGCCATACTTTGATATCTCCCTAGATAGTGGCGCTCGTGAGTTCCTATCCGCAAAATTTGCAGCTTTGGACGGCAGCGGACGACATCGAATCACCACTGCTGCGGGTCATATCCGAAAGAAGCACTTCCAAGCGACGGCCGCGGCTGAGGAAAAGGTCTCGGACCGAGTTGCAGCTGCATTTCGAACCAATGCGGCAAAGGCAGCCAAGTTGGCTGGGAACCGAAGAGATGTCGAAGGCGCTATCCGCTGGTACGAGGAAGCCACGTTGGTCGATCCCGCAAACGCGGCTCTTTTTGATCGCTTCGCGTGGTATTTGATGGTTAATGATCGATTGGAGAAAGCCGCCAGCGTCGCAGGTAAAGCGGTCGGGCTTGATCCATTGGACGCGGATGCATGGTTCACGTCGGGAATGATTGCCGCGCGACGGTCAGACGTTGATGCCGCCGATGGCGCACTCGAGTCTGCACGTCGATTCGGTAAGCCGGACTATCTAGTCGACTTGCAGCGTGCCAGGGCCAGGCTTGAGCAGGCCGTGTCGCTCAAGCACAGTGAGCCGGAAGTCGCGCTTTCGCTGGCCATCGAGGCAACTCGCCTCTTGCATGGGGCCGTCCCGGGCGATCCTTTGCGATACTCCAAGCACGAGCAGGAGCGTGAAAAACTCCAGCGAAGAGTCCAAGGATTGATCGAGACTATTCGACCTGTGCGAACGCTGGCCCCTGTTCGGTCCTGATGGGGTTGAGATACATTTCTCAGAAGAGCCTTCGTCACCCCGACTTCTCCGAGTTGCCGCTCGTCGGGTCAAAACTGCGAAAAGGTACCATCAGGGACGCGGAACCCGAGAGCCGCCGTCCTTGGCGAACCGTTCCGCAGGTTGCGTAGGGTGGGTCGCCCGATGCTTCGCGCTTCTGGAGGCAACATGGAATCTTTGGAACTGGCCATCAGGCAGATGGGCGCGCACATGGCGGCATGCTCTCGGTCTTGCGCAGGTGTGCTCAACAGCCCCGCGGATGGCGTGCCTCCGCGCGGCCTGATGCTCGAGCTCCGGGGCGACGATCCGGATGATGGCGTGATCGTTGTCGGCATGAATCCTGGTCGAGCGTTCGGCAAGCCTGAGGCTCGCCACTACCAGCAGAACTCCGGCGCGTACGAGCAGCAGCTGATCGCATGGCATGGCCCCCTTAACATTTGCAACGTCGACTACTTCAGGGTCACCCGCGGCTTTCTTTCAGGGCTCGGTTTGAAGGGATCGATTCTTTGGACCGACGTTGCAAAGTGCGAATGCCCCAAGGGGGCATCCAATGTTCCTCACGAAACCCTGATGGAATGCAGTCGACAATTCCTGGTGCATGAGCTCCGTGCGGCGCCTGGTCATTGGCCGATCATTGCTCTCGGCCGGCGAGCTTACGAGGGCGTTGGATTTATGGCCGGCGATCGGGCTGTTGTCGGCGTGCCGCATCCGACGGGCTCGCATGGCGATTACGCTCGCTTGTGTAGGGGCGATGTGATCGAGCCCTCGGCTCTGGAGATCGCCTGGAAAGCGCTGGGTGAAGGGGGCCGCGTATGGCTTCGAGCGGGTGCGCGGACCACTTAACTGTCGACGAATGCGTCATGCGTCTTCCATAACTGACCTCCGCGTAGACACGTTCCTTGTGTAGATCCCCCGCGATCCCAGCCAATGCGCCGCTTTGGGACGATGCTAATCCGCGCTATTTCGCGCGGTGGTCAGCCACTGTTCCTGGGAGCCAACGATGGGCAGCAACTCGTCGATGCGACTGGCCCGACGCATGCCGATGGGGCAAACGAAAGATGCTGCGTAAGACGCCCTCCAGCGAGTGGGCGCGATCCGTCCAATGAGTTCGGGCGGCACGACCTGACGTCGATGGACCCAGCGATCGAAAACCGCCGCATCTGCGAGATGGTGCATGGCATCGCGATGTTGGCGAGCAAGCTCATCGCATCGGCCACGGCCTGCATCTCGTCCACCCGCCTGGCCTGCACCGGACTGACCCTCCGGCGTGATTGCGCGCTTCATGGCCTTCTCCGCCTCGCCGACATTGAGCACCCGATGTAGTCCACGGCGAAAAGCCGCATTGACGGAGTAGTCCGCCGGGGGGGGGGAGACACGGATGCGAACCTCGCTGCGATTGGGAATGCGCCGCCCGCGCAAATACTCGCAGAAGACTGACACATCATGAAGGAAAAACATCATCGTGCCTTATAGACAACTCCATCGCGCAATTCAACGCGAAGCTCTTTTCGGATGCAGTTTATAGAAAACCTATTTTTGCGATGCTGCGCTCTTTACTTGCAACGCCCCGTCACCCATTGGCCCGAGTCGGCAAATCTACTCGTGATGGCGCCAGGCTCGCTTGGCAGACATGCGTTCCTCGAGCAACGCCTCGTCCGTGAGGTGAAGCAGGGTATAGACGCCTTCGGCGAACCTGATCGAATGCTCCTGCACATCGTACCGATCCTCTGGGACCGACTCGAACCACAGTTCCGCAGGCATCTTGCCCTGCTTTTTGGTGTTCGCAGCAGCCTGCAGCAGGTCACTCGCGTAGCTATCGCCATCAACCTGTCGCTTCAGCCATAGATGTTCAGGCACCCGACTGGAGCGCGCGGACCACCATCGGCTATTGTTGGCGCCGTTGAAGATCAGCACCACCGGCTCCCCGGACAACTCGGCGAAGCGGATTGCTGCAGCCGGAAAGCTGGCCTTGAACGTCGTGCCCAGGTCACCTACGAGTGCCAGTGAGACCCCGCCCTTGGCGGCCTTGATGGCCTCCTTGAACATGCCAGTGGGCATCATGAGCGAGGAAGCATAGTCGTCGGCCTCCCGCTCCTTGCTCTTCTCGGCCTTGTCCAGCGCCCGCTCCTCGACCCGGCAGGAAAAGCTCTGGCCGCGGTGCTGCTCCCAATGCCCGATCTCGTGCGCGATCGAAAAGCGCCGGCGCTCCGGTGATATACCGGTCGTGACGGTGACGATGCCCCTATCCCCGAAGCCTACCAAGCTGGCCTCACAGCCGATCATGGGCCGGTCGCGCACTTGCAAGCCCGCCTCGAAGGCGATCACTTCGAGGTCGATGTCTTCAGGGCTGTCGACATAGCAGCGCGACAGCAGGTCTTCAGGTCGCCGCATGCCAGCTACCGCTTCAATTCTTCGATCTGCCAGTACAAGTCCAAGACTTCCTCCTCGCTCATGCTCTTGGGGTCACGGTTACGTGCGGCCAGCGTCAGCCGCGCATCGTTGGCCGCTTGCATCTGCGCAATCCGTTGGCGTGCCAGTTCCACAGTCACTGCAGGATCGCGCGTGGCCTTGGCCTGGTCGCGCGCGGACGTCATCTTTTCGCGCAGCTGCGCCCGGCGCAATGCTCGCGCCTGCGCAACGCCCTCGTCGATGGCCTTTTCGCCTTTCTGTGCTGCTGTCGCAGGGTCCAGGCCCAATTCCTTGAGCTCAGCGTCAATTTCGCTCTCGCTCATTGCCATCAAGTCTTCGAACGCGGCTTGCCAGACGTTGGAAAGCTGCTTCCGTGCGTCAGGCTTCGTCATGCGTCTCTCCTATAGACGGCCAGCCGACGGGCAATCAGGCGCTGCACGGAGGCAAGCTGGGCCTGGTCTAGACCAGCCGCCTCAGCGAGCGCGGCGCCTTTAAGACCTTCGGCCCGGCCCATGATGACCAATTGCGCGTCTTCCCGGTCGGCGAACAAGTTCAATATTGCATCCATTTCCTGCTTGAACGCCAGTTCCTGCTCGGGACTGGCTGCCTTTGCATTTTCCGGGATGACGATGACTTCGAACGGATCCTGCGTTTGCCCTTCGTCATCCGATGCAACTAGGTCCTCGACGCTGATCTCGGGCCTTCGTGCGCGGCGCTTGTGCCAGCTTGAGGCGATGCTTCGCATGATGCCGAACATGTTCACGTCGATGGGCACCTGACGGCTCAATGTGCGCCGCCCCGCCAGCACGCGCATGACCGCCTCGCGCAGCAATTCCTCCGGCTCGACGAGCAGGTCCTTGAGCAGCCGCGCCGCCCACAACACCCATCGTTTTCGATCGGCGTTGCTGGACATGTTGCCGTCCATCCACTGCTGAAATTCCTCGACTGTCCATTCGCCTTCCGCGTCCATCACGTCCTTGTTGTTCCCTGTCACACCAATTGCTCCTTTCGGCGCTGATCTCGGACATTCCCTCCGGCCGCCGTCCGTCGGCCACCTAACTCTCGAGGATAGGGCAAGCGGATCTCCAGTGCTTCCGCCATTCGGGGGATGGCGCCCCGTTGTCCAAAGGCAGCGACCTTGGAGCACTTCCTAGAAGGGGAGCATCGGCCCGGCCAGGAAGCAAGAAGTTTTTTCCTGGCCGATGTCGCGAAACGGCCCGAGCTGGAGCATTTGAAGGTATGCGGTGCGGATTTACCGATGCCGACCGCACCACCACCGAGAAAGGTTTACATCGTGAACGAGAAGCATGACCCCAAGCCCAAGAACTACAAGTTCTTCGTAGGCACCGAGAAGTTCGAGACGGACCAGCCCGCCTTGACGGGCGCGCAGATCAAGGCCTACGTGGCCAACGTGCCGCCGGGTACCAAGCTGTCGCTGGAAGGCCATGGCAACGATCCTGACCAGATCATCGCCGACGACCAACTGGTGCCACTGGACGAGCAGCACGGCGGCCCGCGCCGGTTCACGCTGGTGCCCCCGGCCAACTTCGGTTGATGCGCATGGGACCAATCGAAATGCACCTGGACCGCTTGCGCCAGCGCGAGCCGCAGATGCTGGTGCGCCCGCTTCCGGATGGGAGTCGGCTGGTTTCCATTCCGCAGGTCGCGCTGCCCGCGGGCTGGAGCAAGCCGTACACGTCCGTCCACTCGCTGGCGCCCCAAGGCTACCCCTTCGCACAGCCCGACTGCTTTTGGGCCGATGCAGATTTGCGCCTGAGTTCGGGCGCCGTGCCGCAGAACTCGAGCTTGGGCACGCCCATCCCCCACTTGCCGGGCGAACTGGCCCTGTGGTTCTCCTGGCACCTGCAGGTGTGGAACGCGGCGCGCGACGACCTGGTGACCTGGCTGTCGGTGATCCGCCAACGCCTGGCACAGCCCGTATGAAGCGGGTTGCATTTCCCTGGGCGTCGCTCGCCCAGTTGCACGCGGCCGCCAAGACGCTGGCAGTCGAGACCTGCGCCGTCGGCTTCGTGCAAGCCGCTGGCACAGCGGCCGGCCGGCCGCGCTACACCGTGCAGGACCTGGTGCTGGCGCCTGAGGACGCCTACCAGGAACGCAGTGCCGTGCGCGCTTCGCTGACGCCGGAGTTCATGCTGGAGACCGTCAACCGCGCGCGCAGCATGGGCGCGGGCATCGTCCTGCTGCACACCCATCCCGGCGAGCAGCCGCTGGAGGGCTTCTCCCCAGTGGATGACGCCGGCGAAGCGGCGCTGGCCAGCTATTTCAAGGCCCGGATCCCGGATCGCCAGCACTTCGCGGCCGTCGTGACGGGCGCGCGGGTGCACCTGCGCGAGCTGGGCGGCGACATCGCGGCATCCGCCGTGGCCATTGGGCCTACTGTGCGCGACTACTCGAAAGCTGGAGGTGGTGGGGCGGACCATCGCTATGACCGTCAGATTCGCGCCTTTGGTGTCGAGGGACAGGCCATGCTGGGTCAGCTGACCGTCGCGGTGGTCGGCCTCGGCGGGACAGGCTCCATCGTCGCGCAGCAGCTGGCCCATCTCGGCGTGGGACGCTTCGTGCTGGTGGACCATGACGAAGTCGACACGACGAACCTGAACCGGCTGCTGGGATCGACCACGCAGGATGTCGGGCTGCCCAAGGCGCAGGTCGCTGAGCGCGCGATCAGGGCGATCAATCCGTCCGCCGCGTGTGAAGCCCATGTCGGCGATGTCACGGACAGTGCGTTGGCCGAGCGATTGACGCAAGTCGATTTCATCTTCGGCTGCACCGACTCCATGGCCAGCCGCGCGGTCCTCAACCAACTGGCCTACCAATACCTGATTCCGATGATCGACATGGGTGTGGCGATCCGGGTCGACGCAGGCCGGCTGGCGTCGGTCACCGGGCGTGCGCAGATGCTGGCGCCCGGCCTGGGTTGCCTGGTCTGCGCCGACGGCATCGATGGCCAGCAAGTGCGCTGGGAGATGATGAGCCCGGCACAGCGCAGGGCGGATCCGTATTTCGAGAACGCGTCCGTCCCGCAACCGGCGGTGATGCCGCTCAACGGCATTGTCACATCGGCGGCGGTCGCCATGTTCCTGTCTGCGGTGACCTCCTACCCGGGCGAGGCACGGCTGCTGCACTACGACGGCTTGCGCGGATCCGCGCGGCCGCAGCTGCTGTCGCCGCGGCCGCATTGCATCGTGTGCTCGGTGGAAGGGGCCCTCGCACGAGGCGGCAGCTGGGCGCTGCCGGTGCGAACATGATGCTGCGTCAGCCTGAACGCGCCAAGGTCCTGTGGCTGGGAGCGGCGCCGCAGAAGGACCACCGCACCGAGCACGCCCACCGGGGGCTGGCGTTGTGCGAAGTGGAACTGGACACCTTCCAGCACGGAGCTCTGGACCTGGTGCACTCCCGCGGGCTCGTGCTGTGCGCCATGCCACCCAAGGTACCGGCCGTGACGGCCGTGCTCGACTGCGTGGTGCATGCCCTCAACCATGGGCTCTATGTGGTCGTGATGCTGGCCGACAGCTTGGCCCATAGCTTCGTGCAGGAAAAGCTCGAAAAGCATCTGCCCAGAGGACCGGCGCGCGATCGGGTGCAGTACCGCATCGGCGCGACAGCCCACGAAGTGGCAGAGATCTTTGCACGCCACGACCCGGGACCCGCAGTCAATCGAGCGCTGCACATCCACCGGCCTGAGGGCCTGCCGCTCACGGAAGCGCAGACGTTCCTACTGCAGCGTGCGTTCGCGGACTGCGAGTCCGTGACGCTGAGCCCGTTGGCTGGCGGGCGTTCCGCCGTGACGGTGCTGGTGCAGGCCACGCTGTCCAACTCGATGGCTGGGCCACATCCTCTGCCGTTTTTCGCCAAGCTTGATAGTGCGGTGCACATCATGACCGAACGCGAATGCTACGAGCGCTACGCCGAGACCCACATCGCCTGGAACCTGCGTCCTAATCTACAGCCCACGCGCTGCATCGTGGGGCCCGATCTGGGCATCCTCGTGGGCAGCTTCGTCACCAAATCGGAGTCGCTGTGGACGTTGATCCTGGAGGGCCGTGCTGGTCGCGCCATCGCCAACCTGTTCGAGGAGACCCTGGCCGGCTGGCGTGCACCCACGGCGGCGCTGCAATGCGAAGTCGGCTCGATCGCGCCGGCGCTGTCCAGGGTGTTCGTCTACCAGAATGTGCGAAAGCGCTATTTGCGCGCCGCTGCCGATTTCGGATTCATACGCGATCCGCAGGCTGTCTGGGAGGGCTTCCTGAATCTGCCGACGCGGACTTGGCCGAAGGCCCCGGTGCACGGTGACATGCACGCGGAAAACGCGCGGGTGCGTGGCGACGACACGATCATCATCGACTTGGCCAGGGTGGTCCTCGGGCCGCCCAGCGCCGACCCGGCGTGCATGGAGGTGTGGATCGCCTTCCAGATGCCCCCGCCTAAGTACGGCATGGACGAAGACGTATGGCTGGCTACGGTAAAGGACCTCTTCGCCGTGCGCCATGTGCTCGTGCCGCCAGCTTCCCAGCAGGACGCCTCGCTGCCGTGGCTGCGGGACGCCGTGCTGCAGACCCGGCAAGTGGCATTGGCTAGCAGCGCGGGCATCGACTACGCCATAACGCTGGCGCTGCATCTACTGCGCCGCGCAATGTTCGAGCCGGATCTCGACGCGGCTCAAGCCGATGCGATACGCCGCACGTGGGCCTGGATCCTCGGCTGCCAACTGCTCGAGGGCATCCAAGCCCTGTGCCTTCAGTATCGTGAGGCCGCATGAAGCAACGCGCCAAATCCTTGAGTTTCCGCGGGCTCGTGGAACATCGGCATGACGCCGACGAGCGTCTGGCCGCGCCTGGCCACGCTGTTGTGGTCCGCCGCGGTGTGGACCGCTCGCTGGTGCTGCGATGCCCTGACGGCTGCGGTGAAACGCTGACAATCAACCTCGACGGGCGAAGTGGGCCAGCGTGGCGGGTGTACATGGAGGCCCATGCGGTCAGCCTGTACCCGTCCGTGTGGCGCAACACGGGTTGCAAGAGCCACTTCATCATCTGGCGCTCACGGATTTACTGGTGCGATTGGGATGACCCTTTCCTTCGCACCAGCGACGACTTTGAGCAGCGCGTGCTGGCGGCGCTCACTGCGCACTGGCAGCCCTACGCCGCAATCGCCGAGCGCTTGTCGGTTGTGCCGTGGGCCGTCCTGTCGGCTTGCTTGACGCTGTGGGCACGTGGCTTGGCGCAGCGGGGCGAGGGGGACAACCGGCATTGCTTCCGCCGAGACGGCCGCGCACCACAGCCGGCTGGGTCGCCCGGTTGACGGGACTGCTAGCCAGCTTGGCCGCCATGTGGCAAGCCAGGCTTGGAACGCAAGGCGGGTCAGGCCCTGGTGCCGCTGACCGCCTTGCCCGCCTTGACCGCTGCGGTGGCGGCGGACTGCGATGTGCGCTCCCGAAGAGGGTGTAGCTTCCCTTCCTCAGGGTTTCGCCGAGATCGACTTGCTCCTTCGAACTGTCGTTCGTCGCGACGTCTCTAAGCCGCGCATTGCGGCCAGGGCTTCGTCGAGCAGTGTCCGTGCATCCTCGTGCGACTTCCTCTCCTCGGCGAGCTGTCGCTCAAGATCCTCGAGACGCTGCTGCAGGGGTAATCGTATCTTTTCGAAAGATTGACACGGTCGTGGTTGTCGCCGATGCCCCGGACGACTGGAGCTATTGGGATGCATGGGCGTCCGCCAAAATTAGGTGGACGCCATCCACTGAGGGCGCCGCGTCAGGCGCAAGGTGGAACCGCCGGACGTTCACGATGTTTGTTCGAGGCATGCTGAACTGTGGCTTGGACGTGAGCCTGACGATGGGCTAAATCTGGTTTTTCGCCCTTTGTCCGCGGCAGATTCCCGTCGCCGATGTGGCGAGTCTCGTACGCTGCGGCGGGGCGCTCTTCACCAATGGGGAGGCTTGCGGATCGCCTTCTTCTTCGTCGGGACAACTGGGGGCAACTGGGCAGCGCTGAGTTCTGCGTCCAGGATGTAGCGGCGGGTCCAGTGCGCGTGCCTCATGAGCGACACGCTGAACCTTCGTGATGTTGATTCGTCAGCCGGCGGCCGCACGGGCGTGACCAGGCCGATGACGAGCTTCGGGAAGTCTTCTCGCAGGGCTTCGAGGACGGGCTCCGTGTCGCTGTCGTTGGAGCACAGAACGACCTGGTCGAACAAGCCTTTGCTCGCGTCCCGGTACATCGCCATGGCTAAGTTCACATCGGTCATCTTCTCCTCGAGGCGCCACACGCGGGTTTTGACGTTGCGGTCGTAGGGCTGGCCTGGCACGAAGGTAGGCAGCAGGGAGCCGTCGTTGTCCATGCTGTGGTTGCCCAGCTTGATTGAGAACCGGGCAGGGTGCCGCGTTTGCAGGGCCCGGTGGTAGCTCTCCTGGGCGATGACAGAATCACCGCCGTGGGAGGCAAAACGGCCGAGGGCGGGTGCGGAGAAGAACTTGACGGCCTCAACGACGGCCGCGGGGTCTTGGATCGACAGGATATGGTCAAAGAGGACAGGGAGATCCAGCCACTTGAACTGCGTCCCCCTCAGGCGGCCGTAGTAGAGGTTGTATCCGTCGATGTAGACGGCAGTTTTCTTGCTTTCCACAACAGCGCTCTCACAAATCGTCCGGGCATGAAAAAACCGCCCGAGGGCGGTCTTTTCTTCCTAAGCTGACGCCAACTGAACGACGCCCTCAAAGGAGGAGTGGTGAGAGCAGTATAACAAATGTTGCCTCCTTGGGCAACCGACGCGACCGGAAGCGCGAAGGCAATCGGGATGCGCAGCGTCAGCCTATAGCAAAGCCGTCCTCATCCTGATGGAGGCATGGATCCCTTGCCTCGCCGGACCGCCGGCTTGCGCGCCGGCTTGTCCGCGGTGCGCACGGCCGCCAAAGCGGCGGCGAGCAGCCCCCGTGTCTCCTCGTGCGACTTCCTATCCTCGGCGAATTGCCGCTCGAGATCTTCCAGGCGTTGCCGCAGCGCCGAGCCTTCAGACTCAGTCCTCGCCAGCAGCCCCGTGCGCTCCGCGAGCCGCTCACGCAGCTCGCGTTCCACCTGCTGCGCTGTTTCCTGCGTTTCGCGCAGCCGCTGGCGCCCGGCCTCCAGCGTCTGGGCCGCGGCCTCTTCGCTCTGCAGGCGCCGCTGCTGTTCCTTCGCAAACCACGCCTCGGCCTGCTTGGCCGCCTGGCGGGCCCGGTCAACTTCCTCGAGCATGCGGCGCTCCTGGACGGCGTGCCGTTCCTCGGTCCGGCGCAGGTCCTGGTCCTTCACGGCCAGAGCTTCGGCGTGTTCGCGACGCATGGCGTCCTGCACCGCGGCGTTTTGAGAGAGCAGGGCGGTGAGGCGCTTGATCTCGTCTTCCAGCCCGCCGCGCACCCGGTGCGCCTCGATCTCGTGGTCTTTCAGCTGCCGCTCCAGCGTTTCGCGCGCCTGCTGCGATGACGCGAGCGCCGCATCCAGGCTCACCCGCGCCTGCTTGAACGCTTCCTCGCGCTGCGCGAGCACGCCTTGCGCCTCGGCGAGCGCCTCCGCGCGCGCCTGAAGCTCCAAGCACACCGCCGCCGCATCGGCCCGCTGAACTTCCTCGGCCTCGCGCCTCGCCGTTTCCCACAGGAGCCTGGCTGCGTTGCGCACCCCCGGCGGCATGCCGTCAGGATCGTTGCCGGCCGGCCGAGCCGGCCCAGCCTGCAAGCTCACGAGCCGCTCGCCGAGCGTCGCGAACCATCGCTCGAGCATCGGGCTCACGGTGTTGGGCGAGCCGCGCCCGATCTTCAAACGAACCCGCTCGATGGTCGGGCGCTTGCCCTCGGCCAGCAGGGCATCCGCGGCCTCGAAAACGTCGGCTTCCTGGATGCCACGGCCTCGAACTTCAGCGATCGGGTGCATATCGGTCCTTTTCCGGCTTCAAATGAGGGCGAACTTTTGCCAACGTCGCCGCCCTCTTCTTTGTGTTATTTACCATCGATAAGGGAGCGTTATCGGTACTTATCCATGTATGATGTAGCAAATCATACGTGATACGTATCAGAATTGCATGCGGTTCTAGCAATTCGTTTGCGTTTTTGCAAGGAAAGGCTTTGCATCCTGGTCGCCGTGCGGTTGGGCGTGGCGTGACGCGGCCCTCGCGCTTGTGGTGGGGTCGTCCACGGGGAAAGCTCCGGCACGACGCTCATGGCCGGTTCGCAACGCGGTCGCCAATGTGGCTGGTCCGCTTGTGGCGCGCCGCGCCCTAGGAGTTCGGCCTACGCCCAGTTCGATGGCGAATCGCATCAAGCGCTGGAGGTCGCCAGTGTCAGTGCACGCGCACGACCTGACCGCAGCTTCATCCTGTACGCGGCCATCTCTTGGCCCCAGACATCACGCCGCGTGCCGCCAACACCGATTCCCCACGGGGAATCGCCCAGAAGCGAAATCTTTGCAAGGCGCCTTAACAGGTCATCGACACATGCGGCGTCATGGCCCGCGCAACGCGAAGATGTCTCGTCATCGCGCAGCAGGACACGCCAGTATGGAGGTGGCCAAACACGTTGGTGCCGTAATAGTCCGACCGAGGACCTTCTTGACGCGTTCACTCGCGGGCCTGCAGCCGCGCATTGATCTCGTCGATGTCGA
>NZ_JBDGIT010000020.1:0-35539 GCF_057657265.1 Variovorax sp. Soil_C_17
TCGCGGTCGATGCCCGTGAGCTCGCCCAGGCGGAAGCGGAAGCGGTGCCAGTGCGCCTGCGCGAGGTAGTCGACCTCATGCGCGCTCATGTCCATGCTGCCGGCGGCGATCTCGTGCAGCTTGGGCTTCCACACGTGGGTGCGGTGCTTGTCGATCAGCGTGATGTCGGCCATGCCGCGCCTGCCCAGCGTGTCGCCCAGCCGCGTGGCCAGCTCCAGCCCGCCGGCGCCGCCGCCCACGATGACGACTCGGTGCTTCTGCACGGGGCTGTTCATGGTCGGCTGCTCGTACAGGCGCGGGGCGCTTCAGCGCGCGGGGGCCGCCACGGGCATGTGGGTCTCGACCTGGTCGAGCACCGCCTCCGGCGATTCGGCCTCGGCCGGCGTCTCGTTGTCCAGGATGCGTTTCATGCGCTCGGTGTCCAGGTCCTTGGTCCACTTGGCGACCACCACCGTGGCAACGCCGTTGCCGATCAGGTTGGTCAGCGCGCGGGCTTCCGACATGAAGCGGTCGATGCCCAGGATCAGCGCCAGGCCCGCCACCGGCACGTGACCCACGGCCGACAAGGTGGCGGCCAGCACGATGAAGCCGCTGCCGGTCACGCCGGCCGCGCCCTTGGAGGTCAGCAGCAGCACCAGCAGCAGGGTGATCTGCTGCGTCACCGTCATGTCGGTGTTGGTGGCCTGCGCGATGAACACGGCCGCCATCGTCAGGTAGATGGAGGTGCCGTCCAGGTTGAACGAGTAACCCGTCGGGACGACCAGGCCGACCACCGACTTCCTGGCGCCCAGGTTCTCGAGCTTGGCCATCATGCGCGGCAGGACGGATTCGCTCGAGGACGTGCCCAGCACGATCAGCAGCTCTTCCTTGATGTACTTGATGAACTTCCAGATGCTGAAGCCATGCGCCCGCGCGATGCCGCCGAGGATGACGAAGATGAAGAGCAGGCAGGTGATGTAGAAGGTCGCCATCAGCTGGCCGAGTTGCAGCAGCGAGCCGACGCCGTACTTGCCGATGGTGAAGGCCATCGCGCCGAAGGCACCGATCGGCGCCACCTTCATGATGTAGCCGACGATGACGAACAGGACGTGCGAGAACTTCTCGATGAAGTCGAACACCAGCGTGCCGCGACCGCCGAACTTGTGCAACGCGAAGCCGAACATCACGGCGAACAGCAGCACCTGCAGGATCTCGCCCTTGGCGAAGGCGTCGACCACCGTGCTCGGGATCACGTGCAGCAGGAAGTCGACCGTGCCCTGCATCTGCCCCGGCTGCGTATAGGCGGCGATCGACTTGGTGTCGAGCTGGCTGACGTCGACGTTCATGCCGGCGCCCGGCCGCACGATGTTGATGATGACCAGCCCCACGATCAGCGCGATGGTGCTGACGATCTCGAAGTACAGGAGCGCCAGGCCACCGGTCTTGCCGACCTTCTTCATGTCTTCCATGCCCGCGATGCCGACCACCACGGTGCAGAAGATGATCGGCGCGATGATCATCTTGATGAGCTTGATGAAGCCGTCGCCCAGCGGCTTCATGGCCGCGCCGGTCTGCGGGTAGAAGTGACCCAGCAGAACGCCGATGACGATCGCGGTGATGACCTGGAAGTACAGGGACTTGTAGAAGGGCTTGGATACGGGTTGGTGGTCCACGAAGGTCTCCTAGAAAATTTCAGACACCGGCGGCATGCGCCTGCCGGTCGGCGTGGTAGCTCGACCGCACGAGCGGTCCGCAGGCTGCATGGGCGAAGCCCATGGCGCGCGCCTGCTGCGCGAGGGTTTCGAACTGCGCGGGGGCGACGTAGCGCTCCACCGGCAGGTTGCCGGGCCGCGGCTGCAGGTACTGGCCGACGGTGAGCATGTCCACGCCATGGCGGCGCAGGTCGTGCATCACGTCGAGCACTTCGTCGTCGGTCTCGCCCAGGCCCAGCATCAGGCCGGACTTGGTGGGCACGCCGGGGCAGCGCGTGCGGAACGACTGCAGCAGCTGCAAGGAGTGCAGGTAGTCCGCGCCGGGGCGCGCCTGGCGGTACAGGCGCGGCACGGTTTCGAGGTTGTGGTTCATCACGTCCGGCGGGTCGGCGGCGAGGATGTCGAGCGCCACGTCGGCGCGGCCGCGGAAGTCGGGCGTGAGCACCTCGATCCGGGTGCCCGGCGACTGCGCGCGCACCGCGCGGATGCAGGCGGCGAAGTGCGCCGCGCCGCCGTCGCGCAGGTCGTCGCGATCGACGCTGGTGATCACCACGTACTTCAGCCGCAGCCGTGCCACCGTCTCGGCCAGATGCTGCGCCTCCTGCGGATCGGGCGGCTGCGGGCGGCCGTGCGCCACGTCGCAGAAGGGGCAGCGGCGCGTGCAGAGATCGCCCAGCACCATGAAGGTGGCCGTGCCCTTGCCGAAGCACTCGCCGATGTTGGGGCAGGAGGCCTCCTCGCACACGGTGTGCAGGCTGGCCTCGCGCAGCGTGCGCTTCACCTCGCGAAAGCTCTCGCTCTGCGAGACGCGCACGCGGATCCAGTCGGGCTTGGGCAGGGCCGGGCCTGCCTCGGCCACGCGGATCGGTATCCGGCGGGTCTTGGCGGCCCCGCGCTGCGGGCCGTGGAGCACGATGTCGATCACTGGAGTACCTTCGCCTTCGGAGCGGCCGTGCGGCTCACTGGAGTACCTTCGCCTTCGGCTGCGGTGGTATTCGCCTTCGGAGCGGCCGTGCGGCTCATGAGGCAACCTCAGGCTGCGCCGCGCTGCGAGTTGGCATCGACCACCGCCAGCGCCGTCATGTTGACGATGCGGCGCACGGTGGACGACGGCGTGAGGATGTGCACCGAGCGGGCCGCGCCCAGAAGGATGCCGCCCACCGTGATGCCGCTGCCGGCCGCCATGCGCAGGAGGTTGTAGGAGATGTTGGCCGCGTCGACGTTGGGCATGATGAGCACGTTGGCCTCGGTCTCCAGTGCCGAGTCCGGGAACTCGTGGTCGAGGATCGCCTTGGACAGCGCCGCATCGCCGCGCATCTCCCCTTCCACCGCGAGTTGCGGGTCGCTCGCCTTGATGAGCGCGAGCGCCTCGCGCATCTTCACGGCCGAGGCCGCGTTCGAGCCACCGAAGTTCGAGTGCGACAACAGCGCCACGCTGGGCGTCACGCCGAAGCGGCGCACCTCTTCGGCGGCGAGCAGCGCGATCTCGGCGACCTGCGCCGCATCGGGTTCGCGGTTGACGTGCGTGTCGCAGATGAAGAGCTGGCGGCCGGGCAGCATCAGCATCTGCATGGCGGCCAGGGTCTTGGTGCCGGGGCGCAGGCCGATCACGTCGCGCACATGGCGCAGGTGGTCGCCGTAGCCGCCGAGCGTGCCGCACAGCATGGCGTCGGCACGGCCCTGGCGCACCAGCATCGCTGCGAGCAGCGTGCCGCGGCTGCGCATCTCGGTCTGCGCCACCAGGCGCGCGACGCCCTCGCGGCGCTTGAGCTGGTAGTAGGCCTCGGCGGCGTCACCGTGCACGGCGGGGTCGAGCAGGTCGACGGCCTCGCAGTCGGTTCCCAGCGTCAGGCGCAGCCCGTACTGCGCGATGCGCTCGGCAATCACCTCGGGGCGGCCCAGCAGCAGCGGCCGCGCCAGGCCTTCGTCCACCACCACCTGCGCGGCGCGCAGGACGCGCTCGTCCTCGCCCTCGGCGTAGACCACGCGCTTGGGCGACTGCTTGGCGGCCGCGAACAGCGGCTGCATGCTGCTGCCCGACTGGTAGACGAACTGCGACAGGCGCTGGCGATAGGCCTTCATGTCGGCGATCGGCCGCGTCGCCACGCCGCTGTCGACCGCGGCCTGCGCGACCGCGGGCGCGACGGCCTCGATCAGGCGCGGATCGAAGGGCTTGGGAATCAGGTAGTCGCGGCCGAAGCGCAGGCCGAGCGCGCCATAGGCCTGCGCCACCACTTCGGGAATCTCGGCGTGCGCAAGCTCCGCGATGGCGCGCACGGCGGCCAGCTTCATTTCCTCGTTGATGGTGGTGGCGCCCACGTCGAGCGCGCCGCGGAAGATGAACGGAAAGCACAGGACGTTGTTGACCTGGTTCGGATAGTCCGAGCGCCCGGTGCCGAGGATGGCGTCGGGGCGCACCGCGAGTGCGTCCTCCGGCAGGATCTCCGGCGTCGGGTTGGCCATCGCGAGAATGATGGGGTCGCGCGCCATCTCATTGACCATCTCGGGCTTGAGCACCCCGCCGGCCGAGAGGCCGAGGAAGATGTCGGCACCGCCGATCACGTCGGCCAGCTTGCGCGCCGGGGTGTCCTGCGCGTAGCGGGCCTTGTTCGGATCCATCTGCTCCTTGCGGCCGGTGTAGACCACACCCGCGCTGTCCGACACGTAGATGTTGTGCATCGGCAGGCCGAGGCTCACGATCAGGTCGAGGCAGGCCAGCGCTGCCGCACCGGCGCCCGAGGCGACCAGCTTCACTTCGCGGATGTCCTTCTTCACGTGCCGCAGCGCATTGAGGATGGCGGCCGCCGCGACGATGGCGGTGCCGTGCTGGTCGTCGTGGAAGACCGGGATCTTCATGCGCTCGCGCAGCTTCTTCTCGATGTAGAAGCACTCGGGTGCCTTGATGTCCTCGAGGTTGATGCCGCCGAAGGTGGGCTCCATGCGCGCGATGGTGTCGATGAGCGCGTCGGGATCGGTCTCGTCGAGCTCGATGTCGAACACGTCGATGCCGGCGAACTTCTTGAAGAGGCAGCCCTTGCCTTCCATCACCGGCTTGCCGGCCAGCGCGCCGATGTTGCCGAGCCCCAGCACCGCCGTGCCGTTGGTGATGACCGCCACCAGATTGGCGCGCGAAGTGAGGTTCATGGCCTCGGCCGGGTCGCGCGCGATCTCCAAGCACGCGTCGGCCACGCCGGGCGAGTAGGCCAGCGCGAGGTCGCGCTGCGTGGCCATCGGCTTGGTCGGGTTCACCGAGATCTTGCCGGGCGTGGGATAGCGGTGGTAGTCGAGGGCGGCTTCGCGCAGCTTGTCGGACATGAGGCGGTCTCCGTGTGTTTCTTCGGTCGTGGCCAGGGATCAGTTCTGGGCCAGCGCGCAGGCGTCGCGCAGCCAGTCGTTCAGTCCGCACAGCAGGGCGTCCGGCTGGTCCGCATGCACCCAGTGGCCGGCGTCGGCAATGCGCTCGAGCGCGGCGCCCGGGAACATCGCGCGGATGCCTGGCAGGGATGCGGGCTGAAGGTAGTCGGACTCCGTGCCGGCGATGAAGAGTGCGGGCCCTTCGTAGCAGGCATTGCGCAGCGTCGCAGGAAAGTCGCAAAGATCGCGCATGCACAGGCCCGTCGCGAGCAGATTGAGCCGCCAGTCGAAGCGGTCGCGCTCCCGGCGCAGGTTCTGCATCAGGAAGTCGGCCGGCGCATCGGCGCTCAGGCTTTCGGCCAGTGCCCGGCGGATCTCGCGGCGGCCTGCGGCGCCGGCGACGTCGAGGTTGCGCATGGCCGACACGTAGGAGGAGAACTGCCCCGCGTAGCTTTCGGGGGCGATGTCGATGACCGCCAGGCCGCCCACGGCGTGCGGGTGCGAGAGCGCCAGCGTCATCGCCGTCTTGCCGCCCATGCTGTGGCCGACGACGAAGGGCCGCTGCAGCTGTTCCCGCTCGATGAGCGCGAGCACGTCGTGCGCCATCTCGACGTACGACATGGACTCGGCCCAGGGCGAGGCGCCATGGTTGCGAGCGTCGGGCAGGTAGACCCGGTAGTCCGCGGCCAGCGACTGCGCGACATTCGCCCAGTTGCGCCCGGCGCCGAACAGGCCATGCAGGATCACCACCGGGGGCCCCGATCCCAGGGCCTCGAAAGCGAGTTCTAGCGGCATTCGCACGTCCCTACTTCTTCTTCACCGGGGGCAGGTCGGTGCAGACGCCCTCGAACAGTTCGGCGGCCATGCCGATGGATTCGCCCAGCGTGGGATGCGGGTGGATGGTCTTGCCGATGTCGCCGGGCTCGCAGCCCATTTCGATGGCCAGGCACAGCTCGCTGATCAGGTCGCCCGCATGCGTGCCGACGATGCCGCCGCCGACGATGCGGTGCGTGGCCTCGTCGAAGATCAGCTTGGTGAAGCCTTCGTCGCGGCCGTTGGCGATGGCGCGGCCCGACGCGGCCCAGGGGAACACGGCCTTGCCGACCTTCAGGCCCTCGGTCTTGCACTGCTCTTCGGTCTTGCCGGCCCAGGCGACCTCGGGGTCGGTGTAGGCCACCGACGGAATCTGCCGCGCATCGAAGAACGCCGCTTCGCCGTGCGCCGCCTCGGCCGCCACGTGCGCCTCGTGCACCGCCTTGTGGGCGAGCATGGGCTGGCCGACGATGTCGCCGATGGCGTGGATGTGCGGCACATTGGTGCGCATCTGCTTGTCGACCTCGATGAAGCCGCGCTCGGTAACGGCCACGCCGGCCTTGTCGGCGCCGATCTTCCTGCCGTTGGGGCTGCGGCCCACGGCCACGAGCACCAGGTCGTAGACCTGCGGCTCCTTCGGCGCCTTCTCGCCTTCGAAGCTGACCTCGATGCCGGCCTGGGTCGCCTTGCCACCCACGGTCTTGGTCTTGAGCATGACGTTGTCGAAGCGTGGTGCGTTGAACTTCTCCCACACCTTGACGAGGTCGCGGTCGGCGCCCTGCATCAGGCCGTCGAGCATCTCGACCACGTCGATGCGCGTGCCGAGCGTCGAGTAGACGGTGGCCATCTCCAGGCCGATGATGCCGCCGCCGATCACCAGCATGCGCTTGGGAATGCTCTTGAGCAGCAGCGCGCCGGTGGAATCGACGATGCGCTCGTCGTCGGGCATGAAGGGCAGCTTCACGGACTGGGAGCCCGCGGCGATGATGGCCTTGGCGAACTTCACCACCTTCTTCGCGCCGCCCTCGCCCACCACCTCGACATGGTGAGGATCGAGAAAACTGCCGACCCCGGTGACCACCTCGACCTTGCGTGCCTTCGCCATGCCGGCCAGGCCGCCGGTGAGCTTCTTGACGACGCCCTCCTTGAAGCCGCGCAGCGCGTCGATGTCGATCTGGGGGGCGGTGTACTTGATGCCGTGCTTGCCGAGCAGCTTCACCTCGTCCATAACGCCGGCCGTGTGCAGCAGCGCCTTCGACGGGATGCAGCCGACGTTGAGGCACACGCCGCCGAGGGTGGCATAGCGCTCGACCAGCACGGTCTTCATGCCGAGGTCGGCGCTGCGGAAGGCGGCCGAATAGCCGCCGGGGCCGGCGCCGAGCACGAGCACCTCGCATTCGATGTCGGCCTTTCCGGCATAGCTTGCGGCGGTGGGGGCGGCTGCGCCCTCGCCCCCCGCCCTCTCGCGCGGGGCGGGAGAGGGCGCCGGAGCCGCATCGCTCCGGCTCCCGCTTGCGGCAGAGGGCTGGGGCGAGGGTGCCCCCGCGGCCGCCGCCTCGACCACCAGGATCACCGACCCTTCGTTCACCTTGTCCCCGAGCGCGACCTTCAGCTCCTTCACGGTGCCCGCATGGCTCGACGGAATCTCCATCGAGGCCTTGTCGGACTCCACCATGATCAGCCCGGTATCGACCGCGATGACCTCGCCGGGCTTGACCAGCAGCTCGATGATCGCGACATCCTTGAAGTCGCCGATGTCGGGGACCTTGACTTCCACCATGTTTGCCATTGGGCAGCTTCCTTCAGAACAGCACGCGCCGCAGGTCGGCGAGCACGTTGGCGAAATGGACGTTGAAGCGCGCGGCGGCGGCGCCGTCGATCACGCGGTGGTCCCACGACAGGGACAGCGGCAGCGTGAGGCGCGAGGTGTAGGTCTTGCCGTCGCTGGAATGCTGCTTCCAGTAGCTCTTGCACACGCCCATGATGGCGACCTCGGGCGCATTGATGATCGGCGTGAAGTAGATGCCGCCGATGCCGCCGAGCGAACTGATGGTGAAGGTGCCGCCCGACATCTGGTCGGGCTTGAGCTTGCCGTCGCGCGCGAGCTTGGCGAGCTCGCCCATCTCCTTGGCGATCTCGGGCACCGTCTTCTTGTCAGCGTCGCGGATCACCGGCACCATCAGGCCATTGGGCGTGTCGGCCGCGAAGCCGATGTGCCAGTAGTTCTTGAGCACCAGCGCGTCACTGTCGAGGCTGGCGTTGAACTCCGGAAACTTCTTCAGCGTGGCGACGGCTGCCTTCATCATGAAGGGCAGCATGCTGATCTTCACGCCCGACTTGTCGAGTTCCTTGTTCATCTGAACGCGGAAGGGCTCGAGCTCGGTGATGTCGGCCTCGTCGTGCGTCGTCACGTGCGGGATGACGACCCAGTTGCGGTGCAGGTTGGCGGCACTGATCTTCTTGATGCGGGGCAGCTCCCGGCGCTCGGTCGGGCCGAACTTGGCGAAGTCGACCTTGGGCCAGGGCAGCAGGTCGATGCCGCCGACGCCACCGCCGGCGGGTGCCGCGGCCGCCTTGCCGGCAGCCTGTGCAGCGGCTGCGCCGCCGCCCTTTGCAAAGGCCTCGACGTCGGCGCGCACGATGCGGCCGTGGTCGCCGCTGCCCTTGAGCTTGCCGAGATCGACGCCGAGTTCGCGTGCGAGCTTGCGCACGGCAGGGCCGGCGTACGCGAGTGCGAAGGCGGCTTCGTCGATGCCGCCGGCGGATGCGGCGGCCTGCGCAGGTGCAGGCGCCGCGGCGGCGGGCGCTGCCGGCGAAGCGGCCGGGGTCGCGGCCGCAGGATCGCCCGTCGCGAGCGACAGGATCACCGAACCCTCGCTGACCTTGTCGCCGATCTTGACGCCGATGGCCGTCACCACGCCCGACAGCGGCGCGGGCACGTCCATCGTGGCCTTGTCGGATTCGAGCGAGACGATCGGGTCCTCGGCCTTCACCGTGTCTCCGACCTTCACAAAGATCTCGATGACGGGCACGTCCTTGAAGTCGCCGATGTCGGGCACGCGCACCTCGGCCACGCCGGCCGGCGCGGTGGTGGCGGCCGGTGCGGCGCTGACGCTCGGCTTGGCGGCTTCGGCCGGCGCGGGCGCTGCGGCGCCGCCTTCGGCCTTGAAGCGCATGAGGACGCTGCCTTCACTGACCTTGTCCCCCAGCTCGACGGCGATGGACTCGACCACGCCGCCGCGCGGCGCCGGCACGTCCATCGTGGCCTTGTCGGACTCCAGCGAGACGAGCGGGTCTTCCGCCTTCACCGTGTCGCCCGGCTTCACGAAGATCTCGATGACGGGCACATCGCTGAAGTCGCCGATGTCCGGAACCTTGATGTCGATTGCGTTGCTCATTTCTTCTTGCCTCAGACGGTCCAGGGGGCGGCGCGCTCGGCATCGAGCCCGTACTTCTCGATCGCCTCGGCAACGACGGCGGGCTTGATCGCGCCGTCATCGGCCAGCGCCTTGAGCGCGGCCACGACGACGTGCCAGCGGTCGACCTCGAAGAAGCGGCGCAGCTTCCGGCGGTAGTCGCTGCGGCCGAAGCCGTCGGTGCCCAGCACCGTGTAGCGCCGGCCCGCGGCCTGCACGTACTCGCGCACCTGGTCGGCGTAGTTGCGCATGTAGTCGGTAGCGGCAATCACCGGGCCGTCGTGCCCCTCCAGGCTTTGCTCGACATGGCTCTTGCGCGGCGCCTCGGTCGGATGCAGCCGGTTCCAGCGTTCGGCCGCCATGCCGTCACGGCGCAGCTCGTTGTAGCTGGTGGCGCTCCACACGTCGGCGGCGATGCCGAAGTCGCTCTTGAGCAGCTCGGCCGCGAACATCACCTCGCGCAGGATGGTGCCGCTGCCCATGAGCTGCACGCGCTGGCCCTTCCTGGACGCCTTGCCGCCGTCGCTGAGCTGGTACAGGCCCTTGAGAATGCCCGCCTCGCTGCCCTCGGGCATGCCGGGGTGCGGGTAGTTCTCGTTCATCAGGGTGATGTAGTAGTAGACGTCCTCCTGCTCGGCGTACATGCGGCGCATGCCGTCGCGCACGATGGCCACGACTTCGTAGGCGAAGGTCGGGTCGTACGAGATGCAGTTGGGGATGGTGCCGGCCAGGATGTGGCTGTGGCCGTCCTCGTGCTGCAGGCCCTCGCCGTTGAGCGTGGTGCGCCCCGCGGTGCCGCCCAGCAGGAAGCCGCGCGCGCGCATGTCGCCGGCCAGCCAGGCCAGGTCGCCCACGCGCTGCAGGCCGAACATCGAGTAGTAGATGTAGAACGGGATCATCGGCACGTTGTTCGTGCTGTACGAGGTGGCCGCGACGATCCAGCTGGACATCGCGCCGCCCTCGTTGATGCCTTCCTGCAGCACCTGCCCGTCCTTGGACTCGCGGTAGTACATGAGCTGGTCGGCGTCCTGCGGCTTGTAGAGCTGGCCGAGCGAGGACCAGATGCCGAGCTGGCGGAACATGCCTTCCATGCCGAAGGTGCGCGACTCGTCGGGCACGATGGGCACCACGTGCTTGCCGATGGCCTTGTCCCGCACCAGCGTACCGAGCATCTGCACGAAGGCCATGGTGGTGGAGATCTCGCGCTCGCCGGTGTCCTTGAGCAGCCGCTCGAAGGCGGCCAGCGGCGGAATCTCGAGCGCGACCGACTTGCGGCGGCGCTGCGGCAAATAACCGCCGAGCGCAGCGCGGCGCTCGCGCAGGTACTGCATCTCGGGGCTGTCCTCCGCGAGCCGGATGAAGGGCACGTCGGGCAGCTCCTCGTCGGACACGGGGATCTGGAAGCGGTCGCGGAAGCCGCGCAGCGCGTCCTGCGTCATCTTCTTGGCCTGGTGGGCGATCATCTGGCCCTCGCCGGATTCGCCCATGCCGTAGCCCTTGACCGTTTTCGGCAGGATCAGCGTGGGCTGGCCCTTGTGCTTGACGGCGGCGGCGTAGGCGGCGAACACCTTCTCGGGGTCGTGGCCGCCGCGGGTCAGCGCCCAGATCTGCTCGTCGCTCATGTCGGCGACCAGGGCCTGGGTCTCTTCGTACTTGCCGAAGAAGTGCTCCCGCACGTAGGCGCCGCTCTTGCTCTTGAAGTCCTGGTATTCGCCGTCGACGCACTCTTCCATGCGCTGCAGCAGCTTGCCGCTCTTGTCCTTGGCGAGCAGCGCGTCCCAGCCGCTGCCCCAGAGCACCTTGATGACGTTCCAGCCGGCGCCGCGGAACACGCTCTCGAGCTCCTGCACGATCTTGCCGTTGCCGCGCACCGGGCCGTCGAGGCGCTGCAGGTTGCAGTTGATGACGAACACGAGGTTGTCCAGGCTCTCGCGGCCCGCGAGCGAGATCGCGCCGAGCGATTCGGGCTCATCCATCTCGCCGTCGCCCATGAAGGCCCAGACCTTGCGCGGCGCCGTCTCGGCGAGCCCGCGCCCCTGCAGGTACTTGAGGAAACGTGCCTGGTAGATCGCCATCAGCGGGCCCAGGCCCATCGAGACGGTGGGGAACTGCCAGAAGTCGGGCATGAGCCAGGGGTGCGGATACGAGGGGATGCCGTTGCCCTCGGCCTCCTGGCGGTAGTTGAGCAGCTGCTGCTCGCTCAGGCGGCCTTCGAGGAAGGCGCGCGCATAGATCCCGGGCGAGCTGTGGCCCTGGATGAAGAGCAGGTCGCCGCCATGGGTGTCGGTGGCCGCATGCCAGAAATGGCCGAAACCGATGTCGTAGAGCGTGGCCGCGGACTGGAAGCTCGCGATGTGGCCGCCGAGTTCGGACGAGTCCTTGTTGGCGCGCAGGATGATCGCCATCGCGTTCCAGCGGATGATGGAGCGCAGACGGTGCTCGATCTCGCGGTTGCCGGGGGACTTTTCTTCCTTCTCGGGCGGGATCGTGTTCTTGTAGGCCGTGTTCAGCGAACGGGGCACATACACGCCGTCGCGGCGGCCCTCGTCGACGAGGCGGTTCAAGAGGAAGTTCGCGCGCTCGCTGCCGCGGTGCTGTTGAACCGCGCCGAGCGCGTCGATCCACTCGCCGGTTTCCGTGGGGTCCAGGTCGCCCATGGTGCTCATCGGTTTGTCTCCTGTGTCATGGCCGCGATCCGCATCGGGCGAAGCGGTCGGGCCTTGTACTGAGCAATCGATGTGCCACGCGGCGCACGGCGCCCACGGCGCGCTAAGTCGTTGATTTCACGAGGGATGAGACCAGAGGGAAGCGGATGCCGCGCCGACGATCCGGATGCGGAGCGAGGAGGCTGTCCGAATTGCCGGACCGCGGACTGGGGAAAACCCTGGGGCCCATGGCGGGCAGCGCGGCAACGGCTGCGATGGCTCTCGTCAGGGGACGGTCGATGCGAGGCGTGCGTGCAGGACGTGCGGGCGCGCCCGGCCGGCAGCGGATCGGCCGAGCTCAGGCGATTCGCCCGAACCAGAGCAGCGACAGCGTTGCCGCCGTCAACGCAATCAAGGCAGAGACCAGCGCCAGCACGCCGGCGAGCTCGGTCTCACGGGTCAGCACCTGCACGCGAGAGCCGAGCTTTTCGTAGACGCTGCGCAGCATCTCGGCCGTGCCGGCATGGTGGTACTCGCCGCCGGTCATCCGCGCGACTTCGCGAAGGGTCGGCTCGTCCAGCTTCATGTAGATGGCCATGCCGTCCGGCGTCGAAGCGTCGCCGTCCACCGTCCCCAGCCCCACCACGTAGATGCGGACACCGCGCTCCGCGGCCATCTGCGCCGCCGCCAGCGTATCGACGCCGGTGGTGCGGCGGCCGTCGCTCAGCAGGATGATCGCGGCGGAATCGTAGGAGCCCGGCGCCACCGGCGTGAAGGGCTTGGGCGGCGGCTTCGCCTTGTCGTCCAGGCTGCGCCCCTGCGGCTTGCTGCCGAAGCTCATGTCGCCGAGATCGATGCCCTGATCCGGAAACAGCTCCGCCAGGCACAGCACGATCGCGTTGCCGACCGCCGTGCCCATCTGCATCTGAAAGCCGTCGATGGCTGCAACCACCGACGCGCGGTCCAGCGTCGCGCGCTGGGTGACCTGGCTGCTTCCGGCGAAGGTGACGAGCCCGACCTCGATCTCCTTGGGCAGCTCCCGCAGGAACAGCTTGGCCGCTGCCTGCGCGGCCTCCAGCCGGGTCGGCTTGACGTCGCTGACGCGCATGCTGAGGGACACGTCCATGGCCAGGATGATCGAGGTCCGCGCCCACGGCATGGGCACCCGCGCCACGGGCCGCGCCGCGGCGATCAGCAAGCCGCAGCAGGCCAGCAGGAACAGCGCGGGCGGCAGGTGCCGCCGCCATTGGCGTCCGGTCGCCGCCGCGCGCACCATGCCCACGTTGCTGTAGCGCAAGGCCGCCTTGCCCGGGCGGTTCAGGAGCCAGAGATACGCCGCCGGCAGCAGCGCGAGCGCCGGCAGCAACCAGAGGGACTCGGGCCAGAGGAAGAACATGGGTGGTGAAGTTCCCGTGGGACTCGGCAGCTGGAACTCCGGCGGCGGCAGGCGGCCCAGGAGTTCTGCGCAGCGCGGCAACATCGTGCCTGCGACGGGTTCGTTTCGCAACCGCCAAGTGCTGCAGGACGCTACGGGAGCGGGGCCTGGAGGCCGATGTCTGGTACAACGCTTTGCCATGACCGTCCCGTCCGCGGCTTCGCTCGTCGATCTCGTGCTCGGCCTGGCGCTCGGCGCTTCCGACGAGGCCGCGGGCAATCGCTGCTCGCTCGAAGGCGTCAGCTGGAAGCCCGGCCACGAGGGGGCGATCGAGCTCGGTATCCGCAAGCTCGATGCAGAGGCGCTCCGGCTTGCGTCGGGACCGCTGGTGCTGGAGATCGGCCGTGTCGTCGTGCACGAGCTGGTGGGGCAGATGCGGATCGAGGCCGGCAGGCCGCATCTGCCCGTTGTCGAGGCGGCGGAAGCCGAGCTCTCGGGCGTCCGGTTGCACGGTCCCTTGATCCTGCCGCCGCAACTCGGGGCGCTGCTGGGCGCCTTTCAGGCGCGGGGCGGCGCGGTGCGGGCTGCCGGCATCGGGGCAGGCGAGGCGGGCGCGGCAGAGGCCGGCACATGGTGCCTCGGCCCGCTCGCAAGTGCCGACGGCACGATTCGCGGGGAGATCACCGACGCGCACCTGCTGTTCGACGCCGAGGTGACGGTGCCGATACGGCATGGCCGGATCGACTTCAACGACGCCACCGTCGAACACGTGGGACCGGATTCACGCATGGGCGTGAGCCGGCTCGGACTGTATGTCGACGCCCCGAACGGGCGCAGCTACCTTTACCAGTTTGCATCGGCGCCGCTCATGGGGGTCGAATTCGAACGGCGCGGCGCCTTGCTGAGCCCGTGGGTGTCCGAGCGCGGCAAGCTGCAGCTGCAGGCTTTTGCCGAGGCGCTGCTGCGCCAGGCCGCGGGTGACCAGAGCCACGGCCTCACGGAACAGGCGCACCTGTTGCTGGAACGCACAGCGCTCTCGGGCGAGGTGCAGCTGAGCGACGGTCTTTTCGCCATGCCGGGCGTGCAGGCCCGCACCGAGGGACGCGGCGAAGGCCGCAATGCGATCCGCCTCCACTCGGAGGCCGTCGGCAGCGGCCTGGGCTTCGAGATGGCATCCCTGTCGGTCCGCGACGCGACGGCAAGCTGGGGCGGGGTTCATCTGCGCTGCAACACGATCGCGGCGCGGCTCCAGCTCGAGCTTGCCATTGCGGGTCCGCAGATGCGCTTCGTGCTCGCGCTTCAGGACGCCAAGATCACCGGGCTGCGGCTCGAAGGGCGCCGGGCCGGCGATCCGGTCGCGCCGGCTCGAAGGCCCTGACGCAATGTATCCGAACCGCTCCCCGCGCCATGAACGCTCTTGGCCCGGCTTCCCCGCAAACGCTGCGCCCTGCTCCACCCTCCCGCCTCAACGCACGATCAGAACAGGCACCTTGCTCAAGGCGAGGACCTTCATCGTGACCGATCCCATCAAGAGTCCAGCGAGCGCGCCGTGACCGTGCGACCCCATGATGATCAGATCGAAGCTATCGCCATCGGCCATCGCCGCGACAACCCGCGCGGCACCCCCGACCCTGCTGACGTGGTCCGCATGGAGTCCGTGGCGCTTGAAGAATGCCCGAATCGGTTCGAACACCCGCTCTGACTCGCTCGCGTAGTAGAGTTTCAGAACATCGCCCGGGATATACGCGGCTGCGCGCGGGGGCATCGGCTCCACGCAGTGAACCACCGTGTATCGGTGCACCTGGTTCAGCCATTCATCGTGCGCTGCCAGATGGTCCAGCATTCGCTCGGTGTAGATGCTTCCGTCAGCGGCGATGAGTATCTTCATAAATCTTCCTGGTTGTATGGTTCCCGCACGCCCAGCGACCTGGCAGCTCTGTACCGCCGAACGCGGCGTGGCATTCATGGCACGAGCTCCCGGAATAGCCGCAATCGGCGAGCGAGTGCCTTTTCCGCCTCGAGCAACAACAGCAACGCGCCGCCCGCGCCGCCTGCGAGCAGCAGGTCGACAGCCGCCAACGGTTGCGTCGCGAAGAGCCGATTCATCACCGGCAGGTAGGTGAAGGCCAGTTGCATCGCCGCCAACGCCCCCACCGCGGCCAGCACGGCAGGCGTGCCGAGCGCGCCGCGCAGCGTGAACGATCGCATGCCCAGATAGCGCACGTTGAAGAGGTACGCCACCTCCATGGCCATCACGGCGTTGACGACCAGCGTGCGCGCGGTGTCCAGACTGTCGCCGCGACCCAGCACATGGAAAAGCAGTCCCAGCGTCACGATGCCGAAGATGGTGGACACCAGCACCACTCGCCACAGCATGAATCGCGAGAGCAGGGGCGCATCGGCGCGCCGCGGAGGCCGGGCCATCACGCCCGGCTCGGGCGGCTCGAAGGCAAGCGCCAAGCCCAGCGTGACCGACGTGACCAGATTCACCCAGAGGATCTGCGCCGCGCTCATCGGCAGCGCGAAGCCCAGCAGCACCGCGATCAACACGCCCAGCACTTCCCCGCCGTTGGTCGGCAGCGTCCAGGCAATGACCTTGCGAACGTTGTCGTGCACGGTCCGGCCCTCGTGCACGGCATTCACGATGGAGGCGAAGTTGTCATCGAGCAGCACCATCTCGGAAGCCTCCTTGGCCGCCTCGGTGCCCTTGATGCCCATGGCCACGCCCACGTCGGCCTGCTTGAGCGATGGCGCGTCATTGACGCCGTCGCCTGTCATGGCGACCACCTCCCCTCGCGATTGCAGGGCCCGAACGATGCGCAGCTTGTGTTGCGGGCTGGTGCGCGCGAACACGTGGGTGTGCTCGACGAGGTCGGGCAGCGACGCGTCCGACACGGCGTCCAGCTGGGCACCGGTCAGTGTCCGCGGCTCGTCGCAGAGATCGAGCTGCCGGGCGATGGCTGTCGCCGTATCGGCGTGGTCGCCCGTGATCATCTTGACGGCGATGCCGGCCGCCCTGCACTCCGCAATCGCGCGACGGGCTTCCTGGCGTGGCGGATCGATGAAGCCCACGAGTCCGAGCCACTCGACGCCGCCGGCGACGTCATCGAAGTGGAGGTGACCATGCTGCGCCGGCAGGCGTTTCGCGCCGAAGCCGAGCAAGCGTTCGCCGTTCGAGGCAGCTTCGGCGAGCGCCGCCGCCCAACGTGCGCGAATGGCGCCGGACATCGGCTGCGCCATCTCCAGAATCCGCTCGGGCGCGCCCTTGACGAACACCACCGATTGTCCCGAGGGGTCCCGGTGCAGCGTCGCCATGAACCGGTGGACGGCGTCGAACGGGATTTCGTCCACACGGGGCCAATTGCCGCGTTCGTGGTCAGGATCGAGTCCAGCCTTGCCGGCAAGCGCAAGCAGCGCCCCTTCCATCGGATCTCCGAGGACGGTCCACGCCCCATCGAGCTCCCGAAGGGTCGCTTCGTTGCAGAGCAATGCACAGCGCAGCAGTGCGGTCGCATCGGCGAGCGCATCGGCATCGTCGCTGTCGCCGGTGGCACGCAGGCGTCCGTGAGGCGCGTACCCTTCGCCATCGACCATCAAGGTGTGCGATGGCCCGATGACGCGGCAGGCCGTCATCTCGTTGCGCGTCAGTGTCCCCGTCTTGTCCGAGCAGATCACCGACGTCGCGCCGAGGGTCTCCACGGCGGGCAGCCGACGGATCACTGCGTTGCGCGCGGCCATGCGCTGCACGCCGATGGCCAGCGTGATCGTGATGACGGCCGGCAGCCCTTCGGGGATCACGCCGACTGCCATCGCGACGACGGCCATCAGCGCATCGACCCAGCTCCATTCGCGAATCCACACGGCGTAGGCGAAGAGCATCGCCGCGCCGGCAGCCACGAGCGCGGCGAAGCGGCGGCCGAACCGGTCGATCTGGCGCAGCAAGGGCGTGGTCAGCGGCTCCACCGACGACAGCAGGTCGCTGATGCGCCCGAGCTCGGTACGCATGCCCGTGGCGACGACCACACCGCTCGCCTGCCCGGCCGCGACCATCGTGCCGGAGAACGCCATGCTGTGGCGGTCGCCGAGCGCAGCATCGCGGGCTGCCGGGCGGTCCTGCTTCTGCGCAGCGACCGACTCGCCGGTGAGCAAGGCCTCGTCGATCAACAGGCCGCGCGCCCGCAGCAGCCGCAGATCCGCCGGCACGCGGTCGCCCGCTTCGAGCAACACGACGTCGCCCGGAATCAGGTCGGCAACCGACACGCTCAAGCGGTTGCCGTCGCGCAAGACATGGGCGCGCGGCGAGATCAGGCGCCGGATCGCGGCCAGGGCGTTCTCCGCCTTGCCTTCCTGGAGGAAGCCGACGATCGCATTGACCAGCACGACGGCGACGATCACCGCAGCGTCGAGCCCATGCCCCAACCAGGCGGCGGCGGCCGCCGCCGTCAGCAATGCATAGATGAGCGTGCTGTGAAACTGGGCAAGGAAGCGGGTCAGCGGGTGGCGGGTGGGCGCCGGCGGCAGCGCGTTCGGACCGTGCACGGCCAGGCGCAGCGCGGCCTCCGCCTGGGTAAGGCCTCCGTGGCTGCTTTCCAGCGCAGCGAGCACATCGTCGCCACCCCGAGCGTGCCATTGCGAAGCTTCCGGAGCATGTTGCTGGTCACCCTCGGCGGGGCGTTCCATGCGCAGAGCGGAAAATGCCGGATGCATAGGCCGACGATGGCTCAAGGATGGCTCAAGGCGTGATCGCCACCTTCAACACACCCTCGCGTTGGTTTCCGAACAGTTCGTAGGCCTGCTCGATGTCGTCGAGCTTGAAGCGATGCGTCACCATTGGGCCGAGGTCGACGCGACCGGACTGGATGACGGCCATCAGGCGGCGCATGCGCTCCTTGCCGCCAGGACAAAGCGTGGTCACGATCTGGTGATCGCCCAATCCTGCTGCGAAGGCGCCGAGCGGAATCTTCAGGTCGCTGGAGTAGACGCCCAGGCTCGACAGCGTTCCGCCCGGCCGCAGTACCCGCAGGCAAGCTTCGAAGGTCGACTGCTTGCCCAGTGCCTCGATCGCGACATCCACGCCCCGCCCTTCGGTGAGGCGCATGATTTCGTCGATCGGGTCCTTCGCGTTGCTGTCGATCACATGATCGGCGCCCATGCGGCGCGCGATCTCGAGCCGGTTCGACAGGTGGTCCACGCCGATGACCGTCGTTGCGCCGCTCAGCTTGGCGCCCGCCGTCGCGCAAAGGCCGATCGGGCCTTGCGCGAAGACCGCGACGGTGTCGCCGATGCGGATGCCCGCGCGCTCGGCGCCTCCGAAGCCGGTGGACATGATGTCGGGACACATGAGTACCTGTTCGTCCGTCAAGTCATCCGGCACCGGCGCCAGATTGGCCATGGCATCGGGTACCAGAACGTACTCCGCCTGGCAGCCGTCGATGGTGTTGCCGAACTTCCAACCGCCCATGGGCTTCCAGCCATGCTTTGTGCCGGCGCCATCCTGCGAGCATGCACCGCAGAGGCAGGCGTTGCTCCATCCGCTGGGCGTGATGGCACCCGCAATGACCCGCTGACCTTCGCGAAATCCCGAGACGGCGGAGCCCAGCTTTTCGATCACGCCAACCGGCTCATGACCGATGGTCAGGCCCTTGGCGACGGGGTATTCGCCTTTGAGAATATGGACATCGGTCCCGCAGATCGTCGTCGTGGTCACTCTCATCAGCGCATCGAGCGGCCCGACGTCGGGAATCGGCTTCTCGTCCAGCACGATACGACCCGGTTGCACGAAGATTGCTGCCTTCATCATCGTCATTTGAAACTCTCCACTTCATGTCTGGCACTGCGACCGTCAAGGTAGCAGCCGTGCCGAGAAGTGAATTGATCTGCATCAAATGCGAAGCCTGGGGGCAGGCCGGGAGCTCGATTGCAGCAGAAATGGAGCGGCAGCTCGGCAGCAGTCGGACAAAGCCGGCGGCCGACCTGCGGCAACGGCGCCGCGACCAGGTGCATGTGCAGGCCGTGTGCGCCTGCAGCAAGCCATGGAACG
This sequence comes from Variovorax sp. Soil_C_17, assembly GCF_057657265.1. Classification (NCBI taxonomy): domain Bacteria; kingdom Pseudomonadati; phylum Pseudomonadota; class Betaproteobacteria; order Burkholderiales; family Comamonadaceae; genus Variovorax; species Variovorax sp. Soil_C_17. The sequence continues at coordinate 19,335 of NZ_JBDGIT010000020.1, forward strand.
CTATGCGGCGACTGTGCGGCGCATGGCCGCTTCGACATTGCGCTGTGTGCTGAGGATGTGCTCGGCGAGCAGCGCGCAGGCGGTCTCGGCGTCGCGCCGCAGCGTCGCTTCCATGATCTTGCGGTGCTCGTTGGACTTGCGCCGGCCGACCTGCCGGTGGCGCGCCGAGAATCGCCGGTAACGCTCGGCCTGGTCGAACAGGCTCGCGCTCCACAGGCGCTGGCGCTCGGAGGCGCAGGCGGCAATCAGTGCCGCATGGAAGTTCCTGTGCAGCTCGCTCCACTCCTCGTCCAGGATGACGGGCCCATCGCTGAGGCGAGACTCGATCTTCTCGAGCCGATGGAACGCGGCGACGATCGCCCCCTCCCAGCTGTCGTCGCCCAGCTCGATGGCACTGCGCAGCGCCTCCACATCGAGCATCAGCCGCATGTGCGTGATGTCGGCGAGGTCGTCGGCGGAAATCGGGGCAACGCGAAAGCCCCTGCGTTCATCCGCCTTGACCAGCCCTTCCTGTGCGAGCCGGCTCAGCGCCTCGCGCAGCGGGCTGCTGGAGAACCCGTAGTGCTCTTGCAGGTCGTCCAGCTTCAGCTTGCTGCCGGCCTCGAACAAGCCGGTCAGCACGTCGCGGCGCAGGCTCCTGAAAGCCTGCTCCGCAAGAGGGGTCGATGGCTCGGACGGGACTGCGATGAGTGAGTTCATGGGAGCCATTTTATGCATGAACGCACGGAGCTTGCAAAGAGGCGAACATGCCTCGCGACGGGGCTCAAGGCAGCAGCACGATCTTGCCCGGCACGCCTCCACGGTCGAGCAGCTCATGCACATGGCGCGCCTGCGACAGCGGGAATGACGTGGGCTTCGGCGCGCGGACGCGGCCTTCGGCCATCAGAGCGATGGCGGACTCCATCAGCCCCCGCCGCTGCCCCGCATCCGCATCGAAGGCATGGATGGAGAACGTGCGCACGGCGAGGCTCCTGCCCAGCAGCTTGCGAAGTTCCTCGAACACGTCGCCGGCAGGCGGACCGTTGACGATGTTGTAGGAGACCACCATGCCGCAGGGCGCCAGGGCACGCAGGCAAGCGATGAAGAGCTCGCCGCCCAAGTGGTCGAAGGCCAGGTCGACGCCGCGGCCATCCGTCAGTTGCATGACCTTCCCGGTCAGGCCCTGCGGGTCGCTCTCGATCACCTCGTGGGCACCGTTGGCCAGCGCGAGGCTTCTCTTCTCTGCGGTCGAGGCGGTCCCGATCACACGCAGCCCGCGGTCGCGGGCGACCTGCACCAGCGCCGTTGCCACGCCGCCAGCCGCGCCGGGCACCAGGATGGTGGTCGCCGGCCAATTGCCGTTGCTCGACAGCATGGCCAGCGCGAGCTGGAAATTGCCGAGGCTCACCGCGTCCTCGAATCGAATCGCATCCGGCAGCACGAAGGGCGCAGCCTGGGGCACGCAGATGGCCTCGGCATAGCAGCCGCCGCGCTGCGCCAGTTCACGCGCGCTCACGAGCACGCGCTGGCCGACCTGGAGCGCGCTCACACCGGGGCCGAGCGCATCGACGATGCCGGCCATCTCGTTGCCGGGAATCGCCGGCATCGGCGGCATCCATTTGTAGGTGCCGTTGCGGATCAGCACGTCCGGCCCGCCGGCGCCGATCGCCATGGCCTTGACCCGCACTTCCCCGGCCCGGGGCTGCGGCAGCGGCAGCTCGACGAGCTGCAGGACCTCGGGCCCGCCGGGCGCCTGGAGTTGAATGGCCTTCATGATCTTCGAACGGCATGCCTCAGCGCTGGCCGTCGTGGACGGACACCTGGTCCTTCGTCAGCCCGCCCAGGCGCGCATGCACGCGGCCGCCGGTGCCCATCACCAGCGCAAAGAGGATTTCGTTGGGCCGCGGCGCGTCCTGGATGCCGATCTCCATCGAGTTGTAGTGGCTGCGCACGTAGGCCGCGTGGATGTAGTGCAGCGGCACCATGATCCGGTAGCCCGTCGCCGCGACCGCCTTGGACGACGGAACGATCGCCTTCGGCTCGCCCAGCACCTCGCGCATGGCCCAGCCGCCCGCCTCGTGCCAGACGGCACCGTGCTCCAGCTCCCCGTTCACGCCGACGATCGCGGCCTTGCTGTAGACCTCGACCTGGTCGCGCCCGAGGGTCTCGACCAGCTCGGTGGCCAGCAGCGTCCCCAGGGAGCGCAGTTCGGCCATGAAGGGCATCAGGTCGGCCTCGTGGCGCCCGGCATAGGGGTTGCGGATCACCGCGCAGGCAGCGGCCAGTCGGAGGGGCGTCTCCACCGGCGGCCCGCCTTCGTGGTAGATGGTCTCGATGGCGAGACTGCGCTTGCGGATTTCGATCAGGGACATGAAAACCTCATTGCCTTGGAATGTGTGCATCGTTCACGACGGCCGTCCAGCGCTTCAGCTCGGCGCTCACCATCGTGGTCATTTCTTCCGGCGTGCTGCCGCGCGCTTCGCCGCCCATGTTCTCCAGGCGCGCACGGACGGCGGCCACCTGCAGGGCCTTGAGTGTCTCCGACCGCAAGCGCTCGACCACCGGGCGCGGCGTGCCGGCGGGCGCCATGAAGCCGGCCCAGGAGCTCACGTCGTAGCCCGCCACGCCCTGCTCCGCCACCGTCGGCACCTCGGGCATCGCGCTCCAGCGCTGCGCGCCGGTGGTGGCGAGCGCCCTCAGCTTGCCCGCCTTGATGTTGGCCATCACGGCCGTCGGCGGGGCGACGATCAGAGGCACTTCGCCGCCCAGCAGTGCCGTGACCGAAGCGGCATCGCCGCGATAGGGCACGTGCAGCAGCTCGGCCTTTGCGCTCCTGACCAGGAGTTCACCCGCCAGGTGATGCGTGGAGCCGACGCCGGCCGAGCCGTACGAGACGCTGCGCGCATCGGCACGGGCGGCGGCGAGCAGCTCCGCAAGGCTGCGGTAGGGCGAGTCTGCTCGCACCACCAGCAGGAAGGGAAAGAAGGTGACCGTGGAGATCATCTGGAAATCTGCCACGGTCTGGTAGTTGAGCTTGTTGTAGAGCGCTCCCGCGACCGCATGCCCCCCGGTGGCCAGCAGCAGCGTATACCCGTCGGGCCGAGCCCGCGCCACCGTCGTCGCCGCGATGGTTCCGCCGGCGCCGGTCTGGGCCTCGACCACGAAGGGCTGGCCCAGGCCCTTGCTCATCTCCGCACTGACCACGCGCGCGATCGTGTCGGCGTTGCCGCCGGCGGCGAAGCCTTGGTAGATCTTGATCGGCTTGTCCGGGAAGTCCTGGGCCGAAGCCGTGAGTGGTGCCGCGCAGGCCAGAGTGAGGCCTGCGGCAACGAATCGTCTGCGCCGCATGGTGTTGTCTCCGATGTTCTTTTGGAATGAAGGCCGCGCTCGTCGGCGGCCACTTGCGCAAGCCTCAGTCCTGCTGGACGATCGGATTGCGAAGGATGCCGATGCCCTCGATCTCCACCTCGCACACGTCGCCGGGCTTCATGAAGCGCTGAGGCTTCTTGCTCCAGCCGACACCGGCGGGCGTACCGGTCGCAATGACATCGCCGGGCGTCAGCGTGAAGATCGTCGAGGCGTAGTTGATGAGCTTCGGAATGCTGAAGATCATGTGCCCGGTGTGGCTCGACTGCACGACCTCGCCGTTGAGCCGCGTCTCCAGCTTGAGCTGGCGTCCGGGCTCGATCTCGTCCGCGGTCACCATCCACGGGCCGAAGCCGCCGGTCGATTCGAAGTTCTTGCCCGAGGCGATCTGCTTGGCGTGGAACTGCCACTCGCGCACGCTGCCGTCATTGTAGCAGGCATACCCCGCCACATGGTCGTAGGCGTCCGCCTCGGCGATGTTGCGCCCGCCCTTGCCGATGATCACGGCGAGCTCGCCTTCCCAGTCCAGCGATTCCGACACGTGCGGGCGCACGATCGGTTCGTTGTGCGCGCACTGCGAGCGCCAGACGCGCAGGAAGATGGGCGGCTGCTCCGACAGCTCGCGCTGCATGCCCGCGGCCAGCACTTCCTGGTGGTGGTCCATGTAGTTGCGCACCGCGCAGATGATCTTCTCGGAACGCGGAATCACGGGCAGGAAGCGGATGTCGGCCAGCTTGGCGGCGATCGGCAGGCCTTCGACATGCTGGGCCGCTTGCGTGTACTCGCCCGAGGCGATGTAGTCAGCCAGGCTCGCGTGCCGGGGACGCGCGGCGCCCAGGTCGACGACGCCGTCACCGACGACGGCGCCCCAGGTTTCGCGGCCTTGATGAACGAATGACAAAAGCTTCATGGGAACTCCAGTTGGGATGCGGGGGGAAGAAGGCCTGCCGCGAGGGTCAGGCAGCGGATGCGATGGGTGCGGGCGACTGCGCTTCGAACTGCGCCTGCCACTGCGCGAGCGGCATGAAGGTGGGGTCTAGCCGGCAGGCCTCTTCGGTTTCCCGCATCAGCGTTTCATCGTCCTTGGACAGATCCAGGGGGTCGCCGTGGGGCTGCGCGACGTAGAACGGCGTGTCGACATAGATCTCCACGGTGTTGCCTTCGGGGTCGAGCATGTAGACGGACAGCGCATTGCCGTGGTTGAGGCCGCGAATCTCGGTGGCGCCGCGCTCGGCCGCACGGGCCGAGATGTCGCGCAGGTGCTGGATGCTCGGCAGCACGAAGGAGATTTGCATCACGGTGCTGAACTTCGCCTCCGCCGGCCGGCCGGAGGCCAGGACCAGTTGATGGTGCTGGTCCGCGCTGGCGCTCATGAAGACCAGCTTGTTCCTGAAGGTCCGTCCCTCCCCCCGGTCGGTGACCGTGAGGTCGAAGGTTTCCGTGTAGAAGGCCACCATCCGTTCCAGGTCGGTGACGAAGATTCCGAAGTGCGAAGGCGTGGGCCGGTTGACCTTGAGCATGATGTCTCCAGTTGCGCTGTTGCTCTCATCTGTGCATTTGACGCATTTTATGCATAAACTTCAATGTCTGTAAAACATCCGTGACCATGCACCAACGAACCTCACCCTCCCCCACCCGTCTGCTCGGAATCTCCGGCAGCATCCGAAGCGGGTCGAACTGCACCGCGGTGCTTCGCAGCCTTCAGGCGCTGCTGCCGGGCTCGGCATCCATCGAGCTCTTTGCGCTGGATGAGATCCCGCTCTACAACGCCGACCTCGACGGGGCCACGCCGCCTGCGGCCGTGGCCGGGCTGAAGGAAGCGATCTCGCAGGCCGACGGGCTGGTCGTCTGTTCGCCCGAATACAACTACGGCATGCCGGGTGTGCTGAAGAACGCGATCGACTGGGCCTCACGCCCTGGGTTCGCCTCGCCGCTGAAGGGCAAGCCGGTGCTGGTCATGACCGCCTCGCCCGGCACCGCCGGCGGCGTGCGCGCGCAGGCGCAGATCCGCGACGCCTTGGCGGCCACCCTGGCGCGGCCGGTGGTCCGGCAGCATGTCGCGATTGCGAACGTCGCTGCACAGATCAGCGACGGGCAGCTCGTCCATCAGCCGACGCTGGACTTCGTGAAGGTCGCGCTCGCCGATCTTCTGGCGGAGATTGCACTGCTCGACGGCCCGGGGCGCTGATTCGGGAAGGTGCGCCGGCCTCATGGAGAAAACCCGCAGCTCCTGTTTCGGCCAATGCCAATCATCTGTAGATTCGCAGTCGCGCAGCCCATCCATACACTCAAGCGATCCATCGCCCCTGCCGACGTCCATGAGAACCTTGAAGCTCTTCCCCGTGATCGCGATCAGCCTGGCGCTGCTCGCTTGCAGCCACGCGCCATCGCGCCAGCAGGTGGGGGCGGCATGCCCGACGCTCTCCGGCAAAACGATTCCCGCCTCCTCCATCGGCTTGCCCAGCGGGCCTGCCACCGTGCTTTCAGCAGTGCTCGTGACGGCCGCGCCCGAGTCCGTCAGCGGCAACACCGTTACGCCGGCGACGCCGGAATATTGCAAGGTGCTCGGCAGCGTGGCCCCGCGCGATCCCAGGGCGCAGCCCATCAACTTCCAGCTCAACCTGCCGACCCGATGGAACGGCAAGGCGCTGCAATACGGTGGCGGCGGGTTCAACGGCGTGACGATCAGCGGGCTCGCGCCCTTGCGTGATGCCGCGCCGGGCGACCCGCTGCCAATCGCGCGCGGCTATGCCACCTTCGGCACCGACTCGGGCCATCAGGCGTCCGCCTCCCCAGCCAGCGAGCCCGGGGCGTTCGCGCTCAACGACGAGATGCTGGAGAACTTCGCCTACGCCTCGTACAAGAAGGTCAGGGACGTGGCGGTGGATCTCATGCGCTCGGTCTACGGCCAGGCGCCGCGCCAGCTCTACTACTTCGGCGGCTCCGAAGGCGGCCGCGAAGGCCTGACCATGGCCCAGCGCTTCCCGGCCGACTACGACGGCATCGTCAGCGTGGTGCCGGTCATCAACTGGACGGGCCTCTTCCACGCCTTCGTGCGCAACGAAGTGCCGCAGTTCGGCGACTGGCTGGACGCTTCCAAAACGCCGCTGATCGCCAAGGCCACGTCCGACGCCTGCGATGCGCTCGACGGGCTCGCCGATGGGGTCGTCAACAACTACCTGGCCTGCCAGCAGCGCGTGAACCTGCAGCCGCTGCGTTGCCCGGGCGGCACCGATGCAGGCGCGCATTGCCTGTCGGACGCCGAGCTGTCGCTGATGCGCGGCATTCATTCGCCCTACACCTTCACCTTCCCACTGGCCAACGGCATCACCACCTATCCGCAGTGGCTCTACGGCCATGAGGACAGCCTGGACGGCGCTGCGGCCATGAACCTGGTTCGATGGGTGAGCGGCAGCGCCGCGCCGACCGTGCCGCCGAACGCATCGACGGCAGCCACGCAGTGGCTTTACGGCAGCAACTGGGTCCGCTACGCGATCGCGCGCGACGCGAACTTCGACGTGCGCAGCTATCGTCCGGAGTCGTTCACCAAGCGGGTGCAGCAGACCTCCTCGCTCATGGACTCCACGAACCCGGATCTGTCGGCCTTCTTCGCCCGCGGCGGCAAGTTGATCATTCGAGAGAACGCAGCCGACCGGGCCCAGAGCCCGCTGATGGGCATCGAGTACTACAAGGCGGTGGTGGCCCGGTTGGGCCAGGCGAGCGTGGACCGATCGCTTCGTCTGTACGTGTCGCCGTCGTCCACGCACTCCGGCAATGCACGCTCGGTCACGGACAAGGTGGCGGTGCCGACGATGGCGGACCTGCTCGATCCGCTGGATCGCTGGGTGACCACGCAAACGCCGCCGGCCGATGCGATCGTGCAGACTCGCAAGGCAGGCCTTCCGCCATTTGCCGTCGAAGGCTCCCGGCCCATGTGCCGCTATCCTGGCTACCCGCACTACATCGGCGGCGACAAGTGGCTGGCAGCGAGCTATGCATGCCGCGACTCGCAACCGTAGCTTCGTCGAGCACGGCTTTGCGAGCTACGGCTTGGCAGACGCCGCCTGCTGCGTGAAGGAAAGCGTCAGGAAATCGACAAAGGCCCGCACCCGCGCCGCCAGCTGGTGGCGCTGCGGATACACCGCGTAGATGTCCGCGTCCGGCGTGTAGTACTGCGGCAGCACCTGCACCAGCCGGCCGTTGCCCAGGTAGCGCTCGATGTCCCACTCGGCCCGCATCAGGATGCCGTGCCCTTCGAGCGCCCAGTTGACCGCGATCTCGCCGTCGTTGGTGGTGAGGTTTCCTCGCGTCTTGACGGCTTCGGTGCTGGCGTTGCGGCCCCTGCCGCTCGCCAGCCGCCATACGCCGTAGGCTTCCTCGCCCTGGCGGATGCCGATGCAGTTGTGCTTCGTCAGGTCGTTCGGCACTTTCGGGATGCCGTGCTTCGCGAGGTAGGCCGGCGCCGCGCACAACAGGCGCCGATTGGCCGCGATGCGCCTGGCGATGACCCGGCTGTCCGGCGGCGCGCCGAAGCGCACGCAGACATCGAAGAGGTCCTCCGTCGGCGGCGGCGGGTTGACCGACAGCTGCAGCTGCACCTCCACTTGCCGGTACCTGCGGACGAATTTCGAGATCAGCGGCGCCACGTGACTGCGCCCGAAGCCCAGCGTGGCGTTGACCCGCAGGAGGCCCTTGGGAATCGCCTTGGAAACGCCGAGAAGCTCTTCCATGCCATCGATCTCGCCGAGGATGCGGCGCGCGTGCTCCAGGTAGAGCTCGCCTTCGGGCGTCAGGCTCATGCGCCGCGTCGACCGGTTCACCAGCAACACCCCGATCCGCGATTCCATCAGCGCCAGGTGCTTGCTCACCGCGGGCGTGGTGACGCCGAGCTCGCGCGCCGCGGCGCTCAGGCTTCCGGCGCTCGCCAGGGTCGAAAAGAAGCCAAGGTCCGCGGGCACGATGGCAGAAGTCATGGCGGCTCCACTGTTGAATCCAGGTTAACAATGGATTCACTCTAGCGCCGAGCCGGTGGTCCGTCGAGTCCCTACAGTAGCGGCACCTTCTACCCACCACCCACAGAGACAAGCCCATGAAGACGTACAAGATTGCCACCATCCCGGGAGACGGCATCGGCAAGGAAATCGTGCCCGCCGGCCAGCAAGTCCTGGAAGCGCTGGCCTCGGCCGGCAGCAGTTTCAAATTCGAGTTCGAGAACTTCGACTGGGGCGGCGACTACTTTCGCGAGCACGGCGTGATGATGCCGGACGTCGGCCTCGACGCCCTCCGCGACAAGGACGCCATCCTGTTCGGCTCCGCCGGCGACCCGCACATCCCCGATCACATCACGCTCTGGGGCCTGCGCCTGAAGATCTGCCAGGGCTTCGACCAATACGCCAACGTGCGCCCGACGCGCATCCTGCCCGGCATCGACGGCCCGCTCAAGCGCTGCGGACCGGACGACCTGAACTGGGTCATCGTTCGGGAGAACTCCGAAGGCGAGTACTCCGGCGTCGGCGGCCGCGTGCACCAGGGCCACCCGATCGAGGCCGCGACCGACGTGTCGATGATGACCCGCGCCGGCGTGGAGCGCATCATGCGCTTCGCCTTCAAGCTGGCCCAGTCGCGTCCGCGCAAGCAGCTCACGGTCATCACCAAGAGCAATGCCCAGCGCCACGCGATGGTCATGTGGGACGAGATCGCCGTGCAGATCTCCAAGGAGTTCCCGGACGTCAAGTGGGACAAGGAACTGGTCGATGCATCGACGGCCCGGATGATCAACAACCCGGCATCGCTCGACACCATCGTCGCGACCAACCTGCACGCCGACATCCTGAGCGATCTCGCTGCCGCGCTGGCCGGCAGCCTGGGCATCGCGCCCACCGGCAACATCGATCCGGAGCACCGCTATCCCTCGATGTTCGAGCCGATCCACGGCTCGGCCTTCGACATCATGGGCAAAGGCCTGGCGAACCCGGTGGGCACCTTCTGGTCGGTGGTGATGCTGCTGGAGCACCTCGGCGAAACCGATGCCGCCCGGCGCGTGATGCAGGCCATCGAGAAAGTCACCGCCGACAAGTCGCTGCACACCCGCGACCTGGGCGGCACGGCCACCACCGCGGAAGTCACCCGGGCCATGTGCAGCCTGGTGGCCGCCAGCGCGCAACGCAAGGCAGCATGACCATGACGCCAAGGAATCTTCACACCCGCACCATCCTGACGGCCCTGGCGCTTGGCTTTGCCGCGTCGCTTGCCGCCGCGCAGTCCTGGCCCGCGAAGCCGATCACCCTGGTTGTTCCGTTTCCGCCGGGCGGAAGCTCGGACGCGCTGGCACGCGCCATCACCACCCCGCTGTCGCAAAGCCTCGGCCAGCCGGTGGTCGTCGAGAGCAAGCCGGGCGCAGGCGCGACGGTGGGCGCCGACTACGTGGCGAAGGCCAAGCCCGACGGCTACACGCTGCTCATGGGTGCGGTTCACCACACCATCGCCACCAGCGTCTACAAGAAGCTGCCTTACGACTTCGAGAAGAGCTTCACGCCGATCACGACCGTGGCCCTGGTGCCCAACGTTCTGGTGGTCAACGCCAAGTCGCCGGCGACCGACGTCAAGAGCCTCATTGCGCAGGCCAAGGCGGCACCCGGCAAGCTGTCGTACGGCTCGAACGGCAACGGCACGGTGCAGCACCTGATCGGCACGCAGTTCTCGACGACCACGGGGGTGGAGCTCTTGCATGTGCCCTACAAGGGCAGCGCGCCGCTCACCACCGACCTGCTCGGCGGCCAGGTGGACATGTCCTTCGACACCTTGACGCCGCTGGTCCAGCACATCAAGGCCGGCAAGCTTCGCGCACTGGCCGTGACCACGGCCAAGCGCTCGAGCACCCTCCCCGACGTGCCGACGCTGGCCGAGGCCGGCATGAAGGACTTCGACCAGGGCACGTGGTTCGGCATCCTGGCGCCGGCGGCCACGCCCGCGGAGGTGATCGCCAGGCTCAACGCGGAGATGGTGAAGATCATCCAGTCGCCGGAGTTCAGGAAGCGCATGGAAGAGATCGGCGCCGAGCCGGTGGGCGACTCGCCCGCGCAGATGGCGGCGCAGATCAAGGACGACACGGCCAAGTACGCGAACCTCGTCAAGGACGCCAAGGTCGCCATCGATTGAGCGGCCGAGCCGGGGCCGCCCGGGGGCCTGCGCCAACGTCAAGGGACCGGCGCCACCATGCTGCGGCGGTCGATCTTGCGGCTCAGCACGATCGAGGTGTGCGTCTGATTGATGCCCTCGATCTGGCCGAGCCGGTCCAGCAGCACATCCAGCTGCTCGGGCGTGTCGCAGCGCAGCAGCGCCATGTAGTCGAACTGGCCGCTCACGGCCCAGACCTCCTCGACCTCGGGCAGCCCGTCGAGCGCCTTGATCACCGCCGCCCCGCTCCTCGCATTGACGCTGAGGCCGCAGAAGGCGCGCACGGCCGCCTGCTCCACCCGAGTCCCGAAGCGCACGCCGTAGCCCGACACGATGCCCTCCCTTTCGAGGCGCGCAATGCGGGCGACCACCGTGGTCCTGGCGATCTTGAGCTTGCGCGCAAGATGAGCCACCGGCTCGCGTGCGTTGGCCTGCAGGAGGTCGAGCAAGTGGCGGTCGAGGTCGTCGAGTCGGATGTCCATGGGCACTGCCGGCACAAGAAAGGGGCCATTGTGGCGTGCCGCATGCGTGGGCCACCAAGTGAAAGCCCGGCCCCCACCGACCCCGGCGCCTTCTGCAAGCTATCGCCCGATCAGGCGGGCGCCGGCTCCCCCGCTCGCTCGCGCGCAACAGGCGCGATGCCAAGGCTCGCATAGTAGTGCCCGACCCTGGTGGCCAGGAACTGCTCGAGCGGCACCTGCTCCTGCCCGACGAAGCCGGCTTGCGGCAGCTTGCCTTGCTGCAGCAGCTCGAGCACGCCCACCACGCCGGCCGCGGTGGTCAGCTCGATGGCCGTGCGCAGTTCGCCACGCAGGGCGGCACCGAAGACGCGGCCCACTCGGGTCTCCTGCTCGAAGCGGCCGTTGCGCAGCCCCGAGGCAGCAGCGAACAGAATCACCACGTCTTCGCGACTGTGCGGCACCGCATGCTCGAGCACCTGGCGAAGAAGATCGCGGCGCTCGATCAGCCGCAGGTCATGCAGCAGGAAGGCCATGGCATCGCGGTGGCCCGGATAGCGGATGGTCTTGTAATCGAGGTTGCGGACCTTGCCCTTCAGCGTCTCGCAAAGCGTTCCCAGCCCGCCGGAGGTGTTGAAGGCCTCGAAGGCCTCTGCATCCAGCGTGAAGGTCTCGTGCCCTTCGAGCGGCTGGACGGACACGAGCTGCCCGTTGACGATGGCGTCGCACGCATTGCAGTACTCGTTGATGACGCCGTCGATGCTCCAGGTGAAGTTGTAGCGCAGGCTGTTGGTCGCGTTGCGGGTCAAGGCGCCGACGCGCAGGCGCAGGTCGTACAGCTCGTCGAAGCGTCCCGCGAGATGGCCGCCGAGCATGCCGATCACGCCTGGAGCCAGGCCGCTCTGCGGCATCAGGACCGAGGTCGCGCTGCCTGCGAGCTCCCAGATTGCGCGCGTGGCCGCCACGTCCTCCGTCAGGTCGAAGTAGTGCACGCCCCGCCGGGCGGCCTCGGTGGCCACGCGGCCTGCCAGGTAGAACGGCAGCGCGTTGATCACCACGGCATGGGTTGAGAGCGCGGCGCCCAGCTCCGCATCGCTCTCGACGTTCAGTTCGATCCGGCGCACCAGGCGATCGCTCTCGACGCTGCGCCCAGGCTCGAGGTCCGCCAGGGTGACCGGAATGCGGTGGTACTCCGCGATCATGTCCGCCACCGTGCTGCCGACCTTGCCGGCCCCCAGGACCAGGACGTTCTTGATTTGAAGCTTGGGCATTTTTTTCTCCACCGGGCAAGGCGTGCCCCTTGAAGAAACTGTAAAAGCCAGGCGCGACGAATGGTAGAGAGCAGATCGTCGAAAAAGGTGAGGGCCTTCGACGAAATGACGGCCGGCTTCGTCGCCTTGGCCGGACGAGCCGCCAACCTCCGGTCGCGCTCACCTGCGCTTGAACACCGAGAAGTTCTGCCGGATCTCCTCCACCAGCCGGCCGGCGGCTGCGGACAGCGGCCGCCCATGGCGCACGAGCAGCCTCACCTTCGCCTTCCTGCAAAGCGGGTGGGCCAGTTCGAGCGCCACGACATCGCCGGCCTCGATCTCCGGGGCTGCGGCCAGGCCGGCGCCGATGAAGGTCACACCGTCCGTCGACCGCACGAAGCGCTTGAGGCCGGCCACCGAATTGCTGCGGAAGGTGGGGTGCAGCTTCACATGCTCCGCATACTCCAGCAGTTCCACCAGCCTTCCGACGCCGTAGCCCGGCGGCATGAGGCCCAGGGGAAAGGCCAGGATCTGCCGCACTTGAAGGGGCCCGGCGATCTTCGTCAGGGGGTGCCCCGCCCGAACCAGGAGCTTCGCCGGTGCGGCGGCACTGGCGACGACATGCAACTGCGGATCGGACTGGGGGTTGTACGCGAGGCCGATGCTCGCCGAGTCGTCCGCAATGGCGGCGAGCAACTCGTTCACGGGCAGCGCGTCGAGCACCACCGAGAGCTTCGGATGCGCATTGCAGAACGGCGCCACGATCTCCTCCAGCAGCCCGTCGATGAAGCCCTCGCTCACGACGATGCGCACGCTTCCCGCATCCATCGACTCGACGGCGCTCAGCCGCTCGGCCAGTCGTTCTCGGTGCGCCTGGCAGGCTCTCCAGTATTCGAGAAGGTGGAGCGCAGCATCGGTGGGCGCGACGCCGCGCGCCTGCCTTTCGAACAGCATCAGCCCCAGCTCTTCCTCGAGCAATGCGACCTGCCGGGTGATGACCGATGGCGCCGTGTTGAGCGCATCCGCGGCGCCGCGGATGGAGCCGTGGACGAACACCTCATGGAAGTACTTCAGGCGCTTCTGGTTGATTTCACGCATGGTTCTCGGCCCGTCGAAGTGTTGCCCATAGAGCAACGAAGTGCGCAAAAAATTGCTGTTGCTCGAACTCATCCTACATCGAAGAATTCGCCCACCCCGACGCCGCACCCCTCCACACACCCCGTTCAAAGGAAAGAGGACGACATGCAGAGACACACCCCCAGGAGACTCGCCCGCGTGATGGCGCTGACCGCCGCCGCCTTGCTCGCAGGCGTGCTGACCGCCGCACCGGCCCTCGCAGCAGAGGCATTTCCATCCAAGCCGGTGACGATGCTGGTCGCCTTTCCGCCGGGCGGTCCTGCCGATGTGCTGGCGCGCGCCATGCAACCGGCGATGACCAAGGCGCTGGGCCAGCCCTTCATCATCGAGAACCTGCCGGGCGCCGGCGGCGCCGTCGCCGTGCAGCGGCTGCTGAGCCGTCCGGCCGACGGCTACACCCTGATCATGGGTTCGCCCAACGAGGCGATCCTTGCGCCGCTGTCCAACGCCTCGGCCAAGTACAAGCCGGAAGAGCTCGCGCTTTTGGCGCCGATCTCCAACCATCCGCTGGTGGTGATGGCCCGGAACGACCTGCCCTTCACCTCCCTCGAGGAAATCATTGCGGCGGGCAGGAAGCCCGGCAGCCAGAGCCTGACCTTCGGCAGCCCCGGCCACGGGTCGATGTACCACATCGTTTCCGAATACCTGGCGCAGGCCACCGGCGCCAAGCTGCTTCACGTGCCCTACAAGGGCGCCACGCCGATGATGCAGGACCTCGTCGGCCAACAGGTCGACATGACCATCCTGCCGAACCTCGGCGCCTCGATCCAGATGCTCGAGAGCCGCAAGATCAAGGCGCTCAACGTGCTCGACAACCGGCGCATGCCGACGCTGCCGGATGTGCCAGCCGTCTCCGAAAGCGGCATCGCGCAGAAGGGCGAGCTCGTGTATTCGATCTGGCTGGCCGTCATGGCGAAGAGCGGCATTCCGGACGATCGCCTGCGTGTGCTGCTGCAGGCCTCGCAGCAGGCCATCGAGTCGACCGAAATGGCGAAGGCGCTCGCACAATCGGGCGTCCAGCCGATGAAGCCGCAGTCGCTGGCGACTTCCGCGAAGTTCTACGCCGACGAGACGGAGAAGTTCAAGAAGATGGCGCGCTCCATCCAGTTGACTGCCCAGTGACGCGCCGCCACCCACCCGAAGAAAGCCCACCGTGAACATCCTCGTCGCCGGTTTCCAGCATGAGACCAACACCTTCGCTCCGACCCTGGCCACCTACGAAAGCTTCGTTCGCGGCGAGGACTTCCCCGGCCTGGCGCGCGGCGAAGACGTCCTGGGCTTGCTGAACGTCAACTTGCCCGTCAGCGGCTTCATCAACTTCGTGCGCGGGCAGGGACAGAGCGTCACGCCCGTGATCTGGGCCGGCGCGGGCGCCTCGGCCCACGTCACGAGCGACGCCTACGAACGCATCGCCGGCGAAATCGTCCAGGCCGCGAGAACGGCATCCTTCGATGCCATCTACCTGGACCTGCACGGCGCGATGGTCGCGCAGCATCTCGACGATGGCGAAGGCGAACTGCTGGCGCGCATCCGCGCGGTCGTGGGCCCGGCGATGAAGATCGTGGTCTCGCTCGATTCCCATGCGAACGTCACCGAGCAGATCCTGACCCTGGCGGACGGCGTGGTCGCCTATCGCACCTATCCGCACATCGACATGGCCGACACGGGCCGCAGGGCCGGCGAGCTCCTGATGGCGCTGACGCGCACGGACCAGCCGGCTCATCGCGTGGCGCGGCGCGTGCCCTTCCTCATTCCGGTGAACAGCATGTCCACCATGATGCAGCCCGCGCGCGGCGTGTACGACCTGCTGGAGGAGCTGGAGCCGCAAGTGCTCTCGCTTTCCTTCGCCCCCGGCTTCCCGGCGGCCGACTTCGCCGAATGCGGACCCGTGGTCTGGGGCTACGGCTTCGACAAGGCCCGGGTCGAACGGGCCATCGACACGCTCTTCGCGCGCGTCTGTCATCCCGAGGACCAATGGGCGGTGCAGTTCGACGAGCCCGACGCGGCGGTGCAGCGCGCCATGCGCGTGTCGGAGGCGGCGAGCCGCCCGGTGATCCTGGCGGACACCCAGGACAACCCCGGTGTCGGGGGCGACTCCAACTCCATGGGCATGCTGCGGGCGCTGCTGAAGCATGGCGCGAGGGAGGCCGCCATCGGCCTGATCTGCGACCCGGCCGCCGCCGCGGCCGCGCACCAGGCGGGCGTGGGCGCCCATATCGACATCGCGCTCGGCGGATGCCCCCAGGTCGAAGGCGACGAGCCGCTGCGCGCGCGTTATGAGGTCGAGGCGCTTTCCGACGGCAGGTTCGTCTATGGCGGCCCGATGATGAATGGCAAGCAGGCCGACCTCGGGCGGATGGCACGCCTGCGGATCGACGGCGTGCGCATCGCGGTGAGTTCGGCCAAGGCGCAGCTGCTCGACAGGAACATGTACCGCACGGTCGGCATCGATCCCGAGAAGATGAAGATCCTCGTGAACAAGAGCTCCGTCCACTTCCGGGCCGATTTCGCCGCCATCGCCGAAGAAATTCTCGTGGTGCGCGCGCCGGGACCGTTCATCGCCGATCCGGCGCAGCTGCCGTGGAAGCATCTCCTAGCGGGCATGCGGACGAAACCGAACGGCGCTGCGTTTTCAGGCCGAAGCGACAGCGACTGAGCGCGCAGCACGCCTTCGTCAAGAAGCGGGCGCCGGTCATCACCGGTCGCTGAGGGCTGTCGCTCGGGTGATCGACAGCGCCGATCGCCCCGGGGTCCAATGATGGCTTCGTCCCAAGGAGCGCCCATGTTTGCCGAACCGTCCCCCAAGTCCGCCGAGTTGCTGCAGCGCCTGCGCGCATTC
>NZ_JBDGIT010000021.1:0-30337 GCF_057657265.1 Variovorax sp. Soil_C_17
GCCCAGAAGATGCCCCGGCTTCCATCCTCGAAGCTTACTTTGCTGCGCTGCACACCCCCAAGAAATGGATGGACTCCTGATGGTGCGCCAGGAGGTCTTCAAGGCCAAGCGCAGACGCCAACTGGAGTTCGGCGCCGGCGACAACCCGATCGAGGCCTTCCTGGCGCTGCGGCGTAAGGACGCCGGCAAGCGTCGGCGCTCGGCCAGCGACATTGCGCAGGTCCAGCGCGAGCGGAAAGCGGCGGCCGCCAAGGCTAAGGCAGGAGCGGCTGCGTCGCCGCCACTGGCTCCGGCTCCGGCGCCATCCGAGCCAGGCTACTCGCAACTGGTCACCGGCCGGGTCAAGGGCAAGCGGCTGCGCATCGAGCGCGGCTACGCGCGCTGAACGCTGGCACGGGGTGTGCTGCGGGGCGCCGGCCGGGCCCGTCCACGCCGGCCGTCGCGGGCCGAGCCGATGGGCTGTTGCCCGCAAGGAGCAGGCATGAACCACAAGAAGTCCGCGACCGCGCCGGTCGCGTCAAGGCCACGGGTCAGCGCGACGCGCGTGCGAGGCTCGGGCTCAGGTGGCAGCGCTGGCGGCGCTGGCGGCACCCCCTCGAGCGTCGTGCCAACGGCTACACCGACCCTTGCCCCGCTGTCGGTGCACAACCATCCGCTGGTGCGTCGCCACTACCGCGTGGCCACGTCGGCCATCGAGGCGTTGGTCGATCTGGTCGAGCACTGCGTGCGGGTGCTCATCCCCGGGGCCCTCATTCACGCGCGCCCGCGCATCGGCAAGACGCATGCGATCGACTACGTGGCGCTGCACCTGGGCCGCCAGCGTCCTGACATCCTGGTGCTGCGCATGTCCTGCGAGCACCACCGCAGCGACTTCGAGGGACCGTTCTTCAGTACCCTCCTGGGGGCCGCCGGGGTGCGAGAGCCGCAGGCCAGGACGATTGCCGACAAGCGCTTCGCCCTGATCCGCCGGCCGAGCGAGCAATTGCAGATGCGCTCGGGCCATATCGTAGTGCTGCTGTGCGACGAGGCGCAGCGAATGTCCCGGCACGCGCTGGAGTGGCTGCGCGACGTGCATGACCAACTTGCCCACCACGGGTTTCGGCTGATCACTTTCCTGGTCGGTCAACCGCAGTTGATGGAGCACAAGGCGCGCTACCAACTGAGCGGCGACCAGCAGATCGTGGCGCGCTTCATGATCGAGCAGTTGCATTTCCGCGGGATCACCAATGCCGCAGAGGCTGCCACCTGCCTGGCCAGCTATGACCTCACCCGCTATCCGGAGGTATCCGGCCAGACCTTCACTGCTTTCTTCTATCCGCTGGCATACAGCGCCGGGCTGCGGCTGGAGCACTCGGCTGCGGCGCTGTGGAACGGCTTCGTCAAGGCGCACGCGGCCGCGCAGCTGCGCGGCATGACCGAGATTCCCATGGACTACTTCACACGGGCGGTGGAGTCGGTATTGATCAACGGGGTGCAATGGGACGCCACATTCCTGGAACTGGGGTCGGCGCATTGGGAGCGCGCAGTGCGCGAGTCCGGCTACGTGGCGGCGCAGCAAACCGTGCCGCTGCAGGTGTAGCGATGGTGCTCCCGATTCTGGTGACGGCCTCGGCGCCCGAGGCTGCAGTGCCTGTCCGGGTCACCCAGGCACTATGGCTGCGCGTCCTTGCCGCAAGGCAGCAGCGGCGCCGCGCCGGCGCCAACTCGGGCACCGCGCCCGGCTCCTCGGTGAAGAGAGAGCGGGACAAGTTGCTCCACCAATGGAGCCGCGCGTGCCTGCTGCCGCGGCCGCGAGACAGAAAACGGCCCGCTCGTGCGCCAAGAGTGCGGGTACCCGCCCTCCCCGCTCCTGTTTCGCCTGGACGGCAAGAGTTACTGCGCGACTGCGAGAAGCTCATGCGTCAACTGCTGCGCAGATCGAGGGCAGAGTTGTCGCGCTCCGATCGTCAGGCTATCCAGTTAGCGACACGTCAGTTCGACTCGCACCAGGCCACCATCCCGCTGGACCCCGCCTGCGCAGAAGCCGCAGTGTGGTTGCTAGCGGCGATGCATTGGTGGGGCTACCAACATCCAGGTGCGCTTGATCGGGAATCTTCGCATCCGCCGACCGGCCTTGTGCGGTGGTTGGCCAGATTCAAGCCTATCGAACAGACCTATTGCCCGCGCGAAATCCTTGCCATGTTGCCCGGAGCAATGTGGCGCATGGAGTATCGAAGTCGCGTGCTCGTTGCCGCCATGATCGCCAGACGGCGAGTCGTCGCGCTGCTGCCGGAACTACTTCCATCAGTGCGCTAACGCGCCTTCCTGTGGAAGCAAAACAGAGGCAGTCGCAACTTTACTACTTAAAAGTCGCATCATTACTACACTTCACGGCTGCGCAGGCTTTCCTGAACCTGGATTGATGCGGGACACTCGGCGGGAGCTGCGTACGCCGTTCCGGCCCACAGGGCCCACAGCGATCCGATCGCGAGCCGGCGCATGGATTCCTTCACCATTCGATCACCGAGAAAGCGCTGCCATCGTTGCTCAGCCCGGGGCGCCGCGGATGCCACGTAATCGTGCGTGGAAGCACTTGGCCCTGCGCTCTCCATTGGTCCAGCACCTGGATTCCTTCCGCGTTCTGTCCCATGTAGATGGCGGCGTGCATTCCTGTTATCCCCTGCTGGGGATAGCGTCCCTTCACGAAGGTGGCGATCGCCCATTTGGACTTTCGCTGCAGCCTGGATCGCGTTGAACACGGCCGAGTTGGCCGCCGGTTGTCCTTGGGCCTTTCGAGCGCCCGGATCACGCCGCGCAGGCGCTCGAACTCGAAACAGAGGGCCAGGTAGACCGCGCTGGGCGCGTTGCCGCTGGCCTGGTAGCGCTGCAGGGTGCGCAGCCTCATTGCCGAGGTGCCGGGCAATCTTCTTGCGCGGCTCGACCTGGTCGGCCAGTAAAAGAGACAGCGGCGGCAGCCGTGCGAACGAGGGCGCGAGGAATGGCATGGCGTAAAGCTCCGGCGAGGCGCGGGTTGCGCGAAGGCCGGCCGTGTCGACCCCGCAAGGCCATGTCAGTTTGTCGCGGTGCGGTGGCGCCCTCTTCTGCCCTGCCGTGCGGGCTTTTCAGGGGGCCAGAGGATGAATGAACATAACGGAGACTGGCGCGCAGCGCTCTGTCGCTGTTGAGACAATACGGCCCGTCATGCCGAAAACCCCAGCGGAGTCCCTCGAAACCTTTGTGCATCGCCAGCTGGCGTCGACACTGGCGGCTGTTCTGCTCGAACTGGCAGAGGTCGACGAAGCGGTCAAGGAACGCCTGCTTCGGCTTCAGCTGGCCGACCGACCGGACAAACTGGCCGCAGGCTTTCGCAAGACGTTGATGGCCTGGCAACGCTCGACCCGGTACTACACCTACCGCGACGCGCCCGCGTATGGCCAGCTGCTCCAGGCGTGGCTGGACCAGGTGGAACGTGAATTGGTCCCAAAGGATCCCGCGGCCGGCCTGGCCCTGTTCGAGGCCTTCCTTGAGGCAGACGAGGTGTGGTTCGAGCATGCCGACGATTCCGCAGCCGACATCGGGGACACGGTGCGCTCAGCGTGCCGCCACTGGCTGCAGGCGGCGGCACTTTGCGAAACGCCCCCGGATGTCTGGCCCGAGCGGCTCATGGGGTTGTACCTCGCAGATGACTACGGAGCTCGCGAAGAATTGCTGCGAAGCGCAAACCTGCTGCTCCCGGAGCCGGCGCTTCGCACATTGATCGCTCGCTTCGAATCACGGATGGCCGATGTTCTCGCCGGTGCGTCCGACTCGCGGGGCCTGCCTCACGAGGTGTACACGATCTCGGCGGCGTTGTCGCTGTTGTCTGAGGCACTCGGCGATCCGGATGTCATGGTCCGTGCGGTCTTGCGGTACAGCCCCGAGCCCAATGCACTGCAGCGGGAGTCCTTTGTTCAGGCCTACTTGCGCGCCGAGCGTCCGGATGACGCGCTGACATGGTTGCGGGAACCGTGGAACGACAGGGATGACGACCGCCGGAGTCTGCTCGCGCACGTGCTGGAGCGACTGGGCCGCTTCAAGGAAAGCGTCCCAGTTCGGCGACAGGTGTTCGAGCGCAGCCCCTCGGTCTTCTACCTACAGTGCTGGTTTGCGCACCTGCCGGACGGCGATCGCGCCGAAGCGGAGGAATGGGTCCGGCGACTCTCGTCGAATCACAAGGATCCGGTAACGGCCGCGAGTCTGTTGATCGAACTCGGGGACGTCGAAGCGGCCGAATCAAGGGTGGTGGCGGACGCAGACCGTCTCAGTGGCGAGTACTACGGCTCGCTGGAATCATTGACCAAGGCGTTTCGGACACACACGTGCTGGCGCGGAGAGACAGTCGTGTATCGCGCACTGCTGCTCGGGATCCTCGATCGCGCGTACGCGAAGGCCTATCGCCATGGCGCCCGCTACTGGGCGCGGCTGGGCGAGATCGCCGCCTCGAGCCCAAACCTGGGATTGGCGAAAACGCATGAGAGCTTCGTCACGGAGGTTCGATTGCGGCATGGGCGCAAGCACGCGTTCTGGGCGCGGGTGGACGCCAGAGACGACGGCGTCTGCGACATCGAAGGCGATCGCGACGAAGGGTTAGTCTGAAGGCAGAGTTCCTCATCTCTAGATCCGCCGTGCGAATCGTGGCGTGCCTGCCGAGCAACGCATCGTCACCTTCCCAGTGAACGCTCCGGAGCGAATGCATTGTCCGCTCAGAGGCAGCCATGGGCCCTAAGGCGCCAGTCGATCCCAAGCACCAACGGTCTGCTTGTCTGCTTTGCGGCGGATGGAGGCGAGCATCAACATTCCGGGTCTTTTACACCGCCAACGCTGTTGACTTCACTGCTTCGAGTCGACTGACCAGCTCATCCACCTGAGCCGGTTCGAAGAGCTCATCCGGCCCCCTTGCGGCAAGGTCGGTGAACGGCGATCATTGCGTATTCTCGGTGTCACTCGTGTCCGCCTGGGGTGGCATCGTCGTCGTCGACTTCCTCTGGTGACACCACCTTCAAATACTCGGTACGCACATCTTTCAGCGGCCGTCGGCCGTCAGGCTCCAAACGCCAAAAGTCCCAGCCGTTTGTGCTTCTCTTGCTGACAAAGCTCCCAGCGCTGGATGGGCTGTCAAAGACCTGCCCGTCGACCTCAATGCGGCCATCTGAGAGGACCCGTCCGGAAAAGCCGCCGGATTTCCCTGGGCTTGAATGGAGCGCCTGACCGGCGGCAAGGTAGCCCGCGCCAATCAAGTCTGCAATCTCAACCGTTATGTGCGCGTCCGCCTGTTCTCGTCCAACGAGAACCTTGTGGCCAGACGGCACCGGCCACACGGCCAGAATGGCGTCGATAGCCTGACCAGTTCGAGAATCAATGCCCGACTCGTCCCATTGCTTCGTCGCGTAGGTCTTCAGCAGCCTGCTGTTCAGCAGCACCACATCCTTTTCCTGCAAGTGCGCAGCCTTTCCCGTTTCGCCCAACCATGCACCATTGGAGACCGTGCTATTGAGCTTCTTCGTCAGCAGCGTCAGATTGCCGAGTCGATGAACTCGCGCATCTCGTTCCGCCTCCTGCACACCGGGAGGCAGTGGCCAGTGCTTGAGCCAGGATTGGGGCAGTACGTGTTCGATGGCGTAGCTGTTGCGCCGGATGCGCATCCCCGCTGCGGACGTTTGCCCCGGAATCCATCCGCGCCAATGGTCTTCGATCGATTCCAGCACCATTCGAACTCGTGCCCGGCTCAGCTTTCGATAGACAGGCATCGCCTCCAGCTCACGGCGAACCTCTTCGTCGTCCGGCCAATAGGCTGTTTCCGCGCGTTGAGAGGCGAAGTGCTCGGTCAGGGTCTGTCCGACCTGATCGGCAGGAGCATTTCGAATTACGGAGACGACCTCCGCCATAGTCTTGTTGTAGTTCTTCGCCGTAGCGCGTATCAACATCCTGCGTGCCAACCAACTTTCGAGTACATCCAGCGCGGTCTCAACTTGCTTCTGTTGCAGTGGGCCAGACTTGTGATCCAGCAGGGCCAGGAGCACCGGCTTGACGACCTCACTCTCCAATGTCTTGACGCGATAGGCGAACAGCCCCACGCGATCCATTGGCCCGTCCGGGATCTCGGCATTCTCAGTGAATTCTCGATAGATCGCGGCGGCCCGATGAATTTCCACCAGCAGTTCGAGCATGGTGTGTCCGGCCTGGTAGTCAGCGTAGGACTTGAAGCGAGAGAACACCTCGCGCGCAACCACTTCCTCACCAGTGCGGGCGATCAACCAATGGTTCAGGAAGACTGATGAACGCGGGCTCTTGACGCGCCCGACATTGACTTCCTCTTCCCAGAAGGCGGTCTCAAACTGCGCCCAATAGGTGCTGTAGGCTCCCTCTACATCCGCCTTCTGTTCGAGCAGCCGCTGGAATACAAAGTTTTTGATCAGGTCGGCCGCAGTGAGGACTGCGCCACGTGCATTGAGCGTTTCGAAGATCTCCTGAGCGTTCTCATTGGCGGTGAGGTCGATGACGACGATCTGCAGCAACTCTCGTGCACTACGCTCGACGCCCTCTGCACGCGCAATGATCTTTTCCGGGCCTTCGGCATGGAGCCAAGCACGACACTGCTGCGCAAAGTAGTGATGTGCTTTGACAAGGCGGGACGCACGGTGCTTGAGCTTCTCGTAGTCCACCGGGCTTTTGGCTTCCATCACTTCGTTGAAGGCTGCGCGGTCGCGGTTGGTGGGCCAGACCTTGAAGCGATCTTCCTTGTGCTGGCGAAAAGCCTCGGCGTTGGCGATCAGGGGCTCCAAGCGCGCCGCGGGCATGGCCGCGCCAACCATTTCGATCTCGGAGTGCACTGCATCCAGCAAGATCTGCAAGGTCGTCAGTCGCTGTTGTCCGTCGATGACAGTGCGTTGCTGCAAATCGCTTGTCGGCGTGGGCAGTTGTTGCAAAACGATAGCGCCCAGGAAGTGAGGCGCCTGCGTCGTGCTCGGTGATTGCATCAGGCGAGTGGCCACCCGTTCGAGGTCTTTCCAAAGAGGCTCCCACTGCAGTTCCTCGTTCCAGACGTACGGGCGCTGAAAGAGAGGGACCAGCAGACGCTGGGGCTGCATGAAGATCGCTTGTGGCGTTCGAACTTGGGTGTCCATGTCGATGTAGTACTAGAAAATCAAATTGAGCGCGGAAAGCATACGTTGTTGGCTAGCATAGCGTTGCAGCTTCATCTCATCATCTTTGGCTGACTCGCTGACTCGCTGACTCGCTGACTCGCTGACTCGCTGACTCGCTGATTCGCTTGCTCGCGGAGCTTGGCGGCCAGGCGGCGATTGCAGAATCGATCTACCGTACTTCAGATGTCCGGTTCCAACGGCTAAGCCGCTGCTCTGCCGCCGATCTCGAGGGTCGGAGATCAGTCTAGAAGCTGCCACTAACCGATTTGCCTTCAGCGACCGCTCATGGCCAGCTCATGGCCAGCTCATGGCCGACTGTAGCCGAAGTCGGCTGGGCAGCGCGGGGCCCATAGCTGCCTTTCGCGAGCAGGCTCGCTGCGTGGAGCGTCCCCGGCGCCGAGGTGCAGGCCCGGCACCGGCTCCGCGCCACGGAGCTGCCGTAGTAGCCGACAGCTCTTGCACGCGGCTCGGAGCGCAACTCCTCACACCCCACGCGGTACAGCGTTGAAGTCATGCCGCATGGCCGCGTCAAACATCGCTCATTATCACGACTCGCGAGACCTCCGGAGGCGGTCGCCCCGAGCCCAACACATAGCCATCGAACTCCCGCCCAGAGGTGTATGAGGCAGCCGCCTTGAACAAACCTTGGTGCTCCCATCGATTCACGTCCCGCTTCAGGAAGACAGGAATGGCGTTTGGCTGTTGCGCCAGCAGCTCGCCGGCGGGTTCAATTCTCGTTCCTCGCCCACACAGGATTACCCGAGGAGCCTGCGGGTTCAGCCCGTGCGTGAGGCACGCAGCAACTACCTCGCCATTCTTCGTGGGCAAGTAGGATTGTTTGCTTCCACCCACCTTAGCGTGAATCTCGTCCCGGGTGTAGTCACGGCCGACGACAAACATGCGAGCTCCTTCCTGCAGCACTAGCGTTGGAGATGACCTGGCGACCGCAGGCGGGCGAAGCCCCCCGACAAGAATGTCGACCGTTTCGTTGGCAGGAACCTGGAAGGTCGTGACTAACTTCCGCTCCTGGCCGGACTGTGCCATAGTCGCGAAAAGCTCGGGCTGCGCCCTGAGCAGTCATCGAACTACGCGCACACGCCCTCATTGAGCTACCTTCACTGGAGGAAGGTTCCTGAGTGGCCGCCCCTTGAGGTCACCATAGTCGCCTAGGACACGCTCATCAACTACGACCGTACCCACCGAGGAAAAGCTCAGCAAGCCACAGTCGTAGAGCGCGTGAATGTCCCTCCTTAGCAAGACACCGTCGACGGCGGTGTTCATGCCTTCTCGCCACTTGCTGCCGAGCAGATGTGCGGCTTCGAGGACTTCGGGAACAGCACATCCGGTCACCACGCATCGGCCCTCGCAAGCCAGGAAAACGGCTCGACGAAAGGCGGCCTGCTCAGTCCGCACTTGGACGAGCGCAAAGCGGTCTGCCATCTCGGAGAGCACAGCTTTAGCCTCAACCGGCCTTATGTGCAGCGGGCTCGACACCACATCTGGCCCCGGTCCAAACCAACCGAGCCGCTTTATGGCGGTCCGGACCTGTGGCCTGAGATGCCAAGTCTCGTCGCCCGCAGCGTCTTTGGTGATTAATCCGACCCACATCATCAAGTCTCTTGGCCTTGTCCCCTTGAAATGGGTCGTCAGCAGGCTACCAATTTTGCTGCACGAATTCACCGTATCACCGCGCACCCTGAGATTGGGGTCCCGTTTGACGGCAATGCCTCCTCCGCGCTCAAAGAGAATGCGCAGGTCTTTCAGTTGCCGCTCTGTCGGGCTGATGGCCGCCAGCGCCCTCCTGAGTGCGTCAGCATCGTTCAGAACGTCATGAAAGTCCATTGTTCAAGGAGTGCTTGTGCGATCGGGAAAGTTTGCCTCAGGGCGGCTCTTGACGAATGTGACGGAATCGACGAACTCCCACCAAAGTGCCTTTCGGATCGTGAATCTGTCGTTTCTGCCCGATGACTGACCTGAGTGACGGCTCCTAGCCGAGGGGCAACTATTGGCGGCTGCATTCAGTTGGCCCGTCGCGGGAGCCAGTCTTCGTCTTGGGATAGACCGGCACCATCTGACCTTGCTTCCCTCGGGCCGCGCAATGGGTCTGACACCGCTCCTATAGACGCGAGCCAAGCCAACCGGAGCTATAACCAATCAGCGCACTCGCCACGCCGAAGACAACGATAGCGCCAAGCGCAATCAGTGCAGGCGAAACACGGCGTTTCATGTTTAGTCAAGGCTCATTTGGGCCGGCAAGATGACAGTCGGGTTCTGGCCCGCAAGCCGCTGATGCTAGTCGCGGTGAACACCGATAGCGCTAGGCAGCGACATCAGGGCTCCCGTTCATTCAAATCGACGATGGTGCGCAGCGAGTGGACTCACCGACTGCTTACGAGAAGCTCGCCAGCGACTAGGCAGGTTCCTGCCATTCCGCATACAGCATCTTCTCGACCTCGAGCATCGTGACATTGTGCCGCTCGAGAAGTCCGGCCAAGTGCGTCTGGTCGAGCAACTCCACCGAATTGAGCGCCGCGTTCTCTTGAGCCTGCCGGTTGAAGAACTGGTTGGTGATGCAGACTTTGTCGAACTCAACGGACGGGTGCCGACGTTTGTAGAACGCTTCGCCGCCTACGACCTCCTTGACCGCGTCCCAGTTCAACGCAGCCCCGTCGGTGCCGCTCGTCTTTGCCTGCACAAGTTGGCCTTTGCCGGCGGCCAACGCGACGACGTCCACGCCGTTGTCGTTGCTGCCAGGCGTTCGATAGCAGTCGTACCCGCGCTTGGTCCACAACACGCCAGCGAGGCACTCGAAATGCTGCCATCCCATGCGCAGTGCCATGTCGAGGCTGACACGCTCGTCGATGTCCTCGGCATCTGCGGCCGGAACGACGTCAGCTAGGTTGAAATCGCCCGGACTCACATCCCCCGACCCGTTGAGCATGTCTTCAGCGAGTCCCCGCTTGTAGGCAAGCAGCAGGTCCAGCTTGACATCGAACGTCATGAAATCGCCAGCGCAGACGACCGGGTAGTAAACGCGCACGTCCTTCTTCTGCCCGATGCGGTAGGCCCGGTCTGTCGCCTGGTCCTCTTTGGCAGGGTTCCAAGTGCGGGTGTAGTGGACGACGTGGTTTGCGGCCTGGATGTTCACGCCAAAACCCACCGCCACCGGAGACAGGATGAGGACGCCAAAGCCGTCCAGGGACTGGAAGGCCTTGATGCGCTTCTGGCGGCTTGCAGTGTGGCTGGCCGATGCGCTGGTGTCCCCGTTGATGATGTCGGGCTTGAAGCCGAGCTCGGCCTCGATGTAGTGCTGCAGCAGTCGCTGAATTTCCCGGAACTCGCAGAAGACGATGACCTTCTCGCCCTGCTTCTGGATGAGCTTCAGCTGCGTCAAGAGCCAGTTGAGCTTCGGCGCCTTGTCCCGGTACTGCTTTGTAGGCTCCGGCTTGAAGACGTTCAGCCCATGCGGTCGAGGGTCCGTGCAGACCAGGCGCAAGTAGTGCAAGAGCCCGAGGTGGTTTTTGAAAGGGGTCGGGTGATTCGGATCGCCACGCTTCTTGAAGCTCTCGATGGCCTTGGCGTACAGGTTGCGCTGCGCGTTCGATAGGGGCAAATTGCGGCAGGCGTCCACGACGATTTTCCTCGGTAGGTCCGTGGCGACGTCAGCTTTCATGCGGCGCAGGATTTGGGGAGCGATGCGCGCACGCAGCTCCTCCACCCGGGCGTTCTCCTCGTCGGTCTTTGCCTCTATGGGCTTCCGGTATCTCTGCCCGAAGTCGTTGAGCGCTCCCAGCAGGCCCGGCTGCACGTAGTCGAAGAGGCACCACATGTCGGCCAGGGTGTTCTCGACCGGCGTGCCCGTGCAGGCAATCTTGAAGGCGACGTTCTGCTTCTTGGCAGCACGCGTGACCATAGCCGCAGGGTTCTTGATGCGCTGTGCTTCGTCGCAGACCATCAGCGACCACTTTTGGGCGGCAAAGGAAAACTCGAGGTCCCGTAGCGTTTCGTAGGTGGTGAGGACCACCTTGGCGTTGCCCACCCAGTTCGGGCGGAGGAACTTGACCAAACCGTCGTCGGCCTGCAGACGCTGGTCAACCTGAGCGCGAGGCACGCGCAGGGTCGAAAGCTTCTCACCGTACGCGGTAAGCAGTGGGAGCGCACCGTCCAGGAAGAACTTGTTCGCCTCGTCCGCCCAGTTCTCGAGCAACGAGACCGGCGCCACCACCAGCATCGGCTCGATGTTCGGGTCGCGCTCGATGAGGTATGCCATCAAGGCCAGTAGCTGGAAGGTTTTTCCGAGCCCCATGTCGTCGCCGAGCACGGCGCCGCGAACCTGGTAGTCGGTCTGCAGGCTATAGAGGTGCTGCATCCACGCCAGGCCGGCGCGCTGGTGCGGCATCAGCGAGAACTCTGGGCGGATGCTCTTGGGCATCCTCGGCTCCGTCGGCACGGACTCGAGAGCCTCGCGTCGAAGCTCTTCGTACTCCAGCGATTGGATATTGGCCCGCAGAACAAGCTGCTTCTTCGGCCCGACGGCAGTGTTCTTTGCCGCCTTGTATTGTTTGGCGGGGTCGAAGCTCCCGGCCTCGAGGTCCGCGAAGACTTTCTTGAACGTTTCGACGATGACTGCTGCCTCGTCGAGTGTTACCGCTTGAGGCAGCCCGGACACGTTCACAGTGGTCTCACCGGCGACGTGGGCTGCCTTCACCGACTTCTCAAGCTGTTCGATAGCCGCCTGACTGGTCGGTACGGCAATAGGCTCCGCTGCCCCGGCAGGCTGGTAGACCACCACCGGAAAGACGTTCTCGGGGAACCATCCCTCACCTTCGTTCTTTTTGGCGATGTAGGGCGAGTGATACGGCTTCTCGACTCCGATGCCTTCAACCCGGGAGCTGTAGCCACTCAGGTCATGAACCTGCGCGTAGGAGACAAGGGTCGGGGGTGCCAGCCTGCGCTCAAGAGCCGCCTTTAGCTCGTCATGGTGGCGTTGCGCGTCGCCCTGCATCTCGAGGTCATAGCCTTGCCATGCGACGAGCTGGTAGTTGAGGGCAATCGCCTTGTGCAGAGCACGAACGAAGGAGCCGAGCGCTGCGTCATCAAGCCATTGCGTTTCCGACGTCGAGGGGCCGGTGGAACTTGCCGTCTCGATGAGCAGGCCAACGCGCAGAGGGTAGCCAGAGGCATCGCGTTCGTAGGTGGGCGTGAACCTCTCGTAGGTGAGCCCGGCATCCTCGCGTGCCTTCTCGAACTGCGACTCGACGATGACATCAACAGCGTCGTTGCCAAGGGTGGCGTACGGGTTCAGCAGAAACGCCTGCGCACGTGTGCCGGCGACACGCCGGGCCTCCAGGCGTTTGATTTCTTGCAGGACAGTGCGGACCTTCGGCGTGACCAGGACCTGGACGATGCCCTCCATGGTGACGATGTCGTAGCGGTCCTTGACCTCGCGGCTGTGGTCGAACGCCTCCAGCCAATCGGCGGGAGCGCCCTCGAAACCAGGTTCGATCTCGACTACACGGTCGTCGCCGACATCGGCCGAACGGCGCAGGCCAATCTCGAGCTTCTCCGGCGTCAGGACGACGGAGCGGTAGAGAAAATCATCCAGGCGGGCACCTGCCTGCAAGGCGAGCTTGCGTATCCGGCCCCACGCTTGGCGGTGCGCCAAGTCGTTGTGCTCTTCGGCTGGTCGCCGAGCGAAGCTGACGACCTCCTTGAAGAGCTTCCACTGCTCGGGGCGCATCAGCTCCGCACGGTCGTCGCGGGTCATGAGCGGGCCCATGAGGTCCCAGTCGAACGCGGCTCCGTCTTCGCTGTGCCAGCCAGAGATGGCGACCGAAAAGTCATCATCGGTGAGCGAGTTGCTGCTCCGAAGAGATGGTTTGGCTTCAGTCGCGCGCGGAATCGAAAGCACGTACGGAAGCGAGGCATACGCCGGCTGCGACATTGCCGAGAAGAGCGCGTCCCAGCCCAGCACATAGCCATCTGGCGTCTCAATGGCCAAGCCATCGTCGGACAGCTGAGTCAGAAAGCCTCCGACCATGGGATCCAGGAGCGGCACGCCGCCCTGCCCGGCTCCGCGCGACAAGACCACCCCCGCCGGCGACCAGCGTCGCTGCCAGTCCGCATTTGTGCCACCGCCACTCTTCTTGAACAACTGGAACATTTGTCTCCCTTACTTCCACCAGCCCTTGCCAGGCTTGTGTTGGAAGCCCCATCGGGTAAGCATTCTTGTGATGTGTTCGTAGGTCGCGTCCGTGCGCACCCAGAGGCTTCCGCCTTGGGGCGTCTTGTCTTCAACCTGCAGGCCTTGCCTGCTCGCGAACTTGTTAAGCGCCGACCGCGTGTAGGGCTGCGAAAGGTCGGCGGCCGCGCTGTACGCGGCGTCGCGTTCTCGGGCCGCCAGGACTTGCGATGTGGGTGGAGCAGCACGCGCAGGCGCCGGCACTCTGGCGGCGCGTGGCACGGCCGCGTCGGGTTCGATGCCGAACTTCTCGCGCAGCGTCGCCTCGAACATGTGTTCCCACTTGTCCCAGTTGTGGATGCCGTCCTTATGGCTCATCTTCAGGATATGCGCATCGTGTTTCAGCGAGTTTCGGGCGTTTACCGCCAGACGAAGCGGCTTCGCGGTGTCAAACAAACGGGCCGCTCGTGAGTCGTATCCATAGAAGGCGTTGCTCATCCCACCGAACTCGACAGCGACGAGGTCGCCGATGTTCATGATGAACGCGTTGTTGTTGCCAGACGCGTCGAGATAGCGGATGAGCCCCTTCATCTTCTCGCGGAGCACGACAAAGTCTGGGTCATCGTCGCTCCGGGCTGTCGAGCCAAGCGCAAATTCGATGTGCGATATCGACTTGACGTATCGCTTCCAAAATTCCATGCGTCGACGGTCGCCAACTCCGTCCTGAGCCAGCTTGGTAAAGAAGGTCTCGATGAACTCCAACTTGAGCCAGTCCGCGACCATCGCCCGAGCGTCCGGGACGACGCCGCCCCAGCGAGTTTCGTTCGACGGGAGCCAAGGGTTGCCCCACCAGAGCACGGACGAGTCCCGAAGCCCCTGGTGAAGATGCGCGCCCGGCACTTTCACGTAGCGGTCGAGCAGCATGATTAGGCCGCGGTCCCTCAGCACATCATTGTTGGCAAGGAGTTCAAGCAGTCGTGGCACGAGAGCCTGGAACTGCGCGTTGCCGAGCTGCGTGGCGCCTCGAATCTGCGCGAGAACCAGTTCCCGTAGGAACCAAGAGGCCTTGGCGATACCAAGCTCCTCGCAGAGCTGGTCGATGGCACCGACATCGCCCTTCAAAAGGGCATCGACGTACGGGTCGCAGGGCCGTTCGCCGAACAGCTGCTGATTCCCAATGGCAGTCGCAACCCAGTCCGGATTGGCCTGCTTGTCACGGATAAGGCCATTTTTGTCGCGAAGGTAGTCCCGCAGCATCTTCCAGTTGTTTCGCGCTGCCGGCGGAGCTGACTCGCCCAGTGCGTCGTAGGTGAAGTAGCTCTTGACCAGGCCTTGATAGCAGCGACGGAACGCGCTGGGGCGCACCGACCAGCCGTCTACCCCGTCCAGAACCGCTTGGAAGCGAGACCGGTCTTCAAGCACGCAGGAGCCGCTTGGCCGGTGCGGCAGACAAAGGCCCCAGGACAGCAGATATGCGTCACGGAACGATGCAACTTCCTGGCTTTGCCAGAAGCGCCGAACTGCTTCCAACTGCAGGTCCTCGGAGAGCGCCCGGCCCCCGCTTCCTTTGGTGCGCTCCTGCATCCGCATCAGCACGGTGTCGATGTCCGACGACACCGTCATCGCCCGTGCTCCTTCCTCGGTGCCGGGGCGCAGCAGCGATGCGAGGTGGTCGAGCGGGCTCATCGCAGAGCACACTCGCCAAAGTTACCGGACTGGGGCATCGCCGAGGCCCGGTGCTCGCCCATGCCGAGGAACTCTATTCGCATCTCGACGCGTCGACTTTCTTCGTCGGTGTCCTTGGCTGCGTTGAACGAATACCCGCCGACCAAGAACAGGCTTCGAACGTCTTCCTTCTGCTGGTCCGAGAGCAAGTTGGCGCCACCCATGGCGAACATCGTGCACAGGACGCGCTGGCTACGCTGGAGGCTGAGATTCAGGTTGCTCAGGTAGGAGCCGGTCTTGTCGGTGTAGCCCTCGACGACCACGCGCTTGAGTACCTTCTTTCCCAGGTCGTCATTCGCCAGCGTGAGAATTTCCGGGACGAACTGCCGCAGCACGCTTTCCTGGTCAGCCGCGAGATTGGACTTGCCGAAGGCGAACCGGGCGCGGTCGCCGAAGTCGATGACGCGCCGATCCTTGTCGACTTTGACGCCGTCGTACCGCTTGGCAGCCTCGGTGAAGCGTTCGAGGATGAGCTCAATGTCTTTGCGGTGCTGCTCTTCTGCTTTCTCGCGCTCGCTGACGTTCTTCGTGACCGCAAGGAGGGCAACGCCCATCACCACGAGGAACAGCACCATGAGCGCGGTCATGAGGTCAGCGAACGAAATCCAGAACGGTTTCTCCGCCTCGTCCCGGCCTCCGCGTTTGAGAACTATCTTGGCGCCAATCATTGGTTACACCCGCGCCGGCTTCATGTTTCCCATGGCCGCGAGCGTCACCTCAAGCTCCTGCACGCCGGACGACAGCAGACCGACTGCACCGCTCAGTTTGTTGTGGAACTCAGTGTTGGCCTTCTCGAGGGTTCGCTTCACCTCGGTGGCGAACGTCGTGTGCGCCTCGCCGAGCACACTGCTCACGCCGGCCAAGTATTCGTCAGCCTGCTTCTGCGCCGCACCCAGCCGGGTTGCGGAGCTCTCGATGCGAGCGAGGACGTCGCCGGTGAGGGATGCTTCCTTGCGAGCAAGCTCCACCGTTGCACGCAGCTCAGAGACCAACTGACCAACGGCGTCCCGCTGCGCTTTGTAGTCGTGGAGAAGCTCTTGGAGCGCAGCGGAGCCCGTCGTCAGGGCACCGGAAGTCTCGGAAAGCTTTGCCGTCACGTTGGCTGCCTGCCCCATCACGCTGCTCACGCGCTCGCCGGCAGCCGCGAAGTTGCGGGACGCCGTACCAAGTTGCTCTGCGCCCGCGTTCATCTTGTCGACGGAAGAACTGGTGGTATGGGTAAGCACTGCGACGTTCTGGGCCATCAGCGCGGAAGCGGCGCTCATCTCTTTGATGGCCGCCTCGACGGACTCAGACATGCTGCTGACAGCGCTCTTCGCCCGGTCGGTCATTGACTGCTCGCGTGAGCGATTGCCCTCGAAGACTTGCGCTTGCGATTCGCTGAGCGTGGCCAGCATGCCGGCGACCTGAGTGCCAATGGTCTCCAACGTCGTCTGCAGCTTGGTGTTGGTCTCGGATTGCGACGATGCGACCAACTGGCGGATTTGTTCGACGAACGCGGTCGACTGCGCATTCATCGCCTCCTGCCGGGCTTCCATCTTTTCGATGGCTTGCGCCATCCGCTCAGCCATCGCGTCAGTAGAGCGGCGGCTCGACTCTTCGATGTTGGAGACGAGTGTTTGCAGGGTACCCACGGCCTCCTGAATGCTCTTCGCCGTCTGCTGGTTGAGGTCGCTGAGTCCGGAAATCTGGCCGCCGAACAGGTCGTTCAAGCGCTGGCTGAAACTGGCCATGACGTCTTGCAGCATCCGGGCAGCCGTGGCGCTCTGGTCGCCGCTGGCCGACTTCACGGTGTTGGCGATGTCCTGCAGCGGACCCTGCAAGCTCTGCTGAATGCTTTCGGCGATAGTGACGCCCAGCGCTTGGTTATCCTGCCGGGTCGCTTCGACCTGCTCCTTGGAGGTCTGAGCGAGGCGCTCGGCAAGGTGAAGCTGCGACTCTTTCGCGGAGGTGATTTGTGCCGTGGTGAGCTCACGAAGGAGTTCGCCCAACTCCTTGACCAGCGCGTCTTTTAGGATTTTCGATTGGCTTGCCGAGTCCTCCGAAGCCCGCACCAGGCGCGACAGGTACTCCTCGCCTGCGCCCGCATCGAAACGGGCGTCGATTGCATGCGCAATCTCTTCCGTGCGGCGGTACAGGGACGCCAGCAGCAGCTTCTCGACAAAGGTGACGACCATGGCCGCCGCGATGGCCGTTGCCGAGATCAGAAAAGCTTCCCCCACCGTGTGCATCAGCGACTCAAGGCTGGCCCGAACCGTGGCCGCGTTCTCGCTCACCTGGAAGGCGCGCAGGCCCTCGATAAGTCCGCTGAATGTGCCGATGATGCCGATACCAGTGAACAGGCCTGGCAGGTGCTTGAAGAATTCCGTGCGCAGCCGGCTGTCGACAACGAACTGGCCGTTGAAGTAAAGCTCGGACGGCACCGTCGCGCGAATGGCGACGGTCGTCAGCTGACCGTCGCGCTCTTCACGCTGGGCGTGGAGGGAGTCCTGGTACTCCTTCCAGAGGTGCGAGAGGCGCTTGTCCTTGGCGAAGACCTTCTTGAATTCAGAAGCGAAATTCTTCGATTCGAATTTCTTGATGCGCCGCTGTATCGACGACAGGCGAAACCAATGCAGCACGCCTGGCGCGAGGAAGACGACGAAAAAGATGAGAACCAGCACGGCGAGCACGCCGCCGGTGGCCAGGACTGGGGTCGGAGTCGCCGCCAAGATTGATTGGAAGTTCACTTGGAGAGGCCTCCCGCCTGTGTCTTGATCTCGGTTTTTCCCATAGGCGCTGCCTCGAGCCCGTGCTCTTCGCAGTACGCGAAGAGCAGCGTTTCGAGCATGTTGGTCTGCGACCGTCGCTCACGGGCGGCTGCCGCTTCGAGCAGACGCTTGAAGCGGGGCGACACACGGAAGCTCACGGAGACGTTCTTTCCTTGGGGCATGGCAGCACTTTTCTCTTGTATAGAGCTCCACCATACATGTGTGCAAACGTTTCAGGAAGGTAACTCTTCACGAATAGCTCGTAGGCCTCTAAGGAGAACCCGTGCCTGCCGCACTCCAAGCTTGACGCGGCACATAGACCGCAACGTCAGGTGTTGGCCGCACTCCGCCTTCGAAGGTCATCCGCAACGCAAGGCGAACTGCCGGTCTCTCGCACGCCTGCGCTGGTCCTTGAGTCGGTCCTGCTCAAAGGCAGACTGAGGTTGGCGAGCAGCCGCATCGATCGAGGCAATCAACGCGTTGAGCTGAGCGCACTCCGTGGAGGAGCTGTCGACGTTCATTGCCACCCGGCGCTCGTGCTCGAGGACGGATTGGGCGATGGCGCTGTTCCGGCGCATTGACGCCTGCCTGGCATCCTGAGACATCCCTTCGGCTAGGTTGACATCCGGTGTCACCAACACTTCGCTGGCCCGTGTGCCATTTGGGCAAGCTCCGTCCGAATAGGTTGGCGCGCCCGAAGGCGATATGCATTTCGCGAAGCGCTGTACGCGTGACGTTGGTCTAGGCTGCGGCTCGCCCTCTTCGTACCGTGGCGCAAG
Organism: Variovorax sp. Soil_C_17; assembly: GCF_057657265.1. NCBI lineage: Bacteria > Pseudomonadati > Pseudomonadota > Betaproteobacteria > Burkholderiales > Comamonadaceae > Variovorax > Variovorax sp. Soil_C_17. The sequence goes on from NZ_JBDGIT010000021.1 coordinate 18,599, forward strand.
CGAAGCATTCGACGCTGGGGGCGCGGCCGGCGCGTCGTTCCGCTCCATGGGTTTCCGCAAGGGATCTGAATCGCGCCAACCGTTGAACACCAAGAATGCAGCAAGCGCGGCCGCACTCGCGGCGAGCAGGAACAACACTCGGTTTGACGACCGCGGCGGCCGCAGCGCGTTGTCCCAAGCCGTCAGCGGCGTGCGGGATTGATTCAACCAAGGGTCGCGGGAGTCTTCGTTGCGCATACCGTTCAAATGTCCGCCATCGGTGAGCCGTCCGGATATCTTGCGCTGCATGAGGGTCCCACGCATTCGTGAACTAATTCACGGCTCTAGGATGCCAGGTTGAACGTCGCAACTCAAACAGGGCGAGCGTCCGCAGCCAATTGTTGCGTGCCGCGTGGCTGCTGCGCACCAGGGCGCCTAAATCCCCCGACTAGATTGAGTGATAGGCTGGCGCGTTGGCCGCCGGCTGTGCCTCAGCATGCTGGTACGCGCGGATGACACTGCGCAGACGCTCGCATTCACGCTCGAGCGAGGCGACCCAGGCGCGGGCATGCTGCGCCTCGTTGACGGCCTGCGTGTGCAAGGTGGCGAGCCCCCAGCTGCTCTCGAACCACAAGGCCAAATAGACCGCGCGCGGTGCATTGCCGCTGGCCGCGTAGCGCTGAAGGGTTCGCAGGCTCAGCCCCAGGTGTCGGGCGATTTGTTGGAGTGGCTCAACTTGGTCGGCAAGTAGAAACGACAGCGGCGGCACGCGCGCCGGCGAGGGTGAGAGGAATGGCATGGGGGACCTCCTGCGGGCCGGCGATCGCGCCGGCCCCAGCGGGAGTGTCAGGGGGTGCGCGCCCTGCCCTTGCGGCTTTCCGGTGGCCCAGGGGCGATTAAACATAACAAGGCCTGCGCCGCCGACATGTTCAGCCAAGTTCAAATGTCGCACCCTTCCTCGCTTCGGCCCTCTGTTTTGTGGCGCGACGATGGCAACTTCCGCGGTGACGATCACGACGACCCTGCGCGAAGGCGATCGAGGCGAGGCAGTCCAGGCCATGGTCGGCCAGGACGCGTCAGCCAAGCTGGGTACCGGGGGCTCGGCCTATGAGAGCCTGCGTCACTCCAACGCAACACGATCGATGGCGGGGGTGGCCTCCCAAGAACTGCGTCCCGGCGATGGTCACGTCCGCTGCGAGGCGGCCTTGGGTCCCTTCGCGGCCACAGTCCGACAGGCTAGAGTTGCCCAGCCGACGTTGAACGTCGTCATCAATCGTAGGTGCCGTACTCGACCAGTAGGTCGCTCATGGCATCGGCGACTCCGTAGCCAATGTTCTGACTAATGTTATGCACGGCAGCCAGACGTTCCATGAGCAAGCGCTGCTGCGTATCCGGTAGCCTCGAAATAGCCTGCAATGCGTGCTCGAACATTCGCACCAATGCAACGAGAAAGCCCTCATCCTCCAAGCCGACTTCGACGCTGAAACCTGACGCGCGCTCGCAGTAGAAGACCATCAGTTCTGCCAAGCCCTCCGGTTGGCCAATGGCCTTCTTGTAGCTCGCGATGGACCTTTTTGCCTCGGCGACGGACGCGCCCTGGTTCCGAAACATGTCGGGCCAAAGCCAACGGCTGATGGTAGCCTTGTACGGCTCCAGGGATCTTCCCCCAGCGCCAAACGGGCGTGAAGAAACACTTGGTTGTCCTCGTTGGCCCTGTACAAGTCATGCACAAGGCCGATCAGGCCGTCATGGTCGAAGTGAGTCAGTCTAGCCTTGACGTTGCTCCAGGATGCGGACTTCTGGGGCTTGCTTGCTTTCATCTCAGGTATTCTGCCGAAATTGAGCCTTAGGTCGCCCCGCGGCAGGCAGACCATGTTGGCTGGGTTGAGGCCGGGTGCCCAAAGTACCATCGCATTTCCAACTGCCGTCGTGCTGCGGCAGGAGCCAATCAGCGGTGGTCCCTTGCAGACGGATCATCGTCGTGCTGAACGTTGGAGGCTATGCGATGAAATACGATATGGCCAAAGTCGAAGAAGTGCTTCTGGCGCTGCTTGGCGTCTTCGAGTTCGAAAACGGACGCGTTTGGAAGCGCTATGACTTCGCAACCATGGATGGCCTGCACGAAAAGGGGCTCATCACGGAGCCCCACGGCGCGCATGAGTCCGTCTATCTGACTCAGGAAGGGCTGCGCCGAGCCAAGGAGCTCGCGGCCAAACACTTCGGGACCAATACGTCGGCGCCTGAGCTTCAATAGCTGCGGCAGAATCCGGCCAGAAGCGGTCCTTCGCGGCTGCGGCAGAATTCGCCGAAGCTCTGGCCTTCAAAAGGGCCATACACCTTGGAATTTGATGATGGCATTTGAGTTTCTGTGTTCTTGCTGTGGCGCGGTCCATCGTGGGATGCCAGCTTTCGGTGCCGACGCCCCGCTGAGCTACTACGCCGTACCGCGGGAGGAACGTGCGACCCGCTGCGCACTTTCCGCCGATTCCTGCATCATCGACGGCCAGTCTTATTTTGTCCGCGGCTGCATTGAGATTCCGGTCCAAGGAGAGGACGAGCCATTCTCCTGGGGCGTCTGGGTATCGCTCAGTGAGGCGAGCTTCAGGCAGTGGCTTGAGTTGTATTCCGAGGAAAGGCGCTCACATGCCGGTCCGTTCTTCGGGTGGCTCAACGCCTACTTGAAGCCGTACCCCAAAACGATGGACCTCAAGACTCGGGTGCATCTTCGTGACGGAGGCATCCGTCCCTTAATCGAACTCCAGCCGACCGACCATCCGCTCGCCGTCGAACAAAGGGAGGGCATTTCCGCAGCTCGCGTCGAGGAACTGTATATGCTGATGATGCACAGCGACGGCCATTGACCTTCCGCCCGCGTTCGGCCAGGACCGGTCATTCGAGAATGGAGGCCAGATGTTCACATGGATAGGCAAACAAGGCGTGCGGAGCAGCGATGGCTTTGAGGTCCAGAGCGTCGACCGCTTTTCCATCGCTTCCCGCGAGGGCTCGCAGGTGGTCACCGTCTATGTCGAGCGTGAAGGCGACGGTAGGCTGGCCATCGAAAGAGGTGGGTTCAGCCGGTGGGACAACTTGCAAATGACAAACTCACCCGAGAAACGAGCGCAGATGCGCCGAAATTTCGTTGCCGCCATGGATCTTCAAGGCATCACGGTAGAGCCGTGAACAACGGCCAGAAGCGGTCGTCCGACCCTGTCCCAGAAAAGCGCGTGCGCACTGACCCTCGCGCCTTCGACCAGCGACCAGCCGTCGCCGCGCAAGTTCCCAGTGACGCAGATTGGCTGCCTCCAAGGCTCTGTTCGCAAGAACTTCACGCTCACTTCATCTCAAACGCCTGGTTCGGACCCAACATCGGCTGCGCGCAGAAGGAAATGCGCGCCCCAACTTGGAGGGTCTGCTCGTGAAGCTCGCTGCTCTCACCCCGCTTGCAATATCAAAACTAGTTTTAGGCACCACTTTGGCAACGGTGCTGGCCTTGGCGTCGCTTCAGCCGGTGTATGCCTCTTCGACAACTAGCTGGTGGGGCGAGTCCGGCGGGATATCCTTCAACGGGCAGCAGTTCGAGATTTCGCATTGGCTGGCCGTCGTGCGGAATGGAGGGAGCGACGTCTGTGCGGTGCAGTTCGACGCTTTTGCTGGTGATGAAACAGCACATCTTTATCGAGGAATGACGTCGAACCGGATGTTCAAGTTGAATCATGTCAGCCGTATCCGCGGAGGTATGTTCGGTTCACCTCAAATGGATTTGTACCCCGGTGCATCCTTGCTATTTCAAAGAATCCATGTGTACGGCGACAATGTACCGCGACTGTTGGCTCTGGAACCTCTTGATGGTCCGCCACCACGGCGCCACTTGGCTGAAGTCACTGCGGCGTGCGCAGGCCAATGAAAACGGTTCGTTCGAGGGAATACATGCACCGCAAACTTGCGTTCACCGCTCTTCTTGTTTGGCCCCTGCTATCTCACGCAGACTGGTTCTACACCTTGGTGGGCTTCACTTGCGACAGAGAGGCCAATCGGCTAGTTATCCAGTACCGGGGTGCGTACAACGAAGATGGAAAGGCAATGGTCCAGAAGAAATCTCGAACCGAGTGGGAACCGAGCGAACTCATTGCATCCATGAAGGATGATGACCATATCGGCTCGCTTCGCACGGTACAGCGCACATGCAGGCTCAAGGGGAGGACCTACACCGTGCGCATCGGTCCTACACCGGGAAATTGGAACATTCAAGGCAGCTGTGGCGCCGCCATGTCGGCATGGGTCGAGGTTTGGCAGAACGGGAAAGCGGTGCTTCCGCACTATGAGTTGGCAGGCGACTGCCACGACCGCGAGGCACCAGTGACCACTGAAATAGCGTTTGTCGACGGAGGCACCAAGCCGGTCTTCAAGAAGGTCCTCCCCGACGAATTCCATAAATGACACTGCCGCGCCGACGAACAGAAACGCTTGAGGCAGGAGGCGGCCAGGACCAGTCGTTCGGCTGTGCGGCAGAATCTGCGGGAGGGCTGACGTTCGGCGACCCTCGACCAGAATGCGGCCACCGGGGAAATTGGGAACCTCACACATGACAACTGAAGACTATGTCGAGGGCTTAGAAGGCTGGTTTCAGCCCTGGAACGAGCACGATGTTGCATCGAGACCGCTCCTGAAAATCGGGGGGACATACACCATCCACACGGGACGCCTTACCGAGGCACAAGTTGCGGAACTGGGCACATTGCTTCTCGGACTCCCCGGAGCGCGACCAGATTCGATGGGCTTTTTTAGCAACCCTTCCGGCGAACCGTGTCTTGAAGCGTCCTTCGAGCCATCGGGCATCACGGTTGTCGGAGCGTTGTTGCCGGAGCAGTGGAGCGCGTGGGACACGGCGTTCAGAGCAGCGGTGGAGAATGCCAAACTGCCGCGGTTCCCGGCTTAATGAGTTCCGCGCGGCATCCCGCTAGTACCGCCGGCGAACGGCCGCTTCTATGAGGACTGGTTTGTCAAGGCATGACGGTCATGGCGGGATCTGTTCGTAGCAGCCTGTCGAAGTGCCGGGGGGATGCGACATCCATCGTGATCCGAGGTCAGGGACTATTGGAGGTCCGAGTCGGTGCTCGAACAAGCTTCTATCCGTGCGGGACATTGGAGTCCGACACCACATGCAGCATGCGCGCCAGATGCGCTGGCAATCCCCGGTTACCGACGCGCCCCTTCTTTGAGGACGGTCGCCATGTGGCGACCCGCGGACGTTACGGGCGCGTCGACCTGTGATCATGATGTTGGCGGTGTGTACTGTGTGACTCTGGTTGCTCAAGCGTGAGCTACGGCGGGTTTCAGGTGCGCGCCCGCCGGGATCTCGCCGTCCTGCAGGTAGCGCCACAGTGTGATGACCAGTCGGCGCGCCAGGGCCACGATCCCCACACGGCGCATGCGCTTGCCGGTGCCGGCGAAGCGCCGATTGAACCACTGGGTGAGCGCGCTGCCGGGCTGTAGGCGTACCCAGCTCCAAGCCAGCTCTACCAGCAGGCCTCGCACTCGCCTGTTGCCTGCCTTGCTGATGCCCTGCTCGATCTCGCTGTCGCCGCTGGCATACGGTGTGGGCACCAAGCCTAGGCTGCCTGCGAGTTCGCGCCGGTTGGCGAAGTGCCGCCAGCCGAACACTTCTTTCACCAGCACCCAGGCGCCCTTAGGTCCGATCGCACGCAGTCGCGCGAGGTGCGCGACCAGCGGCTGCTTGCCCTCGGCCAGGTCCTTGCAGCGCGCAGCTTCGACCGCTCTGACTTGCTCCTTGACCAGCTTCAGGCGTGCCCCCTCCCGCTCGATTTCCGCGCGCAGCATCGGCGGCACCTGATCGCGATGACGGTCCCACCACGCCGCCCAGTCGCGTCCGCCGATGACGATCCTCGGCCGCAGATTGTGGAGCACCAACAGCGAGCCGATGCGGTTCGTATGCGCGATGGGCTCGTGAGTAAGCCGTTGCAATTCACGGTGCACACGGCGTGCGTCTTCGTCCTCGCTGTTCGGTTCGCGCAGCACCGACCAGACGTGCTCGCCCGCGTGGTGGCGAATGAGCATCGCTAACAGCTTGTCCGCATCGAGCCGATCGGTCTTGGCTCGCCGTGCGCGCCGATTGACCTCGATGCTTGCCGCATCGACCACGATGTTATCGACGCCCAACTCGCTCAGCCAGCGATGCAGCCACCAACCGTCACGTCCAGCTTCGTAGCAGCTGTGCACTCGCGCCTGGGCGCCGGTACGCAGCCGCGCCCCGGCCTTGACGATGCAATCGGCCACGGCAGCTGTATCGCCGGCGCCGACGGTATAGCGGCTCACGCGGCGCCGGCTATCGCCGATGCTCATCTGCCAATGCTTGTCGCCGAGCTCGAAGCTCATGTACAGATCGCCGCCGTCGGCGGTATCCTTGCCTCGTAGGACTGTTTGGGTCGTCGTCATTTCCATACTCCTTCGCAACAGAGAATCGGAAATACGGTTTTAGCTCTCCAAGCCGATTTGGCCAGTCCTACATAGCATCTTTCCGGAAAACTGTAGTTCCGCTTAGGGCCCAAAGCTTCGAGGCTGCGACCGGCTACAGTCGGCCAATACCGGAAGTTCGTCACGGCCGTCCAGTTCGCGAACACCCTCCAAGGTCGGCCGCGACGCCGGCCGGCTACAGTCGGCCAGAATCCTCCCAATCCATATCTTCTGGAAAACTACTGGACGTGACCCAGGTGCGTATCGCCTGTGCATTTCGGATGCGCGTCGCACTCACATTCAATGTATTCAGGATTGCAAAGATTGTTCATGAAGGAGGCAGAGGATGAGCATTGATAGCACAACTCGTGAGCTGATCGCCGACTGTCTAAGCCGTATCCGTAGCGGGGAGGACTGTGCTGCCTTCGATCTTGCTTCCGTCTTCATGGGTCATGTGCACGAGAAAGACATAGATGTCAACCTCGCGATCGTTGAGGCCCTCGCCACTTTGGCAAGCATGCGCGGATGCGGCGACGCGGATAACTTCCTGACGACGCAGTGGGCTGACATGCAGCCCATTCTTCGACGGCGCTTGTTGCGCGCTGGCTTCAGCGTACCGTAGGACCACGTGCTCTTGCGAAACAGATCGATATCAGCCTCAATGGCAGCAGATTCGAGCGCCTGCTTCGGAGCAAGGCGTACGGCCGCTTGGGCCCGTTGCTGCCGCTCGCCATCGACAGTCGCATGGCCGGTATGCTGGCGAAAGCAGCCACATCGGTTGGTCCGATCCCCACAAACAAGATTTGGCATTGCGCCCTGACTGCATCGACGCCGCCTGCCCTAGAACTACTCCCTGGGGATACCGGTAACGGTCACAGGCGACGGATCGCGCGCCGCCCGCTTGAAGGTCGACGGCGAGACGCCGGTGTGCTCCTTGAAGAAGCGCGAAAAATTGCCTGGCGCTGAAAAACCGAGATCCATCGCGACCTCGGTCAGCGCGCCGCCTTCGGCAACGCGGCGCATGGCTTCCTCGACCCGCACGCCACTCCAGAACACCTGAGGCGTCGTGTTGAGTTGGTCGCGAAAAAGAGCGAAGAAGTGCGCGCGCGACAGTCCGACTTTCGCCGCGATCTCATCGATGGTCGCGATCTCGGCTACGTGCTCGCGCATGTGGGCAATGGCGCTGCGCAGCCGATGGTCAAGCATCACGCCCACGCCAGCCGAAGGCGATTCGGCGCCGCCGGTGGTCGAAGCCGCAATAGCCGCTTCCAGCAGCCGCTCCACTTCATCGTCGACTGCCGCGCGCGACTTGTCGGCGGAGATGATCAGGTCAAGCACCCGCCAGCACGAGCGGCGCATTGCGGAGCTGATGGGAACGCGCGGCGAAGGAAATCGGAAGTTGCGTCCTGTTGCGCTGCCCAGCGCGTCCAGCCACTGCTTGGAAATCATGAAGACGAGGAAGAGGCAGGACCCGTTGCCCTCCATCACCATATCGTGCGCCTCGAAGGCGTTGACGCCGAGGGCAACATTCTCGCCGTAGGCAACGACCTCAGCGCCCACGTTGGCGACTGCGCGACTCCCGCCGAGCCACATCGCCAGTTGCGATTCGGAATGGGCGTGCGACACCAGATTGGCGCGCGATTCGAGAACTATCGCCGTGCCGAAAGCTCCCTCGTGCAGCGCGTACGCCTCCGCCATCTTTCAGCTCCTTCTAACTTGGGTTGACGGTGCAATTGTTCGCCTTGGCGAGCCCTGATTTGACGGCCACCCGGGTAAGTACCTAGCACTGCACCGGACTCCCTGATACGACGCTGGATTCATCGATAAGCGCCAAAAGTGCTGCGTTTTTAAAGTTGCTCCATCCCGCGGTGCCTGTACGGAACCGCAAAACTGCAGAGAGAAATCACAGGAGCAAACTGATATGCGCATCGCTACTTACTTCGCCGACGGCACCCGCCGCGTGGGGCTGGTTTCCGACGACGGCCTGACCATTCAACCGCTCGACCTGACGCCGCAGCAAGCGGCTGTGGGAGCCCTGAGCATCATCGAATCCATGGCCGAAGGCGGAGCGGCGCCGATCGCTACCGGGGCCGCCGTCAAGGTGGCGGATGTCGCCCTGGACGCACCCCTGCCCAAGCCCAGGCGCAACCTCTGGTGCGTCGGCCGCAACTACCACGCCCACGCCAAGGAACTCTCGGCCTCCGTGTTCAAGGACAGCGGCGCTAAGACCGATGAGTGGCCCATCGTCTTCACCAAGGTGCCCGAATGCGTGGTCGGCCCACACGACGACGTGCTCGTTCCCAGCGAGATCTCGACGCAGATCGACTACGAAGCCGAACTCGCCGTGGTCATCGGCAAGGGCGGCAAGAACATCACGCGCGCTGCGGCGATGGATCATGTGTTCGGCTACACGGTCGTCAACGACGTGACGGCGCGCGACGTGCAGATTCGGCACGGCCAGTGGGATATGGGCAAGTCCTTCGACACCTTCTGCCCGATGGGCCCGTGGATCGTGACGGCCGACGAGTTCGACGGCACCAAGACGCGCGTGCGCTGCTGGGTCAACGGCGAGTTGCGGCAGGACGGCCCGACCGAGAACATGATCTTCGACATCCCGACCCTGATCGAGACCATCTCGCGTGGCATCACGCTGTATCCGGGCGATGTCATCGCCACGGGAACCCCGGCCGGCGTGGGCATGGGCATGTCGCCGCCGCGCTATTTGAAGGCGGGCGACGTGGTGCGCGTCGAGATCGACCGCCTGGGCGCAATCGAGAACAAGTTCGTTTGAAGGCAGCGCGATGACGACACAACTCATCAACGGGCTGGCCGCCGAGATCGACGGCAACGGCGAGGCGCTGCTGTGCATTCACGGCCTCGGCGGTTCGTCGAACACCTGGACGCCATTGCTGGCTGCCTTGTCAGACTTCAGGGTGATCCGCCCGGACCTGCCTGGAAGCGCACGTTCGCCGCTGCTCGCGGAGCGGTTGTCGATCGAAGGCTATGCCGCATCGCTCGAAGCCTTGCTCGCTGAACTGGGCGTCGAGTCGGTACACGTGATGGCGCACTCGCTCGGCACCGTCGTTGCGCAACATCTGGCCGTGCGTAACCCCGGCAAGATCAAGTCGCTCGCGCTGTTCGGCCCGCTGGTTGCGCCGCCCGAAGCGGCTCGGCCGAACATCGTGGCGCGTGCCGCAGCGGCGCGTAGCGGTGCGGCGGCCATGCAGGAGATTGCCGACGCCATCGTCAAGGGCGCTACGAGCCCGGAGACGAAGGCCGAGCAACCCGCCGTGCTGGCACTCGTTCGCGAAAGCGTGATGCGCCAACCGCCCGAAGGCTATGCGCAAAGCTGCGAGGCACTGGCCGCGGCACAGTCGGCGGAGATCGAGCGCATCGGCGTGCCGACCTTGCTCGTCACCGGCGACCAAGACGGCGTGGCGCCGCCCGCCAACGTGGCCGCCATGGCGGCGCGCATCACCGGATCGCGGCAGGTGGTCTTCGATGGCTGTGGCCACTGGACGACCTTCGAGAAGCCGCAACGCTGCATGCAGGAACTTGAGCAGTTCTACGCATCACTGTGCTGATTTCCCTTTTCTCAACATCTTTCATCAACCCATTTCCGGCACCAAGGGCCGGAGGAGACAAGCCATGACCCGCATCGCATTCACAAACGTCCGCATCTTCGACGGCACGGGCGAAGACACCTACACCGGCGACGTGCTCGTCGAAGGCAAGCGCATCGTCGAGGTGGCCCGCGCGCCCAATCGCGTGAGCACCGACGACGCCCGCGTCATCGACGGACGGTGCCGTTTCCTCATGCCCGGCATGACCGAGGCCCACACGCATTTCTCGTGGAACGATCAGCCGAGCCTGGCCGCCATCCAGTTCATGCCGCCGGAGGAGCACATTCTTTGGTGCGTACGAGTGGCCAAGCGCTACCTTGATATGGGCTGGACGTCCGCGATTGGCGCGGCTGCTGCCAAGCCGCGCCTCGACGTGGTGCTGCGCAACGCGATCGATGCCGGCGAATTCCCCGGACCGCGCTACCTTGCCGGCAGTCAGGAGATCACCACCATTGGCGCGCTGGGTGACAACACGCTGCCTCACATGGACTTCGAGGAACTGAGCTTCGGAAGCGTTTGCAGCGGGCCGGAGGAGATTCGTCGCTCTGCGCGTAAGTTCATCAAGTACGGCGTCGATCACCTGAAGATCAACCTGTCCGGCGAGTACATCGCCGGCCTACCGGCCGAGATGTCGCCGTTCTCGGAGGATGAAGTGGCCATGCTTTCGCAGGAAGCCAAGCGCTACGGCAAGCGCATGGCCGCTCACGCGCGGTCGAGCGAATCAGTGAAGCAATGCGTCCGCCACGGCATCGAGATGGTCTACCACGCGAGCTTCGCAGACGAAGAAGCGCTCGACATGCTCGAGGCGGCCAAGGACAAGCACTTTGTCGCTCCAGGCATCGGCTGGCTCATCCGAACCACCTTCAACGCCGCCGAGTACGGCATCACCGAGGCTGTTGCGACCCAGATGGGCTACAAGCGCGAACTGGAGATTGCTTCGGCATCGCTGCGCAAGATGCACCAGCGCGGCATCCGCATCCTGCCGGGCGGGGACTACGGCTTTGCGTGGATGCCGCACGGCACCAACGCCAATGACCTGCAGTACTTCGTGGACTACATCGGCATGACGCCCAAGGAAGCACTGCTGGCGGCGACGAAGCTGGGCGGCCAGATCATGCTTCGCCCTGACGAACTGGGCCAGTTGAAGGCGGGCTACCTCGCGGACATCGTGCTGGTGGATGGCGATCCGCTGAAGGACCTTTCGCTCCTGACCGATCCGGCGAAGATTCAGCTCGTGATGAAGGATGGCGTGATCTACAAGGATTGCGCGACCCCCGTGCCTGCGGAGGCTGCGCTGCATCTGGAGGGGGCCGACTTTCCGCTTCGTGAGGAAGGTGTCAAAGAGGCGCTTGCTGAAATGCATTGAGCGAGAGACGAGCGAACGGGGCGGCGGCAACGCCCCCAGTTCTCCTTCTTCGACTGCAATGCGAACGCAAGCCGACGCTCAGAATGGCGCGACGTACGACGGCTCATGGCCGATGGCGGCACTACCCGCCGAGGGTCGCAGATCAGCCGACGAACGACGTACCGCGTCGAAACGGGCGTGGTTTGGATCACGGTGCTTCGATCATGAATTGGGCGCTTCTCGATCTCCCCGAACGACACCCAAACTCCCCCGGCTATCGACACGTAAATTCCCCCGCCCCGGCCGTCTGGCCGTGACGGT
>NZ_JBDGIT010000022.1:0-29562 GCF_057657265.1 Variovorax sp. Soil_C_17
CAAGCCGCTTCGGGCTACGCCCTACGCGCCTTGCCGCGCAGCGAGTGAAAGAAGACTTACACCACTTCCCGGGACATCAACCTGCGCGCTATCCGGCGATATGGTGGAAGTTGCCGCGACTACCAGGCCCAGCGGGGCATGGACCCAGATGAGCTGGCCGGAATAGCCGCTGGCGAAGTAGGTTGAACTTGAAGGAGCCCACCAGAAAAGACCATAGGGCAAGCCAACGGGCGGCCCACCAGCACTTAGAGGCCTGACCATTTCCGCTATGAAGCCAGGCGGGAGCATCTCTTTGCCCTCCCACCGGCCATCCCGAAGCAGCAGGTAACCCAACTTCGCCATGTCGACCGTTCTCATCGACGCGATACCTCCGCGAGAAAACAAAGGCTCCTTGCATGGCAAGAGGCGTCACGAGTTGGCCGCGCCCCAGCTCCGCGATCAGGCGGCCGGTGACTCGTTCAAGAATGGCTTGCACCATCGGAGGTCCGCTATTGTCGTAGGTGAAGCGCCGCCCCGGTTCTGCTTGAATCGACCTGGCCCAAGCTGCCGTTGGCGGAAGGAATGCGGCAGTTCCAGCGGCTCATCAACTTCAAAGCCAGTGGTCATCGCCATCGGGTGTCTGAAGGTGATAGTCCGCGCACGGGGGTCCAGATTGAGCGCTCGCCATTCAGGCATGAGTTCGACGACCGGCGCATCGAGAGTGGCAAGTTGGCCTCGCTTCAATGCGGTACCCACCAGGAGAGCCAGGCCGCTCTTGGTTACCGACTGGGTGTTTTGCAATACTCGTACGCCACTCGGCCTTGGAGGACGACGACGACGCTTTGAACATCGCCCAGCGCCTGCACAATGCCGTCGACCTCCGAGAAAGCGGCGACGTCAAGCTGCTGCTCCTCAGGGGCGGGCCGTCGCCAGGGCGGCGCCTCCTGCGCAAAGACGGTGGCCGCAACCATCAAGCAAAGCCAGGCGAAGACTTTCCGCATCCTGAGTTCCCCATGCTATTTGCCACCCTGTCAGCATCGTTGTATTCTGGCCGGGACAACTGTTTTCGCGTCAGAGGCTGGTGTGCACGCCCCATCACTCCTTCTGGCAGAAGCTGCAACGCCGCAACGACGGACTGCTTGTCTGCAGCCAGCCGGCAAGCCGTTGGCAGGCGACGACCATCAACCCGGGAATTGCGGCCAACTCGTTCCGCAGCATCAGGGACGCAGCCCGGGGGAACCAGGGCGCATCGGGATCGGCGGCTGCCGGCGTCAGCAGCGACATGGCGATCCATTGCTGCTTTGCAGGAGCGGGCGCCGTTGCGCAACCGCCCAGCGCCAGGCCCGACCCAAGGCCCAGGACCCAGAGATGGAATACAGAGAGAACGACTCGATCTCGGAACATGAAAGGCCCTCCAGGGCGCGGGCGGACGAAGGGCTCGCCTCAAGGTTCCGCGCTGCTGGCGACTGTGGGCACGCGGTCTTGACCCGTACCGAAAATAGGCCGAAACTTCACCGTGCACGAGTCGCGGCCGCCAGAATGGGTTTGAACGACTTTCCCTCCACCAGCGGATTGCCGCCGCTGGTCGCTTTCGGCGACTTTCAACTGGACAGGGGGCGCGTCGAAGTGACGTACAAGGGCCGGCCGCTCGCCATGCGCCCCAAGGCATACGCCTTGCTCTCCTATCTTGTGGCGCACGCCGGTCGCACCTTGGGCAAGCAGGAATTGATGACGATCCTGTGGCCCAACGTGGTGGTGACGGACGACTCCCTGGTTCAATGCGTGGCTGACCTGCGGGCGGCCCTGGGTCCGGACGGCGCGAATTTGGTGACCACCGTCCCGCGGCATGGCTATCGCTTCGATGGCAACTCCATCGCCACACATCCGCCTACGGCGACAGCGCCGCCCGAGCGCCGCTCCTGGCGCATGGCGATCGGCGCGACGGTTCTGGCCGCATTGGGCATGGTGGTCGCGTGGGCCCTGGGACCCCGGCCGGCTGCCAACGCGGACCAGGCCTTCAGCCGGGAAAGGTCGTTGGCGGTGCTGCCGCTGGTGCCCCAGGGCAGCCAATCGTCGAAGGAGTTCGCCGATGCGATGACCGACGAATTGATCGGCGACATCGCGCGCCTGCCGGGGACCACCGTCATCGCCCGCGCTTCGGCGGCCACGGCCGTCGCGCAGGAGCAAGACCTGCGAGGCATCGGCAAGCTGCTGGACGTCGCCTATGTCGTCACCGGCACCGTCGCCCGAGAGGACCAGGCGGTGGAGGTTGCGCTGCAGTTCGTGTCGGCCACAACGGGCGTGGTGCTCTGGAGCGAACGGTGGCGGCAGGCGGATGCCGAGTTGGCAACCCAGCGCAACGACATCCCGCTGCGCATCGCGCGGGCGTTGGACCTGCAGCTGACATCGGCGGCGTACAAGGCGCCTATCAGCACGGCCCGGTCGCCCGCGATCGCCTCTCTGGCGCGCGGCGACCACCTGCTGCGTTCGGCGACGGGGGACCCTCCCGCAGTGCTGAAGGCTCGCGCTGCGTATCAGGAAGCGATCGCGATCGACCCTGCCTCGGCTCGCGGCTGGACCGGGCTGGCGCTCTCGTACCTGTCGGAGATTCAGTCGCGCTGGTCGAAGGATCCCGACGGGCAAGCAGAGCTCGCTGCCCAAGCCATCCAGAAGGCCCTGGCCATCGATCCGGACTATTCGGTGGCCCACTACGCGCAAGGTCACCTTCGGATCGTCCGCGGCGACCCGGCCGGCGCGTTGTCTTCTTATGAACGCGTTCTGGCGGTCAACCCCAGCGACGCCTGGGCGCATGCCCGCGTGGCCGCAGCCCTCCTGGCGCTGGGGCGTTTCGACGAAGTCGCGGCCCCGGTCGAGCGCGCCCGGCGCATCAGCCCCCTTGAGGCCAACCAGGTCGCCTTCGGCCGCGTCATTGCCGGTGCCGCGCATTTCCACAAGGGCGAGGATGACGCCGCCTACCTGGAGTTCCAGGCCGCCGCCGCCAGCAACCCGAGGAACCACAGCGCGTGGGCGCTGATGGCTTCGCTCGATGCGCTGCATGGCCGCAGCGAAGCGGCTGCGCATGCCATGGCGCAACTGAGGGCTCTTCGGCCGCAGGCGACCGTCTCGGTCTTCCGCAACACCAACGCGGGCAATGGCCCGGCCTTGCAGGCCGGCAACGAGCGTTACTTTGCCGGCTTGCTGAAGGCGGGGCTGCCGCCCTGACCGACGCCTCGTTCGGCGATCTTTCAGCCAAATTTCATCGGGATCTCGGGATTCCGACTCGGGTCTTGCCTAGTGTGGCGCGGCCGGTGTTCGCCGGCATTCACCCTTCCTGGAGAGACCGCCATGCAACGTCCCACTGCCGCCCGCCTGCGCCCCTTCCTCATCGTGATCGCCAGCGCAGTCGCGCCTCCGTGCGCATTCGCCCAGGCGACGGCACCGGAGCCCGATCAGGAACGCGTCGTCACGATCGTCCCAGGCGCCCCGAATCCGGTTTCCATCTGGAACGAGGTGGCCGTCGCGACGGCTCTGGTGCCGCCGGCGGCGTCGGGGGCGACGCCGTCCGAGCGCATCGCGGGGCCCGACGTGGCAACCGTCCAACTGGCGATCTACGACGCGGTCACGGCCATCGCCAGGACGCACAAGCCATTCGCGATCCAGCCGAAGGTGCCCACCACCGGCGCATCGATGGAAGCGGCCGCCATCGAAGCGGCCTACCGTGTCCTCAAGGGCCTCTTTCCGAGCCGCGGCGACAAGTACGAGGCTGCCTACGCGAGCGGGATGGCCGCCGTGCTCGATGGTGACGCCAAAGCGCGGGGCCAGGCGATCGGCGCAGAAGCGGCCGCGGGCATGCTGGCCCTGCGGACGAACGACGGCCGCGAAACGGCCTTGCCGCCCTACGTGCCTGGCACGGGACCGGGGCAGTTCCGCGGGGTGAACCCGATCCTTCGCACGGCGCCATACCTCAAGCCGTTCGCCACGCAGAGCCACCGGCAGTTTCGCGCGCCCGGTGCGCCGGAGCTCGGCAGCAGGCGCTACGCGGACGATTTGGCCGAAGTACAGTCCGTGGCCGCGGTCGGCAGCACAGCACGCAGCGCGACCCAGACGGAAGTGGCGCGCTTCCATACGGAGCCGCCCGGCGCGTTCTGGTCGCGCAACTTGCACCAGTTCGCCACGGCCAGCGCCGACCTGGCGGTGAACGCGCGTCTCATGGCCATGTTGTGGACCGCCTACCAGGATGCGGTCGGCGGCTGCTTCGAGTCCAAGTACCACCACAACTTCTGGCGTCCGGCGAGTGCCATCCAGTCGGCCGACACCGTTGGCAAAGCGGCAACGCAGCCCGATCCGGCCTGGGCGCCGCATTTGCCGACGCCGAATCATCCCGAATACCCGGCGGCGCATTCCTGCGTCAGCGCGGCCGTGGCCGAAACGCTGCGATCGTTCTACGGGACGCGCCGGCTGCGCTTCGAATTCAACAGCACAGTTCCCGGCACCTTTGCGCATCGCTATGAGCGTGTCGACGATCTCGTGGACGAGATCGCCAACGCGCGAGTCTGGGGTGGCATGCACTTCCGGACGTCGACGACGGACGGCGCCCAGCTGGGAACAAGCGTCGCCCACTGGGTGGCGGTCAGGCATTTCCGGCCGACGGGTGATTGACAGTCGCTGGTGCAGGACTGCGGGAGAGATGAGAACACGCGAGCCGTTGAACAAGGGCTCTAACTAATCGGGCAAAAGCCCCCTTCAGCCTTAACAGCTGCTGAAATACCTCACCCTGAAGGCCTCCCAGCGCCCTGGCAAGAAAAGCTCAGCTTCGGCCGCGACTATCTGATCCTCAAGCCCTTCGCGATCCGCGCCTCATGACCCGCATCGCGCCGGCCGTGGGTCTTCTGTGATGGGGGCTGAGACGCCTTCGGTGAACGTGTCAGGGCCGCGCATTGGGATGCGCGTCGGTGCGCGTGCGCCCTAGTGGCGGGATGACAGCCGCGATGTCCCTCCCCACGTGCGGCGTGACCTTCATGCGATGCAGCGTCTCGATCAACTCGGCCGCGTCATAGCCCTTGTCGGCACCGAGGGTGACCTCGGTGTCCGCGCTCGCCGTTGCTTGACCTGCGTCCCTGATCATCACCTTGGCCGCTTCACGCTCGGCAAAGCCATCGGCCTGCGTGACCATCGCGCCGGCGAACAGGCCGTGACGGTTGTCGGTGAGCGTGTGCCCTATGTAGCGCAGTTCGCTGGCCGTCTTGCCCTTACGGTACAGTTCGAATCGGGATCGGCCTTCGGCTCGTGCGTCTCGTTGCTGCGTTGCTGTCCCTTGAAGTCCCCGCCTCTGCCGGCATTGTCGTCGCCGTTCTTGCGAGCAAAGCTCTTGTGTCCGGCCTAGGCCTGGATCAGCGTGCCATCGGCGGGATCGAAGTCGCAGGCTGCCGCAGACAGCGGCGTAGCACGCGGCCGATTACTGACATAAACGCCTCCCGCGCCAGGCTGGAAGCTTCGTCTACGCATCGGGACACAAGGAAGCCGATGTTCGGCGCAGCCCGGCCTGCGTTGAACAAGCGCGTGGCCTTCTGCGAAGGCGAGGAAGAGCGCGTGATTCGTGCGGAGCAAGTCGTGGTTGACGAAGGCATCGCCCGACCAACGCTGGTCGGACGCCCAGCCATCATCGCGCAACGTATCGAGAAGTTCGGGCTGCGCCACAAGCAAGAGCTGGACTACGACATCGTAAATGTCGAACAGGACCATCGCTACCGCGCGTTCCGGCAAGCCCATCACCGCATGGGAGACCGCCAGGGCGTGACCATGCAAACGGCCAAGATCGAGCTGCGCCGGCGACTTACTCTCATCGGTGCGAAGCTGCTGCACACCGGTGACGTTGATGGAATGATCTGCAGCACTTGGGGCACGACCCCAGTTGCACCTCCCGTACATCGATCAGGTTCTCGGCAAGCGACCAGGCGGTGCAGCAAGCACCGCGCAATGCGCCGATCCACGCCTGCATGTCCTCCAGGAGTGGAGCTGCGAGATCCTCGAGATTCGGAAGCCCCCTTAAACTCGCGCGCATGCAAGAAGAAGCTCCGGCGCGCTCACACGCCCTTGACGGCCTCCGCGGCTACGCGGCCTTGGCCGTCGTGCTGTACCACGCGATCCTTCATCATGACCCGACGCTCATCGGGCGTGTGCTCTATCAGCCGCTGCAGAACGCAAGCAGCCTGCGCGACGCGCTCACAAAGCTCGCGCTTGTGCTGCAGAACGGAGAGACCGCGGTGTTCGTCTTTTTCGTGCTCAGCGGGGCCGTTCTTCGCTTGTCGCTCGATCGACACGCCAACGCCCCTTTTCTGCCTACTGCCGTCGCCTTCGTCGGCGCGCGCGCGCTGCGGCTCTACCCTCCGCTGATCGCCTGCCTGCTGCTGTTCTTCGCGCTCGGCCACATCGGGCTCGCTGGGTTCCCGACGTTCCCCGTGCAACTGCTCCTCGGGAATGCCTCGCTGATCAACACAGCGATGCACGGCCCTAGCACGACGCTACAGGCCGAGATGCTGGCGATCCCTTTCATCCTGGTTGCGTGGATGCTGCGCAAGTACTGCGGACTCCCTGGCCTGGTGTTCGCATTCGTCTACAGCCTGCTGGCCATTGAGCTAGCGGACCTCGTTTTCTGGCTGCCGAACATGCACGGATACCTGCTCGCCTTCATGGCCGGCTGCTAGCGGCCGAGCCGGCACTGCGCCCATTGGTCCGGCAGACGCCCGCATGGTCTTGGTGGCTGGTGCTCGGCATGCTGGTATTCAGCCGGGCCCTGCATCAGCACTCATCTGTGCCGGCTGCGCTCACGATGGTTGTCTCCGCGGGCTTCCTGGTCTCCGGTTTGCTCTACGGTCAGCGGGGATCGCTCATCGCCTTTCTCGAGCGGCCGACCTCCCAATTTCTCGGCCGCATCAGCTTCAGCTTCTACCTGTTGAACGTGCTGATGCTCGGATTGATTTGGGCATTCACCGACCGGATGACTTGGCCCATGACGCACGCGCTCGAGTCCGGCATCCTGATTGCGCTCGGGTCTGTGGTGCTCACGGTGCCGCTGGCCTGGGCCAGTGAACGCTGGGTCGAGCGGCCATCGATCGCCGCGGGCCGGTGGTTCACGAAGCTGGTTTTCTCGAGCGTTACAGCGAAGCGCGCTGCTGCGACCGCCTAATTAGCGCGGCCAGGCCTCATTTCGGGGGTCTGCTACCTCTTCCTTCCCGACGAGGGGCTGAAGCTGTACGACGCGGAGGTCGCGTCTGTCCTCGGCAACGAGCTGCGGATCGTGGGCGTCGAGAAGTGCGAGTCGGGGTGATCGTACTTTCGATGCGGATTGACACGCTTGATGCAAAAGAGCCATTAGGGAAACGCTGATCAATAGACCGCAGCGGGCACGGCCCGGGCATGCGTGAAGGCACCGCAAGCTCCAACACCACCGAGATGAACCAACGCAGCTTTGCCAGCGCCGAGTACGCGATGAAGAAGAAGCGCACGCGCCGCGAGAAGTTTCTGGCCGACATGGAGCGCGTCGTGCCGTGGTCTCGTTTGATCGCTGTGATCGAGCCGCTGTACCCGACGAGCGGACGCGTTGGCCGCCAGCCTATCGGAGTGCCCAGGATGCTGCGCATGTACTGCCTCCAGCAGTGGTACGGGCTGGCCGACGGGGCACTGGAAGATGCGCTGTACGACAGCCAGGCGCTGCGCGACTTCGTGGGCATTGACCTGTCGCGGGAGTCGGTGCCCGACGCCACCACGCTGCTGAAGTTCAGGCGACTGCTGCTGGCCAACGATCTCACCAAGGCCCTTTTCGAGGAGATCAACACCCATCTTGCCGAACAGGGCCTGCTGATGCGCGCGGGCACCATCGTGGACGCGACCATCATCGCGGCGCCAGCTCGACCAAGAACGAGGGCAACACGCGCGATCCCGAGATGCACCAGACCAAGAAGGGCAACGCCTGGCACTTCGGCATGAAGGCCCATATTGGCGTGGATGCCCAATCGGGACTCGTGCACACGGTGGTGGGCACGGGCGCCAACGTCAGCGACGTGACGCAAGCCGGTGCGCTGCTGCACGGCCAGGAGACGGTGGCCTTCGGCGATGCCGGCTACCGGGGTGTTGCCAAGCGCGAAGAAGCGCAAGGCCCACAGTGGCACGTGGCGATGCAGCCAGGCAAGCGCCGGCAGCTGGACCTGACGCGCAAGTGGGCGCGCCTGCTGGACAAGGCCGAGCAGCTGAAGGCGAGCGTGCGGGCCAAGGTCGAGCATCCGTTCCATGTGATCAAGAACCTGTTTCGTCACAAGAAGACCCGCTACAAGGGTCTCGCGAAGAACGAGGCGCAGCTGTTCAGCCTGTTCGGGCTGGCCAATCTGGTCATCGCCAAGAGGTCGCTGTTGGCCGCTCATGCCAGAGGTGCGTCTTGAACGCCGAAAGTGGCCTCGCAAGAGGCCCAAAGCGCCCGGCGGGCCGACCTCACGACGCGAAGTCGACCGGACTCGCGACCGCATCGCGTCTTGATGTCCTCAGATCCTACGGCGTCGTTCATTGATCAGCATCTCCCTAAGGTCGAGGCGTTTTCCTTGCCGGCTCTATGCGGTCAAGGTCAGCGGCAGATTGTTCCACCACGGGATGCCCACGGGGGTGTTCAGGAGGCCCGAGGCGATGATGATGGGCAGATGAGCGCGGCGGTGGAATTGACGTTGACGCCTGTTGAGGTGATGTCGACGGTGGCGGGCATGTCGATGATGTCACGGAAGATGTGGCGCGCCTGGGCGTCGGCATAGCCCCTCATCTTGGGGTAATCGAATGAAAGGAGCCTCCCCCTCAGATTAAGCCGCTGGTATTGCGGCTGCCGGCAACACAGTGCCACGATGGGGTTGCGAAGCTCCATCAACTCACTCTGAAGGGGAAGCCCCATGACTATTTTGTACGTTGGCGTCGATCTCGCCAAGAACGTATTCGCAGTCCACGCAGTAAACGAAGCCGGCAAGCCTGTGCTCGTTTGCCCGAACGTCGCGCGTGCCAAGTTGCTCGAACTGATCGCGTCGCTGCCTCCCTGCATGATTGGCATGGAAGCGTGCTCAGGCGCACACCACTGGGCGCGCCAGTTCAGAAACCATGGACACACGGTAAGGCTCATGGCGCCTAAATTCGTCAGCCCGTATCGACTTTCTGGCAAGCGCGGCAAGAATGACGCCGCCGACGCGGCGGCGATCTGCGAAGCAATGCAACGGCCGAACATGCGCTTCGTCCCGATCAAAAGCCTGGAGCAGCAATCGCAACTGAGCGTGCATCGCGTGCGCCGAGGATTCGTCGACCAGCGCACGGCAACCATCAACCGGATCCGCGGGTTGCTCAGCGAATTCGGTGTCGTGTTGCCCTTGAGGGCATCGACCGTTCGCAGTCAGGCCATCACGGAGTTCCAGATCCCTGCGGGCAAGGTCTACCTGTCGCCAGTCATCGATTCCTTCGATGGGATGGTGGTGAGCTGGACCATTGGAACCAGTCCGGACGCTGAGCTTGTGAACACGATGCTGGATGCTGCCATCGAGACGGTGGCACAAACCACCGATCGGCCTGTGGTCCACTCCGATCGCGGTGGCCACTACCGCTGGCCGGGCTGGCTATCGAGAATGAGCGAAGCAAACCTCATTCGGTCTATGTCACGCAAGGCGTGCTCACCCGACAACGCGGCCTGTGAAGGCTTCTTCGGTAGGCTGAAAACGGAACTGTTCTATCCTCGGGACTGGCAAGCAACGACCATTGAGCAGTTCGTTCAAGCAGTTGATTCCTACATCCGCTGGTACAACGAGAAGCGGATCAAGATCTCCCTCGGCTCGCTCAGCCCCATCGAATACCGGGAGAGCCTTGGACTTGCGGCATAAACCAGTCCAAGTTTTCGTCCGCATCCCCACTGGGTCAGTTTTACATCGGCGCTAACATCCGTGAAAATGAATCCCGCGAATTGCATCGTCTACGGACAGGCCCTGGACGGTGCCACTGCTTCACCCGCCTTCGCGCCGACGCTGAAGGCCGGCAGGGTATTCAAGGCCTATCTCAGCACGCGTGCGTCAGACTCATTCGATCCGACGCGAGGGCAAGAGGCCAGTCCGAAGTGAAAGAGCGGCTGACCAGTTGACCTCTCCAAGTCACATTGTGCTGGCTTGGCGAGCGTCCGGTACCGGCCGCATGGTGCGTGCCCGGCCGGTCACGGTCACTCAAGCACAGCACCGCTTTCCTTGACCAACTGCGTGTGTTTGATGAGCTCGCTCTGCAGAAATGCCTTTGCGCTTGCCGGCGTGGTGGTCGGTGTCAGTCTGAAATCCTGGGACTCGAACCACTGCTGGGTTTCCGACATCTGCATTGCGGCATTGACTTGCTGGTTCAAGGTACTGAGCAGCGGCTCCGGCAGACCTGCCGGGCCCAGAATTGCCATCCAGCTCCCCAGGTCATAAGAGGTCAGCCCCTGTTCTTGCAAGGTGGGCACGTCGGGGTACAAGCGCGAACGGACCTTCGTCGTTACTGCGATCGGGCGCAATTGTCCCGATTTCACAAAGGGCGCGGCGACCGTGGTCGCCTGAATTCCGACCTGCACTTGGCCCGAGACAAGATCGGTGACGAATGGCCCGTTCCCCTTGTAGGGAATGTGCGCCAGCTGGATGCCGGCCTCCTTCATGAGCATCACACTCATGAGGTGAATGTTGGTGCCGTTGCCGGAGGAGCCATAGTTCAGCTGACCAGGCTTGCTCTTGGCCAAAGCGATAAGCTCTGGCAGCGTCTTCACGGGAGGCGATGGGTTCACAAGTACCACGCCGGGCGAATCACCCACGATGGCCACAGCCGACACATCTTTGATGCTGTCGAAAGGCATGTTCTTGTAGATGCTCGGATTGATGACGTGCGTGCTCGGCACCAATGCCAAGGTGTTGCCATCCTTGGCTGCACGGACCATCTGGGCTGTGCCGGTCATCCCACCGGCGCCGGGCAGGTTCTCGACAACGACGGCACGCTTCATCGTTTGCGTCATGGCCATGGCGAGTCGGCGTGCAACGGTGTCCCCCATCGAGCCGGGACTTAGCGGCACGATCAGCCGCAACGGCGGACTGCTGGTCTCCGCCATTGCCGGCATGGCAAACGCGGCGCCCACGGCAGCCAGTTTCAGGATCGCGATTCGGCGGGTCAGGAAGGTCATGGTGCTCTCGGCGGAGGGTTATGGAACGGGTGCCGGGCTCAAGCGCCCTTGGTCTGCAGCTCGGAAAGCACTTCTGCCGTGTGCTCACCAACTTTGGGAATGGGGCGGCGCACGCCGGGCCGGCGTCCGCCCAAGGTAAAGGGCAGGAGCACCGAAAAGCCCTCGCTGCCCTCCTCCGTCGTGATGGGCACCATGCCGCCGCTTTGCAGCAGATGGGGATCGCGCACCAGTTGGTCGGGCCGGCGGATTGGTGCAAAGGGCACCTTGGCCTCCTCCAGGCGCAGGCTGAGCTGTTCGATGTCCCAGCCCAGCACGCTCTCGCCGACGGTCTGCAGCAGCTCGGTCCTGTTCTTGACCCGCAGCGCGTTGGTCTCGAAGCGCGCGTCAGCCGTCAATTCTTCGCGCCCGATGACCTTGCAAAGCTCGACCCACTGGCCTTGCCCGACAGCACCAATGAAGAGCTGTTCGCCATTGGCCACGGGGAAGACGTCATAGATGCCCCAGGCCGCCTGGCGCGATGGGACGGGCGGCGGTGGTTCGCCGCTCATGTGGTACTGCTGCATGTGCTGCGCGGAAAGGAACGCGCAGTTCTCGAACAGTGCACTCTGGATCTCCTGCCCTCGCGCGCCGTGCGCCTTTTTCTCATAGAGTGCGGCGATCACGCCCAGCGCGCCGAACATTCCACCCATGATGTCGTTCACCGAGCTGCCCGCGCGCAAGGGCCGGCCCACCGGGCCGGTCATGTAGGCCAGGCCGCCCATCATCTGGACCACTTCGTCCAGCGCCAGACGGTCTTGGTACGGGCCCTGCAGGAAGCCTTTGTGCGAGACGTAGATCAAGTCCGGGAATCGCTGTGACAGGGTCTCGTAGTCGAGCCCCAGCGCAGCCATGCGGCCCGGGCGGAAGTTTTCGATCACGACATCCGCCTCTTCGATCAACCCGAGCGCCGTCTCCTTGTCGCCCGCGCTGTCCAGATCCAGGACCACGCTGCGCTTGTTGCGGTTGAAGGTACGGAAGAAGCCCATGCCCAGACCGGGCAGCTGTCGCGTCTTGTCGCCTCCCGGCGGCTCGATCTTGATGACGTCCGCGCCCAGATCGGCAAGGATCATTCCGCAGGTGGGGCCCATCACCATGTGGCTGAATTCGATGACGCGGATGTTGGAGAGAGGCAGGTTCATGAAGGAAAAGGATCAATGGGTTTCGGGAAGGTCCGTCGCGATCAGACGGCAGCCGCGGTAGAGATACAGCCGGGCCGCGGGGCTCGCCAGATGACTCCGTTGAGGGGCACGCCCGGCAACCAGTCGGCAATGCGCTTGCGCAACTGCAGCGCCGCTTGAACGCTGACACCCGTCGAAACGCCCATTTGCTCGAACATGTAGGCCATGTCCTCAGTGGTGACATTGCCGCTTGCACCCGGGGCGTGCGGGCACCCGCCGATACCTGCCAGGCTGCCGTCGAACCGCCTCATGCCAGCGGTCCAGGCCGCGTAGACGTTGGCGAGGCCCAGACCGCGTGTGTCGTGGAAGTGAGCCGCCCACAGTTTGGGGCCCGCAAGGGCGAAGGCTTTGTCGAAGAGGGCTTTGACGGAGGCGGGATCTGCAAAGCCAACGGTGTCGGCCAGGCTGACGTAGTCCACGCCCGCCTCAAGAAGGTCCTCGACCAGCGTCAACACGTCGCGCTCGGTCACTTCGCCTTGGATCGTGCATCCGAATGCCGTGCCTACACCGCCTTCGATCTTGGCATTGGAGCCGACAGAGTCCCTCAGCTCCCTGATCCGCCGCACTTCCTCGACCATCTCGGACGGCGACTTGCGCACGTTCGCCTGGCTGTGCATCGTGCTGGCGGACAGAGGAATGGTGATCGTGTGGACATTGCTCTCCAGGGCCGCCACCGCACCTTTCAGGTTGGGCACCAATGCGGACACCTTCATGCCCGCAAGCTCGAGCGCCGCCTTGACCACATCGGCCGTATCGGCCAACTGAGGCAGCAATCGGGCCGGCACGAAGGAGCCGGCCTCGATCTCGCGAATTCCCGCTGCATGAGCGGCCCGCAGCCATTCGATCTTTTGGGCCGTGGGCACGATGGCCTGGATGCTTTGAAGTCCATCGCGCAGGCTCGCTTCACGAATGACTGCAGTTGTTGATGGTTTGGCGGATTCGGACATGAACGGTTCCTCTTGGTGTGCTGAGGAATTTATCTATGACCTGCAGGAAACAAAAATGGTAATTTGTCAGCTCAAACGTTCCTGATGGGAAGCATGCTTCTTGCACACCCAGCGCATGACAAACCTCGACCTCCTGACCCTTCGTCTTTTCGTGGCCGCGTGTGACGCGGGAAATATCGCGCGTGCCAGTACCAGGCACCACACCGTCGCGTCAGCGATCAGCAAACGGATCTCCAAGCTGGAGCAAAGCCTGGGAGTGAAACTGTTGGAACGCGGGCGCGCTGGTGTTCAGCCCACGCCGGCGGGAGAAGCTCTGCTCGAGCATGCTCGCGCCATCCTTTTGCACGAGGACCGTGCATTGACCAGCATGGGCCAGTTTCTGGGGGGCATGCGTGGCAAGGTTCGGCTGCTTGCGACTGTCTCAACCATCGCCGAGCATTTGCCTCTGGACATTGCCGCCTTCATGGCCGCGCCTGGCAACGCGGGCTTGCAGGTGGACATCGAAGAAGTTCTGAGCATCGACCTTCCTGAAGCCATTCGGAGTGGAACCGCCTCGCTCGGCGTATGCTGGGATGCCACGGATCTTGGCGGCCTTGAACTGATGCCCTACCGTCAGGATCACCTCGCAGCAGTGGTGCCCGCCGGCCACGCCTTGGCCCGGCAGAGCTCCTGCAGCTTCGCCGATACCCTGGGCTTTCCCCATGTCGGGCTGCCCCCGCGGACCGCAGGACGAACCTTGATCGACCGTGCAGCGGGCCGGTTAGGACGGAGGATCGAGTACCGCGCGGAGCTGTCGACCTTCGATGCAGCGCTGAAATTCATCGCGGCGGGACTCGGTATCACGATTGCCCCCATCGAGATCGCTGAGCCGGCCGGCAAATCCTTCGGACTCAAGGCCGTTTCCTTGAGCGATGCGTGGGCCACCCGGCAGTTCGTCATCGCCTACAAGAATCTTGAGCTTCTGTCTGCGCCGGCGCGATCTCTACTCGATCACCTGGCGACCGCCGCCACGGGCGCATAGGCGTGAAGTTCCGGCCCTGGTGGTCGGGGTCTACGTCGCGTGGTGACGCCCCGCGCAGGCACGGCGCGCTACGCGGCGGGGACTTGCGAGATCGCCGCATAGGCCACGATCTCGATCTTCATGCCAGGCACAACGAGACCGGCCACGCTCATGCTGGAGCGGTTGGGATATGGCGCCTGGAAGAACTCGCGATAGACCTGGTCGATGACCGGCATGTCCCTCACGTCGATCATGTAGATGAGCACTTGGGTCACGTCCTGCAGAGTGCCGCCGGCCGCTAGCACGGCCCGTCGCAGGTTGCCGAAAGTGAGTTGGGCCTGGGCCTCGATGGGCCCCGTGTCGATGCTGCCGTCGGCCCGCACCGGCCCATGGGCGGTGAAGAGCAGACCGCCGGCCTTCACGGCCCACGAGAAGGGTTGTTTCAGCGGCGGGAGACCGGTGTCGATGATGTCTTTCATTCAGCGGTCCTTGGCAGACGTGGCAGTGTTTCGAGCATGCGCAACGTGGCATCGCCCAGGCGCGTGCCGCGCTCTGCCAGGTCGAGAATGACGTCGAAGTGGTTGCGCGCAGGCACCTCGAACAGGGCCGGCGGCGCGCCCGCTGCGGCCAGCGCACTCGCGAAGTCACAGCTCTGGCGCTTGAACTCCCCGGTCTCGATCTCGCCCCAGCACACGACGGATGGCGGAAAGCCGCGCAGGGACAGACCCAGCGGGCTCACGGCCGCTGCGCTCTTTTCGCTGAGCGACAGCGCATCGTCGATGCTGGTGCCGATCAGCGGCGCCAGCGCGTAGATGCCCGAGACAAGCACGGCCGCGGCGGGCAGGCCGGCCTGCAGGTCCGCATCGCCGTCCCAGCCGCGCAGGCAGGCCATGGCGGCCAGGTGCGCGCCGGCCGAACTGCCGGCCACCACGATGCGCGCCGGGTCGATCCCCAGCGCGTCGCCGTGCGCGTGCAGCCAGCGCAGCGCATCCCGGCATTCGAGCGCGATCTCGTGCACGGAAGCGGCAGGCGCAAGCGTGTAGTCGATGGCCGCGAAGGCGAAGCCAGCCTGCAGGCAGCCGGGCGCGGCGAAGAGCGAGCTCTCCTTGGCGAGCTCCTGCCAGTAGCCACCGTGGATGAAGACCAAGAGGGGCGGCGGTGCAGCGGCAGCCCGTGGTAAGAAGAGGTCCAGTCGATGCCAGGCCTTGTCGCCGTAGGCCAAGTTGCGCCGCGCTTCGCATGACCTCAGCGCCGCCTCGCTCAGCGCCGCATAGTCGCGCAGGTGCGGTGCGTAGTTGCCGCCGATGCATGAACTCGGCGAGTACTCGCGTTCGCGATCCGCGAGGGACAGCCGGACTGTCATCGCCGGCTCACCGCGGCTTGTCGCCCGCGTTCTTCGCGATCGCGGCCCGAGCCGTGTGGGTGTGATGCCGGATCGATCGCCACGCCGGCGCGCACCGCCTTCGGGCCGAACTCTCGGCCACGGCCCGGATCAGGACCTCGTGCAGGGGAGGCGCTGCCATCACAGCTCTGTGCGCGCGCGCCAGAGTTCGGGGAAGAGCACCACGTCCAGCATCTTGCGCAGATAGCTCACCCCGCCTGTGCCGCCGGTGCCGCGCTTGAAACCAATCACCCGTTCGACGGTGGTCACATGCCGGAAGCGCCACAGGCGGAAGGCGTCTTCCAGGTCCACCAGCTCCTCGGCCAGTTGGTAGAGCTCCCACTGCGCCTGCGGCTGGCGGTAGACCTGCACCCAGGCCTCGGTCACCGCATCGCTCGCGACGTAGGGCTGGGTCCAGTCGCGCTCCAATTGGCCGGCGGGCAGTTCGAAGCCGCGCCGCGCCAGCAAGCGCAGCGACTCGTCGTAGAGCGAGGGCGCCTCGTATGCGGCGCGCACCCGCTCCAGCAGATCGGGCCGGTGATCGTGCGGCTTGAGCATGGCCGGGTTCTTGTTGCCCAGCGAGAACTCGATGCAGCGGTACTGGTAGCTCTGGAAGCCGCTGGACGCCCCGAGGTAGGGGCGCATGGCGGTGTATTCCGGCGGTGTCATCGTCGCGAGCACGTCCCAGGCATGAACCAGCTGCTCCATGATGCGTGAGACGCGCGCGAGCATCTTGAAGGCGCTGCTCAATTCGTCCGAGGCAACGCAGCGCAACGCGGCGACGAGCTCATGCAGCATCAGTTTCATCCAGAGTTCACTGGTCTGGTGCTGGACGATGAAGAGCATTTCGTCGTGAGCAGGCGAGAGCGGCTTCTGGGCGTGGAGGATGGCGTCCAGCTGCAGGTAGTCGCCGTAGCTCATGGAGCGGCTGAAGTCGAGCTGGGCTTGTTCTTCCTGCACGATCTGCTCGGGGGTGCCAGTGGAGCCCATAGAGGCGGTGGTGCGCGCTTCCATGTGCTTCAGCCTCGGCCCAGGACTTCGGCGATGGCCTGCGCCACCCTGTCCACGTTATCCAGGGTCAGGCCCGAAAGGCACATGCGGCCCGAACGCACGAGATAGACGGCGTGTGCCTCGCGCAGCCGGTTCACCTGAGCCTCCCCGAGGCCGGTGTAGCTGAACATGCCGTGCTGGGTCAGGAGGTATTCGAAGTTGCGGCGACCCTGGAAGGTCTCGTTCAGCACCGAGTGCAGGCGTTCGCGCATGGCGCGGATGCGCTGCCGCATGGCGGCCGTCTCGGCGGTCCATTGCGCGAGCAGTTGCGCGTCTCGCAGCACCCGCATGATCACGCGCGCGCCGTGCGTGGGAGGCGTCGAGTAGTTGCACCGGACGGTGGCCTTGAGTTGCCCGAGCACGGTATCGGCTGCCTGGCGGTCCCTGCACACCACGCTGAGGCCGCCGCAGCGCTCGCCGTACATCGAAAAGTTCTTGGAGAAGGAGTTGGCGACGAAGAACTGGATGCCCGCGTCGGCCAGTGCACGCAAGGCGAAGGCATCCTCGTCGAGGCCGTCGCCGAAGCCCTGGTAGGCGATGTCCACGAAGGGAATGAGCGCGCGATCGCGCAGCACCGGGATGAGCGAGCGCCATTGCGCGGCGGACAAGTCGACCCCCGTGGGGTTGTGGCAGCTGGCGTGCAGCAGCACGATGCTGTGGCGCGGCAGGCCATCCAGGGTCGCGAGCATGTCGTCGAAACGCAGGCCGCCCGTGGAAGGGTCGTAGTAGGGGTAGTGCTGCACCTCGAAGCCTGCGCCTTCGAAGATGGCGTGGTGGTTGTCCCAGGTCGGATCGCTGACCCAGACGCCGGCTTCGGGGAAGTAGCGGCGCAGAAAGTCGGCGCCGACCTTGAGCCCTCCGGAGCCGCCCAGGGTTTGCAGCGTCGCGATGCGTTCGCCGGTCACCGCTTCGTGCGCGGCGCCGAACAGCAGGCCCTGGACGGCGGCCCTGAAGTCGGCCAGCCCTTCCATCGGCAGGTAGGGACGGGGGCCGATGTCTTGCAGCAGCGCAGCTTCGGCCTGCCGCACGGAAGGCAGCACGGGGAGGCGGCCGTCGCCGTCGAAGTACACGCCGATGCTCAGGCTGACCTTGTCCGGCCGCGGATCGGCCTGGTAGGTCTCCGTCAGGGACAGGATGGGGTCGCCCGCATACGGCGGGACATGCGCGAACAGGGAAGGAGTAGTGGTGCCCATGGGGGGTGCGTCAGTTGGTTTATGCGCAAATTCTGGAAGACTAGGTCGCACCATCCAAGTACTTTTTACTCGTTGGATAATTGATTCTCCAGTCGCTATTTTTGAGGTCTATTTATGCATATCGAGCTCGACCAGGTGGACCTGCAGCTGCTTTCTGCCCTCCAAGCCAATGCTCGCCTGACCACCGTCGAGTTGGCGGAGATGGCTGGCCTTTCGCAGTCGCCGTGCTGGCGCCGCATCCGGCGTTTGGAACAGGCGGGGTTGATCGAGGGGTATCGCGCACGACTGAATCGAAGCGCGCTGGGCTACGGTGTGGTGGCCTTCGTAAGCATCAGCATCGATTTCCAGAACGAGAAGCGCTCAGCCGAGTTCGTCGAGGCAGTGCGCGCCATTCCCCAGGTGGTGATGTTCCACGGCGTGACCGGCACGGCTGACTTTCTGCTGATGGTGTTGGCCGAGAACCTGGATGCCTATTCGGAGCTGCTGCAGCGGAAGCTGCATCGACTACCAGGGGTGAAGCAAGTGCAGACGAGTTTCTCGCTCCAGGAATTCAAGGCTTTGGAGGACCTGCCCATTCCCCCGGCGACACGCTCGCAGAGCTGATGAGGAGCGAATCCGAACGTCTCCAGATGGTCGTGGCGCGCGTCTTCTGCGCCGCACCACGCGCAGCCTCGTCCTCACTGAGGCCGGTGAGGTGTTCTACCGGCAGGCCTGCATCGCACTAGACGCCGTTCGCCTCGCCGAGCAGAGCGTGCGCATGAGCGACGACCTCTTTCGGGGCGACCTACGCGTCTCGGTGCAGCCCGTCATGATCGAGAGCTTCCATGCGATGCTCTGCGAATTCGCGATGCGCTACCCCGCGCTGCGCGTCCATGTCCACACGTCGAACCAGCACGTCGACATCCTCCACGGCAGCTACGACGTCACGCTGCGTGCCAGCAGCCAGATCCAGCCCGGCCTCATCGCGGGCACGCTCTTCCGCGACCCGATGATCCCCGTAGCGGCGCCCGCCTACCTCGCCGATCGCAGCACGCCGCGCACGCCATGCGATCTCCAGAGCCACCGCTGTCTTCTTGGCTTCGCGCGCGGCGAGCTGCCGGAGTCCCACTGGCCCATGGCCTCGGGGGGCAAGCTCCACGTTGACGGGGCGTACTTCTCGAATGCCATCGCCCTGCTGTGCGAAGCCGCCGCAAGCGGGCATGGCAATCGCGCTCCTCCCGAATAGCCTGGTGTCGCCGCACTTGGAGAGCGGCGCGCTCGTGCAGGTGCTCGCCGGCATCATCGGTGCCGAAATGCAGATCGCGCCGGTCTACCCCGAGCGCACGTTCTTGCCGCCTCAGGTGCGCGCCTTCATCGATGCGGTCGCCGCCTGGGCGTCGCGCGAGCTCGCCGCCAAACAGCGCACCTAACAGCGCGAGCTGTGGGGTTTAGTCAGCAATGCGAAGAAGGCTGCGCCTCGCTCTTCGAGCAAGAGAGCTTCTAGCGCATAGCGGCCGTTTGCTCGCGGCTATCGGCACGATCACTTTCCACGATCTCAGCCGTTCGCGTTGTGAGTCCAGACCGAGCAAGCTGGGCGGTGACGTCGAAGGTCCGCTCGCGCATTCTGCCTTCTGCGGCTTACTTCAAATGCGCGGCGGCAGAACCAACAGGGACACGTTCAGCCATAGCGAACTACATTGAAGCCATCCTCCGGCCTACGCGGGACGAAATGGCTGGTGATCTGGTCGAACTCTGCATCGGTCGATTCAAAGGGGGTTGCGCCGAGAAATTGCGAGCACGCAGGCGCGCTTTGCAAACTTCATCGGGAACATCCAGGTAGTGCAGGCGATGAGCAGCCCCAGCTTTCTCGAAAACGCCTCGGGCTTGCGCGTTGCACAGACGCGCCGAGCCAACGCCAAGCGCGGCGCGCGCCCGCGCCAAGCAGCGCGCGCTCACCGAGGCTCCGCCCAAACGGTACTGGCGACTTGCGACAACACCCCTGCGCGGAAAAGCCTTCAGGATACAAAGGCCTTCATCGTTGTCAGCCAATGCCTCACGCTTGCCGCCGGCGCCTTGGCAAAGGCCGCCTCGAAGCGATGGCGCAGAAGCTGCGTCACCTCGCGCTCCAGCGCCGCGCCCTGTTCGGTAAGCATCAGCTGGTGAACCCGACGATTACCCGGCGTGGCCACCATTTCGATCAAACCAAGGCGGTGCAAGTCGTTGATCGGGCGCTGCATGGCCTGTCGGGTCACGCCGATGAACTCACGCACCTCTGTCACAGAACAACGTGGATGCCGAGCGGCGTGATACAGCACCTTGTGGTGGCTGCGCCCGAGGCCCTGCTGAGCTAGCAGTTCGTCGGCACCGGCGATCACAGTCTGGTAGGCCTCGTGGAAGGCAAGGATGGCCTCGTCGATCCGGTCGACCGGGACGGCCTCTTCCTCCGTGGCGGGACGCGAGATGGCGGAACGGGGAATGGCCTTCATGGTCGGGATTGTACTTACAGATGTTTGTGTCAATTACGTTGACATAGAACACATAGTTGACGAGACTGCGAGCCATGGCCGAGAAAGCCATGCGGCAGCTGCAAGAAGGCCGCCCCCACCCACCCCGAGCTGGAGAGAGACATGACCGCAACCAAGATTCCCACCAACCCCGAACGCATCGCCTTGCAACGCCAGTGCATCGTCGAACACATGCGGGCCGAGAATGCCCACGAGTGGGACGCCGTCTACGACACTTTCATCCGAGATGAGCGTGCCTCTTACGACGTGATCCCGATGTCGGCCGTGTTCAGCGGTATCTCGGGCGTGAAGGACTTCTACGCGGCCTTCGACGCCGCCTTCCCTGACTTCCAACTGCGTAACAGCGCCGAGTACGACGTGCCCGGCTGCTCCATCCGCGAAGTGACTGTGACAGCCACGCACCGCGGCGAGTTCTGCGGCATAGCGGCCACGGGCCGTCGCGTTTGCTTCGAGCTGGCCGCCTTCTACAACTTCGGCGATGGCGCCGAGGCAGCCCGCCTGCTGAACGAACGCGTCTACTTCGACCTCGAGACCGTGCTGCGCCAGCTGCGTGGCGAAGCCCAAGCGCCCACCGGTGTCGGGCTGCTCGAGCGCGTGCAGTGAAGTACACCACGTGAGCCCACGGCAATCCATGAAACCGACGATTTCCACAAGTACCCTCCGGGGCGGCGGCGGCGCGAAGCTCAACCTGCTGCAAGCAGGCAAGGCAGGTGCGCCGGCGATCCTCTTCCTGCACGGTTTTTCTTCATCGGCCTGGTGCTGGAAGTACCAACTCGAGAGCGACCTGGCTAACGACTACACGATCGGCGCCCTGGACCTGCGCGGCCACGGGGCCTCCGACAAGCCCGCGGACGCAGCCGCCTACGCCGACGGGCAGTTGTGGGCCGACGACGTGAAAGCCGCTATCGACGCGCTGGGTGCATCGCAGACCTTCCTCGTGGCCTGGTCCTACGGTGGGTTGGTGGCTTGCGACTACCTGCGGCGCCACGGCACGTCGAGGCTCGCCGGCCTGGTGCTGGTTGGCGCCCTCACCAAGCTTGGCAACGAGCACGCAATGAGCCTGCTCGGACCGCAGGTGCTCTCGCATGTGCCAGGGCTCTTCGCCACCGACGTGGCCACATCCGTCTTGACCCTGGGGAACTTCATCCGCGACTGTCATGCCCGGCCGCTGGAGGCGTTGGAGTTCCACGAGCAACTGGGCTTCAACTGCATCGTGCCGCCGGGAGTGCGCGCCGCTCTGTTCTCGCGCAGCCTGGACAACGATGACGCGCTGGCCACAATGCGCGTGCCAGCCCTGCTGCTCTACGGCTCGGCCGATGCCATCCTCTTGCCGCAGGCTTCGCAGCATGTGAAATCGATGGTTCCGAGTGCGCAGCTCGTCGAGATGGCAGGCATCGGGCACAGTGCTTTCCGCGAAGCACCCGACGCATTCAATCGCGAGCTTCGTGCCTTCATGAAGTCAGCGTTGGCCTGAGCTCAGGGCGCGGAATGCCGCTTTCGAGCGGCGTCCGCACAGCGGTTGTAATGTTGTGGCTGCGGGATACCCTGGAACACGGCGCGACGTTGTCCACTTCGAGCAGCGTCCAATCGAAAGTGTCACTCGGTTGCTGCGTACGGAGATAGGGCTTCGCCGAGCATGGAAGCAGGCCATGGACCTTCGCCGTCCAAATCGCGCGCGCGTCTGCGGTGTTCCGCGGAAAGGGCTGGCGTGGCTAGCGGGCCAGAAACTCGAGCGTGCTGCGCACGAAGTCGGCATGGAACTGAAATGCACCGCCATGCCCGGCATCGGGGTAGATGATCAGCTGGCTGTTCGGCAGCCTCTTCGCCAGGTCGTGCGTGTTGACGGTGGGCACCATGCGGTCGTCGTCGCCATTGACCACCAGCACCGGCTGCTTGACCACCGAGAGATCGGCCGGGGCCTTGTTCCCCCACGCGCGCAGCGCCCCCAGTTGGGCGAAGAACGCGCCGTTCGTGATTTCCTTGTCACGGTTCTCGGTGCGCTCCTGCAGGCGCGCCAGGAAGGCCTTGCTGGCCTCGATGCCGCTGGGAGTGCGCGTGAAGAACAGGAACTGCTTCGGATCCTGGCCCGTGAAGAGGCCTCGCAGCATGTCGTAGAAGGTCACCCCCGCCACGGAGCTGATGCCTTCGCCGCCGGCCGGGCCGGTGCCGGCCAGGACAATCTTGCGGACGAGTTGCGGCTCCTTGGGGTAATCGTATTTTTTTGACAAATTGACACGGCCGTAGTTGTCGCCGACGCCCGCACGCTTTCGGCGGGGTGACCGGAACCCGCAGCCACAACGCGCGCCGAAGGAGTAGATTGGCGGGCCTCATCCCTGTGGAGGATCCTTGCCGTGACGTTCGCCCAGCGTTTCATCGGCGCGGAGACCCTTCCCTCCAGGATGTCCGAACTCGATGTTCAGGAGTTCTTCAGCCTGAGCAAGGACGACATTTCCGCGATCTGCGAGCGCTTCCGCGACGACCGCCGCGTCGCTGCAGCCATCCAGTTGCTCTTTCTGCGGGCGAGTGGCCGCCCGATGGACAGATTCGCCACGGTCCCGAAGATCCTGCTGCGTTCAGTGTGCGAAGCGTTGCGGTTGCCCAGCGTGAGCATCGCCAGCCTCCGATCGCTCTATGAACGCCGGCAGACGCTGTACGAGCACCAAGCCTGGGCCCGCACATATCTTGGCCTGAGCGACCTTGACGAAGTCCAGCGGCAAAAGATCGACCAGGTTCTCGCGGTCGCCGCCCTTGAGGCCGCTCACCCCGACGACCTGATTCGAACTGCACGCATCTGGCTGTACGGCAGGCGAATCATCATTCCGGGCACACGCCGCATTGCCGACTGGGCCCGCCAGGCGTTCGATGCCACGGAGGCGGCAATGGCCGCAACGATCGAGGCGGCGATTGGGAAGGAGGCGCTGCGCCAAGCGATCGACTGGGCCTATGCGCCCTCCCCTGCGGCTTCAGGCAGCCATCTCGAGTGGCTCAAGACACCGCCCGAGCGCCATGCCCCGAGCACGACCGCACAGACCCTGGAGAAGATCGTCGCTCTCAAGGCCTTGGGCGTGCACACCTGGGCATTGGATTCCATCGCCCTGAGCAAGCAACAGGCCTACGCGGCCCACGTGACCATGCGCCGGCCATCAATGACCGCACGCATTGAACAGCGACGCCAGACCGTGGAGGTTGTGTGCTTCCTGCACGCGACGCTGATGGAGCTGACCGATATCGCGCTGCTCCAGGCATCGCGCCGTAGCCAGGAACTGTTCCGACACGCGGCCGAGCGTGCCGACAGGGCGCGCGCCCGAATCAACGACGCTACGCTGCAGCACGCCGTCAGAGCGAGGGCCGTGCTTCGTGACGAGACGAAGTCGTGGCGCGAACGTGTGCTCGAAGCTCGAAGCCTCCTCGACGGCATCGGTGACGCGGGGACCACCTCATTCGCCTCGCAGATTCGTCGAGCCCTTGCGGAGGACAGCCGCCGCGTTCATGCGCACTTGACAGGGCTTCGAGCCGTCGACTTTGTCGGAAAGTCCGGTGACCTGGCATACGAACAATGGCAGGCGTGGATGAAGCTTCAGGCGATCGGCGGCCGGGAGATTCCGACGGACTTCAAGCCGCCATCGGTCGGGCTCGCATGGAGCACCATCGTCACCGATCTGGATCCTCGGTCCCGCTATCGTGCGTTCGAGGCCAGCACGATGATGGCCCTGCGCAGGAGCTTGCGGCGGGGAAGCGTATGGGTGAACCATTCGATCGGCCACCGCTCCAGCCAATCCATGCTCCTCGCCGACGGGGAATGGATGAGGTGCAAGGAACAGCACTATCAGATCCTTGGGCTGCCGTCGCAGGCCAGCGAGTTCCTGGCGCCAATTCTGGCGACGATGTCGGTCGGGTTGTATGCGCTTGCGGAAGCGGTCGAGCGCGGGAAGGTGAGTCTCGACGCCAAGGGTCTGGTGCATTTGCCATCAATCAATGCCTTGGACGAGGAGATCGAACCTCGCAAGACCAGAGAGGCCGTCTTCAAGCACATCGGACATGTGCAGTTGCCCGACGTGCTGATGGAGGTCGACGCGGCGACGCACTTCAGCGAGGCGCTGCTGGCCCGCCGCCCCGAGTCTGACCACGAACTGCTGGCAGTCTATGGCGCGCTGCTTGCCCATGGGAGCGACAACGACGCCACCGGGGTTGGATCGATGATTCCTGGGCTGGATGCGGCGCACATTGCCTCGGCCATGCGGGCCATCGAATTCAGTGGTCGCCTGCGGCGGGCTAACGAACGGGTCTCGGAGTACCAGAACGCCCTGCCGATCGCCGCCTTGTGGGGAGACGGCACGAAGGGGTCGGCAGACATGATGGCCATCGATACCAGCCGGCACCTGTGGACGGCCAGGGTGGATCCGCGCAGACGCACCTATGCTGCCGGCCTGTACACCCACGTGCGGGACCGCTGGGGGCTCTTCTACGATCAGCCGATCGTGCTGAACGAACGACAGGCGGGTGCGGCCGTCGAAGGTGTCGAGCAACACAATCGCAGCGAGGATCGCATTCGCGTCTCCCTGCTCGCCGTAGACACCCATGGCATGACCAGCGTCGCCCTGGCCATCGCAAAGCTCCTGGGGTTCGACCTGTGTCCGAGACTGAAGGACCTGCGCGAGCGCAAGCTGTTCGTCCCAAGGGGCTGGTCGGTGCCGGAAAGCTTGGAGAGGGCCACCGTGCACCGGGTGTCTCTCAAGTGCATCGAGCGCGGCTGGGACGATCTTGTGCGGCTGGTGGCGTCCATTCGCGCTGGCAAGGTGTCCGCGGTACACGCCATTCACCGCTTGGGCTCTGCCGCCATCGGCGATCCATTGCACCATACGGCTAACATCTCGGCGGGCTGCTGCGAACGCTGTTCCTGTGCGACTACCTGACGATCACCGACTTTCGACGCGAGCTGCTGGCGCTACTGAGCCGCGGCGAATCGGTGCATCAACTCCAACGTGCAATCCACGGTGGGCAGATAGCGCAGGCCCGAGGACGACGAAGGCAGGAGATGGTGGCCATCTCTGGGGCGCACGCCTTGCTCACCAACATCGTGCTCGCCTGGAACACCGGCCGCATGGACGGCGTCGTTTCCCGTCTCAGGGTCTCCGGCTTGCCGATGGAGGACGACTGGCTTCGCCGGATCGGACCCGCGCACTTCTCGCACATCAATTTCCGCGGGACGTACCGGTTCAACCTCGAAAAATATGGGCACTTGCTGGTGGCGCGTCGCTCTGGCACGGCGGCACTCTGAGGCACCAACCGATTCCGACCAAGTACGAAGCACATGCCCACCTTGTCGGGGTGCCGGAGCAGAACGGCCCTACCGGGCCGGTCGTTCCGCGAGCTCCCTGTCGGTGAGCGTGTCATTCTGCACGAATCGCACTGCCCTCCTCCGACTGGCACTTTTGCAAGTGCTTGTCGTGCTTGAAGTTTTTCGGGCCTACCGTGTCAATTTGTCGAAAAAATACGTTTACCCCTGATGGCACCGTAGTTCGTCAGCCCGTATCGCCTGTCCGGCAAGCGTGGCAAGAACGATGCGGCCGACGCGGCCGCGATCTGCGAAGCAGCGCAACGGCCGAACATGAGATTCGTGCCGATCAAGAGCCTGGAGCAGCAATCGCAACTGAGCGTGCATCGCGTGCGCCAGGGATTCGTCGAGCAGCGCACGGCAATCATCAACCGGGTACGTGGGTTGCTCAGTGAGTTCGGTATCGTGCTGCCGCTGAAGGCATCGACCGTGCGCCGTCAGGCCATGGCGTGCCTCGAGGATCTGCTCGGGTGGAGCAACACTGTCATCGGCGATCTGCTCAGCGAATTGACGCGGCTGGACGAGCGGATCGCGCTCTACGACCGACACATCGCGCAGATGGCGCGCGGAGACACTCGGGCCCAGCAGCTGATGCGCCTGAGAGGGATTGGCGAGACCACCGCCACTGCGATGCTGGCCATGATCGGAAACGGGCACGACTTCAAGAACGGTCGCCAGTTCGCAGCCTGGCTAGGTTTGGTGCCAGGTCAGTACAGCTCGGGTGGAAAGACACGACTCGGGCACATCACAAAGGTGGGGGATTCGTATATGCGATCGCTGCTGGTCTTGGGAGCCCGATCGATGCTCAACAGCGCCAAGAGCAAGACGGATGGAGTGAGCCGATGGGCCACGACGCTTGCCGAGCGTCGAGGCTACTGGCGAGCGATCGTGGCCATCGCCGCCAAGAATGCCCGCATGGCGTGGGCCGTACTATCTCGAGGAGAGACGTTCGCAATGCCAGCATGACCGGGGTCGGCAACGAGTTGAAGCCTTCGAGCCAAACCTTCGAACCACGAAATTTGCCCCGAGTTTGATTTGCACCGCCGCTTGACGGCTTATTGTGATGAAGCAAGGTTGGACCCGCGCGGGGAGTGCCTGAGAAATGTCGGGAGGTGGCAACTTGCCATCCTCGCGAAATGAATGAGGCCCTCGCGCGCGTCTTTCATCAGGGTCCGCAGTAAATGCGCTGCATCAATGGCCGTTTGTAGCATCGCCAGTCCGCACCTTGACTCATCGATAGGCAACCCGCGAAAGCAGCGGACCGTCGACCCCAATCTATCGACCTTGAACGGCCTCATGGACGGGGGACAAGGGTGCTTGACTGATGGGGAAGCCCTTGTAGCGACATTTCAACTTCGCTGGCAATGCGACGTTTGAAAACAGCGTTGACATCATTTGTTGTGTAGGCCCCGAATAGAGCTGTCGCATCGTTGCGCCCCGGGGTCTTCGGGATGCGACGTGCGGCGACGGGCCTGGTGGGCCTGGCAAAGCGACGATCACTATGACGATGCACGAGACCGACCGGCTCAATTCAATTCGGCCATGGAGGACTGGATGGTGCGCGCGTCGGATGTTGGGCCTGAGCCGATGCCAACTTGAGCGGCTCATTCAACCCTGCGCGGCCGAGGAGGTCGGCCTGCCGATGACCGCTTTCCGGCGATCGTGACGTCTGCTGTAAGGCGGGTCTGGGCCCAATGTCGACATTCAGCCGCCAAAATTGTCTTCCGAAAAGCTGTCGTTCAACGATGGGCGACCTCTTCTCCCGATCTTGACGCAATGCGGCGAAGCCTGATGGGCAACCTTTGTGCGCTTTTTGACGAGCTCAGTGCATGGGAGCGGTCCCTCGGATATGAAACGTCGCAGAAGTTTGGCCTCGGATTGCAAGGGCCATTGGGTACGCCTTGGTGGTTTGCTTTTCTTTATTGAGATGTAATGGATGCCTCCCTCCCTACGGGGACAGCAAGAGCGGGAGCACGGAGATGAACAGCGTGACTGTTCTGGGAGACTGGCTGCCGGCATGGCAAGGTGGACCCCCGAATGGAGACGGCATCGAAGTGCCCATGGCGTGATAGACCGAGGTCTTCACAAACACCATCGGGGGTCCGAGATGAATCGTATTGCAGCTCAGGGTGCGGGACAAATCATCGGCTTGATCGACGGGCGCCAGGTTGTTGGCCTTGACATCGCCAAGAGCGTGTTCCAACTGCACACCGTGGACATGAGCACGGGGGAGATCGTCAACATCCAGCTCAAGCGTGCCAAGGTGCTGGAGCACTTCGCCAACCGCGCGCCGTGCCTGATCGGCATCGAAGCCTGCGGCGGGGCGCACCACTGGGCACGTGAATTGACGCAGTTGGGTCACAGCGTGCGGCTGATTCATGCCAAGGCCGTACGGCCATTCGTTGCCGGCAACAAGACCGACGCGACCGACGCCCGAGCCATCTGGCTGGCGGTGCAGCAGCCGGGTACCAAGTTCGTAGGCATAAAGACACTGGCCCAGCAGGCCACGCTCGTACTGCACCGCCAGCGCGAGTTGCTCATGAGGATGAAGGTCATGCAGATCAACGCGCTACGCGGTCTGCTCTACGAGTTCGGCGCCACCTTCGCACGGGGCAGGAATGCGCTGTTCAGCGAGATCGAGGTCACCTTGGAATCGCTGGTCAATGACATTCCTCAGTACGTGGCTGACAGTCTGCGCGAGCAGGCCCAGCGCATCAAGCAACTGGCCGCGGACATCAAGGCCATCGAAGCACGACTGGCGCAGCGCCTGCGCGCCGATGCGGACATGAAGCGCGTGGCGGCCATTCCTGGGGTCGGGCTGCTAACGGCCACGGCGGCGATCGCCACGATGGGCGACGCCAGCGCCTTCAAGTCGGCCCGCGAATTCTGCGCCTGGCTGGGCCTAGTGCCCAAGCAGCTCGGCACAGGCGGCAAGGTCAACCTGTTGGGCATCTCCAAGCGCGGTGACACCTACCTGCGCACCCTGCTCATCCACGGCGCACGCTCGGTGCTCACGCACGCCAAGGAACTGGGGCCGTGGCTGGAGCAACTCCAGGCTAGGCGCCCGGCCAATGTGGTGGTCGTGGCGCAGGCGGCCAAGATGGCCCGCACGATCTGGGCCGTGACGGCCAGGCAACAGGATTACCAACGGGGCCACCAGAGCACCAGGCCGCAA
This sequence comes from Variovorax sp. Soil_C_17, assembly GCF_057657265.1. Lineage (NCBI taxonomy): Bacteria > Pseudomonadati > Pseudomonadota > Betaproteobacteria > Burkholderiales > Comamonadaceae > Variovorax > Variovorax sp. Soil_C_17. The sequence goes on from NZ_JBDGIT010000022.1 coordinate 28,985, forward strand.
GCGGCTTGAGCTCGGCGGCCGACATCAACCCAACCAAGAAAGGGTATGTGAGCCTTTGAAGGCGATTGGGGCAGCAAGACGCGAAGTGATGTGAAACAGGTCAGACCGAGACAAGCTCAACCTGAATGCCGGCTAGGACTTCAACAGTCCGCTATTGAGATGAGGCGCTTGTCAGCGGATTACATCAGGGCCAGTGGCATGGCCTGGGCAACCAGGGCAGATCACACACAAAGCCGGATACAAGGCAGCAGCCGACTTCTTCACAAAACGACGCGGGTTACTACCTATCGCCGGGAGGCATCCATACAAGCCGGCATGAGCGAACTTGAATCAGGCCGCATAGCGAACCGGCTCGTGTTCGAAGTAGCTCTTGATGCGTTCGGGTTGCCGCTGAACGCTGCGCAGATGCTTGGCTGTGGCCTTGACCAACTGCAACTTCGTCCGCGCAGGGGCGAGCTTCGTGACGGCCTGCTTCAGATCGGCGTTGGCCATTTCATTCGAGTTGAGCTCCGGGCTGTAGCTCGGCAGGTAGAACACCTCGATCTCGTGCTTGTGCTCGGCAAGCCACGCCTTCACGG
>NZ_JBDGIT010000023.1:0-28030 GCF_057657265.1 Variovorax sp. Soil_C_17
TACACCGTCACGGCCAGACGGCCGGGGCGGGGGAATTTACGTGTCGATAGCCGGGGGAGTTTGGGTGTCGTTCGGGGCCCGGCGAGCGCGCTGCCCGCGAAGAGCCATGCTCGGCGTCCGACCGCCCATGGACGGATGAGGTTCTCAAGGCTGTTGTTGTCGACGTTCACGTCGCCGTCGAGCAGATTGTGTGTCAGGGCTTCCCAGTGATTGAGGCTGTAGTTCAGGGCCTTGGCCGTCGCACTGCCGTCGGGTACCTGGCTTCGCTCCAGTCGCAGCCATTCATGCAGGTCCGTCCACAGTGGCTTCGCATCGCTGCGCCTGCTCGCCAGTCGTTCCTCGCTCGTCAGCGTGGATAGCTTGCGCTCCAGGCGATAGATCTCCGCGATGCGACGCAGCGCCTCATCTGCGACAGCGCTCTTGCCCGAGTCGAGCAGCAACTCGTCAAATTTCCGTCTCGCATGTGCAAGACATCCAGCGCCCGTGCGCCCGGGCTCGGCGCCCATCACGCTGTCGTAGGCCTTGTATTCATCGCGCACCAGCGTACCGCGCCAACTTCGCTCGTCCTCACCACCCTGCGCCGTACCAAGGAACGCGATGGGGAACTGCGCGCCGCGCCCCACGCAGAAGTCGTAGATCACGCCCGGCACCGGATCGAAGGCTCCGCGCGCGTAGGCCCAGACGTAAGCCTTCTTGGTCTTGCCCCGACCGGGGTCGAGCATGGCCACCGGCGTCTCATCGGCATGCAGCACCCGGGCCGAGAGCACGAAGCGCTTGTGCGCGTCGTACAGCGGCTCCAATGCCGCGCCGCCACGGCCGGACCAGGCCGCCAATGTCGAGCGCGGCGTGTGCACGCCCGAGCGCGCGTTGATGACCTCCTGCCGGTAGTACGGCAGGTGATCCACGAAGCGGCTGATCAGCGTGTGCGCCACCAGGCCTGCCGCGGGCACCCCGCCGTCGATGAGCTGCGGCTCGACGCCCTCCTGCACCAGGCGCTGACAGCAGCGGCACGCCCACTTGCCGTAGACGTGGCGGTGCACGAAGAACTCCGCCGGCACGATGTCCAGCTTCTCGCTGATGTCCTCGCCCACGCGCACCATCGCTTGCCGCAGCCCGGGCTCGGGCAGGCGGTGTCCTCGGGCTCGTGATGGTGCTGCACGCGGCGCAGATGGTCGGGCAGAGGCTGACGTCGTGGCTTGCGCTTGGACGAGGCGTTGTCGTCCGGCGCAGGCGTGCCCTTCGCCTGCTCCATTAACGCCTGCAGAGCGGCCTCGTCTTCGGCCAGCGTCTCCTCGAACAGCCGGCGCTGCTCGGCGCTCATCGCCTCGGACTTCGCACCGAACTTCCAAGCCTTGTGACGTGCCAGTTCGAACGTGAGCTTCTCGAGCTTGGCGTCCTTCAGGCGGATGTCCTGCGCCTGGCGCTGGATGTGCTGCAGCATCTGCTGGGCGAGCGTTGTGACCGCCTCGGGCGTCAGACCTTGAAGGTCTTCATCCTTGAGGTCGCGCAGGTCCTGCATGGGTATGCATCATGCAGGCCCGGTTGCTTCGCGTCATTGGGAGTTGCGCTGTCAACGCGCTCGCCGTTCGGCGGCCTATAGCCGCGTGATCAAACTCATCTCCGGCAGACGCTCCCAAGGCAGTCCCACCACCAGCGCATCGAACTGCGCCTGCGTCAACGACAGTGGGTTCGCGGCACTGCTCTCGCTGGGCCACACGAAGCGACCGGCGTTGAGCCTTCGGGCGGCACACCACACGCCGAAGCCGTCGTGCACGAGCAGCTTGATGCGAGTGGCCCGCACGTTGGCGAACAAGTAGCCGTGATGCGCACGAGCGCTGCCCAGAGCATGCACGACGTGAGCCATCAAGCGCTCGGCGCCGGCACGCATGTCCAGTGGCTGGGTGCACAGCCACAGAGCGTCGATGCGGATCATCGCAACACTTCGCGAAGCCACGCCGCGCAGTCGGCTGCCGCCGAGATGGGCCACACGACGCTCACGCCGAGAGCGCCACGCTTGAGCTCGAGCCGGATCGTCTCGGCAGGTGCAGCCGCCGTGGGTAATGGCGCCTGTGCAGGCGGTGGCGCCGGCGTCGGCAACGACAGCGCAACGAACTCCGGCGCAGGCTCGGCAACCGTCGCCGAACCTGCCGCTCGCACAGAACTCGCTCCGCGACCGCGACGCCATTGATGCACGAGGTTGTCGTTGAGCCCGAACGAAAGCGCAACCGCTGCGACCGAGGCACCAGGCTCGGAGCATGCCGCCAGAACCTGCGCCTTGAACGCTGCGCTGTGACGGCGGCGTTGCTTCGGATTGACGTCCATAGATGTCCAGCTAACTTAGATGGACAGCATGGTCTCCGGCTTGGCTTCAGATCTCAAGGTGGGGCGGCTGGCCGCTTACCCAAGCCAATTTGTCTTGCGCCTAGATGCTCGTGTCTGACCGGACTAGCGTTGGCAACCAGCAGACTCAATGCACACATCCAAGTGTGATCAGGTGCTGCGCATAACCCTCGATGAGATCGGATGCACGCTGCGCGAGCTGCGCCAGTCCGGCATCGCCGCCACCCTGAACACTCGCGTCATGCGGCGCAGTCCTCGCAGCAGCCCGCTGCTGGAGACGCTCGCAGGACTGTTGCAGGACGAGCTCGACCGACGCCACTCGCGCCTACGCTGCATCACTCGTTTGCGCGCTACATCCCATGTGAACCCCGCTTCCATGCGATCCGTTTCGACTTCATCATCGCGCCGCCCGACGGCGGCGGTTTCGGCGCTGCAGTGCACGAGATTCGCGACTTCGAATTCAACGCGCGGGCGCATCAACCAGGCGCTGGGCAGCGTTCGCCTGGGTCTACGTGTCAGGCTTGGGTTGACAATGCTGAGAATCATGCAGTCCAGCTCACTCACTTGCGCTTCACCCCAGCACTTATCGCCGCAGTCGCAATGACAATGCCTTGGACCATCAGCTTGCCCGGCTCCTGCACACCAAGCACCGTGAGCACGGCAAACAAATAGCCGAAGGCTATTACGGCTACAAACGGCCCCATTACTCCTCCGCGACCACTTCCGAACGTCACGGCGCCGAGAATCGCCGCAGCGATCGCGTTCATCACGACGTCCAGCCCTGGCTTGATGCTTCCGACGCCCAAGGCAGAGGTCTGAAGTACTGATCCGATCGAGCCGAGCAGACCGGCGAGTACATGGCTCGCAAAGATCACGTTCGGAACGCGCAAGCCTGATACAAGGGCTGCCTTTGGACTGTCTCCAATCGCAGCGACGAATTTGCCATACACCATCGTCTTCATGACCACGGCAAATCCGATCGTCATTAGTACCCAGATGTAGACTGAGTAGGACAGTCCGAGCAGACGTTCGTTGGTCACCATCATTAGCCAGCGTGGTACAGCCCCAGGCGGTTGCCCTGCAGTTAGCCAAGACACGGCACCCATCAATATGGTCGTCATTCCCAACGTCACCATCACGGCCGATGCACGAACGTAGGCAATCAAAAGACCGTTGATCGCGCCCACGATCGTTCCCATCACTAGCGGCACGAGGACAAGGAAAGCTGGATGAAGCTCGCCAAGGATCCCAGACGTCACGAGGTAAATGGTCATCGCCGAGACGCCAGCAACCGAAAGGTCGATCGATCCGGCACGCATGACAAGCGCCTGGCCGAGCACCACGACCCCTAGCGGGGCGCTTTGACGCAGGATGATGGACGTGAAGATCGGATTCAGCAGGTTGCTGGCAAAGAGGGCTACGACTATTAGAAGCCCTGCGAGCACGAAGTACGATGGCGGCAGGGACGAAACCCATTGCAAGGTCGTTCTCAGACCGTTGCGGCTTGGTCTGCCTTGGGTGGCGACGTAGGAACTCATAGCCCAATCTCCTTGCGGCGCTGAACGCTCACAACCACGACGAGCAGTAGCCCCTTGACTGCCACCTGGATGAAAGCCGACACGTTAGAAAGGTTCATGGCGTTGCCGATCAAGCTGACAAGCAACGCGCCGATTATGGTGCCAAAGAGGTTTCCGACGCCGCCACTCAACTGCACGCCGCCCAGCGCAACCGCGGTCACCGAATCAAGGTTGAATGCCACGCCGACCTTTGAGTCTCCCGAGGACAGGCGTCCTGCAAGGTACAGGCCCGCAAAGAATGCGAACAGCGAGCTCAGCATGTACGCAGACACGATCACGCGGTCAGTCTTGATTCCATTCATGCGTGCGTTATCTGCGTTGCCGCCGGCGGCGAAAAGGTGCACGCCGAACGGTCGCCGGTACAGCAGCCATGCCGCGGCAGCGACCGGCAACACGATCCATAGAACGGCGAATGGAATGCCTGCAAGACTGCCGTTGACCCCCGCGCTCAGCCATGCTGGGACGTCCCCTCCCGGAATCGGGCGAAGCAGCAGCGCAAGGCCTTGAGCGAAGCTCATCGTCGACAGGGTCATGACAATGGGGTGCACCCCAAGCCGCGTGACACCGATTCCATTGATTGCTCCGATTAGCAGGGCCGCTCCGAGGGCCAGGAATAGCGTGAGCGGTTTCGCATACGGCAGGGCGACGATGGTGGTGGTTAGGCTCATGACCGCCCCGTTGGAAACATCGAGCCCACCCGTCAAGATGACCATCATCTGACCGACGGAGGCAAGCACCAAGGGTGCCGTCTGCGAGATCAGATTGCCTATGTTCTGACCTGTCAAGAACTCGGAAGAGGTCGTTGCGGCGATGATCAGCATCGCCAGAAAGATGGCAATCGATACACGCAGCGCGCCATCGCGCGAGTCTCGCGACATCGCGAGTATGGTGAGTGCTTTCATATTGCAATGTCTCCTATGTTCCAGCCGGCTCTCGGGCCTCGTACAGCTTTCTGATCGTGGGCTCCGGCAGTTCGGTCGGACTCCAGAAGGCATCGGATAGATCGGCGCGCACGAACTTCGCGAGGTTGTCGCTTGTAATTGGGGCTGGGCGGTTGAGGTAGCTCTTGTGGACCGACTTGCCTCCCAAGAGCGCGGCCGCCGCTCGCACGGCCGCGGCGCCAAGGCCGGGCGGGCAGATGGGACTTATGGACCTGAACCTGTCGGATCTCCAGCGTCGCAGCCACCCGTTCATGGCCTCGCCGGTGATTGGAGGCAGCTTGTCGACTCCGAGCTGTGCCAGTGCGTCGGCACAGCCAAGCGACATGTTCGCCCCGTCAGCCCAGACTCCATCGACTTTCGAGTTCGCGCGATACAACTGCTCGCACAGGTTCCTGGTGCGGTCATACGACCAACCTGCGTGCTCCTCGGCGACGATCTGGAGGCCCGGTGCCGTCTTGAAGGCATCAATCGCACCGCGGTAGCGATCCTCGTCGATAGGATGCCCCGCGACGCCACGCAGCACCCAAATATTGCCTTGTCCTCCGGTCTCTTTGATCAGGTACTCGGCCATGACCTTGCCGAAATGGTAGTCGTCGCCCTGGATCTCGGTGGTGAATTGCGTTGTGCTCGTCTTGCCTAGATACACCACGACAGGTATGCCGGCCACGCGCGCGCGCTCAATGCCTGAAGACGCCGAGGTGGCACTCAGCGGGGCGACAATCAATGCATCGACCTTCTGATCGATCAGCTTGTCAATGTCCGCTGCCTGCTTGTCTGGATCAAGGTCTGCGCTGAGAAACAAGTACTGACCGACCTCGGGAATCTGTGTCGCGGCATGCTCGGCCTCGTGCGCTGTCTGGTAGGTGTGAGTCGATCCCGCCAGGCCGTAGTGACTCATCCCGATCTTCCAAGGCCCCGGCTTCTTGAACTCGCCAGGCTTCGTCATGGGGTTGTCGCCAGAGGCAGGCAAGGTGTCGGCGAGCAGTACGACCTCGTCCGCCCTTTCCGATTCAATGGCGAGTTCTCGGCGTCCGATCGCCGCATGCAAAATCCTCTGTTCAGTCGCCTCGGCGCCAAGCATCTCGTCGACGATCTGCCGTCCATGAACCACGAGAATGCGGTCGCACAAGCCAATCAATTCGAGCAACTCCCGCGACAGCACCAGCAGCGCCCCGCCCTGGTTGACGAATGCGCGAAGCAATCTATAGATTTCGGCTTTGGCGCCCACGTCGACGCCGCGCGTGGGCTCCTCGATGACCAGGACGTCGACTCCTGAGGCGAGCCAGCGACCGATCAGAGCTTTCTGCTGATTGCCGCCTGAGAGCGAGTTGACTGCGGCTTTTGCGTTGCCGGTGCCGATCTTCATCTCACGCACGAGGCCATCGACGATGGCACGGGCGTCGGCCAAGAGTGCACGCAATGGCCTGCCTATTTGCATGCCCAGCGCAATGTTGTCTGAGATCGAGAGGTTCAGAAACAGTCCCTCTGACTTGCGATCTTCAGGAATGAATCCGACCCCAGCGCGGATGACCGACTCGATGCCCTCATCAGTTGACAGAGCGCAGGATCGCAGCGCACCCGAGGCGCCTTTGATGATGTCCGACTGTTCCGGACACTCAAGTCCTACCAGTGCGCGGGCGATCTCGCGCTGTCCTTGTCCCTCCAAACCCGCAAAGCCGAGGATCTCGCCACGCTTGAGCTGGAAGCTCACTGCCGGAGAGCCTGCCTTGAGTCTGAGCGAGCGCACATCCAATGCGATGTCGGAGGGGCCAGAGCTACCTCGGGGCGGGAAGAAGTTTGTGAGCTCACGTCCGACCATCAGGGCAACCAGATCGTGCTCGCTCAATTCGCTGGTCGGATGAGTGGCGACCAGGCGTCCATCCTTCATCACAGTCACGGTGTCGCACAACTCAAAAATCTCGCGCAGCCGGTGGGAGATATAGATCACAGCCTTTCCTGCGTCGCGGAGCTCGAAGATGAGCTTCTCAAGCCGTTCGACATCGGCGGCATTCAGCGCTGCCGACGGCTCGTCGAAGATGAACACGTCGGCGTCCGCCGAGATGCCCTTGGCGATCTCGACCGCCTGCTGTTGCGCGACGGTGAGGTTGCGCACGAGCGTTCTCGGGTCGAACTCCAGGCCAACCCGCCCGAGGATCTCTCGCGAGCGCTTCTCGGCAGTGGCATAGTCGATTGCACCAGCGCCCGTGCGAGGCTCTCTGCCGAGGAAGATGTTCTCCGCCACCGAAAGGTTCGGCACCAGCGTGAACTCTTGGAACACGGTGGAGATTCCCATTCGAAGCGCTTCGAGTGGTGAACCGATGACCACCGGCTTTCCGCGAAGCTCCAGCGAACCACTGTTGGGTCGATGGACCCCGGCAATGATTTTCATCAGGGTCGACTTACCGGCGCCGTTTTCTCCCGTGAGCGCGTGGATGGAGCCAGCGCGAACGGAGAAGTCGATCCCGTGCAGGATCGTTGCGTTACCAAATGACTTGACGATCTTCTTCGCAGAAATCATGGTGTTTGACACTCGAGGCACTCCAAATCGCGAGGCAGCATCAGCCGCCTCGCTCGTCGATCAAGGGTCGGCTTACTTTTTGTCGCCGTACAGCTTCTTGATCGTGGGCTCCGGCAGCTCTGAAGGGCTCCAGAACGCGTCCGACAGATCCGTGCGAACGAACTTCCCCAGCGTCTCATTCGTGATCGGCGCCGGACGATTGACGTAGTGCTTGTGTACCGGCTTACCTTCAAGCAATGCGACGGCGGCACGCACCGCGGCGGCGCTCAACCCCGGAGGACAGATCGGCCCGATCGATTGCAGGTTGTCCTGCGTCCAACGGCGAAGCCAACCGTTCATCGCCTCGCCGGTGATCGGAGGCAGCTTGCTCATTCCCATCTGCTGCAGCGCATCGGCGCAGCCAAGTGACATGTTGGCACCGTCCGCCCACACGCCATCGACTTTCGGGTTTGAGAGGTACAGGCTCTCGCACATCTTCTTCGCGTCGTCGTAAGACCAGTTGGCGTTCTGGTCGGAAACGATCTTCAGGCTGGGGGCCGTCTTGAAGGCGTCCATGGCTCCGCGATAGCGGTCCGCATCGATCGGATGGCCGGCGATGCCCTTCATGATCCAGATATTGCCTTTGCCGCCAGTTTGCTTGATCAGATACTCGGCCATCACCTTGCCAAAGTAGTAGTCATCGCCTTGGATTTCGGTCGTGTACTTGTCGGTACTCGTCTTGCCCAGATAGACCACGACCGGAATACCGGCAGCCCGAGCCTTCTCGATCCCGGCCGAAGCGGAGGTTGTGGTCAGCGGGGCAACGATCAGCACGTCCACCTTCTGCGCGATCAGATCCTCGATGTCGGACGCTTGCTTCGCCTGATTCAAGTCGGCACTGCGGAACAGGTACTGGCCGATCTGCGGGATCTGCTTGACCGAATATTCGGCTTCGTGCGCCGTCTGGTAAGTATGCGTCGAGCCATTGAGTCCATAGTGACTCATGCCGATCTTCCAAGGACCCGCCTTCTTGAACTCGTTGGGCTTGGTCGTCGGGTTGTCACCTGGAGCGGCAACCGTATCCGCCAACAGGTTGAGTTCCTGAGCTGCGGCGGGCTGGCCCAGCGCGGCGAGGCCAGCCAGGCTCGTGGCGATTGCAATCTTCTTCATCTTCTGCTTCATGCGTGTCTCCAAGGGTTGTAAAAGGGGAACAGTTGGGATGCGGCTTCCGCGTGGCGTCAGAAGGGCTGTGCGGTAGGACGGATGAGGATTTCGTTCACGTCAACGTCCGACGTTTGGTCGATCGCGAACGCGATCGCACCGGCTATGGCCACGGCTTTGACGGCAATGTCTCGAACCCTCTTTTCTTCGGCGCGGCTTTCCGCGTGCGAAATGGAAGTCGCGAGGTTCGACTCCACGGCCCCCGGGGAGATGATCGTGACGCGGATGCTGTCGCCCACCTCTTGGCGCAGTCCCTCCGAGATAACCCGCACCGCCGATTTGGTTGCGCAATAGACGCCGCTGTTCTTTGTCACGATGTGTCCCGCCACCGACGCAACATTGATGATGTGACCGCTGTTCTGCGCCTGCATCACTGGCAGCGAGGCGGCAATACCGTACAGGACGCCCTTCACGTTGATGTCGATCATGCGGTCCCACTCGTCCACCTTGAGCGCGTCGAGCGGTGCGAGTGCCATCACCCCAGCGTTGTTGACCATCACGTCGAGGCGGCCAAAGCTTTCCTTTGCGAATTCCACAAAGGCGACAACGTCTGCTAGCCGAGTGACATCGAGCTCCGTGAAGGCGGCTTTACCGCCTGCGCCGCGGATCTCTCCAACGATCCGTTCCAGATCCCCTCGAGTATTCGCGGGCGCGCCGATCACGACGGATGCGCCCTTGCTGGCCAAGTGCCGAGCCGTTGCTGCGCCGATGCCGCTGCTAGCACCGGTGATGGCGATCACTTTGCCCTTGATGTTGTCCATGTCGATTTCCTGCGGTTAAGAATCAATGGGCGAGCGGTGGTCAACACCCCTCAGAGAAGCTTTCGGTAGACTTTCACTTGCGCTGGCTTGTCGAGCAGCGGTGCGAGCTTCGAGACGGTTTCCTGTACGTGTGAGCTGTTGGCATGCCCATCCAGATCCTCTGGGCTTGCCCATCCATCCACGATGACGAGTTCACAAGGGTCGTCGGCGCACTGGTAAAGGTCGTAGAACAGGCAGCCTCGTTGTTCCAGTGAAGGAGCGACGAATCCCTCGATCAGGGTGCGGCCAGCCTCTTGATGGTTCGGCTTCACGTTGAAAGTGGCAACGACGTATACGGCGGTCATGCGGCTCTCCGGATCAGAAAACGAGAACAGGCTTGATGACGCTGCCGCCCTCGGCCTCCGCGATCGCCTCGTTGATTCTTTCGAACGGGTACTTCGTGACGAACGTTTCGAAAGGAAAGACGCCTTCCTGCTGGAGTTGCACCAAGTGAGGAATGAAGGTCTGAACGACCTGGTCACCCAGGATCACGCCCTGCAGCTTGCGATTGAAGACCATCCAGTCCAGCTGGATGGGGATGTCCTTGCCCAAGCTGTCGAGGCCGAGCAATGCGCAGTGACCACCCGCGCGTGTCGCGGCAATTGCGTTGCGAATGACTGTGATGGCGCCCACCGCATCGACGGCGTAGTCCGCCCCTCCATCCGTGATGGCATGGATCTGCTCGATGACGTCGGATGCCCGTCCGTTGATCGTGTGCGTCGCCCCAAGGCTGCGAGCCATGTTCAGGCGCGACTCGTGCAGATCGATCGCGATGATCTCGCGGCAATGGCGGATCTTCGCTGCCATGATCGCGGCCATCCCAACGGCGCCACAGCCGAACACCGCGATCGAAGAGCTGATGTCCGGTTGCAGCGCGTTGATGACAGTGCCCGCGCCAGTCGCCATGCCGCAGCCGAGCGGCGCTGCGATGTCCAAGGGGAACTCTTCGGGCAGCTTGGCCGCGTTGTTCTCAGTTGCGAGGATGTGGCTTGCGAACGAGGATTGCCCGACAAAGTTCGCGCCGATGTCCGCATCGAGAATCGCACGCTTCCCGTTCGGGCGCAGGCCCGTCAGGTTGTACTGGCTGTAGTTGCGGCAGTTCATCGGATGTGCGCGACGGCAGTCCGGGCAATGACCGCAGGAACTCTGGCTCAAGGCAACGTGGTCACCGACCTTGAGGCCCTTCACGTTTTCGCCGATGGCTTCGATGACGCCCACACCTTCATGGCCCGGGATGACCGGATGGTTAGGGCCGAAAATGCCGTCGCGCAACAGCAGGTCGGTGTGACAGATGCCGGTCGCGACGGTCTTGACGAGGATCTCGTTGCCCTCAGGTTCGGCAAGGATGAGTTCGCGCAACTCCAGCGGAGCTTTGGGCTTTGTCGCCACGGCGGCGAGGATGCGAGGCATTTCGAAGGTCTCCTAGATATCGCTATTCGACTAAGTAGGTGGCGAATGCTAGGAGGCCCGACTCGTGAGCGGAAATACTGTTTTCAGCTGCATCTCATAACGAATTCCGCTAGCCCTGGCCGCGTCGTCCGGCGGTCGTTGCCGGCGCCGCGACGACCTGCAGACGTTCGTGACTTCAGTAGAGAAGTACTCCGCACAGCGCCCTGATTCCGCGCGCGGTCATTCGATCTAGACAGAAGCCCTGCGCGGTCCGAGGTACTCGAGCTTGGGCACCACTTGCTTGTCATCGCCTGCGGGCTCGTGCGTGGTCTGCGGCGATGCTGAGGCGGGCTATGGAATGACTTCACCCAACAGAGTGAGACATTGGCTGCCGAAGAATTTGGGGTGCCCGCCCGAACGGACTCGTCGATGCCTTCCCCGCGGGTCTTGCCTTCTCCGCGCGCGAAATGATCTCGTGCCGGTCTCGTCCATCGAGCGCCTGGGCGTGCGGATCTGTTGGTGGACCAAGGGGAAGGTTGTCGTGTCGACCACGTCCTCGGGGTTCGCATCGCCCTAAAGTGCTATAGGCCCTGGAACTCGCCCAGGTTGCTCAATCAGGACCTTGCCACAAACCGGCATTGGCCATCGGCGCGCGGACGGCCACCAACCTTAGGCGCTAACCGGCGCTGCCGCCGGACTCTCGGACTCTCGGACAACGTGTTGACGAGACCAGAAGGGCTAGCTTCACAACGTGCCCTCGCCTGGCAGACCGCTTTGTCCGACCCCCATCACCGCTTCGGTTGATGCGTTTGGGGCCACCCCGCGCAAAGGGAATTCACTCGACTAAGTCGATGAAAGTCGTACGTACTTGAAGGTCCCCATCGCAGTAGCCAATAGCACCGTGGAGTCGAGCCAGAGCTCAGAACGTGCGAAGTAGATTCCGCGTCCGCGGCGTTCGAGCGTGCCCTTAGCCACCAGCAAGGCGCCACTGCCGCTGTCGAGAAAGTTGGTGGTCAACGAAAGCGTGACACTCTCCGGCTGAGGAGAGTCGGGAAGTCGATAGAGTCCGGCGTAACCAGCCGCCGCGTCAAGCAGCGTGCAGATCACTCCGCCTTGCACGCGCCCGGTTCGGTTGGCCAGATGGGGTTGCGCTTCGAGCTGCATCTCCACGAACCCATCTGACCAAGCGGTCAATCGAACTCCCAGCCATTGGAGAAAGGGGTTGTTGATGGTATGCATGACAACATCACGGCCAGCCACGCCCCCGCTTCCTGAACGGTCGGCGCGTGCTGCCCGAGCTGAACCTAGACAGACGCCGCTCGCGCGGATTCACCCGGTGCCGAACTCCGTTCATTCGTTTCCAACACTTTCAACGCCACCTTCGCAGCGGCGTCGATGTGGGCTACACAGGCGGCTTCTGCTTCCACCGCATCTTTCGCGCGAACAGCATTGACGATGCGACGAATCTCCTGCAGGCTCGTTTCCAGGCGGCCCGGTTGCGTCATGGAAGTGGCTCGCAAGAGGTTCACCCGATTGTGGATGATGGTCAACATCTGCTTTACATAGGGGTTTCCGCAACCTTCCAAGACGGTTCCGTAAAACTCGTCCTTGGAGGCAACCAACGCGGCGCGGTCCCCTTCACGGGCAGCCTGCTCCAACTTGGCATATGCACTGTCCAACGCCGCAAGATCCGTCTCGGTCCGCTGGGTGGCGAACATCCGTCCTGCATACCCCTCCAGAATCGCCCGAACCCCGTACAGATGGTGCGCATCCTTCGAGGTCAAAGTGCTGACCACCGGGCCTCGATTCGGGTAAATCGTGACAAGTCCCTCGGCCTCGATTTGGCGCAGCGCTTCGCGAATCGAAGTCCGGCCCACCCCGATGAGGTCACAAAGCTCGCGCTCGACTAGCCTTTGCCCGGGCTTGAACATCCCGCCTGCAATGGCCCGTCGCAGTTTGTTTTCCACCTGCTCGCGCACGGACACGGGTGGACGGCTGATCTGCAAATCCATGATTCCAATCCCCAATATCAAAGCTGGAAGTCGTTGCCAACTTCTCTGGCGTCATTCTATCAGACAATCTGATAGCAGGCAAATCATGCCGGGATGCGATGCAGCAGTGCCGTTTCACGGCAGAACCGATACGTCATCGGAGTTGCATGCGGAACTTCAATCTCCCTGATCTTGTGCTCGCCGATGCCCTCAATCAGCATCCGCAGCACCCGAATGGAGTTTCCATGAGCCACGATCAGGACCGTTCGTCCTTGCGCAAGTTCAGGCTCTATAGACGTGGCCCAGCACTGCTTCACCCTTCCGTGGGCATCACACAAGCTTTCGCCCAGCGGAATCTGATGAGGCTGAAGGGCAGCGTAACGCGGGCTGGTGCGACTGTCTCTCGGCTCGCCGGGCGTCAACAATGGCGGGCGATCCCGAAAACCTCGACGCCAGCGGAACACCTGTTCGGCGCCGAATAGTCGCTCGGCTTCAGGTTTGCTCATACCCTGCAAGGCGCCATAGTGACGCTCATTGAGGCGCCAGTCGGCGACCGATGGAATGGCCGCCAGTCTCATTTCGGACAAGCAATGGTGCAAGGTTGCGAGCGCACGAACCAGTGCGCTGCTGAATGCAATGTCGAATCGCACGCCAGCCTCACGCAGCATCCGCCCAGCCTCCTTTGCCTGACGGACGCCGAGGTCGGAGAGCTCCACATCCTCCCATCCTCCAAATCGTTGCGACTCGTTCGAGACAGAACTGCCGTGTCGCAGAACGACCAGCTGCGGGCCCCTTTCACTGCGGGTCGACATGGGTGCGCTCTTTGCTGTCACAGAGGTCGACGGTGCCTGATCCGCTATTCCCCTTCCGTTGCTACACGGGCCGACGGAGCGCCCGGGCGGTCCACCCAAACGGTCTGAGCGTTCATAAACTCGTGGACGCCGTAGTAAGACAGCTCTCGCCCGTAGCCACTCTTCTTGACGCCACCGATCGGAATGCGGGGATCCGACGCCGAGAACCCGTTGATGAAAACACCGCCGGTCACGAGCTTGCGAGCCATTGCCTTGGCTGCCCCCTTGTCGCCAGTCCAGATCGCAGCGCTCAAGCCGAACTCGCTGTCATTGGCCAGTTCCAGCGTTTCAGCCGCGTCTTTGGCCACGATCAGCGACGCGACCGGACCGAACGTCTCCTGAACGAAGGACGTCATTCCAGGACGCACGTTCGCTAGCACGGTCGGCGCATAGAAGTTGCCATCACCAGAAAGCTTGGCCCCTCCAAGCAACACCTTCGCTCCCTGTTCGATCGTGCTGCGGACCTGCTGGTCCAGTTCGTCTCTGAGGTCGAATCGCGCCATGGGACCGAGCTCCGTCGATTCGTCTAACGGATCGCCGACCCGCAAGGCAGCCACTGCCTTCACGAACTTCTCGGTGAACTCCTCCGCTATGGAGGCTTCGAGAATGATTCGCTTCGCTGCAATGCAGATCTGACCAGCGTTCTGGAAACGGCCAATCACTGCCGCCTCCACCGCTTTGTCGATGTCTGCTCCCTTCAGGACGATGAACGGATCCGACCCGCCGAGCTCTAGCACCGATTTTTTCAGCGCGGCGCCGGCCTGTGCGGCGATCGCTGATCCGGCACGCACGCTGCCCGTCACCGCCACAGCCGCAATGCGGTCATCGCGGATGGCTACCGAAACGAGATCAGGCTGCACATTCAATACCGTGAACGCGCCCTCCGACAGGCCGGCTTCAGTCCATGCCTTTCCAAGTGCGTAAGCGCAACCCATCACGTTAGGGGCATGCTTCAGAGCATATGCATTGCCGCCCAGCAGGATGGGCACCGCACCACGCATGATCTGCCAATACGGGAAATTCCATGGCATCACCGCGAGTACGGTTCCCAACGGGTGGTAGGAAACGTAGGCGTCCGGTCCCACAGGCGTCGCCTCATCGGCGAGCATTGCCGCGCCGTGCTCGGCATACCAGTCGCACAACGTCGCACACTTCTCAACCTCTGCGCGCGCCTGCTTGATGGGCTTTCCCATCTCGAGGGAAGCGATTCGGGCGATCGGCTCAAGGTCCCGCCGTAGCACGTTCGCCATCCGGCGAAGCGTTTCGATTCGATCGGCGGAACTGCGCTGGGACCATGTCTCAAAGCCCTTCTGCGCCCTCTGAAGGTGGCGCTTCAGGTCCGCCTCGGTCTCATACGGATACTCCGCCACGACGTGTCTGGTTGCCGGATTCAAAGATACTGCAGCAAGTTGGTTCATAGCTATTACTCGATAGTTTCGAAGGACGCCTCGAACGTAGCTGTCAACGACAGATGCTGAGACTCACAGTGATTCGGCGGTTTGCGATGTTGTGCGGACGCCAGCGCACGGATGATGTCTCCGGCTGCATCGCTGCCGCCTGCGGTGATATGGAGACCACGCCGCGTCTCTCACAACGGGCATTTGTTGGCGGGCTTCACTCTCAGATTTGCATGCGCAGATGCGGAGCCCTGGCGTACAAGGCAACCATCGGCACAATCAGCAAGCCCAGGATCGATTGCTGAGCCGCGTAGCTCAGCCCCATGCCGACCAGGAGGGAAGTCAACACTGTGAGGACCAGGGCCCCCAGAATCGTCAACCCGTAGCCGCCATGCCCGCCCAAAAGGGAGGTGCCCCCAATGACCACCGCGGCGACCGTCGTGAACAAGTACGGATCGCCCACCCCCACGAAGCCGCCCCCACTGAAGCCCAGGAGCAGCATGCCGGTGACGGCAGCCATGACGGCGCTGGCGACATAGGCGATGAGCCAGAACTTCCATTCCGAGATAGAGAGTCGTTTGGCCGAGGTTCGGTTTCCGCCAATGGCGTAGAAGGCCCGCCCGTGGCGATTGGTGCGCGCAAAGTACAGGACGAGCGCGCCGACCACAGCGCAGATCACGACCACTGGAGGCACAGGAATCCCCAGCGTCGAACCGTTCATGGAGGCCATGCTCGACAGCCAATCCGGGATCTGGGCGACGACGTTGCCACCAAACTCAGATCCAATGGAGACAAGAATCTGTACTGCGCCCACCACCGCGAAGCCGATGCCAAGCGTGACGATCAGCGCCTGCCCCTGGATGCGGAAGCTGGCGGCTCCGTTCACGAGCCCAATCACGGCGGCAACGACGATCACAACGGCGACCGCGATCTCGGTCGGCACACCGTGACTGATCAGAGAAGCCAGGCCGATGTTTGCGGCGCCGATCACAAATGGGATGGAGAGATCCAACGAGCCCAGGAGAGCGCAGAGCGTCTGGCCCAGTGACGCAAGAGCGAGGAACGCAGCAAGAAGCAGCATCGACCTCACGTTGGACGCCGAGAGAAAGCTGTCCACCAGGAGAGCACCGGCGAGCATCAGGGTGAAGAGCGCAGCGCATCCCACCAGAATGCTCCGGTTGCGCCGAAGGGTTAGCTTCATGGTGCCGGGACCCGATCGGGAACCTTTGATGGCCGTCATTTCGACTGATTTCCTTGTAACCGTGTTCATCGCGCAGCTCCAGCACGTCGACCCGTGAAGATGGTCACCACGAGTGAGGCCACCAGCAGCAGGCCGTAGCTCATTTGGGTGACGTATGCAGAGACAGTCCCGAAATCGAACGTCGAAAGCACATACGAGATCAGGTACATGTTCAATGCGCCGAGAACGGACCCCAGCGCTCCGCCCTTTCCACCAGCGAGGCTCGTGCCGCCAAGGACCAGTGCAGTGACGGCAGTCAACGTGTAGGTGCTGCCCTGGGTGGGGTCGCCGGAACCGATCAGCGCGGTAAAAGCGAGCGATGCGAGACCGGCGAGCACGCCAGCCGCGACGTGAGCGGTAAGGCGCACGGCGTCAACGTTGACTCCGCTCGCATACGCCGTGCGCTCGTCCGAGCCGGTCGTGCAAAGGTGAGTGAACATGACGGTCCGCTTCCACGCGTACCACAGCACGCAGGCGACCACGAAGAGCAGCAAAACCGGAGAGAAGATGCTTGTTCCCGCACCCCAGGACGCCATCCACTCCGGAGCGACGCCGGAGGGCCTTGGCATGATCACCAGGTTGAGACCCGTCAGGACCAGGTACCCACTCAGCGTGACAATGATCGGAGAGACCCGAACATGAATGATGATCAGCGCCTGCAAGACCTGGTAGGCGACTCCCACCGCGATCATGAAGGCAATCACAACGACGGGGGATTGAATGTCATTGCCAACGAGCCACTGAATCATCGTGACGTTGATGAACCCTATCAGCGGCCCGACTGCGAGATCGACGCCGCCGCGGCCGGCGAGTGCGATCGGGGTGAGCGCCATCGCTGCCAGCATCAATGGAACTGCCACGATGATGGCGCCCCCGATGCCGTCGACAGTGAACAGTCGGGGTGCGCGCACCGCAACTGCGGCAAGCAGCACAAGCACCAGGAGAACGGGTACTCGCAGGTGCGATGGCACACGGGCGATAAGTCCCTGATTGGTTAGCGTGCTCATCATGAAACCTCCACGACGGGGTCGTCGAAATGGACTGGTCCGGTATGGCCGAACATGGCTGGAAGAATTTTTTCCTCGCAGATGTCGGAGCCTTCCAGGACACGGAAGATCGATTGATCGTGAAAGACGGCGACTCTATCCGCGAAGTCGAAGAACTCCTCCAACTCGCTCGAAAGGTAGACCACCGCTCCGCCGGCCGCGACGAAGTTCTTCAGTTCCCGATACAGGTCCTTCTTGGTGCCGATGTCGACGCCGCGAGCTGGATCGTTGAGCACGATCACGCGTGGCTGGGCCGCAAGCGCCCGGCTGATCAGCACCTTTTGCTGATTTCCACCACTCAAGGTGGTGATGCGGTTGTGCTGGTTGCCGATCTTGATCGAGAAGCGGCGAACTTCATGCGCGAAGATCTGCTCAAGCTTGGAGCGAGCGATGAAGCCCGCCTTGTTCGAGGTCTGCTTGTAGAGACCAATCGACAGGTTCTCAAAGATGCTCAGGTTCGGAAAAATGCCTTCGCGCTTTCGATCACCTGAGACAAAGGCCATGCCAGCGTTCTCCGCATCGAGCGGATCGTGCAGTTCGCTCCAGATCGATCCGACCTTCATCTTCACGTTTCCCACGTCGTTCGGGCATATGCCTGCAAGCGCACGCACAAAGTCGTCCTGGCCGGCACCATCCAGTCCCGTGATCCCCATCACCTCGCCCTCGAGCAGGCTCAGGTCGAAGCTACGCTTTCCTCCAAAGGACATGTGGTCGGCCCGAAGAACCGGCTCTCGCTTTGTTTGGATAGCCGCCCGCGCCTGAGCGGGCGAAGCGGTGGAGCCTGCGGATTTCGCCTGTCCCGTCATCAGCGCGAGCAGGTTCGCCTCCGTGATGTCCGATTTCGAGAGCTCTCCAACAGTGCGTCCATCGCGAAGTACCGTCGCGCGGTCCGTGATGCGCACGAGTTCGGCGATGCGGTGCGTCACGATGATCACGCACGCACCCTTGTCGCGCAGCTTGCGCATCTCGTCGTGAAGGCGGGCCGTGCCGTCGAGATCGAGCGCCGCTGACGACTCGTCGAAGATAAGGACCTTCGGGTCTCCGATCAGCGCGCGGCCAATGACGATCCACTGCTTGACGCTGAGCGGCAACTCGCCCACGGGAGTCGAAGGGTCGATGTGTTCCCCTGTGAAACGATGCATCATCTCGGCGGTGATGCTGTGCTTGCGGTCCTCGGGAACCTTGCGAAGCCACAGACCGTCCACGCCAACGAAGAGGTTGTCTGTGATCGACGTTTCGTCTGCCACCAGAATCTCCTGGAAGATCGTGGCAACCCCGAGGCGGCGGGCCTCCTGAGGCGAAGTTGGGCGTTGCCCATCGATCGACACGGTGCCGCTGTCGATCGTGTGAATGCCAGAAAGCACTTTTGCCAGCGTGCTCTTGCCACTCCCGTTCTCGCCGATGATGGCGTGGATTTCGCCGGGATACGCGTGCAGCGTGCATCCATCCAGGGCCTTGGTCTCGCCGAATGCCTTGTGCACATCGACAACTTGTACGTCACTCATGGTTGGCCACCGTTCGCTGAGGGCTGCCGGCTGGACTAGCCGGCAGCGTCATCAATTACGTTCCGAATTCCGCCCAGGATTTCATTTGCGACCCTTGAGGGGGTCGAAAGGACGCAAGAAGAAGTTGTCCGCCATTGCCGCAGGAAACCAGACCTCCGGGCCAGGCTGCAGCCAGTCCGTCGAGTCGATGCTGCAGCTTTCAGGCAACGCCTTCGCGACGTCCTCGTAGGTGAACTTGGCAACCGGGCGGATGATCGACTGAGTCTTTGGGCCTTGGCCTTGCAGCGTGCGGATCATCGCGTCGAATACGAGCTCCATCTCATCGCCAGGGGGCCAGATGTGGAAACCGCCACTCACCCAGTTCTTGTTCTTGCGCCAGTAGCACGCGGCACCGGCTTCACCACCAAGGGTGATGGGCGGAACGGGACGACCGGATTGGATGACGGCCTTGAGCGTGCCGGTCTCGGTGGCCGACTGCGCGATGATGCCGTCGATCTTTTGCGGATGGGTCGCCAGGAACTTCTGGACCTCGGTCTGCGCAACCTGAGATGTCCACTTTCCGGCAACCGTACCCACCAGCTTGACGTCAGGGTACTCAGCGAGGGCCCGCTTCACGCCGTTGTCGTAGCTGTCGGACGATGCAAGACCGGGAATGCCGCTGACCAGCAGCACGTTGCCTTTCTTGCCAATCTCCTCCGCCAACCACTTCCCGATCTTGTAGCCACCCTCCGTGTAGTTGGCCGATGCGTTGACCGCATAGGGCGACGTGACGTACCCACTCCAGGAGAAAACCGGCACGCCCTTGTCATAGGCGTATTTCACGGTCTGGTTCAACGCCGTGACGTTGGAGCAGCAGATGATGATGGCATCCACGCCCTGATCGACGAGTTGCCGCATCTGCTGGATCTGTGTCGCGTCTTTCAGGTCCGATTGGGTCACCACGATCTTGTCCACCAGGCCAGCTGCCTTGTACTTCGGCAACAGATCTTTCATGAGCCGATCCATGGCCGCGGAGCGCCAGGTGTTCCCGGCATACGAGCTTGCGTAGCCGATGGTCCACGGCGGCCCCTTCTTGGGTTTCCAATCCCGATAGGCGCTCTGGCCCACAGGCTGCTGTGGATCGAGGCCCTGGTAGGCGGCCGCCAGATCCTTGGGCAACTCGTCGACGGCGGACGCCGCCATAGCCACAAGGCCGAATGCGCAGGCTGTGGTCGCGATGGCGACCCGAATCAGTCTTGAAAGCATCATCATTCTCCTCTTCAGGTTGCATGGAACAGGTAATGCAGCCGCCAGCCGAGCCGGATCTCGGCTCGGTCGGATTGCTTCGGCTACCCTGCTACAGGGCGCTCGGGCGCTCGATCGTTCAGGCCTTCTTCGACGCGATCTCGTCGAGGATGGGCAGGAGGAACTTTCGAAACTCGGGGTAGTTCTCGGTGGCCGGGAAGTGACCCAGCTTGGGCATTGGCCAGTATTTGCATCCCTTGACCAGCTTGGCGATCTCTTCGGTCTCCGCCGGTGATGTGTTGGGGTCGTACTCGCCGGTGAGGAAGTACAGCATGCACTTGGATGTATCGATGGAGCTCGCTTCCTCGGGCGACATGTCGTGGTCGTAGTAGTAGTAGTACAGGTCGCCCGCGAAGATGCCGGGGCCGCCTTGCATGTACATCCACTGGACTTCGCGGACATTCTCTTCCGGCGAATAGGGCGACATGTTCAGCAGCATCGCCGCGCCGATGGAATTGCGGCTGACATTCGGGTTGTCAAATTCACGCCGAATGCCGGCCATGCCCACATCCACGTATTCGACCGCTGAGCGAAGAGCGCCTTCCACGCTGATGGTTGCGCGGTACTTGTCGGGGTGAGAATGCGCCAGGTCGATCGCGAGGTGACCACCCATCGAACTGCCCATGTACACCGGCCGATCCAAGCCCAGTTCCTTGGCGAACGTATTGGGGAAGTCCATCATGAACTTCTTGGTCATGTTGTATTCATGCTCCCACCACTTCACACCTTTGGGCGGCAGCGACTTGCCGTGGCGCGGCAGGTCGTAGGCGATCACACGGAAGCGACTGGTGACCTCCTCGTCGTTCAACAGGTAGTGGTACTGGCGACCGTCGGAGCCGGCGGTGTGGCCGACGAGCAATGGAGTGCCCTTGCCTGCTTCCTCGTAGTACACGCGGTAGTCAACGCCGTCGATGTCGAGATGAACGTAGCGACCGACGATCGGTTCATGTTTTGCCATTTTCTGTCCCCTTGAAGTTCAGTTGTGCTTCTCGCGGATGAACTGCACGAGCCGGTTCAGGGCTGGCAAGTACGCGAACGTTTGATTGGTCGTGCTCAGTTCCAGGCCATGCTTGACAGCTGTCGTCTGCAGGCACTGGAAGAACGGCACCGGAAAGCGCTCAAGCATCTTTTCCCAATGCTCGTCGGTCCCTCGGACCACGATCTGGCATTGGTCGTCCGGCGCCGTCCCCTTTTCTGCCGAGAGGAGCTTGCCGTCGCGGAACTTCAGCAACGATTCGTCGGCCCCGACGGTCACCTTGATGGTGCCGTCGAAGAAGCGCATCTCGCGTGAAAACTCGGGATCATTGATCGCCTCGCGCACGAGGCTGGGAATGTCAATCTTTGCCATGGATGTCTCCTGATACTCCTAAAGGGTGAAATGCGGTGCGCTATTGCGTCTTCAGCAATTGATACATCGCGGTGTGGTCGGTACTCGCATCGGACTTATCAGCCGCCGTCTCCCAGATGTCGAGGCACGCATGTGCGAGGTCGGCGTGCCCACCTAGTTCATCTGCCAGCCCAACGGCAATGCGCAGATCCTTGGTCATCAACTTCAGGGCGAACCCCGAACCGAAGGTGCCGCTCAGAATGAACTGCTTTACTTTGCTTTCGGTAGCGCTGTTCTTGCCCGAGGAGTTGTTCAACACGTCCGTCATCACGGCGGGGTCAATGCCAAAGCGCTCCGCGGCCAGCAGTGCTTCAACGACGGCAACGAGACCAGTTGCTGAGACGAAGTTGTTCAGGGCCTTTGCGGCATGACCAGCTCCGATGTGGCCGACGTGAATAATCGTCGTGCCCATTGCGGACAAGACAGGACGCGCTTGCTCCAAGTAGTCGACATTGCCGCCAACCATGATGGCCAGCTTGCCCTCGGTCGCTCGCTTGACGCCGCCAGACACCGGTGCGTCGATGAAGCGAAGGCCATCGGTCTGCAGACGGTCCCCGAGCTTGCGCGTTCGCATCGGCTCGGACGAACTCATGTCGATGACGAGCGCTCCTCGCTTCAGCGCTTCCGCTACGCCGTTGGTCAGCAGAACGGTCTCCACGACTGCTGAATTCGGAAGCATCGTGATGAGCACGTCAACCCCGGACCAGGCGTCAGGCCCCTGCGCGACGCTGACTTTGTCGCCGTGCTCCTTCACAAGGTCATCGATGCGAGCTGCGTCGACCTCCTGGACGACCAGTGAGTGGCCGTTTGCAGCCAGGCGCTTGGCCATTGGCAGGCCCATCTGGCCCAGCCCAATAAAGCCGATGACAGGCTGGTTCATTTACGCCTCGACCTCTTTGAATGCGTCCCGCGCAACGCGGAAGCTGTCGAGCGCTGCCGGCACACCGCAGTAGATCGCCGTCTGCAGCAGAACTTCGAGGATCTCATCCTTGGTCAAGCCGTTGTTCAAGGCACCGAGAACGTGGATCTTCAACTCGTGCGGGCGGTTGAGTGCGGTCAGCATTGCCAGATTGATCATGCTGCGGTACTTGCGCTCCAGCCCCGGACGGTTCCACACATCACCCCAGCAGTACTGCGTCACAAGTTCTTGCATCGGCAGACTGAAGGGATCCGCGTTCTTCAGGGAAGCTGCGACATAGGCTTCCCCCAGCACTTCCATGCGGACTTTCAGGCCCTTGTCGAACAACTTTTGATTCATTCGCAAATCTCCAGGTTACAGGCATTGATGTCTGCGTTCTGCTAGCTTCTAGCAGGTCTCAGACAATCTGAGGATGAAATTTAATCTTCGCGAGCTACAAGCTGATTAGGGAAATCCCTGTGAAACGGGTCTAGCGCTAGACCGATTTGCGATGACGCCTAAACGAAAAGGCACTCGCGAACTTCGACCGAGGCCACGTCCGGAAAACCCGATAGAGAAAGAGGCTGCGCAAGCAGCGTGGCGAGCCTGAGTTCTATCCGGCTCGCCATCGCGTCGCACAAGATGGACGACTAGTGGGACTGTGCGAGCGCGACCGCCAACGCGACCGTCGCCCCGACCATGGGGTTGTTGCCCATCCCGATGAACCCCATCATGTCGACGTGCGCCGGAACTGAAGACGAGCCGGCCAACTGAACATCGCAGTACATGCGACCGACAGTGTCCGTGAGACCGTAGGAGGCCGGGCCCGCACCGTTCTCGTCGGGGTTTACGGTCCTCCCAGTGCCGCCGCCAGAGGCCACAGCGAAGAAGTCTCGCTCGTTCTGTAGGCACCATCGCTTGTAAGTCCCCATGACAGGGTGCTGGAACCTTGACATGTTCGTCGCGTTCCCGGTGATGGCGATGTCTACCCCTTGATCGATCATGATGGCGACACCTTCCTCCACCTCGTCCGCTCCATAGCATTCCACGACGCCGCGCGGACCTTGAGAGAAGACCTTTCTGTTCAACACACTCAGCTCACGGGAGTCGTGGTCCCACTCCGTGTGAACGTAGGTGAAACCATTGATCCGGGCGATGATGTAGCCCGCATCCTTGCCCAGCCCATTGAGGATGACCTTCAGCGGGTTCTTGCGTACCTGGTTGGCCGAATTCGCGATGCCGATTGCCCCCTCCGCCGCGGCGAAGGACTCGTGCCCGGCGACGAAGGCAAAGCAGCGCGTCTCTTCGCTAAGTAGACGAGCAGCGAGGTGACCGTGACCCCAACCGATCTGACGATGGTCGGAGACGGATCCAGGGACGCAGAACGCCTGCAATCCCTCACCAACGGCAGCTGCGATCTCAGCGGGCGCGCGAACCTTCCGGCGCAACGCTACGGCGGCGCCAAGAACATAGGCCCAACATGCGTTGTCAAAACAGATCGGCTGGATCCGCCGCACCAGACCTCGCACGTCGACGCCGCGCGCCAATGCCAGCGTTTCCGCAGCTTCAAGACTCTCCAACTCGTGCGCAGCCAGCAGCGCCGAAATGCCATCCCATCTCCGGTCCTTCCCCTCGAACTCAGCCATTGCAGGTCACTCCCTTCTCGGGAATCCCCGCTGCCTCCATTCCGCTGCGGCGGGGATCGATGAAGCTGACAGCTTCGTCGAAGCGACCGTAGGTGCCTTTGGCTGCGGCCAACGCCTCCTCGGCACTGACCCCTTGGACGATTGACGACATCATCTTGCCTACATTGACGAACTCATAGCCAATCACCTCGTTGTTCGCGTCGAGGCCCATGCGAAGAATGTGTCCCTCGGTGGTGTCGAGGTAGCGGACGCCCCCGTCAACCGTCCCATATGACGTGCCAAGCTGGCTGCGCGCGCCTGAGCCGAGGTCCTCCCAGGCTGCACCCACCGGCAGGCCGCCATCCGAGAATGAGCTCTGCGTTCGGCCGTAGCTCATCTGGAGGAAGAGTTCGCGCATCGCCTTGTTAATGGCGTCGCAGACCAGATCGGTGTTCATTGCCTCGAGCAAGGTTTTGTTCGGCAAGATCTCGGCAGCCATGGCGGCGGCGTGCGTCATTCCGGAGCAGCCGACGTTTTCGATGAGGGCCTCCTGAATGAGGCCCTTCTTCACGTTGAGCGTGAGCTTGCACGCCCCCATATGCGGAGCACATGTCCCACATCCGTGGGTCAGACCACTGATGTCGGTGATCTTTCGCACCTCCTTCCATCGGCCCTCCTGTGGGAGCGGGGACGGTCCATGATTTGGACCTTGCCGCACTATGCAGCTGTAGCCAGGGCTATCAAATTGATCGTCTGTCATGGCACCCTTTCAAGTGACTTGCGGGAAGTACACCGCGGCTTCAACGGGTTCGTCTCTGCTCGCCAATGACGAAACTGTAGGCGCGAGGCCCACATCAAGGCCAATATCGATTGGCGATGGTCGTGCCCTTCGAGGCCTTATGGCCCGCTTGCCGCCCCCCCCGGCAAGTACATCCAAAGGACCTGGAGTGCCTGGAAGAAGACCTGAACCTAGACAGTTTCATGATCGGGGCCAGACGAAAGCCGTATTGCCTCAGGGGTAGCGACGCCTTAGCATCCGCCGAAAACAACTGGAGACATCAGCGGTCTGCGCGAGGATCTCGCACAGCCGGCTTGCGCCATGGACCTTCGACAACTGCGCTACTTTCTTTCCATTGCGGAAGCGCGCTCGTTCTCGCGAGCCGCCGAACGGGTTCACATCGCGCAGCCTGCGCTTTCAGCTCATGTCGGACGGCTCGAGGAAGAACTCGGAGTTCGCTTGTTTCATAGGACCTCAAAGGGCGTCGAACTCACACGAGCAGGCATTGTCCTGGCCGAACATGCAGCCACGATCCTGAAGGATGTCCAGACTGCTCAGGATGCCGTGCGCAACGCAGGCGAGGAAGTTCAGGGTCATGTCTCCCTGGGTCTCACGACTTCCGTCTCCATGGTCGTGACCGTCGCGCTGCTCGAAAGGGTTCGAAGCCGGTGGCCCCGGATCGAGCTACACCTGGTGGAGGGACACTCTGGGTGGCTGATGGAGTGGCTACTAGACGGCCGCCTCGATTCGGCCATCATCTACGAGGCCAGCACTGTGACGAAGACCTTGCGCACCACCCTGTTGCTGGAAGATGAGCTCTATCTGATTGGACCGCCGTCGAGGGTTGAGCCGGCAGCAAGCTCCACCGTCACGATGGGCGAGCTTGCGGAGATCCCGCTGATGCTTCCGGGCCGCCCACACGGGCTCCGAGCCGTGATCGACCAGGCGGCCGCCTCTGCCGGCCTGGAAGTCAAGGTGGAGGCCGAGGTGGAATCGGTCTATAGCATCAAGGAAGTCGTCGTGGCAGGCATGGGCCATACGGTCACATCGCTTTCGCCATTCCGAAAAGAGCTGGCCCGAAACGAGGTCTCCGCGCGTCGCATTGTCGAACCGCAAGTGCTGCGCAATGTTGTTCTTGCGACCAGGGCGGACCGCTCATTGAGCGAAGCTCGCGAGAAGGTCGAAGCAGAACTCAAAGGACTGGTCATCGAACTCGTCCACTCGGGTCAATGGCCTGGGCGACTCAAGCTCGCCTGATTCGGCCCTGAGGCGATCGCTGGTTTGTTCCTGACCGCGCGGTCGCGCCATAGCAAAAACGCTGCGCCTCGATCTTGAAACTGTATTGGCCTCGCCGGTGGTCAGTATCTAAAGTTCGCCTACGCGGCAAGCCCGAACCCAATCAACACACCTCGCCACCCTCGCAGGGTGCGTACGCCAGCGGCTCTCCATGAGAGCTGGCGTTGAATCCGGCGACGACTGAGGCTTGCCTTGATCTAACTCTAGGAAGTGAGACCAGATGAGCACATTCGAGTGGCTGGCGCGTCCAAAGGACGTCCGGGGCAACAAATGGGAAGCGAGGGCATTGCCATGAGCGACCTCACGCAATGGATCGGCAGTAGTGAAACAGTGAACGACGAGATTGGTTCAGCGCCTGCTAGAGGGCTCAATGCAACCCTGGACCACGCACCCATTCAAGTCGAACACGGCATGCCGCTGCACCCGCTGTGGCACTGGCTGTACTTCCTGCCTCAGCACCGGCAGAGCGAAATCGGCGAAGACGGGCATGCCCGACGTGGCGGCTTCATGCCGCCCGTTCCACTACCGCGTCGAATGTGGGCCGGAAGCCAGTTCGAGTTCCGTGCGCCCGTCCGCATCGGTGACTCCGTGGAACGTACTTCGACGATCGCCGACGTGACCTTGAAGGAAGGCCGTACCGGCAAGTTGATGTTCGTGAAGGTGAGGCATGAGCTTCGCTGCAATGGCGCCACCGAGCCCGCGCTGGTGGAGTTCCATGACATCGTGTATCGCGACGCGAAGAGGCCCACTGATGTGGACCCACCTCCACACCGAGCCGAAACCGGCGCCACCTGGCAACGCGTGATCGTCCCGGACGACGTCCTTCTGTTCCGCTACTCGGCGCTTACCTTCAATGGTCACCGAATTCACTACGACCGCAAGTATGTGACCGAAGTCGAAGGCTACCCGGGCCTGATCGTGCACGGCCCGCTGATCGCAACGCTGCTCATGGACCTTCTGCGACGAAACTCGCCCGAAGCCGAGGTCACGACTTTCCGCTTCAAGGCGGTTCGACCGACGTTCGATCTGAATCCATTCCAGGTCAACGGTGCTCTCCAGGAAGACGGCAAAAGCGTGCGGCTCTGGGCTCAGGACCACGAAGGTTGGCTGACGATGGACGCGATCGCAACACTGCGCTGACCGGAGATACCAATGCAACCACTCAAAGGTTTGACTGTCGTCACGCTCGAACACGCGATCGCCGCGCCTTTCGCGACGCGCCAGCTTGCTGATCTCGGCGCCCGTGTCATCAAAATCGAGCGTCCCGGCGTGGGCGACTTCGCGCGCGGCTACGACCAACGGGTCCGAGGAATGGCCTCGCATTTCGTCTGGACCAACCGCTCCAAGGAAAGCCTCACGCTTGACGTCAAGCATCCGAAGGCGGCCGACGTGCTTGAACGTCTGGTCATCGAGAGGGCAGACGTCGTAATCCAAAACCTTGCACCCGGCGCCGCCGACCGCCTCGGACTTGGCTATAGGCGCCTCTCCGCGATCAAGCCGGCGATCATCGTGTGTGACATTTCCGGCTACGGCGCAGACGGGCCCTACCGCGACAAGAAGGCCTACGATCTGCTCATTCAAAGCGAAGCAGGCTTCGTTTCAGTCACTGGAACAGCCGACGAGCCGTGCAAGGCCGGCCCTTCGATCGCCGACATCGCCGCGGGCATGTACGCCTACACCAGCATTCTCGCAGCGCTGCTGCAGCGGCAACAGACCGGGCGCGGACAGCACATCGACATCTCGATGCTGGAATCGCTCGCCGAGTGGACCAGCTATCCCTTGTACTACGCGTTCGATGGTGCGCCCCCTCCACCGCGCACCGGCGCCGCGCACGCAACGATCTATCCATACGGCCCGTTTCCTACCGGGGAGGATGGTGGCAGCGTCATGCTATTGATCCGGCAATCATCATCTTGAAAATTCGGAATGCGCCATCATCTGGGTGTGATGCAAGCAACCGACATGAG
>NZ_JBDGIT010000024.1:0-23659 GCF_057657265.1 Variovorax sp. Soil_C_17
GCAGGGGCCCTTCGATCGCTGGCCCACGGGAATGGGCTTCGAGTACTTCTACGGCTTTCTTGGCTTCGACACGAACATGTGGACGCCGGACCTGGTAGAGAACACCAGCTTCGTGCCAGGCGGCCAGGACACCCCGCTCCAGCACTTCGACGAGCGCATGGCGGATCGCGCCATCGATTGGTTTGCCCAACAGAAGGTGCTGACGCCCGAGAAGCCCTTCTTTGCCTACATCGCCAGCGGCACGGCGCACTCTCCCCATCACGCCCCAAGGCCCTGGCTCGAGAAGTACCGGGGCACCTTCGACAAGGGATGGGACGAAGTGCGAAGCCAGACGTTCCGGACGCAGAAACAGCTCGGCGTGATTCCGGCCGATGCCGTACTGACCGAGCGTCCCGAGAACCTTCAGTCCTGGGCGTCCTTGGGCCAAGACCAGCGCACGTTGGCGAGCCGGCTGATGGAGGCCTATGCTGCCGCACTTGATCACTTCGATCATCAGGTCCAACGGATCGTCGAGTTCCTCAAGGTGTCCGGACAGTTCGACAACACGCTCATCCTGTTCATCCAAGGCGACAACGGGGGGAGCGCGGAGGGTGGCTTCAACGGCCTGCTCTTCGAGCAGTCCTGGGCCAATGGCTTCGAAGAGAAGCTGCAAGACCAGCTTTGCCTGCTCGATCAGATCGGCGGTCCGGATGCCTACAACCATTTCCCGGCGGCATGGGGGTGGGCAATCAACACCCCGTTCAAGTACTACAAGCAGGTCGCATCCCATTTTGGAGGCACTCGCAACGGACTGGTCGTCTCCTGGCCTGACGGTTTCAAGGCCCGCGACGGGAGGCGCAGCCAGTTCCACCACGTGGCCGACATCATGCCCACCGTGCTCGAGGCCGCCGGCGTCAAGGCACCAGCGCAGATCGACGGCGTGAGGCAGGACTCGATCGACGGGGTCAGCATGCTTTATGCCTTCCACGACGAATCGGCTCCGTCAGGGCGCAACTCACAGGTGTTTGAGTCGATGCAGAACTTCTCGATCTACAGAGACGGCTGGCTGGCCTGCTCCACGCCCGTCAACGATCCGTGGGAGCACTTCGCATCGCGCTCGACGACGGATGCCCACGAGCGAAACTGGGAGCTGTACCACGTGGCTCGTGACTACAGTCAGGCCGTCGATCTTGCTCAGGCGCAGCCGCAACGACTTCGCAGCCTGCAAGATGAGTTCTGGAAGCAGGCTGAATGGAACAGGATTCTTCCGATTCACGCTCCCTCGGCGGGTGGGGAAGGGCGCCCGAGTCTGGGCGCCGGAAGAACCGAGTTCGTCTTTCGGCGCCGCGTCGGCAATATCCACGCGGACGCGGCACCGCACACAATCGGGCGATCGTTTCGCATCACGTGCGAGCTTGTGATGAGCTCCAACGGGCGAGGGGTCATCGCCTGTCAGGGGAGCTCCACCTGCGGCTACTCGTTCTACATCCATGATGGACGACCGGTCTTCTACTACAACGCGATCCGACCGCACGTGGCAAGAATCGAAGGCCACGATCGGCTGAGTCCGGGACGGCACGCGATCTCGGCGGAGGTGCGGCTGGACGAGCGTGCGCCGGGTTCTGGCGCCTCGATGCTGCTGGATGTGGACGGACATCGGGTTGCACAGGGGCGCATCGAGCGCACCCTTCGTACCCTTCTCAATCAGAACGGGTTCAATGTCGGGCAGGACACGGTCTCTGCGATCTCTCCGGACTACACCATCGAAGACAGCGCGTTGGTGGGGGAGTTTTCTCACGTGACGTTCCAACTTCTCTGAGCCAAGCGGCCATGCCTGCCTCGCAGAGTGCGTCACGCGCAGACCGGATTCACTGCGACAGCGCCTCATCCTCGGCGAGCCGACCTGCTGGATCGCGACTGGCGACTGGAGCACATCAGTAGAAAGGAAGTAGCTCAATGACATTCGCAATTGTTGCGCGTGATTCCCAGACCGGCCAGTTCGGCGTAGCCAAGACGACGCGTACCATCGCCGCTGGCGGCCTGGACCTGTACCGGCATGTGCCAAAGCTTGGCCTGTGCCTTGGAATCAGCACTGTCGGGCGCTGCCACAAAGTCGGGGCCGTGATGATCGCCAACGCCATGAGCGCCGAGGGGGCCATGAAGGCCATGATCGGCTCTGACGAGTTTGCGTCGAACCGGCAGCTCGCGGCGATCGACAGTGAAGGGCGTGTTGCCGCGTTCACCGGCGATGACTGCCTGGCCTATGCGGGCCACTACGTCGGCGACAACTTTGTTGTTCTCGGAAACGTGCTGAGCAGCCCCGCGACCGTCGAGGGCATGAAGAAGGGCTTTTGCGACAGCGAGGGACAGCCTTTTGCGCGCCGCTTGATAGCGAGTCTTGAGGGCGGCCGGGATGCGGGCGGTCAGCATGGCGGCCAGCAGTCGTCCGACATCGCAGTCTTCGGCGATCGCGAAACGCCGCTGCTGGACTTGCGCATCGACCTCAACGAGGAACCGGTGGCCGAGCTGCTGCGCCTCTACGAGATCTTTGCCCCTCGCATCCCCTACTACGAGCTGCATCGCAACTCGCCGCGTGGCCTTCCGCGCATCGATGACTGGCTCAAGCAGCAAGCCGCCAACTGAAGAACCGCGCTGCACTACTTCGGGTCCCTGCCCTCACCCAGTGAGGGCCGGTTCAGCCAGACGTGCTCGTCATCGGGGCGCGGCCGCGGTGAAGCGGCGCTGCACCAGATCGGGCGCCACCGGCAACTGATGCTTGCTGTCGGTGGTCACGACGAACTTCTTCCTGTCCTTGGCACGGATACCGTGGCGCTGCATCAACAGTCGCACCCGCTCCTTGCCCACCCGCAGACCTCGGGCGAGCAACTCCTTGTGCATGCGCGGCCAACCATGTTCGCCACGAAGCGGCTCGTGAATGGCCCGGATGTGCGCCAGCAAGGCCTCGTCGCTGTGGCAGCGGCCGGGTCCGCGCGGTCTGCGTCCAGATGCATCCCAGCTGAAATACCCACTGGAGCTGACCTCCAGGACCTCGCACATCAGCGTGATCGGCCAGCGCCCCTTCATCGACCGGATCCAGGCGTACTTTGCAGCACATCCTGCGCAAAGTACGCCGCGGCCTTTTTTGCGATGTCGCGCTCCATCTTTAGCCGCGCCACCTCCGCTCGCAGCCGGGCGATCTCCGCCTGCACGGCGTCACCACCGGCGTCGCTTCCCATCGGCCGACATGCCCAGTTGACCTTTGGCGTCCGCCCTAACCCAGTTCGTAAGGCTAGCCTTAGGCATGCCCAATGGCTTGGCCACCACCGATGCCGCATGTCCAGACTTGACCTGCCTGATCGCCTCTTGCTTGAACTCCAGGGTATATCTCCCTCGGCTGCGTCCTTCGTTCATCTCTTTGCGCCTGTCCCGGCATTCTCCCGGGAGCTGGACTTTGAACTCCGAAATTCGAGGGCAACCTCAGCGCTCCTGTACACCGTTAGCAGCGCGTGTCACTGCCGCGCGCGCCGTTGGCGCAAGGCACCTGTAAATGGCCGGCGGTGCGTAGCCGAGCGGATAACCTCATTCCGCGTGCCCCGCATGCTGGCACTCTATAACCATTGACGTTTAACGTTAGACGTTATAGACTCTAGCGTGGCAATCCACTCCTTTTCTGACGCAGACACCGAGGAACTCTTCCGCAAGGGGAAGAACAAGAGGTTTGCAGCCATCGTGAGAGTGGCCACCCGAAAGCTGACGCAGCTCGACGCGTCTGTCACGAACGACGACTTGGGCTCGCCGCCGGGCAATGACCTGAAGTTCTACGATGGCTTCTGGCACATCAGGATCAATGACCAGTGGCGGCTAGCTTGGCAGTGGACCGGCGACGGGCCCGAGAACGTGAAGATTTACGACCCACACTAGCGCAGGCCGGGCGGCGCCAAACGCCCGGCGACTTACCTTCGCAAGATGCGAATCGCCCTTTGGGCAGAAAGGCAAGAGCCATGTTTAAGAACGGAATGCGCCCGGTTCACCCCGGCGAGACGCTCCGGGAAGACTTTCTGGAGCCCCTCAAGATGAGCGCCAGCGCGCTCGCAAGGGAACTGCACGTCGCTGCACCGACCGTGAACGACATCGTGCGCGAAAAGCGCGGCGTTTCCCCTCTGATGGCCCTGCGCCTGTCCCGCTACTTCGGCGGCTCGGCGCAATGGTGGCTCAACATGCAGAGCGTCTACGACCTCAAGATGGCCGAGAAGGCGGCTGCGAAGCAGATCGAGAAAGAGGTGCGTCCGCGCGAGCATGCAATCTCCGCCTGAGCTCTCTGTCCACAGAGCGCGCTTTTCTCCCTTGCGTCCACAAAGTCGACCAATCTGCTTCCGCGGTGCCCTCGATTCGTGTCAGGTCGCAAGAGCAAATGCGGCATTGCTAGGGCGACATTCGCGTATTGGCGCTAACCGGGCTCATCAAGCATCCTGCTAACCTTGCTGCTCTTCGCGACGAGATGGATCGGGTGGTGCCCTGGGGCGCACTGGTGCAGATCGTCGAGCCGCATGCGCCTCGGGCAAAGACCGGGCGCCCACCGTTTGCGATCGAGACGATCTGCGCATTCACTATCTTCATGTATGGACCCGACGCCTTTTGCAAGGGCATTGTCACGTTGGCGATGGCATAAGCTTGCCTGATGCAAAGAACGAAGTCGCTGTATCACGGTCATCGGTTTCCTGTGGTGGTGATCAGCCAGGCGGTGCGCTGGTATTTTCGATTTCAGCTGAGCCTGCGCGACATCGAGGAGCTTCTGTTTGAGCGCGGTGTGGTCGTCAGCTACGAGACGATTCGGCGCTGGTGCGACAAGTTCGGCGCGAGCTTCGCGCGTCGCGCCAAGGGCGTGCGCCGCAACCCGGGATCGACCTGGCATCTGGACGAAATGTTCGTGACGCTGCGTGGGGAGCCCTATCTGCTGTGGCGCGCCGTCGATCAGCACGGGGCTGAACTGGACGTCCTGGTGCAAAAGCGGCGCGACAAGCTCGCAGCGAAACGCTTCTTCAATCGCGTGCTGGCCGCCTGCCCGGAGGTCCCGCGCAAGATCGTCACCGACCGACTGCGCAGCTATCCGGCCGCGAAGGCCGAGATTCCAGAGCTCGCGAACGCGCGGCACGTGTTCGTGAAGGCCAAGGCCCGCGTGAACAACCGTGCCGAGAACAGCCATCAACCCACTCGTGAGCGCGAGCGGCGCATGCGCGGCTTTCGTCGGCCTGAGCGCACGCAGTCCTTTCTCTCGAGCTTCGGCCCCATCCGTCAGCACTTCGCCCTCAAGCGCCACCTGCTCCGCTCATCGCTCTATCGCAAACAACTGGCCGCACGCTGCGAAGCATGGCGCCTATTCACTGGCAGCGCCCAAAATCCGTCCGTCGCGTTCTGAGCAGCAATTCTCAATACCGGTTTTGCGCTTCGCATCCGCCAACGTGACAACGCCCTGCCAAGCATAAGACCAATGCGACAACGGCCGCGACCAACAGAGCAACGGGCGCAGGCGCCGATAGCGAAGCGCATCGAAGTAACTGTCTCTTGCGACGCGCTGCGTAGATCGTCATCGCCGCGGCCGCGAACAGCAGCGCTACACCGAGCGCGGCGGTGAACGCCGCTTTGTGTTGCTGGCCAGCGCGCAGGATCAGCAATGCATTGACGAGGATGGCGAGACCGGTCCGATTCCATGCCAGCACAGTGCGTTCAGCTTGCAGCCCGACATCGCGGGGTGGATTGACTCGCATTGGGTTATCCGGCCATCACCAGCACCGCGCCGAGCGCGCTGCGGCGATGCATAGGACGCCTGCCGCCAGCGGAATGCCGCGTGTCGTTGGCAACGGGCGCCCATGCCGCATGGCGATCTCATTCGCGCGCCAACGCGTGTATGCAAGGGCGCAAAGCAGAGTCGCCAACACCGTCAATCCAACCGCGATCCCGACGATGACCGAGCGCGGCGACAACCGTGTGGCGAACTGCACAAGCAGCACGCCGCTGGCGAGGAGCGACAGGGCCGTGCGAAGCCAGGCGAGGAAAGCGCGCTCGTTGGCCAACGAGAAGCGGTAGTCCGGTTCGTTGCCTTCGGGGCGCCAGCTTGGCTGCCACATCATTGTTCTTCGATCGGCGCTGCCGTCACCGCCGCAAGTCTCGCCGCGAACCGACAGCCGCGCCGACCTTCATTCCTCCTGCGCTGAAGCCGTTGCTCGGCCAAGTCTGCCCAATCAGAACGCGTGACGAATGCCGAAATCGTAGCCAGTGGCGGAACGCGGAGCGTAGCCCACCGTCCCGGCGCCGGTCGAAAGGTACCCCGAGGCACCGCCAATCGTCGCCCCCATGATGGCCGGATTGTTCTGGCCGTCCTTGATACGGATGCGGGCCACCGTCGCGTACAGCGCGGTGCGCTTGCTCAGGTTGTGAACATAGCCGACGGCGATCTTGTTGGCCGAGGCGTCGCGGTCGGTCACGAACGGCGTCGGCGTCAAGGCGCCCAGGTCGTTCTTGTACTTGATCCGCGAGTAGGACGCGCGGATCAGGCCAGGGCCGACCGGTACCGTGACGCCGACCAGACCGCCGGTGTACTTGTCCTTGTCGGTCGCGGTCAGCAGCGCCAGGCCGCCCAGGAATGGAGTGGTCGTTTTCCGATCGTCCGTCACGCGTGAGACTTCACCGAAAAGCTTGGCGACGCCGAAGTCCCAGGAGATCCCCAGGTTCGCGGTCTTGATCTTGTTGTCGGCGTTCACGCCGGTCGGCAGGCCAGCGGCGGTCAGGCCGGTGACGTCGGCCGCCGTGCTCTCGCCATAAGCAGCAGCAACGTCGAGCGGACCCTTGGCGTAGCCTAGGCGAGCCCCGATATAGCGGCCACGCTTGCTCGGGCTGCCGACCAGGTTGCTCTGCTTGACATTCTCATGTATGGCGTACATCGCTTGGCCATAGACGCCGCCCAGATTCGGCGGCAGGAAGTAGCCGATGCTGTTGCTGGTACGAGAGTAGTTGTCTGACGCCACAACCGCACCGGGACCACGCACAGTGTGCAGGTTCGTTTCGACGGAGTGCAACAGGTTTGCTCCAACGCCATTTGTGCCGAAAGGGTCGAACACGTTGTTGTTCCAGAACGTCGGCACGTAGTCGCGGCCAAGGCGGACTTCACCCAAGCCACCGAGCAGGCTGAGGGTTGAGCGACGGTTGAAGTTGTTGATCGCCTTGCTGCCGTCGTCATTTGCGATGCTGGTCTCGAGCCAGAAACCGGCGGCCAAGCCGCCACCCAGGTCCTCCGTGCCACGGAATCCGATTCGGCTGGCGTTGTAGCCTGAAGGGCTAAGGGCGGTCTGGCTGCGCTTGACGCTCGGCAGTGCCGCCAAGGGCGATACCGGTAGGACGCCAGTGTTGTTGTAGAACGCGCTCTTCGTGGTGTAGTGGCTGATGCTCGAATCGACGACGCCGTACAGCGTCACCGACGATTGCGCCGAGGCGGCGCCGGCAGCGAGCACAGCAGCCAACGGGATCAGGGAATTCTTCATAGCGTGGTTCAGAAGGGTTAAGCGGCGGCCCGGCGTAAGAAGGCGCCGCCTGTCATTCATCGATGGAGCACTCTACTTACGAAGGGAGATGAGGCGAAATCAAATTAATGAGGCTGGTGATGTCAAACTCGTATCACGCTCTCGCTGAGGCGCCGCGCGCTCCAATGAGACGCGTGCTCAGGCGTTGATCGCACCGTGCAATGCCCTGCAAAGTCGCGATTGGGGATCCAGGAATCCGTCCAGTACCGAGAAATGATGCGCGCCGTGCAGCGTGCAGGTCTGAGCGCGTGTTCCGGTCCCCGCCAGCGCGGTCGCGAGGTCAAGAGATTGCCTCGCAAACTCTGCCGACTCCTGCTCGCCCCACGCGAGTAGGACCGGCGCGGCGACTCGCTTGACAAGCCGGACCGGCGAGTTCCGCGCAATGACGCCCTCGTCGATCTGCAACGCCGGCTGCAGGTAGCTGTAGCGAAGCGGCGCCAGGTCGTGCAGTCCGCTGATGCAAAGCGCGGCGCGAACAACGTCTTCCGGTAGGTCGTAGGTCTCTACCCAAGGGGTGAGCAGCGACATCGCAGTGAGATGGCCGCCGGCGGAGTGGCCGCTCAATGTGATGCGGCTCGGATCTCCGCCATAGCGTTCGATGTTCCGGTAGACCCAGGCGACCGCCGACCGCGCCTGCCGAACGATCTCGTCGATCGAGACCCAGGGGCAAAGCGCGTAGTCGACGACGACGGTCGTGAATCCAGCCCGCCGCGGTCCGCTCGCGACGAAGCTGAACTCGCTTTTCGAGAGCGATCGCCAGTAGCCGCCGTGGAAGAAGACATGCACCGGCGCACTGGAGACCTCGGCGGGGAAGATGTCCAGTGTTTCGGCGCGCGTCTGGCCGTAGGCGACGTTCAAGTGGCACGGCAACTCCTCGCGCGCGGCCTGCGAGCTCATCTCCCACCGCTTCAAGAAGTCCTCGTAGTCGCGAACCGACGCACCGGCGTTGTATTGCGCGTCGATCTCCGCCTGGTCCGTGAAGTGTCTATACATCGTAGGCATTGCGACGCAGCTCATAGGACGGCGTACGCGACGATCTCGATCCTCATGCCGGGTGCCGCGAGCGCCGACACAGCGACGCTCGATCGGTTCGGATAAGGCGCTGCAAAGTACGCACGGTACACGTCATCGATCGCCTTCATGTCACCGATATCGGTCATGTAGATCAGCACCTGCGCAACGTCCTCCAACCTTCCGCCGGCGCATTGCATGGCACGGCTCAGGTTGTCGAACGTGAGCCGCGCCTGCTCTTGGATCGGGCCCGTGTCGATCGAACCGTCAGGTCTTACTGGGCCGTGCGCGGTAAACACCATCCTGTTGCTACTGACAGCCCACGAAAACGGCTGCTCCAAGGCGGGAAGGCCGCAATCAATCACTTCCTTCATGGTTCGATCGCTCCTCAAAGTTCGGTCCGCAGCGACCACAGCTCGGGGAAGAGCACAACGTCGAGCATCTGGCGGAGATAGCTCACGCCACCCGTGCCGCCGGTGCCGCGCTTGAAGCCGATGATGCGCTCGACAGTCGTGACGTGGCGGAAGCGCCAGAGCCGGAAGCTGTCCTCGATGTCGACGAGCTTCTCGGCGAGTTGGTATAGCAACCAGTATCGTTGCGGATCGCGGTAGACCTTGAGCCAAGCCTCCCGCACGATCGCGTTCTCGCAGTATGGTTGCGTCCAGTCACGCTGAAGTGACTCGTGCGGCACAGTTAAGCCTTCGGCCGCCATTCGCTGGATCGCGAGGTCATAGAGCGACGGCGACTTGTACGCTTCCAGCACCAGTTGCAGGCGATCGGGCCGGTGCTCATGCGGCTTCAGCATCGCGGCGTTCTTGTTCCCGAAATTGAACTCGATGCAACGGTATTGGAAGCTTTGGAATCCGCTCGACGGGCCGAGGTACGGACGGACCTGGCTGTACTCCGGAGGCGTCATGGTCGCGAGAACATCCCACGCGTTGACCAACTGCTCCATGATGCGGGTGACCCGCGCCAAGACCTTGAACGCCTGCAGCATGTGATCAGCCGCGACTGCCACCTTGGCGGCGCGCAACTCGTGCAGCATCAGCTTCATCCATAGTTCGCTGGCCTGATGCTGCACGATGAAAAGCATTTCGTCGTGCGCGGGCGACAGCGGATGCTGGGCGTGCAAGATCTCGTCGATATGCAGATAGTCACCGTAGCTCATCGAGCCACTGAAATCTAGCTGGGCGCCTTCATTCCGAACGATCTGCTCAGTCGAAGTCCGACCCTCGTCGGCCCCTTCAGGATGGTATGGACAGGTCATCGCACACCTCCATCTCGACGGTCGAGCGGCGACAGCACGTCCGCCATAGCCTCGCTTACCTTTTCAATGCTTTGCTCGGTCAATCCAGGGATGCATATGCGCCCGCTCGCGACGAGGTACACAGCGTGCTCGTCTCGCAGGCGTTGTACCTGTTGCGCATCGAGGCCGGTGTAGCTGAATATCCCGCGCTGATTGACGAGATACCCGAAGTCGTGTCGAGAGCCGCACCGTTGCGAGAGGGCGCGATGCAGCCGCTCGCGCATCCCTCGTATGCGCTCGCGCATCGCAGTGAGTTCCCCAGACCACAGCTCACGCAGCTCCTTCGACTGCAGTATCGCGCCGACCACCGCCGCCCCGTGCGCTGGCGGCGTGGAGTAGTTGCCTCGTATGGTCAGCTTCAGCTGGCCCAGCACGAGTTGGGCCGCTGCGGCGTCCTTGCAGACGACGCTCAGGCCGCCGGCGCGCTCGCCATACAAGGAAAAGTTCTTCGAGAACGAATTCGCGACCAGAAACTCGAGGTTTGTGTCAGCCAGCGCGCGGATGGCGAAGGTATCCTCGTCTAGGCCGTCCCCGAAGCCCTGGTATGCCATGTCGATGAACGGAATGAGGCCGCGATCGACGAAGAGATCGGTCAATTGGCGCCACTGCTCGCGGTCCAAGTCGATGCCTGTCGGGTTGTGGCAGCTCGCATGAAGCAGCACGACGCTGCGCGGCGGCAACACGCGTAGCGCCGACAGCATCGCCTCGAAGGCCACGCCTGCGGTGCCAGGTTCGTAGTAGGGATAAGTTCCCACCGAGTAGCCGGCGCCTTCGAACAACGCGAAGTGGTTGTCCCAGGTGGGATCAGGAACGTAAACGCGCTGACAGCCGAGCCGGGCACGCAGCAAGTCCGCACCGACTCGCAGCGCCCCGGAGCCGCCCAGCGACTGCACCGTGACGATGCGGCCGGATGATACGGCCGGGTGCGCGGCGCCGAAGACGATGTGCTGCACCGCCTCGCGATACCCCGGCGAGCCTTCCATGGGCAGGTAGGGGGACGGTCCGCCACGCCTGAAGAGGAACTCCTCGGCTTTGCGAACGGCCTGGAGCACCGGCAGGCGGCCATGCTCGTCGAAGTAGAGCCCGATACTGAGGCTCACCTTGCCTGGGCGATCGTCATTCGAGAACGCGTCCACCAGTGCGAGGATCGGATCTCCCTGATAGGGCGGAGAGTTCGAAAACAGGGAAGAAGAGACAGTCATGTGCTAGAGCTTCAATTACTTCGCGAACAGCTCCGTGGCGGCCGCGGCAAGGGACCCGAGAGCGGTTTTTCGCGTCCGGTGCAAGAACTGTAGTTAGCGAGTGATGAGGCGAAAAATCAAAACTTTGGCCATTGCGATCCGAAATTCGCATCGCAGGCCGATCGCCGAACGGCAAGGTTGGCCCAAGCAGGGCGCACGGTCACCCAGCGATGCGCAGCAAACTGCCGTCGGTGACGTCCATAACCTACCTACGAGGACGGCACTGCTCGGAACCTACGCCCGCATCGGCAACAGTGGACAGGGCCTGTGTCTCGTCAGCGGCGGCATGACGTCCTCGCCGGCGGCAATGCCAAAGGCGTGGAACTTGGGCGAGGTCAGGCTCCGTCCGACCGGGGCGCGATCGGGCGCAGCTCTGGCCCGCGAGCGTCCGCTTCGGTGAACTCGCGCGACGCGATGCGCAAGGATTCCATCAGCCGCAGCACGTGCGACGCCTGTTCTTCACCGCGGCGCGTGAGGATACCGATTGGACCCGTCAGGTCGGGCAGCGTTTCGAGCAGGATCTGGAGCCGGCCCCTGTCGTGATGTTCGCGGGCCAGCGACCGCGGCATGACCGCGAAACGCCCCGCTTGCTCGATCAGTGCGACATTGATGGGTATCGACACCGACTCGATCACGTCATGCGGCAATCGGCCGCACTGGCTTAGGA
This sequence comes from Variovorax sp. Soil_C_17, assembly GCF_057657265.1. Taxonomy (NCBI): domain Bacteria; kingdom Pseudomonadati; phylum Pseudomonadota; class Betaproteobacteria; order Burkholderiales; family Comamonadaceae; genus Variovorax; species Variovorax sp. Soil_C_17. Next base: position 11,779 of record NZ_JBDGIT010000024.1, read on the forward strand.
AGTGCAAATCCAGACTCGCACGAAGGGCTGTGGCGGGCAGCGGGAGAATCCAGGGCTGATCGATAAAGCCTGCGAGGCTGATGTCCTGCTCGACCACTTTGTGAGAAGTACCGCAGACGACCGAGAAATGCTCCGTGAACAGCACTTCGAACGCGATGTTCGTGGTGCTGGCAGCGGGGGCCCTGCCGACGGCCAGATTGATGTTGCCGTCACGCAGGCCAGCGACCAAAAACTCGTTCGCGCCGTCGACGATCTCGATGTCCATGCGAGGAGTCCCGCGTTTGACCTTTGACACCGCGCGTGCGACAAGCTGTGGGGAGGCGCCGGGTGAGACGCCCAGCCGCACGCTTCCCGCATTCCCGCTCCTAAGGGCGGCCGCCTCGTGGTAGACGTGATCGATCCCGGCCAGGACCATGGAGGCGTGCCGTATTAACAGCCGCCCCATGTCAGTGGGGGCCATGCCCCGGCTCGTGCGCTCGAACAGTTGCACGCCGATCAGCTCCTCGAGCTCCTGCAGCAGGCGCGTCGCGGCCGGCTGGCTCATGCCGCAACGCTCGGCAGCCTTGTGCAGGCTTCCGGAGGCACTCAGGCTGGCGAGCAGCGTCAGTTGCCTCAGCTTGAGGCGATTCCGCAGCTCGGCGGGCGACGAGATCATGGTCGGATTGTCGCCCATGGTCGAGGGTCCGTCGCGGACAATGGCGAGATGAACAAGCAACAGCCTGCCAAAGGTGTCTTCGACCTCGCGACTTTCATGCCCTACAAGCTCTCTGTACTGTCCCGCCTGACGCAAAGCCTGCTCGCTTCCGAACTGGTGGAGGCCGGAGTGACCGTGGCTCAGTGGCGCGTGTATCTGTGCCTCGCAAAACAGGGTCCCATGCACCTGAACGGAATCGCTGAGTTCACGATGCTCCCCCAGTCGTCCTTGAGCCGGTCGGTCGCCCAGATGGCCGACCGCGGATTGGTGCGCAACGTACGCAACGAAGACGACCGCCGGCTGGCGCGCATCGACCTGACGAAGCAGGGAAGGACTCGATTCGAACAGGTCACGGTTGCGATCCAGAACGCGTGCGAGGAAGCCTTCGGCATGGATTCATCCGAGGAGACTCGCTTCCTTGAAACCGTCGATGAACTCATCACGCGCCTCGCGAGCCGGCTGGGAGAACCGGTGACGGCCCCCCTCGCCGAGCCCATCTCCGCGCCGAAGCGGGCCTCGCGCTGACTTTCGTCAATCAACGGTTCTGAAGACCTTTCCCGGATTCATGAGGCCTTGCGGGTCCAGCGCGGCTTTGACCGTGCGCATCAAGTCGAGTTGTTGCGGGGATTCGAGGCCGTGAAAACTCTCGAGCTTGTGACTACCAATGCCATGCTCGGCGCTGATGGAGCCACCGAAGTCTCGCACCATCAAGTAAGCCGCATCGCTGGCCTCGGCCTGCGCACGCGCGAAGTCAGCCGGCGTGACCTCTGCAGGCGCCACGAAGTTGAGGTGCAGGTTGCCGTCGCCCACATGCCCGAACAGCACCGACGACAGGTTTGGCCAGCGGGCGGCGAGGAGGGCATCCATTTCTCCGATGAATTCGGGAATCCGAGCAATGGGAAGGGAAACGTCGTGAGCGGAGAACTGCGGATACTTCCGCAGCATGGCCTCGGGAATCGATTCGCGCAACGCCCAAAGCGAGTCGGCCTGCTGCTCGTTGCTCGCGAAGACCGCATCGACGACGGTCCCGCCCTCGCTGGCTTCGGCGAGGCACGAAAGAACCGCCTCCCCGAAGTCCTCCCCAGATTGCGGAGATGTGAGCTCGATCAGTACGCCGTAGTCTGCAGCGCCTTGGATCGGCGACGGGCGATTCGAGTGCGCGCAAGCGAGTCGCAGCGCGGCGCCGGTCATGAACTCGAACCCGGTCAACCCGGCATCGAAGCTGTCGCGTATTCGGACGAACAGGTCAAGAATCGCCCGGGCATCCTGAACGCCGGCAAACGCAACCACTCTTTGCCTGGGCCTCGGGAAAAGGCGCAACGTGGCGGCCGTGACGATGCCCAGCGTGCCTTCCGTGCCGATGAACAGGTGCTTCAGATCGAAGCCGGCGTTGTCCTTGCGCAAAGTCCGCAACCGCGACCAGATGCTGCCGTCCGGCAGCACAGCCTCCAGGCCGAGGACGAGTTCGCGCATGTTGCCGTAGCGCACGACGGCAGTGCCGCCCGCATTGGATGCGATGCAGCCACCGATCTGGCACGATCCCTCCGCGCCCAGGCTCAGCGGGAACAGCCGGCCGTTCTCGGCTGCCGCCTGCTGTACGTTCTGCAGGATTGCACCGGCTTCGACCGTGATCGTGTTGGAGATGCCGTCCACCGCGCGGATCCTGTTCAGCCGCTCCAGCGACAGCACGATCTGTCGCCGAGCGCCGGTTGGCGTCGCGCCGCCGGCCAGTCCTGTGTGCCCGCCTTGTGGAACCACTGCAAGCCCGTGCTGCATCGACCAGGCCATGCAGCGTGAAACGGCATCGACGGAAGACGGGCGTACGATCGCCTCTGCATGGCCGGAGATGGTGCGGGTCCAATCCAGCAGGTAGCGTTCGCGGTCGGCTGATCCGTCGACGACAGCGTCGGCGCCCAGGAGCTCGGTAAGGGATGATTCGACGTCGTTCATGATCGGGCTCAGGCCCCGAGAGTGGCTTTGGGCGGCGGCGTCGCGCCGCGCACGCCCATGCCGGCCGCGACATCCCGCCCTCCAAGGCTGTCGATGAATGCAGCCTGGTCTTGCTTGGCCTGCAGATCGACCGCTTCCGGATCGCAGATCGAACGCAACTCGCGTTCCATCTCGGCGAGGACGCCCTGGTGCTCAGGCGAGCTTGCCAGGTTGTTCAGTTCATCGGGGTCGGTTTCGAGGTCGAACAGCTCGGGTGCGAAGCGCACGTAGTAGTGGTATTTCCAGCGACCCTTGCGGACCATGAAACCGGCGGTGTTGCTGCCGGTCGCGTGGTATTCGCTGAAGATCACCCGCTGCTCGGCGTTCGTCTGTTCGTCGAGGCGCAAGATGGACCAACCCGGGCGCTTTGCCATCTCGTTCTTCCATCTCAGGCCGGCTGCGTCCAAGATCGTGGGGTACATGTCGACGAGGTCGACGGGGATCCCGCAGCTCACGCCTGCCGGCAGGCGAGGCCCGGCCGCGATCATCGGCACCTTCACCGTCTCCTGGTAGAGCGTCGACTTGCCCCAAAGCCCGCGGGCACCGACGTTGTCGCCGTGATCCGACGTATAGACCACGTGCGTGGATCCCGACAGCCCCGTTGCGTCTAGCGCCGCGATGATCTTCCCCACGTTGTCGTCCAGGAAGCTGCAAAGGGCGTAGTAGGCGAGGAACGCATTCCTGCGCTCTTGCGCGCTACGGAACCGTTCCTCGTTGGGAATGCATTGCGCGTATGTTTCCACCCAAGGATGGCGCATGGCGCCGCTAGCAGGGTGGAGCTTCGGCTCCGGCACCTCGACATCCTTGTAAAGGTCGAAGAACTCCTGGGGCGCGGTGAGCGGGAAATGCGGCGCGACCAGGCCGATGTACAGCACGAAGGGCCGGTCGTCGGCTGCCGCGTGTTCCAGCCAGCCGACGGCCGTCTGCGTCACGGCGCGGTCGAATTCGGTGTAGGGCGATTCCCCGGGCCCGATGTTCTCGCCGAGCATCCGCTTGCCTTCTCCGATCGGCAGGATCGGATCGCGGATGGAGCCCCACACCATGCCGTGGCCGCCAACGACATGCATCGGCAAGTGCTCCTTATCAAATCCGACGGGATCCGTTTCGTTGCGATAGTGGAGCTTGCCGATGCTTTCGACGCGGTGGCCGTGACGCTGCAGGACGTGGCCCCAGCTCTGCGGTGTGCCGGAGTAGGGCGTGGCGTTGTCCCAATGCCGCGTCTGGTGCACGCGCATGCCGGTCGCGAACGCGGCGCGAGCGGGCACGCAGATCGGGCTGGGGGTGTAGGCGTCGGTATAGATCGCGCCCCTTCGGGCGAGCGCGTCAAGATGCGGCGTCTTGACGAAGGGATGTCCGGCGCAACCCATGTACATGGGGCTGTGTTCGTCCGACATGATGACGACTACATTTCTGCGGGTCACTGGGTTCTCCATTTCTCTTTGCGCTTCGCTCATTCGATGCCCTTGAATCCCGTCTCACGTACCGCGACCTGCCACCTGGCTGAGTCGGCGGCCAGTTGCCGGGCAAGCGCCGCCCGGTCCAAACGGGCAGACGCTTGAAACCCGAGCCTTTCCATGACGGCGAGCGTCTGCGGCGACTGCGCGGCTGCCGCGACGGCAGCGGCCAGGGTGTCAAAGGCGGCTGCCGGAATCGATTTTTTAGCCACGACACACATGTATTCGGATACCGTCAGGTCGGGGAAGCCTGCGGACTTGAACGTGGGTACGTCTGCCAGGGCGGTTAGGCGCTCCTCCGAACTCACGGCGAGGATGCGGAGCTTTCCGTTGCTGTGCATCGGCAGCAGGTTGGGCAGCGCAGTCAGCGCTGCTCCGACGCTTCCGCCGATCACGTCGTTCAGCGCCGCCGCTCCTCCCTTGTACGGGACGCTCGTCAGCGGGACCTTGGCGCGCTTGGCCAACAGTTCGCCGAGCAACTGCATGACGGAGCCGGCACCAGGCGTGCCGTAGGTGGCGTACTTGGGGTCGCGTCTCGCCAACTCCAGATATTCGGCCAAGCTCTTGGGGCCGGATGCCGCCACGGCCAAACCGAACTGCACATTGGCGGGTGCGCCAATGACGGTGAGGTCCTCGAGGCTGTAGCGCAGGTTGGCGTAGATGTGCGGGAACAGCGTGAGGTTGGTGGACGGGGTCATCAGGAGCGTGTTGCCATCCGCCGCCGCCGACATGAGCGCCTCGGTGCCGATCCGGCCACTGGCGCCGGGTCGGTTGTCGACGATGACGTTGAACCCGGAGCCGCGCATGCCATCGGCCAGGGCTCGTGCGATGACGTCTGCGGTCCCGCCCGCGGCAAAACCGACGATCATCTTCACCGGCGGGCGCAGCGTCGCCCAGGACGGTGTTATCGCTGCCAGTCCGGCAGCGGGGAGGAGGGCGCCGAAATGGCGGCGAGACATGCGCATGAAAAAAGTCCTTCTCGGTTCGCGGAGTGCTGAAACTGTAGGCAACACAAGATTTGGAGGGAAATCACTTTTCGCATCGACGCGATCCGGTTAGCGGATCGCAGGCTTGCCGCCGCCCGGGGTCAGGCGCTGCGCGCGCAGCGGAAGCCGATGTGGCTCGTGGTCTCCCCGGCGGCTTGGGCGTGGCGAGCGGCGGGGCGGTAGCGCTGGCAGTAGTTTGCTGCGCACAGGTGTGATCCGCCCTTGAGCACCTTCTGTTCATCGATACCGGCTCGCGTCTCGGCGCAGCACGTGCGTGCGGGCGCCGCGCCCGACGACGGAAGCGACCATGCGTCGGCTGTCCACTCCCATACGTTGCCGATCATGTCGTGCAGCCCCCATCCGTTCGCAGCAAAGGAGCGGACCGGGGACGTCCTTTCCCAGCCGTCCTTCAGGGTGTTCTCGGACGGAAAGTCGCCTTGCCAATAGTTGGCAAGCACCAATCCGTCGGGCTCGAGATGATTGCCCCACGCAAAGTCGGCACCGTGCAGCCCGCCGCGCGCAGCGAACTCCCATTCCGCTTCACTGGGAAGCCGCTTGCCGCACCACGCAGCATAGGCTACCGCATCGGCGAACGCGACGTGGACGACCGGATGGTCTTCCAGGCCCACGAGGTCGCTGCCCGCGCCGAGCGGCGCATGCCAGCAGGCGCCGGCGCGGAATTCCCACCATTGGCGGGGGTCGGCGAGATCCACCTCGCCGGCAGGCCGCACGAAGACGGCAGACCCGGCGCTGGGCATGCCCTCCTGCATGTGCTCTGCCAGCGTGCGGTAACCGGTGTGCACCACGAAGCGGGCGAAGTCGGCATTCGTGACGGGTGTCTCATCGATCCAGTACGGCGCCACCGAAGCGGCCCGCACCGGACGCTCCTCGGGATAGAAGCGTTCCGAGCCCATCGAAAACTGCCCGCCTTCGAGCCAGGCCATACGTCCAGCGATCACGTGGTTCATATTAAATCCACTTGCATATGCACATGCATACGATATCATGACGTGCAGCATCTTCAACGACCGACCCTTACGGACCTGGACATCATGGCTAACTCGCCGACGAACCGCCGCCCCAATATCGTCGTCATCCTCGCCGATGACATGGGATACGGTGATATCACCTCCTACGGCAACACGCTCGTGGAGACGAGGAACATCGACAGCATCGGGCGCGACGGCGTCCGCTTCACGGCGGGCTACAGTTCCGCGCCCCTTTGCAGCCCATCGCGTGCCGGCCTAGTGACTGGGCGTTATCAGCAGCGGTTCGGCTTCGAGCAGCAGGTTTCCTCGGGCGCGTATCCGGAACAGCGCGAGGTCCGCCTCGAGGACGGGAGCCTGGCTCCCCTGCAAGGCGAGGCTGAATTCCTCCGTCGCGGAATCCCCGTCGGCGAAAAGAACATCGGCGAGGTCTTCAAGGCGGAGGGATACACGACAGCCGTGTTCGGCAAGTGGCATCTCGGCCATGGCCCCGAGTTCCTTCCGCACAACCGTGGCTTCGACGAGTCCGTAGTCTTCTACGGAAACACGAGCCTTCAGTCCATCCGCCCGGACGATCCGGAGCTCGTGAGCATGAAGGTCGATTACCACGACGAAGCCAAGGACACCGCCTGGACGCGTGAAGGGCTGAATGGTGTTCGCCGCAATGGTGAACTCATCGACGTGGACCAGTACCTGATGTTCTTCTTCCGCGACGAGCTCCTGAAGTTCATCGAACGGCACAAGAACGATCCGTTCATGATCTACTTCCCCGTCAACTCGCCGGTGCCTCCCCTGCAGGTGCCCAAGCGGATCTTCGATGAGCTGAAGGACCGCATCCCCAATATCGCGAAGCGCGCCTACAACTCCTTTGTGTTGGCGCTGGACGAGGTCGTCGGTTCGGTACTCGACGGGCTGCGCAGCCACGGGCTGGAGGACAACACGCTTGTCGTCTTCGTCAGCGACAACGGCAGCGCTCTGAGCCGGCCGGGCAACAACGGGCCTTACGCGGGCGGAAAGTACAGCACGTACGAAGGCGGGATCCGCATGCCGTTCATGATGAAGTGGCCCGGCCACATCGGTGCCGGACAAGTCTATGAGCGCCCCGTGAGCACGCTGGACATCCTGCCTACCGCGGCGGCTGCGGCACAGGTGCCGACGACGGGTACGCAGCCGCTGGATGGCGTGAATCTGCTGCCATGGCTGCAGGGTGACAAGCAAGATGCGCCGCATGAGGCGTTGTTCTGGAAGCTTGCGGCCTATTCAGCGGTGCGGCTGGGTGACTGGAAGCTGTATCTCGAACCGAAGAACGGCGTCGCACAACTGTTCAACCTGGAGTCGGATCCCGGCGAAAAGGTTGACATGAAGACACTGCGTCCCGAGGTGTTTCAGCAACTGCTCGATCGCTACATGGAGTGGGACAAATCCCTGCCGCCGCGCGCGTGGACGAACATTTCTCCTGTCTTCAAGAAATAGGCCGGTGCTGCGGCGGAAACGACCTGATGCACGCGGGCGAACGTGTGCGTGCGCTTGCGCTCACCGAGCCGGCGCGAGCTCTGCCGCTCGTGAGTGAGCCATTCGGTGGCGTCCGCCGTTACTCGATCGTGATGCGCGCGTCGTGAATGACACGGTTCCAATGGGCGGCCTCTGCGCCCAGACCTGACCTGAAAGCACTAGGCGTGAGCTTCGATGGCTCCAGACCTCGCGCTGTGAGCGCTCCCCTTACCTCCGGTTTCGCGAGGAGCTTCGTGATCGACGCCGTGAGCAGGTTTACGACGTCGTCCGGTGTACCTGCTCTGGCAAAGATCGCGTTCCAGGCGCGTACTTTCACGGTGGGGTAGCCCACCTCCGCACCCGTGGGCGTATCGGGAAGCAGCGGATTGCGTTGCCCGTCGGGAACAAACAAGGCCTTCAGGCGGCCGGACCGAATGTGAGGGAGTGAGGACGAGACTCCATCCAGCATGAGATCTGCGTTGCCACCGATGACGTCCGTCAGCGCCGGGCCAACGCCTCGATACGGCACGTGCACGATCGGTGAGCTGGATGCAAGCCGCAGCATTTCTGCGCCCAAGTGCGACAGCGTGCCGGCACCTGGCGAGGCGACGGTCAGGGGCTTCCCCGTCTGCTTGGCGCCGTCAATCAGCGTCTTGAGGTTGGATTGCGTGCCACAAACAAACACGAGCGGGGATTCAACTGGGGGCGAGAGGGGAATGAAGTCCCGAGCGGCATCGAAGTTGGCGTTCTTATAGAGAGAGGGTGCGGTCACCAGATAGCTGGCGCCGAGCAACAGCGTGTAGCCGTCCGCGGGAGCGACCAGCACCTTGCGAGTGGCCACCAAGCCACCCGCGCCCGTGACGTTGTCCACGAGCACGGCTTGTTTGAGCGCTGCACGCAGGGGCTCGCCGATGGTACGGGCGGTGATGTCGCTCGGGCCGCCTGCCACAAACGGACAAATGATGGTGAGGGCCCGATCGGGATAGGCTGCCGCGCGCACAGAGCCCGGCAGTGCGACAGCGGCCAACGCCGTACCTAGCAGGCGGCGCCGCAGCATTTGCGGAGGGCAGCTATCTCTCGTCATCGCATGTTCCTCGTGAGCTTTGCCTGAATACTGCAGATCAGTCTCCACTGATACGTTGGCATCCGATCGAGTCTAGGCAAGAGCTCCGAGTCTTGGCAAGGCCACGGCGATGCGCATTCAGGATCGCTTGATCCAGGTACCGCATCACCGGCGCGATAGGTGCTTCGGATGCGTTGCCTCACGAGGGGAACGTTCATGAGTATGGGGGCGCGGCGGCTTGGACGACGCAGCAAATCAGTGCGCGGCTGCTGCACGGGTGTTGCAGCCGCTGCGCCAATAGAAGAAGTACGTCAAGGTGGCACAACGGTGGCACAACGCGGGATCAAGCAGTTCGGGCAGATTGTCCTGTGTCGTGCCAGGCAAGTGGTGGGTATCGAGGTACTGAGCGCAAGTGCCCTGGGCCGCCACTCAGGGCGACTGCTCAGCCTAGAAAGCACGCCCCAGAGTTCGCCGCTGCGTCAGCTTGATGCCACGTCACAGTGGCACGGATGGCAAAGGTGTGCATGGGCATGCGAGCCACGAAGGCTGTAGCACTCGGCGAAGTGCAGATGTTCCTAGCGCAGATATCAAGAGCTCTCACCCCCACCCTAGACGGTATGTCGGGGTTTGAGCCGGCAAGCGTTCATGGCCGCGAAACTGCTAGGAGACGAAGCCGTTGTACGCGTTCGAGAGGTTCCTCGTTCGCGAGCCCGTCTGTTGTTTGGGAGCGACGCGCTTTGCCAAAGTTTCCGCATCTCTCGTCGAGGTTGGTCGAAAATTTCCACAACTTTAGTAACCCAACGGGTGTTGCCCAAGCGGCTCCCGGTTGTTGCAAATGGCCGTGTTTGGCTCAAAGATCACGCCAATGTGTAATCTCTCCTATGAGTGAACGCGTCTGATGGCATGTCGAGCGAATGAACCGAACATTGATGGACCGGTTGCGTGGCCTGCCAGGTGCTACTGTTTCAATCGAGGCAAGGCGGACGAAGAGGGTGCGTCCGCCCGAGCAAACGGCGCAGCTGACGCTGCGCGAGTTCGAGCAATGGCTCGCACTCGAGATCGCGCAGCGGTATCACAACAGCGAGCATCGGGGATTGATGGGCGCGACGCCCGCGAGCGCATGGCAAGCTCTGGCCGCCGCGCATACTCTTCGGGCACTACCTAGCGATCCGTCCAAACAGCTTCGCTTTCTCATCCAGTTCCTGCCGATGGCGACGCGCACCATCCAGCAGGACGGTTTGACGATCTTCTATCTACGCTACTGGCATCCGATCTTTGCGGCTTGGCGCGAGACACGCAACAAGGTGAGCGTGCGCTACCACCCCGAGGATCTGTCCCGACTATTCGTCAGTGCCGTCGGCAAGTCTTATGTCGAAGCTCGGTTCGCCGATCTGAGGCGACCGCGCATTTCCCTCTGGGAGCAATGCCTGGCGCGCAAAGCGTTGAGAGCGTCTGGCTCTCCCGACATCAGCGAAGCGCTGATCTTCAAGACGATCGAGCGGCAGCGCCGTATCGTGGCGAGCGCCTCGTCTCAGACCAGGCAGATGAGAACAGCCGGAGCATCTTCCCGTCGCTCTCAGCTTCGCGATACGCCCTGGCCCGAAACCGCCCGAGGGTCACCTGAGCCCAAGTCGGAGGTCGATTACAGCCAAGTGCCGGAGGAATCGCATGTCGAAGTCTGGTAAAAGCAGTGCTGTCCACCTCGCGCCTGGCGTACGGGAGATGCTGGCCTTGGACGATGAGGCACGCGTCCAGTCGATGCAGCGTGATCGCTGGATCGACTACGCTCGCGCCAGCGCGGTGCTCGATCGCCTGGGCCGACTCCTGGCCACGCCGGAGCGCGACCGGATGCCGTGCCTGCTTTTGCACGACGAGTCGAACATCGGCAAGACGCAGATCGTACGCAAGTTCATCCGTGGCCATCCGCCGAGCTTTGACGATCGGCGCGGCGTTGAGAAGCGTCAGGTCATCAGCATGCAGATGCCGCCGCTTCCGGACCAGCACCGCTTCTACAGCGCGCTTCTCTTCGAGATCGGCGCGGCCCACAACCCAAAAGCTGGCGTGTCCGTTCTGAAGGGCTTGACCCGTGCTCTGTTGCGCGCTATGAGGCCGCGCATGCTGGTCGTCGACCTATGTTGAGCTCAACATGCGTCGACGAGGTCCACCACCTGCTGGCCGGCGGCTATCGGGAACAGCGCGCGTCGCTGAACCTGCTCAAATTCCTCGCCAACGATCTGAAGATCAGCGTCGTCGTGGTCGGGACAACCGATGCGCCGCTGGCCTTGGCATCCGACGCGCAGATGCGCAGCCGGTTCACCCCCTTCGAAATTCCTCGCTGGCGCGAGAGCGAGGAGCTGCGCAGCCTGCTGGGTGGCTTCGAGCAGGTGTTGCCACTGAAAAAGCCCTCCGGGTTGGCTCAACGCACCATTGTGCAGTTCGTCCTGGCAGCCAGCACGGGCTCACGGGCGAGATCTCTCGCTTGCTCAATGGTGCCGCGGCGCTGGCAATTCAGGACGGTTCCGAGCGAATCACCGTGGCGCATCCTGAGCATGTCGCGGCAAGCCCGGGATAGCCGGCGACCGTTGCCCGTCGCGCCTCGACCGTTCCCGCCGGAGGCCCTCGGCCCATGGATCGGGCGCATGGCCTCGTGCTATCGCATTTGGTACCAGAGTTCGACCGACAAATGGGACTTGGCCTGGGGGGCCTGACAGGTGCAGCAGGGTGGTTGCTATTGCCAGCGCAGTCCGTGGAAACGATCGAGAACCTGGCCGATCTTGCCCGCCTGGAACCGGCGGCGCTGCGAGTCATCGAGATCCGGAGGCATGGGCTCATCGAAGGGAGCACTATCTGTACTGTTCCCGGTGTGTCTTCCTGAATCCCGAAGATGTCGGTGCCCCGTATTGGAAGCGTTGTTGGCTCGACCCTGCTCTGGCGCAGTGCGAGGTACATGCCACACCGCTGCGGGCGATCCCGCGCGCGAGGGTCCGAAAATGCCTGAACCTGGCTCAGCTCTTGTTCCAGGTCGGTAGGTACGAACGCGAGTCACAGCAGGAATCTTACGACTCGATCCTGCGCTAGCAGAATTGTTGGCTCGCTAGCGCGATAAACGATCCTGGCTAGCCGAATAAGCGCTCCTCAACAACTGGTTCTGAACTTCCCGCCGGGTGGTCCCACCGACGTCGTGAGCCGCTATCTCGCGCAGAAGCTCTCCCCCTTGC
>NZ_JBDGIT010000025.1:0-15680 GCF_057657265.1 Variovorax sp. Soil_C_17
TCAATAATGCAATCCTCGTCCTGCCCTGGAGGAATTTGAGTGTCCACGGGTGGGGGAGTTTGAAGTGTCGATCGGGGTCGATCTGAAGTCAGTGTCACCCGGATAGCGCGCGGCGACCTCACCAACTTTGCACTCTGCTCTCAGCGAACCGTCATTGGGCCGACCGGGCTTGGATGGCGGCGCAAGTTCGCATTCCATTCGCACAAGAGTACGACCCCAACCGCGGCCGCCGTGCCAAATCTGAACGCTCTTTCCCAAGTATGCGACGTTGAACCAGTACTCGAATCCTGGGTCGCTGATGCTTGCAGCCGCGTCGTTGATGGTAGGTGCTTCCGGCGGTGCAATCCCAGTGTTCTGCTCGAAAGAGAATTGACCGTATTGGTCGGTTCGGACCGCAAAGGGTTGCGTGCAACCGGCTCCCCGTGCGCGCCCGCGACTCCTGAAATCCCCGCATCCAGAGATTTTCGCGTTGACGATTGGTCGCCCCTTGCTAGTTAGAACGCCTTGAACGTCGGCCTTCACTTCGGGGCGAGGTTGTTGGCCCAAAGATGGAAGCGATGCGGTCAGCAAAGCCATGAAACCGACGATTCGCAGAACCCTCATCTTGAAGTACTCCTGGTCAAGTTCCATGGAGGCCTTTTGCTTCAGCGACCACCGGAAAGCTACAATAAATGAGAGACGCGGTCGAACGTCCGGATGTGGCCGAGTGCTGAATCTCGCTCATGCAGCATCAGGCGCCCAACAGCTTCAGAACCGCCTTCGAGCGCTCGTTGGCTTCTCCATCGGCGAGCGTTGATGGCATCAGCGTGACCAGCACGCCGTTGCCTATCGTCTGCGCTGAAGCGACGTGACCTGACACGATTTGAGCGACATCCTGCGCGGACTTGCCGAACGACCGTCTGCAAAGCTCATCGTCGAAGAAGTCAATCTGCTGAATCTTGAGCACGCTGTCGCGGCCGTCCACGTCACGCCCGGTCCTTTGCGCCTCTTCGCAGATTGCCTCGAAGTCGTTTAGGTCCTCTTCCATGTCGGCGACGGCAGAGGCTCGGTATGGCTGAAATGCGTCGATGACGGCTGGAAATACCTCAAGCGCCAGCAACTGGGTGTCAGCTTGGTCTCGGGGAATATGCAGGATCAGTACGTCATCGGAAACCGCGCGGTCGCGGATGGCCTTCGGCAGTCGAGACGCGAAACTAACCGCACCGCTGAACTGCGCCACAAGCAGCGGAGTCAGGTTCGCTGCGGCACTTTCTCCTGCGCCGAGGTCGAGGATGGGCGGCTCCGTGAATGGACTCGCGACAAGAGAGGCGACCGCTTTCAGACGACCGAACAGGTCGGCGAACATGTCGGGCACACGGTCATCGACGGCCGCTCGCCGCCTGAATCGAAGCTCTACTGCATTCACGTCGACGGGGTGCGTCATGTTGTACGTCTGCTTGCTATGAAATCCGCGTTGCCAATCTCGCGTTTGCCCTTCAGCTTCCTCGTGCCGTGAAGTTCGGCTTTGAGGCGAATTCTGCGACGGCGGCCAAGGTCCGGTTCCTGGCCGCGTGCTGTCTGTCAGAAGCTCATCGAGCGCGCAAAGAGCCAAAGTGCGCGTCGGGGTGATGACCGATTGTTGCCGGTGCGAAGGTCAGTGTGCACGCGCACTTCTGCGCCTTGCCGGATCTTTTGGCCGCATGCGGCCTTCGCCGCGCCGGGCCTTCACCCAAAGAATTCCGTCCCCGGGGTGCAAGGGATACCCGAAAGACCTACTACCTTGGCTCCCACTTCCTCACGCACCTTGGCCATGCTGGCGCCGTGCATGTGGGCTGTGAAGGAGGCTTTGTCAGCATAGAGCTCGTAGAGCATGAGCTTCGCCGAGTCCTCGGACGGCACTAGAACTTCAAACTGGAGGGTGCCCAGTTCGTCCTTCAAACATCGGTCGCGGTGAGCGAGGACGGCCCGCAGGACCTCTTCTCTAGCGCCTGGTTGAACCTCGATTGTTCCGATGACGGCCAGCTTTGCCATGACACGTACCTCTCTATCGAAGGAAAAGCGCCAGTGTGCCAAAAACCTCGCTCAGCTCCAACCAAACAGTACAGCGGCGAACCTCTGCCGGAGGATCACTCACGGCCGACTGTAGCCAGTTGGCGAGCCGTTGGGAGGCAGTGTTGTAGTAAAACTGGGAGGCCGTGTCGAACTTCCGCTGTTGGCCGAAGGCCGTCTTAGGCTACGAGGAAGGGAGGTTGCGTACCTGGGCGTTCTGTCCTCTGCGAATTGAGGCGAGGGGCCACGCCAGGAACCGCCTGCCGGTGCCGGCGCTTCGGCGAAGGCCGTAGGAGAACCGCAAACGCAATCAAGGCTAGATGCCCCAACAAGTTGATGTTCCGCCGACCCTGACGACCGAAGCGCATGTACATCACCGACCTCAGGCACTTCCTCGATGCACGCGGGGCCATCGGCCCCACTAAGGGGGCTGCGCATGCGATGGCACGATTTCAGACCGATCGGGTCGCCCATGCGTCGTGCGTCACGGGAAAAACGCCAGCCGCGCCAAAATGCTTCAAGTGCAAAAAGGCCGAGGTCAAAGCCAGCGTCGCTAGGGACAATGCCATTCTCTGGATCTGCCCGAACTGCGGCCTCGAAGGCCGAATCTCGAATTGGCAGGGTACCCTTTGGGATCTGCGTGACCGGCCGAGGCGTCGGTGAGGGCTGAGACTGAAGATGGGCCTGTCTTCCAGAATATTCCTTCTTCGGGATGACGACACCTTGCACGCGTTGGCCGGCAGCGCCTTCATGCGCATGCTGCGCAAGGAAGACGATTGCCGGATCCAGGACTTCGCCGGCCAGCGTGTTCGCCAAGCGCATCTGGGCGTCGGGGTGGTGGGTCGCAAGCCCGTCCAAGTGGTGCACCAGACGTTCTGCGTCCTTGATATCGACACCGACGGTCTTCTCGATTGTGGAGCGGCTCAACCTCCGGCGATTCGCGCGCGTGGAGGACTTTATGGCATGGATGCCGCAAAGTCCGACGCCGACGGCAGGCGCAGCGGTCGAGGCAGCCGGGAGCTTCGTCGCTCGTGGGGGCTCCTGGCAGCCCGACGAACGTCTCCAGGTTCGTCTACATGCGGCAGCGCTCGGAAGGCTGACGTGCCCGCGTGTACGGGTCGGTCGATGAGCCCAAAGGCAACTCATCTGGTAGCACTCACTAGGACTCGCCAGGCGATCGAGTTGGTGTGCTTCATGCACGTGAGCGGGGGAAATCGCGGTCTCCCTACATCCTCAGGAGCAGCAGCGCAGGTGCTTCGGGGTGGCCGGCAACGAACAGAGGAGAACACATCGACCGCAGCGGAATCAGCCGCGCCAAAATCAGGCTCGCAACATCCCGAGCTCCGCTGATGACATCTCCGCCATTCCAGCGATCCCAGAGCACCACGCTTGCATTTCGAATACCCCGATTCGTGCATCGGCGGCTGGAGGAGGTCTGCCGGCGAACGGGCGTTTCCGTGGCTGCGGCGGTGCGGATGATGTTGGAAGGAGCCCTGCTGCACGGTTGGTATCTGGGGCCGCACAACCAAGTGCAACAAGCCCGGCTGTAGATGAGCAGTCTGTTCCTCGTTCCAAGCATCCGAATGCGTCAGCAAGAAGAACCGGAGATCCACATCACTTGACGACGTGGGAAGTCCCTGTAGAACAGGTAGGCATGGTGCTGGCGTGCCGCGCCGAACACCTTCACGACACGCGCCAACGCGGTATCGGTGCCGGCGCGCATGTCCAGCGGTGCCGTCGCCAACCACACCGCGTCAATCCGAACAAGCGCGGCCTTCACTTCAACCACTGGCGCAGCCACTCGCCACATTCGCTGGCGGCGGCCATCGGCCAACTCACGGCAATCGTCGTCGGGCCGCGCTGCAGCTCGATACGGATGTCCGGCAAAGGCACTGCAGCCTCGGACGGCGGCTGTGGCGGCGGCGGCGCCGCAGGCAACGACAACGCAACGAACTCACCGAGCACCGTCGGACTTGCCGCGCTTGCAGAGGCGCGCGCCCGCCGCAGCCACCCGTGCACGAGATTGGTGTTCAGTCCGTGCGCCAGCGCGATGGCCGCTACAGAGGCGCCGGGTTCCTTGCACGCGGCCACGACGGCGCTCTTCAATTCCGGGCTGTGGCGCCGGCGAGGAAGCTTCCTGAAATCCATAGATGTCCATCTAGCTTAGATGCACACCATGCTGGCGAGTCCGCTCCTCGACTTCAACGTGTGTTGACTGTCTGCTTACCCTGGTTTTACCCCGAAGCCCGCCGCAACGCGACCTCCGGCGCGGAACTGAACGGATGCGACCTTCCGGCATCACATCCAATTGCCCAACAGCACAAAGGGGGCCCAATAGAAGGGATGTCTCAGGTCGATCGATCGATCATTTGCCCTGATGTCGCCACGCAACAGCGTGAGCTGGGCTTGGCGCAGCGCTTGCGCCTTGGAATTCTTGCGCCGTTCGCCGCGGACGCGATAAAACTCGCCCATCAGGTTCGCTGTGCCGGCGTCCTGCACGTTCCAGAGCGTCGCGAGTACGGCCTTCGCACCCTTAAATTGCAGTGTAACGCCGAGGCTTTCGACCTCCACGCCATTGACACCGCCGCCCAGCGCAGTTTCGCAACCTGAGAGAGTGACCAGGTCGTATCCGCCCAGCTTGATCCCTTGGTCTGCCCTGATCTCGTTGAGTGAAATCTCCTCACCGTCACCGAGGAGCAGCAGCGAAGCGTCCTGGCTGCCCGGCGCCAGCTTGAAATGCGTCGCCAAGTGGATAACCGGGTGATGTTGATGGTCGTCAAGCAGGCTCAACAACTGCTGACGAGTAAATTGTTCATTCAGGTAGCGATCGCCTGCGAGGACGCCAACGGACGTCGAGTCCTTCCGATCACGCACGATGCTGGCGAGTTCCAGTTCGACCGATGGCAGCGGATCGAAGCCCGGCACCGGTTTGCTCACGCCCAGAGCTGCCGCAGACCATTGTTCCGTGGCGGCATCCTTGAGACCCATTGGCGCGGCCGCCGTGTAGATACTGAGACTGTATTTCTCCACGAGATGCTTGCCGTCCTTGGCGTCATACAGTGCTGCGAACGGCAAGTACCGAAGTGCATCCACCAAGTACAACATCAGCATGTCCACCTTGGCCACGTGGAGGTGTGCTTCGATGCGCGCGAAGAGGGCCTCATAGAGCTGGGCGGCTACTTCACGGTAACCGGGTTCGCGATGCCTGATTGCATGCCGAAGGCGGGTGTTGAGCACGTTGATTTCCTTGTCCTTGAGGTCCCCCTTGACCACAAAGTAGCCGTCCTTCGTGACGACAAGGATGTTGGTGGTGCTCACGGAAGGCAGGAAATGGACGACTGCCGGGCGAGCGCCCGTAACGGCGTGCAGGTGGGTCAGCAAATTGGAAAGCGTGCCGGCAGATTGAGTCACGCTGGTCACCGACCAATCCGTACTCGGCGCGTCGGTGCTCCGCACCATCTGAGCGATCAGTTCGTCCAGACGGGTACTTTCCATGCCCAGCCGTTCGCGAAGTTCCTGCCTCCTGCGTCGCTCTTCTGCCGTGTCCCCCAGGCGTTGGCCAAGTGCCGCCAGGTCTGACTGGACGGCTACAAGTCTTGCAGCGTTCTGATCCAGCAGTTCGGCAAGTTGCTGCTCCCAGTTCGAGAGCGCGATGCGCGTGCTACGCGGATCGTCCGTTCTGTCGCGGCGCAGGTACTCAAAGTGCTCGTACTCCTTCAACATCGCCAGGACCTGCTCGGCCTCCGGCAGCCGACCAGCCTCGATCAGATACTCTGCCAAGGTTCGATAGCTGTCTTCTACCCGGGTGGTGAATGTTCTTTGGAGTTCGCGATCGAGTCCACCGGTCCCGGCCCTCAGTTCCTGCGACACGTTGACCGCCAACTTTAAGTAGAAGATGGCAAGCAGGGGTTGGTCGCGTTCTCGATACAGTGCACCCAGATTGGCAAGGGTGACGCGCTCGCCCTCCTTGTAGGCAAGGCGGCGCGACATCAGGAGACTGCTTCGGAAGCTGTCGAGGGCTTTCGCAGTGTCGTTCAGGGCTTGGTATGCGCTGCCGATGCTGTCGAGCGTGGCGGCTGCACTCTTCTCGTCGCCGAGGGTTCCGGAAATGCCCATTGCTTGAATCAGTGCGTCCAGGCCCTGGCGAGCAGCGCCGGCCTTGACGTGCGTGAGGCCAAGATTGTTGAGCGTCTTGGCTCGGCCGAGGGCGTCGTTGGTGCCCCGGTGGGCCAATGCAGATTCAAAGGCCTGTGCTGCCGCAACGTAATCGTGGTTCTGATATTGGGCGAAGCCTATGTTGTGAAATGCAATGGCAACGCCACTTCGGTCATTCGCCGCACCGTAGACCACCGCAGCTTTCTCGTTCAGGGACAGCGCTTCGGTGTATTGGCCCAGGTAGGTGTAGAGTGATCCCATGCTGACAAGGACCGCACCGACGTCCCGCGCGCTGCCCAGCCCGTCGTCTTCCAGGATCGACCGAGTGCTCTGATACAGCGCCACCGCGCGCTCATAGCGACCTTGGTCAATGGAAATGGAGGCGAGGCCTGCCAGTGTTCGCGCTTCCCCCAGTCGGTCGTGCGTCGCCCGGCGAATTGCCAGGGCTTCTTCATACAGCCGCTGCGCCACGCTCGTCTCCTCGCGCGTCTGATGTACCTCGGCAGCGGCATGCAGCACCGCGGCTTCGTAATGAGAGGGCACAGCACTGTTTCTGACAAGCTCGAGTGCGCGATGAAACGATGCCAGCGCTTCGTCGTACTGATGCAGCATGGACTGCGTGCGTCCAATTCGGTAGTGAATGTCAGCGCTCTGCAGGGCGCCGATCGAACTGTCGGTGGCTGAGATTGCCGCACTGAAGTCCGCAAGTGCATCCGCGTACTCGCCTGCGTCGTGGTGTGACGCTCCGCTATCAAGCAGAACTTGAATTTGCGCCGAGGTCGAATGCCGGTGCAGGGCGCCCGTGCATCCCGAGAACGAAGCGCAACAGAAAATCCAAGCGGCTACGTGCAGACAGCGTCGCCAGGCACGGGGCATCAACGTCGGGGCCATCTGGATCTCCATCGTCGTCCGATCGCGCAAAGAAGGGCTGCCGCGAGTACAAGTACACATCCCGACCCGACCTCCCTCGAATGTTTGATTGAAAAAATCAGAGGACGCAATACAGCCCTCGCGGCGGTCCGCGCGTATTCATGGGACGCGATGTAGTCGGCCAGTGGAGGGGAGTTCCGATAGTAGAAATCCACGAAGGAGCGGGTAAGCGCACTGTCGAGCAGATGCCGGTCCCTGAAGTCGCGCAGCACCACGACCTCCTCCGCCATGGAACTCCCGTAGGCTGCGGTGGCAATGAAGCAGTCCTTGCCAACCGGCGACGTCTGCCGTTCACCGCGGGGCGGCGGCATTGGATATGGCGAACTCGTTGGTTCACTCCGCTGACCGAAGGCACGTGCCTGCCCGTTGAACGAATTGGCTTGGTTGAGCGCGTCGTTCTCAGCTTGCGAAAGGCGGTCGATTTCCTCCCTCAACTGCGGCCGTTCATCGATGGTGGAGGGCTGCACGCGAGTGCACATCCGGCCCTGGGGGGTGTCGCGGCATACCTCCTTCGGTGCCGTGGGTTGTGCGATGCGCTGCTGGACCTGACGGTAGTGCTCCTCCTTGGCCTGCCGCTGCTGCCGCAGTTCCATCGCCCTGCGAGCAAACAGCTCGGCTTTTTGCCGGCAGTCGGTTGCGCTTGCGCACCCCGCTCTGGGTTGGGCGAGCACTGGAGCCGAGGAGAGAGCCAAGAGGAGCAATGCTATGAGCATCGCACCACGGCGTGCAGGAGTCTTGCGCTTCCACATGATTCCACTCATAGAGCCTCCAGATCGATGCACTGCCTATTGCTACTGGGGGAATCTCGCGGTGACTGCA
The DNA here is from genome assembly GCF_057657265.1 of Variovorax sp. Soil_C_17. Classification (NCBI taxonomy): domain Bacteria; kingdom Pseudomonadati; phylum Pseudomonadota; class Betaproteobacteria; order Burkholderiales; family Comamonadaceae; genus Variovorax; species Variovorax sp. Soil_C_17. The sequence continues at coordinate 7,933 of NZ_JBDGIT010000025.1, forward strand.
TGCAGTCCCGTTAAGGTTTGATCTGCCAATAACTGCCCGAAGGCGAGCCGACAGGCGCCAGCCTGAATCGGTCTTTGGGCGCTGCGCGCGTTCGGATCAGGTAGAAGAGATCCGACATGACCGTGCCGCTGTCGCCGAAATAGGAATGGCCGAGCAGGTCGGTGTCGACGTGGCTGGCATCGATGGAGTCCATGCCCGGTAGCACCGTGATGGCGTCTCCGCCTTCGCCGAGCCGCCGGTAGTTGCCATGCACCGTGCGCGAGGCCACCAGCGCCTTGTCGTTGCTCGATGCGTAAAGCGTGACGCGCGGCCCGACACCCAGCATCAGCGGGGCAATCTCCCGCTTGAAGACGGCCGCATCGATATCGGGGGCAGCCAGAACAATTTCCCTGAACTGCCTGCGCTTCGACTGCGTGCCGGCATCCTCGAGAAGCTTGACGAACGCTCGAGTGAGAACGCGATTTCCCATGCTGTGTGCGATGACATACACGGGGGCACCGGGATGAAGATCGGCCAGTTCCGCGAGCACGGACTTCAGATCCATGACCGCCCATTCCGCAGCCTGCTCGTCGGCAGGATAGGGAACGAGACTGCCGCGGGACGGCCATGAGAAGAAGACGGTCGGGCCCGGAAATCCCAAGTCGTAAGCCAATTGGCCAGTTCGAATGGCTGCCTGTGAAAAACTCGAGTTGAACCCGTGGATGAACAGCAGCACGCCGGGCCGGCCGAAGCTGACGGCCCGCTTGCGCAATTCTTCGCGCCACGCGTCGAGTAGCAGTGGTTGCATCTCCTTCAAGAGAACGTGCTTCTCGGCGTCGTTCCGGAATTCCAGCTTGAGTATCGATGGCGTCTCCAACATGCCCATTTCATGTTGTTTCGGGATCGAGACGACCACGGTGCCGAAAGACACGGCGTCACTGCGATCGTTGCCGTAGCGCTGCGCCGGGTCCGCTTTGCCCGAGTCGTTGCGGTTGGTGGCAAAGTAGATTCGCACGAGCAGATCAGCGGCTGCGATACCCGACGCGGGGGGGCGCTCTTTGACGCTGACCTTGGCACGATCTCCAACCGCATCGGCCGTCGGCGATCTGTCGTTGTTGCCGCGGCTGAATTCTGCGGACAGCGCGTTCAGTTCGACTTGTGTGATGGACACGGAGAAAAGACGCAACTCCCCCAGTGACGCGCTGCACAGTGATTCGTCAAAGTCTTCGACAAACACCTCCTGGGCACGGCCTTGCCAGACGAGATGATTGACCCATTGCGCGGCGAGCCTGTCACGGCTCGATCCCAAGGCGGGGCCTTGGACAGAGAGCCGAACGTGTGTCGTGCGACTAAACGTCTCGCCTACACCGCGTGCGCACAGGTCGTACTCGACAGCCATCGCCCCGAATGTCGCCGAAAAGAGCAGCACACCTGCCAATGAACAAACCCGCATCAGCGATCTCCTTCGCTCCGCCTCGTCGACCTTGCCTGGGGCGCTCAGCCTCAGTGTGCTCCCGGGCATGGGAATTTGCATCCCCTAGGCGGACGATGACGCCCTTTTTTGCTTCGGTCCCGGAGATCTGCGCCGCGCAGACTTGGCGTATGCACCCACGGGTCTGGATTGCATCCAAAGCGCAGATGCCATCTCGTCAATACGAGGCTGCACAGATTCGTACACATTGACCTAGCTCGAGGTCAGTACTAAACTTGATTGGTTGTTTATGCTGTGGTGCGTGGTCGACCTGCCACAACCTAGAAGCGCGTTGGGTCTATCGACTTGGCTGGTGCCATCTTCAAAAAGGGGCGCGTATGTCAGTAATCAACGCTTTTCGAGCAATCGCATTCACTGCAGTTGGACTTGTTCCGTTGATTGTCCATGCGCAACCCCTATCTTTAAACGTCTCATATATAAACGATTTTCGAAGCGGCTACAACGCTAGAGAACATACCTATCGAGCCAGTTGGGTCCGAGAAGTAATTACGCAGGCGAGAACCCGGCCGATCGAAGTAACGGTCGGCGGGCTCCCGAGGCAGGTTGTACCGCAGGAGAGTATAGAGGACGGTGGGCGCTGCGCAGATCTGACTGTGACAGTTCCTCCACCGGGAGTCACTGCTTTCAGGTGGAGTTTGCGGGGACGTCATCCGCTCACAAACCGCCCATATATCGTGAGTAGCGTCACGAAAACATTCTCGAGATACACGCCCCGCGTCGGATCTAAATGCATACCGCGTCCGCGACCTATAGTCGTATCACAAAACGAATGGACTTTCTCCATATCGCCGTCAACTAGCGGACAAATGGTAGTTGGAGGTGCTGTTGTTGCGCGTTACGAAATTCTATTTGAAGCAATTGCTGGCCAACAGGTTTTGCATACAGCTTCTGCGGAAGCGGCTATTCCTCGCACGGTGCCGGTAATCGTGTCAATCGGCGATTCTTTTGCATCCGGTGAGGGGAATCCGGATGTGCCAGGAGAAGCAGCTCCGGACAATACATTGAACCCCGCGTGGGGGCGTGATTGCCACAGACACACCACCGTGATGATGGCGTCAAAAGGTGAAGTCAGACCCAGGATGATCCGACAACCGCAATGGTTCGATGAACGGGACCACCGATCCTTGCGATCAGCACCAGCACAAGCGGCAAGAGAGCTGCTACGAGAGTGGCCATATATCGCGTTTCTCAGCTTCGCCAAATCAGGCGCTGTGATAACCACGTCGACCAATGGTGATCAAGACTTGTTGGAGCAAATTGCGAAAATTGAGGAGGTACTTGGAGAAACAAAAATTGACGTGCTTCACATATCGATCGGCGTTAATGACGTTCTTTTCAGCACCACCTTGTCGGATTTTGTCCTGAACGAGGGGACCTTGGACGTCGGCGGTGGACTTGATGCACCAGGAGTCGTTGATAGATTTGCCCAAAAACTCGTCAGCCTAAGGAGTTTCGACACGGGCTATCCCAGAGTGCGCTCAGAGATCGCCAATCGATTGAAGGTGCAAAACGTCGTACTTTCTGAATACCCAGGGTCATTGTTTTTTACTTCTCCAATCGAAGCGATGGGTGACAGGCCCGAAGGGTTTCCGCCGGTTTTTAGCGCATCCTGCGGGGTGTTTACTCAGCCGGGTGGGTACGACATCAGTTTCGCTGAAGCGCAAAACCTCGCGACGATGAGCTTTTTACTAAACAGCGAGATCGCGGCTGCTGCCCAAAACTTCCGTTGGACGCTGGGCGACAACATTGCGAAGCAATTCGAGGGTCACGGTTATTGCTCAAGGGGTTCGTACTACGTCTTTGCAGAGGATTCATGCCGGCACCAAGGGGACTTTGACGGGACGATGCACCCAAACGCCACGGGTACAAGGGCTGCCGCCATGGAACTCGCACGAGTACTTCGCCGTCTCTTGCCCGATCCGTTTCAAGGCACGCAGCCTCCTGTGGCCCGCCCATAGTCTCGCGCCTCCTGACAGTACAGTACTTGGAAGAAGTGCTCACGCAGCGAAAGGCCTCGGGAGATCGTGTCTTCGCGGCTCCGGGTCCTCCATCAAAGATGGCAAACTCCCGCGGCGAACAGTCCCGCGGACCCAGAATTCGTTCGTCTATTCGTACTCTGGGCGGGGTCGGAGACTTTCGGATGATCGACGTCGACCTGTCGCGGCCCTGTACGACAGCGCATGGTGGAAGATCGATCACGTGTCGTCGACAAATGCGCGCTTGATCGGCAGGTCGGATTCTCTGGCGCCCTTCGCTACATTGGCGGCGGCAACCATGGCGTCTGCGAGTTCATCGATTTGGAGTTGGCGGGCAATGGAGTTCGTTATGCGACGGTGATAATAACCTCGCGAGCGGGCCAGACCTTCAACACTTTCCTAAGCTTCACTGGCTACATGCTGCGTGAAACCGCACACGGGAAGCAGTTCAATGCGAGCTCGGCGAGCAAAAATTTGCCGCGACCGGGAGGTGGTGATGACGCGGATGGTGCTGGACGTAGAGTCCGGCGAGGTGATCCGGGTGGGCAGCGGCACAACGCTTTGAAAACGAGGGCAGTCGCGCGACGGCGCAGCCCAAGACCATCGCGATGCGTGATCGGCGAATCAACCTGAACGAACTGTTCGAGCAGCACGCACCAGCGCGCGGCGAGCTGGTTGCCATCCGAGACGAGGCCAAGGTGGTCTTCGATGAAGATTGAATGAACGCACTCGACGAGGTAGTTGCGAATGTTGCGAGCCTGCGGGCAGCGTTTCGGATTTGCCCTCGCCAATTTTGAATCGAATCTGGAAAGGACTTAGGCCCTCCGACTGACGACTTCATTCCAAAGCCCGCTTGCGACCACGCGGGCTTCTCGTGGCCTTTCGCGGGGCACGGGTCAAGAAGCTGCGCATCAACATTGCAACATTGTGCTCAGGTACTTTCTGGTGACCCGCTGCGGAGTAGGATGGCGCGCATGGCCGCCTTGGCCGTCTCCGTTGCCGATGAGCTATGAACTTCATACGTGTTCTGCATGCGGGGCTTGGCAACAGTTTGCGAGCGCGAGCATTAATGCTCGTCTTTGCCGAGTTGGCAGCCGTCGCTGCGTTGGCTGTGCCGTCATCCGTTCATGCGCTTGGCCCATGCCCAGATCGAGACGATCTGCAGTGCCCCCCGCGTCACAATAGTTGTCGCCTCGATAGAACCAAGAACCTGGGGGCGGCGATGAAGGACAGTAGTGGCTCGATATGGACAAGCATTCAAGGACAGGGCGGTGGCACGGTTGCTGCCGCCGGAGTGCGCAGCGGTAGAAGTGGTTGCGCGGGAAGTTGGCATTGGAGCGGGAACGCTGGAGCGCTGGCGCGAGGAGGCGCAGTCCAGGCCCGCCCGAGGGCGGGCCTGGACTGCGCGCGCGCGGCTTGAGGCGGTGATCACCACGGCGGCGATGGACGAGGCCGGCAAGAGCGCTTGGTGCCGCGAGCACGGGGTCTACCCCGGAGAGTTGGACAAGTGGCACGCCAGCGCTACGGCAGCGCTGGCCGAACCCGAGGAAGCGCGGGCCAGCCCGCAGGCCACGCGACAAGACAAGAAGCGCATCAAGGAGCTCGAACGAGACCTGCTGCGCAAGGACCGGGCCCTGGCCGAGACGGCGGCGCTGCTGGTACTTTCAAAAAAAGTCGCGGCGATCTTCAACAAAGGCGAGGACGAATGATCGGCCTCGAAGATCGCCAGGCGCTGGCCCGAGACATCGACGTTGCCCATGCCGCCGGTGCGCGGCTACGCACGGCTTGCGCGACCGCTGGTATCGAGTTGCGTACCCTGCAGCGCTGGAAGATCGGTGAGGGCCTCGTGACGGGCGATGGCAGGCCGCAGGCCGTGCGCCCCGTGCCAAGCCATGCCTTGAGCGTTGCCGAGCGTGCGCAGCTGCTTGGCGTGGCCAACGAGCCGCGCTTCGCCGCAGTGCCGCCGGCGCGTATCGTGCCCATGCTGGCCGACGAGGGCATCTACCTGGCCAGCGAGTCCAGCTTCAGCCGCGTGCTGCGTGCGCACGGGCAGAACACCCGCCGTGGCCGCGCCAAGACGCCCAAGGCCTCGCGCCCGCCCACAACGCACATCGCCACGGCACCACGCGAGGTCTGGTGCTGGGACATGACCTACCTGCCGGCCACCGTGATCGGGCGTTGGTTCCACCTCTACCTGATTCTGGATCTGTACAGCCGCAAGATCGTGGGTTGGGAGGTGCATGACACGGATGACTCCGACCATGCCGCGCATCTGGTGCGTCGCACGGCGCTGGCCGAGAGCATCGCGACACTCGACTCCAAGCCCGTGCTGCATGGCGACAACGGCTCGACGCTCAAGGCCACCACGGTGCTGGCGATGCTCAAATGGTTGGGCGTGAAGCCGTCGTACTCGCGACCCCGCGTGAGCGATGACAACGCCTACGCCGAGGCACTGTTCCGCACGGCCAAGTACCGTCCGGAATTCCCGTCCAAGGGCTTCGCTGATCTCGAGCAGGCACGCACCTGGGCCGCCGGCTTCGTGCGTTGGTACAACCATGACCATCCCCCCGCGTCACAATAGTTGTCGCCTCGATAGAACCAAGAACCTGGGGGCGGCGATGAAGGACAGTAGTGGCTCGATATGGACAAGCATTCAAGGACAGGGCGGTGGCACGGTTGCTGCCGCCGGAGTGCGCAGCGGTAGAAGTGGTTGCGCGGGAAGTTGGCATTGGAGCGGGAACGCTGGAGCGCTGGCGCGAGGAGGCGCAGTCCAGGCCCGCCCGAGGGCGGGCCTGGACTGCGCGCGCGCGGCTTGAGGCGGTGATCACCACGGCGGCGATGGACGAGGCCGGCAAGAGCGCTTGGTGCCGCGAGCACGGGGTCTACCCCGGAGAGTTGGACAAGTGGCACGCCAGCGCTACGGCAGCGCTGGCCGAACCCGAGGAAGCGCGGGCCAGCCCGCAGGCCACGCGACAAGACAAGAAGCGCATCAAGGAGCTCGAACGAGACCTGCTGCGCAAGGACCGGGCCCTGGCCGAGACGGCGGCGCTGCTGGTACTTTCAAAAAAAGTCGCGGCGATCTTCAACAAAGGCGAGGACGAATGATCGGCCTCGAAGATCGCCAGGCGCTGGCCCGAGACATCGACGTTGCCCATGCCGCCGGTGCGCGGCTACGCACGGCTTGCGCGACCGCTGGTATCGAGTTGCGTACCCTGCAGCGCTGGAAGATCGGTGAGGGCCTCGTGACGGGCGATGGCAGGCCGCAGGCCGTGCGCCCCGTGCCAAGCCATGCCTTGAGCGTTGCCGAGCGTGCGCAGCTGCTTGGCGTGGCCAACGAGCCGCGCTTCGCCGCAGTGCCGCCGGCGCGTATCGTGCCCATGCTGGCCGACGAGGGCATCTACCTGGCCAGCGAGTCCAGCTTCAGCCGCGTGCTGCGTGCGCACGGGCAGAACACCCGCCGTGGCCGCGCCAAGACGCCCAAGGCCTCGCGCCCGCCCACAACGCACATCGCCACGGCACCACGCGAGGTCTGGTGCTGGGACATGACCTACCTGCCGGCCACCGTGATCGGGCGTTGGTTCCACCTCTACCTGATTCTGGATCTGTACAGCCGCAAGATCGTGGGTTGGGAGGTGCATGACACGGATGACTCCGACCATGCCGCGCATCTGGTGCGTCGCACGGCGCTGGCCGAGAGCATCGCGACACTCGACTCCAAGCCCGTGCTGCATGGCGACAACGGCTCGACGCTCAAGGCCACCACGGTGCTGGCGATGCTCAAATGGTTGGGCGTGAAGCCGTCGTACTCGCGACCCCGCGTGAGCGATGACAACGCCTACGCCGAGGCACTGTTCCGCACGGCCAAGTACCGTCCGGAATTCCCGTCCAAGGGCTTCGCTGATCTCGAGCAGGCACGCACCTGGGCCGCCGGCTTCGTGCGTTGGTACAACCATGACCATCGCCACAGCGGCATTCGCTACGTCAGCCCGGCCCAACGTCATGCCGGCGACGACCACGCCATCCTGGCTGCTCGCCACGCGCTGTACACCCGCGCTCGTGAGATCAACCCGGCTCGCTGGTCTGGCCGCACTCGCAACTGGTCGCCCATCGGCGCCGTGACGCTCAACCCCGAACGCGACTCGATCGTTCAGACGCATTCGCGAGCATCAGATATACAGCCGCTGGCTGCATAAACGAGGCGACTACTACCTTGACGCGCGCCGCCATCGCCACAGCGGCATTCGCTACGTCAGCCCGGCCCAACGTCATGCCGGCGACGACCACGCCATCCTGGCTGCTCG
>NZ_JBDGIT010000025.1:15776-22038 GCF_057657265.1 Variovorax sp. Soil_C_17
TCGTTCAGACGCATTCGCGAGCATCAGATATACAGCCGCTGGCTGCATAAACGAGGCGACTACTACCTTGACGCGCGCCGAGTGCCTCCGCGGAAATTCATCCGCGCGTGCGGAGGCAGATACCAATAGATGCGTTCCCCGGGTGATTCGTCAATTCCAGAACCTTAAGGATCATGGGGAGTTAATGGGCTTCCATGACGGCGGGCGGGACGTTGACTATCCGAAACTGAATACTGATAAGGATCACTGGCAGGGGATTCAACGCCTATCCTTTCCACCGGATAAGCGCAATCTTCTCATCCTCACGAGCAGTCACGACAACGACTCAGGGCACTACGCCGTCGTTGGCCTTGCCTCTCGCTTCATCGCCGGCTTCACCGGCCGCAGGTTTGGTGGAAATCGCATGCAGCCCACTACACCCGATTGGAACGTCGATCCACAAGGCAATGACACGATCCTTCAAAAGGGTTTAATAAATAATGTCTTTAATCATCCGGGCGGGCTGCAGGCGATCGGGCAATATGTCGCACTCCCGCTCGAACAGGTAGGAGATAACGACCGACCCGGGCGAACTTATCTCTACAACGCCGGCGCTACCCTCAACTTCAACACCAAGCGCTGCAATCGATATACCCCAGGCTGTATGCAAGGCGGCTGGATATTTGAGCACTCAGAGATTCAAAACGGCGCAACCGGCGTTACAAAGTTGGATGACGGCCGCTATTTAATGATTAGCGGTGTCACCGACAAGATGAGCAAGCTGGAGATCAACGTTTCTCGTTTCCGGCCCGATGGCACGCCTTATCGTATCGACGAGCAGGGAGTTTTTGGGCTGAACAACTGCCCTGGCTGCGGAGGGTTGTACAGCGCAAAGTTCGAGGTCAAGGATATTGATCAATGGAAGCTCGGTTACTCGAGCCTCCAGCTACTTAACGAGTGCGGCTCCGGCGATCTCTACCTTGTAGGCAACCAATATTTTCGCGGTATTTTCAGCGGAGAGGATTGGCTTCATCTCTATCGCCTCAACCTTCATCCTACGGGTGTCAATGCTGAAGGGGAGCCGGTCATTTTTGATAGGCGTCCGTCCCTTGCCTTTAAGCAAGTTGCAACGAAACACTTTTGGTGCACATACCGAAACTCCCGGACGCAATGCAATTTTGACGCCGCTGTTGGTGTCTACGTAGATCCACACGGCACTCTCTTGGTCTATGCAACCGTGCACGACAAATCACCAAAATTGACGTTTCCTCCGACACCGACGGAAGATCTGCCCGGAGTTGGCGTCACTCGGTTCGTCGAGTTCTCGCCAAATGATCCGGTCGATCTGCCGGATACACCGATCACTGAACGTTGTGATACTGCGAGCAAGATGTGGGTTGAGTTGTCTGATAAGAGGCTCGCAGCCGGCGTTCCGCCGACAGGTGCCGATCGATTCTTTATCGAGTATTCCAACTCCGCGCGGTCCACTGCGGATTTTGCGACGGCGTATGCTTTCAACGATCGGGCTCAATCAATCCGCTACTGCATAGCGCCTGGTTACCGCTACAAGCTCTGCGAGCATCCAGGTTTCGGCGGAAGGTGTCGCTTCTTCAGTTCGAATGGCTCGATCCGCGGCGCCAGCTTTTCCAATGCCGATGCCTCTTCAGGGTGCTTTACGACGGCAACCTCACGAGACTGCATTTGAGGACAGTCGTTCTCGGGCCCACAGTTTGAGCATGGCCTTAGCCAACGCATCCTGTTGAACGTGGGCTTGACCGGGACCGCGTTATCCTTGTGCCGCCTCCACTTTGAGGCCGCGGTTCGAGCCATCTGGACCGCCGAGTGCGCGTACGACGAGTGGCTCGACAAGTACCGCGGCACGTAGAGCCTGCCAATCCTGTGTCGATCAGTTCGATGATCAAACACATCACCGCCATAAGGTGCAGCATGTGGGAGAGGAGTATGCGCTGCTGAACACCACCATCCCGGCGATGCATTCGTTCGTCCAAAGTGGTGCTCTAGCCGTGGCGTATGCTTTGGTGCCGTCATACCCCACCTATACACTGATGGGGGCCCTGTTGAATCGCAATCTGCTCCACCTCTACATCGCAAATACCGCGGTCGTGGCGGCCGAGAACGGGCTTCTTGGTCCTCGGCTCCGGCTACTCCAAGAGAAGCATGCGGCGTGCATGCCACCCACCCGAAAAGGAGAGCATCTATTTCCTGGGGGTGTGCAGTGCAGCAAAGTAAGCTTCGGGGATGGAAGCCGTGGCATCTTCTGACCAGGAGGTCCTGCAGCTGCGCGCCGTGCTGCGCAGCATCAGCCCGCTGATCTGGCGGCGCCTACTGGTGCGCGGCGACACGAGCGTCGCCCGGCTTCACCAGATCCTGCAGGTCGCGTTCGGCTGGCAGGACATGCACCTTTCATCGCTTCGAGATCCGTGGTCGCGAGTACGGTGTCCATCAGGACGGCGGCGTGTTCTTCGACACCGACGCACATGAAGCCCTGATCGGCCAACTGAAGTTGCGGCGCCTTGAGCGATTCATCTACGAATACGACTTCGGCAATTTGTGGATTCACGACCTGCGCATCGAGGCCACCTTGCCCCTGGATCCCAAACGGGTGTACCCGGTGTGCATCGCAGGCCAGCGCGCGGCACCTCCGGAGGATTGCGGCGGTCCGCAGGCGTCCATGGCCACTCGGTTCGAGTGCACCCTGATCGGCGAGAGCAGGTCCCGGCAGCAGTTCGAGGATCTTCTCGACGACGAGGAATGGGCCATCCTGCGCCGCCACTACCACCCCGACCGCTTCGATCGGCGCGCCGTCAATCGAAGGCTCGCCGCTTTGGCTGCGCCATCTCAGGAAAGGTGTGCCCCATGAGAGTTACCTACAAGGGGTAATTGTATTTTTTTGACAAATTGACACGGTCGTAGTTGTCGCCGACTCCCGCACGCTTTCGGCGGGGTGATCGGAACCCGCAGCCACAACGCGCGCCGAAGGAGTAGATTGGCGGGCCTCATCCCTGTGGAGGATCCTGCCGTGACGTTCGCCCAGCGTTTCATTGGCGCGGAGACCCTTCCCTCCAGGATGTCCGAACTCGATGTCGAACAGTTCTTCAGCCTGAGCAAGGACGACATTTCCGCGGTCTGCGATCGGTTCCGCGATGACCGCCGCGTCGCTGCAGCCATCCAGTTGCTCTTTCTGCGGGTGAGCGGCCGCCCGATGGACCGATTCGCCACGGTGCCGAAGATCCTGCTGCGTTCAGTGTGCGAAGCGTTAAGGTCGCCCAGCGTGAGCATCGCCAGTCTGCGATCACTCTATGAACGTCGCCAGACGTTGTACGAGCACCAGGCCTGGGCCCGCACGTATCTTGGCCTGGGCGACTTGGATGAGGTCCAACTGCAGAAGATCGACCAGGTTCTCGCAGTCGCTGCCCTCGAGGCCGCCCACCCTGACGACCTGATACGAACCGCGCGCATCTGGCTGTACGGCAGGCGAATCATCATTCCGGGCTCACGCCGAATTGCCGACTGGGCCCGAAAGGCGTTCGATGTCACGGAGGCAGCGATGGCCGCAACGATCGAGGCGGCAATTGGGAGGGCGGCGCTGCGCCAAGCCATCGACTGGGCCTATGCACCCTCCCCTGCGGCCTCAGGCAGTCATCTGGAGTGGCTCAAGACACCGCCTCAGCGCCAAGCCCCGAGCACGACCGAGCAGACCCTGGAGAAAATCCGCGCTCTCAAGGCCTTGGGCGTGCACAACTGGGCGTTGGATTCCATCGCCCTGAGCAAACAGCAGGCTTATGCGGCGCACGTCCAGATGCGCCGGCCATCGATGACAGCTCGCATCGAACAGCGACGCCAGATCGTCGAGGTTGTCTGCTTTCTGCACGCCACGTTGATGGAGTTGACTGACATCGCGCTGCTGCAGGCTTCGCGGCGCAGCCAGGAACTGTTCCGGCATGCTGCGGAGCGTGTCTTCAGGAGTCGCGCCCGAAACAACAGCGCCACGCTGGAGCAGGCCGTCAGAGCGAGGGCCGTGCTTCGTGACGAGACGAAGTCATGGCGCGAACGTGTGCTCGAAGCTCGAAGCCTCCTCGACGGCATCGGCGACGCAGGGGCCACCTCATTCGCCTCGCAGGTTCGTCGAGCTCTTGCTGAGGACAGCCGCCGCGTTCACGCGCACTTGGCAGGACTTCAAGCCATCGACTTCGCCGGAAGACCTGGTGACCTGGCATACGAGCAATGGCAGGCGTGGATGAAGCTTCAGGCGATCGGCGGCCGGGAGATTCCGCCGAACTTCAAGCTTCCATCGGTAGGGCTTGCATGGAGCGCGATCGTCACCGATTTGGATCCTCGGTCCCGCTATCGTGCGTTCGAGGCCAGCACGATGATGGCCATGCGCAAGAGCTTGCGGCGCGGCAGCGTATGGGTAGACCATTCGATCTGTCATCGCCCAGCCAATCCATGCTCCTCGCCGACGCGGAATGGACAAGGTTCAAGGAACAGCACTATCAAATCCTTGGGCTGCCGACGCAGGCCAGCGAGTTCCTGGCGCCGATTCTGGCCACGATGTCGGTCGGGGTGTACGCGCTTGCCGAAGCGGTCGAGCGCGGGAAGGTGAACATCGACACCAAGGGTCTGGTGCATTTGCAGGCGATCCATGCGCTGGACGAGGAGATCGAACCTCGCAAGACCAGAGAGGCCGTCTTCAAGCACATTGGGCATGTGCAATTGCCCGACCTGCTGATGGAGGTCGACGCGGCGACGCACTTCAGCGAGGCGCTGCTGGCCCGTCGCCCCGAGTCTGGCCAAGAACTGATGGCAGTCTATGGTGCGCTGCTTGCCCATGGGAGCGACAACGACGCCACCGGGGTGGGATCGATGATTCCTGGACTGGATCCAGCGCATATTGCCGCGGCCATGCGCACCATCGAATTCAGTGGCCGCCTGCGACGGGCAACGAACGGGTCTCGGAATACCAGAACTCGCTGCCGATCGCCGCCTTGTGGGGAGACGGCACTAGAGGGTCGGCAGACATGATGGCCATGGATGCGAGCCGGCATTTGTGGACGGCCAGGGTGGATCCGAGGCGACGCACCTATGCCGCGGGCCTGTACACCCACGTGCGGGACCGCTGGGGGCTCTTCTACGACCAGCCAATCGTGCTGAACGAACGACAGGCGGGTGCCGCCGTCGAAGGCGTCGAGCAACACAATCGCAGCGAGGATCGCATTCGCATCTCCCTCCTGGCCGTGGACACCCATGGCATGACCAGCGTGGCCCTCGCCCTTGCAAAGCTCCTGGGGTTTGACCTGTGTCCGCGATTGAAGGCCCTGAGAGAGCGCAAGCTGTTCGTTCCCAGGGGATGGTCGGTGCCGGAAAGCTTGGAGAGGGCCACCGTCCGCCGAGTGTCTCTCAAGTCCATCGAGCGCGGCTGGGATGATCTCGTGCGACTGGTGGCGTCCATTCGCGCTGGGAAGGTGTCCGCGGTCCACGCCATTCATCGGCTGGGATCGGCCGCTATCGGCGATCCATTGCACCGTGCGGCTGATCACTGGGAGGGCTGCTGCGAACTCTGTTCCTGTGCGGCTACATGACGATCAACGACTTTCGACGTGAACTCCTCGCGCTACTCAGCCGCGGTGAATCGGTGCATCAACTCCAACGTGCAATCCACGGCGGGCAGATAGCGCAGGACCGGGGACGGCGCAGACAAGAGATGGTGGCCGTCTCCGGGGCACACGCCCTGCTCACGAACATCGTGCTTGCCTGGAACACCAGCCGCATGGACAGCGTCGTTTCCCGTCTCAGAGCCTCCGGCTTGCCGATGGAGGACGACTGGCTTCGCCGGATCGGACCCGCACACTTCTCGCACATCAACTTCCGCGGAACGTACCGGTTCAATCTCGAGAAGTATGGGCCGTTGCTGGTCGAGCGTCGCTCGGGCACAGCGGCACTCTGATCACCTGAGCCCGAGCAGTGCGAGATCACACGTACGCCTGGGCCGGCGCCGAGTCGGTGACCGTGTCAATCTGCACCCGTCGCATTGCCCTGCTCCGACATGCAATTTTGCAAGTGCTTGTCGTGCTTGAAGTTTTTCGGGGCGACCGTGTCAATTTGTCAAAAAAATACGAGTACCCCTGATGGTGGAGAGCATCTGTTTCCTGGGGGTGTGCAGCGCAGCATCTTTTCCCTGTGGCTATGCTGCGAGCGGCGGCTGAACCTGAGCGCCGAAGCCCGGATACCACCTCTGGAAGGACGTGCGCAGCTCGTCATTCAG
>NZ_JBDGIT010000026.1:0-17724 GCF_057657265.1 Variovorax sp. Soil_C_17
CTCGGCGATGCGACCATGGGCACCACCATCCTTGATCGGCTGATGCATCGTGCCGTCATGCTCGAGTTCGAAGGCAGGAGCTACCGCCTGAAGGAGGCCGCCGCACGCCTGGCGATCGCGGCCGAGGCGTGACCGATTAATAATGCAATCCTCGTCCTGCCCTGGAGGAATTTGAGTGTCCACGGGTGGGGGAGTTTGAAGTGTCGATCGGGGCGCTACGGCCATGCACTCGCGCTGCCGGTGCCTGTCCCGGTGGTGGTTCAGTTCATCGTCGACCACGCGGCGCGCCGACACGAAGACGGCAATACGGCGGGCGACGGCATTCCCGCTGAAGCCGGCCAGCCTCTCCAGCGCGAAAAAGCCCCGGCTAGGCAGCGACGCAAGCGGGCGACCTGACGATGACGACTGCAGCCAGACTGGCTTCAACACTGTCACCGCGGCGGCCCTGTGCTGCAGCGAGGTGCACGTGCAGCGCGCCACAACGCGCGCCAGTCCGCTGAAGCCGCCAGTCGGGTCTCCGGTGTCGCAAAGACCCTGCACGCAGACGGCGAGCAGTCATGCAGGGCGAGCGCCGACAGCAATGATCATGAACAATTGAATTCAATCAAGTTTTATCACAAGAGCTAGATCGTTGAAATGAACATGGCTTGGTGCAGTACAAATTCGACCTACATGTCAGTTAATTTAAGCTCAAATCGCCGAAATCGCCTGTCTCGTGTAAAATTGCCGGTTCGGCATCCCGCCCTTCAAGTAGATCGAATCATGCGAGATCAGATTAGGCAGGTCGCTACAACGCTGTTCACTCGTCTCGGATACAGGGGAATGAGTTTCAACGACCTCACAGCGGAACTTGGGACGACCAGAACCAACATCCACTATCACTTCGGCCTCAAGAGTCACCTTGCCGAAGAGGTGCTTGATGAGCAAGTCAACTTCGTTTTGTCGACTTATCGCTCATGGTGGCTCAATGGTGAGCTAAGCCTGAAGCAAAAATTGTTAGCGTCGAGTGAGTTCAATGAGCAGCGGTATAAGATCCATAATCCAAACGATGAAGGCCGGATTTGGAGCCTTATTACTCGCTTCCGCTTCGATGAAGACGTAATTACGCCAAAGATGAAGGCGAAGCTTGCTGAATTCTCGCTGGGCGTTGAGTCTGCCGTGAAGGTCGGTGTAAATCACGCAGTGGAATCTGAAGAGCTGTGTGCCACGGCACCCGTCGACGAAATCGTCTGCTTAATCGCCGACGTGATCCATTGCTCTTCATTGATCAGCCACGCGCCTTATGGCATCGGACATCTGATCTTGTCATATAAGGCGCTTTCTGATTTGATCTTTCGTGCTTATGGGAAGCGCGATGTGAAGCAAATTTGACTTCAGCGAAGTCGGTAGCGGTCTAGTGGGATCCGCGGCGGCCGCGCCGCAATCAGGTCGGTAACCAGAGCCGCGGTCGTCGGGGCGCCACTGATGCCCATGTGCCCATGGCCGGTCGCGAAGATCACGTTCCGCATGGATGCATGGCGATCGATGATGGGCAGGCTGTCTGGCGTTGATGGCCTGATCCCCATCCATGTTTTAACGGAACTCTCATCCAGATCGGGAAAGAGGCGGCGAGCGCGGAGAAGCAACTTCTGGGGTTGCCGCTCATCGGGAGTGGCGTCTGCCCCATCGAACTCGGCGATCCCCACAACGCGCAATCCCTCTGCCAGCGGCGTCGCGACAACCGCCGACTCCGCGTCGGTAACCGGCCTTTTCACGCCCTGGGTTCCGGGTAACATGATGTGGTAACCACGCTCGCTCGCCAACGTCATCGACGTTCCAAGTCGCCGCGCGAACTCTTTGGAGGCGTAACCGGCCGCGACGACGACTGCATCGAAGTTGTGATTGCCCGTGCTCGTCCGGAGACTGACGCCTGTTGACTGCGAAACGATCTCCTGGACCTTCGCATTCACCAGCGCAAGGCCCGATGAGCACGCTTTTGCGATCAACCCTTCGACCAGTTGCACCGACGATACGACGTGTCCACTTTCGGGGAAGAAGATCCCGCGTTGATAGGCGGTTGAGAGCGCGGGCTCAAGCTCATGCACCTGGCACGCATCCACGGCTTCGAAAGGCACACCCAGCGTTTCTCGGAGCCCGTTCATCTCGGCTTCCAACGCTCCCGCCTTCGCGTTCCGCCAGACGTGAAGCGCACCGTTCGGCCGAAAGATCCTTCGCCATTCGGCCTCGCCAAGCATCGTGCGGTACAGCGACGCACACGGTGCATTGATTGCATGCAGCGCCTTGTACGTCGAGATCCAGTTGTCGTGCTGGCTGGTGTTGTAGAACTCCAAGAACCAAGGAATGTTCTTAGGAAATTGTCCCCAGGCGATGCGGACGGGCCCTTCGGCATCGAAAAGCCAGCGCAGCCCTTGCTTGATCACGCCGGGGTATGCAATGGGAAACGCCGACCCAACGTTGTATTGCGCGCCGTTGCCGAATGAGCAGCCATGTCCAATGCGCCCTTCCTCGAATACCGTAACGGCTCGTCCCTCTTGCACCAGTGCCAAGGCGCAGCTGGCGCCAACGACCCCTCCACCAATGACAGCTATCTTTTGTGGGTTAGACATCCTGAGACCTTCTTGTCGAACGTGATCTGCGCCCGTCACACGGGGGCCCGCACACGTCACGATCCTGGCGAGTCGTCACGCGCGCGCAAGCACGGTCACCGGCACCGGCACCGGCACCGGCACCGGCACCGGCCGAGGCTCGCCGCATTGCAACGAGTTCACCAACGCACCCTGCTCTTTGAACCTGCTAACGAAGGTCGAGAACCTGGGATTTACGTTCGAAGAGAAAAGCTCACGTGGGGTCCCGGAAGCATTTATCACGCCGTCGGCCATGAAGACGAGCCGATCCGCAAGCTCGCTCGCAAAGCCTATTTCGTGCGTAACGATCACCATCGTCATACCGTCGGCAGCGAGTTGGCGAATTGAGGCAAGCACGTCGCCAACCAGTTCGGGATCGAGCGCCGAGGTGGGCTCGTCGAACAGCATAACGGTTGGCTTCATCGCGAGGGCGCGCGCGATGGCTACGCGCTGTTGCTGGCCGCCAGAAAGCTGCGACGGGTACTTGTGGCCCGCGTCAGGCAAGCCCATTCTTTTGAGCAATTCCAAAGCATGCGCAGTGGCTACCCGTTTCGGGACCTTGGCCACCGTCACAGGTGCCTCGATGATGTTCTCGATGGCCGTGCGGTGCGGGAACAGGTTGAAGTTCTGAAACACCATGCCGGTCTTCATCCGCACCGCAGCGATTTGAGATGGTGTCAGCTTGAGTTCGCCAGAGGCGTTCTTGCGGAACAGCGGTGCGCCACCGATGACGACTTCGCCCTCGTCCGGCTGCAGCAAGAGGTTCATGCATCGAAGCAGCGAAGTCTTTCCAGAGCCGCTAGCGCCGATCAGTGAGACAACTTCTCCGCGATGGACGTCGAGGTCGATGCCTTTCAGGACGTGGTGCGTGCCGAAGGACTTCTGGATGCCGCGGACCGACAGCACCACATCCGGGTTCGTAGTTGTCATGCAGCCTCCTTGCGCTCGAAGCGGCGAGAAATGACGCTAAGTGGGAACAGAATGATGATGAAGAGGACCCCGATCACCGTGTAGACCTCCATTGGTCGATAGGTCGTACTGGAGATATAGCCCGCCTGGTACAGAAGGTCGGGGATCGTGAGCACCGAAAGCAGCGTTGTGTTCTTCAGCTGCATGATGGTCTGACCCATCAGCGGGGGCACCATTCTCCGGAGGGCTTGCGGAAGAATGATGCGACGCATCCGTTGGCCGTAAGTCATGCCAAGGACGATGCCCGCATCGGTCTGCCCTTTGTCAATCGACTGCACACCTGCGCGCAGAATCTCCGCGTAGAAGCCGCTCGCGTACAGGCCAAGGCCCACAACACCTGCGAACTCCTTGTCGATCTGGATCTGCAGAAAGATGGGCAGCGCATAGTAGATCCAGAGCAAGAGCACCAGCAGCGGAATGTTGCGGAACAACTCAACCCAGGCGCGACCGATCCAGCGCGCGCTGCGCCATCTCGTCAGCTGCATCAGTGCGATCACCAGGCCCACGGTCAGCCCGATTGCGCAGGTGTAGACCGTGTACTTCAGCGTGACCAGCAGACCGAACGCGAGAAGGTCCCACTGCGCCAATACGATGGATATATCGAATTTCATGGCTGTCTCCTCTAGCTCGGCAGGAAGCCGTTCGGCAATGGATCGTTCACGTCCAGTATCAAGGTCGAAATTGCGGAAATGTTTGCCATCCCGTGGATCTCGGGCACCACCGCTGGCCTGCCGTCTGCAGTTGTCGTCACGCCAAGAACCTTACCTTGGAACGCCACGCCCAGAATGTTCTCAGCCCGGTAGGGTGCTCCAACCTCGATTTGCGTTCTCTTGTGGAGCTGGGCCAAGCGAGCAGAGGTGCCAGTACCACAGGGCGAGCGATCAAACTTGTTCCCTGCAAGGACCACGAGATGCTGCGAGCCACCCTCGATGGCCTTGTAGAACAACACGCTCCCCACACCATGCTCCTTCGAAGCGGCGTTGAGTGCCGCCTTGATGTCCATAGCGATCCCGCACCACTTGTTCGCGTGCTGAACCTCGAACGGCAAGTCGAACCGTTCAGCGTCGACAAGTGCGTAGGTGATTCCGCTGTACGCGATGTCGCAGCGGACGGTGCCATGCGCGCTGGTTGCAACCTCGACATCCGAGAACGTCACATACGAGGGGACATTACGAAGAACAACGGCGGCCAGTTCTCCTTCCTTAAAGACACCGTTGACGTGAATGACGCCCGCCGGGGTCTCGATCGACATGCCCTTCGCTTCGAAGCTTGCTGGCAGCGCACCTGTTGCCGCGAGACTGGCGATGTATCCGATCGTCGCGTGGCCGCACATATCAAGATACACGTACGACGAGACAAAGAACAGTCCTTGATCGGCAATGCGCGAAGGGATCGGGACCGCCGCCATCATTGCCGCATGCCCGCGCGGCTCGTGCAGCAGGAGGCTGCGGAGCCCATCGTGGTTGTCACGAAAATCATCGCGCTGTGCCAACACGGTCTCCCCGCGCAAAGCCGGGATGCCAGACGTCACCGTGCGCGTTGGATGACCTGCCGTGTGGCTGTCGATGACAGTGAAAAGGCGACTCGCGCGCATGATCAGCAGTACTTTCCAGACTGAGGCACCAGCTTCATGTCGATGCCACGCTCAGCCAACGCCCGGGTGATGCGCGAACATGCGAGACCCAGCGAGTTCTGCTGCGACATCCAGTTCGTCAGGAAATTGGCAAAGCCTTCGTTCCCAGGCTCACGCCGAATACCGATCGTCGATGGGCTGCGCAACAGAGGCGTCGGAACGACCACTTTCGCAAGGTTCTTTGACTGCAGGAGTGCGGCGTCTTGGTCTGCAACGATCAGCGCATCGACACGTCCGGATTGGAGTTCCAGGATTGCCTGATCGCGGGTTGGAACGACGACGATCGTCGCGTTCGGAATCACGGCTTCCGCGATGACCTGCATGGTGCCGCCCTTCTGCACAGCGATGCGAGCCTTCTTGTTGTCCATGTCCTTCCATGTCTTCGGGTGGAAATCAGGGCGAGCCGCAAGCACCCAGAGACCTTCGACGATGGCGCCTGGCAGGTAGTCAACGACGAGACCTCGCTTTGGGTTGGGATTGAGCGCCACCGCGAGATCGATCTTGCCTGCCTGGAAGTCGGCCGCGAGGTTCCCCCAGGTCGTCTCCACATACTCGAGCTTCACACCGAGGAGGGACGCGATGTCGTTGCCCCAGTCCACAAAGAAGCCGCTCCACGCGCCAGTGCGGGGATCCTTCACGTAGCCCGGCTCCTCGCTCAGCATGACCGGGAAGCGCAGCTTTCCCGATGCTCTGATCCGGTCGAGGACAGCATTCGGGTCGCTGCGGGCAGCGGTTGCTGCGGACGGCGTTTGCGCGTTGACGGTACACACTGAAGTCAGAGCGCAAGAGACTGCAAGAACTGCAGCGAGACGGGCAAGCCAGTTTTTCATTGGAAATACCTCTTGAGAAACAATGTCGCTAAGCGCAACGGAATAAGCAGGGAATACAGCAGCTAGCCGACTGTCACTTGATTTCGTCGCTGAGCGGGCGTTGCCCGTCCAGGTACGTCGCCGCGATATAGGCGCCCTGCTGCGGCAGATACGCCAAAAATCTGGTCGTTCCCGGTCCAGCTCCAACGAACGAATGCGGTGTTCTTGCGGGAATCGAAATGGCCGAATTGGCAGGAACCGTCATGCGCTCCTCGCCGAGAGTGAGGTCCAACGCGCCTTCGAGAACGACCAGCACTTCATCTGCCGTCTCATGAAAATGCAAAGGGGCGCCGGCGCCAGGTTGCAAGATCGCCATGGTCGCGCTCACCGTGACGCCCTGCTGCTTGCCGGCGATCGGGAAGTTCTGGTACCCAGGCCTCCATGGCACTTCCTTTGCAGTTGCCAGATCAATGACGTGTTTGCTAATTTCGGACATGATGTTCACCGCGTAGAAAGGAATTGATCGAGAATTTCGTTAAAGGTCGCCGGTCTCTCGAAGTAGATTGAGTGGCCCGTGTTGGGAATGCCCTTCAACAGGGCATTTGGCAGTTGGTTCGCAAGCCATTCGACGGCTGGAGGAGGAGCGACTAGGTCCTCATCGCCGACGATAAGCAACGTCCGCGTGTTGCACTTGGCAACTGCTTCGCGGCCAGCGCCTTTGATCAGCAAGGGGAACGGATCCTTGCCGACGTGGTTGAGTGCTTCGATCGAAGCGAACAGTTGGGTCAACGCAGCGTTCTGCTCGCGGAAACCACGGGACAACACGCGAGCTAGCAAGTCTTTCGGAGGGTTGGCGTGGACTTTGAGAATTTCCTGAAGTTCTGGGTCGACCACGCCAGCGATCGTCGAAGCGAGTAGCAGTGCATGGACTCGATCTGGGTAGGCGATGGCGAAGTCAAGACACGTGCGACCGCCCATTGATTGGCCGACCAAGTACGCGGAAGAGACGCCGACGTGATCGAGGATCGCCGTCAGGTCGTCCACGTACGCCTCTTGGTTGCGCCCGTCCGTGCTGTTGGTCGACAGTCCGTAACTTCGATGGTCGAACGTGATGCAGCGATAGCGCTGGCTGAAGTGCGCCACCTGATGCCACCAGCTAAGATGGTTGCCGCCCTTCCCATGGGCGAACACGATTGTTGCCGGGCCGACTCCGTGGACCTCGTAGTAGAGGTTCGCCCCGTTTGCTTGAATCTGCGCCATGCTCTTCCTTTCTTAGGTACCTACCCTGCACGCGCCGGCAATGTCGCGGAGAGCAGCGATGGCGCTGAAGCACGCCAACTGCGAACTACGCGGGTTGCTTTGCGAAGGCAGGTTCGTCATGTGAATCTCGAACTCAGTGCTGTCGCTCTTCACCTGAACCGTGTGCGAATTGCGCTCGGCGCTGGGATCGGCCCAGACCTCGATCTGCGTTGCTGTCGGCCCCACCCCGGCCAAGCTCACCGCTGCAACGACATTGACGTTCGCGGGGAACGCACGAGCCGCGTCCAAGGCGTTGCCGGAGAAAATCAGCGTTGGACTGGTCAATGCGGCGAGATCGATCTTCTGTTCGACCACGTGCGGCGCGCCAACCAGGCTCCGAGGCGACTTGCGGGTGATCATCCGAACCGAATGCAGTTGCCCTTCCCTGGCCGCCTTCAGGGCGTCGAGGCCTCCCACCGCACCTGAGGGCACGATGATCCTTGCGCCGTTCTTGGCCGCCAGCTCAGTAAGGTCTTGACGCTCGAGGAGAGCGCAGGAACTGAGCGCGACCAACGTCTTCCCTTGGGCTATGACGAGGGGATACAGCGTCGCCGCGACGGAGGCGGGCAATGCCTCGACCACGATATCGGCGACGTCAGGCAGTGATTGGAGCGAACGGACCTCCGCGTTCAACCCGAGGCCTGCAATCTTCTCCGCCGCCTCTCGCTCGTCACGATCTGCCACGGCGACGAGAGCGAGCCCAGGGATCGACGCAATGCTGCCCGCAATCTGAAGCCCAATTGCACCGAGTCCGGCAATGGCGATCGTTTTCATTGTCTTAGTGTGTTGTGTTCGGCCAAAGGACCCATCAGACCTTTTGCGGCAACACCGGTGGAATGAGATTCCACGAGTTTTCAAGCGTCATTTCGCAGCAGTAGCCGTTTAGATCTTCCCGTCGTAGCAACTTCACAGCCGCCTCCGCAACCGCTTCAGCCGTCAGGGATGGGCGCTCGTTTCGGTTCCCTCGCCGTTCGTAAAAGCGCGCAAATTCAGTTTCTGAGAAATTCGAGGAAGAATTGCGAGCTAACTCCGTTTTGACCAGCGTTGGGCAAAGGCAATTGATGTTGATGCCGGCCTCATCCAGCAGGAATGTTAGCGAGCGCGTCAGGCTGACGATCGCCGCCTTAGTCATCGCGTAAGCCGGATCGAGGAAACTCGCCTTGAGGCCGGCGGTAGATCCCATGTTCAGAATGCGCGATCCACAACGGTTCTTCAGATACGGCACCGCTGCGTGGATGCAATTCATCGTGCCGACGATGTTGACTTCGATGGCACGCCGCCATGCCTGAGGATCAGACTCTGGGAATCTATTGCCGCCGAGGACACCGGCGTTGTTGAACAAGATGTCCATGCCGCCGAAATGGTGCGTTGCAGCGGCCATGAGGGCACTGACGCTCGCCAAATCCGTGACATCGGTGGGGACGAAAGCCGCATTCGCCTTGAAATCATTGAGCAGCGCTTTAGTACGTTCATTGTGAGCACCGCCCAAGTCGGCAATCACGACGTTCGAGCCAGTGTGGAGCAATAGCGATGCCGTAGCCAGTCCAATACCACCGGCGCCTCCGGTAATAACAGCAACCTTTCCTTCAAATTCGTTCATGTCTATTCAACCGTGATCTTTGCGGACTCGACGACTTTGCGCCATTTGACGGATTCAGCTGCAATAAATGCATCTGCTGCTTCGGGCGACATATTCGTCACCGGTTCAAAACCAGAAGCCGCAAGATCAGCGCTCACCGCAGGTTGGCCGATAATCTTTGCAACCGAGCCTCGCAACTTGGTCAGGACCGATTCCGGAACATCGATCGGTGCGGTGACAAAGTTGTACGTTTCAGCCATCAAGTCTTTGAAACCTTGCTCGGCCGCGGTCTGAACTTCAGGCGAAAGCTGGCTGCGCTTCGCCGATGTGACCGCAAGCACCCGCAATTGGCCAGCCTGGTGAAACTTGTACGTCGAACTGAACGTTGCGGAGAGAACCGGCACTTGGCCAGCGACCACAGCCTGGATGGCTGGCGCGGAACCGGGGTATGGGATGTCGACGAGCTTCAGGTCTCCGGCAACCTTCTTGAATAGTTCGCCGGTGAGGTGATCGATGCCACCCGTTCCGCTGTGCGCGAAGCTGTACTTGTCCGGCGATGCCTTGATGAGCTGCACCAGCTCGGCCAGATTGCGGGCCGGAACAGATGGATGAACGGCGATCGCGCCACCGGCCACCGTTAACATGGCCACGGTCTTGAAGCTTCTTGTGGGCGAGTAGGGCACCTTCATGATCAACGGCGCCATGACCATGCCGCTCCCGCCTGTGACCGCGAGTGTGTATCCGTCCGGCTTCGCGATGGCGAGTTGCCGGAGCGACATCGTCGACGCCGCTCCTGGCATGTTCTTCACGACAACCGGAACGTGCAGGTCCGCCTCGAGGAGTTTCCCGACCTTACGCGCCAAGATGTCGCTCTGTCCGCCAGGCGCAAAGCCGACCAGCAGCGTGATCGGTTTGGAGGGGTAGGCCTCCTCGGCATGGCTCCATGACGCGAGCGGTGCGACCGCTCCAACGGCCAAGAGGCTGCGGCGTGTAATTCCCGAAGGGTTCATGTTTGCGAACTGAAATGGAAAACTTAACAGTGGGCCAGCGCTGCCAGCCGTTTTTCGATTTCGAGTGCATCGTCCGGCGAAATCGTCTTGCACGGAGTACGGACCTTGAGGTTAGCGAAGTCGCCGCGCATCTTCGCGGCCACCTTGAGTTTAGGAATCTGCTCATTCAGCGATGCAGCGTTGACCGCAGCCATCAACTCGCCTAATACAAGCGCTCGCGAGGATTTCACCTCCCCGTTCTTAAATTCCGCCAACACTTCGGCCTGTTCCTTCGCGAAAATCGAGCCAGCGCTTGAAAAAATCCCGGCTGCCCCGGCTTGCAGAGATTTCATGAGCCAACGAGTGTGCGAAGTCAGAACAGGAATCCCGCGTCGCTCCTGGAATTCGGCAATGATTGCTCGGTGCATGGCTTCGTCGGAGCAGAAATCTTTGATGGCGCAGAAATTGGGGACATGACTAGCCAAAAACCTGATCGTCTCGATCGAGTACGCGCGGCTGCTGCTTACTGGATACTGAAAATGGACCAGCGGCAGCCTGGTCGTCGCGGCGAGCACATCCCACAGAGCCACCGCCCTACCCATGAAGCTCGCGGCGTCTTCGCCCGTTCTCGCAGGCGGGTACACGACGAGCGCATCGACGCCCATCAGCTCCCACTTTCGCGCCAGATCGCGAACGCTTTCTTGCGTTGTTAGCTGAATGCCGGAATAGACCGCGCACCCCGGCGGCACGCAGCCCCTAGCGATCTCCAGGATCTGCTCCTGCTCGGCGGCCGTGCACGCAGAGACTTCTGATGTATTGCCGTTCACCAGAAGGCCCGTGACGCCTGGTGTCCTGGAAAGTCCGGCGAGGTGCCGCGTCAGACTCTCCGCGTCCAACGACAGATCTTCCCGAAACGGGTTCAGTGCAGCGGGGATCACCCCATAAAGAGCTAGTTTCATCGTCCTGACTTACATGTCAGTCAGTATCATAGCCCCTGGTTCGCACGACTCTCCCCTGGCGTTTACGCTATTGACGGCTGTGGATCGGCGGGCTATTAGTCCCGCCGAATGGGGCCGGCACGCATGGACGGTGCAGCCGCGAGGAGTGGCCCCTAGTCACCGCGACGCTCCCTCCGCCTGACGACCCGCGATCCGCCTACGGTGCACCTAGACCTCCGCGGAGTCTCCAAGGTGTACAAGCTGGGCTGGACCAAATGGGCGCTCACACCAAAAAGCCCGAGCGAGCCCCCAATCACCCACCCCCAACTTGCGACACGTAATTCCACGGCCACGGCCATCGAGCCGTGACGACGTAGGCGGCTCCGGCGTCTACAGGCTGGCCCTGCCGAGCAGGACATTGCTTTTGCTCCTCAGCCACGAGGGGGTGACGGCGTGAATGTCTTGAGGCCGCACTTGCAGATGACCATTTGGACCTGCCTACATCTCTTCGCCGGAAGCAAGCTTGCGTGCGAAACGCATCACCGAGCTGTAGTAGGCGATAAACGACAGGTCGCCTAGAGACGGATATGGCATTGCGCCGCAGCCGCATTGTGCTTCGATGAAGGCGCTTGTGCGGGATCCCAATGGCAAGGGTTCGGTGGAGAAGGTGATCGGTCATCCCGAGGCGCAGCACGTTCGAAGGGTTGCTGTCCCGGCAGAATCTAGCTCCTGAACATGCACAAGCCAAAGCCATCCCTCACCGTCGGGCACTTCGGAAGTGTGCCCTGGATTCCAAGCTACACCGGATCCGATGTTTGGCCGGTCTCTCTCCTTCAATGCGAGTCGAGCGGCGTGCGCGAGCTTGCCCTTCAAGGGCACGTCGACATCACGCCCATGGCGGTGGCCGACTGGTTCGATATCGGCGATTCGTGGCGCCGCTTGGACAATTGGGGCATCTCCTTTCGAGATAAAGCCGACAGTGTGTGTCTGTTCTCTCCACGGCCAATCGAAGATCTGCATCTGGCCGAGTTTGCCATCTGCGAGCAAACGACTTCCTCGGTTCGAATCCTTGAGGCCCTTTTAAAGGGAAAGTATGGTCTCGGGATCGGTCCCTGGCGACGCAACGTCAACGTGCACGAAGCGACGACACCACGCCTGCTCATTCAAAATGAAGCGGTCGAAGAGCGCGCTCGGAAGCGCTTCAGCTTCGTGTACGACCTCGGAAGGGAATGGCACGAATGGCAGGGCACCCCGGTCGTGACGGCAGTGTGGGTATATCACGCCTCCACGGCTCCGAGCGACGTGGAGGTGATGCGGCGCTTGCTCGCGGACGCCATGGCGCGCTACCGAGCCGACCCGTTGGCAGCCGTCGCGTCCCATCGCGCCCGCTTCGGGTGGACATCAAGCATCGACGAAATCGTGGCGCTGCACCGGAACTTCGAGTACGAACTGCAGGAAGAGGCATCCCGTGGGCTCGAACGCATGCGCGCGATACTTCCTGCGCGAGTGGAAGGCTTCGACATCGCGCATCGTCAAAGCCTTTCATTGCCTGAAATTGAGGATTGGCAACAGAAGTGAGTTGAGTTGGCCTTCAGGCGCCCGACGAGGAGGTGAAGGCGCGCGCGGTCGACAAGAATCAGAAAATCGAGGCCACGCTCAAGGGCCTGGGCGTGCAGTGGCTGCGCACCGTCACCACCCACGACGTGGAGCGCATGCGGCGCACGCTGACGAAGGCAGTCACGAGCGACTTCGACGGCCTCAAGGTGGTGATCGCCAAGGGCGAATGCCAGCTCGAGCGGCAGCGCCGCATCAAGCCCTGGATTGCAAGCCTGCTCCAGCGCGGCGAGCGAGTGGTGCGCGTGAAGTACGGCGTGGACGAGGACGTGTGCAACGGCGACCACGCCTGCATCCGGCTCTCGGGCTGCCCCACGCTCACGCTCAAGGACAACCCCGATCCGCTCAAGGTCGATCCGGTCGCGACCGTGTGATCGACGGCTGCGTGGGCTGCGGCCTGGTGCGCGCGCTGCGGCCCGTGTGAACGGACCAACCGAACATGAACGAAAACGCACAACCCATCACCCTGCTCGTCTGCGCTCTTGGCGGCGAAAGCGGCGGCGTCCTGACCGAATGGCTGGTGGAACGTCGATCCCCGGCGTAGCGCAGCGAACCGGTGCCACCACCTACTACATCGAGGTGTTCCCGGTGCCGCTCGCGCAGCTCGGCGGCCGGCGCCCGGTCTTCAGCCTGAGCCCGGTGCCCGGCGCGCTCGACGCGATCGTCTCCTCGGAGCTGCTCGAGACCGCGCGCCAGATCGGCAACGGCATGAGCGCGCCGCTGCGCACGCTGGTCATCAGCTCCTCGGCGCGCGCCCTCACTACCGCCGAGCACACGCAGCCCGGTGACTGCCGCGCAAATGCCGAGCGCCTGCTCGATGTGGTGCGCGCCTTCAGCCGCGAGCACCACGTGTTCGACCCTGGCCGGCCGTGCCGTGTTCGATCCCGCGCGGCTCGCGTTCACCGCCGAAGACGCCGCCCGCGCGCTGCTGCGCCAGGGCGAATCCGTCAACACGCGCATGTCCTATCAAGCGGCGATGCGCTACTGGTGCGCCTGGTATGCCGCGCGCTGCGGCCAGGCGCTCGCGCTGCCGGTGCTTGTCCCGGTGGTGGTCCAGTTCATCGTCGACCACGCGGCGCGCCGGCACGAAGACGGCGACGTGGATGGTGACGCGGATAGCGATGGCATTCCTGATCAAGCCGGCCAGCCTCTGCACCGCGAACAAACCCCGGCCAGGCAGCGTCGCAAGGCGGGTGACCTGGTGAGCGAACTAACGCCGGACGTCGACCAGGCGCTGGTCCAAAACGGCTATAAGGCGCGTCTCGGTCCACCGGCCTTGAACACCCTGGTGACCCCGCATCGCGGTGCTGTCCAAGGCGCACCAGATGGCTGACGCCGGGACCACCGGATCGACAGGGGGTTCGTCGCCCTCGTCCGCACCCGGCAGGCCAGGCGGTCCGACGGATCAGGCGGCCCCGGCCACGCCACGCCGGGCCACAAGCTCGTGAACCCCTGCGCGGATCCTTGGGTGCGCGAGCTCCTGGCCCGTACGCGGCGCGCCTACGCCCAGCGCGGCGCAGTCCCCAAGCGGCAACGCGCACTCACCAAGGATCCGTTGCAGCTGCTCCTGGCGACCTGCGACGAATCGCTACGCGGAAGACGCGACCGCGCCCTCCTCCTGTTTGCCTGGGCCACAGGCGGGCGCCGCCGCTCCGAGGTGGCCGCCGCCACCCTGGAAAACCCGCAGCAGGTGAATCCCGACTCCTTCGTCTACACGCTCACCCACTCCAAGAACAACCAGCGCGGGGACCTGCGGCCCGAGGATGTGAAGCCGCTGGTGGGCAGCGCTGCAGTGGCCATGCGTAGCAAAAAACAACTGTGTCACTTTTGCGCAGGCAAATGTGTCACTCGACCTTTTGGCTCAAGCCGACAGGCACAAGAGGCGCGTCCAGCCTGGGTTTGCGCGATTTGCAAAGCGAATGTGTCACTCGCTCCGAACCGCCAGTCTTGCGAAGACAATGTGTCACCGCCTGCCTCCCCGCAGGTGCGCCCACGGCCCTACCCTATGGCCGCCCGCGTCACCGCGATACGGCGCTCGCGTGACAATGCCTTGCACCACAACAGCGGTGGCAAGTTCGAGCCGTAGGTCCGACGGCAGTGGCGGCAGCGAAACGGCGCCTCCAGCAGCTGTGCGTCCAGCCGGTACGCCGACGCCTCGCCACAATGGCGGCAAGTCGCAAGCAGGGGCAACCCATGGATCGGACACTGCTCATAGCGCTCGCGCTGGTGCACCACGCCGTGATAGCCGAGCGACATGCAGCTCGGGCAGTAGCGCAAGAATCGGGAAGCATCCAGCGCCGCCGTATCCATCCCCTCGCGCACGCTGCGCTGTGTCACGCCCAGCAGCCGTGCCACGATCGGTACCTCGATGTCTGCAGGGCGCAGCCCGAGGTATGGGTCCACCGGGTCGGACCGCAGCTGCTTGATCAGCATGTGCCCCGCCAGCCGGTTCGCGCGTGCGAATTTCCACAGCATACCGACCACCGACTCGTAGGGCTGCAACCAGCGCCGGTGAATTACGTAGCCGAAGCGCGGATTCAGCGCGTGCTGGTCCAGGATCAGAATCGGCAGCGACATTGCGCGACCCCCAGCCGTATTTCAGGTTCTCAGGCGGCGCTCATCATCAGCTCGGCGCTGATTGCCTGGCGAGATTAAATGTAGCCGCAGCTACGCACCGCCATCTCCCACAGTGCAGCGTCCGGCCGGTATCCGACGCCGTCGCGCAGCTCGCTGTCCTTGAGCACGATCTCCACCGCGCGCGTGAACGACTCCATCGGAATCTCCAGCGCGCCCGGCAGGCCGTGCCTGTGGTGAAGACGCTCGAAGGCCAACCACAGCAATCCGGCGTCGTGGGCCAGCCGATAGCCCCCCTCAACGGCCTCGGCACGTAGAAGCGAGTGAAGCTCCATTCGCTCGCCCGCGGGAAGCGCGTCTGATCGTAGCCGTCCAGGCAGGTCGCCACATCGCGCACATTGCGGATGCCGAAGAACGCCAGCTCCTCCACCATCAGACGCGCCACGATTTGCGTCTTCCTCGCGTGCTGCATGGCCATCTTGACCGCCAGCAGTTCCTGCTGACCCACCAGAAAGGTGAAGAGTCGAATCTGCAGCCGGTCCAGATGGTCGTGCACGTCGCGCAGCCACTCGTATTCGTTCTCGTCGAAGCGCTGCGCCTCTCATCCGCACGCTGAACCCAGAAGTCGATCAGGCGAGAGGCCAGGCCCGGCCCCGCACGCGCCGGCCGTTCGCAGAACGCGAGGACCGATGGATCCGCCTCAAGGCGAATCCATTGCGCGAAGCTCGAGTGCGAGAACAGGCGCACCCGCCTTTGCAGCTTCACGCTGAAGCCCTCGATCAGCCGCCCGCCGCGTGGGCGCACCGTCTCGAGCGGTGCAGCGAACCGTGCGGAGGAATCCTTCATGGATCAACACGTTACGCACTGCCCGACGCGTTCGCATCCACAGAGTGGCGGATTTGCTTTGTGCAAAGGCGCAGTGACACATTTCCTTCGACAACTTCGCGGGCAAATGTGTCACCGGCCCGCCTCGAAGGGATGACTTCGCAAGGGCGGCGATCGTCGATGGCCCCCCGGTTCGGTGGCTTCTTCGATCGGCAACAGTACCGGTGATTCCTCTTGGCAGCGTATTCCAAGTGTGGCTCGCCTCGTTCACCGTGTATAAGCAACTTGTTGATTTAGTTGGGTTTTTCAGAAAGCGGCGTTTTCAGATGTGATAAGACGGACGCAACGCCCGACAGCCTCTCAGGCCCGCACGTCGGGGCTCCATCAACAAATCAGCAGGTTGCGCTAGCGTTCAAAAGGCGAAGATGGTAGCGGTGACACTTTTGCTTTTTTCTACGGCGCTGGACGCGGCCGCGCTCGCGCAGCTCGGCAAGCAGCTCAAGTCGACCTGCGGCTCGGGCGGCACCACCAAGGACGGCGTGATCGAAATCCAGGGCGACCACCGCGACACGGTGATCGCCGCGCTGCGGAAGCGGGGCATGACGGTCAAGCGCGCGGGCGGTTAGCATCGATGGCGCCCGAAGACCTCGACAAGCTGGTCTCGATGCCCATGCCATTCGGCAAGCATAAGGGCACGGCGATTGCCGACCTGCCCGGCAACTACCTCGCCTGGTTTGCGCGCGAAGGCTTCCCCAGGGGCGAGATCGGCCGGCTGCTGCAGCTCATGCACGAGATCGACCATAACGGGCTGAAGGGGCTGCTGGTGCCGCTGCGGCGGCGGTAGCGCGCCGTACCAAAAACCAACCCCCATCGGTCGTGGCGCTCGCGCGGTACGTGTGCCCCCACTTTGACCCGCTCTCAACGGGCTTGTTCGAAGGCTGTCAGGTGCTTACGTCGCCCCCATCGTCATCCTGATAGTCATGCCCGGGCCTCAGGCCGCGATCCCTCTCTCGCCGCTTCTGCGCCTTGTCGTCCTGGTCCAGAAGCCAATCTGCAGCCGAGGGTTGCCGTGAGACCTCTTCGTCGGCCAGGTCCTGGATGATCTTTACGAGATCGCTGCGGCGGGACATGCGCAGTGTTTAACAGACTAAAAAAGCAGGACTCAAAGGCGCGAATCGTTCTCAGTATTGAGAGGCTGCCTACGGCCCCAGCACGCCGCGGTAGGTTTGCGCCCGGGCGCAACGCCGGGAGATTGCTCGCATCAACTCGCGCGGGACTTTCTCGTTGAGCGGGGAAGCTACACGGCCTACGCCTTAGGCAGGGTGATCGTGAACCGGATCACACGGGCCGCCGCACGGCCCTCCACTTCGCCGCCATGGGCCCTGGCGATCTGCCGCACGATGAAGAGGCCCAGCCCCAGATGCGCATGACGCAGTCCTGCCGGTTGCGCGTCCTTTCGATGAAGCGGTTCGAACCACCGCTCTATCTCGCCCGGCGAGACCTCCTTAAGTCCGACGTTCTCAACGGACAGCAGCACGGCCGATTCCTGGCCCTCCAAGGTCACCATCACCGGATCGGCTGGAGACCCGTGCTTGATGGCGTTCGTCACCAGGTTGCTCAGTGCTTGGCGTACCCGGGATGCGTCAAACGCACCGCGGGCGTCGCCCTGAGCCTTGAAATCGATCGTAGTATCTGGAAACGCCGTGCGCAGCAGTTCAACCTCTGCCGCGCACGCCTCATGCAAATCGGATGACTCCCGGCGCAG
Organism: Variovorax sp. Soil_C_17; assembly: GCF_057657265.1. Classification (NCBI taxonomy): domain Bacteria; kingdom Pseudomonadati; phylum Pseudomonadota; class Betaproteobacteria; order Burkholderiales; family Comamonadaceae; genus Variovorax; species Variovorax sp. Soil_C_17. The sequence continues at coordinate 17,619 of NZ_JBDGIT010000026.1, forward strand.
GGCCATTGGTTGGCCCAGGCTGGCCCGGTTATTGATCCGGCAATCATCATCTTGAAAATTCGGAATGCGCCATCATCTGGGTGTGATGCAAGCAACCGACATGAGA
>NZ_JBDGIT010000027.1:0-15583 GCF_057657265.1 Variovorax sp. Soil_C_17
TCGACATCGACGAGATCAATGCGCGGCTGCAGGCCCGCGAGTGAACGCGTCAAGAAGGTCCTCGGTCGGACTATTACCTTCATTCCGGGCTCGCACCAAGTCGTCTGATGCTTGAGCAGGATGTCACTGCTTCTACTGCTTCTGGTTCGCCCACAGGTGAAAGGGCATGGCACACACCCTGCATCCTCGGTGCGATACGGCCGCCGGCTTCTTAATATCCTGTCGGCCACTGGGACTTTTGACACGATTCAGTCAATCGAGCGCGCGTTGCGCGCCCAATCAGATGAAGTCTGTGGTTAGAGTGCCCTCGCCGCTCGTATTGAGGCCTGCGCCTAGGCGCAGCTGCTCCTTGGTCTTAACCTGTCGAGGACCATGCAGCGGAGACCTCTGGCAAGATGAGGCGATCGTCTATCGGTTGGTACGCATGTCCACTATTCGCATATCGGAACGCACATCTGTTGATGAGGTCATTGGCTGGGACATGTCCCGGTGCCAAGCTGCGCGCATTGGCAAGCGGAGCAGCTTCGAGGCGGGCGCGCAAGGTTTGGCGCTTGCATCTCTAGCAGGCTTCGCCGCGGATGGTGAGGAGTTCGTGCTCGATTGTGAGTTTGAAGAGCCCCGCACGGCGGAAGACCTGAACGCCACATTGTTCTCCAGTGCCTTCGGCTTTGCCCTGGCAAGAAGAGCGAGGCGAATTCAGTTCTTGGGCAAGGCGGCCGCTCCTGAATTCAAACCGGCCCTCGCGGCTCTGTACAAGAGTGGCGCGGGAGTGCTCGGTCTAGGGACCTCCCGCTCGCTTGTCTGCGTAGACCCGATATTTCCCCTTCCGCCTGAACTAGCCGAAGCCGGCATGGACCATACTGACGAGGGATTTCCACCTCCCTCCGTGTTCGGTGCAATGCTTCAACGGACGGTCCAGGGAATGGGATTTCGCCGCTTGCTCGGCTCCGCGGGCGAATCTAGCGTCGTTTCGTTTATCTACGAGGCGCTCCGAAACAGCCTTGAGCATGGCATTCCCGCCGATTTCGCGCGCCGTTCAAGGAGCACGCGCGCTTTGGTGGTTGAGAAGGTGGTACTCCAGGGCTCCGACGTTGCGAGCCGTCGTCTTTCCCCGGAGCTGAAGGACTACCTGGGGAGAGTTTTCGAAGGAAACAAGGACCTTGGGCTGGGCGCCGCATGCTTCACGGTAGCTGATCAAGGCGACGGAATTCAGTTCACGCTGCCACCGAAGCAAGACGAAACATCGGAGCAGCGTCTAGCTCGCGCCTTCCTGCCCGGGGAGAGTCGAAAGCCGTCAGGCGTCGTGAAGCGCGGCCTCGGCCTTCCTGCTGTCGTCTCGGCAGCTCATCACCTCCAGGCACTAGTGAGGATTACTTCTGGCAATCTCGACCTTGTGCAGGACTTCTCAACGGGCGAGCATAAGTATCCGACGCTGGAGTTCAAGTCCGTCCGCCAACTTCCTTCCTCGTTCCAGGGAGGTACTTGCGTATCCATCTTCGTGCCTGAGTTCGCCCGCGACCTCGACCAAGGCGCCTTGTTTGGACGATAGCTCTTCGAAGTAGCATGACGCTAGCGTTCAGCTCCAATGTAGTTCGTCAAGCTTCGGACATTGAGCACGTAGTAGCCCAAATTCCTGACTCTTCGCTGATGGGCGCGAGCGGCCTCGTGCTTCGCTTCGACGCTGAGTTCTGGCTTCGCCTTATGTCTGACCCTGGAAGAGCTGTCGACATTCTTCGTGAGCAAGCAGAGACAGTTACGAAGCGCGCGCCACACGTCGACATTTTCGCGCTTCCGGATGGGCATTCATCTGCTTCGGCGAACCCGCCCTACGTGGCGCGCCACGGTCCGCGCCTATTGTTTCGAAAGAGCGATGGAACAGTCGCCTTCGACGCTGAAGTGGATGATGAATTACTTCAATCCATACGCGAAAAGGACCTTCATCAAGTTGTATTAGGCGCGCAGAACAGATGCGTCATTTGTGCCGCATCAAGCTACCACTTTGCTCTTCCATCTGGTGCGCATGCATCTCAATTCATACGGCTCTCGGAAGCGCTGGTCGACATGCCCACGGTGGACCGAATTGCTTATTGGATAGCGCACAAGATCGAAACGCAACTATCAGAGCTTCGGGACAAATCAAGCTTCACTCTTCTTGTAGACCATCCGAGCATGCTGGTTCTTGCTGCGCGAGTACAGCTTCTGGTATCGGATCGGCTCTCCATTGCGACGTTTCCTGGCTACCCCTCGGACGTAGAGGCTCGGACGACGACCTTCTCATTCTTGAGCCAGATTGCCTCAGCTCGAACCGCAGTGTTTGTCGTCATTGGCGTCGCGTCGACCGGGAGGCTAGCCAACTTCGTCGACATTTGGGCTAGTAACCGTCCCGGGCTGACCATCAAATCGACCACCCTCTACGCGGTCCAAGACATCAATGAGGCTAAACCGCTCTGTCGCCTAGTGCTGCCCAACTACGAGCACTACGAGACAGAACAGGCATGCGGCATGTGCGCAAATCAAAGCGAGGCCGTGGCCATCCACTCGACCAACTACATGATTGGCGTGACCGCGCCTAAAGCGATCGCGTTACCCCCCGACCTTTTTGCGCAACAGAGAGAATTCTTGTCGCGGTGGGGCGGTCAGGAAGGGGTACTTCGGGTTCACTACGATGACCCGAATGAATCGACGGCACGGCATCACGCGTTTTATGTCGACGTCGCCACGTTACTCGACATTGAGGCATTTCGACAGGAAGTGCTCGAGAAGGTCGGAGAGCTCAATCCGCGGCCAGATGCTGTGGCGGTGCCTGACCATCCCGCCGCCATCCGGCTCGCCGAACTCATTGCAAGAGGGCTTGGAATTCCCATCGTCACTTTTGACAGTGACATGCTTGCGCACCATCAGGGAGAGCGGAACCAGCACCTTCTGGCTGCGCGCACTTTGCTTGTGGCGGACGACGTATTCATCACAGGCTCGCGCCTGGACGTCATCAACAGATTTCTCCGTGAAACAAAGGAGGAGCGAGCCCCGGCTCTGACCTGCGTTCAATTCTTCACACTGTTGGCTACGCCAGCCTCGGCACAGAAGTATGCAGCCCGTCTGCGCGGTCTAACCACCAGGCATGGCTGGGAGGCGCAACTAGTCCATCTGTACCGGTTTTGTCTTCCCGATTGGCACGACCATCAGTCGTGCCCTTGGTGTCGGGAGCGCGAGGCTCTCAGCGTGTTGGCAAAGCTATCAGGCGTTCTTGATGGCCCTGTCGCGGACCGGATGACTCATCTCAGCAGTACCAGCGAGGGGTTGACCCATCAGGCGTTCCATCTTGCGGCTGACGTTGCGGAGGTCCCAGGTCTTGGCGCAGAGTCAGTTATCTTGAATGGGGGAGCAACTGCGTTGCAAGTGCTCTTCGCCTGCGCGAGCGCAGTACAGCAACTGCGTCATAAATCGGCAGAGCCGCTCAATCCCTCGCAGTTTCCGGCCCCGACGGGCCTTGCTGAGAGGGTCTTTGCAACGAACTATTCCGAGCGCGCAGTCTGGCTCGGAATACTTCGTTCGCTTCGTAGCACTGAGCTTCACAAGGACTTGGTCCAATTCCTGCGGAATGCCGCACTCGACAAAGCCGATGGTCAGCATTCGCTAATCCACGCCGAGTTGGCTGTGGCGTGGCTCACGGGGAAGCTTGGAAGCCCGGATGCCTCTGAAGCCGGTCGCGAGCTTTTCGAGTCGCTTGGCATCCCTTGGCAAGCGTTGTTCGATGCCGCCTATGTGTATTCCAAGTAGGCAGTGGTAGCTACCCAACCTCAAGAAACTGGCTCAGGTAGTCGGGATGAAGTGGCCCGACAGACTGAACTACGAACGCTGCTGGTCAGAGGTCCAGAGGTCGTGGAACGCCTTCAGCAGTCGCCATGGTGGCAATTTCTTCAAGCCAGCTTCCGCTTCAGGCGTCTGCAAGGTCGTGGCAACAAGGCCGAGCCAATCACCCGTAGTGTCGACCGTGACGGCAGCAAGTGGTTCGCCCAAAAAAGGTCGTATTCCGCGCCTCCTCGGACTCAGCCAGGCTGCGAGTCTTGTTGACGGCGACGTCGGAGCGTTGCGCTTGCAAGTCAATTGGATCGGCGCTCTGAAAGGGGGGCCAGTCTTTGAGCAGCGCCCGCGAGCGACCGTCTGCTTCATATTGAAAGCTGACCTTGAACCAGAGCCCGTCAACGACGGCAATCGCTGCGAAGCAGGCTGTCGCGCGCGATCATTTCACGGGCAACTGCCCTCCCCCCATACTGCATCGCCAGCTCATCACGCTGGTGCGTCGCAGACCCGCACCGCCGGTCGTCTCGTAATGGGCGGGCATACTCACGATGACCGCGAGCGGTGATGGGCGGTGGCAGCGTGGCCTGCACCCCCCCGCCTCCCGGCCGAGCTCCCGCGCCCCTGCCCCAACGCCCTGCCCGGCTTAGAACGCGTTAAACACCGCCGAGTTGGCCGCAGCCTGCCCCTGAGCGTTTTCGAGGGCGCGGATCACGCCGCGCAGGCGCTCGCACTCGCGCTCGAGCGAGGCGACCCAGGCGCGGGCGTGCTGCGTTTCATTCAAAGCCTGCGCCTGCAGCGCAGCCATGCCCCAGCGGCTCTCGAACCACAGCGCCAGATAGATGGCGCGGGGTGCGTTGCCGCTGGCCTGGTAGCGCTGCAGCGTGCGCAGGCTCACGCCCAGGTGCCGGGCGATCTTCTTGCGCGGTTCGATCTGGTCGGATATTAAAAAGGACAGCGGCGGCAGCCGCGCGAACGTGGGCGCGAGGAAGGGCATGGCAAGCTCCTGCGAGGGGCGAGATGGGCGAGGGCCGGCGATGCCGCCCCTGCCAGGCCATGTCAGTTTGTCGCGATGCGGTGGCGCCCTCTTCTCTCCTGCGCGGGCGGGCCTTTCAGGGCGGGAGAGAATGAAATAAACATAACAAGGCGAGCAATTTCCCGAATAGAGATGTCATGAGCAAGAGCATCCGGCTGCCCGCCGTCGGCCGGAAAGGTTGATCTCGCGAGCTTTGACGGCGAGGCCACGAAGCCGACGGCCCCGTTATGCTGCGGTTTTTACATTCAAGGCCTCATGAACAGCGCCCAAGTAACTTTGCCCCCGGCCGGCGTCACGCCCGAGCGGGCGCTGGAACTGCTCTGGCAGCAGGCGCCCGATGTGGCCTTCGTGCTGCTCGATGCGGCCGGAATCATCACCGGCTGGCGCGGCGCGTCCGAGTCCCTCTTCGGCTACACCGAGGCGGAGGCGATCGGTCTGAAGCTCGACGTTATCTTCGCGCCCGAAGACCTGAAGCTCGGGCTGGCGGACATGGAGCGCGCGGTGGCGCTCGCTGTCGGCCACTCGGAGGACGACCGCTGGCACCTGCGCAAGGATGGCCTGCGCATCTGGGTGGCCGGCACGCTGATTGCTCTTCGCGAGGGCGGCCGGCATGTCGGCTTCGCCAAGCTGATGTTCGACCGCACCAACCTGCGCGCCCAGCTGGAGACCACCGTTAACCGACTCAATCACGCCCACGACACGCTGCGTGGACGCGACGTCTTCTTCGGGCGGCTGACGCACGAGGTGCGCAACGCGCTCGGCCCGATCCGCAGCGTGACCGAGCTAATCGAGAGGCGCGGCCATGTGACGCCTGAGCTGCGGATGCCGCTCAGCGTGGTGAAGCGCCAAGTCGTGCAGATGGAACGCATGATGGAAGACTTGGCCGAGGTGGTGCGCTTCGGTGCCGGTAAGCTGCAACTGGCCAAGTCCCGCTTCGACCTGGGCGTCGACCTGCAAGAAATCGCGGCGGCCGTGCGTCCCGATGCGACCCGCAAGCTGCAGACGCTGGAGGTGTTGGTGCCGCCGGCGCCGGTCCTGTTGCAGGCAGATCAGGCCCGGGTGCACCAGATCGTTTTCAACCTGCTCCACAACGCGATCAAGTACACGCCGCGCGGCGGCCGCATTTGGCTACATTGCACGATCGAAGTTGACGAGGCCGTGATCAAGGTCAGCGACAACGGCAGCGGCATCGCGCCTGTGCTGCTGCCGGTCATCTTCGAGCTCTTCACGCAGGAGAACCCGCACCAGTCCGAAGGCGGCTTCGGTGTCGGGCTCTCGCTGGTCAAGGACCTAGTCGATGCCCACGGCGGCTTCGTCGAGGTGCGCTCCGACGGCAAGGACCGCGGAAGCGAGTTCACCGTACGCCTGCCCCTGGAATAGGTCAGCCTGCAAGACATGCGCCAGGCGAGAGTGGGACGCATGAGGCTACGAAAGGGGCCGGTGGAGCTTTGGATTGCCCCGAACGACACCCAAACTCCCCCGGCTATCGACACGTAAACTCCCCCGCCCCGGCCATCGGGCCGTGACGGCGTAGGCGGCGCCGGCGTCTGCCGGCAGTCGCTTCCGGGCAGGACGTTACTTTCTGCTCCCTCAGCCATGAGGGGGTGACGGAGTGAATGTCTTGAAGCCGCATTTGCAGACGACCATTTGGACCTTGCTTGCCGCCGGGGCCAGCCAACGGGAGATCGAGCGCGTCACGGGTATCGATCGCAAGACGATCCGGAGCTACGAGAAGCGTTTCGCTACCGTGGCGGCAAATTCCCCCGGGGTGTCCACCGGCTCCTCAGGGCAAATTCCCCCACCCCGTCCACCGGCTCCGATCCCCGCGCGCTCGCCCGCGACGGTCTCGGCGTGCGAGCCGCATCGCGGCTTCATCGAGGCGCAACTGCGGCTGCGGCGCAACGCCATGGCCATCTATCAGGACCTGGTCGACCTGCACGGATTCAGCGCGCGCTACAGCTCTGTAATGCGCTTCGCGCGCAAGCTTCGCCAGCACGAGCCCGAGCAATTCGACCGCCTGGAGTTCCTTCCGGGCGAAGAGATGCAGGTCGACTACGGAGAAGGCGCGCCCACGCGCGTGCCGGGAACCGACCGCTATCGCAAGCCGCGGCTGTTCATAGCGACGCTGCGCTACTCCAGGCGCAGCTTCCGCCGCGTCGTCTGGAAGTCCAGCCAAGAGACCTGGGCCCGGCTTCACGAGCAGGCCTGGAGATATTTTGGCGGTTCGTGTCGCTATGTGGTCCTGGACAACCTGAAGGAAGGCGTCGTCAAGCCCGACCTGTACGAGCCGCAATTGAACGCCGTGTACGCGGCGACGCTGGCCCACTACGCCGTGATCGCCGATCCGGCCCGCGTCCGCGATCCCAATCGCAAGGGTTCTGTCGAGAACGCGATCGGTCACACCCAGGCCACGGCCCTGAAGGGGCGGCGCTTCGAGTCGCTTCAGGAACAGAACGATTTCCTCGAACACTGGGAGACCCGGTGGGCCGCCCCGCGTATCCATGGCAGCGCACGCCGTCAGGTGCAAGCAATGTTTGAGGAGGAGCGGCCATTGCTGCAGCCGCTGCCGATGCTGGGCATGCAGTACTTCACCGAGGCGCAGCGCACCGTGTGCGACGACAGCTGCGTGCGGGTCGATCACAGCAGCTACGCCGCGCGCCCGGCGCCCATCGGCAGCCACGTGCTGGTGCGCGTGTTCGACCGCCGCATCGAGATCCGTGACCTGAAGACGCAGGCGCTGCTGCGCAGCCACGTCCGAGTCGAGCGCCCCGGCACCATTGTGCTGCCGATGCAGGAACGCGTGTTCAATCCTTCGCGCGAGACCCGCCGCATCCTCGCACAGGCCAGGGCGATCGGCGGCGACGCCGAGCGATTGTGCGAGTTGCTGTTTGCCGTCGAAGGTCGCGTCGGCCAGCGCAAGCTCTGGGGCATCGTCCGCCTGGCCGATCGCTACCCGCGCCGTCTTGTTGATCGCGCTTGTGCGCAGGCGATGCACGAGGGTGTTCACAGCTACAGCTACGTGAAGAAGCTGACCGAGAAGATCGTCGCCGACGCACTGGCGGCCATCGAACGCGCCGAAGAACCTCGCCAGCTGGAGCTCACGCTGACGCAGGAACACCCGCTGATCCGTCCCGCCGACATCTACGCCGAATTCTTCTCCCGCTGTGCCTCGGCACAGCCTTCCGCTCCCCTGAACCCTGGAGGTACTGCGCATGACCCTCAATGAGATCGAACGCACGCTGCGCGAGCTGCGTCTGTCCGGCATCGCCGCAACCCTGAACACCCGCGTCATGCAGGCGCAGTCCTCGCAGCAGCCGCTGCTGGAGACGCTTGCGGGATTGCTACAAGACGAACTCGACCGGCGCCACTCGCGCCTGACCGAGCGACGCTTCAAGCAATCACGTCTCGACGAACGACCCACGCTCGGCGACTTCGACTGGCGCTTCAACCCGAAGCTGCCTCGTCAGCCATGCTTCGAGCTGCACACGCTGAAGTTCATCGCCGACGGCGCCAACGCCCTGATCATTGGCAAGCCAGGCACCGGCAAGTCGCATGTGGCCAAGGCTGTTGCCTACCAGGCCACCCTGCAAGGCCATGATGTTCGCTACGTCGAGGCCGACACCGAGTTCGCTCACTTCGCATTGGCCAGTCCCAAGGAGCAGACCTCGCTGATGCGCTCCTACCTCGAATCCGATCTGCTTGTGCTCGATGATCTCTTCCTTGCGCGGCGTGTCTCCGATGCCGCCGCTGAATTGCTCCAGACCCTCGTGCATCAGCGCTACAAGCGCCGCGGCAGCATCGTCGTGACCTCCAACCGGGTCGTGCAGGACTGGGGCAAATACCTCGGCGACGCGACCATGGGAACCACCATCCTCGATCGACTCATGCATCGCGCCGTCATGCTCGAGTTCGAAGGCAGGAGCTACAGGATGAAGGAGGCCGCGGCACGCCTGGCGATCGCAGTCGAGGCGTGATCGATCAATAATGCAACCCCTGTCCTGCCCGGAGGAATTTGGGTGTCGACAAGCGGGGGAATTTGAAGTGTCGATCGGGGGATTGAGAGCTGGTACTTGTTGCCCCTTGCAGCTGGAGACCAGGCGACCCTCAGCGCCCCCGCCATCATGGGGTGCTCGTCCTTTTCGTGTTGTTCGACGGGGTAATCGTCCTTTCCATACATGCACGGAAAGGACGATTACCCCACGATGGCATCACGTTCTAGCCTGACTCGGTCAAGGGCTCGTTGATTCGGAAGGAAGCGGGCTATGGCGGCGTGCGGTTCGACCTGCAGGCGAAGTTGGATGGTGCGCGCATTGCCCTGCAAGTGGACATCGGCTTTGGCGACGCGGTCATCCCGCCGAGCCGTTCATGTCCATCTTCGTCCAGCGGGGAGCGGTATGCCTGCCCGCGTATTCCTCGTCGATCTGGGCAATCAACTTATCCGCATTCTTCGGATCCACCGCCGCCAGGATCGCATCGATCTTGGCTTCGACCCGATCGTCGCCCTCTTTGGATTGCGGAGAGCCGACGTAGAGCAGGAAGGCCAGGCCCCCGATTTGCCAGAGCAGCTGCAAGAACTCGGACTGCCAGTTTTCCAGCGTATCCCTCGACACCTGGATCAGGTAGCCAGAGACCTCGACCGGAGCGCCCAGGGTCTGTTGCTCATCCACATAGGCGAACCAGGCGAAGACCCAATGGCCAACGAGGGACAGGATGAAGAACCCGAGGGTGACCCAGCCATAGCCGTATCGGTTCCAGACGGATCTATTCATGTTTTGCTTCCTGGTTATGTGATGCCTCTCGAGCACCGCTCTCTCGAGCGCGCAGCGCTTGTTCCATGAGCCCCTGCAGCAGCGCAGCGGCGCTTTTCCATCAGTTTCTCCAGGCCGCATGCGCGGCGCATGTCAGGCGACCTCCCAAAGGTTTGAAAGCGATGAGCCTGCCCTTCATCGCGCGCGATGGCCAGGCGCATGAAGCGGTAAACCTCGGCCACGATCGGCCCCTCCACCTCGACCGCATAGTCCTGCTTGGCAGCGGGCCCGAAATCCAGCAACTGGTCGGCGCAGAAGTTGATGCCACCCACGAAGGCCAGCCGCCCGTCGATCGCCACCAGCTTGCGGTGCATGCGCCGCAGGAGGTTGAGCTGCTGCCCGAAGACGCGCGGCCCTGGATCGTAGGAACGAACCGCCACGCCATCGGCCGTCATCGGCTCGACAAAGGCGCGCGGCAGGGCGAGCGAGCCGAATCCGTCGAGGGCGACGCGCGCGCCGCGCCGCGCCGCCTCGTGCAGCGCCGCCTGCAGGGCTTGCCCGACTTTGTCGTCTCGCAGTATGAAGGTCTCGATCAGCACTTCGCGCCGCGCATTGCGGATGGCTTGGAGCACGCGCGGAAAGAAGGCATCGCCGTTCTCCAGCAGCGCCGCGCGGTCGCTGCCCACCCAGCGTTGGCCAATTCGGCGCTCAGTACTTGTGCCCAAGATGAAGCGCCCTTCTTCCTCGCCTGTGCTCTCGCCGTCCGCCGAGGTGAGTCGAAGCACGCAGCCCTGTGCTTTACCTTCAGCTGCGCAGAGCGATCGCGCCCGCCGGCGTGCGGGGAGTCCGCTTTTTGCAGGCGACGAAGATGTGAGTCCGCCACGTCCAGGCCCCGGAGCAGTTCCTGCCTCCGGTCATCGATGGCCAGGGCGTTGCGGGCTGATCTGGTTGATTTGCCATGAACGTCTCCTTGGGTGCGCAGAGTGACATCGCTCCGGACGCCATCTACGCGGCGCGATTGGCATTGGCGCAACCGTGTGGCAGATGGGCCCGTAGGACCCCGACGTCCTGTTTTGGCTTGAGGCCGCGAAGAAGGGAGGCGTTCGGGGGGCACTGCCCACCCTTCTAAGACTTCGTTATGCAGTCGCCCCCGTAACCGCCATCAACTCTTCCTTGCGCGCCTCCAGCTGTTCGCGCATGGCGACCAAATCCAGGCCTCGCGCGGCGCGCGCCTTCACGAAGATCTCGTTGCGCTCTTCCTTCACGTGATGGTCGATGTACTCTCCGAGCACCGTAACCTTGGCGTCGAACATGTCGTCCACGTCGGTGGCTTCTTGGATCTGCGCGATCAGGTCCTTGGCGCTGGCGTGCTCGACGGCTGCTTCGTCGAGCAGGTCGGTGTCCTTGATTGCCTCTCGCAGGCCGGGATAGAAGATCTCTTCCTCGATCTGTGCGTGGACGGTGAGCTCCATGCAAATCTCGTTGGCGAGATCGCGTTTCTTCTGCGATGCGCTGGCCGCCTTCGAACCGCTCAGCGTCTCATATTCCTTGAACATCTCTTTGACGTTGCGGTGGTCGGTATCAAGCAGGCTGCAGGCATCCGGCTTTGAGCGCTTGGTGGTGGTGGGCATCGTGGTCTCCAGATTCGCTTTGGGGATGAGCAGAGTGCAATGCTCCCATCTTCATCAACGTAGGATGGCTTCGCATGGCGACAGCGTCCGCGCCGCCGTGGACTTGTGCGGCTTGGCCGCCGCTGTGCCGAAATGCTTACGTTGCGTTGCGAGGAAGCCTTCTCTTGTCCGTCGGACCTGCGTGCCCAAGCCCGGCGCGCTCATTGCCGGCGAAACGGAAACAGCTCCTACCCCGGTCGTGGAGACGGCCTGTCATTGATAAGGGATGTCCACCGCCGAAGACGCTGCGCGCGCGCTGCTGCGCCAGGGCGAATCGGCCAACACACGGATGTCCTACGGCTCGGCGATGCGCTACTGGTGCGCCTGGTACGCCGCGCGCTACGGCCACGCGCTGCGCTGCCAGTGCCTGTCCCGGTGGTGGTCCAGTTCATCGTCGACCACGCGGCGCGCCGGCACGAAGATGGCGACGCGGATGGCAGCGCGCAGGACAACGGCATGCCCGACGAAGCCGGCCAGGCGCGCCATCGCGAGCCACCCGCCGTCGGCCCGCGGCGCAAGGCCGGCGCGCTGGTCTGCGAGCTGCCGACGGACGTCGACCAGGCGCTGGTGAAGAACGGCTACAAGGCGCGCCTCGGGTCGCCGGCCTTGAACACCCTCATCCACCGCATCGCGGTGCTGTCCAAGGCGCATCGGATGGCCTACGCGGGGACCATCGGATCGATAGGGAGTTCGTCGCCCTCCTCCGCACCCGGCGGGCGAGGCGGATCAGGCGGCCCAGGCCGCGCCACACCCGGCGTGCCCAGTGGCCAGAAGCTCGCGAACCCCTGTGCAGACCCCCTGGTGCGCGAGCTCCTCGCGCGCACCCGCCGCGCCTATGCCCAGCGCGGCGCGCGGCCCAAGCGCCAGCGCGCGCTCACGAAGGACCCGCTGCAGCTCTTGTTGGCCACCTGTGACGAGTCCCTGCGCGGAAAGCGCGCCCGCGCCCTGCTCCTCTTTGCCTGAGCCACCGGCGGGCGCCGCCGCTCCGAGGTGGCCGCCGCCACCCTGGAAAACCTGTAGCGGGTGAATGCCGAAGCCTTCGTCTACACCCTCGCCCACTCCAAGACCAACCAGCGCGGGGAGCTGCGGCCCGAGGATGTGAAGCCGCTGGCGGACAGCGCCGCAGCCGCCATCACCGAATGGCTGGCGGTGCTGAAGGCGCACGGCGTCCAGGAGGGCCCCATCTTCCGGCGCATCCGCAAGGGCGGCCACCTGGGCGAGCCCCTCGCCCCCGCGGCCGTGCGCGACATCGTCAAGGAGCTTCGGGGACTGGCTGCGCCAGCCATGCACGTCCCTGGCGGGAGCGGGGAGGGAAGGATGCAGGGCTTGCCTGTGTTCGTGCTGCGCCCGGTGGCGAGGGCCAGGGCAGATCAGGCAGTGGGGCAGAGTCCTGCGGACAGGCGGCAACGGCCAGGAGACAGCCCGCCGTGGAGTAGCTCCCCAATCGCAAAACGGGCTTGTTCGAAGGCTGTCAGGTGCTTACGTCGCCCCCATCGTCATCCTGATAGTCATGCCCGGGCCTCAGGCCGCGGTCCCTCTCTCGCCGCTTCTGCGCCTTGTCGTCCTGGTCTAGAAGCCAATCTGCAGCCGAGGGTTGCCGTGAGACCTCTTCGTCGGCCAAGTCCTGGATGATCTTTACGAGCTCGCTGCGGCGGGACATGCGCAGTGTTTAACAGACTAAAAAACAGGATTCGTAGGCGCGAATCGTTCTCGATATGGAGGAGGCTGCCTACGGCCCCAGCGCGCCGCGGTGGATTTGCGCCCGGGCGCAACGCCGGGAGATTGCTCGCATCAACTCGCGCGGGACTTTCTCGTGGCGCGGGGAAGCTACACGGCCTACGCCTTAGGCAGGGTGATCGTGAACCGGATCACACGGGCCGCCGCACGGCCCTCCACTTCGCCGCCATGGGCCCTGGCGATCTGCCGCACGATGAAGAGGCCCAACCCCAGATGCGCATGACGCAGCCCTGCCGGTTGCGCGTCTTTTCGATGAAGCGGTTCGAACCACCGCTCGAGTTCGCCAGCCGAGACTTCCTCTAATCCAACGTTCTCAACCGACAGCAGCACCGCCGATTCCTGGCCCTCCAAGGTCACCAGCACCGGATCGGCTGGAGACCCGTGCTTGATGGCGTTGGTCACCAGGTTGCTCAGTGCCTGCCGGATTCGGGATGCGTCAAACGCACCGCGCGCATCGCCTTGAACCTTGAGGTCGATCGTGGCGCCTGGAAACGCCGTGCGCAGCAGTTCAACCTCCGCGGTGCACGCCTCGTACAAGTCGGATGGCTCCCGGCGCAGGGCCATTGGTTGGCCCAGTCCGGCCCGGTTGAGTTCCAAAAGCGAGTCCAGCAGGGCCGTCATGCGCTCCACCCCTTGCATGAGGGTGGCCGCGTGCGCACTGATGGCTGGCGATGCCTGCAGGTTGATCAATCGGCCGGCGAGCGAAATGGCGTTCAGCGGGCCACGCAGGTCGTGTCCGAGGACGCCCAGGAAAATCTGTCGCCATCGTTCGAGTTCCGCTTCGTGGAACGCCACCGATTCGGCGACCGCTTGGTCGATGGCCTCGTTGAAGCGCCCGATTTCTTCCACTGCGCCCGGGCCGGTGGCATGTGCATCGCCATAGAGCCGCAAGACGCTGGAGCGCAGGGCGCGGTACTCGGCGACGAGCTGGCTGGTGGTGAGCCCGCTGCGAGCTCGCGCCAGCCCATGGGTTTGCGCAGCCGTCTCGTCTTCCGCCAAAGGTGCGTTTCCTTGGGATTTTTCAATCGACTCCCTCCTACTTTGGGGCCGCCGCAGATCTGCTGTGATGGCTCTCAGCAATTCAGGAAGGTGATCGCGAAGCACCGCCTCGTCTGCGGTGGCAAAGGCAGGCAGGGTGCGCGCATGAGCAACTGCGGCCGAGAGAATGGGCCCGGATGCGACCTCCAGGAAAGTGGCGATGTTCACGATGTTCATCTACCGGCCTTTGTAACGCATCTGCGGATGACACGAAATGGCCAAATCCCTTCACATTTTGGTGGTGGACGACGACCGCGAGACGGCGGACCTCCTGGGTGCCATTCTTTGCGCGTACCTGCCTGAGTCAAGCGTCCGCGTGGCGTACGAAGGCCGAGCAGCGGCGACGCTCGCCCTGGCACAGCGCCCCGACGCCGCTGTACTGGACCTTGACATGCCCGAGCTCGACGGAGAAGGCTTGGCTCGCGTGCTGCGGACTGCGTTCCCGGACCAGCCACCACGTCTGATCGCCCTGTCTGGGGCGGTGATTCGGCTGGAAGCACTTCGTCGAGACGGCCCCTTCGATCACCAGTTGAGCAAGCCCACGGACGTCAACGCACTGGGCGAATTACTCAGGTCGGTGGCGTGAGTCAGCCTTCCGCTCTGCCACCGAATTTGGCGGGCCGGTGGGTAAGGCGAAGGCGCCCACCCGTCCTGCGGCGGAGTTCTAGCCGCTGAAAATCGGGCGTCCCGCAGCTTGCGGTCTGGCCCGGCGGCGCCCGGTGGTGGGACCGGGGAGGCAATCCTGCGGCAGCCGCAAACGGCAAGCCCGCTGACCGGCGATGATAAAGCAAGCAGCTCGCGCAGGGACCTCAAACGAGAGCGCTTGCTTACATTTATTCGAGTATTCAACGATAGTGGATATATGGAAGAACATGGCCTGCCTCGCGGCGCCGGTGCGGCGGCGAACAGCTTCGAGTAGAGCGACGCTGGTGGCCCGTCGTCAACGTGCGGATTGACATGACAGGCGTCATATGCAAGATCTCCTGCAGCAGTTGTAGGCTGCGACCCCCTGGGCGAGGCAGGCTCCGCCCTGGCAGCAGCCCTCGGTCAGGTTGCCGAGCAGCATGCATCCGATCAAAGGCAGCTCGGTAGATGAGGTTGCGGCCGCTGCGCACCTGCGTCACCAAGCCCGAATGGGCCGGTTCCTTTCAGGTGGAACGACCGGGTGGTGGCGGGTACGTCCAGGGTTTCCACCAACGCAACCGGTGTCAGGCCCTCGGACCCTGCGACTACCAGCGCGCGGAACACCTGCAGGCGCACCGATTGCGCAATCGCAGCCAGCGAGCGGACAACGCCGTTAGATCAGCGGGCTGGTGCTGCGCAGCACAACGCGCAGATTCAGGAGCTCCTGCCCAGAAGCTGCCCCAGCTTCCATCCCCGAATGCCTACTTTGATGCACTGCACACACCCAGGAATGAGATGTCTCCTATTGGGCTCACATTTCACCTGCGGCGGCTGCTACAGCAGCTTCGCTGGTTAATGTCCCGGGAAGTGGTGTAAGTCTTCTTTCACTCGCTGCGCGGCAAGGCGCGTAGGGCGTAGCCCGAAGCGGCTTG
>NZ_JBDGIT010000028.1:0-14786 GCF_057657265.1 Variovorax sp. Soil_C_17
AAGATGTCGCGCGTCAACTCGCCCATGCGAAAGCGCGTCAGCGTGCCGTAGCAGTCGAAGGTGATGTACTTGGGACGGAAGATCATGGTCTCTATTCCTTGGATGAAAGATGCAAAAGCGACGAACTCATGACGACGTGATTGCAGCACGCAGCCGCGTCGAGGTTGTAGGGAAATGAAGTGCCCGGCGCTTGAAAGCTGCGGTTTGATGGGGCGCCGGCGGCATGCCATGCGGTCCGCCTTTTGCGTGTGCAGCGCGCACCTCGTGCGTGGCTGGGAAGGCGATGCGCATGCTGCTGAACCGGCTGAAGGCTCAGGCCATGATCCACACCTTGCGCACGGTCTCGGGGGTGCGCCAGGTGCCGGTGTAGCCCGGCTTCATGATGAAGCAGTCCCCGGCCTTGTAGATCACGGGGGCCTGTCCGTCCTCGGTGAGCTCGACCACGCCGGACAGGATCAGGCAGAACTCCCAGGTCTCGCCCTTGATGGAGCGGTTGACGCCCGGCGTCGACTCCCACACGCCGGCGCGCACCTTGTCGTCCTTGGCGCTGTCGACGTCCCAGTTGCGGCACACGATGTCGCCTTCGATGACGCGTTCGGCCGGCGGCCGGTATTCGCGCGGAACGCCGAGTTGGTCGAAGTTGAAATTGACAAGCAGATTCTTTGACATGAAAAGTGGACTCTCGGGAGGGTGGAACACGACCCTGATGCTATGTTTGGGAGTTCCTGCGTTGGTGCCGAACCCGATGCCGAAAACGGTGACAAATGCGCGATTGGCTGGCGCCAAAGCGCAATCTGCTTGCACGGCAAATGCGTCGAGATGCCCCTGCCCTACGGCGGGCCGAGTCCCACGACCCTCACTCCCACCGTCTCTGGGTCGCGATGAGGCGAAGCGGATACCCGCGCCGGTCCGGCGACTGGCGCAGGACGATCCGGCTGGCGAAGCGCGCGATGCCGATGTCGTCTTCCAGCATCTTGTCCATCAGTGCCTGAAAATGGCCGACGCCGGGCGCCACGATCTTCAGCAGGTAGTCATAGCCGCCGCTGACGTTGTAGCACTCGACGATCTCCTCGTACTTCCCGGCGCCTTCCTCGAACTTGCGGAAATCATGCGGTCGGTGGCTGCCGATGGTGACCTCCGAGAACACGATGACGTGGTCCCCCAGCTTTTCCAGCGCGATGTCGGCGCCATAGCCGCGGATCAGCCCGGTCTCCTGCAGCCGCTTGGTGCGCAGCAGACACGGGCTGGGGCTGAGGCCCACCGATTCGGCCAGATCGACGTTGGAGCAGCGCCCCTCGCGCTGGAGGTGCACCATGATCTTGAGGTCGAACCGGTCGAACGGCACTGCTGATCTCATGGGGCGATCGTATTCTCGAGCCGATTCCCGGACTAGCGCTGCGCCTGGGTGAGCGATGCGTCGAGCGCCTCGATGACCATGCCGGCCTGCTCCGCCGACAGCACCAGCGGCGGACGGATCTTGAGCACGTTGTGCCCCAGGGCGCATGCGCTGAGCAGCACGCCTTTGTCGCGCATCAGGTTGACCACCCGGCTGGTCAGGGCGCGGTCCGGCGCCCGCGTCGTGCGGTCCGACACGAGCTCGACGCCGACGAAGAGCCCTGCCCCCCGCACATCGCCGATGGCCTCGTGCTTTGCGGCGAGCCCGGCGATGCCGTCGAGCAGCACCTTGCCGATCTTGGCTGCATGCGGCACCAGCCGGCTGCGCTCGATGGTCTCCAGCACGGCCAGGGCCGCTGCGCATGACACCGTATTGCCGGCGAAGGTGTTGAAGTAGCGCGAGTTCCTGCCGAATTCCGCCAACGCATCGGCCGTCGCGAGGAGACCCGCGATCGGCTGGCCGTTGCCCATCGGCTTGCCCAGCGTGACGATGTCGGGAACGAGGCCGTGGCGCTGGAAGCCCCACATGTGCTCGCCGGTACGGCCGAAGCCGGGCTGCACCTCGTCGGCGATGAACAGGCCGCCCGCGCGCTTGATCGCCTCCACGGCGCCCTTCAGGAAGCCTGCAGGCTCGGGCAGGATGCCGTCGCTGGTGAAAAGCGAATCGACGATCAAGGCCGCCGGCTTGATGCCGTGGCGCTGCAGGTCGGCGATGGCCGCCTCGACGTCGCGCGTGAAGCGCTCGCCGAGGTCGGCGCCTTCGGCGTGGTACAGGCGCGGCGCCGGCACCAGGCGAACGTGTGGACCGAGGTCGACGCTCACGCCCAGCGATGGCGAGAACTGCGACACGGCGTCGGTGATGCCGTGGTAGGCCGTGTCGGTGACAATCACGCCCGTGCCGCCGGTGCGCACCTTGGCGATGCGATACGCCAGGTCGTTGGCCTCGCTGCCGGTGCAAGTCAGCATCAGGTGGGCCAGGTCCGTGCCCGGCACGCTGGCGAGGAGGCGCTCGGCCAGCTCGAGGATGGTGTCGTGCAGGTATCGCGTGTTGGTCGCAAGCGTGTTCACCTGGCGGCAGATCGCCTCGGTCACCGCCGGGTGGCAGTGGCCGAGCGAGGTGACGTTGTTGTAGACGTCGAGGTAGCGGCGGCCTTCCGGGTCGATCAGCCACACGCCGTCACCCCGCACGATGTGCAGCGGGTGTTCGTACATCAGCCGGTAGGCGGGGCCGAGCAGCGCATTGCGCCGCTCGATCATTGCCTCGGTGGCGGGCCCGACGTCGGCACGGCCGGGAATGTAGGCGTTGACCATGTTGAAGTCAGCGGTGGCTTTCATGAAGAGGTTCCGTTTCGTGTGGGAGTCAAAAGGCGGTCGCGCGCATCGTGGCGGGAGAGGTCTGCCATCTGCGACAGTGCCTCCCAGGCCGCGGCGTTGTGGCGCATGATGTAGGCGCGGTTCTCGGGATAGCGCAGGGCGCGCCACTCCGAAATCAACGCCGTGATGAGGTGGCGCGTCGCCATGAGGTCGGCGACGATGTCCTGCTCCGGCTCGGTCAGTGGCAGGACGGCCTGATAGGCGCCGACGAACTGCGCCGGTCCCTCGAAGGGGTCGGCGTTGCCGGTCATGTGGAAGGCGGCAGCCGTCGCCACCTCGCCGACCAGCGGCGCATGGAGCATGTCGCCGAAGTCGATGATGCCGATGATGCGCGTTTGGTCGTCCGGCGCGACCAGCACGTTGTAGAGGTGGTAGTCGTTGTGGATCACCTGCGCCCTCACCGACGCCAGGCGTGGCAGCACATGGTCGGTGAAGCGCGTCATGAACGACCGGGCCAGCGCGCGGCGCGGTGTTTCGACCAGGCTGTCGAGCTGGGCCGTCAGGCGGTGCGCGGCCGACACGTTCCACAGCAGGTCGTGGGTGGCCGCCGGGTGCGTGAAGCCTTGCAGGGCGAGGTCCAGCTCGGCCAGTCCCTTGCCCATCGCCACGCGCTGGGCGGCGGTGCGCGGTGTCTCCCGGATCTGGATGCCTTCCAGGTAGGTGAGCATGCGCACGGTGGTCCGGACGCCATCGGCCAGGGTGGCGCTGTCGCGCGCGCGGCCGTCCAGCGTTCGCACGACGCGCGGCACGGGCTGGCCGGGCGATGTGCGCGCGATGTGCTCCAGGGCCGCGATCTGGAAATCGACCAGCGCCACCGACTCGGAGGGGTTGCCGATCTTGAACACGTAGCGCGTGCCGTCGGCGGATTCGATGGCGCAATTCTGGTCGCGCTCGCCCGCCAGCGGCTTCACGCTGCCCTCGATGCCATAGAGGCGCGCCACCAGCGCCTGCACCTCGGCTGGCGCCAGGTCGGGCGCGGCGGTGCTCAGCGCAGCGGCTTCGCTGGGGCCGCCCCCGGGCGCTGCGCGCCCGGGTCCACGGTCGGGATCAGGCATGCGCATCAGAGTCCGAGCAGCGCCGGCAGCTGACGAATGTCGGTCAAGCGGCTCACGCCGTACTCGGTCGACGTGGGTTCGTGACCCCGATCGATGAAGGCCTTGGCCATGAAGCCCAGGTCCGACGCCGTCATCAGGTCGTATCGGAAGCTCGACGAGACATGCATCATCTGACCGGGCCCGCAGCCGAGCTGGTCGAACATGTATTCGAATGCCTGCATGCGCGGCTTGTACGCGCGTGCTTCCTCGGCGGTGTAGACGGCGTGGAAGGGGGCCTCGAGGTGCGCGACGCTGTGAGGGATGAGGTCGACCATCGAGTTCGACAGAATCACCAGCGGCACGTGCGGTGCGATCGCCTCCAGCACCTCGACCACGTTCGGGTGCGGCTGCCAGGTCGGCACCGCTTCGTACAAGGAGAGCGCATCCGATGCCAGGCATTCGATGCCGTGCGCCTTGCAGGCACGCTGGATCGAGTTCTCCACCACGTCGAAGAACGGCTTCCAGTCGCCCAGTACCTCGTCGAGGCGATAGGCCCTGAAACTGTCCAGGAATGCCGGCATCCGGTCGGCCGGCACGCGGTCCTTGAACAGGACTTTCGCCGTCGGGCCCATCTCGAAATTGATGAGCGTGCCGTAGCAATCGAAGCTGATAAATTTTGGTTTGAATGTCATGGGTTCACCCGCTGCGTTGAGATGGAACGAGTCTAGGGTGACCCCCCTTGCAGGAGATGCCATATCTCAACGGAACCCAAGCAGATTCTTGGTCAATCCGGAGCCGGCCTGGCATTTTTGAGCGGTGCTGTTTGCGCGTGCCGGCTCGGCATGGAGCGGAAACGAAGCGTGCAGGCGCACCGCTGCATCCGGCTGGACCCGCCGCGATTTCGGAAAGCGCGCGCTTGTCGGCGCGCCGCTCAGTGGGACTTGAATTCGTCCGCCGTGATGCCCAGCTTGCGCAGCTTGTCGTGCAGCGTCTGCCGCGCGATCGCGAGCGCGCTGGCGGTGGCGGGCTGGTCTCCCTGGTGCTTGCGCAAGGCCTCGACGATCACCGCCCGCTCGAAGGACTCGACCTGCTGCGGCAGCCCGCGCGGCAACGCCGGCTCGCCTTCGCCGTTGCCGCGGGCCAGCGTCAGCCGCTCACCCAGCAGGCCCAGCACGAAGCGGTCGGCCACGTTGCGCAGCTCGCGCACGTTGCCGGGCCAGGCGTAGGCCATCAGGTCGGCGACCTGCGCGCCGCTCAGGATCGGCGCCACGCGCCCGTAGCGCGCCGCCGCCAGCAGCGAGAAATGCTCGAACAGCAGCGGGATGTCCTCCCGCCGTTCGCGCAGCGGCGGCAGCTCGATGAAGGCGACACCGAGGCGGTAGTACAGGTCGGCCCTGAACTTCTGCCGGTCGCTCAGGTCCTTGAGGTCTTCCTTGCTCGCGGCCACGACGCGGCAGTCGAAGGGGATGGCCCGGTTGGAGCCGATGCGCTCGATCGAGCGCTCCTGCAAGGCCCGCAGCAGCTTGATCTGCACCGCCATCGGCATGCTCTCGATCTCGTCGAGAAAAAGCGTGCCGCCGTGGGCGTATTCGAACTTGCCCACCCGCACGCGGTTGGCGCTGGTGAAGGCGCCGGCCTCGTGGCCGAACAACTCGCTCTCGGCCAGCGCCTCGGGGAGGCCGCCGCAGTTGAGCGGCACGAAATGCTGGCGGCGGCGTTCGCTGTGCTCGTGCAGGCAACGGGCGACGAGCTCCTTGCCGGTGCCGGTCTCGCCGTAGATCAGCACATCGGCCGAAGTCTCGGCCAGCGTCATCACGGTGCGGCGCACCTGCTGCATCTGCGCCGAGCGGCCGATCAGCACCGCCTGGATGCCATGCCAGTTCTCCAGCGCGTCGCGTAGCGCGCGCACCTGCAGCGTGAGCTGCCGCCGCTCGATGGCGTGGCGCACGATCGCCACCAGCCGCTCGGAGCTGAAAGGCTTCTCGATGAAGTCGTAGGCGCCCTCACGCATGGCCTGCACCGCCATGGCGATGTGGCCGTGGCCGGTGACCAGGATGACGGGCAGTTCGGCATCGGCGTTGCGCAGCTCGAGCAGCCATTCGGTGCCGCTCAGGCCCGGCAGGCGAACGTCGCTGACCACGATGGCCGGCACGCCGAAGCTGATCTGCGCACGCGCGGGCTCCGCGCTCGCGAAGGCTTCGACCTCGAAGCCGGCCAGGGTCAGCATCTGGGTCGTGCTGAGCCGGACGTCCTCGTCGTCCTCGACCAGCAGCACGCGGATGGCAGGGGCTTCGCTCACTTGTAGATCACTCCTTCCAGCTGCGGGCTGGCAACGTTGCAAATGGCGACCGGCAGGTCGACGACGAAGCAGGCGCCGCCCTCCGGCAGGTTGGCGGCACGCAGCGTGCCGTCCATGGCCCGCACCAATTGTGCCGAGATCACCAGGCCCAGGCCCAGCCCGGTGCCCGCGGGCTTGCTGGTGACGAAGGGCTCGAACAGGCGCGCCAGGATGTCGGGCGGAATGCCCGGGCCGGTGTCGCTCACGCGCAGCATCGCGCGGCCCTCCTGCGGCCTTGCCTCCAGCCGCAGGGTGCGCCGGGGGGAGGCCTGCATCGCGTCGATGGCGTTTCGCATCAGGTTGACGAGCACGCTGCCCAGCGCGGCTTCCTCGGCGACGACGGCCAGGGTGGCGGGCTGCACGTCGACCTCGATCGCGATGCCGTTCTTCTTCGAGGCCTCGGCAACGATCAGCTGCGCATCGGCCACGGCCTGCGCCAGCGCCACCGGCGCGAGCTGCAACTCGCCCTTGTGCGCGAAGGTCTTGAGCTGCGAGGTCAGGCGCGCCAGGCGGTCGACCATGCCGCGGATGCGCTGCAGGTTGCCGCGCACGTCGTCGAGGCGGCTCTTGTCGAGCAGGATGGCGGCGCTCTCCGAGAGCGTGCGCATCGCCGTGAGCGGCTGGTTCAGCTCGTGCACCACGCCGGCCGACATCTGGCCCAGCGCGGCCATCTTGCCGGCATGCACCAGCTCGCCCTGGGCCGCGCGCAGCTGTGCGGTACGCGCGATCACGGTCGATTCGAGGCTGTCGTGCGCCGCCTGCAGCGCGGCCTGGTTGGCGAGCTTCTGGCGCACGGCGCGGCGGCGCTGCCACAGCGTGACGGCGATCAGCAGCAGCACCGCCATGGCCAGGCTCGCGGTGATGGCCGCATAGCGCGCGCCCACGCGCACCGGCGCCAGGTCGTCGAGCACCACCAGCTGCCAGGGCGCGCCGCGCAGCGCGCGCGTCGAGGCGAGCTGCACCACGCCGTCGAGCGCGATGATCTGCACGTCGCGCGCCAGCGCCTCCTTTTGCGACCACCGCAGCGGCTCCAGTCCGGCCTCGCCATAGGGGCGCGAGCGCTGCACCTCGGCACGCTGCAACGACTCCAGAGGCCGCAGCGGACGGAACTTCAGGTCCTCGCGGGTGGCGAGTATCACCACGCCGCGCTGGTCGATCAGCATCACATGGCCCGGCAGCAGGCGCCAGGCGCGCTCGGACTCCTCGAGATTGACCTTGACGGCCACCACGCCGCGCGCCGGCTGGTCGCGGCGCAGGGCATAAGACAGGTAGTAGCCGGGCTTGCGGCTGGTGATGCCCACGCCGTAGAAGCGTCCCCTGCCCTGCCGCAGCGCGTCGATCACGTAGGGCCGGAACGACAGGTCCTGGCCGACGGTGGTGCCCGGCCGGTTCCAGTCGGAGGCGGCCAGCGAGGTGCCGGCGGCGTCGAGCACGTAGAGCATCTCGGCGCCCGCCGCGGCATTGACGCCATCGAGATAGCGGTTGACCGCATCGCGCAGGCCCGCATCCGACGGCGCACTCAGCAGCGCCGGGACGATGGGTGTCATCTCGAGCAGCGCGGGCAGGTACTCGAAACGAGCCAGGTCGGCATCGAGCCCGGTCGCAAGCATGTCGAGCCGGTGCTCGGCCGCCTCGCGCAGCCGCGCCAGGCCGTTCTGCATGGCGAGCTGATGGCCGGCGACGGCGGCCAGGGCCACCAGTGCCAGCGCGCCGAACCAGCGCGGCAGGCCGCGCCAGCGTCTTGGGGTCTCTGAAGGCAAATCGAAGCGCCGGGCCGGCTCCCAGGAAATCATGGGCCGGTTATTGCACAAGGCTGCATGGGCCGCATCGGTGGCTGCCCGGTGGCGCGTGCCGCGCAGTTCGGCCAGGCCCAGGGCCTGCTCAGGCATAGCGCAGTTCGCCCGTCTTGCCGCGGAACACCCGGTAGGAGAACACGGTGTAGCCCACGATGGCCGGCACCGAGATGCAGGCGCCCACCAGGATCACCTTGAGCGCCGCCGCACTGCTCGCGGCCTGCCAGATCGTGAGCTGACCGATCACCACATAGGGAAAGATGCTGTAGGCCAGCCCCAGGAAGCCGAGCACGAACACCATGATGAGGAGCACGAAGGGCAGCCAGCACACCGGCCCGCGCACGATGCGGGTGTCCAGCAGGCCGCGCACGGCGAGCAGCGCCGCGCCGGTCATCAGCGGGATGGCGGCCAGCGCCAGGATCTCGGGCAGGGCGAACCAGCGCTCGCGCACCTCGGGGCTGACCCAGGGCGTGGCCATCGAGATCAGCAGCATGCCGCCGACCATCGGCGCCCAGGCGGTGCGTGCCCATTGCACGGCGCGCTCCTGCAGCGCGCCCTCGGTCTTCATGACGAGCCAGGTCGCGCCCATCAGCACGTAGGCCATCGGCAGCGCCACCGCGATGGCCGCGGCGAACACCGGGTAGTTCCAGCCGGTGCCGAAGCCGCTGACATAGCGCCCGAGCATCCAGCCCTGCGCCACCGAGGCCAGCGTGGAGCCCGCGAAGAAGAGCCGGTCCCAGGTGCGCTTGTGGCTGTCGCGCGCCTTCACGCGAAAGTCGAAGGCCACGCCGCGCAGCGTCAACCCCACGAGCATCAGCGCCACCGGCAGGTAGAGCTCGCCGAGCACCAGGCCGTGCGCCTTGGGGAAGGCGATCAGCAGGATGCCCACGCCCAGCACCAGCCAGGTCTCGTTGGCGTCCCAGAACGGGCCGATGGAGGCGACCATCACGTCCTTCTCGGCGTCGGTGGCGCGGTGCATGAGCATGCCCACGCCGAGGTCGTAGCCGTCGCTGATCACGTAGACCAGCATCGACACACCCATCAGCACCATGAAGATCACCGGCAGCGCGGCGTCAAAGCTCATCGCGGTCATGCCCGGCCTCCTTCGGTGGCAGGTGTGGCGATGGGGCTGACCGCGGTGATCCCGCCCGGCGGCGTCGCGGCGCGCTCGGCGGCCTCGCCCGCCAGCAGTTCCTCGGGCTTCTCCGCCATGTACTTGAGCACCGCGACGTAGGCCACGATGAGCGCCAGATAGAGAGTGACATAGAGCGCCAGCGTGAGTCCGATCATCGCGGACGGCACCTTCGACACCACGTCGGCCGTGCGCACCAGGCCATAGACGATGTAGGGCTGGCGGCCGATCTCGGTGACGTACCAGCCCGCCACCGTGGCCACCCAGCCCGAAAAGGTCATGCCCGCGAACAGCCACAGCAGCACACGCGGCAGGCGCGCCGGCTGCCATCGCGCGCGGCGATACAGCCACCAGCCGAGCCAGCTGGTGGCCAGCATCAGCATGCCCATGCCGACCATGATGCGGAACGCGAAGAACATCGGCAGCGGCGGCGGATGCGCGCCCGCGAAGTCGTCGAGCCCGCGGATCTCGCCATCGGCGTCGTGGGTGAGGATCAGGCTCGCGCCCTTCGGCACCGCGATCTCGAAGCGGTTGCTGCGCGACTCGGAATCGGGAATCGCGAACAGCAGCAGCGGCACGCCGCGCGCGGTCTCCCACACGCCTTCCATCGCGGCGATCTTGGCGGGCTGGTGCTTCAGCGTGTTGAGGCCGTGCATGTCGCCCACCACGATCTGCACCGGGACCAGCAGCGCCGCCAAGGTGAGCCCCACCCGCATCACGCGCGCCGCGCTGCGCTGCCCCACGCCGCGCAGCACCTGCCAGGCCGAGAGGCCCGTCAGCAGGAAGGCGCAGGTCAGCGCCGAGGCCAGCAGCATGTGCGCGAAGCGGTACGGGAACGAGGGGTTGAACACCACTGCCAGCCAGCTCGCGACATGGAACTCGCCGTCCACGATCTCGTGGCCCGCGGGCGTCTGCATCCACGAGTTGAGCGCCAGGATCCAGAACGCCGAGAGCGTGGTGCCGAAGGCCACCATGAAGGTCGACATCAGGTGAACGCGCTCGCCCACCTTGCCGTGGCCGAACAGCATCACGCCGAGGAAGCCCGCCTCCAGGAAGAAGGCGGTGAGCACCTCGTAGCCCAGCAGCGGCCCCGCCACGTTGCCGACGCGCTCCATGAAGCCCGGCCAGTTGGTGCCGAACTGGAAGCTCATGGTGATGCCGCTGACCACCCCCAGCGCGAAGGTCAGCGCGAAGACCTTGGTCCAGAAGCGGTAGGCGTCGAGCCAGCCCTGCGCCGGCACCGGGTCGCCGCCGCGCGTGCGCAGCCAGCGCCAGCGCAGGAACAGCAGCAGCCAGCCCAAGGCGATGCTGATCGTGGGAAACAGGATGTGGAAGGTGATGTTGGCCGCGAACTGCATGCGGGCGAGGATCAGGGCGTCCATCCGGTTCCTTTGATGCCGGCGGCGGGGCGGCCGCCGCCGGCGTGGGTCATCGCCTGGCCGCGCCGCCCTGCTTCAAGGCGTCCGACATGCCGATCAGCACTCCGCTCACCAGCGTCGAGTAGCTGTCGATCAGTGCCTGCGAGGCGCGCAGGCCCATCGCGCGGCCGTCGCGCAGGCTCTTCTGCGTGTCTTCCAGGAGCTGCTCGAGCGCCGCGTCGGCCCGCGCGCCGGTGCCGGTGCTCTTGCCCTGCATCGCCTGGAAGACGCCGCTCCACGGGCCCTCGGCCGGCGCCGCCTTGCGCACGCTGGCGAACAGCGTCTCCTCCATCTTCTCGATGTCGGCGAGTGCCTTCTTCAGCTGCGTCTCGCGCAGGCTCACGCCCTGATCGACCAGCTGCTGCAGCGCGCGCTGGTTGGCCAGCACCGCCTGCTCCATCGCGCCGTCCATGCCCGCGAAGGCTTTCGCGAGCAGCGCCTCCACATCGGGCGCGGGCAGCTTGCTGCCGGCCGCGCCGGCCGAGGCCGCCTTGGTGACCGTGCCCAGCACCTGCCGGATGTTCGCGAGCGTGAGCTCGCGGCCCTGCAGCGCCTTGAGCGTGGCCTCGTGCACCGCCTTGCGCACGGTCTCGCCCTGCTTGGCGGAGGCTTCCGCGAACGTGTTGATCAGCGCAGCCTGATCGATGCCATTCTTGAGGATCATGGTCGTCGGCTCATTGCATGTGCTGGCCGCCGTTGATGGCGATGTTGGCACCGGTCACGAACGCCGCCTCTTCGGAGGCGAGGTAGATGATCAGGCCCGCCACTTCCTCGGGCTTGCCGAGACGCCCGACGGGGATGTGCGGCAGGATCTTGCTGTCGAGCACCTCCTTCGGAATGGCCGTGACCATCTTGGTGCCGATGTAGCCCGGCGAGATGGTGTTCACCGTGACGCCCTTCTTCGCCACCTCCAGCGCCAGCGCCTTGGTGAAGCCGTGCACGCCGGCCTTGGCCGCCGAGTAGTTGGTCTGGCCGAACGCGCCCTTCGAGCCGTTCACCGACGACACGTTGATGATGCGGCCCCAGCCGCGGTCCACCATGCCGTCGGCCACCTGCTTGCTCATGTTGAACAGGCTGTCGAGGTTGGTGCGCAGCACGGCGTCCCAGTTGACGCGGTCCATCTTCTTGAAGGTCATGTCGCGCGTGATGCCGGCGTTGTTGACGAGCACGTCGACCGGGCCCAGCCGCTCCTGCACCTGCGACACGGCGCCCACGCACGAATCGAAGTCCGCCACGTCGCAAGGCACGGCCAGGATCTCGTAGCCGCGCTGCGCCATCTGCGCCACCCAATCGGCGTGCGACTTGTTGCCCGGCGAGTAGGTCACCGCGAGCTTGTAGCCCGCATCGACCATCTTGGTGGAGATCGTCTCGCCCAGGCCGCCCATGCCGCCGGTGACCAGGACCACTTTTTTCTGCTTCTCGCTCATCTGCTTTCTCCTTGTCGTGAAATAAAAAGATGCCGCTCGAACCGCTGCGCCGTGCGCGCCCTGCGACCCGCGAGGGCGTCAAGCCCGCTCGACGGCCAGCGCCACGCCCATGCCGCCGCCGATGCACAGCGAGGCCAGGCCCTTGTTGGCGCCGCGGCGGCGCATCTCGTGCAGCAGCGTCACCAGCACGCGGCAGCCGGAGGCCCCGATCGGGTGGCCGATGGCGATGGCGCCGCCGTTGACGTTGATGCGGCTCGTGTCCCATTCCATCTCGCGGTTGACCGCGCAGGCCTGTGCCGCGAAGGCTTCGTTGATCTCCATCAGGTCGAGGTCCTGGGCCTTCCAGCCGGCCTTCTTCAATGCCAGCTGCGAGGCGGGCACCGGGCCCATGCCCATGAGCGAGGGGTCCAGCCCGGCGCTCGCGTAGGCACGGATGACGGCCAGCGGCTGCAGGCCCAGCGCGGCGGCGCGCGAGGCCGACATCACCAGCACCGCGGCCGCGCCGTCGTTCAGGCCCGAGGCATTGCCGGCCGTGACCGAACCGGCCTTGTCGAAGGCGGGGCGCAGGCCGGCGAGGGCATCGGCGTTGGTCTTGCGGTTGACGAACTCGTCGGCGGCAAAGACGATCGGATCGCCCTTCTTCTGCGCAATGCCGAAGGGCAGGATCTCGTCGTCGAAGCGCCCCGCGTCCTGTGCGGCGGCGGCCTTCTGCTGCGAGGCGAGCGCGAGCGCGTCCTGCATCTCGCGCGTGATGCCGTACTTCCTCGCCACGTTCTCGGCCGTGGTGCCCATGTGGTACTGGTTGTAGACGTCCCACAGGCCGTCGACGATCATGGTGTCGACCAGCTTCCAGTCCCCCATGCGCTGCCCGTTGCGCGAGTTGGGCAGCACGTGCGGCGCGGCGCTCATGTTCTCCTGGCCGCCGGCCACCACGATCTCGGCGTCGCCGCACTTCACGGCCTGCGCCGCCAGCATCACGGCCTTCAGGCCCGAACCGCAGACCTTGTTGATGGTGAGGCCGGGCACGCCGATGGGCAGCCCCGCCTTGATGACCGTCTGCCGCGCCGGGTTCTGGCCCGAGCCGGCTGCGAGCACCTGGCCCATGATCACTTCGGACACCGCATCGCCCGGCACGCCGGCCTTGGCGAGCAGGCCCTTCACCACGTGGGCGCCCAGCTCGGGGGCTGCCGTGCCGGCGAGCGAGCCGCCGAACTTGCCGACCGCCGTGCGTTGCGCGGCCACGATCACGATATCGTCTGACATGAGATTCTCCTTGGGGGTTGACGTGAAGGGAATGGCGGCGGCCTGCGGTTTTCAGGGCGCCTTGGCTTTGACATAGCGCCCGGGCGCGGGCTCGATGACGGGAAACTCCGCGCTGCCCAATGCGCTGCGCGCGGCCACTTTCTCGCCGGCATGCGTGGCAAGCCAGTCGCTCCATCCTGGCCACCAGCTGCCGTCGACGCTTTGCGCGCCGTCGAGCCAGGCGCCGGCATCGGCGGCGAGCTCGCCGACCCAGTGGTTGCGCTTCTTCTTCGCGGGCGGGTTGATCACGCCCGCGATGTGGCCGCTGGCGCCCAGCACGAAGCGGGTCTTTCCGCCGAGCAGGCGGGTACCGGCGTAGGCGGTTTTCCACGGCACGATGTGGTCCTCGCGCGAGGCGTAGACGAAGGCCGGCGCGTCGATGCGCGACAGGTCCACCGGGACGCCGCACTGCACCGTGCCGCCGGGTTCGCGCAGCTTGTTCTCCAGGTAGGTGTTGCGCAGGTACCAGCAGTACATCGGCCCCGGCAGGTTGGTGTCGTCGCCGTTCCAGTACAGCAGGTCGAAGGCCGGCGGCGCCTGGCCCTTGAGGTAGCCCTTGACCACGTAGGGCCAGGTCAGGTCATTGGCGCGCAGCGCGGCGAACACGGTCGCGAGCTCCCGGCCCTTGAGGACGCCGCCGCGGCCGATGGTGGCTTCGCGCGTGGCCACCATGGCTTCGTCCACCATCAGGCCCAGCTCGCCCGTGTCGGAGAAATCGAGCATCGCCGTCAGCAGCGTGACGCTGGCGGCCGGCTTCTCGCCGCGCGCGGCCGCGACGGCAAGCGCGCTCGCGAGCAAGGTGCCGCCGATGCAGAAGCCCAGCGTGCAGGCCTGGTCGGCACCGGCGATGCTGCGCGCGACATCGAGCGCGCGCAGCACGCCTTGCTCGACGTAGTCGTCCCAGCCCAGATGGCCCTGGTCGGCCGAGACATTGCGCCACGACACCAGGAAGACGGTGTGGCCTTGCGCCACCGCATGGGCCACCAGCGAGTTCGCCGGCTGCAGGTCGAGGATGTAGAACTTGTTGATGCAAGGCGGCACGATGACCAGCGGTCGCTTGTGCACCTTCGCCGTGGACGGCGCGTACTGCACCAGCTGCATCAACTCGTTCTCGAACACCACGCCACCCGGGCTGGTGGCGACGTTGCGGCCGACTTCGAAGGCCGCGTCGTCCGACATCGAGATGCGGCCCTTCGCCACGTCGGACAGGAAGAGGCGCGCGCCTTCGAGCAGGCTGGCACCGCCGGAGTCGAGCGCGGCCTGCATCGCCTCGGGGTTGGTGGCGAAGCTGTTGGCCGGGTTCATCGCATCGACCACCTGCCGCAGCGCGAAGTCCATCTGTGCCTTGCCGCGTGCGGCGAAAGGCGCCGCCTCCAACGCGCTGCGCATCCATGCGCCGAATTGCAGATGGCCTTGCGACAGGCCCTGCTGCCAGGCCTGCAGCCACGAGCTCGGGTCGAGATCGGGAGAAGAAGATGAGGTCATGGGCTTGGCTGCTCAATGCAGCTTGACATGGGGTTCGGTGCGCCGCGTGATCAGGCGGGCGAGCGTGTCGAGCGAGA
Organism: Variovorax sp. Soil_C_17; assembly: GCF_057657265.1. Lineage (NCBI taxonomy): Bacteria > Pseudomonadati > Pseudomonadota > Betaproteobacteria > Burkholderiales > Comamonadaceae > Variovorax > Variovorax sp. Soil_C_17. The sequence goes on from NZ_JBDGIT010000028.1 coordinate 14,776, forward strand.
CCTTGACGACC
>NZ_JBDGIT010000029.1:0-9081 GCF_057657265.1 Variovorax sp. Soil_C_17
CAGCTGCCGGCAGACGCCAGCGCCGCTTACACCGTCACGGCCAGACGGCCGGGGCGGGGGAATTTACGTGTCGATAGGTGGGGGAGTTTGGGTGTCGTTCGGGGCCGTAGCGCGCGGCATACCAGGCGCCCAGTAGCGCATTGCTACTTCGGCGCCCGCGCTGCGGGCGGGCGAAGCGAGCCGCTACTACATCGATGAAGACAGCTGGTGGCCGGTACTGGCGGACCGCTGGGACGCCAACGGCCAACTCTGGCGCATGGCTTTCTCGATTCCAGTCGCGATGCCCGACATCCCCGCGGTCGTCGGCACCGCATGGGGCACCTATGACCTGTTGTCCGGAACCTATCTCGTCGCCGAGCTGAAGAATTCTTCCAGAAGCGGTACCCCATCCTGCCCCAGGCCTTGCCCGAGAAGCATTTCTCGCCGGACGCACTGGCAGGCGACAGCGTGCGCTGAGTACTTGCACTGCTGCGCAGGAACCGATGGCTCAACGCGACCTCATGCGTCAGCGTCACCGGCGATCGCGCCATGCGCGCGCGCCGCGCCGGGTATTGCTTGCAATTGGTGGAGGCCCTTGTAGACAGATTGAAGGGAAACCGACAGCAGGCAACCACTGCGCTTCAGGACCACTCCCGCCGGGATGCCACCCAACGGTCCTGCGACGCCTGAAGGTGGGAACGCATGGCGGTCTGCGCGGCAAGAACGTCGCGGGTTTCCAGTGCTCGCAAGATGCCCTCATGCTCGCGCAGCGCCTCCCTCCAGGTTTCGCTGCTTTCCGAGCGCACCCTGAGCTGGGAGGAGATTGGACTGTGGCGTCCATCGAACAGCTCCCCGACCAGGCGCTCCATGACCGAGTTACCTGTCATTGCGGCGATGGCCAAGTGAAACGCGCGGTCTTCCTTCAAGGGCGAACGATTTTCTTCGATCGCGGCACGCATCTCCGCCAACGCCTTCGCTACGGTGGCGATCCCTTCGGGCGTTGCCAGGCCGCACGCTAACGCGGCAACCGAGCCTTCGAGCGCCGAACGAGCCTGCATCAGCTCGATCGGACTCTCGCCTAAAGATGCGGTCGATTGCGATGCCCGCTCCGGCGGGGCGCAGACATATACGCCGGCGCCCATGCGGACTTCAACGCTGCCATCCAGTTCCAGTGCGATCAACGCCTCGCGAACAGAAGGACGCGATACGCCCAACTGCTGCGCGAGGTCGCGCTCCGGGGGCAACCGGGATCCCTCCGAGAAGCCGCCGTCCTTAATGAGGCCTCGAATCTGGTCGGCGATCTGCTGGTAAAGCCGCCGGTTATCGACGGGTTTGAGCTGATTGATCACGTTTGGCCCTTCGTTCCAAAAAAAGGGGCTCGGCGGCCTTACCACGCACTCTCATGGCGAAGTGGCCTTACCAAATTGGCTCTCAGTGTACTCCCCAAGTAACTGCTCGAAAAAAAGCGTCCCCGCGAATGCGATGTAGGTCTTTCGAAGGTCGTTGTCTAAGGGTATCTACGGTAAGGCCAATCTTTCAGGATGGGTAAAGTGGCCTTACCAAGCGCTTTTGATCATTTGGGACGACAAGGAAAGCGATTGGGTCGGGCCGCGACGCCTCAACAGCCCACAGCCCGTCAAGGTGCACATCCTTACTGAACCAGGACAGGAGACATGAAATACGACTTTGACTTCAGCGCCCCGCTGGCCTATTGGCCGGATCTGTTGCATGCCGCGGGAACGACCTTGGGCTTGTCGCTGGCCGCCACGGTGTTCGGCTTCCTGCTTGGCGTGTTCTGCGCCATCGCCGGCAAAGGCCGCGTCGCCTGGCTCGCACGATTGACCACGATCTACGTGGAGACGATCCGCAATACGCCGTTGCTGGTCCAGATCTTCATCGTCTACTTCGGGCTTGCCACCGTCGGCCTCAAAGTCGATGCCTTCACCGCCGCAACGGTGGCGCTGGTGATCAACGTCGGCGCGTACACCTCGGAGATCGTCCGCGCAGGCATCGAGTCGATCCCCAAGGGGCAACTGGAGGCGGCTGAGTGCCTGGGCCTCACGCGGCGTCAGCTCCTGACCCACGTGGTGCTCCCGCCGGCCATCGAGCGCGTCTACCCGGCGCTCACCAGCCAGTACGTGCTGCTCATGCTGGCCTCGTCGATCACCTCGCAAATCTCTGCCGAAGAACTGACAGCGGTCGCCAACCGGATTCAGTCCGAAACCTTCCGCTCGGTGGAGACCTACCTGATCGTGGCCGCCGCCTACCTGGTGCTCTCGCTGGTGATGCGACTGGTCTTCTGGTGCGCGAGCTATGTGGCCTTCCCTCGGCGCCGACGCCTGGGCACGACCGTGTGAGGAACAGATGCCATGACCTCCTTGTCCTTTCCCCAACTCCAGTTCCTCTTCGGCGGCTTCGCGTGGACCATCGTCCTGACCCTGCTGGCCTTCGCCGGTGGCGGAATCCTGGGCTTCGTGGTGGCGATCGCGCGCGTCTACGGGCCGAACTTCACACGCCAGATCGTGATGCTCTACATCAAGTTGATCCAGGGCACGCCTCTCCTGGTCTTGCTGTCTCTCGCCTACTTCGGCCTACCGACCCTGGGCTTCAACATCAAGCCGCTTACCGCGGCCGCACTCGGCCTGAGCATCTATGTGTCGGCCTACCTGGGGGAGATCTGGCGCGGCTGCATCGAATCCGTGCCGCGCACGCAGGCCGAAGCCGCAGAGTGTCTGGCGCTCAACTGGGGACAGCGACTGATCCACGTGATCCTTCCTCAGGCCATGAAGATCGCCACGCCGCCGACCGTCGGATTCATGGTGCAAATCGTCAAGAACACCTCGTTGGCATCCGCCATCGGATTCGTCGAACTCGCCCGTGCGGGCCAGGTGATCAACAACGCCACCTTTCAGCCCTTCGTCATCTTCGTGCTCGTCGCAGCGCTGTACTTCGCCCTGTGCTACCCGCTGTCGGTGCTGAGCCGGCGCCTCGAAAGGAAATTCAATGTCGCCCATCGTTAATGTCCAGTCGATCTCGAAGAGCTACGGCGCTGCCCGCGTGCTCAACGACGTGTCCTTCACCGTCGACAAGGGCTCGGTCGTGGCGATCATCGGACGCAGCGGCTCCGGCAAGACCACGGCCCTGCGCTGCATCGACCGGCTCGAGACGGTCAGCGACGGTCGCATCGATGTCTGCGGGCATGAGATCACCTCGCCGAAGCTGGACCTCCACCAACTGCGGCGCGATGTGGGCATCGTGTTCCAAAGCTACAACCTGTTCCCGCACATGACGGTCGAGCAGAACATCATGCTCGCGCCGCGCATTGTTCTCAAAGGCAAGCGGGCCGAGGTCCGTGAACGTGCCCACGCCGTGCTGGCTCAAGTGGGCCTGTCAGACAAGGCGGACTTCTACCCGTCGCAGCTCTCGGGCGGTCAACAGCAACGTGTCGCCATCGCCCGGTCACTCGCGATGTCTCCGCAGCTGATGCTCTTCGACGAAGTGACCTCCGCACTCGATCCGGAGTTGACGGGCGAGGTGCTGCGCGTGATGGAAAAACTGGCCGCTGACGGCATGACCATGGTGCTCGTCACACACGAGATGGCTTTCGCCCGGAAGGTCGCCGACAAGATCATCTTCATGCACCGCGGCACCGTTTGGGAGGAAGGCCCAGGCGAGATGCTCGACGCTCCCAAGACCGAGGAACTGCGCAACTTCGTCGGCAGCGGCCTGTGAAATGAGCGCATCGCACCAGACTCATTGAGTACGCCCCACGACACAACCCCCTTTGCAACCATACACCGAAAGAGAGACTCCCATGATTCACCGTTCCAAGTTCTTGCGCGGCCTGTGCGCCGGCATTGCCCTGGTCGCCATTGCGGGTGCCGCGCAGGCAGACCAACTCGACGAGGTGCGCGCAGCGAAGAAGATTCGCGTCGCCATCGACCTCGGGTCGCCGCCGTTCGGCACGAACGACATGCAGATGAACCCGACTGGCTCCGACGTCGAAACGGCGCGCCTCCTGGCCAAGGACCTCGGCGTCGAACTCGAGATCGTTCCGACGACTGGCGCCAACCGGATTCCGTTTCTCCAGACCGGCAAGGCGGACGTCGTGATTTCTTCCCTGTCAGTCACGCCAGAGCGCGAGAAGGTCATCGACTTCTCGGCACCTTATGCGCAGATCCAGGCTGTCATTGCGGCGCCCAAGTCCGTCGTGGTCAAGGACTTTGCCGATCTTGCCGGCAAACGCGTTGCCACTGCCCGCGGCACGACCAACGACAGACTGGCCACCGAGAGTGCCAAGGGTGCGCAGATTGTTCGCTTCGATGACGACAGCACCCTCGTCACCGCCGTCGCCAGCGGCCAGGTCGAAATCTTCGCAACGTCACCCGCCATCGTGAAGACCGTCGCGGACAAGGTGCCCGCACTGGGCGTCGAGACCAAGTTCGTGATGAAGAGCTTCCCATTGGGCATCGGCATGCGCAAGGGTGAAGCCAAGCTGCAGGCGTGGATCAACCAGTGGGTCGGCAACAACACCGAGAACGGCAAACTCGCCGCCATCTACAAGCGCTTCCACGGTTGAAGCAGCCTTCCCACACTCGAGGAAATTGCCATGCTGACCGTGATCTGCGAAACCCCCGGCACGCTGCGCGCCGAAGACCGGCCGATGCCGCTGCGTGGCGATGACGAGGTGCTGCTGCGCGTCAAGCGCGTGGGCGTCTGTGGCACCGATCTGCACATCTTTACCGGCAATCAGCCGTATCTCAACTACCCGCGTGTCATGGGTCATGAACTGTCCGGAATCGTCGAAGACGCGCCGGCGGGCAGCCATTTGTCTCCCGGAGACCCGGTCTACGTCATGCCGTACTTGTCCTGTGGCAAGTGCATTGCCTGCCGCCAGGGCAAGACCAACTGCTGCGTCAACATCCAGGTGTTGGGCGTGCATCGCGACGGCGCGTTTACCGAGTACCTCAGCGTTCCGCAGGCCTTCGTGCACAAGGCCGACGGCGTCTCCCTTGATCAGGCGGCGATGGTCGAGTTTCTCGCCATCGGCGCCCACGCGGTGCGACGTGCCGACGTTCGCAGCGGACAGCGCGTACTGGTGGTTGGCGCAGGACCGATCGGCATGGCCGCGATGATCTTCTCGAAATTGCGCGGTGCGCAGGTGAGCACGCTGGATACGCGCAAGGACCGCCTCGACTTCTGTACGGCGCAACTTGGAATGGCCGCCAGCGTTCAGATTTCGGACGACGACGAAAGGCAGTTGGCCGCGCTCACCGACAACGAATTCTTCGATGTCGTATTCGATGCCACCGGCAATCCGAAAGCGATGGAGCGCGGCTTCAAGTTTGTTGCGCACGGCGGCACCTACGTGCTGATCTCCGTGGTCGGCGCCACGATCGGCTTTTCGGACCCGGAGTTCCACAAGCGCGAAACGACCTTGCTCGGAAGCCGCAACGCGACGACCGAGGATTTCGAGACGGTGCTCGAGGCGATGCGCGCGGGCCTCATTCCAGACGCGGCGCTCAACACGCACCGCCTTGCGCTGGCCGATGTTCCGGCCGACTTTAAGAATCTGCTGGATCCCGCCCGAGGCGTCGTCAAGGCCATCGTGGAGTGCTGAGCATCATGGGCCAGGCTATCCTCCAGTTCGGCACCAGTCGCTTCCTACAGGCGCATGTAGACCTCTTCGTTTCGCAGGCACTCGATCGCGGCGAAGCGGGGCTGGCGCTCGGCGGCATTTTGGTCGTGCAGACGACCCGCAACCCGGCGAGCGCCCAACGGGTGGCAGCCCTCGCAAGCGGTGACGGCTATCCGGTCCTCATCCGCGGCATCAGGAGTGGCAGGCAGGTCGACGAAACCATCACCTGCCGCGCCGTGCGCCAAGCCATGCAGGCGCACGCCGACTGGTCGGCGCTGCGCGACGCGGTCGCGACCGACGTCCGGGTGATCATTTCCAACACGGCCGATCGCGGCTATCAACTCGACGACGAGGATGGCCCGGGATTGATCGACGACAGGCTCCGTGCGCCCCGCAGCTTCCCGGCAAAGTTGCTGGTGCTGCTCCACCATCGTTGGCAGGCGATCCCCGCGGCCGATCTGTCGATCTTTCCTTGCGAACTCATCGAGCGCAACGGCGATGTCTTGCGCGATGTGGTGCGCGCAACGGCTGCGCAGTGGAAGCTGGACGCGAATTTCATCGAGTGGCTGGGCGAGCATTGCGTCTGGGCCAACTCGCTCGTCGATCGCATCGTGTCGGAAGCCCTGCATCCGGTCGGCGCGGTTGCCGAACCCTATGCACTGTGGGCCATAGAACGTCAGCGAGGCTTGACGCTGCCCTGTGCACACCCGGACATGGTGGTGACGGACGACCTCGAGCGGTTTGAGCGGCTGAAGTTGTTTCTGCTGAACGCGGGGCACACCTTCCTCGCCGAACGCTGGTTGATGCAGAAGCGCGCCCCCGACGAGACGGTGAAGCAGGCCATGAACGACGCCGCCGCGCGATCGGAGCTCGAGTCGCTTTGGGCCGATGAAGTGTTGCCGGTGTTCGACGCCCTGGGACAACGCACCGAAGCAGAGGCCTACCTCGTCGAGCTCAGGGAGAGGCTGCTCAATCCCTTTCTGAATCATCGTCTCGCCGATATTGCGCAGAATCATGCGCAAAAGAAACAACGGCGGCTCGCTCCCATCGTGGATCTGGCAGACAAGCTCCAGTGCGGACTCGCCCAACCACGACTGCGTGCGTCGCTCGCGACGACGACCTGAAACAGAACCCTCGGAGTCATCCCCATGCTGTCCCCTGTCGAAGAGCAAGCCATCGAGAAGATCATGTCACCGGCCGGCGCGCGCGTCATTCGCCTGCATCCCGATGACGATGTCGTCATTTCCCTGTACCAGTTGATGTCGGGAGCGCACATCGCTGCCGAGAACACCACGGTCTCCGGCCTGATACCCCCGGGCCACAAGATGGCGACGCGCGCCATCGAAGCAGGCTCGCCGGTGCGGCGGTACGGTCAGATCATCGGCTTTGCAAGCCAGCCCATCCGGGCGGGCCAGCATGTGCACACGCACAACCTGGAAATAGGCGAGTTCGAGCGCGACTACGCCTATGGGGTGGAAGCCCGCGAGACGGTGGCAGCGCACCAACCCGCCATTTTCCAGGGCATCGTGCGCGAGGATGGCCGGGTCGCGACGCGCAACTACATTGGCATCCTCACCTCGGTTAACTGCTCGGCAACGGTCGCTCGCGCGATTGCGGATCACTTCCGACGCGATGGCCATCCCGAGGCTCTTGCAGCATTTCCCAATGTTGACGGTGTTGTCGCACTGACGCACGGCACCGGCTGCGGTATCGACTCTGCCGGTGAAGGCCTTCAAATCCTTCAACGCACACTTGGCGGCTATGCGTGCCATCCCAACTTCGCGGGCGTCCTCGTGGTCGGGCTGGGCTGCGAGACCAATCAGATCCCGACGTTGCTGGCCACGCAAGGCCTGAGCGATTCGGGGACGTTGCACTCGTTCACGATCCAGGACGAGGGCGGAACGACGAAGGCGATCGCCCGGGGCATCCAACTCATCAAGGAGATGCTTCCATCGGCCAACCAGGTCCGACGTCAATCCGTGCCAGCCGGTCACCTGGTCATTGGCCTGCAATGCGGTGGCTCTGACGGCTATTCCGGGATTTCAGCCAATCCGGTCTTGGGCGCGGCCGTGGACCTGCTCGTGGCGCACGGTGGTACGGCCATTCTCTCGGAAACGCCTGAAATCTATGGCGCCGAGCATTTGCTGACTCGACGTGCTCAAACCCTGGAAGTTGGACGAAAGCTCGTCTCGCGCATTCGTTGGTGGGAGGACTATTGCGGGCGCAACGGCGCGCAGATGAACAACAACCCCTCTGCCGGCAACAAGGCCGGTGGCCTGACGACGGTGCTCGAGAAATCGCTGGGAGGGATTGCCAAGGGCGGATCCACCAATCTCACCGAAGTCTACGAATACGCGCAGCCTGTCAGGGCTCGGGGCTTGGTCTTCATGGACACGCCCGGCTATGACCCCATCTCGGCCACGGGTCAGGTTGCAGGCGGCGCCAATCTGATCTGTTTCACCACCGGGCGGGGCTCGGCATATGGCTGTGCGCCATCACCTTCAGTCAAGCTTGCGACCAACTCGGCGCTGATGGAGAGGCAGGCGGACGACATGGACCTGAACTGCGGCCAAATCTTGGATGGCACGAAGTCGATCAAGGAGCTCGGCGCTGAGCTGTTCAAACTCTTGCTCGACACGGCTTCGGGCCGGCCATCGCGCAGCGAACTGCATGGCTATGGCCAGAACGAATTTGTTCCTTGGCAGATCAGCGTCATTACCTGACCCTGACCCTGCACGGCCTGCCGGGCGCGCTGGACATTCCGATGGAGTCGTTCACGCGCGCGGTGGAGATCGTGCTCAAGGACAGCGAGCTGCGCGATGGCGCCGGATACCGATGGCCGGATGATTGACAAGCCGGTCATCGAGCGCGCCCGTCGAGTCGTCCAACGCGCTCGTTGAGCATGGCAAGATGTGCCTCCCCACCCGGGGGAGGCACTACGTCACACCGCCTCTTGTTCGCGCAGCGTACCGATCGCCTCGGCACTCAGCCCAAGCTCGGTCAGGATTGCGTCGGTATGTTGACCCAAAGCTGGCACCGGGCCCATCCTGGGTCCCTCCATCCATGTACCGGGCGGAATCATCGCTGGGATCTTTCCCACAGGCGAGTCGACTTCCCGCCAGCGTTCGCGAGCCTTGAGCTGCGGGTGCTCCCAGACCTCGTGCATCGTATTGACCCGCGCGTTGGCAATCTGCGCAGCCTCGAGTCGCTCGACAACCTGTGTCGAAGTGAGCGACGAGAACGCCTCGACAATCAACGCCCTCAAGGCGTCGCGTGCGGCGACTCGCTTTGCATTGCCCGCAAACCGTGGATCGTCGGCAAGTGCTGGCTGAAGGAGCACCTTCTCGCAGAATTTTGCCCATTCACGCTCGTTCTGAAGCCCTATTGAGCCGGCATGAGCGAACTTGAATCAGGCCGCATAGCGAACCGGCTCGTGTTCGAAGTAGCTCTTGATGCGTTCGGGT
>NZ_JBDGIT010000030.1:0-6046 GCF_057657265.1 Variovorax sp. Soil_C_17
GCTGCGCGATCCAGCCAAGTCGTACCAGGATCGGTGCACCGAAGCCGATCGCCTCCTGAGTGAAGTGCTCGATACCGGGGTTATCGTACTTTTTCGGCAAATTGACACGCTTGACCGCTTCTTCCCTTTCAAAATCAAAAGCTTACCGTAGGATGGCGTTCGCGCACTGCCTCGATCTTGTAAGTCCTTGTCGTGCAACAACTTCTTGGACCAAAGCGCACCATTTTGCAAAGAAAGTACGGCTACCCCAGAAAAGAAATCGCACGACGCAACTCGTGCGCTGCTCGCCGGAGCGCTGGTGGCCGCGCACAAGACACCAAGGACACGAATGCCCTCATCTCCCGGCAGATGATTTGAGCAACTCATCGAACGAAACAGTTTCCAAGCCTTGGAAAGATACCGCCCTATTCGCTACCTAGCGGTTTTGGGTATGGAGGCTTCGGTGTAGCCATATCGGACTTCTTCTTCCATAAGGATCGGGTGTCCGCGAAATCGGGTCAACTTCACTATTGACAGACTCTTGGCCTTGTGGGGACTTGAAGCATGACCAAACGGCATATGCCTTTTTTCTTCGTCGAGGGTTGAGTATTAAGTGCTACCTTCGCGCTTCTCGTAGCGGCGCCAAACCCAGCAGGAGACAATGCATGTCGAACTTGTCCACGAAGATCGAGTTCCTTAGCAAGCTTCCGCTTTCACCTGGATTGCTTGCAAAGCCAGATGACAGTTCAGCGATGCTGTCGGAAGTGTTCGGTCAGCCGTTACGCCTCCGGCCGAGGAAAAACGCCCACCGAGTATTTCCTTCGTGCAGCTTAGTTCACTTCCAAGGCAACTTGCGTCACACCCAAGGTGACGTGGCTGCCTCGACACGTAGGCATACACCGTCCTTCCCAACACCTCCAACCCGGACTTCTTCAACTTGCTGCAGAAGTTGAGCTTTTAATGAATTGGGCACGCTACTGTTTTCGCGGAAAAAAGCAGTCGCTCGTTACCGTAGAGCGACGGGCGGTCCAGGTCACTCACCTGGTTAAATAGCCGGAGAATGTACATCGGCGAGGAGAAAAGTATGAGGTTTCTGCGCAGTCTTTGGGCGAGTCCTCAGTGCAATTCGATGGCAGCCTTGCTTCTCACGGGGGTGCTCACTGGCTGCGCGGCAACAGCCGAACGTGTTGGCGTCACCGAGTTAGCGTCAACACCCCCCCCGCCCGCCGCAACCATTCCATCGGCCATCGAGCCGCCCAAGCCGGAACCACCCAAGACGGGGCCTGCTACCTCAGGAGGAAGCGGCGCAGCGATCGAGGCTCTTAGTGGTTCAAGCCCGACCGCGATCGCGAACTCAGGAAGACCAAGGATAGGCAGCGGTGGAGGAGGCGGATTCTTGGGGGATCTCTTGGGCGGCATCAGTTTTGGAGCTATAGGAGCGGCTGCCGGTGCGATGGACAACGCGCACCGGGATCTGGGCCAACCGATTTCACTCCAGCCGGGTGCGCTACCAGAATTCAAGTCAGGGCCGGATATATTGAGGTTGTTGTTTGGCACGAACCGCAAGGCAAGCGACGACGCTCGTGGTTCACTACGCAACTCGTTCGCCGGCACCCGCAGCGATATGGCGTTCGGCTATGTCGATGTCTCCGTCCCTCCCAATCACGAAGTCGGGCAAATCGAGCGGCCAAAGCTCTGGAAATTGGAGTTCTCGGAAGACCCAACCGAGCATATGATGATTCGAGACATCACTCTAGTCGAGAGCAGCAAGTTCGCGGACCTGATCAAGGAGTATCGTGGTCCGGACCCTAAAAAGCCTACCGTCCTTTTTGTTCACGGGTACAACGTGTCATTCGACGACGCGGCTCTTCGGACTGCACAGATCGCGCACGACTTGGGTCTCGACAGCGTCCCCGCTTTTTTCAGTTGGGCCTCCCGCGGTGATCCTGCTCTGTATACGCAAGACGAGAACACTGCGCTGCAAAGCGTTCCAGACTTCAAGAAGTTCTTGCGACTGTTCGCGGCCAACTCGTCGGACAGGATCTTCTTGGTGGCGCACAGTATGGGCTCGCGGATAGTCAGCGAGGCGCTAACAGAGATGATCCAGGCAGAGCCGCAGGTTGCGACAAGGGTCGTCCAGCTGGTCCTTGCGGCGCCAGACCTAGATGCGTTGGTCTTCAAAGAGCAGATCATTCCTGCTTTCAAAGGGCAAAACATCCCGGTCACCCTGTATGCCTCCAGTCGAGACAAGACGCTTCAAGTGTCGTCAAGGATTCACGGGTGCTGCCGCGCTGGATTGGGTGGCAGCAACATTGTCATTGCTGAGGGCTTGGAGTCGATTGATGCAACGTCAATTGACACAAGCTTCTTGGGCCACTCGTACTTCGCGGAAACACGGCCATTGCTGACCGACTTGAACTTGCTGCTGGCTCGAGGTATGCGCGCGGCGTCTCGCCCGCTGCTTCGCGGGAGACCGGTGCGAAACCCGACCCACTATTACTTCAGGCAGTGATTACTTTGATTGCTCTCTGGCGCTAGTCTCCAGTAAGGGGCGCGGGGCACAAATGCTTCTGCCGCTCTTCCCCAAGGCCGGCGGCGGCCGGCGATCACAAACGAGGGGTGGCACGGCCACCGTGACCGGTGCAGACGTGACCCAGTCGGACGGCATTCTCCACGTGGTCGACAAGATAATGTTGCCGAAGTGGGCACAACGATGAGCGCGGCGCAGTTCCGTGCGGCGCGGTCACTACACTCTTCGGTGTCGTCAAGCACGCAAGGCCTGCGGCGCGCCCCTGGCGATTGAACTCCAACACGCTGCCCGACGAAAGGCAACGCCATGTCCATGACCTACAAGCTCCAGATCCCTGCGGCGAACGCGGACGGCAGTTTTGCCGCGCCGGTGCCGCCGCCGGCGGATAGCGCGGCCGACGCGCTGCGCGACGCGCAGGCGCAGCACGCGGTGTGACCCTGCCTCGATTTCACGTACAGCAAGAAGTTGATAACTTCGAAGGTACGGAGAATCGAAATGAAAGAAGGCAAGCTGCCGAAGAGGCAGTACACAGAGGAATTCAAGGTCGAAGCCGTGAGGCTTGCGGCTTCGGTCGGTGGCCACGAGGCGGCTCGCCGCCTTGGGGTGCCTGTGGCCACCGTGGGGAATTGGTCGAGACGAGGCATCGCCTCGGGCGGTGCTGGCAGCATGCCGACGGCGCCCTCGACGGAGGCTCCTGCACGCAGGCCCATCAGTGAGTTGGAGGCCGAGAACAGTCGGTTGCGCAGGGAATTGGCCGAAGCGAAGCTGGATGTGGAGATCCTTCGAAAAGCGACGGCGTACTTCGCCAGGGGGTCGCGATGAAGTACGCCTGGATCGACGAGCATCGCGACCAGTACGCCGTCAGCCGACTTTGCCAAGTGCTGGGCGTGTCTCGCAGCGGCTATTGCCAATGGCGCGTGCGCCCGCCCAGTCCCAGAACGTTAGCCAATCAGGCCTTGGACGCGAAAGTCGCGACCATCCACCAGGCCAGTCGTCGAAGCTATGGACGTCCTCGGATCGCTGAGGTTCTGCGCCAGCAGGGCGAGATCGTCAGCGCCGAGCGCGTTCGCAAGAGTCTGCGACGCCAGGGCCTGCGGCCGGTCTACAAGAGGCCATTCGTGGTGACCACCGATTCGGCTCACCGCCTGCCGGTGGCGCCCAACCTTCTGGATCGCCGCTTTGAAGGCTGGCAACCGAATCAGGCGTGGGCGGCGGACATCACGTACGTGCCCACAGGCGAAGGCTGGTTGTACTTGGCCGCCGTGATGGATCTAGCCGGCCGACGCATCGTCGGCTGGTCGATGTCGAAGCAATCGACGCCACCTTGGTATGCACGGCCCTGAAATCGGCATGGTGGCATCGCAAGCCGGAAAGGGGCCTGCTGGTCCACACCGATCGCGGGTCGCAATATGCGAGTGGGCAGTACCGAGCACTGGCGGGCGAGCTCGGCATCATCATGTCCATGAGCAGGAAAGGTGACGCCTGGGACAACGCACCGGTGGAGAGCTTCTTCAAGACGCTCAAGGTCGAACGCGTCTACCAGGTACGCTACGAGACCCGAGCGCAAGCGAGGCTGGACATCGTTGACTGGATCGAGGGCTGGTACAACCGCCAGCGTCTGCACTCTGCCAACGGCTTCCTATCTCCAGTGACCTGGGAGAACACCCGCTTGGCGGCATGACTTGATGTACGTGGAAACGAGGCAGGGTCAGTGCTGGCCGAGCAACTCGACGCGGTCAACGAGTTGCTGGCCAAGCCGCTCAACGAGATTCTGGCGGACCGCGAACACTTCAAGGAATCGGCAGCTGCGTGGGACGCCTTCGGCGCCATGTGGATGCTGTCGCAGCGCGCGATGAAGCGTGTGGCGCTCGACCTCGCTGCGCAGCTCGGAGACCATCCATTTCCTGGGGGTGTGCAGTGCAGCAAAGTAAGCTTCGGGGATAAGTGCAGAACAGAGTGGCGCACTGCACTAGACATGATGGCCGCTCCATGAGAGCTTCAAGGGCTCGTCTCCGGATCCGTGGGTTGCGCACCGAAGTGTGCCGAGCCACATACGGCTGGACGGGCCAGACGCAACTGAAGGAGACGAGCCATGCAAGAGCGTACCCAGTTTTTCGTCGGTTTGGACGTCCACAAGGACAGCATCAGCATTGCGGCGTGCGACACGAGCCGGGAGTTGGCGCGGTTTGTCGGCGTCGTCAGACCGGACGTGAGGCAGTTGCTGAAGATGCTGGCCAAGGCGGGGGACCCCTCTGAGGTCCGCGTGGTCTATGAAGCCGGACCGACGGGCTTCGGGCTGTATCGGGAGCTGCGGCGTCGCGGTTACCGCTGCGAGATCGTGGCGCCGTCGCTGATCCCGCGACGCGCCGGTGATCGCGTCAAGAATGATCGGCGTGACTGCTGCCGGCTGGCCGAGTTGTCGCGAGCGGGCGAGCTCAAGGCGATCTGGGTGCCTGATGAAGCGCACGAAGCTGTGCGTGACCTGTGCCGGGCGCGAGAGGATGCCGTACAGATGCGGCTGCGGGCGCGTCAGCAACTCAAGGCGTTCTTGTTGCGCCATGATCGGCGTTACCCCGGCAAGACCTCGTGGACCAAGACCCACGAGCGCTGGATCGCCGATCAACGGTTCGATCATGCCGGCGAGAGCGTTGCGCTGGCGGAATACCAGTTGGCCGTTCAGGCCGCCGAGCAGCGTGTTGAGCGACTGACAACGGCACTGCAGGAGATCGTCCAGGGCTGGCGCTTCGAGCCGGTGGTGGCGGCGCTGCGGGCCCTGCGCGGCATCGACAGCGTCAGCGCCATCGGCCTGATCGCCGAGATCGGCGACTTCAGCCGCTTCCAGTCCGCACGCGATCTGATGGGCTACCTGGGCCTGGTGCCCTCGGAGCACTCCAGCGGCAGCAGCGTCCGGCGCGGCTCGATCACCAAGACCGGCAACGGGCATGCCCGGCGGCTATTGACCGAGGCGGCGTGGAACTATCGCTTTGCGCCTCGCATGAGCAGCACGCTTCGCAGCCGCAGCGCACAGCTGCCTGAGGCGATCCGCAACCACGCCTGGAAGGCTCAGTTGCGCCTGAGCAGTCGATTCGCCAAGCTCTCCGCGCGAGGGGTGCAGATCAACAAGGTCTGTGTAGCGGTTGCGCGCGAACTTGCCGGCTTCGTCTGGGCCATCGCGCGCCAGGCGCAAGCCAGCGATCGCTTGGCCAGCGCCTGATGCGGCAGCGGCTCGGGGTGATGCGATACGGGCACCGACAGGGAAGGATCCTCAGTCACACTACGACCGAAAGGCCTGCAGGCAACCGGCGAAACTAGAGCGAGGCAGCTTCTACGACGGATCCATGCACAGTGGTACCCAATCCACGGATATCAGTCTGATCTATCGTCGCAGCAGACTTCGTGTCGCATCACCCCGGGCCGTTGCTATTCAATGCAAAGCAGACTTGCCAAGAGCGGCCATATCAGATGTGATGTTTCAATAGGTTGTTCACCCGGATGGGTCTGGGAAACTGGAGTTACCACGCTTCAGGATCGCAGAGG
>NZ_JBDGIT010000031.1:0-5904 GCF_057657265.1 Variovorax sp. Soil_C_17
AGGTTCAGCCGCCGCTCGCAGCGTAGCCACAGGGAAAAGATGCTGCGCTGCACACCCCCAGGAAACAGATGCTCTCCACTAGGAGACTGCGCGGCAGAAGCGTGACGCGCGCGCAGGCTCCTAGTGCGCTGTCCCGCAATAGCTGCGCAGAATGAAACCGATGGATTTCGGCCCAAGGCAAGGCGCAAACCGCAGCGATACCCATAGGTATCGCGAGCATTTGCAACGCCGCACTGGGTCGAAAGACGCGGTTTCATACGCAGTTACTTGTGGGACAGCACACCTAGGGGGTGATCGCGCGGACACCTGGCAGCGTTGCCGGGTGCACTTCATGCGCAACGCCCTGGCACATGCCGGCAAGACCCAGCGGCGCATGGTCTCGGCCGCCATCGGCACGGTCTTCGTGCAGGACTCGCCCGATGCTTCCCGCGCCCAGTGGCGAAGCGTCGCCGATCAAGTGGAAATACACACCGGTGGTCACCGAGCGTCAGTGTGCCCCTGGCACTGCGACGGCAATCATGTTACTGATGGGGGTATAGATGTCCACGTCAACCTCGTCGAGCACCTCCAGCGTAACCAACAGCGCGTACCGAACCGTCAGTAGCTCGTCCTGCGCAGACGAAGCATCCTTCCACCACCCGCCAACAGGAAACACCGCCACGTGGGTTCTGTCGGCCATCTGCGCCGCTGTCCCGAATCAAGTGTCCGAGTGCAGCGATCCACTGGATCGCAGCTGCGCGCCCCAGAGCCACTGCGCACCGTCTGGATCCGAACCCACCCCCTGGGCCAGCTCGCCACCGGCCTCACGGTCAATGCGGTTGATTCGCTGATTAAAGCGCTCCACGTTCTCCGTTGACGCCTGTACTGCAAAGCGCAGGCCGTGGGATTGGTAACGAAACTTGCTTCGCCAGCCACGCCGACTTGGATTGGGTTCTACAAAGTAGGAAAGAGTCACACGCATGGCTACCGTGGCGTGCGGATGATGGCGTAGCTGGGTGCTCGGCCACGGCAGGCTATGCAGGTTGAGCTTGCCAAGTTTGATGTGACCGTCTTCGCGAACGTACGGAGCGATGGTTTCCTGCACCAACAGGGTCGCTCGGCGCGAGGTCGATTCCAGCGCGTGCTCGAGCGAAACACATCCGTAGCCGTAGCGGCGCAAGAATGTTTCCTTGTGGTGCTTCAACGGCACTGCTGGCCAATTGGCGCGCATGGCCGGCGTCACTTGGGCCGTATGCACAATCAGCGCCCGCCGGGCCTCCGGCCAATAGCTGGGATAGCGAGCCTGAACCGACGCGGCCACACGGGCGACTTCCGCCGCGGCGGCACTCGTATCGCCGGATTCGGTCAGGGAAGACTGCGCGGGCTGATGTGAAGTCGTGAGGACGCGCAGGCTTGCTGGTCCCACGGTCGCTGTGCCAGGCCATTGAGCGTCCAAGCAGCCGTTGCCACCCTCAGCTACCACATCAGGCTTGAACGGCCATGCCCGGCCCCACTGAAGGGAAGTGGTGGAGGAGGGCGAAAGACCTCCAGATGCCGCGATTGGTGTGAGAGACGGCCATTGGTTGGCGTCGACATTCGTCTTCAGGGTGTAGGCCCCCACGGTCAATGCGTTCCACGATTGCGCGGGATCCTCCGACGGACTGAGATCGTTGATCGCAGGATGTTGGTGCCACAACGGCCAGCCGACATTGCCAGCGGCCAGGATGAACAACCGCTCCGGGCCCTTGATCTCGATTCCGGGCTGATCGAGCGCGGGAGGCGAGTAGCCAAAGGCAAGTTTGTCGATGGTTGCAGACCACTCAGTGGGCATGCCGGCAGAACGGCCCTCCGCGGTGGTCATCATTGCAAACGTTCGGGGCCGCCCTGGCGCATGATCCTCAGCCAACTTAGTCGCGCGGGCCGTAACCCATCCATAAAGGTGAGGCGCGTTGCTGCCCTGCGGCGGCAAGATCTTTACTGACTCCAATCGATGGGGAAGGACGACCTCTTCCCGCGAGGCGAGAGGCCCACTCAGATCGCCATCATCGCAATTCCGGCCATCTGGGTTCCGTGACCCTCGTGGTCGCTCGCCAGCCATTCGGCGTGAACAGCATGACAATCCTCGGGCGCAGCAAGATGCGCGAGCAACGGGTGGCCCGTGTTGAGGCCCGTGTCCAGCAAGGTGATGTGCGGCCCTTGGCCCAACGATGGCGCGGCGGTTCGCTGAGCGAGGTCCTGCACCCATTCGGCCTGCTCGTAGGGACGCAGTTCCTCCAAAAAGAACTGGGCATGCGCTGGCACGCCGCGTACCTCAGCGACTACATCAAGCAATCCGATAGCTTGCTCCAGACGCGCTCGGGTAGTGTGCGCAGCCATGACAACCCGGCCAGGGAATGTGACAAAGCCAGCCTCGGTAGTGATGCCAAAGCCTTCCGCCGCGGCGGCAAATACATCGCGATCGTCCTTGGCCGTTTCATGGGTGCGACGAAGCCAGATTTGGTACCAGGCGTCTTGATCTTGCGCAGGCGGTGGCTCCAGGTCTGTCCACAACTCTTGAAAAACTGCGCGCCGGAAATGAGCGATAGCATTGACGAGGGCAACGTTGACAGGTTTGACCACCCCATTGCGATCAGGCTTGCCATCCCTCTCCAAGTACTCCCGCACCCGCCTCTCGAACGC
Source organism: Variovorax sp. Soil_C_17 (assembly GCF_057657265.1). Taxonomy (NCBI): domain Bacteria; kingdom Pseudomonadati; phylum Pseudomonadota; class Betaproteobacteria; order Burkholderiales; family Comamonadaceae; genus Variovorax; species Variovorax sp. Soil_C_17. Next base: position 2,659 of record NZ_JBDGIT010000031.1, read on the forward strand.
TGCAAGCTTTCCCTCGGGCACATGCAGCGTCACGATCTCTCTGGCGCCAGACGACGTAACGCAAAGCACCTCGATACCTTCGCGGCGCCACTCCAGCTTGTTGTGAAAATCCAGATCCCATCCGGATTCGATCTCCAGCGAGATCGCCATGCCTGCGTCAGTGCCGATACCGGCCTCGGCGCGTGCAGTTCGCAAGTCCTGCTCAATGGTTCGCAATCGGTCCAGTTCCCGGAGTAGGCGTCGTCCGCGCTGGACTTGCCTCGCCTGATTCGGAATGGTGATGATGACTTGCCGGGTCGACCGGAAGGCTCGGCGCTGCGTGCGGCCAGGGATAAGAAGATGATCAGGCATTCAGGCTGGGCTTCCCCTCATGTATCAAGGAGAAACTTTAGCGCATTACCTGATCAGTCGACGCGCTGCAATTCGTGTTGCGCGAGTACGCGCTCCTTCAAATGGGTGATGACGCTGGCCGATGAAACGTGCTCGTCGTGCGCAAGAACGGCATCCTTCATCGCATCGTTGCAGGCGCGCACGATATCTGAGTGAGACAGGCCGCGGGCATGTTCTGCCAAGTCCCGAGAGGCCAACGTTTTCGGCGCCAAGAGGGCGAGAGCGTTGCGCAGAAGCAGCTCAACTTGCTCGTCGTCGGGTAGCGCGTACCGAATGACATCGTCGAACCGACGGAACAGTGCCGTGTCGAGTGCCTTACCGTGGTTGGTTGCAGCGACGATCAAGCTGTCTGAATTGTCCTGCTCAATCAGCTGCAGGAACATGTTGAGGGTGCGCCGCATTTCGGCCACGTCGTGCTGGCCGCCACGCTGCAAGCCCAGAGAGTCGAACTCATCGAAGAGGTAAACGCCGCGTGTGGCCTTGAGGGCCTCGAAAACCAGCCGCAGCTTCGAGGCGCTCTCGCCCATGAACTTTGTGATCAAGCTATCGAAGCGCGCCACGAAGAGGGGAAGGCGAAGTTCAGTCGCAAGAACGCTTGCCGTCAACGTCTTCCCCGTTCCCGGGGGCCCCACGAGCAGCAGCTTGCGACGCGGCGATAGGCCATGATGGTTCAAGCGCTCGTGCTGACGCTGCTCTGTCAACACACGTTCGATCTTCTGCTGGACCGTGTTAGGAACGACCAATTGATTGAGATGCTGCTGCGGATAGTGGACGGTAAGCAATTCCGCCAGTTCGCCCTTTGGCTGCCCAATCGGCGATGGACGCACGCGCGATGGCGACCTGCGCGCAGCTTGCTCGCGCGCGAAATCCACGAGCTTCTTGAGCTCGTCGGCAAGTTTTGTGTGTCCGCGCTGCGCCTCGTCCGCAGCTACCTGCAGAGCAACTGAGAGGAACTGATCCTCTTCGTTGCCGGCGAAGGCGCGAAGTAATGCTTTGACTTGGTCCGCGCGTGCCATGGGGAATCTCTCCAACCCGTCGATGGTAGAGGACAAGACCGCCACATCTCCTGACATCGATGGATAGTGCTATTATTGCACTTAGCTTGTGATAATTGCAACGACCCATTTATACTTTCCCCGCTCGCAGCACGAATTGCTGCGCAGCGCGCGAGGCCAGAAGACCCAAGCCGCCTTCGCAGCGGAGTTGGGGGTGGATCGAACTTGCCTATGTCGCTACGAGAGGGAGCAGTTGGGCGCGCCGGTTTCGGTGATCAATGCGTGTCTCAAGCGTGTTGCGAGCGAAATGGATGCGGCGGGGAGCCCATTAGAAATTGCACTGAAGCACGCCAGAAACGTCGTGAGCGAGTTGGAATCAGCCGCTGCGGCGGCCCACTCCACAGAAAGGCATGTGCGATAGCTGCACATGCCCGAGGCACACGCCACGGCACGCGCGAAACGCAGTCTGTCGCCGCTCTTCAGCGCGTTGCGAGCTATGCTCGGGCCGCACCTGTTCCACCTGGTTGGTTTAGGAGTGCCCGAGGTGTACAGAAACCCTCCTGCAACCCCGGCGGCGCCTTCACTTTGACGGGCCGCTCGCGGGTCCCTTGGGCCGGGCCCGCGACTTCGCCGCCGGCTTTCCCTGGATTTCGAGCTTGGCCTGGGTGTCGAGCGCCTTGGCCAGCAACTGCCGCGTCGCTTCATGTGCAGACTTTTCCTCTTGCAGCCGAGCATGCATGTACCGGCCGCGCTCCAGGAACGACTCGCCATCGCTTTTCGCCTTGGCCAAGTCCACCGCCTGGGTCGCCAGTTGTTCGCGCAGCTCGCGCTCGACCTGCTGCGCGGCCTGCTGAGTCTCGCGCAGCCGCTGACGCCCGGCCTCCAGCGTCTGCGCCGCGGCCTCTTCGCTCTGGAGCCGCCGTTGCTGCTCCCGGGCGGCCCCGGCCTCGGCCTGCTTGGCCGACTGGCGGGCGCGGTCGACGTCTTCGAGCATCCGTCGCTCCTGGGCGGCATGTCGTTCTTCAGAGCGACGCAGGTCCTGGTCCTTGACCGCGATTGTCTCGGCGTGCTCACGGCGCATGACCTCCTGCGTCTCGGCCGCCTGAAAGAGCAGGGCGGTGAGCCGCTTGATCTCGTCCTCCAGCCCGCCGCGCACCCGGTGCGCCTCGATGGCGTGCTCCTTGAGCTGCCGCTCCAAGGTTTCACGCGCCTGCTGCGAGGACGCCAGCGCCGCATCCAGGCTGACGCGCGCCTGCTTGAAAGCTTCCTCGCGCTGCACCAGCACACTTTGCGCCTCGGCCAGCGCCTCTTCGCGCGCCTGAAGTTCCGCGCGTACCGCCGCCGCTTCGGCTCGCTGGACTTCCTCGGCCTCGCGCCGGGCAGTTTCCCACAGCAGCTTCGCCGCGTTCCGGACCCCCACCGGCATCCCGTCGGCGTCGTTGCCCGCGGGCTTGCCGGCGCCCGCCTGGACACTCACCAGCCGGTCTCCGAGCGACGCAAACCAGCGCTCAAGCATCGGGCTCACCGTGTTGGGCGAGCCGCGCCCGATCTTCAGGCGCACGCGCTCGATGGTGGGCCGCTTGCCTTCGGCGAGCAGCGCATCCGCGGCCGCGAACACGTCGGCTTCCTGGATGCCGCGGCTTCTCAATTCTGTGACTTGGCTCATATCCATCCTTTTTTCTTGGCCTGGGGGCCCACCGGCCGGCCGCAACTTCACAACCGACCTGAACTTCACGCTCGAACTTCCTGATTTCAGGTACTCTTCATCCGCCCTCCTTTACCCACGATAAGGGAGCGTTATCGGTACTTATCCATGTATGATGTAGCAAATCATACGTGATACGTATCAGAATTGCATGCG
>NZ_JBDGIT010000032.1:0-5673 GCF_057657265.1 Variovorax sp. Soil_C_17
CAAAAAAGCAAAAAGCCCAACCATGACTGGTTGGGCTTTTTGGGGCTGTAAGAGCCTGACGATGACCTACTTTCACACGGGAACCCGCACTATCATCGGCGCTGAGGCGTTTCACTGTCCTGTTCGGGATGGGAAGGAGTGGGACCACCTCGCTATGGTCATCAGGCATAAAGGGTTGCTGAGCTGGGGTTGAGTCAGCACAGCGAATTCATAGAGTTGGGAATCAGCTTTTGGTTTTGACTGCGTCACTTGGCATAACACCTTGATCTGGGAGATCAAAGTTATAGGGTCAAGCCGCACGAGCAATTAGTATCGGTTAGCTTAACGCATTACTGCGCTTCCACACCCGACCTATCAACGTCCTGGTCTAGAACGACTCTTCAGGGGGCTCGAGGCCCCGGCAGATCTCATCTTGAAACGAGTTTCCCGCTTAGATGCTTTCAGCGGTTATCTCTTCCACACTTAGCTACTCGGCAATGCCACTGGCGTGACAACCGATACACCAGAGGTGTGTCCACTCCGGTCCTCTCGTACTAGGAGCAGGCTTCCTCAAATCTGCAGCGCCCACGGAAGATAGGGACCAAACTGTCTCACGACGTTTTAAACCCAGCTCACGTACCTCTTTAAATGGCGAACAGCCATACCCTTGGGACCGGCTACAGCCCCAGGATGAGATGAGCCGACATCGAGGTGCCAAACACCGCCGTCGATATGAACTCTTGGGCGGTATCAGCCTGTTATCCCCAGAGTACCTTTTATCCGTTGAGCGATGGCCCTTCCATACAGAACCACCGGATCACTATGTCCTGCTTTCGCATCTGCTCGACTTGTCAGTCTCGCAGTTAAGCACGCTTATGCCATTGCACTATCGTCACGATGTCCGACCGTAACTAGCGTACCTTCGAACTCCTCCGTTACGCTTTGGGAGGAGACCGCCCCAGTCAAACTGCCTACCATGCACTGTCCCCGATCCAGATAATGGACCTAGGTTAGAACCTCAAACACACCAGGGTGGTATTTCAACGTTGGCTCCATGCGATCTAGCGACCGCACTTCAAAGCCTCCCACCTATCCTACACAGATCTGTTCAAAGTCCAATACAAAGCTACAGTAAAGGTTCATGGGGTCTTTCCGTCTTTCCGCGGGGAGATTGCATCATCACAAACATTTCAACTTCGCTGAGTCTCAGGAGGAGACAGTGTGGCCATCGTTACGCCATTCGTGCAGGTCGGAACTTACCCGACAAGGAATTTCGCTACCTTAGGACCGTTATAGTTACGGCCGCCGTTTACTGGGACTTCAATCAAGAGCTTGCACCCCATCATTTAATCTTCCAGCACCGGGCAGGCGTCACACCCTATACGTCCACTTTCGTGTTTGCAGAGTGCTGTGTTTTTAATAAACAGTCGCAGCCACCGATTTTTTGCAACCCGTTCATGCTCCGTTGTTCACTTCACACTAATAGGGCACACCTTCTTCCGAAGTTACGGTGTCAATTTGCCGAGTTCCTTCTCCTGAGTTCTCTCAAGCGCCTTAGAATACTCATCTCGCGCACCAGTGTCGGTTTGCGGTACGGTCGTGTGCAGCTGAAGCTTAGTGGCTTTTCCTGGAACCTCGTTCAGTCACTTCACCAGCAAGCTGGCTCGATCGTTGGCCTCGGTATATGTGCGCCGGATTTGCCTAACGCACGCCTACTTCCAACTAAACCGGGATATCCAACACCCGGATGACCTATTAAGATCCGTCCCCACATCGCACTACACATCGGTACAGGAATATTGACCTGTTTCCCATCAGCTACGCATCTCTGCCTCGCCTTAGGGGCCGACTCACTCTACGCCGATGAACGTTGCGTAGAAAACCTTGCGCTTACGGCGAGGGGGCTTTTCACCCCCTTTAACGCTACTCATGTCAGCATTCGCACTTCTGATACCTCCAGCACGCTTTACAACGCACCTTCACAGGCTTACAGAACGCTCTCCTACCACGCACAGTAAACTGTGCATCCGCAGCTTCGGTAACTGGCTTAGCCCCGTTACATCTTCCGCGCAGGACGACTCGATCAGTGAGCTATTACGCTTTCTTTAAATGATGGCTGCTTCTAAGCCAACATCCTGACTGTTTTAGCCTTCCCACTTCGTTTCCCACTTAGCCAATTTTAGGGACCTTAGCTGGCGGTCTGGGTTGTTTCCCTCTTGAGTCCGGACGTTAGCACCCGGTGCTCTGTCTCCCAAGCTGTACTCTTCGGTATTCGGAGTTTGCCTTGGTTTGGTAAGTCGCCATGACCCCCTAGCCAAAACAGTGCTCTACCCCCGAAGGTAATACTTGAGGCACTACCTAAATAGTTTTCGGAGAGAACCAGCTATTTCCAAGTTTGTTTAGCCTTTCACCCCTATCCACAGCTCATCCGCTAGTTTTGCAACACTAGTCGGTTCGGACCTCCAGTACCTGTTACGGCACCTTCATCCTGGCCATGGATAGATCACTTGGTTTCGGGTCTACACCCAGCGACTGGACGCCCTATTCGGACTCGATTTCTCTACGGCTTCCCTATTCGGTTAACCTTGCCACTGAATGTAAGTCGCTGACCCATTATACAAAAGGTACGCCGTCACCCTTGCGGGCTCCGACTTTTTGTAAGCATGCGGTTTCAGGATCTATTTCACTCCCCTCCCGGGGTTCTTTTCGCCTTTCCCTCACGGTACTAGTTCACTATCGGTCGATGATGAGTATTTAGCCTTGGAGGATGGTCCCCCCATCTTCAGACAGGATTTCTCGTGTCCCGCCCTACTTTTCGTCAGCTCAGTACCACACAAGTCTTTTCACGTACGGGGCTGTCACCCACTATGGCCGGCCTTTCCAAGCCGTTCCGTTAAGTCTTGTGCTATCACTAACAGGCTCTTCCGATTTCGCTCGCCACTACTTTCGGAATCTCGGTTGATGTCTTTTCCTCGAGCTACTGAGATGTTTCAGTTCACCCGGTTCGCCTCGTTACCCTATGTATTCAGATAACGATACCTTTCGGTGGGTTTCCCCATTCGGAAATCTCCGGATCAAAGCTAATTTGCCAGCTCCCCGAAGCTTATCGCAGGCTATCACGTCCTTCGTCGCCTATCATCGCCAAGGCATCCACCACATGCTCTTATTCACTTGACCCTATAACTTTGACGTTTCTTCACAGAAACCAAAGCCCATCAAGGAATATGTCAGGTCTTTCACCTGACGCGTTATGCCGCCTTCACAGCTCGAATTGCTTCGAAGTGAAGTTCATTTGACGCAATCAAAAATTCTTGTCGCTGATGGCACGGCCTGCACTAAACCTTTACGAATGTGCAGTTTCCATCAGCAACGCTGATTCGACTCTATGAATTTTTAAAGAACAGCCGATTGACCGAACAATCTCGATCAACAACAAAGAAGCCTCGCGCTCTCGCACAAGGCCGCTTTGGTGTTGAATGGATGCCTACCAGGGCGTTGGTGGAGGATGACGGGATCGAACCGACGACCCCCTGCTTGCAAAGCAGGTGCTCTCCCAGCTGAGCTAATCCCCCGATGTCCTCTCGCTTGGATATCAGAAGATGGTGGGTCTAGTTGGGCTCGAACCAACGACCCCCGCCTTATCAAGACGGTGCTCTAACCAGCTGAGCTACAGACCCATGGCCGAAACGCTTCGACCTCTTCCAACAACCGATAAGTGTGGGCGTTCAATTTGAACGGCATTGTTTCCAGAAAGGAGGTGATCCAGCCGCACCTTCCGATACGGCTACCTTGTTACGACTTCACCCCAGTCACGAACCCTGCCGTGGTAATCGCCCTCCTTGCGGTTAGGCTAACTACTTCTGGCAGAACCCGCTCCCATGGTGTGACGGGCGGTGTGTACAAGACCCGGGAACGTATTCACCGTGACATTCTGATCCACGATTACTAGCGATTCCGACTTCACGCAGTCGAGTTGCAGACTGCGATCCGGACTACGACTGGTTTTATGGGATTAGCTCCCCCTCGCGGGTTGGCAACCCTTTGTACCAGCCATTGTATGACGTGTGTAGCCCCACCTATAAGGGCCATGAGGACTTGACGTCATCCCCACCTTCCTCCGGTTTGTCACCGGCAGTCTCATTAGAGTGCCCAACTAAATGTAGCAACTAATGACAAGGGTTGCGCTCGTTGCGGGACTTAACCCAACATCTCACGACACGAGCTGACGACAGCCATGCAGCACCTGTGTTACGGTTCTCTTTCGAGCACTAAGCCATCTCTGGCAAATTCCGTACATGTCAAAGGTGGGTAAGGTTTTTCGCGTTGCATCGAATTAAACCACATCATCCACCGCTTGTGCGGGTCCCCGTCAATTCCTTTGAGTTTCAACCTTGCGGCCGTACTCCCCAGGCGGTCAACTTCACGCGTTAGCTTCGTTACTGAGTCAGTGAAGACCCAACAACCAGTTGACATCGTTTAGGGCGTGGACTACCAGGGTATCTAATCCTGTTTGCTCCCCACGCTTTCGTGCATGAGCGTCAGTGCAGGCCCAGGGGATTGCCTTCGCCATCGGTGTTCCTCCGCATATCTACGCATTTCACTGCTACACGCGGAATTCCATCCCCCTCTGCCGCACTCCAGCAATGCAGTCACAGATGCAGTTCCCAGGTTGAGCCCGGGGATTTCACAACTGTCTTACATCACCGCCTGCGCACGCTTTACGCCCAGTAATTCCGATTAACGCTTGCACCCTACGTATTACCGCGGCTGCTGGCACGTAGTTAGCCGGTGCTTATTCTTACGGTACCGTCATGAGCCCCCTTTATTAGAGAGAGCCTTTTCGTTCCGTACAAAAGCAGTTTACAACCCGAAGGCCTTCATCCTGCACGCGGCATGGCTGGATCAGGCTTGCGCCCATTGTCCAAAATTCCCCACTGCTGCCTCCCGTAGGAGTCTGGGCCGTGTCTCAGTCCCAGTGTGGCTGGTCGTCCTCTCAGACCAGCTACAGATCGCAGGCTTGGTGAGCCTTTACCTCACCAACTACCTAATCTGCCATCGGCCGCTCCAATCGCGCAAGGCCTTGCGGTCCCCTGCTTTCATCCGTAGATCTCATGCGGTATTAGCACAGCTTTCGCTGCGTTATCCCCCACGATTGGGCACGTTCCGATGTATTACTCACCCGTTCGCCACTCGCCACCAGGATTGCTCCCGTGCTGCCGTTCGACTTGCATGTGTAAGGCATGCCGCCAGCGTTCAATCTGAGCCAGGATCAAACTCTATAGTTCGATCTTGAATTTAACGTCTCTCGCGAGACAAACTCATAAAAACGGAATTGAAGTGAACTTCACTTCTATTCTCATGAGCATTTAAAGCCTAAAGGCTTCGTTCCGAAGAACTTGGCCATTCGCCTCAAACGCCCACGCTTATCGGCTGTATGTTTTTAACGATCCCCGCAAGCCCGACACATCCCTGCGCCTTTCTTGCTCACCTCGCTGCGATCAGCGAAGCCTTAGATTATTACACGGTTTTTGAAGAACCACCAAACTTTTTTGAAGCTTCTTTAAGAAGCCAGCCAATCACTCGATCAACCCAGCCCCCACCAAAACCCCTCACCCCATCCACCACCGCAGCCACCAAAACCCCTGAGAGCTTCAACTGCCTGCCGTCTTGTGCGGAGCCCTCGATTATGACACG
>NZ_JBDGIT010000033.1:0-5628 GCF_057657265.1 Variovorax sp. Soil_C_17
GCGCGGCCAGGCCTTGAAGCTTGGGCGGGGGCCTGTCTTTCAAGCTGTCCAGCGGCGGGTGGGTTCGAATGGGAAGTAGCGCGATCGGCGCGGTAGGTGAGATGCGGCAACCGGACCAGAAGCAGTCCTATGACACGATGGTTCTGTGCGAAGCGCCGAGCAGGCGTATGCGGTAGGCCACAGTCCTTCGATCCACCGGTTAGACCTCGGCAGTCCAGCAGCGGACATTCATTTCTTGCCCCCAAGTTTCGCGCCAATGAGGCCTTGTACTGGCCATGCTCTGCATGCTGCTCAAAGACCTTTGCACTGCGCGACTCCCCTATCGTTCCACGCCGGGCTTCTCAGGCATGGACTCGGACCCGTCGACCGGGCCACTGGGGGGCGCGCTCCTCACGATGGCGCGCATCCCGACGATGAACTGCGCAAGCTTCTCGGCTTCGGCGAAGGTGGCGCTTTCGGAGCCCGGAGTCTCGGATGCCTGCACCTGTGCAAGCCGGCGCAGGATGGCTTCCTTCTCCTGCAGTGCGCGCAGGGCGGACCAGAGCGTTTCGTCTGTCACGTTCTCTTGCAACGACGCCAGCCCCCGCAGGCTGAATGCGTGCCCCGTGTGACAGAGGAACCGCAGCGGTTTCCCCTCCTTGAGCTCGAACAGCGCACCGCCGCATTCCGGGCAGGTGAATTTAGAGGGAACGCCGATGGCATCGAGATCTTGCATGTTTGCATTCCCCAGGCTGATCGCATGTTCGATGCGCAGCCACTCCGGCGCATTGGTCGCCGGCGCGTTTTCCAGGGGTTGTGCCAGTGAGTTCAGGAGATCGGTCATGGCATCGAGCCTTAAGACATGGTCGACGGCCGTGCTCGCCAGCGCGCTGCGCGGCATGCTGGGCTCGGCGGCTTCTTCGGGATCCTGCACGAGCGCGATCCCCCCGCAGGCCTTGATCGCGCGCAATCCTGCAGCCCCATCGTCGAGCATGCCGGTCAACACGACGCCGACGACCCGGGCTCCCTTGTCGAGCGCGGCCGAACGAAAAAGAGGGTTGATCGCCGGTCGGGCGTGGTTTTCCTTGGGTCCACGGATGAGCCTGAGCAGTCCGCCGTCCAGGAGCAGGTGCTGGTCGGGCGGGGCCACGTAGATCATCCCGGCAACCGGTTGCATCCCCGTCTGCGCCAGCACCGCGTGGTTCGGTCCGCTCCGGTTCAGCAATTCGGGAAGATGGCTGCGATGCGCGCCGATGTGCAGCACGATGAGCACCGGCGCCGGCAGGTTCGGGGACAGGCGAGCGGCGATGCGAAGGAACGCCTCCACCCCGCCGGCCGAAGCCCCGATGACGATGACCCGGTTGTCAATCTCCACGTTGCCCTCCGAACCGGCAGCATCGTCCGGACTTTTCGTCGCAAAAAGGGCAAGATACTCCAAATATCAGCCCCTGTCCGAAGAGCCACTCCGTCCATGCGTTCAGATCCTCAACAGACCGCCCCCGGCGGCGAGAAGCAGTCGGCGGGACCCCACGTTCACGAGCCCCCCATCGTCGTCGGCATCGGCGGTTCGGCGGGCGGCCTCGGGGCGCTCATGGCGCTGCTGGAGGCGGCCGGCGACGACGTCCCGATGGCGGTCGTGGTCGTGCTACATCTTTCGCCGGATCACGAGAGCAAGGCCGTCGAGATCCTGCAGCGGGTCACACCGCTGGTCGTGAGCCAGGTCACCGAGCGAACGCCGCTGGAGGCAGGTCACGTGTACGTGATCGCGCCGGGAATGGACCTGATCACCGAGGACGGCCACGTCCAGCCGGCCACCGCAGCCACCAAGCGGCCCTCCTCCGTCATCGACCTGTTTTTCCGGTCCTTGGCGCAGGTGCACCGGGAGCGTGCCGTTGGCATCGTGCTGTCGGGCACGGGCCGCGACGGCTCCCTGGGCATCGCCCATGTGAAGGAGTGCGGTGGCTTCACCATCGCCCAGTCGCCCGAGGCCAGCGAGCACAACGACATGCCGCGGGCGGCCATCGCCACCGGGTCGGTCGACCTTGTCCTTCCGGCCGTCGAGATCGGGAAGCGCCTGGTGGACCTCGCCAGACTCCCACGCATCCTGGATGCGACGGCACAGGAGGGGGACGCCGCGGGGGCAACGGAGGCAGGGTCCGGCGAAGAGCCATCCGCCGAGCGGGCGTTTCACGACGTTCTCACCGCGCTGCGGGTTCGCACGCGCCACGACTTCCGGCACTACAAGCGCGCGACGGTGATGCGCCGGCTCGAGCGCAGGATGCAGGTGACCCGAATGCCGAGCATCCAGGCCTACCGCGATTACGTGCGGAAGAACCCCGAGGAGCTCGCTCCCTTGCTGGCGGACATGCTGATCAGCGTCACCAACTTCTTCAGGGACCCGGCGGCATTCGACGCCCTGCAGCGCGACGTCGTGCCGGACTTGATGGAAGGCGTTCCGGAAGGCGAGGAGCTGAGGGTGTGGGTCGCGGCTTGCGCCTCGGGGGAGGAGAGCTATTCCGTGTCGATCCTGCTTCAGGAATACGCCGACCGGATGACGCAACCACCGCGCATCCAGGTGTTCGCGAGCGACATCAACGAAGCGGCGCTCCATGTCGCGCGCACGGGTGTGTATCCGGCGAATATCGCCGCCGATGTCTCGGAGTCTCGCCTGCTCGGCTACTTCGACAAGGAGGAGGGCGATTTCTACCGCGTGCGAACCGCAGTGCGGGAAATGATCGTCTTCGCGCGGCACAACGCGCTCGGGGACCCTCCTTTCTCTCGGCTCGATCTCATCTGTTGCCGCAACCTGCTGATCTATCTTGACCGGACGGCGCAAGCGACAATGCTCGAGATGTTCGCCTATGCCTTGAAGCCCGGCGGCTACCTGTTCCTCGGCAATGCGGAATCCCTCGATGCGCTGAGCACACTGTTCGAGACGATCAACAAGGAGCACCGGATCTATAGGCTTCGGCCCGAGGCAGCCGCGACAGCGCGCACGCGCATTCCTTCGCAGCTGGTGAGCACCGGCACGGCTGCCGCACCCATTGCCGGCGCACAGGAGCAACGAAGCGCCTCGGCGTACCCCGACCAACCGATAGCCGCCCTGCATGAAAGTGCCCTGGTGGCCTCGTCGCCGCCGAGCGTGCTGATCAATGCCGATCACGAGATCGAACGGGTCTCCAACGGGGCCAACCGCTTCGTCGCGTTCGGCGACGGCCTGCCGACGCGAAACCTCCTGAACAATATGGCACCCGACATCCGGATGGAGCTGCGAGCCGCGCTGTTCAGTGCCGGCGAGTCCCGGCAACCCGTGCGGAGCGTCTTCCGCAGGGACGGCGCAAACGGAGGAAGCAACGCGCCGCTTCTGGCGCTGACGATCGACCCGGTCAAGGACGCGGATGGCTTTCCTCGACATTGGCTCGTTCGCTTCGAGGAATTGGTCGAAGGCAACGTCGGCCCGCCGAACGCTAACGATGCGGACGGCGCTCCCTACCGGGCGGCGATGCAGCGTCTCGAAGAAGAAAACCGATCGCTGAAGGCACATCTTCAGGATACGCTGGACCGTTCGGCCACGTCGAACGAAGAACTCAAGGCCTCCAACGAGGAGCTCCAGGCCATCAACGAGGAACTGAGGTCCGCCAAGGAAGAGCTGGAGACCAGCAAGGAGGAACTGCAGTCGCTCAACGAGGAACTGACCACCGTCAACTTCGAACTGCGCATGAAGGTGGAGGAAGCCAGCCGCAACAACGACGACCTTCGCAACCTGATGGAGGCGTCGGAGATCGCCACCGTGTTCGTTGACTCCGCCATGTGTGTAAAGCGCTTCACACCGCAGGCCAGCAAGCTGTTCGCACTGATCCCATCGGATGTCGGCAGGCCCTTGATGGACGTCAAGAGCCGGCTTCGCTACGACGAGATCGTGGAGGATGCCACCGCCGTGTTCAAGCAGTTGCGCCCCGTCGAGCGCAGCATCACGAGCGTCGACGACGAGCATTTCTTTGCCCGGATCCTGCCCTACCGCACGAGCCAGGACAAGATCGGAGGCGCCGTCCTGACCTTCATCAACGTGACGGAACTGCGTCATGCAGAAGATCGGGTGCGCCTGACGGAGGAGCGTTTGCGCGACGCGATCGCAACGAGCAAGGACTTTGCCGTGGTGAGCACCGACGCGGCGGGCCGGATCACGACATGGAACCAAGGGGCCGAGCGAATCTTCGGCTATGACCCGGCAGAGATCATTGGCAAATCAATCGACGTGCTCTTCACTCCAGAGGACCGGGCAGCAGGCGCGCCGGAGCGTGAACGCAACGATGCCGCGCGCGTCGGGCGCGCCTCGGACGAACGCTGGCATCTGCGACGGGACGGAACGACCTTTTTCTGCAGCGGCGTCATGACACCGCTGCACGGCGGCGGCGGTGTGAGCTTTGTCAAGATTGCGCGCGACGTCTCGGCGGCCAAGGAGCTGGAGCTCCAGCAGCGAACCGAGTTGAGCAACGAACAACTTTCGGCCGCCGAAATGAAGCACGCATCGGAGCTGAAGGATCGCTTCCTTGCCGTCATGTCACACGAGCTGAAGCAACCCTTGAACCTGATCAACGTCAACGCCGAGCTGCTGGCCCGCTTGCCCGAAGCCCGGGAATCACCGACGGTGCGCCGAATCGGCCACACCATCATGCGTGCCGTGTCGGCGCAGGAGAAGATAGTCAACGACCTGCTTGATCTCTCACGGGTGCAGACAGGAAAGATGCGGCTGCAATGCGAAGCTACGGATGTCGCTCAGATTGTTCAGCAACTCGGCCACGCCATGGCTTCGGATGCCCAAGACAAGGGCATAGCGCTCGAAGTTCAGGCCCGACAACCTGTCTTCTGCAATTGCGATCCTGTGCGCATCGAACAGGTGGTTTGGAATCTTCTCGGCAATGCGTTGAAGTTCACTCCTGAAGGAGGACGTGTCAGCATCAGGGTGTCTACGGAAGGGCTATCGGCCAAGCTGGAGGTGGCCGACACCGGTGTGGGCATATCCGCGGATGTCTTGCCGGGCGTGTTCGAGCTCTTCAGCCAGGGCGCGGCGACGGATCAACTGGGCTCGCGCCGGTCGGGACTGGGAATCGGACTCGCCCTGGTCAGGGAACTGGTGCAGGCGCATCGGGGCCGCATCGAGGCGGCATCACCTGGCGAAGGGCAAGGATCCACCTTCACTGTCTGGCTTCCCCTGGCAGCCGAAGCGCGCTCCAGGTCCGACTCTTCGCCGCCATCCACGTTATTGCATCGCCGCATCCTGATGGTGGACGACGACGAGGACAGCCTGGTGACGTTCTCAGCTCTGCTTGGCCTGGAAGGCGCCACGGTCGATACGGCCATCAGCGCATCTGCCGCTCTCGACATGCTTGCAGCGGGGCACTATGACCTTGTCTTGTCCGACATTGGAATGCCGGAGATGTCGGGCTTGGAGTTCATCAAGCGGGCACGCAAGCTGCAGCCTGAGAAGCAGTTCAAAAGCATAGCGATCAGCGGATATGGACGGGAAGTGGACGAGCGCGCGGCCCTGGCAGCGGGTTTTGATGCTCACCTCTCCAAACCGGTTTCGCTCGCCCGTCTGAAGACCGCCATGGAACGGCTTTGAAGCCCCAAATCTGTTGGACAGCGAAG
>NZ_JBDGIT010000034.1:0-3924 GCF_057657265.1 Variovorax sp. Soil_C_17
CAGCGCAGCGCCGAGCGCCTGATCGGCGACGGCGTGGACACCGACGTGGAGATCCTCGATGCGGCGCGCGTGCGCGCTGAAGTGCAGAGCGAGCGCTTCCACGGCGGCCTGCTCTACAAGCGCAGCGGCCAGATGCACATGGGCCGCTTCGCGCAGGGCCTGGCCGCGGCGGCCGAGCGCAGCGGCGCGCAGATCCACACCGGCACGGGCGTGCAGCGCATCGAGCGCCTGGGCCGCGGCCATGCCCATCGGCTGCACACGGCCAGCGGCCCGGTGGCCGCCCAGCAGGTGCTGCTGGCCACCGGCGCGACGCGCCATGGCGGCTACGGCAGCTTCGGCTGGCTGCGCCGGCGCATCGTGCCGATCGGCAGCTTCATCGTGGTCACCGAGCCGCTGGGCGCCGAGCGCGCGCAGGCCCTGCTGGCGGCGCGGCGCACCTACACCACGGTGGCCAACATCCACCACTATTTCCGGCTCACCGCCGACCACCGGCTGGTGTTCGGCGGGCGGGCGCGCTTTGCGGTCTCCAGTCCCCAGTCGGATGCCGCAAGCGGGGAGATCCTGCGCGCGGGCCTGGCCGAAACCTTTCCGCAGCTCGGCCCGGTGCGGCTGGACTATTGCTGGGGTGGCCTGGTCGACATGACGCAGGACCGCCTGCCGCACGCCGGCGAGCGCGAGGGCCTGTACTACTCGATGGGCTACAGCGGCCACGGCACCCAGATGTCGGTGCACATGGGCCAGCGCATGGCGGCCGTGATGGCCGGCGACGCGAGCGCCAACCCGTGGCGCGAGCACGACTGGCCGGCCATCCCCGGGCACTTCGGTCCGCCCTGGTTCCTGCCGGCAGTCGGGCTGTACTACCGGCTCAAGGATCGGCTGGGCGGCTGAGCAGCCCGGCGAGTCCGCCATTTCCCGTTCCGCTTTCTTCAACCACAAGGCCTCACCAGGAGCACCCCACCATGAACGACAGCAGCCACAAGAGCTTCGAAAATTTCGTCGGTCCGCGCGAAAGCCTTCGCGCGATGGAGTCGCTGCGGCGCGGCGCCACGCGGCGCGACATCCTCGCGATGCTGATGGCCGGCGGCATGCAGGCCACGCTGGCCGGCAGCCTGGCGGGCGTGGCGATGAACGCTCATGCACAGACGCCGCGCAAGGGCGGGCGCATCCGCGTCGCCGGCGCGACCGCCGCCGCCACCGACACCCTGGACCCGGCCAAGCAGTCGAACCAGACCGACTACTCGCGCTGCAACATGGTCTACAACGGCCTCACGTCGCTGGACGGCAGCCTGACGCCGCAGCCCGCGCTGGCCGAGTCCTTCGCCACCAAGGATGCGAAGACCTGGGTCTTCACGCTGCGCAAGGGCGTGACCTTCCATGACGGCAAGGCGCTCTCGCCGGCCGACGTGGTGTTCTCCGTCATGCGCCACAAGGACCCGGCCACCGCTTCCAAGGCCAAGGTGCTGGCCGACCAGATCGAGAGCGTCAAGGCCAGCGGCCCCAACGAGGTGACCTTCGTGCTCAGTGCCCCGAACGCCGATCTTCCGGTGATCCTCGGCACCTTCCACTTCCACATCGTCAAGGAAGGCACCACCGACTTCAACGCCGGCATCGGCACCGGGCCCTACAAGCTCAAGGAATTCAAGCCCGGCGTGCGCTCGCTGGTGGTGCGCAACGAAGCGTATTGGAAGCCCGGCAAGCCCTACCTCGACGAGATCGAGTTCGTGGGCATCGGCGACGAGAGCGCACGCGTCAACGCGCTGCTGTCGGGCGGCATGGACCTGGTGGGCTCGGTCAATCCGCGCTCGGTGGAGCGGGTGAAGGGCACGCCCGGCTTTACGGTCTTCAGCACCCAGTCGGGGATGTATTCCGACCTGGTGATGCGCAAGGACGTGGGCCCCGGCGCCAACCCGGACTTCGTGCTGGCGATGAAGCACCTGTTCGACCGCGAGCAGATGAAGAAGACCATCGCGCTCGATTACGCGGTGCTCGGCAACGACCAGCCGATCGATCCGACCAACCGCTTCTACTTCGCCGGCCTGCCGCAGCGCCCCTTCGACCTCGACAAGGCCAAGTTCCATCTGCAGAAGTCCGGCGTCACCGGCAAGGTGCCGGTGGTGGCATCGCCTGCGGCGCTGTACTCGGTCGAGATGGCCGTGTTGCTGCAGAAGAGCGCGCAGCGCGTTGGCCTGGAGCTGGACATCAAGCGCATGCCGGCCGACGGCTACTGGTCGAACCACTGGCTCAACAGCCACGTCGGCTTCGGCAACGTCAACCCGCGCCCGAGCGCCGACGTGCTGCTGACGCAGTTCTTCCAGTCGGGCGCGGCCTGGAACGGGTCGCGCTGGAAGAGCGAGAAGTTCGACCAGCTGCTGCTCGCCTCGCGCGCCCAGACCGACCTGGCCAAGCGCAAGCAGATGTATGCCGACATGCAGACCATGGTCCACCAGGACGCCGGCATCGGCATCCCGCTGTTCCTGGCCAGCATCGACGGGCACACGTCCAAGCTCAAGGGCCTGTCGCCGATCCCGCTGGGCGGCCTGATGGGCTACAACTTCGCAGAAAACGTCTGGCTCGAGGCCTGAGCATGAGCGCTTCCCCGGGCCTCGCGCACTCCGTATCGCTGCGCCGTTCCCCTCACCGGGGGCGAGACCAGAGGCCTGGCCCTTCGCCGGGCTCAGGACAGGCCAAGGCCGGTTCCGCAACGTTCCCCGAATGGGCGGCGTCGGTTTCATCCATCGCGAACGGTGCAAAGCACCCTGGAGCAAACAGATGAACAGTGTGATCCTCAAACTCCTCGCCCAGCGCATCGCGCTGGCGCTGCTGTCGCTGCTGGCGGTGTCGGTGATCGTCTTCTCGATCACCGCGGTGCTGCCCGGCGATGCGGCGCAGGAGCAGCTCGGCCAGGAGGCCACGCCGGAGGCGCTGGCGGCGCTGCGCACGCAGATGGGCCTGGACGTGCCGGCGCCCGAGCGCTATGCGAAGTGGCTGCTGGGCATGGTGCAGGGCGACCCCGGCCGCTCGGCCACCACGCAGCTGCCGGTGGGCGAGCTGGTCGCCAGCCGGCTGCCCAACTCGCTGCTGCTGGCCGCCGTCACGGCGCTGTTCTCGGTGCCCATCGCGCTCACGCTGGGCATTGCCTCGGCGGTGTGGCGCGGCTCGTGGTTCGACCGCGCCGCCTCCACCGCGGCGGTGGGCGTGGTGTCGGTGCCCGAGTTCCTGGTCGCCACCCTGGCGGTGCTGGTGTTCGCGGTCCAGCTGCGCTGGCTGCCGGCGCTGTCCTTCGTCAACGACATCGAGTCCGTCGGGCAGATGCTGCGCGCCTTCGCCATGCCGGTGCTGGTGCTGTGCTGCGTGATCGTCGCGCAGATGATGCGCATGACGCGCGCCGCCGTGATCGACCAGCTGGAGGCCCCCTACATCGAGATGGTGCGGCTCAAGGGCGCCTCGCCCATGCGCATGGTGCTGGCGCATGCGCTGCCCAACGCCGTGGGCCCGATCGCCAACGCCGTGGCCCTGAGCCTGTCGTACCTGCTGGGCGGCGTGATCATCGTCGAGACCATCTTCAACTACCCGGGCATCGCCAAGCTGATGGTCGATGGCGTCTCCCAGCGCGACATGCCGCTGGTGCAGACCTGCGCCATGATCTTTTGCTGCGCCTACCTGATCCTGGTGACCACGGCCGACATCTGCGGCATCGTGGCCAATCCGCGGCTGCGGCATCGCTGAGGTGAGCTCCATGGAAACCACATCCACCTCCACGCCCATCGTGGGCGCCACGGCGGCCCTCGCGCCGCTGCCTCAAGGGCGCCGCGGCGGCCCGCTGCGCTGGCTCGGCAGCTTCGGCCCCTCCGGCCTGCTCGGCCTGTCGGTGCTGCTGTTCTGGATGCTCGCGGCCCTGTTCGGCCCCTGGCTGCTCTCGCACAG
>NZ_JBDGIT010000035.1:0-3170 GCF_057657265.1 Variovorax sp. Soil_C_17
ACACCGTCACGGCCAGACGGCCGGGGCGGGGGAATTTACGTGTCGATAGCCGGGGGAGTTTGGGTGTCGTTCGGGGCAGGAGCTCTGCCAAACGACCAGCGTGCAGGGCGACGCGAGCGAGTATTCCTGTCCCTCTGCCGCTCACCTGGAAGTCCTCCTGGCCGGGACGCGCATACGCAAGCGCCTTGACTGCGCGGCAGATGACGAGTGGCTGCAGCTTCGGATGCACGACAGCAATCAACTGACGGTCAAGCCATCAAGGGAAGGGGAGGCGTTCGCGTTATCCAAGCAGATCCTACGGTCCATTGGGCGCCATCTGGTGAGATGCGTGCATGGGCGCTGTGGGCACCGCCGTCCCCCATCGTTGGGCCTGCATCGAATCGGATGCGACTTGATGGATCCTTGCTGGCTCAGCGCGATGCATGCCTTCAGTGTGGCCCGGTCATCGCGACGGGGCCTGTGCGCTGCCTGCTTCACACTCGTGCGCTGGCGCGTTTCGTTCGCCGCGATCTTCCATGCGCATCACCATCAGCGCGCTCTAGCAGTGGACCTGGCTGCGGAGCTTGAGTACCTGGTTGAACCTCAGGTGGCGCTCGACTTGTTCGGCTTGTGCGTGGTGCAGACAGCCCACGCCATCGGGCTGGACCTGCTGGCGCCTGGCAGCCAGGATTGGATGGGTCAGACCGATCAGGAGCAAGCCCGGCACCAAGTAATAGTCCGACGATGGCCGTCCTTGCTTGACGAGCGGACGTTGGGGAGCATCTGACCCGACGCGCGCATCCGCTTGGAGGTGTGCGCTAAGCGGAGATGGTGCACACCATGAAGAGTGAGCGAGGCCCAGAGAATCGGAGTCGGCGACAGCACGACCGGGCGTTCAAGGAAGAGTTGGTACGGCAGAGCCTGGAGCCCGGCGCGTCCGTATCCGCGATCGCGCTGCGCAGCGGAATCAATGCAAACATGCTGTTCAAGTGGCGGAGGGAACACCTTCGAGCCGCTGGCCAACCCGCGGCGTCGACAGTGTTGTTGCCGGTGGAGGTGGCGCCGCAGGCCGAGATCGTCACAGTGACCACACCGATCGTGCCGACCACGACAGCACCGAAGCCGGCGCCACGCAACGGCGTCATCGAGCTGGAGATTGCCGGCGTGCAGCTGAGGGTGCGTGGGACGGTTGACGAGGCCAGCCTGTGCAGCGTCATGCGCGCGTTGCGCCAAGCCCAATGATCGGCCCGCGCGCCGGGACTCGCGTCTGGCTGGCTGCTGGCGTCACCGACATGCGCTGCGGCATCGATTCGTTGGCGGCCAAGGTGCAGACCGTGCTGGCCGAGGACCCGTACGCCGGTCACGTGTTCGCCTTCCGTGGCCGGCGAGGCGACCTGGTGAAGCTGCTATGGAATGACGGCGATGGCATGTGCCTGTTCACCAAGCGGCTGGAGCGAGGCCGCTTCGTTTGGCCGCAGGCCGACAGCGGCAGCGTGTCACTGAGCGTCGCGCAGCTGTCGATGCTGCTCGAAGGCATCGACTGGCGCAGGCCCGAGCGAACCTGGCAGCCTCGCGCTGCGGCCTGAACCGACGCTGCAAGCTGGTCCATCCGGTTGACGCGGCATGCCCCGTTGTGACGATTGGGCACGCGCGGCACAGTCGTGGACCATGACCTTGGACGAAGCCCTGGACCGCAACGCCGAACTCGGCACCCAGGTGCAGCGCTTCGAAGAAGAGCTCAAGGTCGCGCAGCTGACCATCGAGAAGCTGAAGGTCGAAGTCGCGTACCTGCGACGCATGAAGTATGGCCGCTCCAGCGAGCGTCTCGAGCACAGCCAACTTGAGCTGGTTGGCGGCCAGGTGACGCCGACCGTGGAGGGTGACAAGGCCGTTGCCGAGGCGAACAACGTCGCGTCGCTCGATGAACACCGCAAGAGGCGGGCGCGCCGGCCGCGGCCGAACCTGCGTGACTTGCCGGAGCACCTGCCGAGGCGCACCGTCATGCACTTGCCAGCGGGGCATCAAGCCGGCTGCGGCTGCCCGGCCTGCGGGCTGGCGCTGCGCGAGATCGGCCAGGACATCAGCGAGGTGCTGGACTACGAACCCGGCAGCTTCCACGTCGTGCGGCACGTGCGCCCTAAGCTGGCCTGCAGCGGCTGCAAGGACATCAAGCAGGCCGCGGCGCCGAGCCGGCCTATCGATCGCGTGATGGCCGGCGCTGGCACACTGGCCCACGTGCTCGTCAGCAAGTACTGCGACCACACACCGCTGTACCGCCAGGCTCAGATCTACGCCCGTGTCGGCCTGGAGCTGCACCGCTCGACGCTGACAGACTGGGTGGCTCAGGCGGCGCACCTGTTGACGCCACTGGCCGAGGCCATCGGCCGCTACGTGCTCAAGGCCTATAAGGTCCACGGGGACGACACGCCAATCCAAGCGCTCGGCGGCAAAGGCGGCAAGGTGCACACCGGTCGGCTGTGGGTCTACGTTCGTGATGACCGTCCGAGCGGCGGAAAGGCCGCCCCCGCGGTGTGGTTCCAGTACTCGGTCGACCGCAAGGGCGACCATCCCGCAAAGCACTTGAGGCACTTCAGTGGCGTGCTGCAAGCCGACGCGTTCGCGGGGTACAACGCCCTGTACGCCGAGGATCGCGAGGGTGGTCGCATCATCGAAGCCGGATGCTGGAGCCACGCGCGCCGCAAGGTGTGGGATATACACGTGCGACAGCACAAGCTCGCCGGGACGCTGGCGCACCAGGCGCTGGAACGCATGGGAGAGGTGTTCAAGATAGAAGCCAGGATCCAGGGCAAGTCGCCTGGCGAGCGAAGGCGGGTCAGGCGAGAGAGCACGGCGCCATTGCTCAAAGACCTGCAGGCATGGATGAATGCGACGCTGATGCAGGTGTCAGCCAAGTCGCCGATGGCGTTGGCCATCGGGTACGCGTTGAGCAACTGGACGGCGCTGACGCGCTTCGTCGACGATGGTGGCATCGAAGCTCATAACAATGCGGCCGAGCGCGCACTGCGCGGCGTCGCACTTGGCAGGAAGAACTACTTGCACCTCGGGTCCGACGTCGGCGGCAACAGTGCATCCGTGATCTACACGCTCGTTGGCTCTGCCAAGCTGAACGGCATCGACCCGCAACGCTACCTGACCTACGTCCTGCAGCGCATCGCTCAGCACCCGAGCAA
>NZ_JBDGIT010000036.1:0-2662 GCF_057657265.1 Variovorax sp. Soil_C_17
TTGACGCCCGGAAACCCGCGCCAGCAAAGGCTTCCGGAGCAAACCGTATCAAATTACATGAAAAGGACGATCACCCCTGAATAATCCTCGCAAGGTCGACTATCACGCGATCAAGGGCTTGCTGAGCAATGGCCCGCTTCGGGTTGCGCCGATTCAGGGCGGACAGCAGGTAGCACAGTTCTGGAAGGTTTGGACGGCCGGTAGCGAGATCTACGCTGTCAAGAGATCGATGGGCACCGAGGCAAAGATCAGCTTCCACGAAAGCGGCGAGATCCACTATCGGATCTCTGGCCAGCCAAGGCGGATGATGAGCCCCCCGATTCCGCTGCCCGAGCTTGCGCACCTTGGGGAGTGGAAGATCGGAGCTGAGTTTCGGACGCTTTTGAGCCCAGGCGCGCGGTTCCCCGTCCCCGAGCAGTTCAAGAAGGGGAAGATCCTCGGCATCGAGGTGCCCGTCGGGCACTACAAGAAAATGACCCTGCTGATCGGCGCTTCTGGTAGTTCTCTTCCAGAGAACTTTGCACCGATCTGGTTGAACCGACTGCGCAACGGCAACATCGCGGCCGTCGTGCTTCAAACCTTCCCGCTTGACGAGGTCAACTTGAACGAGATCAAATTCATCCGTGAAGAGCTCGGGCTGAAGGTCAATCAATCCGGGCCTGTGACACCGAAGTCATACACGGAGGTCTCGCGGTATTGCTGGAGCCCTGAAGGAGGCAACGTCATCCTAACGATTCCCATGGGACTTGAGGTGTATGGCGATGCGTCCGGACCGGCGCACTCACCGAGGCCTAACGCCTGATCTGCGGCCCCCCACTGCGTTTGCGGAACGCCTCGCGGAACAGATGCGGAACGCTTCTGTGATCGTTGGTATGTGTTCTCGTCCGCCACGGCGTGGAACCGTCGTGCCCGGAGCCGCAATCGAACCGGCACGCCTTGCGGCGCGGGGGATTAGGATGATCTGGCGGTTTGATTTGGGTGGAGCGCTAGGGCTCGAGTGGGTCAGGTCTTATCACTGTCGGAGGGAAGGTGGACTCCATCGAGTATGTTGAGAAGATCGCCGGAGAAACTCTGGAGCAAGCGCGCTCAGCGTACGATGGCATGCATGATCGCGTCTACAAGCTCGCGACGTTGGTCGCTGGGGGCGCGGGGGCAGCGGGCGTATACGCTCTTGGCAAGCTCGGTTCTGCGAGCGCGAGCGAAGTTGCGCCGTTGGCAGCGCTTTCGTGCTGGTGGTTTCTGATCGCGGGCGTAAGCTTGCTACATGGCGCCCGATCCACGGCGCTCACGGTCGGCACAAGCAGCGATGCGATGCGGCGACGTCTCTTGCATCACCAAGGTTCCGGCACATCCGATGAAGCCACGGCTCTCTGGTTCACCCGCTGGGACCAGTTGATGTCTGTCGACCAGCAAATCGTTGGTTTCAGTGAGGCCGCGACCAAGCGCGCGCGGACACTGGATCGCGCTTACTGGTGCTTGGTTTGCTCTCCCGCGGTCGCAGGCTTGGCTTATTTGCTCGCCCGCTAGCTTTGTGGCCTTGGGCCTGTGTGCTCGGTGTCTAATGGCACCTGGTCAATCGGCTGTGGGTTCGACGGGATAGGAGGATTGGTAGCCATCAACACCTCCTCTACCCGCGTGTGGGTCTGCTTGGAGCGTCTCGGCGAACAGGCACCTGCTCGACTGGCTGGGGATTCAAAGGAATCGGTGGATTGGTGGGGGTGGATCTGAGCACGTGGTCTTCGTAGGGGTGAGTAGAGTAGCGCGCGCCTTTCGCCATGTCTGCGCCCGTCGCGCGAATGTCGCGATTGGGGGGCAATACCCGAAAGCTCCTCCGAATATCATCTCGGCGCGCATGGCCTGCTCGAAGGCTCAACACGCCGATGCCGCTCCATGCTGGCGGCGCTGGGGCGTGCTAACAGACTTAGCGTTTGCGGTTGGATTGCGACACGACCGTTCCCGCCAGCGTGCGAGTTACAGGCGCAGAGTTCTTGCTGTCCAGGGCGCGTGAGGCCTTCGCTTCGGTCTTGGCGCCTGTTTGAGCAGAACTGCCTGCTTGACGCAGTGCGGACCCGGCGAGGGACTTTTGCAGTGCGCTGGCCGTGTTGCTCTGCAAGGTCTTGCCTGCGACCGACGCCACCCGAGTGGACGTTTGCTTGGAATTGGAAGCCATTTGCTCTCCTGTGCCCCTGCAAGCATGAAATTGTCGGCGGAAGGGCTGCGCCGCCGAAGCCAGGGGACACTATATCTGGGGTCTCAGCAGCAATCAACCACTACATGTAGTGGGTCGCGCACCGCCACGCCAGCCTTGGCGGAGGAGCGAGCCGCTCGGATGCCGGTGTTTCGGCGGCATGTCGGAAAAAGGCCTTCAGTGTCACGCTTCGAGCTCGCTCGATGCCCCGCCTTGTGTACCCCGGGTGGAAACCACTTGGTGACGAGCCGCGAACCCGGTTTGCAATCGTGCCGGTCGATGGCAGAACCGTGGCGCATCAAGTGTGACGGTTGCGCCGCACTCTCGATCCCTCCGGCTTCGGAAACCTGCGCCGCATACCAGAATTCGACTTTGAGACCGCGCATGTGATCTACAGGGAGTCCATCCATTTCTTGGGGGTGTGCAGCGCAGCAAAGTAAGCTTCGAGGATGGAAGCCGGGGCATCTTCTGGGC
>NZ_JBDGIT010000037.1:0-2338 GCF_057657265.1 Variovorax sp. Soil_C_17
TCCGGCCTGCTCGGCCTGTCGGTGCTGCTGTTCTGGATGCTCGCGGCCCTGTTCGGCCCCTGGCTGCTCTCGCACAGTTCGGCCGCCATGGGCACCTCGAACGTCTTCGCGCCGATCAGTGCCCGGCACTGGCTGGGCACCGACTACCTCGGGCGCGACATGGTGGCGCTGCTCATCGACGGTGCGCGCTACACGGTCGGCGTCGCCTTGCTCGCCACGCTGCTGGCCAGCGGCACCGGCATCACCCTGGCGCTGCTGGCGGCGGCCAGCGGCCGCTGGATCGACGCCGTGCTCAGCCGCGGCCTGGACACCCTCACGGCCATCCCGAGCAAGATGTTCGCCCTCATCATGGTGGCGGGCTTCGGCTCCTCGGTGCCCATGCTGGTCGTCACCGCCGGCATCATCTACGTGCCGGGCGCCTACCGCATGGCGCGCTCGCTGGCCGTCAACATCAATGCGCTGGACTACGTGACCGTGGCGCGCACGCGCGGCGAGGGCACGCTGTACATCATGCTGCGCGAGATCCTGCCCAACATCATCGGCCCCATGCTGGCCGACCTGGGCCTGCGCTTCGTCTACGTCGTGCTGCTGCTGGCGAGCCTGAGCTTCCTGGGCCTGGGCATCCAGCCGCCGGCGGCCGACTGGGGCTCGCTGGTGCGCGAGAACATCGGGGCGCTGGCCATGGGCGGCGCCTCGGTGATCGTGCCGGCGCTGGCCATCGCGAGCCTGACCATCTCGGTCAACCTCGTCATCGACAACCTGCCGGGCCGCACCGCCCGCGAACGAGGAGCACGCTGATGGGCGCCCCCCTGAAGGTCCAGAACCTGAGCATCACGGCCGGCGCCAACACGCTGGTGGACAACCTCGGCTTCAGCGTGCAGCCCGGCGAGGTGCTGGCGCTGATCGGCGAGTCGGGCTCGGGCAAGACCACCACCGCGCTGGCGCTGATGGGCTATGCGCGCCACGGCTGCCGCATCTCGGCCGGCCGGGTGCAGATCGGCGAGATCGACGTGCTGGCGCTGGATGCCGCGCAGCAGCGCGCGCTGCGCGGGCGCACCGTCGCCTACATCGCGCAGAGCGCGGCCGCCTCCTTCAACCCCTCGCGCACGATCATGGACCAGGTGGTCGAGCCGACCGTCATCCACCGCCTGTGCAAGCGCTCCGAGGCCGAGGCCAAGGCGGTGCAGCTGTTTCGCGAGCTGGCGCTGCCCGATCCCGAGACCATCGGCGAGCGCTATCCGCACCAGGTCTCCGGCGGCCAGCTGCAGCGGCTGATGGCGGCCATGGCGCTGATCGGCGACCCCGACCTGGTGATCCTGGACGAGCCGACCACCGCGCTGGACGTGACCACGCAGATCGAGGTGCTGCGCGCCTTCCGCCGCGTGGTGCGCGAGCGCCGCGCCACCGCGGTGTACGTGAGCCACGACCTGGCCGTGGTGGCGCAGATGGCGGACCACATCCTGGTGCTGCGCGACGGCAAGATGCGCGAGGTGAATTCCACCGGGCAGATCCTTGCGGCGCCGGCGCACGACTACACCAAGAGCCTGCTGGCCGCCGCGCGGCCCGCGCCGCGGGCCAGCGGCCCCGTCGCGGGCGAGACCTCGCTGCTGCTGGAGGTCCGGCAGCTCTCGGCCGGCTATGGGCCGCTCGATGCCAAGGGCCGCCCGGCCAATCTGATCCTGGAGGACATCAACCTCAAACTCCACCGCGGGCAGGCCATCGGCGTGATCGGCGAGTCGGGCTCGGGCAAGACCACGCTGGCGCGCGCCGTGGCCGGCCTGCTGAGCCCGTGCCAGGGCAGCATCGTGTTCGACCGGCACGCGCTCGCGCCGACGCTCGCACGGCGCGACAAGGAGGCGCTGCGCCGCATCCAGATCGTGTTCCAGATGGCCGACACGGCGCTGAACCCCTCGCAGACCATCGAGCGCATCCTGGCGCGGCCGCTGCAGTTCTACAAGGGGCTGCGCGGCGAGCCGCTGCGCCAGCGCATCCGCGAGCTGCTGGACCTGGTGAAGCTGCCGCAGGCCGTCGCCGGGCGCCTGCCGGGGGGCCTGTCGGGCGGGCAGAAGCAGCGCGTCAACCTGGCGCGCGCGCTGGCGGCCGAGCCGGACCTGATCCTGTGCGACGAGGTGACCTCGGCGCTGGACACGGTCGTCGGCGCGGCGGTGCTGGACCTGATGGCCGAGCTGCGGCGCGAGCTCGGCGTCTCCTACCTGTTCATCAGCCACGACCTGCACACCGTGCGCGCGGTGTGCGACGAGATCGTCGTGATGCAGCACGGGCGCAAGCTCGCGCAGGTGGCGCGCGCCGACTACGATCGCGGGCCGCACCATCCCTA
>NZ_JBDGIT010000038.1:0-1434 GCF_057657265.1 Variovorax sp. Soil_C_17
AAGCCTCCGGCGTCCCGACTCGGCGGGAACAACCTATTACTGAGATGGACCCGACGCCTCCCCCTCGGGGAAACTTGCTAACCGATCAACCATGGCTTGGAGGTTCATCATGGAAATCGCCACCCTCGGCATTGACCTGGCCAAGAACTTCTTCCAACTGCACGGTGCCGACCGGCACGGGCATGCGGTGCATCGCTCCAAAGTTCGACGCTCAGAGCTGCTTAGCATTGTGAGCAGCCTGCAGCCGCGCCTGATCGCCATGGAAGCATGCGGCTCCGCACACCATTGGGCGCGCCGGTTCATGGGCATGGGCATCGAAGTTCGCCTGATCAGCCCCCAGTACGTCACGCCCTTCGTGAAGACGAACAAGAACGATCGCAACGATGCCGAAGCCATCGTGGAAGCCGCCTGCCGCCCAGCGATGGACTTCGTGTCGGTCAAGTCTGTCGACCAGCAGGATATGCAGGCTGTTCACCGAATCCGAGAGCTGCTTGTGCACCAGCGCACCGCGCTGATCAACCAGGCCCGAGGGCTACTAGGGGAACGCGGTCTGGTTGCGGCTCAGTCTCCAGTGGCATTCAAGCGCGCGCTCCCGAAGCTACTAGGTAGTGGCGAAGGCGAGCTCACGCGCACGTGTCAGGCTCTGCTGCTGGAGATCTCCCAGCAGATCGAGCAGTTGGAGCAACGCATTGCTCACGCCGATGAGTGGATAAAGGCCTTCATGCGGCAGTCGCCCCTGTGCAAGAAGATAGCAGCTATCGATGGCGTTGGTCCAGTGACCGCGACCGCAATGGTCGCCGCCATCGGCGAGGCGCGAGAGTTCAAGAACGGCCGTCATCTCGCCGCCTGGCTAGGCCTGGTGCCAAGACAACATTCATCCGGTGGCAAGTTGCGTCTGTCGGGAATCAGCAAGCGTGGCGACACGTACCTTCGAACACTGTTGATCCACGGGGCCCGCTCCGTGCTCCGCTACATCGTAGGAAAGGTTGATGCACGCAGCCGATGGCTGCAGGATCTGGTAGCCCGCCGCGGCTACAACCGGGCGGCGGTGGCCTTGGCCAACAAGAATGCGCGTGTGATCCAGGCGCTGCTCAGTGGAGATCAGCCCTACCACCCACCGGTGGCGATCGCCTGACCCCTTCGCAGTAGGAATTCACGACATCAAGGAAGCAGTACCCAGCGCTGGTTTGCGACGCTGTTTGAAGTGATGACGAAACTGGTTGGACCAACACCCCATAGCCTGATTTGAGTTGCCGGCTGTGACCGAAAGGCTCAAGCCGACCTATTGCTGAGGACGGGGTGTGCGGATCTCATCGAGGCTGCGGGCATGTGCGCCGACCTGCCCACGAGCAAGCCGGATACATGCATGCAAACCGTTTCTCAGCACCGAAAGCAGCTTGCAAATGGCGTCGGGTCCATACATGCAACTCAACA
>NZ_JBDGIT010000039.1:0-1181 GCF_057657265.1 Variovorax sp. Soil_C_17
CGTTCAGCCGCTCCAGAGGGTTTGTGCTGTAGATCTGTGTCCAGTGCGCCCGCGGGAAGGTCATGAAGGCCAACACGTCGTTCTCCGCGTCGTCCATCAGGGCGCCGAGCTTGGGGAACTTGTCTCGGAGCTGGTCTGCCACCGACCTCCATTGCACCCGCGCGGCATCGGCCGAGTCTTGCACGAACACCGTGCCGATCGCGGCGCTGACCATTCGCCGCTGCGTCTTGCCGGCGTGCGCCAGAGCATTGCGCATGAAGTGCACCCTGCAACGCTGCCAGGTGGCCTTCAGCACCTTCGCGGCGGCCGCCTTGATGCCCTCGTGGCTGTCGCTGATCACCAGCTTCACGCCGCGCAACCCACGGCGGTTCAGGCTGCGCAGGAACTCGGTCCAGAAGGGCTCGGCCTCCGAGGCACCGACCTTCAAGCCCAGCACCTCGCGCTGGCCGTCGGTGTTCACCCCGACCGCCACTATCACCGCCACGCTCACGATGCGGCCGGCCTCGCGGGTCTTGACGTAAGTGGCATCGATCCACAGGTAGGGCCAGTCGCCCTCGATCTGACGTCCCAGGAAGGCGTTGACCCGCTCGTCGAGCTCGCCACACAGGCGGCTGACCTGGCTCTTGGAGACGCCGCTCATGCCGAGCGACTTCACCAGGTCGTCCACCGAGCGGGTGGAGATGCACGTAGGCTTCCTGGATGACGGCAGTGAGCGCCTTCTCGGCGGTGCGCCGAGGCTCCAGGAATTCGGGGAAGTAGCTGCCCTGGCGCAGCTTGGGGATCTTCAGCTCGACGCTGCCAGCGCGCGTGTCCCAGGTGCGCTCGCGGTAGCCGTTGCGGCTGTTGAGCCGTTCGGCGGGATTCTTCTCGTCGTAGGCGGCGCCGCAGCGGCCGTCGACATCGAGCTCCATCAGGCGCTGGGCCATGAACTGCACCATCTGGCGCAGGACATCGACGTCGGCTCCCTTTTCGGCAAGCTCGGCAAGTGCCATAGTGGCGGTGGTCATTGTGATTTCCTTTTATGGAGAGGGTTTGGTGGGTCGCACCTCAAACCTTATCCGGACTTCACGATGACCACCCCCGAAGAGAGCGGTCGCTGCGCGGCAAGCCGCTTCGGGCTACGCCCTACGCGCCTTGCCGCGCAGCGAGTGAAAGAAGACTTACACCACTTCCCGGGACAT
>NZ_JBDGIT010000040.1:0-1075 GCF_057657265.1 Variovorax sp. Soil_C_17
TACGAGCTGCTGGCGCGTTCCGTGCCCGAGCTGCGCCAGGGCTGGCTCGACGAGATGGACCGCAAAATGGCGCTTGCCGCATGAAAGACACCGACATGATCCCCACCTTCCGCATCGCCCTGATCGCCGGCGACGGCATCGGCAAGGAAGTGATGCCCGAGGGCCTGCGCGTCGTGCAGGCCGCGGCAGAGCGCTTCGGCTTCGAGCTCGACTGCCGCACCATCGACTGGGCGAGCTGCGACTACTACGCCGAGCACGGCCAGATGATGCCGCCCGACTGGAAGGAGCAATTGAAGGGCGTGGACGCGCTGTACTTCGGCGCCGTCGGCTGGCCTGCCACCGTGCCGGACCACGTCTCGCTGTGGGGGTCGCTCTTGAAGTTCCGGCGCGAGTTCGACCAGTACGTCAACCTGCGCCCGGTGCGCCTGTTCGAGGGCGTGCCCTGCCCGCTGGCGGGCCGCCGGCCCGGCGACATCGACTACCTGGTGGTGCGCGAGAACACCGAGGGCGAGTACACCTCGCTGGGCGGCGTGATGTACGAAGGCACCGAGCGCGAGATCGTGATCCAGGAGTCGGTCTTCTCGCGCCACGGCAGCGATCGCGTGCTGAAGTACGCCTACGAGCTGGCCCGGGCGCGCAGGCGCAAGCACCTGACGGTGGCCACCAAGAGCAACGGCATCGCGATCAGCATGCCCTGGTGGGACGGGCGCGCCGATGCGATCGGGCGCCACTACCCCGAGGTGCAGGTGGACAAGCAGCACATCGACATCCTGTCGGCGCGCTTCGTGCTGCAGCCCACGCGCTTCGACGTGGTGGTGGCGAGCAACCTGTTCGGCGACATCCTGTCCGACCTGGGCCCGGCGACCACCGGCACCATCGGCCTGGCGCCCTCGGCCAACCTCAACCCGGAGCGCAAGTTCCCCTCGCTGTTCGAGCCGGTGCACGGCTCGGCGCCCGACATCTACGGCCAGAACATCGCCAACCCGATCGCGATGATCTGGTCGGGGGCGCTGATGCTGGACTTCCTCACGCAGGGCCAGGGCGCGGGGCGCGCGGCGCACGATGCGATCCTCGG
>NZ_JBDGIT010000041.1:0-998 GCF_057657265.1 Variovorax sp. Soil_C_17
GAGGTCGACTACCTCGCGCAGGCGCACTGGCACCGCTTCCGCTTCCGCCTGGGCGAGCTCACGGGCATCGACCGCGAGCGGCGCGAGGTGCAGGTTGCCCCTTACCTGGACGACGAAGGCCGGCTGGTCACGCCGGCGCGCGCCTTCGCCTACGACACGCTGGTGGTCGCCATCGGCAGCCTGAGCAACGACTTCGGCACGCCCGGCGTGCGCGAGCATGCGCTGCGGCTCGAGACGAAGGCCGATGCGCAGCGCTTTCACCAGCGCATGGTCAACGCCTGCATCCGTGCGCATGCCCAGACCACGCCGCTGCGGCCCGAGCAGCTGCACGTGGCGATCATCGGCGCGGGCGCCACCGGCGTGGAGCTGGCGGCCGAGCTGCATCGCACCACGCGCGAAGTCATCGCCTACGGGCTGGACCGGGTGGACGCGGAGAAGGACATCCAGGTGAGCGTGATCGAGGCGGCCGACCGCGTGCTGCCTGCGTTGCCGCCGCGCATGTCGGCGGCCACCGAGGCGCTGCTGCGCGAGCTGGGCGTGGACGTGCACACCGCCGCCAAGGTGGCCGAGGTGCTGCCCGAGGGCGTGCGCCTGGCCGACGGCCGCACGCTGCCGGCCGAGCTGGTGGTGTGGGCCGCGGGCGTGAAGGCGGCCGATTTCATGAAGGACATCGCCGGGCTGGAGACCAACCGCAGCAACCAGCTGGTGGTGCTGCCGACGCTGCAGACCACGCGCGACGGCGACATCTTCGCCATCGGCGACTGCGCGGCCTGCGAGTGGCCCGAGGCCAACGGCGGCAAGGGCGGCCTGGTGCCGCCGCGCGCGCAGGCGGCGCACCAGCAGGCCTCGCACGTTGCCGCGCAGATCCGCCGGCGCCTGGGCGGCAAGGCGCTCAAGCCCTACCGCTACCGGGACTTCGGCTCGCTGGTGTCGCTCGGCGAGTTCAGCACCGTGGGCAACATGATGGGCGGGCTGATCGGCGGCAGCCTGATGATCGA
>NZ_JBDGIT010000042.1:0-941 GCF_057657265.1 Variovorax sp. Soil_C_17
CCCTTCAGGGCCGTGGCCTGGGTGTGGCCGATCGCGTTCTCGACCGAACCCTTGCGATTGGGGTCACGGACGCGGGCCGGATCGGCGATTACGCCGTAGTGGGCCAGCGTGGCCGCATACACGGCGTTCAATTGCGGCTCGTACAGGTCGGGCTTGAGGACGCCTTCCTTGAGGTTGTCCAGGACGACATAGCGACACGACCCGCCAAAATATCTCCAGGCCTGCTCGTGAAGCCTGGCCCAGATCTCCTGGCTGGACTTCCAGACGACACGGCGAAAGCTGCGCCTGGAGTAGCGCAGCGTCGCGACGAACAGCCGCGGCTTGCGATAGCGGTCGGTTCCCGGCATGCGCGTGGGCGCGCCTTCGCCGTAGTCGACCTGCATCTCTTCGCCCGGAAGGAATTCCAGGCGGTCGAATTGTTCGGGCTCGTGCTGGCGAAGCTGGCGCGCGAAGCGCATCACCGAGCTGTAGCGGGCGGTGAACCCGTGCAGGTCGACCAGGTCCTGATAGATGGCCATGGCGTTGCGCCGCAGCCGCAGTTGCGCCTCGATGAAACCGCGATGCGGCTCGCACGCCGAGACCGTCGCGGGCGAGCGCGCGGGCACCGGAGCCGGTGGACAGGGTGGGGGAATTTGCCCGCCGGGGTCGGTGGACACCCCGGGGGAATTTGCCGCTGCGGCGGCGAAGCGCTTCTGGTACCCCCGGATCGTCTTGCGATCGATGCCCGTGACGCGCTCGATCTCCCGTTGGCTGGCCCCGGCGCCCAACAAGGTCCAAATGGTCGTCTGCAAATGCGGCTTCAAGACGTTCACTCCATCACCCCCTCATGGCTGAGGGAGCAGAAAGTAACGTCCTGCCCGGAAGCAGCTGCCGGCAGACGCCAGCGCCGCTTACACCGTCACGGCCAGACGGCCGGGGCGGGGGAATTTACGTGTCGATAG
>NZ_JBDGIT010000043.1:0-920 GCF_057657265.1 Variovorax sp. Soil_C_17
GTTGAGCTCCGGGCTGTAGCTCGGCAGGTAGAACACCTCGATCTCGTGCTTGTGCTCGGCAAGCCACGCCTTCACGGGCTTGCTGTGGTGCACCCGCAGGTTGTCCAGGATGAGGTAGACCTTGCGTCCCGCGTCCTTGATGAGTCGGCGCAGGAAATCAATCAGGATGTCGGAGTTGAGCGCCCCGTCGAAGGCCTTCCAGCGCATCTGCCCCTTGTTGGTGACCGTGGAGATGACCGACAGGCCATGGCGTTTGCTGTTCACCCGCACCACCGGCGTCTCGCCCTTGGGCGCATAGCTGCGCCCGCGCACGTCGTCGCTGCGCAGCCCGGTTTCGTCGCCCCAGTGGATCTCGGCGCCCTCGACCTTGGCGCACGCGGCGATCACGGGGTACTCCTCCTCGAGCCACTTCTGCACCGCCGCAGGCGACTGCTCATAGGCCTTCTTCATGGGCTTCTGCGGCGTGAAGCCCCAGCGTGCCAGGTACAGCCCCATCGTGCGCACGGGCAAGCGGATCCCAAAGCGCTGCTCGATGAGCTGGCCCACCGCCGCACGCGTCCACAACGCATACGGCATCTTCAGCTGATCGGGCGTCTTGTCCGTGATGAGCTTTCGCACCGCCGCTTCCTGGGCCGCGTCAAGGCGTCGCCCTTCGCCCAGCCTGCGGCCACCGGGCGCATCCTGCAGCGCCTTGGCACCGGCTGCCTCGTGGCGCTTGCAGATATCGAAAACGCCTGTACGGCTCAGGCCCGTCTGCGCCGCAATTTCGTCGTACGTACGACCCGCCTTGCGCAGGCGAATCACCTGCACGCGCCTTTCATGCCGCGCTTCGCGCGACAACGATCTCATGTCGGTTGCTTGCATCACACCCAGATGATGGCGCATTCCGAATTTTCAAGATGATGATTGCCGGATCAATA
>NZ_JBDGIT010000044.1:0-897 GCF_057657265.1 Variovorax sp. Soil_C_17
GGGCCGCGCACGCGCGACCTCGGCGGCACGGCCTCCACCACCGACATGGGCATCGCGATCGCCGAGCGCGTTGCTGCAGCCTGATCCACTCTCCATGACAAACACCATGACACTGACACTCGAACGCCAGGACCTGATGCCCGGGCGCCAGCTGATCGGCGCCCAATGGCGCGGCGCGAGCGACGAACGCCGCCTGGAGGTCACCGACCCCGCCACCGGCACCGTCTTCGCCAGCGTGCCCGACGGCACGGGCGCCGACGCGCGCGCGGCCGTCGATGCCGCGCACGCCGCCTTCCCGGCCTGGCGCGCCGTGCCGGCCAAGCAGCGCGCCCAGGTCATCAAGCGCTGGAACGACCTGGTGATGGCGCACCAGGAGGACCTGGGCCGGCTGATCTCGCGCGAGCAGGGCAAGCCGCTGGCCGAGGGCCGCGGCGAGGTGGCCTATGCGGCCAGCTACATCGAGTGGTTCGCCGAGGAAGCCACGCGCGCCAACGGCGACGTGATTCCGGCGCCGCTGGCGGGGCGGCGCATGTTCGCGCTGAAGGAGCCGGTGGGCGTGGTGGCCGCCATCACGCCGTGGAACTTCCCGGCGGCGATGATCGCGCGCAAGATCGCGCCGGCGCTGGCGGCCGGCTGCACCGTGGTGTGCAAGCCGGCCGAGGACACGCCGCTGACTTCGCTGGCGCTGGTCAAGCTGGCGCAGGAGGCGGGGGTGCCGGCGGGGGTGATCAACATCGTCACGGCCTCGCGCGAGCGCACGCCCGAGGTGGTGGACGTGTGGCTGGACGACGCGCGCGTGCGCAAGATCAGCTTCACGGGCTCCACGCCGGTGGGCCAGCACCTGGCGCGCCGCTCGGCCGACACGCTCAAGAAGCTCTCGCTCGAGCTCGGCGGCAA
>NZ_JBDGIT010000045.1:0-832 GCF_057657265.1 Variovorax sp. Soil_C_17
CCAGCTGGAGCTCACGCTGACGCAGGAGCACCCGCTGATCCGTCCCGCCGACATCTACGCCGAGTTGTTCTCCCGCTGTGCTTCGGCACAGCCTTCCACTCCCCTGAATCCTGGAGGTACTTCGCATGACCCTCAATGAGATCGAACGCACGCTGCGCGAGCTGCGCCTGTCCGGCATCGCCGCAACCCTGAACACCCGCGTCATGCAGGCGCAGTCCTCGCAGCAGCCGCTGCTGGAGACACTCGCAGGATTGCTCCAGGACGAGCTCGACCGGCGCCACTCGCGTCTTACCGAGCGGCGCTTCAAGCAATCACGTCTGGATGAACGGCCCACGCTGGGCGACTTCGACTGGCGCTTCAACCCGAAGCTGCCTCGTCAGGCCTGCTTCGAGCTGCACACGCTGAAGTTCATCGCCGACGGTGCCAACGCCCTGATCATCGGCAAGCCAGGCACCGGGAAGTCGCATGTGGCCAAGGCCGTCGCCTACCAGGCCACCTTGCAAGGGCATGACGTTCGCTACGTCGAGGCCGACACCGAGTTCGCCCGCTTCGCATTGGCCAACCCCAAGGAGCAGACGGCGCTGATGCGCGCGTACATCGAATCCGATCTGCTCGTGCTCGACGACCTGTTCCTTGCGCGGCGCATCTCAGACGCCGCCGCCGAGTTGCTCCAGACCCTCGTGCACCAGCGCTACAAGCGCCGCGGCAGCATCGTCGTGACCTCCAATCGCGTCGTGCAGGACTGGGGCAAATACCTCGGCGATGCGACCATGGGCACCACCATCCTTGATCGGCTGATGCATCGTGCCGTCATGCTCGAGTTCGAAGGCAG
>NZ_JBDGIT010000046.1:0-813 GCF_057657265.1 Variovorax sp. Soil_C_17
GTAATAGTCCGACCGAGGACCTTCTTGACGCGTTCACTCGCGGGCCTGCAGCCGCGCATTGATCTCGTCGATGTCGAAGACGTGAGGATCGAAGGGACGGCCGATCCATTCCTTCTGGTCGGCATGCTCGGGATGGCCAGGGTTGGCCAGCGCTTCGAGGAACTCTTCGTAGCCCGATGAACCACCGACGTCCTCGGGCGGGCATGCGTTCTCGCCGGCGATGCACTGTGCGTACTCGATCGGTGCTCCCAGCGTCACGATCTTCTCGACCTTTACCTTGTGCCACCAGGCGTCGCCGAAGTCGTAGAGGTAGTTGAAGGTCTTGCGCCTGCCGAGCGCTTCGCTCAGCGTCACATCTTCTTCGGGCATTAGGTCGTCGGGGAACTCCCGCCCTGGCTCTGTCGCTCCGTAATGGTCACAACCGAAGACGAACTCATGCACGTGCCCGCCATCCCACCCCGTGCCCCACAGCAGCATCACGTGCAGGCGCGACAGGTCGACCGTCAGTGGCACCAGAAGGCGGCGCCATACCTTCGGCCGCACGTCCTCGAGTTCGACGTACAGCTGCCAGGCTTGGATGTCTTGGGGGGCGGGGCTGGTGCTCATGCGGCACTGTAGCGGGACGCGGCGCGTGCCCACAGTGCGCGCAAGCCTTCAGGCCACCTTGGCTACCGGCGGGTGCCAGGGCGCTTGCAGATGCGGCGCTACGACCCAGGGCAGCAGCTCATCAATCCGGTTGCTCGGGTGCTGAGCGATGCGCTGCAGGACGTAGGTCAGGTAGCGTTGCGGGTCGATGCCGTTCAGCTTGGCAGA
>NZ_JBDGIT010000047.1:0-803 GCF_057657265.1 Variovorax sp. Soil_C_17
ATCTGGCAGGCCGAGAAGGCCCAGGCGCAGGGCAGCGCGCAGATCCGCGAGGAGATCGACAAGATCAAGTTCCAGATTGCCGAGTTCACCAGCAAGGGCGACTTCAACAAAGTGGCCGAGCTGCAGTACGGCAAGCTGCCGGGCCTGGAGAAGCGGCTGAAGGAAGCGCAGGACACCGAGGCGACCAAGGGCAAGTCCAGCGCGCCCACGCTGCTGCGCACCCAGGTGGGCGCCGAGGAGATCGCCGAGGTGGTGGCGCGCGCCACCGGCATTCCCGTCGCCAAGCTGATGCAGGGCGAGCGCGACAAGCTGCTCCAGATGGAAGGCAGGATCCACGAGCGCGTGGTCGGCCAGGACGAGGCCATCAGTGCGGTGGCCAACGCGATCCGCCGCTCGCGCTCGGGCCTTTCGGACCCGAACCGTCCCACCGGCTCCTTCCTCTTCCTGGGCCCCACCGGCGTGGGCAAGACCGAGCTGTGCAAGGCGCTGGCGGGCTTTTTGTTCGACAGCGAGGACCACCTCATCCGCGTCGACATGAGCGAGTTCATGGAGAAGCATTCCGTCGCGCGCCTGATCGGCGCGCCGCCCGGGTATGTCGGCTACGAGGAGGGCGGCTACCTGACCGAGGCCGTGCGCCGCAAGCCCTACAGCGTGCTGCTGCTGGACGAGGTCGAGAAGGCGCATCCGGACGTGTTCAACGTGCTGCTGCAGGTGCTCGACGACGGGCGCCTGACCGACGGCCAGGGCCGCACCGTGAACTTCAAGAACACGGTGATCGTGATGACCAGCAACATCGGCTCGCC
>NZ_JBDGIT010000048.1:0-761 GCF_057657265.1 Variovorax sp. Soil_C_17
GCCCGACTGCTCGCGCTTCGTCTTCACCTTCTGCTTGGCTTCACGAAACAAGTCCTGGCTGCGGCGCAGGTTCTGCTGCACGGCGATATCCGTCAGTTCCAGAAGGCTCACGCGCAGGAAGCAGACCAGTTCGATCTCCTGGCGGGTCTCCTTGAGTTCGCGGTTCTTCGCCGGGCGCCGCGACTGCACCCGCTGGGCGTAGGCGTGCAGCTTGGGCAGGCCGACATCGGCGAGGGACCACTGGTGCACGCCCAGGGACTTCAGGTAGCTGATCTTCTCCAGGGTCTCGGCCAGAGTCGTGGGTCCATGGCGTCCGGAGGGAGTCTTGAGCCATTCGAGATGGGAACAGCCGGCGTCGGGGCGCTGACTGTGGGCCGAGGCGAGGCAACGACGCACATCAGCAGGGGAGACCTCGCGGGCGATCGCGTTTCGGATGCGAGCTTCGGTCGCGGTAAACGCACCGCGGGCCCAGTCCTGGACACGGCGCTCGCCTGGGATCAGGATCCGATGGTCATAGAGCCAATGGCACGCTGACGTGACCAGTTCGTCTGGATGTGCGGCCTCGGCGGCGTGGAGTGCCAGCATCGCCATCAACGAGGCCTCACCGGCTGGGTCGAGGTCGCTCAGGCCAAGATAGTCTCTGGCCCACTGCTGATGCTCGTACAGCGTCGGGCGACGCTCGTAGAGACTGCGCAGGCTCGCGATCGACAGCGGGGCCGCTTCCAGCGTCTCCGCCACGTACCGCAACAGGTTGCGAGGCA
>NZ_JBDGIT010000049.1:0-731 GCF_057657265.1 Variovorax sp. Soil_C_17
AACGCATCAAGAGCTACTTCGAACACGAGCCGGTTCGCTATGCGGCCTGATTCAAGTTCGCTCATGCCGGCTCAATAAGTTCCAAAAGCGAGTCCAGCAGGGTCGTCATGCGCTCCACCCCGTGCATCAGGGTCGCCGCGTGTGCGCTGATGGCCGGTGATGCCTGCAGGGTGATCAATCGGCCGGCGAGCGAAATGGCGTTCAGCGGGCCACGCAGATCGTGGCCGAGGACGCCCAGGAAAATCTGCCGCCATCGTTCGAGCTCCGCTTCGTGGAATGCCACCGATTCTGCAACCGCTTGATCGATGGCCTCGTTGAAGCGCCCAATTTCTTCCACTGTGCCCGGGCCAGCCGGATGCGCATCTCCGTAGAGCCGCAAGACGCTGGAGCGCAGGGCGCGGAACTCGGCGACGAGCTGGCTCGTGGTGAGCCCGCTGCGAGCTCTCGCAAGTCCATGGGCCTGCGCAGCCGTCTCGTCCTCCACCGAAGGTGCGTTTCCTTGGGATTTTTCAATCGACTCCCTCCTACTTTGCGGCCGCCGCAGATCTGCTGTGATGGCTCTCAGCAATTCAGGAAGGTGATCGTGAAGCACCGCCTCGTCTGCGGTGGCAAGGGCGGGTAGGGTGCGCGCATAAGCAGTTGCGGCCGAGAGAATCCCCGATCGACACTTCAAACTCCCCCACCCGTGGACACTCAAATTCCTCCAGGGCAGGACGAGGATTGCATTATTG
>NZ_JBDGIT010000050.1:0-681 GCF_057657265.1 Variovorax sp. Soil_C_17
GCGCGCACGCGCGCCGCATCGAGGATCTCCACGTCGGTGTCCACGCCGTCGCCGATCAGGCGCTCGGCGCTGCGCTGGAGCGCCGCCATCTGGCCCGCACGCGTCGCGAGCTTGAGCTTGCCGTGGCGCAGGAAGTCGCAATCGATCGCCTCCTCGCGCACCAGCCGCTCGACCGTGTCCACCGCATCGTCGTAGGCGCGGTACCAGGCCCGGGCGCGCCCGGCACCGAACTTCGCGGCCACCTCGGCATAGTCCACGGCCAGGCCGTTGTTGACGTGCCCGCCGTTGCGCCCCGAGGCCTCGCCCGCCACGCGCTCGCCCGCCTCCAGCACCACCACCTTGGCGCCGCGCCTGGCCAGCGCCAGCGCCGCCGACAGGCCCGTGAAGCCGCCGCCGACCACGGCGACGTCGACCTGGGCCGGCAGCTCCTGCGGCCGGGGCACGAAGGCGGACGCCGAATCGGTCCAGTAGGAGTCGAGCTTCATGGCGCGGTGCACTTGCACAAGCTCAGAGACCGACGACGCCCGGCAGGCCGCCGATGTCCTGGATCTCCACGTAGCGGTAGGCCGGGTTGCCCGGGCCGTGGCCGCGGTTGACGAAGACCTTGTTGACGATGCCCAGGTCGTCCGCCGACATCAGGTCGTAGCGCAGGCTGGAGGACACGTGCAGCACGTCCTCCGG
>NZ_JBDGIT010000051.1:0-661 GCF_057657265.1 Variovorax sp. Soil_C_17
ATCTGGAACTTGATCTTGTCGATCTCCTCGCGGATCTGCGCGCTGCCCTGCGCCTGGGCCTTCTCGGCCTGCCAGATCTCGTCCAGGTCGGCGAGCTCCTTCTGCACGCGGGCGATGTCTTCCTCGATGAGGGACAGGCGCTTTTGCGAGGCCTCGTCCTTCTCGCGGCGCACGGCCTCGCGCTCGATCTGCAGCTGGATCAGGCGCCGGTCGAGGCGGTCCATCACCTCGGGCTTGGAGTCCATCTCGATCTTGATGCGGGCTGCGGCCTCGTCGATCAGGTCGATCGCCTTGTCGGGCAGGAAGCGGTCGGTGATGTAGCGGTCGGACAACTCGGCCGCCGCGACGATGGCCGGGTCGGTGATGTCGACGCCGTGGTGCACCTCGTACTTCTCCTGCAGGCCGCGCAGGATGGCGATGGTCGCCTCCACGCTGGGCTCGCCCACCAGGATCTTCTGGAAGCGGCGCTCCAGCGCGGCGTCCTTCTCGATGTACTTGCGATATTCGTCGAGCGTGGTGGCGCCCACGCAGTGCAGCTCGCCGCGCGCCAGCGCGGGCTTGAGCATGTTGCCGGCGTCCATCGCGCCCTCGGCCTTGCCGGCGCCGACCATCGTGTGCAGCTCGTCGATGAAGACGATGGTGCGGCCCTCGTCCTTGGCCA
>NZ_JBDGIT010000052.1:0-613 GCF_057657265.1 Variovorax sp. Soil_C_17
CGGCTCGGCACCCGGGACGAGCCGGCTGGGTTGTGCAGACGTGACACCAAGCACCTTGAGCCTTCCTGTCTTGATGAGCTCTGTGATCGTCGGCGAGGGCGTGCTGAAGAATGCCTTGATCTCTCCGCCAAGCGCTGCCTGCACCACCGGCGCGGTGCCCCGATACGGAACATAGATCAGCTTGAGGCCGGTCTCGCGTGACAGCACGGCGGTCGCGATCTGGATGATCGGACCTCCGCCCCCGATGTCCACGCCGCCCTGTTGCTTGCGCGCCCATTCGACGAAGCCGGGAAAGTCCGATGCAGGAAGCGATCCGTGCGCCAGCAGAGCGATGGGTGTCGTTCCGATGCCGACGACCGGAACGATGCTGCGCAGCGGGTCGAAGGAAGCATCCTTGGTGATGAGCGGGACCTGCACCAGGCCGGTGGTGGCCGTGTAGAGAAGCGTATAGCCGTCCGGCGCGGAGTTGGCCGCCGCAAGTATTCCGACGGCGCCTGCACCGCCGCTGCGGTTGTCGACCACGACCGGTTGGCCTAGCAAGGGGGAGAGCTTCTGCGCGAGATAGCGGCTCACGACGTCGGTGGGACCACCCGGCGGGAAGTTCAGAACCAGT
>NZ_JBDGIT010000053.1:0-604 GCF_057657265.1 Variovorax sp. Soil_C_17
AGCGGGAGAACAACTCGGCGTAGATGTCGGCGGGACGGATCAGCGGGTGCTCCTGCGTCAGCGTGAGCTCCAGCTGGCGCGGCTCTTCGGTGTGCTCGAGGGCCGCCAGTGCTTCGGCGACGATCTTCTCGGTCAGCTTCTTGACGTGGCTGTAGCTGTGGATGCCGTCGTGCATCGCCTGCGCACACGCGCGGTCGACAAGACGGCGCGGGTATCGATCGGCCAGGCGGACGATGCCCCACAGCTTGCGCTGGCCGACGCGACCTTCGACGGCGAACAGGAGCTCGCACAGTCGCTGGGCGTCGTTGCCGATCGCCTTGGCTTGCGCGAGGATGCGGCGGGTCTCGCGCGAAGGGTTGAACACGCGCTCCTCCACCGGCAGCACGACCGTGCCGGGGCGCTCGACCCGGATGTGACTGCGCAGCAGCGCCTGCGTCTTCAGGTCACGGATCTCGATGTGGCGGTCGAACACGCGCACCAGCACGTGGCTGCCGATGGGCGCCGGCCGCGCGGCGTAACTGCTGTGGTCGACCCGCACGCAGCTGTCGTCGCACACGGTGCGCTGCGCCTCGGTGAAGTACTGCATGCCCAGCATCGGCAGCGG
>NZ_JBDGIT010000054.1:0-569 GCF_057657265.1 Variovorax sp. Soil_C_17
AGCTCCAGCTTGGCGATCGCGTTGCGGTGCACTTCGTCCGGTCCGTCCACCAGCCGCACGGTGCGCTGGTGCGCGTAGGCCTCCGCCAGCCAGAAGTCCTGGCTGACGCCGCCGCCGCCATGGGCCTGGATCGCCCAGTCCACCACCTTGCACGACATGTTGGGCGCGACCACCTTGATCATGGCGATCTCGGCGCGCGCCACCTTGTTGCCCACGGTGTCCATCTTCCACGCCGCGTTGAGCGTCAGCAGGCGGGC
Source organism: Variovorax sp. Soil_C_17 (assembly GCF_057657265.1). Classification (NCBI taxonomy): domain Bacteria; kingdom Pseudomonadati; phylum Pseudomonadota; class Betaproteobacteria; order Burkholderiales; family Comamonadaceae; genus Variovorax; species Variovorax sp. Soil_C_17. The sequence goes on from NZ_JBDGIT010000054.1 coordinate 258, forward strand.
CTGGTCGATCATGCAGCGCGATTCGGCGATGCGTTCGTGCCAGACCGACTGCTCGGCCAGCGGCTTGCCGAACGCGATGCGCTTCTGCAGGCGATCGCACATCAGTTCCAGCGCGCGCTCGGCGGCGCCGATGGAGCGCATGCAGTGGTGGATGCGCCCCGGCCCCAGGCGGCCCTGCGCGATCTCGAAACCCCGGCCCTCGCCCAGCAGGATGCTGTCCGCCGGCACGCGCACGTTCTCCAGAACCACTTCCATGTGGCCGTGCGGCGCGTCGTCGTAGCCGAACACCGACAGGTGCCGCAGCACCGTGAC
>NZ_JBDGIT010000055.1:0-494 GCF_057657265.1 Variovorax sp. Soil_C_17
CGTGCATCTGCACGAAGCCCGCACGCGAGTGGTCGTCGATGGCCACGTGAGCGAACTCCCAGCCGGCGCCTCGCGTGGTATCGCGACGATCGCCCGTCACACGGTGGCTGGGCTGCACGATGCGTCCCAGCTTCTTGGTGTCGATATGCAGCAGCTCTCCGGGCGCTTCTCGCTCGTAGCGAACGATTGGCGCAATGGGCTCCAGTGCCTTCAGGCTGGACAGCCCCAGGCGTGCGAGCAGACGGCTGACCGTGGCCACGCTGCGTCCAACGACGGTGGCGATGCGGCGCATGGGCATGCGCGAGCGGCGCAACTGCTCGATGCGTTCGTGCAGTGCAGCGTCCAGGTTCGTGCGCGTCCTCACCGGGCGAGAGCTGCGGTCGTGCAAGCCCTGCACGCCGCCTTCGTGGAAGCGCTTGAGCCACTTGCGCGCAGTGCGCGGGCTGATGCCTGCCGCCTCGGCGGCAAGCATCAGCCCCATTCCTGCGATGCGT
>NZ_JBDGIT010000056.1:0-489 GCF_057657265.1 Variovorax sp. Soil_C_17
CACGCGAGGCGCCGGCTGGGAGTTCGCTCACGTGGCCATCGACGACCACTCGCGTGCGGGCTTCGTGCAGATGCACGCTGACGAGCGCAAGGGCTCGGCCGTGGCGTTCCTGCAGGCCGCCGTGGCGCACTACGCGGCTTTGGGCGTCACCATCAAGCGCCTGATCACCGACAACGGCTCGGCCTATCGCTCGCGGCTGTTCGCCAAGACTTGCCAAGCATTGGGCATCAAACACACCTTCACCAGGCCCTATCGCCCGCAGACCAATGGCAAGGCCGAGCGGTTCATCCAGACCTGTCTGCGCGAGTGGGCCTATGGCCGCGTCTGGACCAACAGCGGCGAGCGCACCGCCTGGTTGCCAGCCTTCTTGAGTTACTACAACGCCAGGAGGCCGCACTCGGCCTTGGGCTACAAGCCTCCGGCGTCCCGACTCGGCGGGAACAACCTATTACTGAGATGGACCCGACGCCTCCCCCTCGGGGAAACTTG
>NZ_JBDGIT010000057.1:0-464 GCF_057657265.1 Variovorax sp. Soil_C_17
CGCACCGTGTGCGACGACAGCTGCGTGCGGGTCGATCACAGCAGCTACGCCGCGCGCCCGGCGCCCATCGGCAGCCATGTGCTGGTGCGTGTGTTCGACCGCCGCATCGAGATCCGTGACCTGAAGACGCAGGCGCTGCTGCGCAGCCACGTCCGAGTCGAACGCCCCGGCACCGTCGTGCTGCCGATGGAGGAGCGCGTCTTCAACCCTTCGCGCGAGACCCGGCGCATCCTCGCGCAAGCCAGGGCGATCGGCAACGACGCCCAGCGACTGTGCGAGCTGCTGTTCGCCGTCGAAGGCCGTGTCGGCCAACGCAAGCTGTGGGGCATCGTCCGGCTGGCCGATCGCTACCCGTGCCGTCTTGTCAACCGCGCCTGTGCGCAGGCAATGCACGACGGCATCCACAGCTACAGCCACGTCAAGAAGCTGACCGAGAAGATCGTCGCCGAAGCACTGGCGGCCCT
>NZ_JBDGIT010000058.1:0-452 GCF_057657265.1 Variovorax sp. Soil_C_17
GGCACGAAAGGATTCAGCGGCGCCGCATTTGGCGGCACATAGAACGGCGACATGGGAACAGGTCCAACCGCCGGCGCCAGCGGAGCCGGAAGCGGACCGCCAGGCAGCCAGGCCGATGTCTCCTCGAGGATCTTGTAACCCTGCGCATTGAATCTCGACACCACCCTGTAGCCGGCTGTCACGGTGTAGTCGATCTGCGTTCGGCCGCCATCGTCTTGGTAGACATTGGCGATGGTTTCACGGCCGAACACGTCGAAGTCCTGTTCGACCCGGCTCCAGTACTGCGTGTTGTCCTGGTCGTAGTCGTATCGCCTGCGCCGGCCATCGTCGAGGAGCATGGTGGCTTCGTCTTCGCGGCCCCAGGCATCGAAACGGGATTGGACCCGGCTCCAGGCTTGCGAGCCGTCCTGGTCGTAGTCGTACCAGTTGCGGCTGCCGTCGTCCATGTACAG
>NZ_JBDGIT010000059.1:0-438 GCF_057657265.1 Variovorax sp. Soil_C_17
GATCGTGTCCTTCGGCCCGAAGCTGCCATCGAGCAGCAGCTTCGACAGCGGGTTCTCGATGCGATGCTGGATCGCCCGCTTGAGCGGGCGCGCGCCGAACACCGGGTCGAAGCCGACCTTGGCGATCTCCGCCAGGGCCGCCGGCGAGACCTCGAGGGCGAGGTCCATCTTCGCGAGACGCTCCTGCAGCACGCGCAGCTGGATGGCCGCGATCGCCTCGATGTTCTTGGCGTCCAGCGCATGGAAGACCACGGTCTCGTCGATGCGGTTCAGGAACTCGGGGCGGAAGTAGTTCTTCAACTCGTCCCACACCGCGTCCTTGATCTCCTCGGCCGGCCGGCCCACCATCGACTGGATGATGGGCGAGCCGATGTTGCTGGTCATCACGATCACCGTGTTCTTGAAGTTCACGGTGCGGCCCTGGCCGTCGGTCAGGCG
>NZ_JBDGIT010000060.1:0-432 GCF_057657265.1 Variovorax sp. Soil_C_17
CTTCGGCAACGTCAACCCGCGCCCGAGCGCCGACGTGCTGCTGACGCAGTTCTTCCAGTCGGGCGCGGCCTGGAACGAGTCGCGCTGGAAGAACGAGAAGTTCGACCAGCTGCTGCTCGCCTCGCGCGCCGAGACCGATCTGGCCAAGCGCAAGCAGATGTATGCCGACATGCAGACCATGATCCACCAGGAGGCCGGCATCGGCATCCCGCTGTTCCTGGCCAGCATCGACGGCCACACGTCCAAGCTCAAGGGCCTGTCGCCGATCCCGCTGGGCGGCCTCATGGGCTACAACTTCGCAGAAAACGTCTGGCTGGAAGCCTGATCCGCGCTTCGGAGGTCCCCCGATGAACCATGTGATCCTCAAACTCCTCGCCCAGCGCATCGCGCTGGCGCTGCTGTCGCTGCTGGCGGTGTCGGTGATCGTCTTCT
>NZ_JBDGIT010000061.1:0-334 GCF_057657265.1 Variovorax sp. Soil_C_17
TTGTTGACGATGCCCAGGTCGTCCGCCGACATCAGGTCGTAGCGCAGGCTGGAGGACACGTGCAGCACGTCCTCCGGATTGCAGCCCAGCGAGTCGAGCATGTATTCGAAGGCCTTCAGGCGCGGCTTGTAGGCCTGGGCCTGCTGCGCGGTGTAGACGCGGTGGAAGGGCGCCCCGAGCAGCGCGACGTTCTTCTGGATCTGGTCGTCCGAGGCGTTGGACAGGATCACCAGCGGGATCTCGTTGGCGATCTTGGACAGGCCCGCGGGCACGTCCGCATGCGGCGCCCAGGTGGGCACCGCGTCGTAGTACTTCTGCGCTTCGCTGTCGAGGT
>NZ_JBDGIT010000062.1:0-325 GCF_057657265.1 Variovorax sp. Soil_C_17
GGTCGCGTCCCATTCCGTGGTGTAGGTCCACAGCCCGGAGAGGGCTGAGCTGCACGGTACTCAGCGTGCCACTGCGGACAGCCGAGTGGGCGCAGTGTCGCTCAGGGTCTGCAAGCCTTCAAGCTGCATATAGCGCCGGTTGAGCGACCACTCGTCGTTCTGCTCGAGCATCATGGCGCCGACGAGCCGCGTGATCGAGGCGTCGTTGGGGAAGATGCCAACGACGTTCGTGCGTCGCTTGATCTCCACGTTCAGCCGCTCCAGAGGGTTTGTGCTGTAGATCTGTGTCCAGTGCGCCCGCGGGAAGGTCATGAAGGCCAACACG
>NZ_JBDGIT010000063.1:0-285 GCF_057657265.1 Variovorax sp. Soil_C_17
CTTCGATCGGCGCGCCGTCAATCGAAGGCTCGCCGCTTTGGCTACGCCATCTCCGGAAAGGTGGGCCCCATGAGAGTCACTGTTCAGATTCGCTTCGAGGCAGCCAGGTCGCGCCCAGTCACCGTGCCACTTCACACAATCGAACGCCGATGTGACCACGTGCAGGACGTCGGACTTGCCCTCGGGGACGCCAAGTCCATCCTCGGCAAGCTCCAGCAAGCGCTTGTCCAAGAGCAGTTGGATCACTATTTGTCCGACCGGAGGGCGTGTCCGCATTGCCAACAG
>NZ_JBDGIT010000064.1:0-281 GCF_057657265.1 Variovorax sp. Soil_C_17
ACGCAGCTGTCGTCGCACACGGTGCGCTGCGCCTCGGTGAAGTACTGCATGCCCAGCATCGGCAGCGGCTGCAGCAACGGCTGTTCCTCCTCGAACATGGCCTGCACCTGGCGGCGCGCGCTGCCATGGATGCGCGAGGCGGCCCACTTGGTCTCCCAGTGTTCGAGGAAATCGTTCTGCTCTTGCAGGGACTCGAACCGCCTTCCCTTCAGGGCCGTGGCCTGGGTGTGGCCGATCGCGTTCTCGACCGAACCCTTGCGATTGGGGTCACGGACGCGGGC
>NZ_JBDGIT010000065.1:0-277 GCF_057657265.1 Variovorax sp. Soil_C_17
CACATCACGTTCCTTTGTGATGGCGGCGATACGGTGCGCGAGCTCGGCGCGTTCGTGCACCCGCGATCCGAGCACATACTGGACTGGTTCCACGTCGCGATGCGCATCGAGCAACTCCTGCAAACGACACGCGGGTTGCAAAGCGCAGAGAAGCCGGAGTTGCTCAAGGGCATCGAGCGCGTCAAATGGTTCCTGTGGCATGGAAACGTGATGCGCGCCGACGAAACCTTGTACGACCTGCTCGAAGAGATCGACGGCGTGCGCGAGCAGGACAGGC
>NZ_JBDGIT010000066.1:0-275 GCF_057657265.1 Variovorax sp. Soil_C_17
ATCGCCGACGAGTGATAAAGCCGCGGCTTCGCGGCCGATGCGCCGGTGGTCCAGCCGTTGGTCTTCGGGTCCCAGATGAGGGTCGAGAAGGCCGTGTCGACCAGCACGTTGTCTTCCGACGAGCCGCCGGTGACGGCCACCTTCCCGTCGGCCAGCACGGTCGCCGTGCTCCAGATGCGGTTGGTGCCGGGGCCGGCAATCGGCGTGACGACGGGCGTACTGCCGTTGACGTCCACCACCATCGCGCCGCCTTCGTCGTCCACCATCATCATGCG
>NZ_JBDGIT010000067.1:0-274 GCF_057657265.1 Variovorax sp. Soil_C_17
AAGGCCTCGGGCTACGGACGCGAGGGCTCGGTGCACGGGCTGGACGACTACCTGCACATCAAGTACGTGTGCCAGGGGCAGCTGTAGCAGCGCACGGTCCGAGCCTGGAATGCTGGTGCGCTTCCAACGAAGTGGCCGTGCCCGGCCAACCGATCGCGCGTCGTGGCCCAGCCGCGCTGAAGCGCCCCCACGCCTGCACGAGCAGCCGACCATGAACAGCCCCGTGCAGAAGCACCGAGTCGTCATCGTGGGCGGCGGCGCCGGCGGGCTGGAG
>NZ_JBDGIT010000068.1:0-262 GCF_057657265.1 Variovorax sp. Soil_C_17
CACGAACCGCTTGGCGATCACCTGGTTGACCGCGGATTCGACGAAGCCGGTTGCAATGCGCTCCCCGCATCGGTACCTCTCCCCGTAGTTGACGATGGCGCCGGCGTTGTTGTCGATGTAGATCGCAAATTCATCCAGCGCCCGATCAAGTTTCCTCAGCACGACCGAGGGCGGCCGCCCAGCTTGCCTGTCCTGCTCGCGCACGCCGTCGATCTCTTCGAGCAGGTCGTACAAGGTTTCGTCGGCGCGCATCACGTTTCCA
>NZ_JBDGIT010000069.1:0-251 GCF_057657265.1 Variovorax sp. Soil_C_17
AGGAAGAGGAAGGAGCCGGTGGGACGGTTCGGGTCCGAAAGGCCCGAGCGCGAGCGGCGGATCGCGTTGGCCACCGCGCTGATGGCCTCGTCCTGGCCGACCACGCGCTCGTGGATCTTGCCTTCCATCTGGAGCAGCTTGTCGCGCTCGCCCTGCATCAGCTTGGCGACCGGGATGCCGGTGGCGCGCGCCACCACCTCGGCGATCTCCTCGGCGCCCACCTGGGTGCGCAGCAGCGTGGGCGCGCTGGA
>NZ_JBDGIT010000070.1:0-251 GCF_057657265.1 Variovorax sp. Soil_C_17
GGTGCGCAGGGTGGTCTGCGGCTTGACCTCGTAGCGGTGGCGCCCGGCCTGCAGCACGGCATCGGCGTAGAAGCCGCTGTCGTTGCTGTAGGTGGCATAGCCGCCCAGGTACTGGCTGCGCAGGTCGTTGCTGCCGACGGCCAGGTTGGCGACGCCGCGGGCGAAGCCCCTGACTTGCATATCGCCGTCGAGCTGGCCGGCGTAGAGGCCGGCGCGCCAGTGGGGGGCGGTCCACAGGTCGGTGCCGGCCT
>NZ_JBDGIT010000071.1:0-248 GCF_057657265.1 Variovorax sp. Soil_C_17
AGCGACAGCACGCGCTTGCCCTTGAGCGACTCGGGCACTTCGCCGGCGACGATGCGCTGCGCCAGCCCTTCGACGATAGCGGTCTTGCCGACGCCGGGCTCGCCGATGAGCACGGGGTTGTTCTTGGTGCGGCGCTGCAGCACCTGGATGGCGCGGCGGATTTCCTCGTCGCGCCCGATCACCGGGTCGAGCTTGCCCAGGCGGGCGCGCTCGGTCAGGTCGAGGGTGTATTTCTTGAGGGCCTCGCG
>NZ_JBDGIT010000072.1:0-248 GCF_057657265.1 Variovorax sp. Soil_C_17
ATGCAGTACGCGCGCTGGTACGGCTCGCTGTATCCCCTGGCGGACGGCCGCGTGCTGACGGCCGCCGGCATCGACGAAAGCGGCGCCGGCGCGGGACCGCCGGAGATCTACACGCCGGGCTCGGGCTGGAAGACGCTGTCGAAGATCGCCGACTGGCCGGCCGACTGGTACTACCCGCGCGGCTTCCTGGCGCCGAACGGCAAGGTCGTGATCGCCAGCGGCAGCAGTCTCTTCAGTCTGGACGTCGA
>NZ_JBDGIT010000073.1:0-246 GCF_057657265.1 Variovorax sp. Soil_C_17
GGCCTTGATTTCCGCCTGTGGCGGTGGTGGCAGCGGCGTGAATGGCCTTTCGGCAGGCGCCGGTCAGGGAGCGTCGAGCGATGGCAGCAGCAGCAGCAGCAGCAGCAGCAGCAGCAGCAGCAGCAGCAGCAGCAGCGGCACCGGCGCGCCCGAGGCCGCCAGCAGCGATGCCGCCAAGGCAGGCAAGGTCCGCCGTGCCGTGCGCACGCGCGAAGACATCGAGCGCGAGCGTGCGCGCGAGCGCCA
>NZ_JBDGIT010000074.1:0-236 GCF_057657265.1 Variovorax sp. Soil_C_17
GATTGGACCCGGCTCCAGGCTTGCGAGCCGTCCTGGTCGTAGTCGTACCAGTTGCGGCTGCCGTCGTCCATGTACAGGTTGGCATGCGCTTCGCGGCCCGCGGCATCGAAATGCGAGACCAGCGCGCCCCAGCCTTGGCTGCCATCCTGGTTGTAGTCGTACCAATCGCGGCTGCCGTCATCCAGGAACATGCTGGCGTGGGCTTCGCGGCCCAAGGCATCGAAGTGGGACTCCAC
>NZ_JBDGIT010000075.1:0-232 GCF_057657265.1 Variovorax sp. Soil_C_17
CCTGACGGACTTCGACCTCCAGCACTTTTTTCAGCTCGGAGATGGCGACGTTCTGTCGGTCCGCCAGCGATTTCGATGCGACCGCCGGGTCGCCGGCGCACTGCAACTGCTGTTTCTGCGCGCGTGCGGCCGTCCGATGGATCGCTTCTCCGTCTTGCCTCGCAACCTGTTGCGGTACGTGGCGGAGACGCTGGAAGCGGCCCCGCTGTCGATCGCGAGCCTGCGCAGTCTC
>NZ_JBDGIT010000076.1:0-227 GCF_057657265.1 Variovorax sp. Soil_C_17
TTCACCTACGAATATGACTTCGGCGATTTGTGGGTGCACGACCTGCGCATCGAGGACACGTTGCCCCTGGATCCCAAGGGGGTGTACCCGGTGTGCATCGCAGGCCGGCGCGCGGCACCGCCAGAGGATTGCGGCGGGCCACATGCGTTTATGGCCACTCGGTTCGAGTACACCTTGATCGGCGAGAGCAGATCCCGGCACGAGCTGGACGATCTTCTCGACGAGGG
>NZ_JBDGIT010000077.1:0-226 GCF_057657265.1 Variovorax sp. Soil_C_17
TCGGCCAGCACCTTGGCCTTGGAAGCGGTGGCCGGGTCCTTGTGGCGCATGACGGAGAACACCACGTCGGCCGGCGACAGCGCCTTGCCGTCGTGGAAGGTCACGCCCTTGCGCAGCGTGAAGACCCAGGTCTTCGCATCCTTGGTGGTGAAGGACTCGGCCAGCGCGGGCTGCGGCGTCAGGCTGCCGTCCAGCGACGTGAGGCCGTTGTAGACCATGTTGCAGC
>NZ_JBDGIT010000078.1:0-222 GCF_057657265.1 Variovorax sp. Soil_C_17
GTGGGCCCGGCGAGCGACGCAGCCTCGCAGATCGGGCCGATGATCAATGCGCGCGCGGTGGAGAAGATCGAGCGCCATGTGCAGGACGCCATCGAACGAGGCGCCAGGGTGCTCGCCGGCGGAAGGCGCCTTGGGGATCTGGGCGCGAACTATTACGCGCCCACGGTGCTGGTGAACGCCGACGCCACGATGGCCTGCAGCTGCGAGGAGACCTTCGGGCCG
>NZ_JBDGIT010000079.1:0-221 GCF_057657265.1 Variovorax sp. Soil_C_17
CGCGGCTGCGGCATCGCTGAGGTGAGCTCCATGGAAACCACATCCACCTCCACGCCCATCGTGGGCGCCACGGCGGCTCTCGCGCCGCAGCCTCAGGGGCGCCGCCGCGGCGGCCCGCTGCGCTGGCTCGGCAGCTTCGGCCCTTCCGGCCTGCTCGGCCTGTCGGTGCTGCTGTTCTGGATGCTCGCGGCCCTGTTCGGCCCCTGGCTGCTCTCGCACAG
>NZ_JBDGIT010000080.1:0-218 GCF_057657265.1 Variovorax sp. Soil_C_17
TGAGCCACTTGCGCGCAGTGCGCGGGCTGATGCCTGCCGCCTCGGCGGCAAGCATCAGCCCCATTCCTGCGATGCGTCCGACAAGCAACTTGCGACCTTCCAATGTCAATCTGGCATTCTTATGGCTGTTCATCCGGTGGGATTCCTCTGCGATCCTGAAGCGTGGTAACTCCAGTTTCCCAGACCCATCCGGGTGAACAACCTATTGAAACATCACA
>NZ_JBDGIT010000081.1:0-214 GCF_057657265.1 Variovorax sp. Soil_C_17
CAGTGGCTGTCGCGCTCCTGGCGCACGCGTGCGCCGGCGATGTCCACGTCGTCGAGGTCCAGGCGCTGATGCACCAGCTGCGCCTGGGGCTCGATCTGCCAGCCTTCGCCGAGCGCGAAGGACTGGCCGATCTCCAGGGAGGCGCTCAGGCTGCTGCCCTTGCCCTTGGTGCGCAGGGTGGTCTGCGGCTTGACCTCGTAGCGGTGGCGCCCGG
>NZ_JBDGIT010000082.1:0-213 GCF_057657265.1 Variovorax sp. Soil_C_17
CCCCGATCGACACTTCAAACTCCCCCACCCGTGGACACTCAAATTCCTCCAGGGCAGGACGAGGATTGCATTATTGATCGGTCACGCCTCGGCCGCGATCGCCAGGCGTGCGGCGGCCTCCTTCAGCCGGTAGCTTCTGCCTTCGAACTCGAGCATGACGGCACGATGCATCAGCCGATCAAGGATGGTGGTGCCCATGGTCGCATCGCCGAG
>NZ_JBDGIT010000083.1:0-212 GCF_057657265.1 Variovorax sp. Soil_C_17
CCCTTCGACCTCGACAAGGCCAAGTTCCATCTGCAGAAGTCCGGCGTCACCGGCAAGGTGCCGGTGGTGGCATCGCCCGCGGCGCTGTACTCGGTGGAGATGGCCGTGTTGCTGCAGCAGACGGCCCAGCGCGCCGGCCTGGAGCTGGACATCAAGCGCATGCCGGCCGACGGCTACTGGTCGAACCACTGGCTCAACAGCCACGTCGGCTT
>NZ_JBDGIT010000084.1:0-209 GCF_057657265.1 Variovorax sp. Soil_C_17
GGACCGAGCTGCGCCTCGAGTCGCTCGGCGGTGGCTTGGACGTGCTGACGGATGGTCTCCTGATGCAATCCATGTTCGATCGGCAGCACCTCCTGCAACAGCGCCCGGACCGCCGCGAAGGAGACTTGCGCGGCCCATTTGGCCTCCAGGTACGCCAGTTCCGGCGACGTGTGCACCGTCAGCAGTTCGCTCAGCGGGCAAAACGTGGC
>NZ_JBDGIT010000085.1:0-208 GCF_057657265.1 Variovorax sp. Soil_C_17
CGAATTCTTCGGCGCCAATCCCGCACCCGGACTCGCCAAGGCCTGCGAGGTACTCACGCCGCAGGCGGCTGGCGTCGCGCCGGGCAACCAGCCGCCTGCGGGCGACAAGCTGGTCGCCAACGAAGGCGGTGGTTTCAGCATGGCGAGCCCGGCCTTGGTGAGCTTCGGCGCAGACTCCCGCTGGATCAGCAAGACCGTCTCGGGCAGT
>NZ_JBDGIT010000086.1:0-204 GCF_057657265.1 Variovorax sp. Soil_C_17
GAGGCCTTGTGGTTGAAGAAAGCGGAACGGGAAATGGCGGACTCGCCGGGCTGCTCAGCCGCCCAGCCGATCCTTGATCCGGTAGTACAGCCCGACTGCCGGCAGGAACCAGGGCGGACCGAAGTGGCCGGGGATGGCCGGCCAGTCGTGCTCGCGCCACGGGTTGGCGCTCGCGTCGCCGGCCATCACGGCCGCCATGCGCTG
>NZ_JBDGIT010000087.1:0-200 GCF_057657265.1 Variovorax sp. Soil_C_17
AGGTACGCCAGTTCCGGCGACGTGTGCACCGTCAGCAGTTCGCTCAGCGGGCAAAACGTGGCCTCCCGGGACTGCTCACATTTACAGCGGTGCCAACGAGGGCTGCGCAGGGCGACATCCCCAAAGGCGGTACGGAAGCGCAGCGGGTGGTAGCCCTTGATCGCTCGAGGCTGTTGGCAATGCGGACACGCCCTCCGGTC
>NZ_JBDGIT010000088.1:0-200 GCF_057657265.1 Variovorax sp. Soil_C_17
TGCTTGGCCGGGTCCAGGGTGTCGGTGGCGGCGGCGGTCGCGCCGGCGACGCGGATGCGCCCGCCCTTGCGCGGCGTTTGCGCATGAGCGTTCATCGCCACGCCCGCCAGGCTGCCGGCCAGGGTGGCCTGCATGCCGCCGGCCATCAGCATCGCGAGGATGTCGCGCCGCGTGGCGCCGCGCCGCAGCGACTCCATCGC